>NZ_JARPML010000002.1:77500-1165000 GCF_030263835.1 Asaia sp. HumB | reverse complement strand
TTCTCTGCGCAGAAAACTCTGAAGCGCGCGAGCGTGGATGGTTGCTGTGCATGTGTAGTGTGTGAGCATGAGAAGGGCATTCGGTGGATGCCTTGGCATCAGGAGGCGACGAAAGACGTGGCACGCTGCGAAAAGCCACGGGGAGCTGCGAGCAAGCTTTGATCCGTGGATATCTGAATGGGGAAACCCACCTAGCGATAGGTATCATGCCCTGAATACATAGGGGTATGAGGCGAACCCGGGGAACTGAAACATCTCAGTACCTGGAGGAAAAGACATCAACAGAGATTCCGCTAGTAGTGGCGAGCGAACGCGGAACAGGCCAGTAATCATTGTGAAAGAAGCAGAACGGTCTGGAAAGTCCGGCAATAATGGGTGATAGCCCCGTATGCGTAGTGTTCATGATGGTTCTCGAGTAGGGCGGGGCACGTGAAACCCTGTCTGAACATGGGGGGACCACCCTCCAAGCCTAAATACTCCCTGATGACCGATAGTGAACAAGTACCGTGAGGGAAAGGTGAAAAGCACCCGATGAGGGGAGTGAAAGAGACCTGAAACCGGATGCCTACAAGCAGTCGGAGCCTCTTATGGGGTGACGGCGTACCTTTTGTATAATGGGTCAGCGAGTTTCTGTTTGCAGCGAGCTTAAGCCGGTAGGTGTAGGCGTAGCGAAAGCGAGTCTGAATAGGGCGAATGAGTTGCTGGCAGAAGACCCGAAACCGAGTGATCTAGCCATGGCCAGGCTGAAGGTGCGGTAACACGCACTGGAGGGCCGAACCCACGCCTGTTGAAAAAGTCGGGGATGAGCTGTGGCTAGGGGTGAAAGGCCAATCAAACTCGGAGATAGCTGGTTCTCCGCGAAATCTATTGAGGTAGATCGTCACGTATTGCCCTGGGGGTAGAGCACTGGATGGGCTAGGGGGACCCAAAGTCTTACCAAACCTAACCAAACTCCGAATACCGAGGAGTATGAGCGTGGCAGACAGACAGTGGGTGCTAAGGTCCATTGTCGAGAGGGAAACAGCCCAGACCACCAGCTAAGGCCCCCAAATCGTGGCTAAGTGGGAAAGGATGTGGGGATTCCAAAACAACCAGGAGGTTGGCTTAGAAGCAGCCATCCTTTAAAGAAAGCGTAATAGCTCACTGGTCTAATAGAAACCCTGCGCCGAAAATGTAACGGGGCTCAAGCCACGTGCCGAAGCTGTGGGTGCATATCTTTGATATGCGCGGTAGCGGAGCGTTCCGTAGGTCTGCGAAGGAGACGGGGTGACCCTCTCTGGAGATATCGGAAGTGCGAATGCTGACATGAGTAGCGACAAACAGTGCGAGAAACACTGTCGCCGAAAGTCCAAGGGTTCCTGCGCAAGGTTAATCCACGCAGGGTGAGCCGGCCCCTAAGGCGAGGGCGAAAGCCGTAGTCGATGGGAACCAGTTGAATATTACTGGGCCTGCCAGAAGTGACGAATGCGATATGTTGTCTGGTCTTATTGGATTGACCAGGCTTTTGGAGCATTCCAGGAAATAGCTCTGGCGTATAGACCGTACCCGAAACCGACACAGGTGGACTGGTAGAGAATACCAAGGCGCTTGAGAGAACGATGCTGAAGGAACTAGGCAAATTGCTCGTGTAACTTCGGGATAAGCGAGACCCGTCCGTGGGCAACCACAGGCGGGTGGCACAGACCAGGGGGTAGCGACTGTTTAGTAAAAACACAGGGCTGTGCGAAGTCGAGAGACGACGTATACGGCCTGACGCCTGCCCGGTGCCGGAAGGTTAAGAGGAGATGTGCAAGCATTGAATTGAAGCCCCGGTAAACGGCGGCCGTAACTATAACGGTCCTAAGGTAGCGAAATTCCTTGTCGGGTAAGTTCCGACCTGCACGAATGGCGTAACGACTTCCCACTGTCTCCAGCATCGACTCAGCGAAATTGAATTCCCCGTGAAGATGCGGGGTACCCGCGGTCAGACGGAAAGACCCTATGAACCTTTACTGCAGCTTTGCAGTGGCATCAGAGACATCCTGTGTAGGATAGGTGGGAGGCTACGAACCCGGGACGCCAGTACCGGTGGAGCCGTCCTTGAAATACCACCCTGAATTTTTCTGATGTCTAACCGAGACCAGTCTAGCCTGGTCCGGGACCTGCATGGTGGGCAGTTTGACTGGGGCGGTCGCCTCCCAAAGTGTAACGGAGGCGCGCGATGGTGGGCTCAGGTCGGTCGGAAACCGACTGTCGAGTGCAATGGCATAAGCCCGCCTGACTGTGAGAGTGACAGCTCGAACAGAGACGAAAGTCGGCCATAGTGATCCGGTGGTCCCACGTGGACGGGCCATCGCTCAACGGATAAAAGGTACTCTAGGGATAACAGGCTGATCTCCCCCAAGAGTCCACATCGACGGGGAGGTTTGGCACCTCGATGTCGGCTCATCACATCCTGGGGCTGGAGCAGGTCCCAAGGGTTCGGCTGTTCGCCGATTAAAGTGGTACGTGAGCTGGGTTTAGAACGTCGTGAGACAGTTCGGTCCCTATCTGCCGTGGGTGTATGAGACTTGAGAGGATTTGTCCCTAGTACGAGAGGACCGGGATGAACATACCTCTGGTGTACCGGTTGTCGCGCCAGCGGCACAGCCGGGTAGCTAAGTATGGACGGGATAACCGCTGAAAGCATCTAAGCGGGAAACCCACCTCAAAACTAGGTCTCACAGGGCCGTGAAAGACCATCACGTCAATAGGCCGGGTGTGGAAGCGTGGTAACACGTGAAGCTAACCGGTCCTAATCGCCCATATCGCTCACACAACGCTCTCACAAGAGAGCATACACATGCATAGCAATCATCCACGCAATCACACTCATCATACACAAAACACCAACCTCCACACCGACACACAGTTGTCGGGTGGATCAGAAGACCTGGTGGCTATGGCGGGAGACTTCCACCCGATCCCATCCCGAACTCGGCCGTGAAACGCCCCAGCGCCTATGATACTGCATCTCAAGATGCGGAAAAGTCGGTCGCCGCCAGGTCCCCTGATCCACCCCACAAAACACACCACCACCCCCGCGGGGTGGAGCAGCCCGGTAGCTCGTCAGGCTCATAACCTGAAGGCCGCAGGTTCAAATCCTGCCCCCGCAACCAAAATACCCCTCAATACAGACATAAATCCCTACCCAACGCCTCAGCTTCACAGCACGAGGCGTCTTACGCGCGCGTATGGCTCGCGTTGAGCGCAGCCCAGATAACCCCTGATCCTGCGTCGAAAACGCTCACTGCCTCACAGCAGGCACGAATACCGCCATCAGCGCGACCCAGGTACAGGATAATCAAATCCTCGGCAGGAATGGCCTCCGGTCTTGTTTCCGCGAAATATCTCATGACAAAGTATTAAACCCGGATGGGGCCATAGAGAGGGCTCACGTTCATGCAGCGTCGAGATGTTCTTGCAGTCATTCCGTTTGTGACAGGGTTTAGTATGGTTTCTGATGCTGCGGCGGCCGAACCCAAAGTGCCGATCGTTCTGGTGCACGGTCTGCATTGTGGTGGCTGGATCTGGCGTTATGTAGCGCCTTTTCTGCAGCATGCGGGTCATCAGGTCATCACACCAACTCTGACCGGGACAGGCGATCGGGCGCATCTTCTCTCACGCGAGATTACACTTGAGACGCATATCGAGGATATGCTGAGTGTTATCGACATGCTCGATCTGCCGCGTTTTGCGCTCGTGGGGCACTCTTATGGCGGAATGGTAGTTAGCTGCGTGGCTGACCGGATGAGGGATCGTATTGCGAAGCTCATCTATCTGGATGCCCTTATCGCACAACCGGGACTCTCTGCCTTTGATATTCTACCGAAGGGAATGGCAGCGATACGGCGCGAGCGCGCCCGTGTCGGTGGGGCAGATGTTGCCTTTCCAGTACCCCCTGAAAATGCTGTGTTTCTGCCTGATGCTGATCGAAAAGCGTGGTTCATGCGGCATCTGCGCCCTCATCCCGTAGGCACTTATGAGACGCCAGCACGCCTGGAGCAGCCAGCCGGAACGGGGCTGTCTGTTACCTATATTGCCTATGAAAATCCGGCTTTAGGGTCGATCGAGCCCAGCCGCGCCTATGCGAGAGCGCAGTCGGATTGGCACTATCACACCGAAGCCGTACCGCATGATGCCGAAATCGTTTTTCCAGAGAGGGTTGCCTCTCTGATCATGGACGCGCTCTGAACCGCCGCAGCAACTGGTTTATCCCTGCGACGGACTCATTGTCAGACCTGCGCCATGAGCGCAGCGTTGCCACCTGCGGCGGTGGTGTTGGTGCTGCAGGCATATTCGAGCACCAGCCATTCGAGAGGATAGCTGCCTGACGCGTCAGGCCCATGAAGGGAGACGATCTGGCCTTTGCGGGAGGCGAGATTCTGGAGCAGGTCCGCTGTGAACGATGAATCGCCATTGCCCAGCGCGACATCGATGAGCGTATTGTCTTGCAAGGGGAACACTGCAGCTTCCAGGCCGGGGGGGCGTTCTGGCAGCGCGCGCAGCAGCGCCAAAGGAATGGCGCAGCGATTGCCTGCAGCCAATGCCGCCAGAATTTGAGCACATAAATCTGCCGTTGTAGGGCCTGCACAAAACACCGTGCCTCGGGGGGCGAGGGAGTATGTGTTGGTTTCACCCACGGGGCCAGTGAGCGAGAGGGATGTGCCGAGAGGGGTGTTGTCGCAGGCGGGGAGCGTTATCGTGGGAAGCGTCGTGGCGACCCAGTCAGCGAAGAGCTTGGCTTCGACGGGAAGGTTGTGCAGGAAGGCCGGCGAGAGTGCCGGACGCTCTGCGAGCAGTCGACGCAGATAGAGAGGGCCACCTGCTTTGGGGCCTGTGCCTGAGAGGCCGTGACCACCGAAGGGCTGCACACCCACGACGGCCCCGACCAGATTGCGGTTGATATAGATATTCCCCGCATGGCTCTGCGTTTTCAGGGTTTCTATCGTATCATCGATACGCGAATGAACACCGAAGGTCAGAGCGTATCCCGTGCTATTGATGGCGGCCATGACGTCAGGCAGGGTCTCACGTTTGTAACGCAGGACATGCAGGACGGGGCCAAAGACCTCCCTCTCCAGATCAGAGACCGTGCCGATCTCGATAAGGGTGGGGGGGACAAAGGTGCCGCTCTGTGCTTCGGGGGTAGCGGTTGTCTGGTAGATGTCATGTCCTTTTGCCCGGAACGCGTCGATATGCGCCGAGATCATGGCGTGAGCCTCTGCGCTGATCACCGGTCCGATATCGGTCTCCGGCTTTTCTGGCGTACCAGTCCGCAGCTCCTGCATGGCACCCTCGAGCATGGTCAGCAGGCGGTCTGCACTTTCTTCCTGAACGCAGAGCAGACGCAGGGCGCTGCATCGCTGGCCAGCGCTGTCAAAAGCCGAGGCCAGTACATCGGTCACGACCTGTTCTGTCAGGGCCGAGCTGTCGACAATAAGCGCGTTCTGTCCGCCAGTCTCGGCGATGAAGGGAATGGATGCCCCATCCGGGTTGAGGCGATCTGCGAGCTGCTTCTGGATCAGGCGGGCGACATCGGTCGATCCGGTAAAGAGCACGGCGCGTATTCCCGGAGCGGCGACGAGTTGTGCGCCCGCGCGACCATCGCCCGGAATGAGCTGGATGACATCCTGCGGTATGCCGGATGCATGCATCAGACGGACAGCTTCCTGTGCGATGAGGGGGGTCTCTTCGGCAGGTTTGGCCAGCACGGTATTGCCAACGGCCAGAGCGGCGGCAACCTGCCCGACAAAAATGGCCAGCGGGAAATTCCATGGGCTGATGCAGGCCACGGGCCCCAAGGGCTGGGCAGCAGAGCCAAGATGGCGTGTCTGGGCAGCGTAATAACGCAGAAAATCGACGGCTTCGCGTATCTCGGCCACAGCATTGGCCAGTGTCTTGCCGGCTTCACGTATGATGAGGGCCATGAGGCGCGGTGTTTCGGTTTCCAGCGCCTCGGCTGTCTTTTCCAGAAGGGCTGCGCGCTGCACGGGGCCTGTGTCGCGCCAGCCGGGGAAGGCGCTTGCCGCGCGTGTCAGGGCCTCGTCAATGGCTTGCGGGGAGAGAAAGGCAATATGGCCGACGATCTCCGTGGTGCTGGCAGGGTTGATGATGGCTTCGCCTTCGGAAGCGACCGGAGCCGGTGTGGCCGTGAAGACCGCGGCAAGGTCGCGCAAGGTGTTCTCGTCAGACAGGTCGAGACCGCGGGAATTCTGCCGCTCGGTACCATACAGGGCGGGAGGCAGGGCGACGGTAAAGCGGGAGGTTTCCTGTTCTGCCAGGGTAACAGGGCTTGTGATCAGCGCCTCGACTGGAATCGCCGGATCCTGGATGCGGTTGATGAAGGAAGAGTTGGCCCCGTTTTCGAGGAGGCGCCGGACAAGATAGGCCAGAAGTGTCTCATGCGTGCCAACCGGCGCGTAGATGCGTACCGGGCGATCGAGCTTCTGAGGGCCGACGACTTCATTATACAGCCCTTCGCCCATGCCATGCAGGCACTGGAACTCGTATTTCTCGATGGAAAATTCTGGCCCGGCATAGGCGTATATGCTGGCGAGCGTCTGGGCGTTGTGCGTGGCAAATTGTGGGAAGATGGCCTCGGGTGCATCCAGCAGTTTTCTGGCGCAGGCGAGGTAAGCAATATCGGTGTGAATCTTGCGCGTGTAGACCGGGAAATCGCTTTGCCCATCGGTCTGGGCACGCTTGATTTCGCTGTCCCAGTACGCACCCTTGACCAGTCGGACCATGAGCCGGTGGCCGCTGCGGCGGGCGAGGTCGATCACCCAGTCCAGCACGAAGGGCGCGCGCTTCTGATAAGCCTGAACGACGAAGCCGATGCCTTTCCAGTCTTTCAGGGCTTCATCCGCACAGAGGGCTTCGAGCAGATCGAGAGAGAGTTCGAGGCGATCGGCCTCCTCGGCGTCGATATTGAAGCCAATGTCATAGGCGCAGGCGAGGTGGGCCAGTTTCGTGACGCTTGGCAGAAGCTCCGCCATGACGCGATCGCGCTGAAGGCGGGTATAGCGTGGGTGCAGGGCGGATAGTTTGATGGAGATGCCTGGGCCACGATAGACGCCCAGACCATTGGAAGCCTTGCCGATTGCATGAATGGCGGTTTCATAGTCGCGGTAATATCGCGCGGCATCCTTCGCCGTCATCGCGGCTTCGCCGAGCATGTCGTAGGAGTAGCGGTAGCCTTTTTCTTCCAGCTTGCGCCCGTTTTTGAGGGCCTCGGTGATGGTCTGTCCGGTGACGAACTGCTCACCCATCAGGCGCATGGCCATATCGACACCGCGACGGATGACAGGCTCGCCGCAGCGCTTGAGCAGGGTGTCGAGTGTCTGCGGCAGGCGTCTGGCTTGTGTGGTTGAAAGAAAACCACCCGAGACGATCAGCCCCCAGGTGGCGGCGTTGACGAAAAGAGGCGTTCCCTTGCGGATATGGCCCTGCCAGTGGCCCTTGGCGATCTTATCGCGAATCAAGGCGTCGCGTGTTGCTGTATCGGGGATGCGCAGCAGGGCCTCGGCGAGGCACATCAGGGCGACGCCTTCCTGCGAGGACAGGTCATATTCCCTGATGAGACCCTGCACGAGCCCAGGAGTGCCATTGCGGCGCAGCGCCTCGACCAGTTTGCGAGCCGTGGCGCGCGAAGCAGCTTCCTGTGCAGGCGTAAGTGTTGCCTCAATGGACAATGCTGCCACGCGTTCGGGCTCTGGGGCACGCGTATGGTCGGTGATTGCCTGACGCAAGGCGGAACGTTCGGGAGCGATCGTGCGGAAGGCGGCAAAGGGTGCGTTCATCACAGGCCATATCGTTGCTGGTTGTTTATGATCCCTTATGGTGATTTGCACCAAATGAGTTATGGAAGAATGGGGATGGGACCGTATATTATTCTCCTTTAGGGAATTTTACCGAATATCATTTTGGGGGTGGTGGTGGCATCGGATGAGATTGATCGCAGGATTCTGAGAATCCTCCAGAAGGAAGGCCGTATGACCAATGTGGAGCTCGCCAGGCTGGTGAACCTCAGCCCTGCTGCGACGCTTGAGCGCGTCCGCAAGCTCGAACATTCCGGGGTGATCAGGAATTACATGGCGCGTCTGGACCCCGAGACCGTCAATCTTGGATTGCTGGTTTTCGTGCAGGTGACGCTGGATCGCACAAGTGCCGATATTTTCGACTCATTTGCGAAAGCCGTGCGGGCCATACCGCAAGTGAGTGAATGTTACATGGTGGCGGGTGGGTTCGATTATCTGGTGAAGGCACGGGTGCGGGACATGAATGCGTATCGTGCCTTTCTGGGCAAGACGCTTACACGTCTGCCCGGCGTGAGGCAGACACACACCTATACAGTTATGGAGGAGGTAAAGGCGGACCTTGAACTTCCGATTTGACGGAAGCGTAGTCAGTCCAGGCAGGCAACACCCTGATGCAGGTCGAAAGAGAGCTTCGCGCCTTCGAGGGCGGACATGGTCAGGACCGGAGGTTTTGTGGAATCCCCGACCCGATAGCGTATGCGGGCCTGCACATTGTGATGATCCAGGCGCAGGGCGGTGCTGCGCAGGATCGCATTTTCACGGATCATGCCGGTAGCGGTCTCGAATTTCTGCGTGGCCTTTATACCGGCTTGAGTGGTGAGCGTGGAACGCTGGATGACGAGCGGCTCAGGGGAGTTGTCTCCTGTCATCAGGGCAGCCATGCGATGCTGGCCGTCATAGGAGACAGGAAGAAGGAACGCTGCATCGAGTCCCCCGACATCCGATTGAAGCGTAGCATGACGATGACAGGAAAACGGAGCATCCGGGCCGAAACTCATGCCGTGATCCGTCATGACAACATGGATCAGCACGCCGAGCGACTGGAGGCCAATAACGGCATGGCTGGTTTTTGCGACGATCATGAGTTGATTGCGAAAGACTGTATGACCAAGAGTCAGGCTCGGGACCTGCACGAGGTCGGCTTTTTCGGCCTGTATCGTATCGTCACGCAGTGATGAGACAGTACCGACTACCGGCCAGTGATGACTGCGCTGCATAGCCTGCGGTACAGCGCCCAGGACACTGCCTGTGTTGATGATTGCATGGACCGGACTCCCGTCCAGATCGATCATTGTGCCAGCCGTTGCAGTTGTCACACCATCGATCAGTGTCTGGAATGGATTGAAAGAGACCTGATCGCTGCGTGGCTCTTTGACCTCGATCGGGAGGATGCCTGACTCCGGAACTGTTAGCGTGACCTGATCGAGGTCCGTGAGAACAAGGCCGGGTTTGTCGTAATAGGCAATGAGGGGCGCACGAAAGGCGCGGTCGATAAAGAGTTTTCCGCCCGCCCATGCGGGGAGGCGGTTTTCCAGAAGCAGATCGCCAGTCAGGAATGTGGCCAGCATGAAATTGAACGGGTTAACGCTTTGGGCCGGGTTGCTCCACGGTGCTGCACGGCGCAAAGCGTCCTGGATAATGTGATCGGCCCGGAAGAGGTCACCCTGCGTCCGGCCCATGGCGGCATCGCACAGGGCGAGCAACATCACATTGAAAGCCGGTTCAGGCCCAGGAGCTTTTTCGAGGGACTTTCTTATTGCGATTAGTCGGCCGGTATCTCCTGCTTCAAGAGCGGAGAGAATACCTCGGGTATCGCTTGCGGTGAGTGTCGTCCTGCCTCGCCTGTCGATGCTCAGCAGGTCTGGCTCGAAGAAATGAACCGGCCCTTTTGCCGTACCTGGTGGTGAGTGATCAGCGTGGGCGGTGTAAGCAGGAAAGAGCAGAGGCGCCGCAATTATGGTCGTGAGAAGAAGTAGTCGAGACAGGCACATGTTCAGGAATCCCGTTTAGACGCATGAGTGAGGCGGGTTGCGAAGCGGTAGAACAGGATGTCGGCCGCGTCCGGTCTTTCAGGGTTTGCCAAGGGGAGGCGTTTTCCCCCTGCCTTCTGCCAGGGGGAATGATTGTTTAGCGCAGGCAGGCCATGCTCTCGGGCAGGTCAAGGGAGAAACTCAGCGTCTTGAGAGCTGCCATTGAGATAACAGGCCGGTCGGCCGGGTCGCCGATCTGGTATCTCACGCTCGAGCGCAGGCTTTTCCCGGCGACTTCGATAGTGTCGGTTTGCGTGAACGTCTCATGGGCTCGTTGACCATAGGCTGTGCCGAGATATTCCGTTCTGCTGCGATGCGCCATTTTACCGGAGAAGCTGGTGATGTTGACAGTCAGGAGATCGGGAGCATTGTCTTCAGTCCCGATAATTGCCTGTGTATCGCCTCGGGCGTAGGATACGGGAAACAGAAGAAACATGTTGACCCCTGATCTGAAGCTACTGACGACAGGCCTCAGATTGCAGGAAATCGGTGCTGAGGACCCAAAGCTGAGGCGACGGCTGGTCATCGTCAGGTGACGCAGACGGCTCAGTTGTTGCAGCCCGATCAGCACCGTCTCCGAATGGGTTACCGTCATGATCTGGTTTGTCAGGACAGTCTGTCCGATCTTGATGGAGGGGATGAGAACGACTGCCTCAGTGCGTGGGTCGGGTGATAAATCCTTGCTTCCAGCCAGACGGCCAATGACAAGCCAGTGATGATCCCGTTGCAAGGAAAACGGGACGGAGCCGATCACGGTCGCGGTGCCGAAAGTGGCTGTCGCAGGCGAGCCATCAATCAGTACGGTTGCCTTTGCTGAAATTGCAGTCTGATCCTCGAACTGGCTCTCGGACGGGTCCAGATCAACAGAATCCGATGGTGGCCTTTCAAGGGTCGAATCTGGAGTTGCACGGGCCGGTACGGAAAGCTTGAGGAAGTCCATATTCCGAAATTCGAGGTCAGGAATATTATAGTAGGCTCTGACAGGCGCATAGAAGCCGGTTTGAAGGTTCTCTGTTTCCTCGGCCCAGTCACGGACGCGGCCCATCAACATCAGATTGCCGATATGGATGTTGCGCAGCATGATCTGGATGGGATTGATCGTCTGGGAAAGGTCCCCGAATTTCCCGGCCTCATGAAGAGCTTGCAGGATGATATTGGATGAATGGGCGAAATCGCCGTCTACGCGCGCCATTGCGGCATCACACAGCGCGATCATCATCTTGCGTATCGACGGGGCATTTTGCGCTGAGGCGACTACCGCGCGGAGACTTTCAAGGCGGGATCTGTCGCCTGCTTCCATCGCGTCATTGATTCCATGGCTGTCGCGGATGCTGATATAGGCAGTGTTTGTCTGATTATCCCGGAAGATCAGATCCCGATCAAAACCGAGAATAGCCGGGCCCGGCGGGAGAGACGTGGCGGCGGCTGCGTAATCAGCCGACCCCCATAGAAATAGAGCTAACATCGGGGCAACACGCCGTATATAACGCAAGATAATGGCCCCAACAGGGAGTTCTCGTTTATTTTCTTGCAGTCTATACGTCATGTTTTACTATGAATATGCGTATTCAGAGGACCAGCCGATAGAGGGTGTGAATATGTGACGCAATTGTCACGATTCATCGGACTCTTGTCGGCGCAGAAGTGCCCCAAAGACGCAGACTTGTGCTGCACGAGGTTTCGCAATTCGCCGCAATAGGGCGCTTTGCCGATAACACTTTTTTTATGGGGAGTGGTGAACCGGGTGGGACTCGAACCCACGACCATTCGATTAAAAGTCGAATGCTCTACCGGCTGAGCTACCGGTTCACGTGAGGCGTCTGGCTACAATATGAGCCAGAGGCCGTCAACCGACTGAATCGGGCTCAGTCGGTTTTCATGCGGCTTTTACAGCCGTCACGTCCTTGATCAGGCTTCAGGACGCATGGAGATGATGGCATCGGGGTCCTTGACCATGCCCGAGGCGCCAGCGCCGCGCTTGACCTGGTCGATATGCTCCATGCCCGACACGACCTGACCGGCGATGGTGTACTGGCCATCAAGCGAGGGGGTGGGCTGGAACATGATGAAGAACTGGCTGTTGGCCGAGTTCGGGTTCATGGTGCGGGCCATGCCCAGCGTGCCGCGCTCGAACTTGGCTTCACGCGTGAATTCGGCCTTGAGGTCAGGCAGGTCGCTGCCACCCGAGCCGGTGCCGGTCGGGTCGCCACCCTGAGCCATGAAGCCTTCGATGACGCGATGGAACTTCACGCCGTCATAAAAGCCCTGCTCGGAGAGGGTGCGCAGGCGCTCGGCTGCCAGGGGAGCGAGGTCGGGGCGGAGTTCGATCACGACATCGCCGGTCTTGAGCTTCATGACGAGGCGGTTATTGGTCTCGGACATTGACGTCTATCCTTGTGTTTGCGGAGCCTTGAAAGGTCACGCGGCCTATGTCGGCTTCTCTGGCGCATTGGGCAAGAGATGCCGGGCAATATTCTCCGGCACATAGGGGCGTATATCGCCCCCATAGGCCAGAAGCTCGCGCACGAGGCTGGAGGCGATCAGGCGATGCTCTTCACGTGCGGTGAGAAAGATGGTTTCGAGGTCAGGGGCCAGATTCCGGTTGATGGCCGCCATGGGCATTTCGCTGGTCAGATCGGATTCGGAGCGTAGCCCGCGAATAATGAAGCGCGCCTTTTGAGCACGGGCGGCATCGACCATGAGGGTGCTGAAGGCAACCACGCTGACCTGCGTGATGCCCTCAAGGGCAAAGGTCTCGGTGATGCAGGCGCAGCGTTGGTCAATCGAAAGACGTGGCGCCTTGCCGGGGTTGAGTGCCACGCCGATGACGAGGTGATCGACGAGATTCAGGGCACGGTGGGCGATATCGAGATGGCCCAGGGTGAACGGGTCGAACGTGCCGGGATAAAACCCGACACGTTGACCGTTCGATGGGGCGTCAGTTTGCACTGTCATCCGGTGTTGTCTCGCCAGAGGAAGTGGCCTCGGATGAGGGAGCCTCTGAGGAGGTTGTGTCCGGCGCGCCGGAGGCCGCAGCATCCGATTCCTCAAGTGAGGTTTCGGCGTCATCGGCATCCGTGCCCTCGGATTCCGCAACCGGGAAAATGCTGGTGACGCGCTCTTCTGCACCAACGCGGAACAGGGTAACGCCGCTGGCCTGGCGGGCCATGACACGCACCTGAGAGACCGGCACCCGGATGAGACGTCCGACATCGGTCACCATCATGACGTCGGTGCCATCAAGCGTAGGCAGGGTCGCAACAACCTCGCGACCGCGTTTTGGGTTGGTGAGTGTCATATTGGCGATACCCTGACCGCCACGGCCGCTGACACGATATTCGTAAGCGGAAGAGCGACGACCGAAGCCGGCATCGGTGACGGTGAGCAGGATTTCTTCCTGAGCGGCGAGCTCGTCAAAGCGCTCCTGCGTCAGATCACCGGCATCGATGGCTTCGTCGGCATCGTCAGAGGCGATTTCCTCGATCTCTTCCTCGTTGCCGGCTGCATTGGCCGCGGCTTCAGCGCGGCGCTTGGCATTGGCCGCACGCAGATAGGCAGAGCGTTCCTCGACGCTGGCATCGACATGGTTGAGGATGCAAAGCGAGTTGACCTCGTCGCCGGTGGCGAGGCGGATGCCGCGTACGCCGGAGCTGTCACGACCAGCAAAAACACGCAGTGTGTCGTCGGTGATCTGGAAGCGGATCGAACGGGCCTTGCGTGTGGCGAGGAACACATCCTGACCCTCGCGGCAGGTGGCGACACCGACCAGGCTGTCGCCCTCATCTAGCTTCATGGCGATCAGGCCGGAGGCGCGGATGTTCTTGAAATCGCTCAGGCGGTTGCGTCGGACATTGCCGCTGGCTGTTGCAAAGACGAGGTGCAGATCTTCCCACTGCTCCTCTTCCTGCGGCAAAGCGAGGATGGCCGTGATCGAATCTGTACCGAGGTCGGGCAGGAGATTGACCAGGGCGCGACCCTTGGCGGTGGGGGAGGCCTCTGGCAGGCGCCATACCTTCTCGCGATAGGCCTTGCCGCCCGATGAGAAGAACATGACCCATTGATGGGTGTGGGCGTTGAAGCTGTTGACGATGACATCGTCACCGCGACGCCCCGCGGCCGTACGGCCGCGGCCGCCACGGTTCTGGGCGCGGAAGATTTCGAGCGGTGTGCGTTTGATGAAGCCGTCACGCGTGATGGTGACGACCATCTGACCGGGCTCAATCAGGCTTTCATCCGACTGGTCGCCCAGCGCATCCGAAATTTCGGTCATGCGCGGCGTGGCGATTTCGGCGCGGGCCAGAAGCAGCTCGTGACGCATGACTTCCATGCGACGGACATGGCTGCCGATGATTTCGAGCAGTTCGTTGATCTTGGTGGCGACCTCGCTCAGCTCGCCCTGGATCTTGTCACGCTCCAGACCGGTCAGACGCTGCAGGCGCAGTTCGAGAATGCCGCGGGCCTGCACTTCAGTCAGATGGACCTTGCCATCGACGATGACATTGCCTTCGTCATGGATCAGTTCGATGAGCGGTTGCACATCGGCGGCATTCCAGGCGCGGGCCATCAGGGATTCGCGTGCGGTGGCGGCATCGGGGGCGCTGCGGATGAGAGCGATCACCTCATCGATATTGGCAACCGCGATGACGAGGCCGACGAGCAGATGGCCGCGATCACGCACCTTGTTCAGGTCAAAGCGCGACCGGCGCAGGATGACGTCTTCACGGAAGCGGATGAAGGCTTCCAGAACGTCCTTGAGCCCCATTGTGCGGGGCTTGCCGTCATCGAGGGCAAGGCAGTTGACGCTGAATGAGGTCTGAAGCTGGGTGAAGCGATAGAGCTGGTTCAGCACGACTTCGGGCGTTGCGTCGCGCTTGAGCTCGATCACGATACGCATACCGGAGCGATCGCTCTCGTCGCGGATGTCGGAGATACCCTCGATTTCCTTGGCGCGGACGAGATCGGCGATCTTTTCCTGCAGCGTTGCCTTGTTTACCTGATAGGGAATTTCGGTGACGATGATCGCCTGACGATCCTTGCGGATATCTTCGATTTCGGCGCGGGCGCGCATGGGAACGGAGCCACGGCCCGTCTCGAAGGCCTGACGGATGCCACGGCGGCCCATGATGATGCCACCCGTCGGGAAATCCGGGCCGGGGATGATCTTCATCAAATCATCGAGGGTGGCTTCAGGGTTTTCGATCAGGGCAAGCGTCGCGTCGATGACTTCGCCGGGGTTGTGCGTCGGAATGTTGGTCGCCATGCCGACGGCGATGCCGGAGGCACCGTTGACCAGAAGATTGGGGAAGGCGGCAGGCAGAACCTTGGGTTCGCTTTCGCTTTCGTCGTAGTTCGGCTGGAAATCGACCGTGTCGCGGTCGATATCGTCGAGCAGGAAAGACGCCGATTTGGCCAGGCGCGCTTCGGTGTAACGCATGGCAGCCGGGCTGTCGCCATCGACCGAGCCGAAATTGCCCTGACCGTCGATGAGACGGACGCGCATCGACCAGGACTGGGCCATGCGCACCATGGCGTCATAGATCGAGCTGTCGCCATGGGGGTGGTATTTACCCATGACATCACCGACCGCACGGGCCGATTTGCGATAGGGCTTGTCGGAGGTGAAGCCGCTCTCACGCATGGCGTAAAGGATGCGGCGATGGACCGGCTTGAGGCCGTCACGGACATCCGGCAACGCGCGCGAGACAATGACCGACATGGCATAGGCGAGGTAGGAGGAGCGCATTTCCTCCTCGATGGTCACCGGGATCTGGTCAAAGGGTGCGGCTGGCGGCGTCAGGTCGGTCAAGGCAGGTCCGTCTTGTTGATGTGTCGATCAGGGAGAGAGGCGTAGAAAGGGGCCGATCAGAACGGGATCTCGTCGTCCAGATCGCCACCCGGTGCGTCCCAGCCACCGCCGTTATTGCCGCCCTGATTGCGCGAGGGAGACTGGCTCATGCCATTGCCACCGCTGCGAGCCGGGGAATTGCCGCCGCCATAGGAACGTGACGGGCCGCTTTCATAGCCGCCCCCCATGCCGCCACCGGACTCACCATCGCGGTTATTGTCGAGCAGGGTGAGTTCACCACGGAACCGGTCAAGCACGATTTCGGTCGTATAGCGCTCCTGTCCGCCCTGGTCGGTCCATTTGCGTGTCTGGAGCTGGCCTTCCACATAGACCTTGCGGCCCTTGCGCAGAAAACGCTCGGCGACATCGGCCAGACGCTCGTTGAAGATCACGACGCGGTGCCATTCGGTGCGCTCCTTGCGCTCGCCCGAGGCGCGGTCATTCCAGCTTTCGGAGGTGGCAACGGTCAGGTTGACGATCTTGGCACCGGACTGGGCATTGCGTGTTTCCGGGTCGCGGCCCAGATTTCCCACCAGAATGACTTTGTTTACACTTCCTGCCATGGCGACCGACCCTAAATACTGAAAATCGAGCCATCTTAGCCCAGCCCGACGCTGGCGTCACGCCTCGGGCGGCATTGCTGCCGACTTTAATCCTGTGGGGGGCAATCCTACATAGGTCTCGAAACGTTCTCGTCTTTCCGTCCCCAATCTGCCTTGCGTGGTGCTGATGTCTGATCTGCCGTACAACCAGTCCATTCGTGTGCGCGGTGCCCGCGTGCATAATCTGAAGAATATCGACGCCGATATTCCCAGGGACCAGCTGACGGTGATCACGGGGCTGTCAGGTTCCGGCAAGTCGTCGCTCGCTTTTGATACGATCTATGCCGAGGGGCAGCGGCGTTATGTCGAGAGCCTGTCGGCCTATGCGCGCCAGTTTCTGGAACTGATGGGCAAACCGGATGTGGACTCGATCGAAGGGCTGTCCCCTGCCATCTCGATCGAGCAGAAGACCACATCGAAAAACCCGCGTTCGACTGTCGGGACGATTACCGAAATTCATGACTACATGCGCCTACTCTGGGCGCGTGCCGGTGTGCCCTATTCGCCCGCCACAGGGCTGCCCATCGAGGCACAGACGGTCAGCCAGATGGTCGATCGTGTGATGGCGATGGAGGAGGGTACACGGCTGATGCTGCTGGCTCCTGTAATTCGCGATCGCAAGGGGGAGTATCGCAAGGAGCTGGCCGAGCTTCAGCGCAAGGGCTTCACGCGTGTGAAGGTCGATGGCGAGACCTATGAAATTGCAGAAGCCCCCCACCTGAACCGCAAGTTGCGTCATACGGTTGAGGTTGTCGTTGACCGCGTGGTGGTGAAGCCGGGTATCGAGACGCGTCTGGCTGACAGCTTCGAGACGGCGCTGAGCCTTGCCGATGGCGTTGCCTATGCCGAGCAGGTGCGTCGCGCCGGGGAAGAAGGCGCGAGCGAGCATATCGTGTTTTCGGCCAAGTTTGCCTGCCCGGTGAGTGGCTTTACGCTTGAGGAGATCGAGCCGCGCCTTTTCTCGTTCAATGCGCCGATGGGTGCCTGTCCGGTATGCGACGGGATAGGCACAGAGACGCATTTCGACGCGCGGCTGATCGTGCCTGACGAGAATCTGTCTCTTGCCGAGGGGGCGATCGCCCCCTGGCGCGATGCCAAGACGCCCTGGTACGACCAGACGCTGGAAGCGATGGCGCGTCATTTCAGGGAGAAGATGACAACGCCCTGGAAAAAGCTCGATGAGCATTTTCGCCAGGCATTGCTTGAAGGAAGCGAGGACTCGGTTCTTTTTACCTACAAGGATGGCAAGCGGGCCTACGAACTCACCAAGCCTTTTGAAGGGGTGATGCGTAACCTGCAACGTCGTCTGGCCGAGACGGACAGCATGTGGGTACGTGAGGAAATGTCACGCTATCAGTCCGACGTCCCTTGTCATGCCTGCCATGGTGCGCGTCTGAAGCCTGAAGCGCTTTGCGTGCGTGTGAACCACCTGAATATCGCGCAGGCCTCCGATCTGACCATCCGGCGGGCGCTTGACTGGTTTGGGGGCGTCGAGGCGTCCCTGACGCCGCAGCGTGCCGAAATTGCGCGGCGTATCCTGCGTGAGATCCTCGACCGGTTGCGGTTTCTGGATGATGTGGGCCTCGATTATCTGACTCTTTCACGTGGTTCGGCCACGCTGTCGGGTGGAGAGAGCCAGCGTATCCGGCTGGCGAGCCAGATCGGATCGGGGCTGACCGGTGTGCTTTATGTGCTCGACGAACCCTCTATCGGATTGCATCAACGTGACAATGAGCGTCTGCTCGGGACGCTCGACCGGCTGAAGAAGCTCGGTAATACGGTCATCGTGGTCGAGCATGACGAGGACGCGATCCGGGCTGCCGACTGGCTGATCGATATGGGGCCGGGGGCGGGTGCGCTGGGTGGCACGGTCGTGGCCTGTGGGCGCCCTGAGGAAGTGGCAAAAAACGAGAACAGCATCACAGGAGATTATCTCTCTGGCCGACGCGTAATCCCGGTGCCGGAAAAGCGTCGCGTCTGCGATGGGGACCGCATGCTGACCCTTGTGGGGGCGTCCGGCAACAACCTGCATGACGTGACGACGCGTTTCCCGCTGGGTTGCTTTGTGGCCGTTACCGGGGTGTCGGGTGGTGGTAAATCGACCCTCGTGGTCGATACACTTTACAAGGCGCTATCGCGTGAGCTGATGGGAGCTAATCAGTCGCCGTTGCCGTACAAGGCGCTTGAGGGATTGGAGCATCTCGACAAGATTATCGACATCGATCAGTCCCCTATCGGACGGACGCCGCGCTCCAATCCGGCAACCTATACAGATCTGTTTACGCCAATACGCGACTGGTTTGCCGAACTGCCGGAAGCCAAGGCGCGCGGGTACAAGCCGGGGCGTTTTTCATTCAACGTCAAGGGTGGGCGTTGCGAGGCATGCCAGGGTGATGGTGTGCTCAAGATCGAGATGCATTTTCTGCCCGACGTGTTCGTGACCTGCGATACCTGCAAGGGACAGCGCTATAATCGTGAGACGCTGGATGTGAAGTTTCGCGGTAAATCGATTGCCGATGTGCTGGCCATGACGGTGGATGAGGCTCTGCCCTTCTTCCATGCGGTGCCGCGTATTCGCGACAGGCTGGCAATCCTTCAGCAGGTGGGGCTTGGCTATGTCACGCTGGGCCAGCAGGCGACGACGCTCTCGGGTGGCGAGGCCCAGCGCGTCAAGCTGTCGAAGGAACTGGCGCGACGGGCGACGGGACGGACACTTTATATTCTGGATGAGCCCACGACAGGTTTGCACACCGAGGACGTGCGCAAATTGCTGGATGTGCTTCATGCGCTGGTGGATCAGGGGAATACCGTTCTCGTGATCGAACATAATCTGGACGTGATCAAAACGGCGGACTGGCTGATTGATATTGGCCCGGAAGGCGGTGATGGTGGCGGACGGATCGTTGCCGAGGGGCCACCAGAGGTCATTGCAGCGACCGAAGGGAGCCACACCGGGCGTTTCCTCGGGCCGCTCCTGCCGCCTCGTGCCGTCGAGGTGCAAACATCCGTCAAGAAGAAGAAAGCTGCTCCAGCGGCTCGGAGAAAGGTGCGTGTGTCATGACCATCATAGTGCCCTTTTGCGGGCGGATCACGCCGCGCGAGAGGCAAGAGAGCCTTGAGTCGATCAATGCCTGCCTGAACAATATAAGGGTCATGCCGTTTGAGGACCTGACAGACGGAGAGCGACGTACGGCGCGTATGGCTGTGGTCGCCAACCCGGATCCGGCTGATCTGTCCGACCTACCCATGCTTGAATGGGTGCAAAGTCTGTGGGCCGGGGTCGAGCGGCTGGTCGAGGAAATGCCGAACCCGGCGATACGCATTGTCAGGATGACTGATCCGCAGCTGGCGCTTACGATGTCAGAGGCGGTGCTGGCCTGGACGCTTTATCTGCATCGCGACATGCCGCTTTATCGCGAGCAGCAGACAAAGGCGCGCTGGTGTCAGCATCCGCTCGTCTTACCGCAGGACCGCCCTGTCGGTATTCTGGGCATGGGGAATCTGGGGCGAGCGGCTGCGCAGAGATTGAAGGAAAACGGCTTTCCCGTGACGGGCTGGAGCCGCACGCCGTGGGCAACGGCGGATATTCCCATGACATACGGTCCATCCGGGCTCGAAGCCCTGTTGAGGCAAAGTGCGATTGTTGTGGTCCTTCTGCCACTGACGCCGCAAACCCGTGGACTGCTTGATGACTGGCGTTTCGGGCAGATACGCGAGGGGGCATCACTCATCAATTTTGCCCGGGGTCCGATTATCGATCAGGCGGCGCTGGGTAGGGCGCTTGACCGTGGGCACCTGTCGCATGCTGTGCTTGATGTTTTCGAACGTGAGCCTCTGCCGAAGGACGACTGGTTGTGGAGTCATCCCAAGGTGACGGTACTGCCTCATATCTCTGCCCCGACCCAGACGGGGACGGCCTCGCAGCTTGTGGCGCGTAACCTTCAGGCGTTTTACGATCAGGGTGTTATCCCTGCCTGTGTCCAGCGCGATGTCGGGTACTGACAGGCGGGCCTGAACGTCAAAAAAATCTTATAGTGCCGTCGCTGCTGGTGGGCTCGCTGGCCGATGCCGGGGGCCGAGGGTCATTTGATCCTTGTGGATCAGACGGGTGGCACTATCCACGCATCTCCGGGACTTTCCCATCAGAGCAGCACGATGCGCGTCTTTCTGACCAGGACCGGACGGATATAGAGGCGGATTGAACGGCTCGGCGAGACATGGGCCGCGACAGGGACGGTGGGTCTTGCGTCTGATTTTGTGGATTGCGCTGGAATGGCAAGTCGTCAGAGTGAACCTGCCATCCAGACAAGGTGCTCCGGCGTTGTCGTGAGGCGGACAACGCCGAAGGTGGGCGGGGTTTACTGGTCGTACATCGGGCGAAGGGTTTTGCCCGTTGCGGCAGCAGGTGCCTGAGGGGCGGCACTGCTGAGATTTTCGAACTGCTCGGGGTGCTGCGAGATATTGACGCCGCCAACGGGCTGCGGGTGGTGCAGATCGTCATATTGCAGCGGTGTGATGGAGAGCGTCTGATCCATCGTGGGCAGGAGCTTAACGTTCCAGCCGCCGCCAAGGGCGCGGACCAGTCCGATATCAGCCTGGTAGAGACGTGTTGCCACCTCGATTTGATGGATGCGGGTTTCCAGCGTCTGGACCTGGGCAAAGATGGCTTCAAGATATGTGCCTACACCGCCCTGATAGAGCGTCATGGTCATGTTCTGGGTCGCCAGGGTCGCGTCGACGGCTTTTTCGAGCGTACGATTTTCCTGATCGAGGCGGCTGGTGCGTGACAAGCCGTCTTCCACTTCACGGAAGGAGTCCAGCACCTTGCTGCGGTAGTTGTCGCGTGTCTCGCGATAGGCCGACCAGGCATGCTGGAGTTCGGCGCGTCTCATGCCGCCCTCAAAAATGGGAAGCTCGAACGAGGCGCCGTAGGACCAGAGCGAATTGGCCAGATTGGCGAGATCGAAGCCGTTCTGGGCAAAGCCGCCACCCGCCTGAAGCGAGATGTGCGGGTAGAACGCAGCACGGGCGATGCCGATCTCGCGATTGGCCTGTGCCATCTCGCGTTCGGCGCTCGCGATGTCTGGGCGGCGCTGGAGCAGCTCGGACGGGACGCCGGCGGGAAGGCTGGGCTGATGGAAGCCCATGACCTGCGTCGGCGCGATATGAAACGACGAGGGCGAGGCATTGGTCAGGATGGCGATGGCGTGCTCGGTGACTTCACGGGCGGCCTGCACATCAAGCTCGGCGGCCTGCGTCGAGTAGAGCTGCGCCTGGGCACGGGCCACGTCGAGGCGTGGGGCAGCCTGGTTCAGCAACTGGTTCTGCGTGATCTGCAGAGCCTTCTGATAATAGCCGATCGACTGGTTGTAGATGGCGATCTGCGCATCATAGCCGCGCAACTGCACGTAGTCGGAAGCAAGTTCAGCCTGAAGGCTCAGCCGTGACATGGCGAAGTCGGCCGCTTTTTCCTGCGCGTACTGCTTCTGGGCGCGCACATGGTTGCGGATGGACGACCAGAAATCGGGCTCCCAGGAGGCCAGGCCGTGATATTCTTCATCCGTCTCGGTGATGTTGCCCTTGTAGCGGAACAGGCGGTCCTCGGACTGCTTGTTGTCAAAGGCGCCGGCACCGAGTGCAAGATGGGGTAACAGCTCCGAACGGGCCTGCACCACGAGGGCGCGTGCCTGAATGAAGCGTTCGGCTGCGGCCTGCAGGTCAGCATTGGAGGTTGTGAGCGTCGCTTCCATCTGGTTGAGAAGCGGGTCGTTCAGCAATGTCCACCAATTTGTGGGTAGCGTGGCATCGGCCGGGGTGGCTGTGGCGAAGGGGCCCTGGCCGTGCCAGCTGGCTGGCACGACGAAGGTGGGCGGCTTGTAGGTTGGCGCGAGGTCACAGGCTGACAGACCGAAGGCTGTCAGAACCGTGCCGCAGGCCAGAGCCAGCTTCTTGATCTTGCTTGTGGTCATTCCGAGGCCCCGAATCCGGACTGGTTGTAGCCGCGCTGGGGTGTGGTGACGTTGACCTTGTCACCTTCCAGCAGGTCGGCTGGCGGGTTGGCGATAATGCGATCCTTGGGCGAGATGCCTGCCTGGATTTCGGTTGAGGTATCCGCCATGCGGCCTACGACGACGTTCTTGTAGTGGACAGTGTTGTCGTCATTCACGACGACGACCTGCATGCCTTTTTCCTCGAAGACGAGGGCGGAGGTCGGGACCTCGAAAAGGTGGGCCGTTTCGTTGTGGGCCTTGAGCTGGACCGAGGCGAAGGTGCCGGGCCAGAGAACCTCACCGGGGTTTTCCATGGTGAATTCCGAGGTCACGGTGCGGGTGTTCGGGTCATAGCCGCGTGCTGTGGTCAGGAAGCTCGCGCGAAACTTCTTGTCCTTGAACTGGGGCACGCTGACATCGGCGGTGATGTCGGGCTGGAGGATATAGGAGAACACTTCCGGCACGGACACGAAGAGGCGCAGCTTGTGCACGTCGGCCACGGTAAACAGCTCGGACGCTGCACCCGTGCTGTTGAGATTGCCGCCACCATCATGGACGTAATCGCCCACATTGATGCTGCGCGATGTCACGATGCCATCGAAGGGGGCCACGATGGTCTTGAACTTCTCGAGGGCCGCAAAGTGATCGACATTGCGCTGGGCGGCATCGACCTCGGCCTTGGCCGATTGCTCGTTGGCGTTCGACACAGAGACCGACTGGCCTGAAACCGATTGCGACTTGCCCATCGCGCGCCAGCGTTCGGCTGTGACGGCGGCAAGGTGGTACTTGGCGAGTACCGCATTTAGGTCCGCCTGAGCCTGGGCGTACTGCGCATCCAGCGCGGGTGCGTTGATTTCGGCCAGCGCATCGCCAGCCTTCACATGGGCGCCGTAATCCTTGAACCACATTTTCACATAGCCCGAGACCTGCGGGTAGATCGGGGCCTGATACCATGCATCGATATTGCCGGGGAGGGTGAGGGCCACCTTGTCAGGCGACTGGATGGGGTTCAGCACCGCGACATTCGGGATGGCGTTCTGCGCCGTTTCGGTGGCGAGGGCGTGATTGTGGTGGACGCGACCGACAACGAGGGCGCCGACCCAGAGCGCGAGGACGCATCCTCCCGCAACAGCGATGATCTTGGGGGAGGTGGCCATTAGACGGTTTCCTTCTGGCGGGCAGAGCGGTTGTGCAGGATCGCGTAGACGCAGGGCACGAAGAGCAGGGTGGAGATGGTAGCCACGATCAGGCCGCCGATGACGGCGCGACCAAGCGGCGCATTGGTGGAGTTTGAAGTGGCCATCGGGATCATACCGACGATCATGGCGAGCGCGGTCATGAGAACCGGACGGATACGACCGTACCCGGCCTCGATGGCAGCGCGCAGTGCATCGCCATGAACCTCGAGGCGCTCACGGGCAAAGGACACGACGAGGATCGAGTTGGCGGTGGCCGTACCCATGCACATGATGGCGCCGGTAAGGGCGGGAACCGACAGGCGGGTGCCGGTCAGGAACAGGGCCCAGGCAATACCACCCAATGCGCCGGGGAGGGCCGTGATGATGATGAACGGGTCCAGCCAGGACTGGAAGTTCACGACGATCAGCAGATAGATCAGCACGACGGAGACGCAGAGGCCGAAGACGAGCTGGACATAGGCACCATGCATGGTGGTGGCCTGACCATGAACATCGACCGCTGTTGTGCGCGGCAGGTTGGGGGCATCCTTGGCGATGGTGTCGTTTACGGCGTCGAGCACATTGCCCAGATCGGTGCCCTCGACGTTCACGTAGATGTCGATTTCTGACATCGAGTTGTAGTGCGAGACCTCGCCCGGTGTGCCGGTAGGCACGACATCGGCAATGGCGCCCAGAAGCTGCGTCTGGTCGTTGGGGTTGCCGTCACCCTTGTCGATGGGAACCGTGAGCAGGTCGTTCAGGTGAGTGAGCTGGTCCTGCGACGTGTAGACGTTGAGCGGGAAGGTCACGTTATCGACCGGATCGAGCCAGAACTGGGGATCGACCACGCCGGAACCCGCGAGGGTGAGCAGTTCGTTCGTAGCGAGATCGTTCTCGCTCAGACCGGTGGCCTGGCTGAAGGTACGGTTGCCATTCACCATGAGGGTGGGGGTGGACATCGTCTGCTGGATCACGACATCGGCCGTGCCCGGGATCTGGCGGATCTTGCCGATCAGGTGCTTGGCGTAATTGTAGTTATCAGAGACGCTGGGGCCGGAGAGCTGGATGTCGATCGGTGCGGCCGAACCGAAATTCAGGATCTTGTCGGTCAGGTCGGCGGGTTGGAAGGTGAACACTGTGCCGGGGAAGCGTGCCGAGAGATCCTTGCGGAGCAGGGCGCGGTAATCCCACACGGGTGATTCCTCATCCTTGAGCGCAATGGTCAGATCGCAATCCTGCGTGCCGATGGTCGGCGTGGGGATAAAGGCCTGGTTGTGCGGACCTTCAGGCAGGCCGCAATTGGAGATGATGTTCTCGACCTTGCCCGGCAGGAGCTGGTTGATGCGATTATCGACCAGCGCGGCGATGCGGCCTGCGACTTCGATACGGGTGCCGAGCGGGGCACGCATATGCATCTGCAGCGAGCCCGATTTGACTTCGGGGAAGAAGTCACGACCTGCGACGCCATAGAGACCCAGCGAAGCGATGGAGATCAGCAGGAACACGCCGACAAACATGCCGCGACGGGCCACGCAGCGTGTCAGCAGCGTGTTGTAGCCTTCGCGGAAATTGTTGAAGCGATGCTCGAAGCCACGCTGGAAGCGGCCGAAAAAGCCCTTGGGCGCCGGGGCGTGGTCGTCATGGCCGTGGGCATGGTGGACCTGACCGGCGAGGAGGAACTTCGCCATGGTGGGCACAAGGGTACGCGAGAGGATGAAGGACGCGATCATGGCGAACATGATGGCGAGCGCCATGGGCATGAAGAGATAGCCCGCGACCCCGGACAGCTCGAAGAGCGGCAGCCACACGATGCAGATGCAGGTGGTGGAAACGAAGGTGGGGATGACGATCTGGTTGGCGGCGTCGATGATGGCGAGTTCGAGATCCTTGCCCATTTCGAGATGGGTATCGATGTTCTCGATCATCACGGTGGCGTCGTCGACGAGGATACCGACGGCGAGGGCAAGACCGCCAAGGGTCATGATGTTGATGGACTGACCCGCCCAGCCGAGCCCGATGATCGAGCAGAGAATGGCAAGCGGGATGGAGGTGGCGATGATGACGGTGGAACGCCACGAACCGAGGAACAGCAGCACCACGATGCCGGTCAGGATGGAGGCCGTGATCATTTCACGGACCACGTCCTTGATCTGTTCCTTCACCATGACCGAGGCATCGGCAAGGATGGAGACCTGAACGTCCGGGGGCAGGATGGCGCGCAGGCGTGGCAGAAGGGCCTTGGTGGCGGAGACCACGTCGAGCGTCGAGGCCGTACCACCCTTCTGGGTGATCATCTCGACGGCCTGACGACCCTTGACGAGCACAAGGTTGGTCTGGGGATGACCGCCGCGATACACATCGGCCACGTCACGGATATAGATGACGGCGTTGCCAACGCGCTTGACCGGGATGGCAGCAATGTCTTCCATCGATTCCGGCGCAGCGTTGGTCTGGACCATCCAATCCGTGGCGTCGATCTTCTGGTCGCCTGCAGGGAGAACGATGTTCTGTGCGGTAAGAGCTGCCTGAACATCCGCAGCCGAGAGGTGGTGGGCGCGAAGCTGTTCCTGATTGAGAGACACCATCACGAAGCTGTCCATGCCACCATAGGGATGGGCGACGACGGCGCCGGGAACGGTGGCAAGGAGCGGACGAACACGGATGACGCCGAGTTTGAACAGATCGGAAGGTGTCTGTTTCTCGGAGGTGATCTGAAGCGCGATGACAGGAACCTGTGAGGGATCGAGCGCGACGATCATCGGGGCCGGCACCTTGGGCGGCAGGCCGAGGAGAATCGTTTGTGAAATGGCTGTCACTTCTGCTTCAGCCGTACCGACAGGTGTGCCAGGCTGGAAGTAGATGTTGACGATCGAACGCCCGTAATAGGAATTCGATTCCATATGCTCGATGTTCTGCACAGTCGTCGTGACTGCCAGCTCGAAATTATAGGTGATTCGCCCGGCGAATTCGTTCGGCAGCAGACCGGGATAGGTCCAGATGACCGAAACGACAGGCACCTTGATCTCGGGGAACACGTCGGTTGGCGTCTTGAAGATCGACATGATTCCAAACATCAGAATCAGGATCGAAAAGACGACAAAGGTCAGGGGCCGCCTTAAGGCAGTTACGACGATGGCGTTCATGAATTCATGCGCTCTCTTCTCGTACGAAGGGAAGATGCCTTACGGCAGTTTATGTTGTTGCATTAATCTGAATTAACATTAAGAAAATGATAGCCTAGCGTTGACGCTGATCATTACTTATCCAGATTACTCATCTTCGGATCGTATAGGCGCTGACATAAAATGTCGCATAAATGTTGTTTTAGAGAATGGTTGCAGAACGCATCTGCACCGGTCTTGTGGCTTATCGCCATAATCTATTCTTGACTTTATGGCACAATGCCATTAATAAGACGTTAATCGTCCAGAAGTCAGTTCGGCTTCAAGGCGCAGCTGGTCGGTTGTTGCTGATCAAAACGCAAGGGCGCGAGGCGCAAGGAATGGTTGAGAACGCGTATGTTCTCGTTTTGTTCTTGCTGCGTCCCGCTTCAGGCGCTATGTCTGCGTACGAAGAAGGCTGTTTTCCGGATGTGCGATAAAAACGAGGACGCTAAGAATGGTCCTGATCTTGTTTCCTGGGCGCCTCTTGCATGTCGCAAGGCGTGCTTTTGTCCATGTGAGACGCCATGTCCTGCTGCTGGAGTACCAACTCTGGGTGCAGAGCCGCCAGGCGGAGAGCCATCTCTTCATCCGTGCGACCGTTCAGCACCCCTTTCAGGAGAAAGTCGGTCGAGACCCGTAAGCGATTGGAGAGAGACATGATGAGGAACACGCTTGGCGCGCGATCGCCCTTCTCAATCTTGTTCAGGGTCGAGGCATCCACGCCCAGTAGGCGCGCGCATTCGCTCTGATTGGGAAAGACGAGTTCTCTTGCCCAGGTGATACGACGCCCGATGGCGCGTTGAACGATCGCAAGCGAGTCGGGACGTTTGTTTTTGGCCATGAGGCATTCATAGCAATGGCTCATTGCCAAATCCAGAGGGGAATTATCAGTCATAAGCATGATTGAACTTATGGCATTTAGCCATATTTCGGGGTGAATCAGGTGGGTATCATGAAAATGTCCGCAGAAAAGCCCAGTCGGGCCACGACCGGTGCCGAACTGGCGAGAATGCTCATGAGCATGGATCGTCATGCGAGGGTGGGGCTCAGGCCAGAGCGCAAAAGGGGGCGTTCTTTAAATGGCGCATCATCCGGCCAAGACGTGAATAAGCCTATCTCCAAGCTGGTCGTGCGTGCATCGGAAATCACGCGATGCAGGGTGGTGGCCCTGGAGTATGACCGCGATGAGTCTGGAGCGCTGCCGGCAGGTCACAAGGTGAGTTGGGGCGCTTTGTGGCCCGAGGGTGAAGCGCCGGCTTATCACGAGGTTTGCGGGTATGGGGCGGCACGTCCGGTAATCTGAAGTGGTGCGAAGGTCAGGCTGAATTATGCGGCGTCTGGATATGGGGGGGCAGGATTGGGATGACGAAGAGCGAGGCGGATCGGGTTCGGGAAGAGAACATGCCAACGCCTGAGAGGATGTGTCGTCATCATTTCAGGAAGGAGGGTGAGGCGCTTCGGCTGTGGTCGACAGTGGCCTGGCTGTATAAGGCTGGCGATATCGGAGACGACGAGGTGGCGGCGGCGCAACGTTGGCGCGCAGAATATGACTACGCCGAGAGGGGGGTGGTCGAAGCGCAAGGGGAGCGGAGGGCCACGGAGAAAGGCGATATCCACACGTGGATGCTCGGACGGGGCAAGTGCGCAGCGCGGTTAAGACAGCTCCACATGCTCATGGGGGATAGCCTGCATAGCCGGATCGAGATGATGCTGATCAGGGAGATGAGTTTTCCTGATATGGCACGGTTGATTTTCCCTGAAGGGGCACGCGCGCAGGCGAGAACCAAGACCGCAGCACAATGTGCTCTCGCATTGGAATGGCTCTGTGGATATTATAATAAAAAAAATATTGCAAAAATTCATAAAATATAGTATAAATAATACATGCTGAAATAATTAGATATGACAAATCCCGACATCAACGTCGGGGATGTGGTTGTGTGCAGAAATTACCTGTTTGTCGTTGTGCATACCGGTTTGGAAAATGCTGTTCTGAGCCCGGTGATTGCAGCTTCGGAATTGCGCCATCGCGCGGAGCTGCCCTTGGGGTGGAGTGATATCGCAGAAGCGAACCTGCCCTCGGGCGATATGAGGGTAAGGGCAGTGCCTTGCCTTCGCAAAAAGGCAGGCCTCGTACGCTTGGGCTCTGTTCGTCCTGCCTGTGTCGCGTTGATCAGACAGCGCCTCAGGCATGAGATGGCAGAGAAAGACCGAGAAGGGATCGGATCCTTGGCGTCGCGCCGTCGATGTCATCTGTGATTGTGACGGTAGGGGTCAGCACAGCGTCATACCTGATGCTGCAGGCTACGAGGCGTATGCGATGCCATTATCAGGCTCATGGCAGGTCTCGATTTGGGATCCGGTATTATCATGAGCCGGGTTCGATATTGGCACGGACAGGTTTTTTTCGACGCACCACTCCTCAGGCTCAGGCAACGGAGTTGGAATGGACAGCAGAAGCGCCATCCGGGGGCGCCCCAGAGGCAAGGGCTTGCAAAGCGTCTTTCTCGATCATCTCAGAAAGAGCGCCAATGTTTCGGAGGCGGCACGTGCCGCGGGAATTGATCGCAAGACGGCCTATAACTGGCGCCGTGGCGATGAACTGTTTTGTGAGAAATGGAAGCAGGCACTGGAGGAGGCGACAGATCTTCTAGAGGCTGAGGCCAGGCGGAGAGCCATCCATGGCTACGAAGAGCCGGTGCTTTACGGGGGGCGGCTTGTTTGTGATGCCGAGGGTAATCCGGTGACGCGCAAACGCTACAGCGACGGGTTGCTGCGTATGCTTCTGCGGGCGCATCGCCCGGCGAGCTTCAGGGATGTGCCAAGAAAAGGTGACGAGCCCGAGCCGGAACTGACCCTGGGCGAGGGTGATGACACGCTCTGAGTCGCGTTTTGCGCTGACACCGGTTCAGGAAGAGGCCAATCGGCTGCTCGGGGGAAGGGCCCGCCACATATTTCTTCGCGGAGGATCGCGCTCGGGCAAGACATTTGTGTTGATCCGGGCGCTGGTTGTCAGGGCCTTGCGGGAGCCGCACTCGCGGCATGGCGTCTTCAGGCACCGCCAGAATGCACTGCGAGCCAGCATCATCCAGGATACGTTTCCGAAAGTGATGCAATGCTGCTTTCCGCAGCATCGGTACAAATGGGACGGGCAGAGCAACAGGATCCTGTTTCCCAACGGGTCGTCGATCCTCTTTGGGGGGCTGGATGACTCAGCGCGGACAGAGAAAATTCTCGGGCTGGAATTTGCGACGATCTATCTGAATGAAGCCAGTCAGATAAGCTATGGCGCGCGGAACATGTTGCTGACGCGTCTCGCACAGCGTTGTGGATTGATGCCGCGGGAATATATCGACGCCAATCCGCCTGCGACCGATCACTGGTTATACGCCGTTTTCGAGAGTGGCATCGAGCCACGGTCAGGGATGCGTCATGCGGACCCCTCGCTTTATGCCTCGATGGTCATGAACCCTGAGCAGAACCGGGCCAATCTTAGCGAGGCCTATCTGGGCCAGCTGGATGCACTGCCCGATCGCGATCGGAGGCGTTTTCTGCTGGGGGAGTATCAGACCGTTATCGAGGGTGCGCTTTGGCGGGGTGATATGTTCCAGCGCGCTGAACCGGTTTCTGATCAGCATCGCGATGCCCTGCTTGGGCAGATGAAGCGTGTCGTCGTGGCGATCGATCCTTCAGGGGCCTCCGGGCCCTCGGATCTGGGTGCGGACGAAATCGGTATTGTTGTGGCCGCCATCGACCACAATGGAATCGGGCATGTGCTGGAGGATTGCTCCACACGTGACACACCCATGGGGTGGGCACGTCGGGCCATACAGGCGGCAGCGCTCTGGCAGGCAGACAGGATTGTGGCGGAACGCAATTTTGGTGGGGCTCTGGTGGAAGCGACGCTCAGAAGCGTCGATCCCAGGGCTGCGCTCAGAATGGTGACGGCATCGCGTGGCAAGGCGGCGCGCGCCGAGCCTGTTGCGGCGCTCTATGAGCAGGGACGTGTGATCCATCATGGGCGCTTTGCGGCTCTTGAGTCGCAGCTTTGTCTTTTCTCGAACCGAGGCTTTGGCGGGGCAGCCTCGCCCGATCGCGCGGATGCGCTGATCTGGGCGCTGAGCGATCTGATGATCGAGCCTCAGGCAGTGCCGGGCCGTTGGCAGGACCGGGGGTGGTTCAGTCTTTCACGATAAGGGAGGTTACATGGATTGGGTGGCGCTTCAGGGACGATATGCCTCTCCTCCGGGTTTTTCTCCGAGGACACTGCGGCTTTTGGCCCTGCAAAGGGTTCTGGATGGAACGCAGTATGATGTTCTGCCCTATCCTTTTGCGACGGAGCGTAATGTGGCGGGGGAATATATCCCCCTCTCCCAGCGGAGACCCTCTGTACGGACCAATCTGTGCAGGACTGTGGTTGATGAAGCGGTCTCGCTTTTATTTGGCCATACGCATTGGCCGCTTGCTGTCTCAAGTGAAAAGGAGACGGCGGATGCCCTGAACCGTTTTGCCTGTGAGGCTGGTCTGGCGTCACTCATGACGCAGGCAGCAATACGTGGCTCGGTTGGGTCGGTGGCGCTTTGGATCGAGCTTGTGGGCTCCAGACCGACGCCTCGTGTGCTGGAAACAGCTTATCTGACGCCTGAATGGGGTCGTGCAGGCGCCTTGCTGCGTGTGACGGAGCGCTATGTCGTGACCGGGCAGGCATTGCGGCTGAGTGGTTATGCCATCGCGCCTGAACGTGCGGCCATGCGCTTCTGGTGGCACCGATGCTGGGACCGTGATTGCGTGCGGGTTTTTGTGCCCCATCCCGTCGATCAGGAGGGGGATGCGCCACTTGATGAAGAGCGGTCGCATCAGCACGGTTTTGGTGTGGTGCCGATTGTGTGGATCCGAAATTTTGGTGGGGGCGCTGCCGAGACTGAGGGGGAATGTAGCTTCGAGAAGGCGATCGATACGGTCATCGAAGCCGATTATCTGCTTTCGCAAGCCGGGCGGGGACTGAAATACGGCTCCGATCCGACGCTCGTGCTCAAGACGCCCGACATACCTGAGGGCATGGCACGACAGGGAGGGGCGGCCTCCGCCCTGACCCTGCCGCCTGAAGGCGATGCCAAGCTGCTGGAAATCAATGGCGCTGCTGCCGGTGCGGTTCTGGCGCATTACCGTGAATTGCGTCAGCTGGTGTTGGAGCAGTTGCACGGTAACCGTATGCACGGCGACCGTCTTGGAGCTCCACAATCCGGCCGCGCCATGGAGCTGATGTGTCAGCCCCTGATCTGGATGGCTGATCGTTTGCGTGGTGCCTATGGCGAGGGTGGTGTGCTGCCACTGTATCGCCTGCTCTGTCATCTCTCGTCGGTCATGCCCGAAGGGATACAGATCGGGACGAAAACCTATCGGAATCTCGATGCGGAGGGACTCTCGCTGCATTGGCCAGCCTGGTTCACTGCTGATGAATCGGAATTGCTGCCGCTCGCGCAGGGGCTTTGTGCGGCGCAGTCGGGGGGATTGCTGAGCCGTGAAACAGCGGCCCGGCTGTATGCCAGTGCTGCCGGCATTGCTGACCCGGCTGCCGAGTGGACGGAAATCAGGGCTGCAGAGGCGGCCCAAACAAACCCTGTAGGGGGAAATGGACATGGTGGATGATGTCGATGCGCTTCGTCTCTCTCTTGCTGAACTTGCTGCTGAACGTGATTCCCTTGTTCAGGCGCATCAGGAGGAACTGGCCAGAGTAAAGGCAGCCGCACGCGATACTGTGCTTGCCGGGGCGCTGCGCGCTGAAGCTGCGCGGCTCGGGGCCTATGACCCTGATCTGGTTGCTGCGCATGTCGATCGCTCTGCCATAACCTGGTCTGAAGAAGGGGCGCCGCAGGGCGTTGAAAAGGCGCTGCGCGATGCACGCGAGGTGCGCCACTTTCTTTTTCGGGAAACGGGACAGCGTTTATCGGGCGAAGCGCAGGAAAGCGCCGGGATCGTGCCGAAGCCGGCACCAGCCCAGGGACAGGATGCGCGCCAATTGCCCGCGCATGATTATGCCCTGCGCAAGCGGCAGTTTCTTGCTGGAATTATCTGAAATACGGGTCTGGGGTGAGTAGAGATATGGGTATCGAGAATTTTCCCGAGCAGCTTCGTGCTGCCATTCAGCAGGGTTTTCTGGCGCGTGAGTTCGAGACGGGGCTTCATTCCCGCCCTGGATTTCGAGCAATTGCGGATCGTGAGGTTTTTCCCAATGCAATTGGTGAGACGCTGACGAAAACACGCAAGAGCCTCAAATCACCGGTAACGACGCCACTCCTGCCTTCGGGTAATACGAATTTCGACAACGGGCTGTCACCGAGTGGCTGGTCGGTCGAGCAATACACTCTCAGTATCAATCAGTATGGCGATACGATTGATCTGAACATGGTCACGACCGGTGTTGGCATTGCCTCGCAGTTTCTGGCCAATGCGCAGACAAATGGCATGCAGGCTATGCAGTCGCTGGACCGGTTGGCTCGTAACGCACTGTTTGGCGGCGTTTCTGGCGGTGTCGGTGGTTATCTGGGCGGTAATACGCGTGTGACGACAACGGCGACGGCGAAAACCACGACGGTTTCGGTCGATGATATTCGCGGCTTCCAGTTTGTCATCGTATCCGGTCTTGTGCGGCCTGTCGGAGCAAGTGCAGGCATGACGGTGACCATTGGCAGCGGGGTCTACACGGTTGCCGGCGCCGTTCCGGACGCTGTGAATGTCTCGACGGCGCCTGGTGGTATCTCCGGGCAGTTACAGCTTGCCACCTCGGCAACTGTGGCGGATGCCACGGCAGGTATGGCGGTTGTTGCATCGACTGCCCCGCTGGTGCTGCGGCCTAACGGCAAGGCCACAACGGCAGATCTTAAAAGGGCCGACGGTGATACGCTCGGGATCCAGAACGTGCTGGCTGGTGTCGCTTCGTTGCGACGTAACAACGTGCCCATGATTGATGGCGCGTATAATTGCTATCTTGATGATTTGCAGTTGCTTTCGCTCTTCAGGGATGCCGATTTCAAGTATCTCTATCGCGGCGCTTATGGGTCTGAGGAGTACCGGTCCGGGCAGGTAATTGAATTGCTGGGTGTGCGTTTTGTGCCGACGACCGAAGCGCCGCAGCAGGCCTCACTGGGTGGCGGGCCAATTCATCGCGCGTTGCTTCTGGGGCAGGGGGCTCTGGTAGAGGGGGACTGCGCCTGTGTGGGTCATTCGGATATCCCCGATGCCGAGCGGGCGCTTGTCGACATTGTGGACGGTGTGGCGATGGTCACCCGTGAGCCGCTGGATCGTCTGAAACAGATTATCGCGCAGTCATGGTACTGGATTGGTGGTTTTGCCTTGCCGACAGATGTGACGGCCGATGCCTCCATCATCCCGACAGCGACCAATGCCTATCTCAAGCGCGGTGTGGTGATCGAGAGTCTCGGCACGGACGCTCGCTGATGAGCAGGGGAGGTCTTGCCATGTCGATCGGTCAGCCTCCGGCCGGACTTTCAGACGGGAGCGGTGTGATGGAGGATGATATGTCGTGTGGCGGCGTACCGCCATCCGGTGACCAACTCACCGATGAAGAAAAAACCGAAATCCGCCGCTTCTGCGGGTATGCAGCCCTTGGTGATGTCGGGTCGGGAGAGAGTTCCTGGCGGTTTTTTCAAAGTGCAGGAACTCTGGAGTTCCGATTGAACACGCTTGCGCCCTCCGAGCGCCGACGCATGCGCTATTTTCTGGCGACACTGCTGCAAATGGAGCGGGCGATTTCTCGTGCCTCCGATACACTGGATACGCAGGTGGCCTCGGTATGGACGCGTAATACGCGTGAATTATCCGAGCGCGTCAGATTGCTTGATTGGTGGCGGCGCAGGGTGTGCGGCTTTCTGGGTGTGGCACCGGGCCCCGATATGCAGGACCATGCTCTGATCGCCCTGTGACAGCGCGCGTCACCGCAGCAGAACACCTCAGAGAATTCGGGAGATGAACCATGCAAATGCTTCAGAAGCGTGTGTCATCCGGGTTCGCGCAGGTTGCACGCCGCATCGGGCGCATGGGACGCCAATATCGGGTTACTGACCCGCTTACGCCGTTGGGTCATGCGGTAGGAGCCGCTTATCTGTGCCTTGATGTCGATGCGGGATTTCGTATGCGCAAGCCGAAGGGATGGGGTCAGGTCATGACTCTCGGGCTGAGCGATGCGCGGGATCTGGCTATTGGTGATTATATCGCGCTGGGTGAACGGTTTTATTTCGTTGCTGAAATGGAACCGTGCAGGCCAGCACTCTTTGTCGCGTGCAACCGCGAAATATCGGTCATGGGGATGCGTGGAGCAGAGGGTCTGCTGGTCGATCATTGTCCGGCCAGTCTGTGGATGACTGGGAAGGGCGAGGATCGGCATAGCGGTATGCCGGGTGCCTTGCGGTCAGGAAGCTATATGCTGCATTTGCCGGTCATGCCGGGTTTCTGTTTGAAGCCCTATATGCAGGTCCTGGACGAGAAGGGCGCGTGTTATCTGGTCGATACCGTCGAGCTGTCGCAGAACGGAACCCGCGCGCTTTTATCCATGCAGCAGGTCTGATCATGGCAGGTGCTTTTCTTGTCGCGCGTGGGCTTGCTCTATGCTGCGCCGCGCGTTTCGCGCTTGTGGCAGAGCCTTCGACCGGCCTGGCTCAGGGACGGTTGATATTCCGGGCCGGGGCTTTGATGCCCTCGGATCTGTTTGCCTCACCTTCGCTCAGGGAGGCGGTCAGCTACGTAACGATAACGCTGGTTTCGGGTCGCTATGAACGCTTGCCTGTCCCTTTGGGTGATGTCTGGGCTGAAAGTTTCTATCTACCGCCTGATGTGACCCTGGATGTGCGGGGGCGTGTCGCGACGATTGCACGTATCGCCGGCCGCGCCGCGCCGGGGGTGGTATCGCTGCGATGGTCCAGAAATGACGGCTCGGATATTTCTGCCCGATATGTCGTTCAGGATCGGGATTCGGCGCAGGATATCGTGCAGGCGCTCGCCGCAGAAATGACTGGATGTGACGTCGAGGCAGGCACACTGCGTGTCTCTTCGGGGGCTCTTGAAGGTGGGGTGAGCGGGTATGCCCGTTCCAGGCGTTTGACGCGGCGGCAGAGCCAGCTTTTCCGGGTGTCGATCTGGACGGATAGCGAGTGCACATGTGAGGCACTGGGCAGGCTTCTTACAGAACGCCTTCTACCTGATGACTGGTTGGCTTTGCCTGATGGGACAGCTGCCCAGCTCGTTTTCGAGGGTGAAGAAGACCGGGATGCGATGCAGACCCAGAACCTGTTCCGTCGGGATGTGCTGCTCCGAGCGATCTGGGATGATCATGCGTCTGTCTGGTCACCCCGAATGCTCGCGGGCGGGGGATGGATGCAGGCAGGGGGGACGCAATTCCCCTTCGATGTGCCGCCCGATCTTTCGCGCGGTGAAACGCCTGTGGGCAGCCTGGATGCGCTGGCAGCTTTGGAAGACATGCCGATTGCCTATCGCGGCTGGCGGTTGAGGCCGGATGGGACAGTGATCAAGACGTCGTCCTTTGATGGATGTGGCTGACCCGAGGATTATTTTTCCCGGACTTTCGGCTTTGCAGTGTCTGCCTTGCGGCCAGGACTGCGTCGGATCGCTTGCCTCCCGCAAGACGGTATTCAAAAAAACAGGAAGGAATGTTCATGCCACAACTCATACAGAGTGGCACGCTGAATACGGCTGCGCTCTCTGTGCCTGATCTCTATATCCAGATAGCCCAGCCCGAGACGCTTGTTATCGCGGGAATCTCATCCGGGTTGCTTGGCCTCGTGGGGAGCGCGTCATGGGGGCCGAAGGACGTACCGACGATTGTCGGAAGTGTTGCGCAATGTCGTGAGATCTTCGCCGGCAAAAGGGGCTGGGCGTCCAACCTGAATGTGGCGGTGGATATTGCCGTGCATCAGGGTGCGAACCAGTTTTGCCTGGTGCGTGTAACTGATGGAACAGATACGCCGGCGCGCGGCACCCTTGGCAATGCGCGTATCACGGCATGTTATACGGGGTCGGCTGGCAACGGGATTTCAGCTACCCTGACAAAGCAGAGCTATCGTGACGGGATGTTTGTCCTGACGGTTGCTCATGAGGAACTGGGGGTTTCATCCTATACAGGCGGGGACTGGACTGCGTTGCAGACGGCGCTTGCTGCCGACCCCCGTGCGCTCGTGCAGATCGACCTGTCGGCCGAGACGGCGATTGGCGATCCGGGCGTTGTGCAGCTTGGTGGTGGCGGTGACGGTGCGGAGCCGGGTCCGGGACGTTTTGTTGGCGCGTCGGATACCAGAACCGGGCTTTATGCCCTGACCAGTCAGGGGTGTTCGGTTGTCACCTGCGCGGGTGTCGGGGACACCTCCCTTATGGTGCCGATGCTGGGCTTTGGCCAGGATCAAGGGCTATACGCAGTTGTATCGGGCCCGAAAAGCGAGACGTTGGCGCAGGCCGTCCAGACGAGAATGGCACTCGGGCTATCGTCTCACGCACTGAAATACATGCATGGCGACTGGCTGTGGTGGAATGACGACACGCTTGGGTTGCAGCTTGTCAGCCCTGCGCTCTTTGCAGCGGCAAAGCTGGCTGCGCTTTCGCCGGAGCAGTCGGGACTGAACAAGCCCCTGACAGGGATTGTGGGAAGCCAGAAAAATGGTCTTGAGGCGACGCGCTTTGGTTATACGCTGGCCGAGCTTGGGCTGCTGATCGAGAACGGGATTGACGTCATCTGCAACCCGTCACCGGGTGGGCAATACTGGTCGATACGGGCAGGCCATAACACTTCGCAGAATGTGGCGATTCAGAGCGATGCCTATACCCGCCTGACAAACTACCTAGCGCGCGCGCTTCAGGGGACGATGGGGCAGTATGTTGGCAGTGTGATCAACGATACACTGTTTGGTAATATTCGTGCCTCGCTTCTTGGCTTTCTCTCGGGCCTGCTGTCGCAGAACATCCTCGGTGTGACAGGAGGCAGATTGCCTTACGCGGTGATCTGCGATGCGACGAATAATCCCACTGAGCGCATTGCGACGGGATATGTGCAGGCTGATGTGCAGGTGCAGTACCAGGGCATCAATGAAAAATTCATCATCAACCTGCAGGGAGGCGCTTCGGTAAGCGTCAGCACTGCCAGCGGGAGTGTGTGATTGATGGCGAACCCCTATAGTATCGGGCGGGATTGCAGGATCACGCTGCTTTGGAACGGTTCACGCATTGATTTGCGTGATGTGACCGGGTTCCAGTCAGAGCAACATACGATCATTCAGCGGGCCACGCCGCTGAATGGACTGCCGGTTGAATTCAATACACCCAGCGGCTGGCGCGGGATTTTCACGATTGCCAGAGCCAATGCCAATCTCGATAGTCTGGTGGCAGCGATCGAGGCCGCTTTCTGGAATGCTGGTAGTATCGGGAGCGGAACGCTTTACCAGTATATCCGTGAGCCGGACGGCACGACCAGCACCTGGGAATATAGCGGTGTATCGCTGTCCTTGAAGACGGATCGCTGGCAGGCGGAGGGAATGATTCACCAGCATGTGCAATTCTATGCCTCGCTGAGGAGCAAGATATCTTGAGTATGTTGCCTGAGACACTGGAATTCGGTTCGGGACGCAAGCTCAGCCTTTGCGAACTCGATCCGGGCGACATGCTTGATCTGATCGAGGCGGCGGGGAGCGCTGTGTCCGGACCTTCGGCATCACCCTGGCTGGCCTATGCACAGATGATCTGTTCGGTTCGCGCCGTTGATGGTGTGCCGGTGCAGATGCCCCAGACCAAGGACGAGATCAAGGATCTGGCGCGCAGGATTGGCAATGATGGGCTTGCAGCATTGCAATCTGTCTATGACGGGGCGGTGCAAGAAAATGACGCCGTTATGGCGCCAGCAAAAAACTGACGCGGCACCCTGTTTTTCGTGAGACGCTTTATCTCGTGAAAAACGGGGTGCCGTGGTCGGTCGTCATGGGGTGGACACGGGCCAGACGTGTGGCCGCCTGCATTGTCATGGCAGAAATGGACGGATTCCAGTTTGACTGGGAGGCGTGCTCATACCGGCAAGACCGAGCCTGATGACGCTGAGGAAAAATCATGCAGTTTCATATGCCTGGATTTAGGGGCAAGGTTGGGGATGTATGGCTCTCGGTGCTGAGACGTTCGGGGGGAAGCCACTCGTTTGTGCCGCTGCGGCGCAAGGCCCTCTCGGCCCGGTCGAGCCAATTACGCGATAGCGGCGCTCCGGCTTTTTTTTCTGCGGGAACAGTGTCGCGTTCTGTGCTGTCCTTATCCACCAGAGCGAGAAACACGGGGGTATCGCAGGTATCGGATGCGCGGAGATCGCGAGGGCTGGACGTTTCCGCCATTGCGGGGGCTCATCTGTTGGGTCCTTTCAAACCCTTGATTGGTCACCCGGCCATGTCGGAAGCTGGAAGGGGTGTTGTTCTCTCATCTGTTATGCCGGTCCGTTCTGATATTTCGTCCTTCAGGTATTCAGATGCGGCAACGAAGTCTGTCGAGTTTTCTGATACTACGTTGCGACGCCGATCTGGCTCGATATCGTATGGGCATTTGCAGCGTATGGGTGCGCGGGAAACGCCCTCTGTGTCCACAGACAGGGGCGGTTTGACAGGTTATGCCGGGGTAGGCCTGCGGGCGCATGTCAGGCGAATTGTCGGCGTTATGCCGTTATCTCCGGCATCAGGGACCGGGCCGAAAGGCTCGAGCTTTGGTGCTGTGGCGCGGCAACTGCCTCACCCTGTCATTCGCTTGCCCTCAGGACTGCGGGAGCGCGGTATTTCCGCAATGCGACTACCGGTTTCTGGGGACGGGGATCTGGCAGTCTTGCCGCCCTTTTCCTTGCCGGGTGCGAAGGGGAGTTCTGTTGGAAACGGGGCTGGACGAACCGGGCATTTGCAGCATGAGGAGGGGTGGGCCGCCGCCGAACGATCCTCTCAGCGTGATAGGCAATATCTGCCGATACTGACCAGTATGTCCCGCGCGCTATCCATGCGGAGTTACGGCGCGATGATTGATGAGATCGCCACGCCTCAATATCCGAATATGAGTATCGGGCTGATGTAGGAGGGTTACGCATGGGTGTGTCGCTTCTCGAGATGGAAAATGCCCTCGGGGCGATAGGCCTGATCGACAGGTCAGCACCGGTCGTGCTGGGTGATCTGATCCTCAGTGGGGCGGAAGTCCCGGACGAGCTTGTGATGGGTGGCCGGCAACTGCTGGTGATCCATCGGCTTCTCGGTGGCGGGCGTGTTATCGATGCTGTCGGGAATGATCCCGCGCGACTGGTTTTGACCGGTCGCTTTGTCGGTCCCCTGGCGACTCTGCGGGCGAGACGGGTTGAGGCCATGCGTGAGGCTTCACGAGCGCTTTCCTTCTCGGTTGCGGATTTATCGGCCAGGGTCTGGATTGCCGAATTTACCTGGTCGTATCAGGCGCGGGGCACGATTTGTCCTTACAGGCTTGTGCTGGAGCGCGAGGCTTTGCCGCCCGCTATTTCCCTGAGCATGGGGGAAATAGCGGGGGCTGATCTGGGTAGCGGTTTGAGCATGATAGCGGGCCTGCTGGGGGAGATGTCGGAGGCTGGATGGGTTGGTACGACCATGCTGACCTCACTGACGGGTCAAATCATGCCGGTTGCGCAGGTTCTGGGCGCAGGTGGTGGGGTGGCGCGTGCGCAGGCTGCTCTGGGTAAGGCAAGCGCGCTTTGGCAGACGGCCATGTCTGTATCGCGGGTGCCAACGGCGGCAGTTTCGGTGATGGCGCCTCTTTCCGTTGCCGCTCGTGAACTGGGACAAGTTACGCAGGACGCTGGAGCGGCGATGGAAGCTGGCGCAGTGAATAGCGCGGGTGCTCTGTCCCTGCTTTCACAAAATGCCGGGGCGTCTGTTCTGGGCGTCGAGGCCGGTAGTTACGCGAACCGGGCACTGCGCACTCTGGCCGGTTGAAATCATGGCGTTGGGTTTCGACCCGTCATGAATATGAAGCGGGAGAATTGCGATGAAGATACAGGTCACGTGCGACGATGTGTCTCTTTTCCATCTGGCGGTCCGTTATTTTGGTGATGCCTTGCAATGGTGGCGGATTGCCGCGTGCAACGGGATGAGCGACCCGGATCTGTCCGGCTTTGAGGTGCCGGTGCAGATCCTGCTGCCGGATGAGGCGTCAGTTGGACAGACGGGAGGGTTGCCAGAGGTATGACGGGCAGGATCCGAAGCTGGCAAGTTCGACTTCTTCTCGATGGAACGAGCCCAGAGGGTGTGCATGTTTGCGGTTTCCGACTGCAATGCACGCGATATGAACGGTGCGACACGGCGCACATCGTTATCGCCGCACAGGATGGATCTGCCCTGTTTTCCCACCTCACCGGGCGAAGTGGTTTTGACAGGCCGGATATAGATTTACAGGTGATTGATCGCCTTGCGGGCGAGGCTGGATGGCGTAGCGTGTTTCACGGGGCACTGGACGCCATAACGCGAGAGAATGATCCGGTATCGTTTCGTCTGGAGTGTCGAGACTATCTCTGTTTTTTGCTGGATACGCGTCTCACACGCTCATGGAATAATCAGACAGCTATCGAGATTGTCCAGCAGGCAGCGCAGGCTGCCGGACTGGAGTTCCAGAGCGACCTGAACGGGAACGATATCGCTGGTGATTATTATTGCGGGCAGTTCTGGCAGCTGGAGCACAGACGTTTGTCGGCCAGTGCGCAGCATCGCTATCAGACGGCTTTCGATCTGGCTTTTTCGTTGGCGCGTGATCACGGCTATGAATGTCAGGCCCGTGGACGAGCAATTATTATCAACCGTCCATCAGGTGCCGATAGTGGTCAGATCTTTGAACCGGACGGCATGACGATGCAGCATTTTCGTTATGATTTCGGTCTGAGTGGGGCGGTATCGGTCGGTGTGCGCTCATGGGATTCGCGCCAGCGCGCGAGAAGCGAAATTTTTTATGATGGGCAGGAATTTTCCACAGAGCCCCCTGCATCGGGTGCAGCGCTTTATACGTTTCGGGGGCCTGGTCTGCGCATGGACGATATCAGGCGATTGGCGCAGGGGAAGCACCGTCGGATCGTCTCTCATGCCTGTGAAGCCAGGCTCTCATTGCCAGCCATTGCGGGGCTTGAGCCGCGTCATTTCATGAAGCTGGGAGGAGAGATGATAGATCGACCAAGGACACTGGCGGTGGATGCGGTCGATCATTTTTTCGATCTCTCCCAGGGATATCGGCAGGAAGTCACGCTTCGGGACCGTATTTTCTGAGGGGTTATGATGGATAATCCGGTATGGGCAGCAGCCCATCAGATGCGTGTAACCCATGCGGTGCATGGGATCGTTTGCGCGGTAGACCCCTCCAGTCATGCGGTGAAGGTACGTCTGCAGCCTGATGATACTGAAACGGGCTGGCTGCCCGATGCGGCGCTGACACAAGTTGGCGACCTGCGTTTGTCATGTCCCTGCGCGATCGGCACTCATGTTCTGCTGATGCCGATTGAGGGGGATGGCGAAAACTTCGTCATCACATCGGTACTCTTCGACGTGGTGGCTGGTCCCGCGATTTCACCCCAGACAGGCAAGGTGGCGCAGCCCGGGGAATTGCTTGTGCGTACAGGTTGCGGTGCCCCCTCTGAAGAGGGGCAGGGCCAGTCCGGGGAAGGGGGCTGGTTTCATATCCAGCGCGAGGGTGTCTCATTCGGTGCAGGGAACTTGCGCTGTATCATCGGGCAATCATCCATCGTGTTGCGTGCCGGCACAGTGCAGATGAGTCTGGGAGAAAATGGACTGGAGATATCCGGTGCGGGTGTACGGATTTCGGGGGGTAACCTTTCTGTTTTGGGCGGTGATGTGCGAACAGATCTGCATAGTCTCGACGCCCATGTGCACCACTATGCCAACGGGATGACGGGAAAGCCTGTCGGATGAGCGATTTTTATCACGTGTTTGGCGAGGATCTGTTTTGTGATCCTGCTGGCAGCCTGCGCGAGGCGTCGGGAGATCTGCTAACACGACAATCCATCCTGCGCCGACTGTGTACAAACCCCGGTGCCTATCTCTGGCATGTCGATTATGGGGCTGGCCTGCTTGCCCGTATCGGTATGCCTATCGCCGAGGTCGAGACGCGGGGACTGATTATAAGCCAGCTCGGCCTTGAAGCCGGTGTCGATCAGACCCAGCCCGTGACAGTCGAACTGCAGGCCAAGGCGCCGGGCACTTATCTGTGCACGATCACCTATAGCGGGCGCGATGGATCAGACCGGCAGACATTCACATTCAATCAGGATGGCACGATCTGAGCCCAGCTCGGCTCGCGCCGGCATGGAATCAGGAAGCTCATGGCGTTTTCTCTGCGTTCTTTCTCATCCCTTGTTCAGACGGCGGTTGTTACGGCGCAAGCGAGCTGCGCAGGAAAACTGACACTCGATATAGGAACGCCAGGGCGTGCGCTTGTCGAGAGCGTTTCGGGACTTGGGCTCTGGCTGCAATACATGCTGATGCAGGTGCTGTGTCGGACACGGCTTGCGACATCGAGTGGCGCTGACTGCGACAGCTTCGTCGGGGATTTTGGCATGACACGACTGCCCGGCGTGAAGGCGCTGGGATCCGTCACCATGACCTGTTTTTCCTTTCAGGATATCTCGGCTGTGGTGCGGCCGGGCGTCACGGTAAGAACAGCGGCGGCTGTGACGTTTCAGGTTATTGCCGATACGACCCACGAACGTTGGTCGAGTGCGACGCGGGGGTATGTCCGCCCGACTGGCGTAGCCTCGCTTACCTTGCCCGTAGAGGCCCTACTGGAGGGCGTTCAGGGTAACGTTGCTTCAGGTGCCATATCGCTTATGGGCACGCCGGTTGCCGGAATTGATATCGTCACCAATGAAGCCGCTTTTGCCAATGGGGCAGATCAGGAGACTGACGCCCAGCTTCGGCAGCGTTTCCCGCTCTGGCTTGCCGCCAAGGCAAGCGCCTCACGGGCCGCGGTGGAAAGCGCCATCGCTGAAACTCAGAATAATCTGGACTATGCAATTTTCGATGGTGCGGCGCCGGATGGAACGACGCGTCAGGGATATTTCACGGTTGTTGTCGACGATGGGAGTGATGCCGTGCCTGATCAGGTGCTGCGTCGTGTGTATGCTCAGGTTGATGCCTGCAAGGCTCTTGGTGTTGGCTTTGCCGTCCAGCGACCCGTCATGTTTTCTGTCTCGGTTTCAATGGTTGTGAGCATAACTCTCGGCGCTGATGCCGATACGGTGCAGCGTACTCTGCTCGAGGCCATCAGCGCTGATATCCGGGCGTCACGTATCGGGGGCGGCTACGCCTATAGTCGGCTTGGCTATGTGGCCTATGCGGCGGCAGGTGATGCGGTGCTGTCGATATCACAGATACGTCTGAATAACGCGCAGGAAGATATTGTGGGGGAAGCCAGTCAATCGCTTTTCCCAGGCACGATCTCCGTACAGATCGTTCAGGAGGGGTAATGCCGAAATTCAACAGTTATTTTCCAATCCCCTCTATCGGTGGGGCGGAAGTTCTTGTCGTTGCGACATCAGATGGTGTCGAGACGCTCAATGCCACAGCAAGCCAGATTGCCGGCGCACCAGCCGACTCACCGGCCAGCGGTGAATTCTTCGCCGAGGAAGGTGCTAAGGTCAGTCGCTATGGCGACCGGTTCTTTATCGGCGCTGCCGCCGATTATCCGGCGCTCAATACGCGTGACGTAGACCGACAGGACTGGCTTTCAGCGTTGATGGCGACGACGTCCATCGGGCCCTGGGCGCTGGAAAATGCCCAGGCGGCATGCCTCGCCCGGTTTGGCAACGGTGCCTTTGTTGCAGGATCGCGTACGTCCGATGCACTCAAGTCACGCGACAAGCTGGGTCATGTTCCCAGTTCGATCGGGATGGCAGCCTGGGGGATCGCTGATGATACGACGAGCCCGACCCAGACCACAGCCTATGCTTATTACGGTGAGGCCTGGCGTATGCCGGGCGTCAATTACCAGCCGAGCTTTGTCATGGAGCTTGAGGCCGTCAATCTGGGCGGACCAGCTTACGGTGTATCGACTCCCTATCATCCGAATTGTGGTGGCGGCACTTACGCCATACAGATTGGTGCTGGTGGAGGGCAGACCGAAGGAACGGCTGATTGTGAGGCCGGGATTGTGTTCGTCAACAATCCTGATTCCTGGAAAACCGGTATTCTGTTCAGCAACACGTCGCTTGCCGGAACGAATGGTAATGACGGGGGCTATGGAAACGCGGTCTCGATGGCGTGTAACCAGGGCATTGAGTGGCGCACACCAGAGACCCGGGAGCATGTGCAGGGGCTGGATGCCGGGGCCATGCTGTTTTCAACGGTGACGCGCACTGCAAACGGCCAGCGTGTGCAGTTTTCGGATGATGGTCTGCTTGTGACCAATATGGCGGGGCAGCTGCTCTTTTCTGTGTCATCCAATCCGTCGCCCACCAATACGCTCAATATACAGGCCGGCAGTGGCCTCGCTGCTGCGGGACTATATGTGCAGAAGGGTGATGGCGGATCGCCCAATCTCGGCCTTTATCCTGCTGCGGGTGGAGAAATACAGATGTCATCGCCCGTTGCCAGCCCGGGAGCTGCGGTACCTGCGAGGGCAGAAGGTGGTTTTTTGCATCTGAATGTGAACGGCACGGATTATCGCGTCCCGCTATTCACTGTTGAGCAGGTGGGTGGCTGATGGCTCTTCTGCGAGACCGGGATCTGGATGGGCTTCAGGCAACCGACCGGAAGCTTTTATATGACACGGGCATAGCGCCTGGTACGGCGCGCGATTTCGCCCGCCGTATGCGCCTTCTGCTACCGCAGGGATGGTTTCCAGCCTATCGGGGCGATGAGTTGGAAGAAGCGCCGGTGTTGCAGGCGCTTCTGACCGGGCTCGGAGCGGTATTGGCCTATATATGGCAGCTGATGGGGGTTGTGCGAGCCCAGACACGCCTTGGGACGATGAGTGGTGCCTTTCTAGATATGGCGCTCATTGATTATTTCGGATCCGGAAAAACTGCGCGCCTGCCTCTGGAAAAGGACAGCCATCTGCGCCGACGCATTGCTGCAGATCTGGTAGCGCCACGCAACACACGACAGGCGGTGTCGGAGGCTGTGCGTCAAATCTCTGGTGCAGCCCCTCGGATCATCGAAACGGGGACAGCGCGTGATTGCGGTGCATGGTGTCATCTGGGTGGCTATGGCGCTGTGCGCAGTCGGTATGGGACGCGACATGGCGGGCAGTTTGTCATTGAGGTTTTTCCGAAACTGCCGGTTCAGCAATTTGAACTGTATGCCGCAATCAAGGCGGTAAAGGCGTGCGGCGTGATCGCATGGGTAAGGATGGAAGCTTAATGGATCGTCCAATAATCTATTCAGGCGCCGTGCCCTTTGATACGGATCTCCTGCGTCTTGGCCGCTACGCGAAGGAAGGTGTGGGACGACTTGCAGAGATCCTGCTGGGTAGCCAGACGGTTATGGCGTCGGGTCTTGCTTGTGTGGTCTCGTCATCGGATCTGTCGGTCTCTGTCGGGCCGGGAACGATCATCGCGCCCTATGCGCTGGATGGCTCCCATATCGGAAGTGTTTCTGCGGGGCTCGCAGCGGCGCCTGCGATTGTTCCGAGCCTGTTTTATAACGACGAAGTCCAGCAGATTTCTGTTTCTTTGACTGGTGCTACGTTAACGCTCTTTGCGATCTGCAGCGAGCAGGATGACAGTCCGGATGTTCTGCCTTTCTATAATGCCGATCAGCCGGACCAGACCATGGCGGGGCCTGATAACCGCGGTAAGGCGCTGCCTACGCGCAGGACGGGGCGCATCGCGTTTGTCATGGCTTTTGATTCGCCAGCCGTCGCCGGTGCTGTGGTTGTGCCCCTCTATGAGGTGACAATTCCTGCTGGCGCACAAACCCTGTCGGGGGTTGTGGCACAGCCGGGGGCAGCGTTCATGCCGCATCTGACCCAGTTTGCGACGATGGATTTTGCCCAGCAAGTGAGTCAGCCTTACGCTGTTTGCGCGACGAGCGGTCTTTTGACTATTCCGGACTGGGCGAAACAGGTTGAGCTGCGGCTTATTGGCGCGGGCGGTGGCGGTGCATCTTGCAGTGTTATCTCTCCTGATGCCGGGGCTTTCTCGGGAGCGGGGGGTGGTGCCGGGGGCGATGCATGGGGGATCTATGCGCTTGATCCGGCGCGCGACAGCACATTGTCGGTCACGATCGGTCTGGGCGGCGGTCCGGATCAGAAAGGTGGGCCGAGCTACGTAACCTATGGCGGCCAGCCCCTTCTCTCTGCCGATGGGGGAGAAGCTGGATATTTTTCTGCCGCACGCAATTCCTGCGGCGGCAGCGGCGGGGGTGCCGCAGGAGGCATTCTATGGAATCAGTATGGAGGCGCGGGCAGTGACGGGCAGTTCGGCAATCTGGTTTTCGCCGGGAACGGTGCCGATGGACCATGGGGCGGTGGTGGCAAGGCAGGGGCGTTGCTCGGTCTGACTGCCACCAAATATGGGGCAGGTGGCGGAGGCGCTTATATGGCCCGCCAGGCGGGAGAGGTGACAGCCGGTGGGCGGGGCTTTCAGGGGGGCCTAATCTATCGGTTTCTCTATTGAGGCCGCTGAAGATGATTCGCGCATATCTTCAGTGCCGGAATATCAGTTCAGTGGATTGGACGCCGTGTTCCTGATCCACTCGGCGTTGTGTGCCCGGAAAGAGCGGACATCGTCTGCCGTTACAGCGCTACCCGTGTTACCCCAGCTATGGCGTATGAATGTCACGACATCGGCAATATCCTGATCGGTCAGGACGTGACCAAATCCCGGCATGGTCAGTGATGATTGCGCCTTGGCGGTGGCGGGTACGCTTGCGCCACGCAGGACGATCAGAATGAGCGATCCCGGATTCTTGTCCATAAGTGTAGGATTACCTGCCAGAGGCGGGAAGGCTGGTGCGTAGCCATGTCCATCGGTCCGATGACAGGCGGCGCACCGATCGACATAGACCTGTGCACCATGATCCGGCAGATGCCCTTCATGCAGCGCATTGGCTACGGTCATATCGGCCTGCCATGGTGTCTCTTTCTTGCGCGCTGGGAGTTCCGTCTTGAGATAGCGCGCAATGGCGTGGAGATCGGCATCGCTCAGATGTTGTGTGCCATGCACGATGGCCTCGCTCATGCCACCGAATGCCGATCCATGCTGGTTTCGACCGGTGGCAAGGAAGGCCACAATGTCCTCCTCACTCCATCGCCCCAGACCTGTTCTGTCGTCCTGCCGGAGATTGACCGGCGTCCAGCCATCGACGGCGCCACCACCTGCCAGATAGGTGGCGCCCTGATCGCTGGAGAGCGCTTTTTCCCGCATGGTCAGGGCACGGGGCGTGTGGCATGCCCCGCAATGACCGGGACCTTCCACCAGATAGGCCCCGCGCGCGATCTCAGCGGAGGCGAAGGAGCGGTCAGCATTGGCCATGGCAGCCTTGGGCGTGGGCGCAAAGGCCCAGCGCCATAGCGTCATGGGCCAGCGCATTGAGAGCGGCCAGGGTATGGTGTTTGCTGGCGGGGCTTTGGCGAGTGGCGCGACACCCTCGCGGAAATAGATCCACAGCGCATGGATATCGGCATCGGTCATGCGCGCGTAGGACGGGAACGGCATGGCCGGATAAAGGGGTTTGCCGTTTCTGCCGATGCCCTGACGGAGGGCTCTGGTGAAGTCGGCTTCAGTATAGGCGCCGATCCCATGCTGCGCGTCGGGTGTGATGTTGGGCGCATAGAGTGTGCCGATTGGCAGGACGAAAGGATTGCCACCCGCATAGGGGGCAGAAGGGTCGTGGGTGTGACAGGCCGAACAATCGGCCGCCTCGGCCACGTAACGTCCCTGATCGATCAGGCCGCGGTGATCGGTAGTCTGGGCGTGACCCATCGGCGGGACCGCGAATGTACAGATGAGGGTAAAGCCCGTGGCGAGCAGGAAAGACAGGCGCTTCATCATAGCGAGACCAGCGGGCCGGGCTGTGAGAGATACTGGGTGCGGATATGATACGCCGCCCAGTAAGCCAGGGCCGCAACGGTGCCTGTCGGGTTGTAACCCATGCCCTGGGGAAAGGCGTTGGAGCCGATGACAAAAACGTTCGAGACATCCCAGCTCTGCAGGTAGCGGTTCAGGGCGCTGTCCTGTGGGCTTGTACCCATAACCGCCCCTCCGCCCAGATGGGTGGTCTGATAGCGTCGTGTATCGAAGGCCTCCCCATGTTCGAGCCTGCCCAGCTCGTAGCGTCTGGCCCCAAGGGCTTTCATGATCGGTTCGATCTTGCCCACGACATACTGGTTCATGCGGATGTCGTTTTCCTTCCACGTGAAGGTCATGCGCAGAAGTGGCTGGCCGTAACTGTCTTTCCAGGTCGGATCCAGATCAAGATAGACGTCGCGATAGGCCATGTTGCTGCCATGTGCGTCCATGGCCATCGAATGCCTGTAGGTGTCGATAAGCCCCGCCTTGTAGCCGGCTCCCCAGCGCGGGGCAGATTTCCCCCCGCCTGTCATCGCGGCGGCGATCGGTTTGACACCGGCCTGGTTGACCCAGATGGGTGACCCGCCGATGAAGCCCAGCGGGCCGTGATCGAAATTATCGCTGTTGAAATCGTCTATGGCGACGCCTGCGCCGCCTGCCCCGACAAACTGGTTGGTATACTGTTTTTCAGAAAGCCATGCCCGGGACGTTGTGATGGTCTGATAGACGAAATTACGTCCTACCACGCCGGTATTACTGACCGGGTCATAGGGTTTGCCGATACCGGAAAGAAGCATGAGGTGGACATTGTGGAACTGGAAGGCTGCGAGAATGACCAGTTCCGCCTCGATGGTTTTCTCGTGGTTTTCACGTTGGTCGAGATAGGTTACGCCGGTCGCCTTGCGGCGATCGCTGTCCAGATTGACCCTCAGCACATGAGCATCGGTAATCAGGGTAAATTCGGGATCGTTGCGGAGCGCGGGCAGGATATTGATATTGGGTGATGCCTTGGAATACATGTAGCAATCATAACCGCTACAGTAACCGCAGAAATTGCATGGCCCCATCTGGAGGCCGTAGGTATTCGTATATTGTTTTGAGGCATTTGCGGCTGGCAGGGCATAAGGATGATAGCCAGCCTCCGCACTTGCCTTTCGGAACAGGCTGGCGGTGTAGACATCCTGCATCGCAGGCAGTGGGAAGTTGTCGCTGCGTGACGGGGCGAAAACGTTCCCCTTTCCGACAATCTGCCCGTTGATTTTATAAGCTTCACCAGAAGTGCCGAAAACCTTTTCCGCCTTGTCGAAAAATGGTTCCAGTTCTTCGTAGGTGACGCCGTAATCCTGCAGATTCATCGTTTCCGGGATGAATTTTGCGCCATAGCGCTCGATGACGTGGCTTTTGAGGCGAAGGTCATCGGGGGCAGCGCGAAAATGCACACCGGACCAGTGCAGACCGGCACCCCCGACGCCTTCACCTGGAAGGAATGCGGCCAGCTGCCTGTAGGGCAGGGCTGTCTGGTTGATGGTGTTGCGGATGGTGACGGTGGTTTTGGCCGGGTTCTGGAAAAGACGATGGCGAATGGCCCCGCGCAATTCGTCGATGGAGCCGGGATATGTTCCCTCATCGGCTGTTTTACGCTCGGGTCCGCGCTCAAGCATGACGACGTTTCGCCCTGCCTCACGCATTTCCTTGGCGAGGATGGCGCCTGCCCAGCCGGCCCCAATGATGACAACGTCAGTCCGTTTTGAAGTCATGCGTCTGATACTCGGTAATAAACGGGGTCAGGCCTTCTGGCCGTCGATTGATACGGGACCGAAGGGATAGGCCGCCCCTTCCTGATTGACCCAGTCCATGAAATCGGCGCGTGAGCCGGGGAAGCCCAGCAACATCCAGCCTTGCATATGACGATTGCCACCATGGATCGGGTCGGCAAAAGCGCCTTCGAGCGTGTTGCGGCGCAGCTGCTCGAAAAACAGACGGGCATTGAAGGCGGGGAAATGGACCGCGCCACCTTCGAACGCGCTCAGAAGTTCAATTTGGATATTCTGCGTCAGGTCGGCAAAATCCTTACCACGCTCTGCATTAGCGTAGTGATTGGCCGCTTCGATACCCTGCCGATAGAGATCACAAGGTGCCAGGGGGAGCTGATAGCCAAGATTGGCGGGGCCATCCTGAAATGGACCCTGCATGTACCAGAGTTCGCCGCGGCCGTAGGGAGTTTGCATCTGCCTGTCGATGAATGTCGGCACGCCCAGTGCAGTTGCACCAGGGCCATAGGCGTCATTGGGGTAGATGCAATCGCAGGCGGCATCGAGAAAGCGATGTTCAGCAGGGGAGAAGAAGCGCTTGCCTTCCTCTTTGCTGGCGGAGGCCGCAAAGGCTGGTACCTGAATTTCCTGTCCGGCAAGCAGAAAGAAGGCCGTCGTGCCCGCTGCGTTTCTGACGAAGCGTCGGCGTGAGGATGAATGGGCGCTCAATCTGTGCTCCTGACAGAACAACACTGCGTGATTCCCATATCCTGGGCGCAACTTCCTTCTTCGCGATTGCCGGGGGAAATGCAAGCGGCTTTCTGAAGAACCAACCGGTGAGACGGGTCAGGCGTACACCGGTTGGCCTGATAGCGCTGGCTCAGGAATGTTTGGAGGGCAGGGAGAGCGTGCCGGGCTTGGGGGATTTGACAGCAGGTGTTGCCGCAGGCGCACTTGCTGAAGAAGCGTCATCTCCCAGAGGGAAGATGGCGTCCGGCTCCTGAGGTGCAACGGATTTGACAGACGCAGCCGGCGTCGCGCTGGCGGTGGCCGGTGCAGCCACTGGCGCATTGGCGCTCGTGACGGCGCTGGACGCAGCCGGAGCAGGCAGTGCGGTGCCCGGCCCGATGTCCTGTTGCGTGATAGCTCCCGGAAGCGGGGCGCCGCTGGCGTCGACCAGCCAGTCATGCAGGGATTTCTTGATCTGGAATTCAAGTTCCACATTCATGTCCTGCATCATCTGGGTGGTCAGATCGTACAGGACCGCGCGGGATTCCGGATCCTTGTCGCCGGGATTGAGGCTGCGGGTGATATGGGCCAGGGCGTAGCCAGCGCGACCGCCGGAGGGGGCGGAAAGATCGACATGCGCTTCGAGCTCACCGAGTAGCGTTCCCCCAGGTGCGTGAAGGATGCTGGCTTTGGTAATCGTGAATGTGCCATTGCCTTCCGAACCGCTTGCAATAAGGCGGTCACGCGCCATCTGCTCAAGCGCCTGCTGAGGGGGCGTGGGTGCCTTGGCGGAGATATCGCCGGGTGTGCTGCCGGGAGGCGCAGAATCCACGACTTCAATATGTGCCACGTTGAGATGCATCTTGCTCAGATAGCTATAGTCGAGCGGCGCGAAGCTTTGGGGCTCGCTGTCGCCGCAGGCTGTGAGCAGGGGCGAGACACTGCCCAGCAAGAGACAGACTGAACCGAAACGAACGAAAGACTGAATGCGGGACCGGCTGCGCGACATGATCTGCTCCTGAGGATAGGGCGGTTGTTATTTCTTTTTGACGAGAGAGCGCAGCCGATCGATCAGTTTACCCGATGGCTTGAGGTCCTTGCTCGCGTCAGCTGGGATATGCCCCGCCGGTTGATGCTGGTGCAGAAACGCCCAAGACTCGGAAATCATGTCGGCAGATGCGGCATCGGGAACGGCGGGCAGGGGAGCTGAAGGTGCGTTGACCTCGCTCATGAGCGAGGAGGCCTTGCCGAGGCCGTAGTCGCGTGCCTCGAAAGCCTGCGCCTGGGCGATCATCTCGGCGTGCTCGGGCATGCCGAGATACCAGCCCAGAATAAGAGAGGGCAACATACCGGCCAAAGTCTCGTCGCTGACAACGACATTGGCCTTGGGGCAGTAGAAAGACGGCGGTGCATCGAGCTGCCTTTCCCACCATGCCAGATAAAAAGCGCAATCCAGTTCCGGGTCGTAAAACCGATGGATCAGCTGATGATCAACGACGAACGAGATCTGGGAACGCAGCGGCGCTCCGGAAAACGGCGAAAGAACGACCAAGGTTTCCGGCCCTATGCGCGCGCCAAGCAGTCGTCTGACGTCACGCGCGGAAAGAGGCTTGTCATCGACGCGGGCGATTTCGCGATCCTGCTCGATGAGCGCGGTCTGTACCTGTCTGAGATCAGCCATCATGCGCACCGACCAGGCGGCGGCAAGCTGTGTTGCAAGAAAGAGCGGCAAGGGGCGGGCTCCACCCAAAGCCGAAGGGGTTGCACTCAGCGCATTTCTGAACAAGGCGTCGAACCAGGGTGAGACGCTGGAGAGAATATCTGAGGGTTGCAGCCTCTGGACAACTTCGACATGCGAGCCGCAATATTCACGGCTCTCGTTGAAATACCATACTGCCTTGCGGTCGCTCAGGGCGTCGCTGAAGGTGACGCAGGTAATATCGTCTGCAAGGGAGATCAGCTCCTGCGGGAGCCACTGATCATAAAGCGAGCCTATGGTCTCACCGTCGATCTGGGCCGTTTTGAGAAAAGCCTCGGCATTAGTCATCGTGCGATCTCGGTGCGGTCGAAACGAAATCCGACATTGCAGAATTCGCAGTTCATGGTGATCTGACCCTCTTCAGCCATATGGTCGAGATCATCTTCAGGGAAAGTAGAGAGCACACTTGCCAGACGCGCACGATTGCACCGGCAGCCGAGACTGACCGCTCGCGGACGATCCACGATGACATCCTGTGAACCGAACAGGCGTTCGATAAGGGTGGTGGCACTCAGCTTGGTGTCGAAAAGCTCGGCGGAGGTCAGGGTATTGCCCAGAACGCTCGCCGTCTCCCAAGCGTCCTCATCGCTGTCGGCCCCTGATGAAATTCCGCCCTCTTCGGCAATCTTTTCCAGAAGCAGAGCCCCGGCCTGCCAGCCATCCGGGGTCTCTTCGCAATAAAGGCGCATCCAGCACTGATGCTGCTCACTGGTGGCGAAATAATGCATGGCCATATCGGCAAGGGTTTCGCCCTCGAGCGCTACAATGCCCTGATGGCGCTCGGTGTGAGCCCCCTGGTCGATCGTGAACGCGAAATATCCCTCGCCGAGAAGCGAGCGGGCAGACCCGGTTTCGAGTGTGTCGGGCGACCGCAGGTAAAAGCGTAGTTCACCGGCGTCGGTGCAATCGGTCACCAGCATGGAGACCGGACCATCGCCCTTGATCTGTAGCGAGAATGATCCCTTGAACTTCAGACCGGCACTCAGGCCGGCAACAAGCGAGAGCGCTTCACCGGCAAGGATGCGGCCGTCATCCGGAATATCGTGACGCGTCAGCATGATGTCAGCCAGCTTGCCAAGCCGTACCAGTCGCCCACGCACCGGTCGCTTCGCCAGATGAAATGGCGTGATGCCATGCGAGATCACCAGATCAGGCACTTCATCCGGGCGTTGCGTATCAAGAAAGGCAGGTGTCTCGATCATCTGTGCTTCAACAATTACTTCATACTCAGGGTGAAACCATCACCCGACCGGGTCAGGCCGGGCTTCCGAAGTCGCGCCAGTTCTCGCTCCCAAGAACCCAGAGCAGAAGACCTTTCTGGGCATGGAGGCGGTTTTCGGCCTCGTCAAACACAACGGAGGCCGGGCTTTCAAACACGTCTTCGGTCACTTCCTCACCGATATGGGCAGGCAGGCAGTGCATGAACAGGGCCCCTTCGGGCGCTTTCTGCATCAGGGCGGTATTGACCTGGAAAGGGCGCAGGGTGTTCAGACGCACCGTTGATTCCTCATCGGACATGCTGGTCCATGTATCGGTTACGATGCAGCCTGCCTCCCTGACGGCCTCGATGGGGTCATGCACAAGGCGGATTTTCCCCCCTTCAGCGCGCGCCCAGTCCAGAACGTCCTGACGGGGCTTCATGGATTCAGGTGTTGCAAGGGTGAGAGAGAACCCGAAGCGGACGGCGCCTTCGATCAGGGACGCAGCCACGTTGTTGCCATCACCGATCCATGCCCAATGCGAGCCCGCGACAGAACCGCGATGCTCTTCATAGGTCATGATATCCGCCAGGATCTGCACGGGATGCGAGTCCGGAGTCAGCCCGTTGACGACGGGGATGGAACTCCAGCGGACCAGTTCGCCCAGCATATCCGTCTCGCCGGTGCGGACAACGAGAACGTCCAGAAAGCGCGAAAGAACTCGCGCCGTATCGGCGAGGCTTTCGCCTCTGCCGATCTGCATGTCTGACGGCGACAGCACAGAGACATCGCCGCCCAGTTGACGCATGCCAACCTCGAAAGAGAGGCGCGTGCGTGTGGACGGCTTGGACAGCATCAGCCCAAGCGTACGTCCGGCTAGCGGGTGCGCGGGATGCATCGGAGCGCGGCGGTTATTCTGCATCGCCTTGACCGCACGACCGACATCGATGATGTCGCGCAGCGTGGCGCTGTCGAGGTCGCGCAAGTCGAGGAAGTGGCGGATCGGTGTATGAGCGCTGGCGTTCGTCTGAATGGTCATGCCTGGCTCTCCGTCCGGCTGTTCGTCTTGTTGTCTGATGTCGCGTCTTCCTGCGCTTCCAGTGCCCGGGCCGCTTGTGAAAGGATGGCGCAGGCTTCGCGACAGTCCTCCTGGGTCACAACCAGCGGCGGCAGGAGCCGCAGCACATTCTCACCTGCTGTCACGGTGAGGAGGCCTTCAGCCATGACCTGAGCCTGCACCTGGGCAACAGGCATCCTGCATTTCAGACCCCACATCAGACCGCGGCCACGAGCAAGCTCAAATACGCGCGGATGATCATGCACCAGAGCCGCCAGCTCACTGCCGAGCATGGTGCCCTTTTGCGCAACGTCATCGAGAAAGCCGTCGGCAAGAATGACATCCAGCACGGCGTTGCCAGCAGCACAGGCCAGCGGATTGCCGCCAAAAGTCGTGCCATGCGAACCTGCGCCCATCGATGCGGCAACTTCCTCACTGGCAAGAATGGCCCCCATGGGGAAACCACCAGCAATGCCCTTGGCAACAGAGATGACATCGGGTGTGACGCCATACCATTCATGGGCAAAGAGTTTGCCGGTGCGGCCCATGCCGGTCTGAACCTCGTCCAGCGCAAGGATCAGGCCAAATTCGTCGCAAACCTGGCGCAGCCCGGTCATGAACTGCGGATCAGCCTGCTTGATGCCTGTCTCGCCCTGGATGGGCTCGATCATGATGCCGGCTGTCTCGGGCGTGATGGCGGCACGCAGCGCATTCATGTTGTTGAAGGGGACGTGATCGAAGCCCTCGACAGGGGCACCAAAGCCTTCGAGATAGGCCGGGTTGCCCGTGGCGGCGATCATGGCGAGCGTGCGCCCGTGAAAGGCTCCGTTGCAGCAGATGATGCGCGTGCGCTCGGGATGACCGCGACCTGCCTGGGTCTTGCGGATCATCTTGACCATGCCTTCATTGGCTTCTGCGCCGGAATTGCAGAAGAAGACGCTGTCGGCAAAGGAATGAGCCACCAGCCTGTCGGCCAGTTTCTCGGCCTGCGGGATGCGATACAGGTTGGACACGTGCATGACGCGTGCGGCCTGTTCGGCGATCGCCTTGACCAGCCCCTCATGACCATGCCCGAGCGACGAGACGGCAATACCCGCCCCGAAATCGAGAAATCGTCGCCCGTCAGCCGTGTACAAGCAAGCGCCCTGACCATGCTCGAAAGCAAGGTCGACTCGTTTGAATGTTGGCATCAGAGCGGAAATCATGGCGATATGAGAGCCCGGTTGAAATGGATTGGAGAGATGCAACAACAAGAGCCCCGCACCTGAGGAATCAGGGCAGGGCACGGGCTGCTGCCTTACCATGATGGGGTTAATCCCCCCGGTTCGTCAAATTCAGTCTGTTATGACGTGATAAAACAGGTCGCGCGCCAGCCAGCATCCGACACGTATGCCGCGCAGGGCCTGAGCCGCATCCCGCTGGAAAGAGAGCGTCCAGTACCCCGGCGGCGAATGATCGAGCGCACGCAGACACGGGATAAGCCAGACATCATCCCCAAGCGGCAGAAGCCTCTCCATGCGCCCTTGCCCCAGCATGCCTGAGAAGGCGCCATAAAGTGCGCCGCCTGCATCGGACAGGGTCAGGATGCTGTCGAGTTCCTCACACAGATACCTCCCTGCCAGATCCTGATGCGATTGTGTCATGGCCAAACGCGACAGGATACGCTGGGTATTTTCCTGCGGACGGTTCATGATCAGGCCGCGCTCGGGGTGCCTGTCATCCTGAAATGTCAGGGTGGTGCCGTCGCGACCAGCACCGCTCTGGGTCCAGTTATCCAGGCGCTCGGGCGGATAGGCATAACGAAGCGCCAGATTGTTGCCTGACGCGCCATTCTGATCTGACGATGTGACCGTGGCCGAAAGACCGTTCTGCGCGTCGAGATAATGCCCAATTATGGCCGGGTTACCGGGCGCCTTTGTAGGCGGGGATGGGGGGATGCCGAGCGCGGCCCCCGCCAGTTCTGCCGCCGCCGAATGTGCCTCTGACATGTGGTTGAACATGACCACGACCGACAGCCGTTCCTGTGCCAGGTGCAGTCTGTGGCTACGCCAGCCGCGCAGGGCGCCGCCGTGTCCGGTCATGGCATGGCCAAACAGGCGTCCGCGCTGCAACCCGAAGCCGTAGCGGGCGGGGGTGCCATCGCTGAAGGTTACGGGCGCGCTGAGCCGGTTATAGAACCCTTGGGGATCATCGCGCTGGGCGTCGATCGCACATTCCCAGGCAATCATATCGTCCAGACTGGCCCCCAGCCCGGCATCGCCCGTCCAGAAGATGTTGTTGACCGCCTGACGATAGCCGGTGGCTTCACTGCCCTCATAGCCTTGCGTTCCGTCCGGCATGGATTGCGTGTTTGCCGCAAGAAAGGCGCTTTTCATGTCATAGCGTTCGAAAATCCGTGCGCGCAGCAATTCAGCAAAGCTCTGCCCTGTGCAGGCCTCAAACGCTTCGGAAATGAGATGGAAGTTCTGGTTGACGTAGGAGTAGCTGGTGCCGGGCCTGAAATGCAGGGATCTGGTGCCGGCAATCACCCGTCGTGCCTCTGCCAGACCAAAAACCGACTCCGTAGGGGCGCCATGCAGCATGGCCACCGCCCAGTAATCACGCAGACCTGACTGGTTGTGAGCGAGGTGAAAAATGTCCGGCGGTGGCTCCTGCAGCAAGGGCAGGCGAGAGGCGATGACGGCATCCAGCCGGGCCTTGTCCGTTACGGCGTCGAGCAGGGCGCAGGTGAACTGCTTCGTGATCGAGCACATGCGAAACAGTGTCTGCGGCGTGAATGGCGTACGGGTTTCGGCGTTGGCAAAGCCCCAGCTATGTCGCGCAATGATCTCGCCCTTTTGGATCACCGCGGCTGCCCCGCCGGGCCCCGGATAGGCAGCGGGCAGGGTCGCGAGAACACGATCGAGCAGAGCGTGAGGCATGGGGAATCTCCGGCGGGTTTTTACCATGTTGCTGCCATGAAATTATGGCACACTCCTTCCATGTCAGCGATTCCGGATCAGACTCCCCCGCCGACAGCGGAAACACTGCGTGAGGCGGCCCTGCGTCATCTGGCGCGCTTTGCCGCGACCGAACAGGGGCTTGCGCAGGTGCTCGACCGCGCCGTGATGCGCTGGGCGCGTAAATTCGCCACCCAGGGAGGCGAGACAGACCAGATCGACTCAGAGCGCGAGAAAAGCCGCGCCGTTATTGCCGCAATCGTGAGCGATATGCGTCGTATCGGCGCACTGGATGATGCCGCCTTCGCGCGTTCCCGCTCGCTCAGCCTGACCCGGTCCGGGCGGTCTCGTCGTGCCGTGGCGGCCAGCCTCACCCAGAAAGGGATCGGGGCCGAGACGTTGGGCGAGGCGATGGAAGAGGCTCTCGGCCATCGGCATGACGACGAGGCAAAGGAGCGTGAGCTGGCGGCAGCCCTTGTTCTGGCACGCAAGCGTCGGCTTGGCCCCTTCAGCCGGGATGAGGGCGAGATGGCCCGCAGTGACGCAGGGGAGGCTCATCAGCGGGCCCTGGCGATTTTTGCCCGCGCCGGATTTGGCCGAGATGTGGCCGAACAGGCGCTGGCTCTGGATCTGACAGAAGCGGAGGATCGCGTCATGGCGCTCAAATCGTCATGAGAGACACTGTGTTGAAAAGAAAGACCGCGCGAAAATTGGGCCCTTATCTGAGGCGTGGGTTGGGCGTGGGCCTGTGTCTGGGGCTCGCAGCCTGTGGGGGTGGCCCGCGGGAATATAGCCGCGCCAGTTTCAATGGCCCGCTCCAGTGCGCACCTTATGCACGAGCCAAGACAGGCGTGGCACTTTATGGGGCCGCATCATCATGGTGGCGTGGTGCCTCAGGCAAATACCGGCGAACGCAGACGCCGGCGCAGGGCGAGATCCTTGTGTTTCGTTCGACCGGGCGCCTGCCATCAGGTCATGTTTCTGTGGTGCGCAGTACGGTCTCGTCGCGCAAGATCCTCGTGGAACATGCCAATTGGGAGCCGGGCCGGATTGATCGATCCGTGCCGGTCATTGATGTCTCTCCCGGGAATGACTGGTCTCTCGTGCGCGTTTACTGGGCCCCCATCAGGAGCCTTGGTGCGCGTGCCTATCCCACTTACGGCTTTATCGTACCGCGTGATCTGGACGATATTGCGCGCTTGCAAGTGGCGCGTGATCACGCCATGTGAGAAGCGAGAAAAAAGACGGCTGGATGGTCCCGTCACACAAGGAGAGAGATTATGGGTAGCATGAGTCCCCTGCACTGGCTGATAGTGCTTGCCGTTGTGCTCATCCTGTTCGGTGGTGGCAGCAAGATCAGCGGGCTGATGGGCGACTTTGCGAAGGGCATCAAATCCTTCAAGAAGAACATGGCCGAAGACGAATCCATGGACACCCATCCGGCCCAGCCCAACGGGCAGATTGCCCCCCCGCCGCATGGCAATGCCCAGGGCGCGTCTCAGGGTGTTCCCCACGGGAATTTTCAGGCACCCCAGTACACGCCTCCGGTTTCCGGCGGCAGTGTGAACAACACCAATCACTGAGCTGTTCATGACCGAGGTTTCTGACCGGCTCTGGTCGGGTGCTGTGCAGGATGTGATCCGGGCCGGACAGCGAATGGACCAGCGCGGCTGGGTTCCTGCCACGGCGGGCAATCTGAGCCGACGCCTGTCTGACGGGCGCATCGCGATTACACGCTCCGGAGGTCACAAGGGCTTCCTGGCCGAGCAGGATGTGATCGAGATCGACCCGCAGGGGCACCCGCTTGATGCGACGCAAAAGGCCAGTGCCGAGACATTGCTGCACACACAGCTTTACGCTTTCGATCCTTCGGTCGGGGCAGTGCTGCATGGTCATTCTGTTGCAGCAACCGTGCTTTCCATGGTGATGCCGGGGGCGTCCCTCACTTTGGCGGGTTACGAACTGCTGAAGGTTTTCGAGGGTCAATCGACCCACGCGACGTCCATTGACGTGCCTGTTTTCGACAACGACCAGGATATCGCAAGGCTGGCAGGCGTCGTCGCGCCCTCACTCGGAAAAATGCCTGCGGGCTATATCATCCGGGGACATGGTGTTTATGTCTGGGGGCGGGACATGGCGATGGCGCTGGCCCGTCTCGAAGGGCTGGAATTCCTGCTGGCCTGCGAACTCGAAAGGCGGAAAGCATGAGCCGACTGACGATCTATCGCGATGACGCGCCTGAGACCATTCTGCTCGATACGCAGGATGGACGTGAAATCGCAGAGACGCTGCGCCCTCTGAATGTGCGTTTCGAGCGCTGGCAGTCCCCCGTGACGCCGGCGAAGGACGCGCCCCCTGAGGAAATTCTGGAGGCGTATCGCCCCTATCTCGACGGGCTGATGGGTGAGACTGGTGCAGGCAGTGCCGACGTGGTGCGGTTTGACCGCCACACCCCCCAGATTGCCGCCATGCGCGAGAAATACCTGTCTGAGCATACCCATAGCGAAGATGAGGTTCGTTTCTTCGTGCATGGGCAGGGGGCCTTCGTGCTCCATGTGGGCGACAAGGTCTATTCCGTGCTCTGTGTCCAGGGTGATCTGATTTCCGTCCCGGCGGGAACGCCTCACTGGTTCGATGCAGGTCTGTCGCCCGACGTCGTTGCGCTGCGCGTCTTCACAGACACGACAGGCTGGGTTGCCGATTATACCGGTGACGAGATTGCCCGTCGTTTTCCCGTCACGATTCCGGATATTGCCGCATGAGCGCTATTCGTCTGATTCTGCTCGATATCGAGGGAACAACCCTGCCGATTTCCTTCGTCAAGGATGTGCTGTTTCCGTATTCGGACAAGGTCATGCCCGATCTGCTGCGCGAAAAGGCCAGCGATCCGCTGGTCAAGGTCGCGCTGGCCGATATCGAGGCGGCCAATCCAGGATGTGATCCTGTGGCGCAGCTCCATGACTGGACGGTACGCGACGAGAAGGTGGCCCCTCTGAAGTCCCTGCAAGGCCTTGCCTGGAAAACGGGTTTCGAAAGCGGTGAACTCAAGGCCCGTCTCTACCCAGACGTACCCTCTGCCCTGAAGGCGTGGCACAAGGCAGGGTTGCGCCTTGCGGTGTACTCTTCGGGCTCTGCCAGCGCACAGCGCCTGCTCTATGGCTATTCTGATGCGGGTGATCTGACAGATCTGTTTGAGGCATTTTACGACCTCGATATCGGTGGCAAGAAGATTGCCGAAAGCTATCGCGAGATTGCTGCTCGGGCAGGTGTTGCCCCCGAAGAGATCCTGTTCCTTTCCGATGTGGGGGCCGAACTCGACGCCGCTCTTGAGGCCGGGCTCAAGGTTTGCCAGCTTGTCCGTGCCGAGGATGGCACCCGTCCTCATGCAGGTGTTCGTCAGGCCGATGACTTGCCGGGTGTCAGCCGACAGTTCGAGCTGCCGGTTTCATGACCCTGTACGAGAACTGGACGGCGATACCCGCAAAAGCCCGTGGTGCCGCCGTAGCTCTCGGTAATTTCGATGGTGTGCATCTCGGGCATGTCCATCTTCTCAGATCCCTCCATGGTGCGCGGCCCGATCTGGCGCTTGGGGCAGTCACCTTCGAGCCGCATCCACGCGAGTATTTTCGTCCTCAGGACCCACCCCTGCGTCTCATGCTACCCGAGACAAGAGCCTTCTTTCTGCATGAGCAGGGCGTACGCTCCATCTTCCAGCTGCCGTTCGATGCCGATTTCAGTCATCTGAGCCCGGACCAGTTTGTCGAGGATGTGCTTCACAACGCGCTGGGCGTTCAGCATGTGGCTTGCGGGCCTGATTTCGCTTTCGGCCATCGCAGGGCGGGCAATATCGACTACCTCGCGCGCAAGCTTGAAACGCTCGGTATCGGGCTGACTGTGGTGCCGCCCCTGACCGATATCAGCGGTCCTTTTTCGTCCTCACGAATCCGGCGTCTGCTTCAGGAAGGTTACCCCGAGCGCGCCGCTGAGGAACTTGGCCGGTCATGGTTCATCCGGGGCGAGGTCGCCCATGGTGACAAACGCGGGCGCCTTCTTGGTTTTCCTACGGCCAATATTTCCCTTGGGCGACATATTGAACCCGCACGTGGTGTTTATGCCGTGACAGTGCACCATCCTGACGGAAGGATCAGCCCGGGTGTCGCGAATATTGGCCGCCGTCCGACAATCAATGACGGACAGGAAAGTCGGCTCGAAGCGCATCTTTTCGACCTGAATGAGGATCTTTACGGTCAGACGCTTGAGGTCAGCCTGCACAAGCTGCTGCGTGATGAGCGTCGGTTCAACGGCCTTGACGAACTGAAAGCACAGATTGCCGAGGATGCTGCAAGCGCACGTCTCGTGCTTTCCGCTCTTCCTTGATTGAACACGCGAGACCCTGGTTTTGTCTGACAGAAGTCTGATCAGGGGCATCAATCACGTCACGCTCTGTGTTCGCGATCTCGATCGGTCGATTCCGTTTTACCGCGATCTTCTTGGCTGCGCCCTTCGTGAGAGATGGGAGAAGGGAGCGTATCTCGAGGCTGGCTCCCTTTGGCTTTGTCTTGAGTTGCTGCCTGACTCGCAAGCCATTTCCCGGCGTGATGACTCCCATCTGGCTTTCACTGTCGAGCCCGCAGGTTTTACCCCGATGTGTGAGAGGCTCCTCGGCAAGGTAACGCTCTGGAAGCAGAACAGAAGCGAAGGCGATTCGCTCTATTTTCTCGATCCCGACGGTCACAAGCTCGAAATCCACGTGGGATCACTGTTGACCCGTTTGCGATCGCTACATGCCGCATCAGGCGGGGATCATTGGACGATGACCCTGACAGGAAGGGCCTGAGGTGGACTTGCCTTTTTTGTGAAGTTTTAGATGTTTTATCTCACATGACATGATGTTATAGATTACCCACGGTTAATGAGGCGTGGGAGGCTGTCATGTTCGGTGCGATGCAAATGTATCAGATGCAGGCAATGGAACAGCATATCGCCCAAAAAGAGAACCGCCGCCGTGAGAGCGTTTCACGCTTGATGCGCCTGCGCGATTTCCTGCGGCAGGACCTCGCTTCACTTGGTGAGCAGATCGACACGACACTCGATGCCGTCTGTTCCGGGCCCGGCCTTCCGACGACGAGAATTCGCCGATCGTAAGGCCGATAGGCAGCGGGCTGGGGTTGTGATCGGGGTGCGCCTGGTCAGTTGACGATCGTGCATGAAAACGGGGTCTGGAGAACGCGATAGAACTCCTTGCCATGCAGGAAAAAGATCAGTTTTAGCGACACATTTCCGTCCATCAGAAACTTCAGATTGGTGTTGCAGTAACGATTGGCCGTCGCGTCATAGAGAAGCTGCTTGAGCTTGTCTCTGGAGAACGTCTGGATACAGTTGTCAGCCTCCCGGGTCAGTTCGATTTCCTCAACGAGAATCCGCCCGTCCCGACTGGTCGCCGTGATCGTTTCCATCTCATTTTCATAATCGGGTGCTTTTTTGTTGAGAACGGCAACCACCCTGTCGATCTGTGCAATCGTGATTTCAGTATCGAATTTGAACTCTCCAGCACGAGACTCTGTACATGCCAGGCACGACACGATTGAAAGAGCGAGCAGGATAAGGTTCTTCATCGGATTTTCCCGTATTTTCAGTAATGGTAACATCAAATACAGATTGATGACATGCCTCCTGACAGTGAAGGCAGCGTATATCGTTGCCAGATCCATTCCTTCGCCGACCGTTATCCAGCCCCGATCCTCGCCGCATTGCACCTCGGCACTTGACCCGCGAGCCTCCCTATTCGCATAACTCCCGGTTCCCTGACTCCGTCGATTGATCGAAAATGCCTGATTCCAAAAGCCAAGATCCTCAGGACCGTTATCGCGACACGGTCTTTCTGCCCCGTACCAGCTTCCCGATGCGTGGCAATCTGCCGACACGTGAGCCGGAAATTCTGGCGCGCTGGGAGTCGATGGGGCTGGATGAGAGCATTATCGAGGCAGGCAAAGGCAAGCCGGTCTTCACCCTGCATGATGGCCCGCCCTATGCAAACGGTCACCTGCATATCGGTCACGCCCTGAACAAGATCAACAAGGACGTGATCAACCGTGCCCAGCGCATGAATGGCGCCCGTGTGCGCTATGTGCCTGGCTGGGATTGTCACGGTCTGCCGATCGAATGGCGTGTCGAGGAAGAATACCGCAAGGCAGGCAAGAACAAGGACGATGTGCCTGTTCTGCAGTTCCGCGCCGAATGTCGCGAGTACGCGCGTCGCTGGCTCGACATCCAGGCCGAGGAATTCAAGCGTCTGGGCGTGCAGGGCGAGTGGAAGAACCGCTACGCCACCATGGATTTTTCATCCGAATCTGCCATCGTGGGCGAGATCGGCAAGTTCCTGCTGAATGGCGGACTGTATCGCGGCCTGCGCCCGGTCATGTGGAGCCCGGTCGAGAAGACAGCGCTCGCTGAAGCCGAGATCGAATATCACGACATCACCTCCACCACGATCCATGTGGCCTTCCCCATTGAGGCAGATCCGACGCCCGGTCAGGCTCTTCAGGGGGCTTCTGCGGTTATCTGGACCACCACGCCCTGGACGATTCCGGCCAATCGCGCCCTCGCCTATGGGCCTGAAATTGCCTATGTCGTGCTGCGTGCCGACATCATGGAAGAGAACAGCCTCGTTGCTCCCGGCTCACGTTTTCTGGTCGCCGAAGAGCGCGTAAGCGATTTCTGCAAGCAGGCCGGTATCCAGGACCATCACATTCTCTACACCCTGCCCGGTGAGGCGCTCGAGGGCACGATCTGTGCCCACCCGCTGCGTGGCTGTGGCTATGAATTCGATGTGCCGATGCTGCCCGGCGAGTTCGTGACGACCGATGCCGGTACGGGCCTTGTGCACATGGCCCCGGCTCATGGTCAGGACGACTTCCTGCTGACACGGCAATACGGCATTGAAGTGCCCGAACTGGTGCAGGATGACGGCACCTATGCGCCGTGGGTTCCCCATTTTGCCGGTATCCACGTGTTCAAGGCGGCTGACCCGGTCTGCAATGCCCTGACCGAGGCGGCGCAGCGCTGGGCTGCCAATGGCGATGCCGCTGCGGGCCTCGTGGCCCGGTCGAGCATCGTGCACTCCTATCCGCATTCATGGCGCTCGCGTAAGCCGATCATTTTCCGCGCCACCCCGCAGTGGTTCATCCGCATGGATGGCGATCAGGCCCTGCGTCGTAAGGCGCTGGATGCGCTGGCAGATGTCACCTTCGTCCCGGAGGCCGCACGCAACCGCCTCACCTCCATGATCGAACAGCGCCCTGACTGGTGCATCAGTCGACAGCGCGCCTGGGGCGTGCCGATTGCCGTTTTCGTGGAAAAGAGCACGGGCGAGGTGCTGCGTGATCCGGCGGTCATGCAGCGTATCGTGGATGCCATGGCCGAGCATGGTGCCGATATCTGGTACAGCGCTGACCCTGCCACCTTCCTGGGTGAGGGACGTGACCCCGCGCAGTACGAACAGGTGTTCGACATCGTCGATGTCTGGTTTGAAAGCGGCTCGACCCACAGCTTCGTGCTGGGTCAGGATGGCCTGAATTTCCCGGCCGATCTCTACCTTGAGGGCTCCGATCAGCATCGCGGCTGGTTCCAGTCCTCGCTGCTCGAGAGCGTCGGCACACGTGGCGTGGCCCCCATGAAGGCCATCGTCACCAATGGCTTCGTGCTCGATGAGCAGGGCCGCAAGATGTCGAAGTCGCTGGGCAATGTGATTGCCCCCAAGGAAGTGACCGACAAGCTGGGCGCGGATATCCTTCGCCTTTGGGTTGTCAATTCCGACAGCAACGAAGACCTGCGTATCGGCAACGAGATCCTCAAGCAGCAGGGTGAGCTTTATCGTCGACTGCGCAACACGCTGCGCTGGCTGCTGGGCGCGCTCGACGGGTTTACCCCTGAAGAGGCGGTACCTTTCGAGCAGCTTCCCGAGCTGGAGCGCTATATCCTGCATCGCCTGAGCGATCTGGGCGGTCTTCTCAAGCAGGCGGTCCAGACCCATCAATGGGTGGGCGTGTATCCGATGCTGCACGGGTTCTGCACGACCGATCTTTCGGCCTTCTATTTCGACGTGCGCAAGGATGCGCTCTATTGCGATGCGCCGTCCTCACTGCGTCGTCGTGCTGCCCGCACCGTGCTCGATATCCTGCACCGTGCCCTCGCCACCTGGCTTGCACCGGTTCTGGTCTTCACGGCTGAAGAAGCCTGGACATCGCGCTTTGGCGAAGAGAGTTCGGTGCATCTGCAGGCATTCCTCGAGCCCGATCCCGCCTGGCATGATACGGTTCTGGGCGAGCGCTGGAACCGTATCCGTGCTCTGCGCCGCGTCATCACGACCGAGCTTGAGGGCGCGCGTCGGGGTGGCGTGATCGGCTCGTCGCTCGAAGCCCGTCTCAGCCTGCCCCTGACCGAACAGGAACAGGCCGTGTTTGGGGACGTCGACTGGGCTGAACTCGCCATTGTCTCGCAGGCCGATATCCAGCTCCTGACCAATGTGCCGTCGCTTTATATCGATGACAGCGCCACCACCGAGCACGAGGGCGTTGTCAGCGCTCATCCGGGGCCGGGTGTGGGCGAGGCAGAGGGCAGCAAGTGCCTGCGCTGCTGGCGTGTGCTGCCCGAAGTCGGGAGCCAGACCTCCCATCCGGGTCTCTGCCTGCGCTGTAGCGATGTGGTGACAGCGTGAAATCAGCCAAAGTCACACTCTCCTTCGGTCGGCCGGCAACCTTGCTGGCCGGTCTGGCAGCGTTCATCGTGGTGCTTTGCGCCGATCAGGGCAGCAAATGGTGGATCCTGAACGTCTTTGACCTTCCCGCAAAAGGGAGCGTGGTCATTGCGCCGGGGCTGAACTTCACGATGGTGTGGAACCACGCCGTGACGTTTGGGATGCTCGGCGGCGTCGGCCGCTACGGGCCGTTGCTGTTTTGCACAGTGGCCCTCGTCGCCGTGTTGGCCCTGCTATGGCAGACATTGCGTACGTCGCGCATGGTCGTGGCCATTGCCTCGGCTGCCATTGCCGGCGGCGCGGTCGGGAATGTCATCGACCGTATGCGCTTTGGCGCTGTGGTCGATTTCATTCATGTCCATGCCTATGGCTGGAGCTGGTATGTTTTCAACGTTGCCGATTCGGCCATTGATTGTGGTGTGGTTGCCTGGGTGATCGACTCCATTCTGGCAGATCGTCGCCAGTCAGCTTCCAGCGGAAAGCCCTCACCTGTTTCGGATGGCGCCTCCGATCACGGTTCGGTACATCGCGAGCATTGATCTCTTGTCGATGCCGAAACGCTCATTTAGGATCGGGTCCGATATGGCTCAGCTCTCCCTTCCGTCCGTCCTCCGCGTCCTGCCGGTTCTCGGCCTGACAGCGCTCCTTCCGGCCTGCTCCGGCTCTGACGTCTCGCGCGCGTTCGGTCTCGAACGCTCGATGCCGGATGAGTATACGGTCACGACCCGTGCGCCCCTCTCCATGCCGCCGTCAGAGCAGCTGAGCCTGCCGGGGCAGGGTGACCATACGGCGGAGGAAAACCCCCGTATCCAGGCGCTTGAAACGCTCTCGCCCAATGCAGCCCTGCACCCCACTTCCGGCAGCAACAGCGCCGGTCAGCAGGCTCTGGTCGGTCAGGTGGATCAGGCATCGAAGGCCCCCAACAATGCCGAGCTCGGCGCTGCCGGTGCGGGTCTGACCGATGAACTCATGTTCTGGCGTGGTGGCAATGCAGGCAGCGTTGTCGACAGCGAAGCAGAAAACCGTCGCATCCAGCGTGCTTCTGCCCTGGGCCAGAACCCCTCCACCGGTGCCACGCCTACCAAGAAGTCGAAAAGCGCGTTCCTCGGCGTCTTCTGATGCCTGGTCATGACGCCGTCTGAGCGCCCCCAGCCTCAGCCCAAATTACGCCGCCTTTCCAGCCATGTGATCGATCTGATCGCGGCAGGCGAGGTGGTGGAGCGCCCGGCTGCTGCCCTGAAGGAACTGGTCGAGAATGCGCTCGATGCCGGCGCGACCCGTATCGAGGTGGCTCTGGCCAGCGGCGGATGCGACCGCATCGAGGTTCTCGATAACGGCTGTGGCATGTCGCCCGATGACATGCTCATGGCTGTCGAGCGACACTGCACCTCCAAATTATCCGATGAGACACTGACCCGTATCGTCACGCTGGGCTTTCGTGGTGAAGCCTTGCCCTCCATCGGTGCTACAGCCAGACTGAGCCTGACCTCACGCCCGCATGATGCCGATACCGCGTGGCAATTGCGCCTTGAGGGAGGCGTCCTGACGCCCCCATCCCCCGCACCCGGTGCGCCGGGAACGCGCGTGGTGGTAGCCGATCTGTTCTTTGCCACACCCGCTCGACGCAAGTTCCTCAAATCCGCCCGCGTGGAGGGCAGCCATGCCGAGGCAGTGATGCGCCGACTGGCACTGTCTGCCCCGCATTGTGCCATGCGTTTCACGCTGGATGAGCGTCTGGTTTTCGACTTCCCTGCCCATTCGACCATCGCCCGCGTTCAGGCGGTTCTGGGTGAAAGCGACTCCCTGATCGCACTGGATGAGGAGCGCAATGGCCTGCATCTGAGCGGTTTCATCTGTGGGCCCGCGGCCACGCGGGCCACGGCAGCCGCCCAGTTTCTGGTCGTGAATAACCGCCCCGTTGCTGATCCGCTGATGAAGACGGCCATACGTGTCGCCTATCGTCCTGTCATCGAACCGGGACGTCATCCTGTTCTGGCGCTCCACCTGCAACTGCCTCATGACCGCGTCGATGTGAACGTGCACCCGTCCAAGACCGAACTGCGTTTTGCCGATGAGGCCGATGTGCGCGGTCTGATGATCGGTGCCATGCAACGCGCTCTGGGGCATGGCGCGGGTGAGGGCGGCGTGAGGATACGTTTTGCCGCCCCTTCGCGTCAGGCCATTCACTATCCACCGCCCGACCCAGTGCGCCTGACGTCGGGTTTTCTGGCGAGCCATGCCGCGCTCACCGGGAATGGCGCTCCCATGGCAACGGGGTCTGTCAGCCCGTATGGTGGCTTTCAAGAGCCGGACAATCCTCGCGATGACCGCTCACCTGTCGCGTCGCTGGCTGCATTCGAGCCGTCATCCCGCCCGCTGGTTCAGCCAGATGCGGCTCAAATGGCGCGCTTTCCACTCGGCGCGCCGGTCGCACAGGTTTTCGATACCTATATCCTCGCTGTCGGTCAGGATGGTGATCTGATCCTTGTCGATCAGCATGCCGCCCATGAACGTCTGACCCATGAGAAACTGCTGGCTCAGTACACGAGTGGGTCGCTCAAGGCGCAGCGCCTCCTGCTTCCCGAGGTCATCGACCTGCCGCCCGGTCAGGCAGGGCGACTTATGGAGTGGAAAGAGGCGCTCGAGGCGCTGGGTCTGGAGATCGAATCCTTCGGGGGAGGCAGTGTGCTGCTGCGCACCATGCCCGTACTGCTTCAGGGCGGTGACGGGAGCGCCTTGCTGCGCGATCTTTCCGAAGAACTGGCAGCAGATCCCGACCTGACGCCGGGGGACAGCGCGGCTCTGGAGCGTCGTATTGATGCCGTGATTGCCCGCATGGCGTGCCACGGCAGTATCCGTGCCGGACGACGGCTACAGCAGGACGAGATGGCGGCGCTCCTCCGACAGATGGAGCAGACGCCGCGCGCAGGCACGTGCTCGCATGGTCGGCCAACATGGTTGCGCCTTGGACGGGACGAGCTGGAAAAGCTTTTCGGCCGGATACGCTAGGCTGATTTCCATCCCTCGAAACCCGACCCTGCACGCCCTGCCGTAGCGGGGTGCACAGGGCCAGAGGAGAGGGGCAGGAGATCAGGAGGGGCTATGAGCCATCTTGTGACGCTTGGCGGCAGACGGATGCGTGACAGCTACGACATCACCGGAAACGAACAGGATTGAGTCGACAGCGTTCTGCAGCGCATCGGCAGCCGATTTCGTATCGCCGCCATCCATGAATACGGAAGCGCGATGCACGTCACCCGAGATCATTTCCAGCGGTGCCAGAGCCACGACATACTGTACGCTCGTGCCGACAACCTGAAGATCCTGATTGACCAGCTTGGTGTCACCCGCCTTGAGATGCTGGTTCGCACTGGCAAGAGCGGTCTGCTGCGCCGGAGCCAGCGTATCGGTCACGGCATATTCGCCGCCCACGGGCAGCCAGTGCAGGGGCACGCCATTGGCGGCAACGCGCTTGGGCATGCCGTGGCTCGGGACAGGTTGCATGGCATCCTCGGCCTTGATGAAGGCCTTGCTATCCTTGGCGGCCTTTTCCAGGCGGGCCTCGGCATCGTTGATCAGGCTTTGTGCCTGCCCGTTCTGGTTGTTTGTCAGGGCCTGCTGCGCCAGAAGGATATTGGCAAATGCCTTCTGCCCGTCCTTGGACAGACGGCCAAAGTCACGGGTGGCGTTCACCTGGTCTGCCTTCATCATGGCAACGCTGCGAGCAGAGCTATCATCACCGGGGGCGGCGGCAGAAGCCGGCGTAACAGCAAACCCGGCAGACAGTGCAACAAGGGCAGCGCCCGCACTCATCAGTCGACGCATCAGTAATCTCCTCAATACATATCCCGCAAATCGGGATTTCGAGGATCAGAACGATGTCTCGACCGGCTTGTTGCATGACAAGGCCGTTAACACGACGCCATTATCACCCCGATGTTCGTATTTCTTCAGGTGGGGGGAACGGTTTCACCATCCGGAGGGGGCTTGCGCGAGGTCAGAACATTGCCTGCCGAAGCCCCCGCAATGCACAGCACCCCCATCCATCGCGCCACGGAGAGTGACTCACCCAGCAGCAGGAGGCCGGAAATGGAGCCCAGTACGGGCTCCAGACTGAGGAGAATACCCAGATCGCGCGGCCCAAGGCGCCGCATGGCCATCATGTCGAGAATATATGGCACAGCGGAGGAGAGAACCGCCACACCCACGGCCTGCATCCCCTGATGCGGATGCGTGATGGCGGGCGAGATGGCCGGTATCAGCCAGGGCAGTAGCAGGATGCCCGCTGTGGTCATTCCCAGTGTTGTGGCCTGTGCCGCAGGCATGACACGTCCGATACGCGTGCCGGTCAGAATATAGACGACCCAGCCAACCGCGCTGGTGAGCGCTGCGATCACGCCAATCGGGTCCAGATGGCCTTCCACATGGTCGGGGCGCAGCAGCAGATAGAGGCCACCCAGAACCATACCCGCCCAAAGCAGATCGAGCAGGCGACGTGAGCCGATAAGCGCGAGCGAGAGCGGTCCCATGAACTCGAAGGCAACGACGAGACCAAGCGGCAGCCGTACCAGAGCGATATAAAACGCGAAATTCATGACCGCCATCGAGGCGCCATAAGGCAGCAGCAGCTTCCACATGCCCGGTTTGAGCACGGACGGGCCGGGTCGCATGACGGCGAGCAGAATGACGGCGGCCAGACAGACGCGTAGCCCCACCATGCCTTCCGCTCCGAAGAGCGGAAACAGGCTCTTGGCGAGCGCCGCGCCAACCTGAAAGGAGGAAATTCCACCAATCAGAAGGGCAAGGCCACCAAGTTTGTCGAGACGGGTTGAGGTGGGGTGATCGAAAGCAGCCATCAGACGTCGAGCAATTCCGCCGTGCGGGCGTGCTCCTGAATGAAGCGAAAGCGCAGCTCAGGCTTGCGTCCCATCAGGCTCTCCACGCGATCGCTCGTGAGAGCCCTGTCCTCCGGCGGGGTGACAACGCGCAGCAGCGTGCGCTTGGCGGGGTCCATGGTTGTCTGCTTTAGATCCTTCACGGGCATTTCGCCAAGCCCCTTGAATCGCGAGATCTCGACCTTTGCGCCTTGCTTGAAATCGCGCTTGAGGCGGCGCACGCGGTCATCATCATCCATCGCATAGATGGTCTTGGCCCCATGTGTCAGGCGATAAAGGGGCGGCTGGGCGAGGTAGAGATGGCCCTTGCGCACCAGATCGGGCATTTCGCGGTAGAAGAAGGTCATGAGCAGAGACGCGATATGCGCCCCATCCACGTCAGCATCGGTCATGATGATCACGCGGCCGTAGCGCAGTCGGGCGACATCGAAGCTTGAGCCCGATCCACAGCCAAGCGCCTCGACCAGATCACGCAGTTCCTGATTGGCCTTGAGCTTGTCCGCCGTAGCCGAGGCTACATTGAGAATCTTGCCACGTAGCGGCAGCACCGCCTGCGTTTCACGATCGCGGGCCTGACGGGCTGAACCACCAGCCGAGTCGCCCTCGACCAGAAAGATTTCGGTGTCGGCGGCGTTTTCGCGCGTGCAGTCTGTCAGCTTGCCGGGCAGGCGCAGGCGACGCGTGGCGCTCTTGCGCGGCGTGTCCTTGGTTTCGCGTCGGCGCAGACGCTCTTCGGCGCGCTCGATGATGAAAGCCAGAAGGTTATCTGCCTGAGCCGGGTTGCCGCCCAGCCAGTGATCGAGCCGGTCGCGTAAGGCACCCTCGACGAGGCGGCTGGCTTCCTGCGTCGTCAGCTTTTCCTTGGTCTGACCCTGAAAATGCGGGTCGCGAATAAAGACCGAGAGCTTGACCGCCAGCGCACCGAGCGCATCTTCCGCCGTTACTGCCGCCGCACGCTTCATGTTGCGGCTCTCACCCCAGGCGCGCAGCCCCTTGACGAGAGCCGATCTGAAGCCGGCCTCATGCGTACCGCCCTGAGGGGTTGGAATGGTATTGCAATAGGAGGTCATGCTCGACGCTCCCTGCTCCAGAAACGCCACGGCCCATTCCAGCTTGCCCCCGGTCCGGCCATCAGCGGCCTGGGGCAACTCTGCCTCGCCCGCCCAGACCGGTGCCAGCAAGGCGGGGCTGGCACCCAGCTCTGCATTCAGGCTGTCTGCCAGACCATTGGGAAAGTGAATGGTCGCCTCGGCCGGTATCTCGTCCCCAGCCTTCAGCAGCGAGGGATCGACACTCCACCGGATCGTGACACCGCGGAACAGCGCCGCCTTGGAGCAGCAAAGACGATAGAGCCGCAGCGGGGAGAAGCTGAGCCCGCCGAAAATCTCGGGATCGGGCGAAAAGCGTATGGTGGTCCCCCGGCGATTGGGCGCATTGCCAACCTGCTGCAGGGGCGTGACCGGCTTGCCGCGGGCGTAATCCTGACGCCATAGGAGCTTCTCGCGGGCAACCTCGACTTCCAGCCGGTCCGAAAGAGCATTGACCACCGATGAGCCAACGCCATGCAGACCGCCTGACGTGTCATAGGCCTTGCCCGAAAACTTCCCGCCAGCATGGAGTGTGGTGAAAATCACCTCCAGGGCCGAGCGGTCGCGAAATTTGGGATGGGGATCGACCGGGATACCGCGACCATTGTCGCGCACCATCAAAAGGCGGGGTCCCTCAAGGGCGAGGTCGATAACGCTGGCATGGCCTGCCACGGCCTCATCCATCGCATTGTCGAGAATTTCAGACGCGAGATGATGATAGGCCGTATCGTCGGTTCCGCCGATATACATGCCCGGGCGCCGTCTGACCGGTTCGAGCCCTTCAAGGACTTCAATCTGGTCAGCGCCATAATTTTCCGGCACGGGGGCCTGCGCGGCCTTTCGAGGCCGACGCACGGGCTTTTCATCGCTCTTGAAGAGGTCGTCGTTCATATTGCGTTCTTGACGGCCTCGCCGGGGCGCCGTCAAGCGCCCCGTGCAGGAAGAGGATCAGATTTTAAGCGCGTGTCTTGCGATGGGTGCGCCGTGTGGTCGTGCTGCGGCTATGGGAAACGGCTGCGGGAGCCGAGCAGGTTTCGAATGAGGCCGGCTGAACCACGTCCTTCGCATCAGCGTAATGCGCAAGATCGGCACCATCATCGAGGGCATCGACCTCATCGAACATCGCAACACGCTGCTGGCAGAAGATCGTACCTGCCTTGAGGCCGCCTTCCGACTGCACATTGGCAAGCTGCGTGATGTAGTCGTCATGCGCCTTCATGGCGTTACGGCCATAGGCTGACTTGAAATAGGTGTTGAGGCGTTCTTCCTCGGCAGCCAGCTTGGGGCGGAACTTCGCTACGAACGCGTTGTAGCGGTCCTGCGCGCTGCATGAGAGCGCCGTGACCATCAGTTCGCTCTTGAGACCCTGCACATTGAAGGCTTCATGGGCGGGTGATTCGCTGCACCCGGCGGCGTAAGCGGCACCGGAGGCGAAAAAGCTGCCAGCGACAAAGGCGCAGGCGGTGAGACGCGCAAACGGGCGCAGGAGACGTTGCCGGGCTGAAAACGACATCAAGGGACTCCACAAGGGCACAAACTGGAAAGCCGGAAATGCTCCGGGCAGGGCAGGCGGGCAGCGCACCGGATCACGCGGTGTTCTGCAATACGGAACTTTATTCGATTATGTCGCAGCAATTGCGGCGAGAAAATGCCCGCAGGCAAGGGTATAGGCCGATTTTGTAAAAAAAAACCTGAGTGCCCTTTTCTTTTGTTTCAGCCCCCGCTTCCCCCTTCCTGCGGGGCGCGGCTTGCGCTAGGGCCATTGATGAATTTGTTTTCAGGTGCGCACGGCGCGCGTCTGAACATCTTGTGTCGGGCCTGCTGGTACAAAGAAGGCAGAATCGATTTTCGATGACATGTGATCAGTGGAGTTGATGGTGCGACTGCGTGGTTCTGCAATTACTCTCGTTTCGGCCCTGACCTTGGCGGCCTGCGCAACAAAGCCTGTCGTGCAGCGCGTCGTGCCCCCCAATCCCTTCGGCTACCAGAAGGTCTCTGCCGTCTGTAAGACGACCCCGGTCAAGACGGCGGCCGATGGCAGCATGACGGTCGACATGACCGTGCGTAGCGATGACGGTCTGTGTGCCCTGTCCGTGCAAAAGCCGGGCAACACCAATTACCGTTCGTTCGGTGTCTCGCCTGCCCCCGAGCACGGCAAGGCATTCATGTATAATTTCGATGACCATACCTATGTGACGTATACGCCCAGCACGGCCTATGCAGGCAAGGACAGCTTCACAGCGATCCTGATCCCCGGCGGTACCGAGCCGCGTACGAAGCTGACCGTCAATGCCATGGTCGATGCAACCGGCGTGACCGTTGCTGCCCCGCCAGCGCCTGTTCTGGCTCCTGCGGCCAAGAAGCCAGTTGCGAAGCGTACAGCGACACGTCGCAAGACCAGCAAGAAGTAAGGGTCACAGCCGGGGGGCTTTTCCAGGAGCCCCCCGGGTCAAACCTCCCAAGGGGTGGTTTCAGGCAATAGACCTAAGTGCGGCGGGGCTGTTTCCCGCGCGCGTGTTATCAGCTCCGACCCTGCGTTTCCTTCAGATCGAAAACGAAATCGGCTCGTGGACGGGCCGTCTGAGGCCCGCAGCCTCCGCCCGGCGCACCATTTCCTCAAGGGTCAGGGCGGCCATTTCACTGCGAACCGTCTCATCCAGAACCTGCCAGCAAGGCTCAATAACGCTGCGGAAAAGCGCTCCCTGAGCTGTCTCCTCGGTCCCGGCATCGTCTGACACAACTACGCGCACAATCTCATCGAGGCCGATATCGCGCTGTGGCCGCCCGAGGCGATAGCCGCCACGGGGCCCACGCACGCTTTCCAGCAATCCCGAGCGTGACAGCGCCTGAAGCAGAGGTTCGATCCCACGGCGGGCCAGCCCTGCGCGTTCGGCGATATCCCCGCCGCTCACCAGGCTTGAGCGCCCAGCATGGAAAGCCACATCGACCATGATGATCACGGCAACCATCGCCCTGTCCCTGCGGAGATACATGCAGATTTTTCCTCAATGACAAATTATGCGTAATGTAGCAGTTATTGCCTGCAAATCACAGACCGGCATCGCAGGAAAGCCGACATTGCAGGAATCATCGTCCTGCCAACTGATACGAGGGACCCATCTATGACCATTCGACACGAAAAGGATGAGGCGCGTGGTTTCGCAACGCGCTATGCCGCACCGAGGGGCCGTGTCTATGAGTCGATTCTCGAAACGGTGGGCGGTACGCCGCTTGTAGCTGTCCCGCGCCTCACCGAGGCTGACAAGCTCCATGCCCGGTTGCTGTTGAAACTGGAATTCTTCAACCCGCTCGGCTCGGTAAAGGATCGTATCGGCCTCGCCCTGATCCAGCAGGCCGAAGCCCGGGGCGACATCACGCCAGGACGTACCGTTCTGGTGGAACCGACCTCAGGCAATACCGGTATCTCCCTGGCTTTTGCCTCGGCAGCTCTGGGCTACAGGCTGATCGTGACCATGCCCGAGAGTGCCTCGATCGAGCGACGCAAGATGCTGCGCATGATGGATGCCCAGCTTGAGCTGACGCCCGCAGCCCGCGGCATGGCCGGGGCTATTCTTCGCGCTGAAGAACTCGTTGCCTCGCTGCCCGATGCCTGGATGCCAAGCCAGTTCGATAATCCCGCAAATCCGGAAATCCATGCTCTGACCACCGCCGAGGAGATCTGGGAGGATACGCAGGGCAGGGTCGATCTGGTGGTGGCAGGTGTCGGTACAGGGGGCACGCTGACAGGGATCGCCCGCACCCTGCGTCCCCGAAAGCCTGAGATGCAGTTCTGGGGCGTCGAGCCCGCCGAAAGCGCCGTGCTGAATGGCGATGATCCCGGCCCGCACGGTATCCAGGGTATCGGCCCCGGATTCTGCCCGAACACGCTTGACTCCTCACTGCTCGACGGCGTGCTGGCGGTGTCCGAGCGCGATGCGATGGCGGCGGCACGGCGCTGTGCCCGCATCGAGGGTATCCCCATCGGTATTTCTTCCGGTGCCTCGCTCCATGCTGCTCTTGCGCTGGCGCAGCGCGAGGAAAACGCCGGCAAGACGATCGTCTCCATCGTACCGTCCTTTGCGGAGCGCTACCTCTCGACGTCACTCTTCAACGGGCTGGTCTGATCACCGGGCATGAAAAAGCCCTGAAGCCGCCAAGCGGCTCAGGGCTTGTTTCATTGTCATCCGACCATGTCCGCAGCACGTCGATCCATCACGCGGCCCATCAGGCTGCGTGATGGCCCTGATCAGTGCAGGATAATCTCCACACGGCGGTTCTGCGGTTCACGCGTGTTTGGGCCGGTCTGGACAAGCGGGTTGCTCTCGCCATAGCCCTTGACGGCAATCAGCCCACCGGCAACGCCGTCACGGATCAGCTCGGCACGCACGGCATCGGCACGACGCTGCGAAAGTTTCAGGTTGTAGCTGGCGCCACGGGAGCCCGGATGAGCCGCGCTGTTATCCGTGTAGCCATTCACTTCGATGCGGGTCAGCTGCGTGTGGGTCGAGTTCTGCGCGGCCGTACCGACAATCGAGCGTGCCCTTTCGGTCAGCTCTGCACGATCCCAGTCAAAAAAGACCAGATAGCTGCGCGCCGGTGCAGGGGCAGGGGCGGTCATGACCGGAACGCTGCGCGGCGGCGGCGGGGCAGGATTGAACTCGTAGCGCAGACCCAGCAGCAGGGAGTGGTTGAAATCGTTGCGGGTGACACGATTGCCATCCATCGCCCCTGCAGGGCGCGGCGTGTCGTAACCGCCGATGCTGCCATAGCCCGTTGCGTGATGGCCGTTGGGGCCAAGCAGCGAATAGAAGCGATACTCGGTGGTGAAAGACAGACCGACGGCAAAAGGCACCGGGAAGGACAGGCCGAAGATGCCCTGATAGGCAAAATTGCTCGTTGTCCCGCCGATCTTCTGGCTGAGATAGTTGTTCGGTGCGCGTACAGAAGCGTTCATGGCCTGCCAGCCATAGCCGATACCAGCGCCAAAATAGGGATAGACCCAGTTGGCACCGATATCCATGTCGAACAGGGCGTTAGCCATCACGCCATAACCCTGCTGACGACCACCCGCCGCTGAAGGAAAGTAGCTGGACTTGAACTGCTGCAGGCGATTATTGCGGTAATTGCCCTCGACCTCGACGCGGAAGCCGTTGCCAAGCCCCCAGCCGACCGAGCCCAGACCCGTCACCCCGGCGTCATAATGGTCACGCCCGCTCGGCAGAACGGGTGACAGACGCACGGTCTGATCCTGATTGAAGCTCGCGCCACCGGAGCCTGCCACATACAGACCCTTCACAACCTGTGCCTGGGCTGGTGCTGCAGCGAGGCCGAAACCGACAAATCCGAAGCCGGCAAGCGCGGTCAGGTTCAATCCCTGTCGGCGCATGAGGCGGGAGAAGGATCCGACCACCTGCCGGACATCGTAAAACGGGCGGCAAACGGTCTCACCGCGCGTTCGGTGTTCCAGCGTCATATCGTCTTCTCCATCCTTTTCACGCGGCAGACTGAGAGAAGGCCAGTCTCCTGGCCGTCCGCAGCGATCTGAATGCCGTCTTTTCGCTGAACTGTCATCCCTGTGCAACGCATGTTTCCTGTCCCGGTGCGTTCACCATGTGAGGCGCTTCCTTCTTCCTGCACCGAGTGTGGGATGGCTGCAACACTCCCCTGTATTGTGCTGAGGGTGTTCAGGTGCCTGATGGTGCGGGTTCAGGCCATCCTGCCGGGCAGGATGGTCTCGATGGGCTCGGCCACATCGTGCACCGTGAATTCGAGAATCCATAAATCAGGATCGTAGCGTTTCTGGCGCTCGAGATACGCATCCAGGGCGCTGGCATCATCCATGGGGAGGCGTTCCCAGCCTTGCCCGAGGGCCGCGACGCGCAGAACAACCAGCTGGTTTTGCCTGTCTGTCAGGACGATCAGCAGGGCGCCTGCGTCCTCGTCGCCCTTCTTGAGCAGCATGGCCCCGTGGCCCTGCCCCTGCACCAGACGCATGAGCGCGCGTGCCCATAATCCTGTTTTCAGGCGAGCTTCCGTCATGGCGAGGCGTCGTCCATATCATCCGGCATGGCGGCGAGGGCAGCGCGATAGCTGTCCGGGAGGTGCAGGAGCATGGCGGCCGTGTCGAGATCGGCATCCGTGCCCAGGGCGGCAGGACAATGGCGGCGTATATCGAGAATGCGCGAGACGCTGACCGGGAAACGGATCTCGCGGCTGGCGCGCACCGTCTCGGCGTCCAGCAATTTGCCTTGCCCCAGAGCACTCAATTGCTGTTCGAGCGAAAGGGCCCCGCGTGAGGTGCAGATTTGTGGTGTGACACCCAGACCCTGAAGCGGCCACCCCAAAGGCGCAATCACGCGGCTCCATGTAACAAACAGCTCACCCCCGTCGGGCATCTGGCCAATGGCCTGCACCAGCCCCTTGCCCAGTGTCGCGCTGCCAATCACCACAGCCCGTCGATGATCGGACAGGGCCGCTGCCATGATTTCGGCAGCGCTGGCCGTTCGCCCGTCCACCAGCACCGTGATTGGCAGACCATGGGTCATATCGCCGCCCTGAACCGCCCATATGTGGTTCGATTTCGGGTCCCGGCCTTTTGTCACCACCGCAATGCCCTGATCGAGCACCAGAGCCGTCGCGGTGACGGCCTGCTGCAGCACGCCCCCGCGGTCGCCGCGGAGGTCAATGATTAGCCCTACGAGTTTCTTGTCTTGAAGGGCCTGGTCGATATTCTGGCTCAGTTCCTCAGCGGTGTCGGATGAGAACGAGGCGATCCGCATGACGGCAATATGGTCATGCCCGCTGGCGAAAACGGTCTGAGGGGGCACGATCTGGCGTTCCAGACGCATGATGGCGCCGTGATGCCCTGGATCGGCAAGAAGAAGCCTGACCTTGCTGCCCGGTGCCCCGTTCAGCCAGCCCTCAACCGTGTCCGCGTCCTGATTGCGCGTTGAATGGCCATCAACCGCCAGAAGTTTCTGCCCGATATTGGCGCCAGCTGCCCAGGCGGGGCCATTGGCATTGATTGCACCGATAACCAGCCCCGTTCCATCGCGCTGGAGAGAGAGACCCACCCCGGCCACATCGCCCGCACGGTTGGCCCGGTCATTGCCCGCGGGCGCAGGTGCAACATAGCGCGAATAGGGGTCGAGGTGATTGAACAGCTCGTCAAAAAAGCTCTGCAGCAACGCATCGCGGCCAGCACTTCTCAGTGCCGGTGAGGCACGCCACGCTGCATCCATGATCGACACAAGAACGCGGACCCATTCGCCAGTCTCGTTCTCTCCGGGCTCGCGGAATTCCGCAACGGTCTTCTGGCTCAGGCTCAGGCGGAGCGAAGCAGCTTCCTTCGGGCCGTGGGTCGGTTCCTCGATCGTGATCGACGGGTCGATCGCCGTCAGTCCGTCCAGTCCCCACAGACTATAGGTGCGGCTTGAGTGAGCATCGAGTGTCCTGGGCGTAAGGAAACGGAACGCGCTGGATAATACCGAAGACAGGAGCCCGGTATCGAGCGTTGAGTCCCCCTGTCCACCTTCTGGTTGCTGCGTCGTGCGGGTTGCCGTGACGGCAGCAGGTGGACCGGCCTGCGCCAACTCTGCCGGCTGAGGCCGTCTGGCACCCAGACGTGCGGCCTGGGCCGGTGTGATACTGGCCAGCATGGCTCCGGACAGCGTGGCCACGGCAACGGCCAGCCCCATTGCGCCCATAAGCCCTCGCGGGGGCGCGCCAGTCAGGAAAGGAACGTTGTTCAGAGCCGGTGACCTTGACCATCAGGGCGATGGCTTTCCCCATCGAGTGCCGCTTTAACGGTCCTGCCTGGACCGCGATAGGGAGCCTAACAGGGGGAGCGACGTTTTTGCCACGGTCTGTGGCACCAAAAACGCAAATTACGCGGCGTCATCACCATCTGTTGTCCCTGCAGCGCGTGATTTCCTTGCCGGTTTCTTAACCCCCTCTTTTTCAGGGGCTTTTTTCCCGGCTGACGTCGCCTTTTTGGCTGCCGGTTTCATGGAAGCGGCTTTTGGGGCGGCCTTCTTGCGTGGCGCGGCCTTTTCGGGCGCAGCGTCGCCCGACGCAGCCTTTGTCGTGGTCTTGCGCGTGGTCTTGCCCTTGGCCTTCAGGGGTTTCCCCTTTTCAGCCAGAAGCACCAGAGCCTCATCAAGGGTCACGTCATCCATCATCTGGCCCTTGGCCAGATTGGCCACAACCTGCCCATGCTGCACGTAAGGCCCAAATCGTCCCTTGCGGACCATCACGGCCTCGCCATCCTTGGGATGAGCGCCAAGATTGCGAATCGATGCCAGTTTCTTGGCCAGCGAGTCGATGGCGCGATTGAGCCCAACCGTCAGTACGTCATCATCGGCATCGAGTGTACCGAAAATGGACCCCATCTTCACATAGGGGCCAAAACGCCCCAGCCCGGCCTCAATCATCTCGCCGGTTTCAGGGTGAGGGCCCAGCTTGCGCGGCAGGGAGAGAAGGCCGATCGCCTTGTCCAGCGTCAGCTTGTCGCCCTCCAGCCCCTTGGGTATGGTGGTGCGCTTGGGCTTGATCTTCTTGTTTTCGGGGTCGGCCTCACCGCGCTGGATATAGAGACCATAAGGCCCGCGACGCACGGTCACTTCCTCACCCGTTTCCGGGTCCTGACCGAGGCTTTTCATCCCTTCCTTGAGCGTCTCGCCCTCGCCGCCATCCTCGGCCACGAGGCGACGGGTGAACTGACAGGTCGGGTAGTTCGAGCAGCCGATAAAGGCCCCGAATTTGCCAAGACGCAGCCCCAGGCGCCCCGTGCCACAGGCCGTGCACTGCCTTGGGTCACCGCCATCGTCACGTGCGGGGAAGAAATGCGAGCCCAGATCCTCATCGAGCGCATCGATGACATCCGAGATCTTGAGATCCTTGGTCTGCGCTACGGCAGCGGAGAAATCGCGCCAGAACGCAGCCATGATGTCGTGCCAGTCGGCCCGACCATCGGAAATGTCATCAAGCTGTTCTTCGAGCGTCGCCGTGAAATCGGTGTCCACGTAGCGTTCAAAGAAAGAGGTCAGGAATGCCGTGACCAGCCGGCCGCGATCCTCGGGAATGAAGCGCCGCGCATCCAGACGCACATAATTGCGGTCGCGCAGAACGGTCAGGATCGAGGCATAGGTCGAGGGACGGCCAATGCCGATCTCTTCCATACGCTTGACCAGACTGGCTTCCGAGAAGCGCGGCGGCGGCTGGGTGAAATGCTGGTCAGCCTCGACACCACGGGTCGAGAGCGCATCGCCCTCGCTCATGGCAGGCAGGACGCGGCCTTCATCCTCGTCCGATTTGGTATCGTCACGCCCCTCGCTATAGAGCTTGAGATAACCGTCGAACGCGATGATCGAGCCATTGGCGCGCAGAATGGTGCGCTGCGCGGCATCGGACAGATCGACCACAACCTGATCGAGCTCCGCCGACTGCATCTGTGACGCGACAGCGCGTTTCCAGATCAGCTCGTACAGACGCATCTGCTCACCCGAGAGATGCCGGGCCATCGATTCAGGCGTGCGCGTGACATCGGTGGGGCGAATAGCCTCATGCGCTTCCTGCGCATTCTTGGCCTTGCTGGTATAGACGCGCGGCTTCTCCGGCAGATAAGGCGCGCCGTAACTGCTCCCGATCATGTTGCGGATGGCGTGAACGGCCTCGGCGGCCATCGTCACACCATCGGTACGCATATAGGTGATCAGGCCGACCGTCTCGCCGCCCAGATCGACACCTTCATAGAGCTGCTGGGCAGCACGCATTGTTGATTGCGCGCTCATGCCGATCTTGCGCGAGGCTTCCTGCTGCAGCGTCGAGGTGGTGAACGGCGCGGGCGGGTTGCGTCTGGCCTTCTTGCGCTCGACGGAGCGGACCTTGAAGCCTGTTGAGGCCACGAGGTCACGCGCCGCATGGGCTTTCTCGGCATTGTCCAGATCGAACTGATCGAGCTTGCGGCCGTCAAGATGCGTTAGTCTTGCTGAGAAGGCAGCGTTGCGCGGCGTCGCGAAAGACCCCGTGACCGACCAGTATTCGCGGCTTTTGAAAACCTCGATCTCGGCCTCGCGCTCGCAGATCAGACGCAGCGCGACGGATTGCACGCGACCGGCGCTGCGGCTGCCGGGCAGTTTGCGCCACAAGACGGGCGAGAGGGTAAACCCGACCAGATAATCGAGCGCACGGCGGGCCATATAGGCATCGATCAGCGGCTGATCGAGCGCACGCGGATTCGCCATGGCCGTCTGCACGGCGGATTTGGTGATTTCATTGAAGGTGACGCGCTGCACGTTCTTGCCGCGCAGCAGGTTCTTCTCTTCCAGTGCGGCACGCACATGCCAGGAGATGGCCTCGCCTTCGCGATCCGGGTCAGTGGCGAGATAGAGCGTATCGGCGTTCTTGACCGCTTTCGCGATGGTGGCGATCTGCTTTGCCCCGCGCTCATCGGTCTGCCAGTCCATGGCGAAATTCTCGTCAGGCCGCACGCTGCCGTCTTTGGGCGGCAGATCGCGGACATGGCCGAAGGATGCCAGAACGATGAAATTATCGCCCAGATATTTGTTGATGGTCTTTGCCTTCGCCGGGCTTTCGACCACTACGACATCAGTCATCTCTACTCCAGAACCGCTCCGGCCTGTTCGTAACCGGTGGATCAGGCTGTCAGGACAACCTGCCCCCCGGGAAGGAAGGTCGCTGTGCCGCCAAGTTCGAGTTCTGACAGGGCGGACAGCACCGTGGAAACCGAGAACTGGCAGTGCGCCACGATATCGTCAACTGCCACAGGCGTCGGAGAGAGAAGCTCACATATTCTTTTTTTGACGTTCTCGGAGTCCGGAGGCGGTGAAAACCCTGCGCTTTCGGGCTCTGAAAAGCCCGGCAGGCCTGTCCATCGGGGTTCAATACGGGTGCGGGCGCCGCTCTCGATCTGGTTCAGGACATCCTGGGCCGTCTCGGTCAGAATCGCGCCCTGTCGCAACAGGTCGTTGCCACCGCGTGAGCGCGGGTCGAGTGGTGAGCCCGGAACGGCAAACACGTCCCGTCCGTAATCGAGGGCAAGGCGCGCGGTGATGAGCGTGCCAGAGCGCATCGCGGCCTCGATCAGGATGACGCCCAGAGAGAGGCCGGCAATCAGACGGTTACGCCGCGGGAAGTGACTGGCCTGGGGTATCGTGCCGAGAGGGGCCTCGGTCACAACGCAGCCCCGTTCAGCAATGGCGCGATAGAGCCCCTCGTTTTCGGGGGGATAGAAACAGTCAAGGCCGCCCGCTGCGGCACCAACCGTCATGCCCTGATGCAGGGCGGCACGATGCGCGACAGTATCGATCCCGCGGGCCAGGCCCGACACGATCACACAGCCCTCATGAGCAAGAGCGCCGCTCAGGCTTTCAGCAATACGCAATCCTCCGGCTGAGGCATTGCGTGCGCCGACAACCCCGATGGCCTTCTGTGACAGCTTTTCAGCCTGGCCCCATAGGCTCAGAACGGGGGGCGCATCGGTAATGCGCGAGAGAAGGGCGGGGTAGTCCGGGTCGCCAAGGAGCAGCATGCGCCCACCGAGTCGTGTCAGAGCCTCCTGCTCGGCTTCGACACTGTCTCTCGTCGGGATGGCAATGGTAGCGCGCCGTCCCGCCTTGCGCACGCGCTCGGGCAATGCCTCGATGGCGCCGCCGGCTGTCCCGTGTTCGGTCATCAAGCGTCGGAAATTGACGGGGCCGATGCCGTCCGTGCGGGCCAGGCGTACAATGTCGAGCCGTTCATTTCCTAGGGGTACGGCCGACATGATGGGTCAGATTTCCTGCTTGGTCTGGGGCGGCGGGTCGATATTGATGCGCGATTCCCGTCCCGTGAGCAGACGCCGGATATTGCTCGTGTGACGCAGGAGAATGATGAGTGTCAGGATGAGTGTCGCAATCGAAAGCGGGCTGTGCACAGGCTGTTCGCTCAGCGGCGCCATGATGAACGGTGCCACGGCAAAAGCGGCCAGCGCCCCTGCTGACGAGATATGGGAGAGTTTGGCAACCGCCAGCCAAACTAGACAGCAGGCAATGCCCACGGGCCAGCACAGGGCAAACAGCGCCCCTAGCCCGGTCGCAACGCCCTTGCCCCCGCGAAAACCGAGCCAGACCGGAAAGCAATGGCCGATCACGACACAGACTGCGGCGACAGCCATCCCTGTCTGTATGCCGCCATCGAGAAGAAGGTGCACAACCAGCACGGCCAGAGCGCCCTTCAGCCCGTCGAGCAGTAGGGTTGCCGCAGCCAGCCCTTTCCGGCCCGTGCGCAGGACGTTCGTTGCGCCGATATTGCCTGAGCCGATCTTGCGTATGTCACCCGCCCCGCCGACATGGCTGATCAGCAACCCGAAAGGGATACTGCCCAGCAGATAGGCGATACCGGCACAAAGCAGGAAAGGGGGCGTGAGCAGATGATGGATCATGATGCGGCACCATCGAAAACGCGCTGCCCGTTCTTCCACGTTCCCAGAACGCGCCCCTTGAGGCGCTTGCCGTCGAAGGGTGTGTTCTGCGCGCGTCCGGGCTGTTCGCCCGCTTCAACCACCCATTCAACTGCGGGGTCGAACAGGCACAGATCGGCGCTGGCGCCGTCGTCCAGGGTTCCGGCCTCGCTACCCAGCAACCGGGCAGGGCGGCGGGTGAGCAGCGCAACGAGTTGCGTCAGGGTAAGCACGCCGTCATGCACCAGAGACAGACTGACACCCAGCAGCGTGGTCAGGCCTGTCCCGCCTGCGCAGGCCTGAGCGAAAGGCAGGCGCTTGTCATCGGCGTCCCATGGCGCATGGTCCGAGGCAATGGCGTCGATTGTCCCATCCGCGAGCGCCGCACAGACCGCCAGACGGTCCTCTTCTGCACGCAACGGAGGCGAAAGCTTGGCGTAGGTACGAAATTCGCCAATCGCCTCTTCATTCAGCGCAAAATAGGGGGGCGCCGTGTCGCAGGTAATGGCCAGACCCCGGGCCTTGGCCTGACGGATCAGATCGAGCCCTTCGCCGGTCGAGACATGGCCGAAATGCAAGGGGGCGCCGGTCATTTCCGCAAGACGGATATCGCGGGCAATCAGAATGGCCTCAGCAGCGGCGGGTATCTGGGGCAGGCCCATACGGGTTGCCAGTGCTCCCGCCGTGGCGGCGCCCCCTTTTGCCAGAGACGGGTCTTCCGGGTGCTGCACTACCAGAGCGCCAATCCCCTTGGCATAGGCCAGAAGCTGGCGCATGCGCTTGGTGTCGGCAATGGCATGGATACCATCGGTAAAGGCAACGGCCCCGGCTTCGCGCAACATGCCAAGCTCGGCCATTTCCTCACCCTTGCAGCCCTTGGTAAGCGCGCCATAGGGCAGGATGGTGACCAAACCCGTTTCCTCGCCACGGCCACGCAGCAGGCGCACCAGAGCGGGCTCATCAATGGCAGGTTTGGAATTAGGCAGGGCCGCCAGCGTTGTCACGCCACCGGCAACCGCGGCGCGGGCGCAAGAGGCGATGGTTTCGCGATATTCAAAACCCGGCTCGCCAATGGCAACACGCATATCGACCAGGCCGGGGCAGAGAACCGCGCCCTGACTATCAATGCTCTGGACACCTTCCGGTGCACCCTCAGCACCAGCCTTGTCACGCCCCGCGATGCGACCATCCGAAACGCGCAGGCGCGAAAGCGACTCCTGACCTGTTACCGGATCGATCAGCCTGACATTTTCGAAAATGAGATCGGTCATGACGCTGTCCGCATACGTGAGAGTCGGTCGAGCACGGCCATGCGCACGGCCACGCCCATTTCGACCTGTTCCTGAATGACGCTCTGCGCTGAGTCCGCTACGTCGGAGGCAATTTCGACACCACGATTCATCGGACCCGGATGCATGACCAGTGCGCCGGGTTTCGCCAGGGCGAGGCGGCGGCTGTCGACGCCATAGAAACGGAAGAACTCACGAGCACTCGGCACAAGCCCGGCGCCCATGCGCTCGCGTTGCAGGCGCAGCGTCATGACCACATCGGCATCACGCAGGCCGCTTTCCATATCATGATGGATCGAGACCGAACCCAGCGAAGCCATCGCAGCAGGAACGAGGGTGGGCGGCCCCACCAGACGCACCTTGCTGCCCATGGCCGTCAGCAGATGGATGTTCGAGCGCGCGACACGGCTATGGCCGACATCACCACAGATCGCGACGTTCAGCCCGCTGAGCGTGCCAAGATGGCGCTTGATGGTCAGGGCATCGAGCAGGGCCTGTGTCGGGTGCTCATGCATGCCGTCACCGGCATTGACCACACTGGCCTCGACCTTCTGGGCCAGCAGGGCTGGCGCACCCGAGGCTGCGTGACGGACCACAAGCAGGTCGCAGCGCATAGCGTTGAGCGTGGCTGCCGTGTCGAGCAGCGTCTCACCCTTGTTCACTGAGGAGGTGGCGACCGTCATGTTGATGACATCCGCCCCCAGACGCTTGCCCGCCAGCTCGAAGCTCGTGCGTGTGCGGGTGCTGTCCTCGAAGAACATGTTGATCACCGTCCGGCCGCGCAGCGCATCACGCGGTGCGGTGCGTGAACGGCTCAGCAGGGCATAATTGGCCGCGAGATCGAGATAGGGGGTGATCTCTTCGGCGCTCATGCCCTCAAGGCCAAGCAGATGATGCCGTCGGGTGAGCGTCTCAGCCATGCGCGATCGCGGCTCCTATACGGGCCAGAACCTCGTCCCGGCCAAGGGCTTGCAGGGTCAGGTCGATACCGGGCGATACCGTGCTGCCGGTCATGGCCGCACGCAGGGGCTGGGCGACCTGCCCCAGCTTGATGGCTTTCGCCTCGGCGAATTCGCGAAGTGCGGCATCGATGGCCGATGCCTCGAATGGCTCCACCAGAGCGAGGGCCTGCGCCACACCGCGCAGCACTTCCTTGCCTTCTTCCGAAAGCTGCTTCTGTGCCTTCGCGTCATAGGTAAAGGGCAGGGAGCGACCCAGAAACGCGGCGCTGTCGGCGAGGTCGGTCAGAAGCTTGGCGCGCTCCTTGAGGCCCGGCATCAGCGTCAGCACGCGGGCGTGCAGCGCATCATCCACCGTCACGTCCTCGCGCTCCTTCAGGCGTTCGATCACATCGTCGGTCAGACGTGCATCATCGGCCTCACGCATATAGACACCGTTCAGATGCGTCAGCTTGACGTAATCCATGCGTGACGGCGAGCGGCCAACGCCATCCAGATCGAACAGACGGATCTGCTCCTCACGGTTGAGGATCTCGGCATCGCCATGACCCCAGCCCAGACGCAGAAGGTAATTGCACAGCGCCTCCGGCAGAAAACCCTCATCGCGGAATTCGACCACTGACTGTGCGCCATGACGCTTGGAGAGCTTCGCGCCGTCCGGCCCGTGAATGAGCGGCAGATGGGCGAAATGCGGCAGATCCCAGCCCATGGCGCGATAGATCATCGCCTGACGAAACGTGTTGGTCAGATGATCGTCACCACGGATCACATGGGTGATTGCCATATCATGGTCATCACACACCACGGCATGCAGATAGGTGGGTGTGCCATCCGAGCGAAGAATGATCAGATCATCCATTTCGGCATTGGCGACGCGGACCTCGCCCTGGACCAGATCGTTGATAATTGTCTCACCCTCGCGCGGCGCCTTGAGGCGCACGGCGAAAGGCGCTCCCTCGGGAGCTTCAGAGGGATCACGGTCACGCCACATGCCATTATAGCGCGGCGGCTGGCCATTCGCGATGGCGTCCTCGCGCATCTGCTTCAGCTCGTCTGCCGTGCAGTAGCAGCGATAGGCCAGACCCTTTTCAAGCAATTCCTGTGCCACTTCCGTATGGCGGCCCTGACGCGTGGACTGGAATACAGGCTCCTCATCCGCCGTGATGCCCATCCAGGCCAGCCCTTCGAAAATCACATCCACCGCGCGCTGCGTCGAGCGCTCGCGGTCCGTGTCCTCGATTCTGAGCAGGAATTGCCCACCGTGATGGCGGGCAAAAAGGAAATTGAAGAGGGCCGCACGGGCATTGCCGATATGCAGCAAGCCGGTGGGAGAAGGGGCAAAGCGTGTGCGAACGGTCATGGCGTTCCCATAGCATGATTGCGTGCGCCACACTACCGGATGGCGATTTGTTGTCCGGGTATCATGAGAGGCAAGTCATGCCTCATGAGCGCGCTGCCCCATGCCCCGACAAAGGACAGTCACCCTTATGAAAACCTGCCTGGTGAAAATCCGGCACAGGGGGAGCACGCCCCTACCGGGCAGCGGGGCAAGCCCCGTAAAGGCTGCGGATTGCCGGTTGCCTTGCAGGGGGCATCGCGGTCAGATGTCTGCCGGGTCAGGCTCCAGATCAAAGCAGTATCCTGCGAACAGTATTTGCAGAAACCTGTATTCGATGTAACGATCCCGATATGAAAAAACGATTGCTTCCTGCCTGCCTCGCATCTCTCGCCTGCGTTCTCGATCTTGGGGTGGCGTCTGCCCATGCTGCACCCGTCGCACCGCGCGTCATTATTGTTGCAGGCTGGGAAAACGGTGCAGATACAGGTGATGCGCCGGGCGAATATCAGGACTGGGTCGAGCGCGAGCATCTGAGCGAGACAGTGCCAGTGCGTGGCGTGAAGGAGCCCATCCTGCGACGCAATAACGACGGGGTGTACGGCATTGTGCTGCGTTCCGGCCCGTCGGAACTCATGGCTCTGGCGCTCGACCCGGCATTCGATCTGAAAAGGACCTACTGGATCTTCACCGGTATTTCCGGCGTGAACCCCAATGTGGCCTCGGTCGGAAGCGTGGCCTGGGCGCGCTGGGTGGTGGATGGCGATGCCCTGCGTGAACTCGATGACCGCACCATTCCCAAGGACTGGCCCTATGGGCTTTACGCCATCGGAGCAGATCGCCCGAACACCCTGCCGAAAGATCCCAATCACTATGGCTCGGTGACGGATGTCGCGCAGTTGACCAAGGCCTATGCGCTCAATCAGGGTCTGGCGCGGTGGGCCTATGGTCTGAGCAAGGATGTCAAATTGGCCGACGACCCGGAAATCGCCCGCCGACGCGCAGCCTGGCCTGCGAGCCTTCCTGCCAGCAAGCCCCCGATGATCCTGATGGGCGAGACTCTGGGGGCCTTGCGCTACTGGCATGGCGAGGCACGCAATGACTGGGCGCAGGACTGGGTGAAACTCTGGACGAAAAACCAGGGCGTTTTCGTCATGACCAACGAGGAAAGCCAGACCAACCAGAAGCAGATGCGCCTGCTGGCAAGATGGGGCTATGTCGATCCGGACCGGGTGATGGTGCTGCGTTCGGGCTCCAACCCTTCCATGCCGCCCCCACACGTTTCCCTGACCCAGTCGATGGGCGATGAGGGACCCGGCCAGAATATCGCTTTCGACAATAACGAGCGCGTCGGGGCACCTGTCGTGGCGGAGCTGGTCCGTCATTGGGATCACTATCGTGACCATGTTCCCTCCGCCCCCTGAAGGCGCTGGACAGGGTGCCTCTGACAGGTGCGCCTTGCCCTGTCGGGGCAGAGGGATGTGGCCCTGTCGGGGCAGGGGGATGTGACGCTCTCCCGCCTTGCCGGGTCTCTTGAGACCATTCTGCTCTCGCAGGGGCGCGGGCTTGCAGCCTGGCTTGCTGTAGCATGGGCCGCAGGATGCCTGATCTATTTCCTGCCCCGTTACGAGCCCGGTTTCTGGTGCGCCAGTGCCTGCGTCCTCGCGGGGCTGGGCATAGTGCTGTCAGGGTGGTCCCGTATCAATGCCAGAAGCCTTGGCTTTGTCATGGTGATGGCGGGCGCGGGGTTTCTACTGGCGCGGGCGCAGGCAGGGCGGCAGCCCCCCATGCCTGCGCTTCCCTCACTGGCGGTCGTGTTGCATGGCAGGGTGATCGATGTCGCCACGACCACAGAGCCGGGCCAGATCCTTCAGCGTTTGCGCGTCAGGGACGCCGTGTTCGAGAGCGGGGTCGATATCGGCATGGCCCCGCTCAAGCGTGATTTGCTGCTCTTTACTCATGAGGGCCAGACCTATGTTCCGGGCATGGTGCTGCGCCTGCGGGCCGTATTGCGTCCGCCCGACTGGCCGGATTACCCCGGTGCGCGCGATCGACAAAGAGAGGCGTGGTTCGATGCCCTCGCCGGGTCCGGTCGGGTGCTGGGCGTGCCAGAGATCCTCGCGGCACCGCAGGGCTACAGGCTGGGGCGCTGGCGCGCCGCGATCACGGCAGAAATCATGTACCATCTCGAAGGGCAACGCGCCGCCATTGCCGCCACCCTGCTGGCCGGGCACGGCGAGGGGATAAGCCAGCAGACCAGACAGGCCTATGCGGCATCGGGGCTGGCCCATATCCTTGCCGTAGCGGGGCTGCATTTGGGCCTGGTCATGGGCGCCCTCTTTGCGGCTGTGCGGATGGGGCTCGTCCTTTGGCCGTGGCTCGGCCTGCGTCTGCCCTGTCGGGAAATCGCTGCCTTCGCGGCACTGGCAGGGGGCGTGGTCTATGTGGCGCTCACTGGGTTCCATCTGCCAGCCTTGCGCAGTCTGGGCATGGCGGGTCTGGCAACCCTTGCCCTTCTGAGCGGGCGTCGTGTGCTCTCCATGCGCTCGCTGGCTCTGGTGGCACTGATCCTACTTATGGCGTCTCCGGTGCTGGTGCTCGATCTGTCATTCCAGATGTCGTTTGCAGCCGTCATGGCCCTGATTGCAGGCTACGAAGCCATGCGGCCGCGGTTTGTCCGGCGAGCCGAACAGGGGCATCAGGGCGGCATCGGCCATCATCTCGTGTTGCTTTCCCTCACCAGTGCGTTGGCGGGAGGGGCAACCCTGCCACTCGTCATGGCGGGCTTTGGTAGTTTTCAGCCCTGGTTCATCATGGCCAATCTTGTCGCGGTACCCATAGCGGCATTCTGCATCATGCCCGCAGGGCTGTGCGCGTTGCTGCTCATGCCATTAGGGGGCGCTGGTGCGCCTCTCTGGGTCATGGGGCAGGGGATCGGGCTGGTTTCGTCGTTGGCCGCGCATGTTGCAGCATGGCCAATGGCTCACATCGCTGTGCCCCATATGCCTTGCTGGGCCCTAGTCCTGTATATGGCCGGGCTGGCAATCCTGTGCCTCTGGCGCGGCAAGGCCCGTTTCATGGGGCTGCCTCTCATGCTGACGGGGGTTGCGTTACCGCTCTGTCTGTCAGCGCCTGTGCTGCTCGTCTCACCCGATGCCGGTCTCATCGCTTTCCGACAGGGGAGTGCCTGGGTTGCGGGGCCGCATGGCAGCCTTTCAAACCATACGCTCTCTGCCTGGGTTCAGGCTTGGCCCCGGTCTGTCATATCATCGGCACAACCGCCGGATTGCGATGCTGAGCGGTGCCATATCGAGCGGGGAGGCCAGAATATCGCCATCCTGTTCTCCCGCCTCCGTTCAGCAGACCCACCTCCCGAGTGTACGGGCAACGCGCTCGTGGTCAGCGCTGCTCCCCTGCCATCGGCGTGCAGAAGTGGCATCTATGTCGATCGCTTCACGGTCTGGCGCGATGGCGCGGTCATGGTGCGCGATGGCGCAGATCGGAGCAGGGGGAAAGCCTTGCAGATCATATCAGACCGCTCATGGCGCGGTGCGCGGCTATGGGTACCGCGCCCTGGTTTCAGGGGCGTACCCAATCTGCCTCTGGCAAAGGCTGAGTAGCCATCAGCTCTTCTTTGGATAGAAATGAAGAGCGACACGCTCCATGCTCAATCCCTGTACCAGAATGGTGAAGACCACGATGCCGTAGCAGATCGGGGCAAGAACCTCCTTCATCGGTCCGGCAGGCAAAGTGAGCGCGAGCGACAGAGAAATGCCACCGCGCAATCCGCCCCAGGTCAGCACGGCCAGCATGCGCCCGCGATCTTCTCCATAAAGATGGATCGGCAGGATGGCGAGAAACACGCTGAGCGCCCTCGCTGCAATTGAAAGCGGAATACCCAGGAGCAGGGCCACGAGCGCACGCTGGCTGGGAATGGCGGCCAGCACCTCAAAGCCGATCATCAGGAAGAGGAGTGCGTTCAGGATCTCGTCAACGAGTGTCCAGAAGCTGCTGAGTTCCTCACGCGCATGGTCGTCCATGCTGCTCTTGGCGCGTTCGCTCCCCAGGCAGAGGCCTGCCACGACCACGGCGATCGGGCCTGACATGCCAAGCGCATGGGCGAGGCTGAATGTGCCTGCCGCCAGGCTGAGCGACACCAGAAGCTGCAAGTGGCTGTCGCGTGCAGCGCGAAAGCAGAGCAGAGCAATCAGACCGGCCACAAAACCAAGCCCCGCACCCCCTACAGCCTCGATTCCGAAAGCTTCGGCAGCATCCACTAGGGTCAGGTGATGCGCCTCACCCGTGACCAGTGTCATGGCAAGGCCGAAAATCACGATGCTCACCCCGTCATTGAACAGGCTTTCTCCGGCAAAAATGGCCTGAATGGGCCCCGGCAGACCCAGCCGGCGCAACATGCCCACCACCGAAACCGGGTCGGTTGGCGCCAGAATGGCCCCCAGCACCACGCACCACAGGAATGGCACGGGCAGTCCCACCTGCGCCATGACCCAGTACATGGCCCCGCCCAGCATGAACACCGCCAGTATGGTTCCCACGATGGCGAGGAAGAATACCGAGAATTTCCGCTCCATCAGATGGCGTGTATCAACCTGCAGGGCACCGGCGAAAAGCAGGAAAGACAAGGCACCGTCCAGCAAATTGCCAGGCAGGTCGGCCGAGGCAAGAAGCGTCATGGGCAGAGTGTGCAGATCGACACTGGGCAGGGCCATGTCCAGCCCCTTGACCACAAGCGACACGATCAAGGCAATCAGCAGGATGCCAATCGTCATGGGCAGGCGCAGCAGCTTGTAATTGAGAATGCCGCACGCGGTGCAGAGGGTAAGAAGAATCGCGAAGAGGCTGAGGGAGGACATGAAATCTCTTTGCAGATGATGCCGGGATGAGCCGTTTTACCGCATGGGAACGTGAACGCACGCCCTTCGTCCAGCTTCTCACATTATGTCATCCACAAAACCATGGTTTATCCCTCGGGTCGCGTTGCACCAGGGGCATCACGTCGAACCATTGCGATATCGTATTGTATAGGGCTAGCCTGCTCATCCGGTCCCAGAATGACTGCCTGTTTTTGACTGGAAAGGGAGAGAGACCTGTATGAGTGAGAGAGGCATCATGGCCACGTTGAATGGTCTTGGCATGATAATGGTCGGGTTGCTGATCGGCTTGTCGAACGGGCGCGCCGCACCGGTAGATAAAACGCAACCCGATGCCTGGCATCAGCAGTTACAGGCGATGGGCCTCCCACCCGGGTTGGGCGAGAAGGCATCGCCTGCAAATCCAATCCATCAGGTGACGCTTGCGCCACTCTTCCACGAGCCATTTGCTTGTACGGAGCATCCTGTGGGGCAGCTCTTCGGTACGGGTGATGCGCTTGGAACTGATTGCCTGATCGTAGGGGGGGCGGCTGATGCCACGCACGGCTATAACAAGCTCTATCGCGGGCTCGGAGAAAAGAACGAGGACTGGTATGGCTGGCACAAGACCGTGCATGCGCCTTTCGACTCAATCGTGACCTATATCCACATGAATCCGGTGACCAATAGTCCCGGCGAAATGGGTAAACCCCCAGCCAGCGTCATCATGTTCACCAGAGCAGATGGCATGAACGTGATCTATGCCCATATTGGCGATATTAGGGTAAAAAAGGGCGATCATGTAAAAGCGGGCGATGTCGTGGCGCTTGACAGCAATAACGGGTTCGCGCGTAACCCCCATGTACATGTCGGTGCCTACAAGGGTACCGAGCCGTTCCAGATCCGATGGGATCTGAAGGCAATGGGGGCCATTCCGGCGCTGAGCGGAAATTAGATTCTCTCAGGCTGTCAGAATGCAGCCTGAAAGCCTTGCACCGCGTGGGTGTTATACGCCCTCAACCAGGGTGGCGCGATACTTTGCTCCGGCAAAGCGATGCTCGCGCACCTTGCGATAGGCATCGCCATCATACCAAGCCAGCGCCGACGCCTTGTCGGGGAATTCCACAATGACTATGCCCTCGGGCTCATCACCCTCGAGAGATTTCTGTGCGCCATAAGCCACGATCGGCTTGATGGGATGACCTTCGAATGTCTCGGCAACGAGAGAGAAATAAGTGTCGAGCTCGTTCTGATCGAGCGTCTTTTCGCGGGTAAAGACGATATAGGTGCTCATGCAGTCTCTCCTTTGCTTCTGGAGCCGTTTCTGCTCTGGTTCTTGAATGGGAAAAGGCAAGGCGTGTAGGCAACACAGATTCCGCATTCGGGGCTGCGTGCCTTGCACACATAACGACCATGCAGGATCAGCCAGTGATGTGAGGGGCGCAGCATGTCAGGCGGGATGCGTTTGATCAGCCCTTCTTCAACGGCGCGTGTCGTCTTGCCAGGCGCCAGACCGGTACGGTTGCCAAGCCGGAAGATATGCGTGTCCACGGCCATGGCGCTCTCGCCGAACATCACGTTCAGCACCACGCTCGCGGTCTTGCGCCCGACGCCTGCCAAAGCCTCCAGCGCGGCCCGATCGGAGGGGACCACACCGCCATGCAGCGCCAGAAGTTGCTCGGAGAGTTTGAGCACGTTTTTCGCCTTCGCACGCCATAAGCCAATCGTGCGTATATGGCCCGCAATGCCCTCCTCACCCAGTGCCACCATGGCCTTTGCATCCGGTGCGGCTGCAAAGAGACCTGCCGTCACCTTGTTGACCGATTTATCGGTTGCCTGGGCCGATAGCACGACCGCGACGAGCAGGGAGAAAGCGTCGTCATAGACCAGTTCACTCTCGGCATCCGGGTTGGCCTCGGCCAGTGCCGTGATGAATTGACGTGCCTGCGCGAGGGTCATGGCCCTTCTGGCCGAGGGAAGAGACATCAGAACCATTTCATCATGTTGCATAAGGGCGTTTGAAGCCCCACAATAAGCGCTTCCCGCCCCAGACTACCAGTATGCCCGCCCAGCCAAACGTCTGGCGGAGGAGCTTTCTCTCGTGTCCAATACCGACAACAACCCGACCCGGCCGCGCGATATCGCCTTTGTCGACATCGTGCGCTTCGTGATGCGCCGATGGCTCGAGCATCCGGCCTTTCTGACACGCACCGTGCTCGGTATTGCGCTCGCCACCATTGCCGACGTGGCAATGCCGGTCCTGTCGGGCCGACTGGTGACCGATATCTCCAGCCATACCGGCGGTGCCCCTCATGATGCCGCACAAATGGCCCTGCGCAATGATGCGCTGTTCATGGTGGGTGGGCTGATCGCGCTTGGGCTGGTGGGGCTTCTGGGGCGGCGTTCCTCCTATCTTGGCATTACGTATCTCAGCCTTGCCATCATGCAGCGCGCCCTGTCTCAGGGCTTTGCGCGTGTGCAGCGCTTTTCGACCGACTGGCACGCCAATAATTTCGCAGGGTCCACCGTACGCAAACTGACCCGTGGCATGTGGGCCATCGACACGCTTGACGACACCTTGCTGCTGCTGATCGCTCCGGAGGTGCTGGTCCTGACCGGCACCACGCTTGTTCTGGCATGGCACTCTCCGTTTATGGGGGCCGTGCTGGCACTTTCTGTTGTGCTGTTCACCTGGCTCTCCGTCGTGCTGACGCTGCGCTACGTGGCGCCTTCGGCCCGGGCGGCCAATCGCTGGGATACGAAAGTGGGCGCGGCCATTGCGGATGCCGTGACCTGTAATGCCGTGGTCAAGGCTTTCGGCGCCGAACATCGCGAGGAACGCCGGCTGGACCGTGTGCTGCGTGCCTGGAGCGGGCGCACGGCGCGCACCTGGATCAGGGGGACCAACAGCGCCAACCTGCAGGGCTTTGCCTCGCTGGTCATGCGTATGCTTCTGGTAGCGCTGATCGTCTGGCAATGGTGGCAGGGCAAGGCCGGACCCGGCGATGTGGCCTATGTGCTGACGATGGTGTTTCTTGTGCAGGGCTATCTGCGTGACCTGGGCCAGCAGGTCAGCCAGGTCCAGCGTTCTGTCAACGAGATGGAAGAGCTTGTTGCCATTTTTGATCAGGCGCCCGGCGTTCAGGACCACAAGGGCGCGGGCAAGGCCGCCTTCACGCAAGGTGACGTTCGTTTCGATAATGTGACGTTCCAGTATCCCGGTCAGGATACGCCGCTCTATCGTGATCTGGATGTCTCGATCACCCCCGGTTCGCGTGTTGCTCTCGTCGGGCCAAGCGGTTCGGGCAAAACGACCTTCACCAAGCTCATCCAGCGTCTCTATGATACAACCACGGGCAGGGTGCTGATCGATGGCGTGGATGTGCGCGATGTCACACAGGACTCATTGCGGGCCCACATCGCCATCGTTCCGCAGGAGCCGATGCTGTTCCATCGTTCCCTTGCGGAAAATATCGCTTATGCCCGACCGGGGGCAACGCAGGCCGAAATCGAGCGTGCCGCGCAGCTGGCCAATGCGAGTGCGTTTATCGAACGTCTGCCGGAAGGCTATGCTACGCTCGTTGGTGAGCGTGGGGTCAAGCTGTCGGGCGGTGAGCGTCAGCGCGTGGCGATTGCCCGTGCGTTTCTGGCTGACGCCCCCCTGCTGATTTTCGATGAGGCAACGTCCAGCCTCGATTCCGAGTCCGAAGTTCTGGTGCAGGACGCCATGCATCGCCTGATGGCCGGTCGCACGGTGATTGTGGTGGCGCACCGGTTGTCCACGGTCATGGAGCTGGACCGTATCCTCGTGTTCAGCAAGGGCGCGCTGAAGGAGGATGGCTCGCATGCCGAGCTGGTGCGGCGTGAAGGGGGGATCTATCGCCGCCTGTTCGAGTTGCAGTCGCTCGAGGGCTAAGGCGTCATCTCTGCCCTCAAGGCAGAATAACTTGGGGGATGGGATCGAACTTTAAGCAGGTGCCGAGGCATTGTGGCCTTGGGGGAGATATTCCTGCAGTACGCCACCTGGCTGGAAAACATAGATCCGATCGGCATGGGCAATGGTCGCCGGTCGATGGGCCACGATAATCTGGGTGACCTTCATGGCGCGCAATGCAGCGGCGACATGGGCCTCGGTCATTTCATCCAGATGGCTGGTGGCCTCGTCCAGAAACAGGATATCGGGTTTGCGATAGAGTGCGCGCGCCAGGATGATGCGTTGTTTCTGTCCACCGGAAAGTCCTGCGCCCATATCGCCGATCAGGGTATCGAACCCCATCGGCATATGCTCGATATCCTGCAATATGGCGGCTCTGCTGGCACATTCCCTGAGCCACGCCTGATCGATTTCCTCATTGAAGCCGCTGATATTATCGACGATCGACCCTGAAAAGAGGCCGTCATCCTGAAGGACGCCGGCGATGCGGCTACGATACCCCTCCAGCGTCAGGGCCTCGATCGACTCGCCATCAAGCGTGATCTTGCCTGATGACGGCTCCATCAGCCCCATGAGCGTCTTGAGAAAAGTCGTCTTGCCGCAGCCCGACGGCCCCACGACCGCAATAATCTGTCCGGCAGGGACATCGAGGGAAATGTCGCAAAAGACCCAGGCATCATGCGCGCCATAGCGGGCGGAGAGGCCCTGGCAGGCAAGAGCTCCCTGGCCGCCCCCGTCGGGCCGGGGGGCAAGGCTGGTCGTAGGCTCGGACGGCTCCGTTGGGGTCATGACGATATCTGACAGGCGTTCTGTCTGCACGCTGAGCATGCGGATCTGGAAGCCGCTGCTGATCAGGCTGCCGATACGCCCTGCAAACTGGTCTTTGTAGGACAGGAATGCGACGAGCATGCCAACAGTCATGGCCCCTTTCATGACGGCCATCGCGCCGAGCACCATCATGATGAGCCTGTCTGCCCCGAAAATCAGCTCAGCCAGCCTGCCATAGATGAGGTCGTAGCGTTGGATGCGAAGCCGGACATTGATACTGTCGATCACCAGATTGAGCCATGAGATGCGACGGCTCTCGCGCAGGCCCAGCAGCTTTACGCTTGCCATGCCGCGTAGCGTTTCAATGAAATGACTTTGTTGGCGGGCATCGAAAACGATCTGCTCTTCATTCGCCTCGCGATAGAGACGGTAGGTAAAGAGCCTCAGCGTCACATCCAGTGTCACGGCGATCAGCGCCACGACAGCCAGCCACTCGCCATAGATGAACAACATCACGCCCATGCCCACGGCCATGAGGCCGTCCATGACCGTTTGAACCATATCGGTGGTCATGGTCTTCTGGATCGAGGCGATGGCGTTGAAGCGCGACAGGATATCGCCCACATGGCGTTTGGCAAAATAATCGAGCGGCAGGCGGGAAAGGTGGTTGAAGAGCCCGGTATTCCACTGAAGCCCTACCCGGGTGCCCATGATAAGCACGGACCATTGCCGTACGCAGGCAATGAGGAGTTGCAGGAGCAGCAAGAGCGCCACGCCAGCGGCGATCGTGCTCAGCAGCTCGCGATCCGAGGTGACAACAACCTCGTCGATAATCACCTGCGATACCATCGGCATGATGATCGCAATGACTTCGAGCCCGAGCGACAATGCTCCCAGCATCAGCAGGGATGAGCGCAGTCCGGCGACATGCCTGAACAGATCCCGCAGGCGCAGGGTCTCCCGGGCATCCTCCTTTCGGAAATTCTCATTGGGGAACGCCTCAAGCGCGATACCCGTGAACTCGCGCGAGACCGTCTCGATGGGCAGGCTGCGCCGCCCGAAAGCGGGATCATGGATCGTGACCCGTTTGCCGTTGACGGCAGTAAGAACCACGAAGTGGTTCATATTCCAGTGCAGGATGCAGGGCAGGCGAAGCCCCGATAATTCGTCCAGTTCCAGACGCACGGCGCGCGTTGTCAGGCCCACACGCTCGGCCGTGGCCATCAGGTCGCGCAGCGTGCTGCCCTTGATCGAGAGGGCAAACCGTCGCCTCAGCGTCGGTAGATCGATGCGGTTGCCATAATGCCCAAGGATCATGGCCAGGCAGGCCATGCCGCACTCGGCGGCTTCAACCTGCAGAATGACCGGCGTACGGGGCTGAAAACCATAGGCGAGGGATTTGAGCGTCTTCATCGCCCCGTCATCCTGTTGCCGGTCCCCTTGTTGCCACTCACCATGCCGCCGCTCACCATATAGATGTCATCACGGACACTGATCAGCGGGTCGAAGATCCACTGATAGAGCCTGCGGGTATCGATGGCGATATCGGCCTGCACGGCCATTCCGGCCTGAAGCGGCATCTGTTTTCCATAGGCGTTGACGTAATCCTGATCGGGCAGGATCCGTATGCGATAGAGAGACGGGTCTGAGCCGCGTTCAGTCCCGGTGCCTTTGCCTGCGGCGGTGGGGGCAGGACTGGCTTCAGTGATCGAGACAGGGGCGCGGGTCACTTCGAGAACCTTGCCGCGATAAAGCCCGAAGCGCTGATAGGGGAAGGCATCGTAACGCAGCAGGACTGGTTCACCCTCATGCAGGAACCCGATCGAGGCGCTGTTGACAAAGAGCATGGCCTCCAGCGTGTGCCCTGTAGGCAGGAGGGTGGCCAGTGTCTGCCCTGCCTGCACATGTTGACCCAGATTACTGCGTATGGCCGTCAGGATGCCGTCATCAGGTGCGATGACCACGCTCGATTTCTGGGCTTCGCTCTCGACGATCTGCTGCTGGATACGCGCGATCTCCTTGTCAAGGTCGTTGAGGTCACGCGCCTGCTGGGTGTCGTAGCGCACAAGCTTTGATGTCAGATCAGCAATCTGCCCCTCGATCCCGCTCATATTCTGCAGAAACTGGGCATGGCTGCTGAGTAGCTGTGCGTAGGTGTAGAGCTGATTCTGGAACTGCGTTTCGGTCACGATGTGCTGTGACTTGGCAGCCTGCATCCGCTTCATCGCCGATTCGACAATCGGCAAGACGTGGTTATCGCTCTCGATCTGACGCCGGATTTCATCGTGCTGCTGCGTGAGGTACCGGATCTGCGTTGCGATCGAGGTTTTCTCGATGGGTGCGTCCTGCAGCCTCAGGGCTTTCTGCTTCCTCAGGATGTCGGCCTGCTCGCGCAGATGATCGAGCACACGGGCCTGGGTCGGACCTGAACTCGATGTCGCTTCAATATTGATCACATAGAGCACGTCGCCCATGTGAACATGTTGGCCCTCGCTGGCTTTTTGTGCCGAGATAACCCCCGTCGTGTTGACTGCAATGGTGATCAGCCCGGTAGGTGGGGCCATATAGCCTGTTGCATGCACGCGTCGTGTATAGACACCAAAAGCTGCGTAGAGCGTTGCCGCGATGCACAGGGCGACTGTCGCCAGAGCGACAAGTCGGAAGGAAAGGGGTTGGAGAAGCTGAACCCGCCCGAGCCAGGATTGTCGCCGGGCTTCAAGGACTTCGCGCCTGAAGAGGTCAGAAGTCATAAAAGACGACAATCGGAAGAAAAATCGGGAACACGGGAGGGCTCAGAAAAGGTTCACTCCCTGCCAGCATTTCAGACTGGCAGGGAGTGAACGCTCAGACTTTAGGCAGGCTTGCTGGCCGGTGCGTTGGCCACGGCCGTAGCAACGATCTGGGTGATCCCGAGACCGGTTGTCTGGACAGCCTGCGGCACGCCGGTGAGGCTGTGGGAGGCGATCGAGTCGACAATTTCACCGATGCCCGTGCCGAGGTTGGAAGCACCTGCGACAGCGCTGGCTACGGGCGCCTTGCCACTGATCGCCTTTGTGGACCAATCGACAATGTTGCCGATGGCGCTGCCAAGCTGGAATCCGAAATTGCTGAAGAAACCGGCTCCGCTGACAGTTTCAATTTCAGTTGAGTTCAGTTCGCGCATGATTTTGGCTCTCTTGTTGTTTGCCGTGAAGGCCGTTGAATGAAGCCCAACTCAATATTGGCGCGTATCTATGGGCGCGACAATTGTCAGTTCGATGAACTAAGCGCGATCCATCGTGACAAAGCCAGTAATCAATGTGGATATATCGTGAGAAATTACATATAAATATCAGCACTTACGACGCATGGTGATGCTTTTCGGGTCATGCGCTTTCCGTCGTTACTACGAAAAAATTGCTATTTTTTCATGAGATCGAGGGCGAAAGCAGCGCTCTTGTGCAGGCACATCTTTCTCCTTTGCGAGAGAGTATTATCCGCTATCCTTCAAAGGAATTCGTGACCCTTTCCTCGCGGTGCCTCATATGACCCTGCAAACCTGGTGGCTGTTCGTCGTCACGGTATTTATCATTTCAGCGACACCTGGCCCGAATATGATGCATGCGCTCAGTCGCAGTGTTCAGGTCGGCTTCAATCGCAGTATTGCCGCCATGGCGGGCTGTATTACCGCGTTGCTTCTCGCGCTCGTTCTGTCAGTGATTGGTATCGGTGCCGTTCTTGTGGCCATGCCTCGGCTGTTCAACATCATCCGTTATGCTGGTGCCGCCTATCTGGTCTATCTGGGGATCAAGGCCTGGCGTGCGAGTGATACGCCGGAGGTGCCAGATACGGAAACAGGGAAAGCCGCGCCCGTGAGCCGCTGGGTGCTGTACCGCACCGGCTTTCTGGTCGGTATCAGCAATCCCAAATTACTGCTTTTCGCGGCTGCCTTCTTCCCGCAATTCATTGATCATCATCAGCCTGTTCTGCCGCAATTCGGCATACTGGTTGTGACCTATCTTTTTTCGGACGGGTTGTGGCTCACCCTTTACGGACTGGGCGGCCAGTCGCTCTCGCGTTTTCTGTCGCGCCGGCCGGTCAGACGGGCTTTCAATCGTCTGACCGGCATCGTGTTTGTCGCCTTCGGGATTGTGATCCTACGAGCGAAGGCCTGATTGTGCGGCACCATGATGAACGCTCAGCCCTGTCAGGGTCACCGCAATCTGGTCTGGCGTCGTGCCAATATCATTGATCGCGTGGGCGCCGGTGCGGAACATCACTGGGATTGCCATCGCCTGAGGTGACAGGCGGAATGTGCTGGGCGTTCCGTTGGCCGCTACTGTCATCATGCCGTCAGGGCGTGTGTGAAGCACGATATGGGCGGTGTGGGTGTCGTCCAGCGTGCCGAGCACAACGCCATTCTCTGGCGCATTGTCGACCTGGCCATGCAGCACCAGACGGTCGCCATCAACCAGAATGCGCAGGATCGGGGTCGCATCCTCATCGGCGGTCAGTTCGGCCAGAACGACATTCCCGCTTTTGGGGAAACGATCGATATGAATCGTCGCATCAAGCATGGCTTCGGCGTCGGCCACACGCCAGGGACGGGATTCGGAAAACTCCGTTCGGGGCTGGCGCGCGTGATAGGCCGTTGGCTTGCGCGCTTCACTGCTCAGGGCAATGCCGCCCGGCGTCAGGCGATACGGGGCATCGGCCTTGGGCTGCCCTAATGCAGTGGCGGGCAGGACCGACATGCTGAAGGCCTTTGTTTCACGCAGGTCAAAGCCGGTCGGATCAAAAACGGGCGCCGCATGGGCTGCCGCCACAAAGGAGGCAAGGGCGCAGGCCGGAAAAAGGAACAAGCCTTTCTTCATGACGGGTACTCCTTTTGGAATTCAGGCGCCATCGGGCGCGACGCAGGTCTCCAGAAACCGGGCCAACGCACGACCTCTATGGCTGGTCGCGTTCTTTTCTTCTGCCGAGAGTTCGGCAAAACTGCGGCAATCACCTTCGGGAATGAAAATCGGGTCGTAACCATGGCCCTGCGCGCCGCGTGGCGGCCAGCAGACCGTTCCTTCGCAACGGCCCTCAGCAAAGCGTGTGACACCATCGGGCCATGCAACGCAGAGCACAGCCACGAAGGAGGCCGAGCGGTCGGCCGCGCCGTTCATTTCGTCATGAACGCGCTGCATGGCCACCTGCATGTCACCGCCCGGGCCGGCCCAGCGGGCTGAATAGACGCCGGGACGCCCTTCAAGGGCGCTGACGCAGAAACCGGAATCATCAGACAGGGCAGGCAGTCCCGTGGCGCGCGCTGCGGCGAGTGCCTTGATGGCGGCATTGCCCTCAAAACTGTCAGCCGTCTCTTCCGGCTCGGGTAGGGAGAGCTCCGCCGCCGAGACGATCTCGATGCCGCTATCGGCCAGCAGAACCCGGAATTCAGCCAGCTTGCCCTTGTTGTGGCTGGCGAGCACAACGCGCTCGCCCCGCCTGAGAACCCGCTGGCCGGGCTCGGTCATGTCGGCAGGCGCCGCGCCGTTCACGCCGTTTTTCCGTTTGCAGCGCTGCTGTTCGTCACGCTCTCAAGCGCCTCGCGCTGGGCAACGAACAGGCGCGACGTGCCCAGCTTTGCAAGCGCCATCAGCGAGGCGAATTCGCTTTCGCTGAACGGTGCGTCTTCTGCCGTGCCCTGAATTTCGACAATGCCGCCTTCGCTGGTCAGAACGAAATTCGTATCGGCCTGGGCTGAGCTGTCTTCGATGTAATCGAGATCGAGCACAGCGCCGGCATCGGTCAGACCGCAAGAGACCGCAGCCACCTGCGCACGCAGGGGCGAGCGCTTGAGCACGCCAGCCTTGATCTGCTTGTCGAGAGCAATGGCAAGGGCCACCCAGGCGCCTGTGATGGCGGCGCAGCGCGTGCCACCATCGGCGTTGAGCACGTCGCAATCGAGCGTGATGGTCATCTCACCCAGAGCACGCAGGTCCACACAGGCGCGCAGGGCGCGGCCGATAAGGCGCTGGATTTCCTGCGTACGGCCCGACTGCTTGCCCTTGGCTGCTTCACGGTTGCCACGGGTATGCGTCGCGCGCGGCAGCATGCCGTATTCCGCGGTAATCCAGCCCTGGCCCTGACCACGCAGGAAAGGCGGCACGCGATTTTCGATCGAGGCTGCACAAAGAACCTCGGTGCCACCCACGCGGATCAGCACGGAGCCCTCGGCATGGCGGGCGAAACCCGGCTCGATGGAAACGACGCGGTTCTCGTCGGCCTTGCGGCCTGAAGGGCGGGTGCTGGACATGGAGCGTTTTCCTCGTTTCAAGCGCAGAGATGCGGTCGGGTGCAGCTTTAGCGCCTGGGGCCCTGAATGACAAAGCCGAATGACAAGGCGGAATCATGCGGGTCAGCCCCGACCGGGCCCATGCTGTTACCGCCATCACCCAAGGCATCGGGTAAGGCATGCGCCCCTCGACGACGGTCAGGCGGTCGGGATGACCGGGCACGGCGTCGTGCCCAGCCGACCCGCTCAGTCGATCAGTTCAACCGCATCCCCAAGGCGGATGGTCCCTGCGTGGCGGATGACCGCATTCTGGCCGAACATGACCCCACCGGGACGGTGGCGAAACCCGGTCATGGTCTTGAGAGGCTCGCGCGGAACAGGAATCGTCCCGCTCTCCTGATCGATGGTGGTGACGATGCAGCGGCTGCAGGGTTTGACAAGGTCGAGTTCAACTGTACCGATCCGGATGGAGCGCCATTCATCCTCAGCCCAGGGCTGATCGGTCTCGATGACAATATTGGGCCTGAAACGCTCCATCGGCACGGGCTGATCAAGACGGGCGTTGAGGTCCTCGAGTGACGCTGTGTTGGTGACGAGCAGGGGAAACCCGTCTGCAAAGCTCACACTGCCAAACTCGGTTGGTCTGGCATGGGCCGGGTCGGCCATATGCACGATCCTGCACGCCGTACCGAGAATGGCGCTCAGCCACGCCGCAGCCTCGTCTCCGGCATCCCGTGCCGCAATGGCATGATCTTTCCAGACGCTCACTGTCTTTGCGGGTGCCTGAGGGGCAGGCGGATCAATCCTCAGCGCCGAGCCGTCACTACCGGTCAGGTAAAGTGTCTCACCGTGCAGCGCCGTCATGATGCGTGCCATGGCCGGATGCTGGCGCTGCGTCATGAAGCGGCCGTCTGGCGCGACCACGAGCCAGCGTCGGTCGCCACGCGGCCCCCAGGGGTCGAGTTCGAGTGCCGTCATATCAACCCGGTGCAGGCTTTTGACAGGATGGATATATAAGGCTGCAAGGCGGGTCATCGGCACGACTCCGAAGCGGATGGACAGGACACGTCGTGACAGGTCTAGTCGCTCGGGACGGTGACAGGAAGCCAGCTGGCGCGTCGGAAAAAGGGGCAGGGCATGATCGATCTTTCAAACCTGCCGGGTGGCATGGATGCCCGGTCGGCTAATGTGCTGCGCGAGATTGTCGAGCAATACATGGAGACGGGTGATCCCGTGGCCAGCAAAACGCTTGCCCAGCGCCTGACGCCATCGCTTTCTCCCGCGACCATACGCAATGTCATGGCGGAGCTGACCCAGGCCGGATTACTGTTCAGCCCCCATGTCTCGGCGGGTCGCCTGCCCACCGAGAAAGGCGTGCGACTGTTCGTGGATGGCCTGTTGCAGTTCGGCGCGCTCGATGAACTGGAGCGCGCCCAGATTGCCGGGCGTCTGGCGCTCAAGGGGCGATCCATGCAGGAGACGCTGGCTGAGGCCTCCTCCATGCTTTCAGGGCTTTCGGCAGCAGCGGGTCTGGTTCTGGCTCCCAAGGGCGATGGTGCCCTCAAGCATATCGAATTCGTCGCGCTCGGGCCGGGCAAGGCTTTGGTGATCCTTGTGGCAGCCGATGGTCAGGTCGAGAACCGCGTGATCGAAACGCCACCGGGTCTGCCGCCGTCAGCCCTTGTCGAGGCGGGCAATTATCTCAACTCCCTGCTTGGCGATGTAACACTGAGTGCCTTGCGCCAGCGCGTCTCGGAGAATTTACAGCAGAACCGCTTTGATCTGGATGTGCTGGCGACCAGCGTGATCGAGAGTGGTCTTGCGATGTGGGATGAGCAGCATGGCACGCTCTATCTGCGCGGGCAGGGCAACCTGCTGACCGACATCACCGAAATCGAGAAACTCACGACCATCCAGATGCTCTTTGAGCGTCTGGAGGCGCAGGAAACGATGCTGCGCCTGCTCCAGCTGGCCCAGGAATCGGACGGTGTCCGGATCTATATCGGTGCCGAGAGCGGGTTTTTTGGCATGTCGGGGGTATCGATGGTCGTGGCACCGGCGCGCAACGAGACGAATCGCATTGTCGGTGCCATTGGAGTGATCGGCCCGACACGCCTCAATTACGGGCGGATCGTGCCTGTGGTGGACTACACGGCCCGTGTGATCGGTCGCCTGCTGAGCTGAACAGGCAGGGTCTGGCACTGCCGTGACATGTTTTTTAAGAATCACTCGCAATTTATCATTGAGAATTATTCTCAAACGCTGTTAGGGTCGCGCCGTTCTGAAGTGGAATGGCTGATGATCGTCTGTTCGTGTAACGCCCTGACCAATCATGATATCGCTGATGCCGTAAACAGAGGTGCCTCGCGCGCGCGGGAGGTCTATGCCTCCAAGGGGTGCAAGGCCCAGTGCGGCAATTGCGTGCCCGGCGTGGTGTGCGCCCTGCGTAGCCTGCTGCGTGAAAGAAAGGAGGCCGCGATAGCCTTCAACACGGTCGATCAGGGTGCTGGTAACGCCGCTTACGCCTGAGCGAGGGCGCTTGCACTGGGCTGCGCTGATGGGCCGTCATATCGGCAGGCTTGTCGATCTGCGTATAGGGAGCCGGACACCCGGCCGGTCATGAAAAAACCCGCCAGCCTGCGCTGACGGGTTTTTCTGTTTCCGGGGTCCTGTGCGGGCAAGCCCGAGGCAGGTGTGTCCGGTTCTGTCTTACTCGGCGGTCTGGTCGGGAGCCGGCGAAGAGTTCAGCGTGATGTAGCGCTGGATACCGACCTGCTTGATCAGATCGAACTGACGGTCGATGAAATCCTCATGCTCTTCCTCGTTGGCGAGAATACGGATCAGCAGATCACGTGACACGTAGTCGCGCACGCTTTCGCAATAGGCGATGCCTTCGCGCAGATCGGCCAGCGCCTTTTCTTCCAGCTTGAGATCGCAGGCGAGGATTTCTTCAACGCTTTCCCCCACCAGGATCTGGTTCAGACGCTGCACGTTCGGCAGGCCACCCAGATACAGGATGCGCTCGATCAGCCAGTCGGCATGACGCATCTCTTCGATGGATTCGTCATATTCCTTCTTGCCCAGCTTGGTGACACCCCAGTGATTCAGGGTGCGGGCATGAAGGAAATACTGGTTGATGGCCGTCAGCTCATTGGTGAGCTGGATGTTCAGATGCTCGATAACCTTCGGATCTTTAAGCATGGTTGGCTCCTTTTTCTGTCCTGCACGCAGAAGGGGCGCATGGCCACTCCCCGCAGGCTGTGTGACGCTGTTCAAGCATGGAAAAGAAGCGGGTGCAATAGAAATAACGTTGTTCAGTATTGAAGTATCGAAGTTGAGAATGACTCTCTCTATTGGTGTGGAGTCAGTAAATGTTGTTGCAATTTAATTGCAACAACGAAGTCACCTCAAATCATGGGTGCAAAATCAGGCCCCTGAACGCAAAACACCCCGCACAAGGCGGGGTGCAGCGGGACAGAATCCCGTCAGATCGCGAGAGCCGTCGCCCGGGGGCACAGCCGCCTGGACGAACGCTTCTTATCCGATCAGTAGCGCTTGCGCGACGAGCCCTTGCCGTTGCCGACCGAGTTGCCCTTGCGGAATGAAGGACGGTCGCCGCGATCACCGCGATCGCCCCTGTCACCACCACGCTCACCTCTGTCGCCACCGCGATCGCCGCCACGGTCACCACCGCGGAAGCCGCCCTTGCCACGAGGAGCAAAGCCACCCTCACGCGGGCGGCGCGGGCCGCGCGGCGGGGCGGAAGGGCCAGTCGGGGCGGAAGCCGGCTCGATCTTGGCTTCATCCGCATCGGCACCGGCAACGCAGGAGCGGAAACGCTCGGCGCTGTCAGGAGCAATCTCGAAGAGCGTGTGATCCGTGTCGATATGGATCGCACCGATCTCGCTCTTGGTCACACCACCCAGGCGGCAGATGAGGGGTACGAGCCATTTCGGGTCGGCACGCTCGGTGCGACCAATGGCGAGGCTGAACCACTCACCGCCCATACGGTCCACCCGGCCGGTGAACTCGCGGGGTGCACGATCGTCGCGCATGCCACGGGCAGGGGCGTCAACGCTGACCGGACGGATCGACTCGACGCTCGGCAGGCGGCTCTTGTAGAGGCGCACGAGGGCCGTGGCGAGCTGATGCGCGTCATGCGCATTTGCCAGCTGCGATGCCAGCGCATCTTCATTGGCCTGCGACGGCGCGAAAAGCGTCTCGTCTTCCATCAGGCGCTTGGCGTCCTGCTCAAGGATGGCATCGGCCGAAGGGACGCTCTCCCACTCGGCATTGCTGATCTTGGCAAAGGAGAGCAGGCGCTCAGCCTTGCGACGCTGGCTGACAGGCACCATGACCACGCAGGTGCCCTTGCGGCCTGCACGGCCCGTACGGCCCGAACGGTGCAGCAATGTTGCTGCTTCGCTCGGCATATTGGCATGGATCACGAGTGAGAGCGCCGGAATGTCGATGCCACGTGCGGCCACGTCGGTGGCCACGCAAACGCGTGCCACACCCGAACGCAGGGCTTCGATGGCGCGCGAACGCTCGTTCTGGCCCATTTCGCCGGAAATGGCGACCGAGGCAAAGCCACGCTCGACCAGCGCTGCCTGCACCTGCGCGACCATGGCGCGGGTGTTGCAGAACAGCATGGCGGTCGGGCTCTCGTAATAACGCAGAACGTTGACGACACCGCGACCGATGTCATTTGGCGCTGTCAGCACGCATTTATACGTGATGTCATCATGCTGCTTGGACGTGGAGACCGTGTTGATGCGCTCGGCGTTCTTCTGGAAGCGGCGCGCCAGATTGGCGATTTCCTTGGCGATGGTCGCCGAGAAAAGCAGCGTGCGGCGTTCGACCGGCGCGGCATCCAGAAGTTGCTCCAGCTCGTCGCGAAAGCCAAGATCGAGCATCTCGTCGGCTTCGTCCAGCACGACCACGCGCAGATCGGACAGGTTCAGGGCCCCGCGTGACAGATGATCGCACAGGCGGCCCGGCGTCCCCACAACGATATGGGCACCGTTCGACAGGTTGCGAGCTTCGCGACGGGCATCCGTGCCGCCAATGCAGCTGACTATACGCGCACCTGTCTCGGCATAAAGCCACTGAAGTTCGGTCTGCACCTGCAGGGCCAGTTCGCGCGTTGGTGCAACCACCAGAGCAAGCGGGCTGTTGGCAGGCGGAAGGCGCTCACTGCCCTCGGGAATGAGGGTCGGGGCAAAGGCGAGACCGAAAGCAACCGTCTTGCCCGATCCTGTCTGCGCGGAAACGAGGAGATCCCGTGTCTCAAGGCCTGGCTGCAGAACGGCTTCCTGCACGGCGGTCGGTGTTTCATAACCGCGTGCCGCCAGAGCGCGGCTTAGAGACGGTACGGTATCGGGAAATGGCATGCGGTTCGGACTCAATCAGGATCGTGCGAAGAGAGAACGCCGAGACAGGAATGCGCTGTTCGAGCATGGCTCGCGGCGTAAGGAAGGCGGTCAATAAAGAATATGCGAGCTGAAATCTAGGATTAAACGGCACCCGTGCTGAAAACGCTTCTGCGGGAACCTGACTCGGCACACTCCCAATATATGGGACATGCGCGCCAAGTTGAAGCGATTGCTGCCACACAAACCGTTAAATTCGGGTAAGACGCCACGCATGATCGCCGCGTTCCTCTCCCGTCAAAAGGGTGCGTTTCTGCGCCTGCACGCGCAGCAATGGCCTTTGAAATGGCTTTTTGCCCCCAGCGGCAATGCGTTCGAATTCGCCTTGCGCAACACTATCGCCTCGCTCGTCGCGCTCGGAATCGCGTTCTGGATGGAACTGGGCGAACCGCAATGGGCCGCCATGACCGTATGGATCACGGCGCAGGGCTCACGTGGCGAAAGCCTCTCCAAGGGTCGGTGGCGTCTGGTCGGCACCGTGTTGGGCATGGCAGGCGCGGTGGGGCTGGTTTCAGCGTTTCCCCAGGCTCCGTGGCTGTTCATTCCTACCCTGGCGCTCTGGGCCGGACTCTGTACGGGGCTGGCGACACTGTGCCAGAATTTCCGCGCCTATGCCTTTGTGTTGGCGGCCTATACCTGCGCCATTATTGCAACCGGCGCCCTGAACGCGCCCGATCATGTGTTTGAAATCGCCATGGCGCGCGGCACTTATATTTTTCTGGGTGTCGTGTGCGAGATGGTGGCGGGGCTGGTCTTTTCGGCTTCTCTGGCGGTCAAGGCCAGACGTACCATGCGCGGCTGGCTAATCGAGGCCATAGGGGCCGCCTCAAAGGTCATTGGCGATGTGCTTGATGGCGCCCCGCCGCCCGAGGCGGCGATACGTGCCATATTCAGCCGAACGCTCAGTCTTAACGAGCAACTCGAATTTACCGTGGTTGAGGTCGGGCGCAGTGACCATGCAATCGCCTGCGCCTATGCCACGATCGGCATCCTGTCGCGACTCGTCTCGCGTGCGTTGGGGATGCAGGCGCGACTGTCCACACAGCTTGTCCTTTCCGAACGCGCCAGAGTGGGGCTAGCCGAGGTGGCGCGTTTTGTCCGCAACGTACCGGCAAGGCTGGACGATGCTGACACGCTTCTGGCGCTGCGTCGGGATCTCGAGGCGCTCGCTGCGCGCTGCGACATCCTGCTTGACGAAGCTGGCGCGACCGATCATCCGGGGGAAGGGTTCAACCCCGATGACGCGATCATCCTTCAGGGTATGCGCCTGATTCTGGAGGAATATCGCACGCTGCTGATCTATTTCGAGGCCCGTCCGACCGAAGCCACGACTCCTGCGCGGTATCGGCTGCGACGCGTGCTGCATTTTCATGCGGCATTCCATAACGCCATGCGCTCTGCCGCTGCCATCTGTCTGGCCGGACTGGTATGGGAGGTCACGGCCTGGCCACAGGGGGCAGCGTTTATCTCGTTCATCGCTGTGGTGGTGGGGCGGTTTGCCACCACCGATAATACCGTGCTCGTCAGCAACCGCTTTTTCTACGGTGCCTGTTTCGCCGCTCTGGCTTCCATCCTGCCGGTATTCTTCCTTATCCCAACCGGGACGGGGTTCGAGGCCCTGATCGTAGCTCTGGCCCCTTTGATGTTCATCGGGGGGCTTGCGGCACGCAACCCAGCCACTGCCACCGCGGCGGGGTCATATAATACCTTCCTGCCCGCGCTGATTGGTCTCGATAACCATATGCGCATGAACGAGCTTACCTGGTTCAATGCCACGATCGCCCTGCTGCTCGGGCTTGGGGCAGGGGTGCTTGTGTTCCGTTGTATCCTGCCATTCAATATCTATCAGGTATGTGCCCTGTTGCGACGACGTGCCCTGCATGGATTGCAGCGTATCTGTGCGACGCCGCGGTTTCTGCCGGCCGAGAATCGCTGGATCGGGCTCATCACCCAGGGTATGGAACGTGTCATCCGTTATGCAGGCGCCACGCTCACCCCGTTCATGGAACTCAACCTGCATGGTCTGCTCTCCACCATGACCCTCGGGCGTAACCTGCTTTTTCTGCGTGGTGTCGCGGCGCGGCCTGCACTTCCTGCGGCACTGCGCGACATTCTCGCGCAGTTCTTTACTGGGCTCGGTCCCCATTGGCTTCGTGGCCCCGGTGTCGAAGCGGCCGTGTTCACGTCGCGGATAGAAAGCGCCATCAGCACCATTCACCAGCATGCGGCATTGGCGGATGACCGGGAATGTCCGGCTTATGCCGAGGTGCTCGGGAGCCTGCTCGTGGTGCGGCACGAATGGCAGGGCAATCAGGACTGGCTGAATGACCGGCACTTCAGGCGCTGCCTGCAACTGGCCCGTGCGACCGGGCAGTAATCTGCGCCACAGGACCGGATTGCCCGGAGGGCATTAGATGGAATGTTAATCGATCACAGCCAAATGATCGTTTCATAACGAATTTATGTTCCGATTCGGGTGTGAGAAGAGAATATAAATTCTCTCATGCGGGCCATTCCACCAGTCCCGTCACACTGAAAGGGTCGTCACGCCATGAAGATCGGTTTCGTTTCCGACAGTCTCGGCAAACTTTCTTTCGAAGCCATGCTGGATCAGGCCGTTGCGCTCGGCGTGTCGGGCGTGGAGGTCAATACGGGCGGGTGGTCACCGGCGCCGCATGTCGATCTCATGGAACTCAGGCAAAGCGCCGAAGCGCGTCGGCGTTTTGTGCGTGCTTTCGAGCAGCGCGATCTCGAAATCATCGCCCTGAACGTCAACGGCAACCCTCTCCACCCGGTGGATACGCGTCAGGGTCAGGATCTTGAGGAGACGATCCGGCTGGCGGGTGATCTTGGTATCGGCACGATCTGTACCATGTCGGGCCTGCCGGAAGGGCAGGAGGGGGACCGTTTGCCCAACTGGGTGGTGAGTTCATGGCCGCCCGAAGGTCAGGTTGCCAAGGAATGGCAACTGCGCGAGCGTTTGCTGCCCTATTGGGAACGTATCCTGCGTATGGCGCCTGATCACGGTATCACGCGCATTGCGCTCGAACTGCATGGCGGACAATGGGCCTATAACGTTCCAAATTTCCTGCGCCTGCGCGAAGCGCTCGACCCCATGATCGGGGCCAATCTCGACCCGTCACACATGTTCTGGATGGGGGCTGACCCGATCGCCGCTATCGATGCGCTGGGTGACGCCATTTTCCATGTCCACGCCAAGGATGCCGGTTTTAATGAGGCGAGGCGGGGGGTGACATCGAATCTCGAAAACGGCCCGCTGGGTCTGCCTTCGGCACGTGCCTGGTCGTATCTCACGCTTGGCTATGGGCATGACACGCTATGGTGGCGTCAATTCTGCTATCGTCTGCGCATGGTGGGCTATGATGGCTGGCTGTCCATCGAGCATGAGGACCCATTGCTGGATGCAGTGGAAGGGCTTGAGAGATCAGTCACCCTTCTGCGTGAGGTCATGCCAGTGGCCCTCGGCGGCTTTAATCAGATGGATATCTGAACGCTGCCCCTTTTTGGATCTCGCCAAAGGCCGGCCTCTGACATGAAGTCGAAGGCGGCCGATCAGGCCGCGAGTTTCTTGCGGCCAATCACGGCATGGACGGTATCATTCCACGCCGTAAGGTCCTCGGGGGGCACGACCTCACCGGTGTCCAGATCGCCAAAACCTGCCTTGTCGAGCAAGAGCGTGACAAGACGGGTGCGGTCGGCGGGCTCAAGAGCCTGCCACAGGGCCACGGCTTTCTGCGCGATGAAATTGTCGGAGAAGGTGATGATGAATGGCGCGCCGGGTCGCAGCACGCGGTTGACCTCCTCCAGCACGGCCAGCGGATTGGTCAGATAGGCAAACCCGTCGCACAGACATACGGCATCGAGCGTATCGTCAGGCAGGTCGAGAGCCGGTGTTTCGTTCAGATCCTGCTCGATCCGTCGTGTCAGGGCGATATTGGCCTCAAGGGCCTTAATGTTCACGTCCAGCCCAAGCACAGTTTCAAGCTGTGCCTCCGCAGGGAGGTGACTCATCGTCCCGGCCATAAGGTCGAGTATGACACCCGTGGCAGGAAGCGCGGTCTGGTAAAGGGCCGTGACCGCGGTGCGGGCACCCGCATCCATCTGCGTTGAATCGCCACGACCAGCATAGTAACTGCGGTCAGGGTCGTTATTGGCGCGGGTGAAGGCTGCCGGGTGCAGCCCTGACGGGGTATCAGTCATCGGACCAGTCCTGCCTTTCTCTGCTCTGGCGTGCTCGCAGCATTGCGAGGATCCGCGCAGGGATGACGCCATGACAGGCACACGTCAAGGCAGACAGTCTCTCTACGCGCACTTCCCGCCCAGGCGATGTGAGGCCGGGTTCAGAGCGCTGCGCCGTGCCACTCGAACGGACCGTCGGAAATCCCGGCAATGCGGGCGTGACGGTCCACCGGGATGGCCTGCTGCCGCAGAAGCGGCTGCAGCGCCTCGCTTACCTCGTGGTAGGGCGCACGGGATGGCGGCGCCGTGAGGATGACATCGAACAGTCCAAGCTTGCGATAGTCATTGAGGCGCTGCGCGATTTCCTGCGCGGTGCCAACAAGCGCCGAGGCGGCCACCTGCGAGGGGAGCCCCTGATCGATCAGGGTTTCGGTTTCGTCCCATGCCTCTTCCGTGCTGTCCTTGAGCACGATGTCCAGTGCCACTACGGAGCGGGCCGGGTGGTCGACAATCTGCGATGGCAGGCAGTGCTCGTAGAGCGCCATGGTCTCAGCCACGCTACCATCGGGCCTCAGCCGCTCGATGCCGCCAGGGCCCTGGCGCAGCAGATTATGCTGCGCGGCGTGACCACGCATCCAGTCGATCATGTCATCTCGAACGAGCAGGCTGCATCCGGTGGGCAGTTGTGTCAGGCATTTTTCAAGCGCCTCCCGGCTCATATCAAGGCACGACCAGATGAGACGGACATGGCGTGCAATGGCGGGGGTGTCGTAGGAGGCGATGAACATGGGTCTGTTATCCTGCACCGCAGCGGGCGATGCGTCGGCTTTGAAAATTTACGTCAAGAAACCGGAGGTTTCCCGTGCCGTGGCGGCCCGGACCCACTATAACTGCCCTTATGATGATCCGGTTCCATAAGATGCAGGGCCTCGGCAATGACTTCGTCATTATCGACAGGCGCCACGAGCGTTTCGACGCCACATTACATACCATGTCCAGGCTTTGTGACCGTCGCTTTGGCGTCGGGTGTGACCAGCTTGTGCTGCTCGATGCGCCAGATCGCGATGGGGCTGATATCCGGGTACGTTTCTACAATCCTGATGGATCCGAAGCAGGGGCGTGCGGCAATGCCTCACGCTGTGTCGCTGCCCTCATCGGCAATGCGCCGGTATTACAGACAAGTGCGGGATTGCTGCCGAGCTTCATCACGCCCGAGGGTGAAATCGGGGTGGATATGGGTGTGCCCGCGCTGGACTGGCAGCGTGTCCCCCTGTCACAGGCGATGGATACCGTCGAACTGCCCCTGCCTGGCAGCCCTGCGGCCTGCTCGATGGGTAATCCGCATGCGACCTTCTTTGACGGGATGGACCGTGCGGACCGCGAGGGCGCCGCGTTGGAGCGCGATGCGCTCTTTCCGAAACGTGCCAATATCGGCTGCGCTGAGATTGTCTCCCGTGATTTCATTCGGCTGCGCGTCTGGGAGCGCGGCGCCGGGCTGACACTGGCCTGCGGGTCCGGAGCCTGTGCTGCCGTGGTCAATGGTGTGCGTCGCGGCCTTCTGGACCGTGAGTGCCGGGTAGAAATGGACGGCGGTGCGCTGCGTATCCATTGGCGCGAGGCAGACGGTCACGTCCTCATGATCGGCCCGGCGACCCATGTTTTCGAGGGGCTTTATCCGCTCGGGACGCATGACGGATGAGCGGTGCCCGTCTTCTGACCTTCGGCTGCCGCCTCAACCTGCATGAAAGCGAGCGTATGCAGGCCCTGACCGGCCATTTGCCGGATGTCGTGGTGGTCAATACCTGCGCGGTGACGACAAGCGCTGAACGTCAGGCGCGTCAGGCCATCAGACGTGCCCATCGTGATGACCCCGGCAAGCGTATTGTGGTCACAGGCTGTGCGGCCCAGATCGCGCCGCAGGACTGGGCCAGCCTGCCCGGCGTGTCGCATGTGATGGGCAATACCGAAAAGCTCGAGGCCGCCAGCTGGACGGAGGCCTCCCTGAAGCAGCAGGGGGCTGTTGCTGATATCATGCAGGCCGCACCCGCTCCCGCTTCCCCCGTGGTCGAAACGGGAGGGCATGTGCGTGCCCTGCTTCAGGTGCAGCAGGGCTGCGACCATCGCTGCACATTCTGCATTATCCCGTATGGGCGCGGCCGCTCGCGTTCGGTGCCCACCCGGGACGTGATCGCCCGTGCCCGGGCGCTGGTCGAGGCGGGCCATCATGAAATCGTTCTGACGGGTGTCGATATCGCCTCCTGGGGGCGGGACCTCGATGGCACGCCTGCACTGGGCACGCTTTGCCGTGACGTGCTGTCAGCCGTGCCGGAACTGCCCCGACTGCGCCTGTCCTCGCTCGATCCGGCCTCTGTCGATGCCGATCTGTGGTATCTGCTGGCCGAGGAGCCCCGCTTTCTGCCGCATCTGCATCTCTCGCTACAGGCAGCGAGCGATATGGTGCTCAAGCGCATGAAGCGCCGCCATTCGGTGCAGGATGCCGCCGATCTGATCGCGCAGGCGCGGCGCCTGCGCCCCGATATTGCGATCGGGGCCGATCTGATTGCCGGATTTCCGACTGAAACCGAGGCTCAGGCGCAGGAGACGCTCGATTTTGTCGTGCGTCATGAACTGCCCTACCTGCACATCTTTCCCTATAGCGAGCGCCCAGGCACCCCGGCGGCCCGTATGCCCAGCGTGCCTAATGCAAAACGTCAGGCGCGTGCGGCGGCCCTGCGTGAGGCAGGCGAGGCCAATCGGCAGGCTTACTGGCGCGGTATGATGGGGCGCCCTCTCGATGTTCTGATGGAGGGGGCAACCAAGGGCCACTCGGCCCATTTCGTGCCCGTGCGTCTGTCGCGTGGGCAGGCAGTCCGTGGCACACGCCTCACCCTTGTCGCCCAAACCCTTGACGAAGCAGGGCTGGTAGCAGAGATCAACTGACATGGCCGGATTTTTCTCACGTCTGAAACAGGGGCTGACGCGCTCGACGCAGAAGCTGAATGCTGCTCTCACCCATCGCTATCTCGACGAGACAGCGCTGGAGGAACTCGAGGACGAACTGATTGCAGCCGATCTCGGCCCCGCAGTGGCCGGGCGTGTGATCGAGGAGTTCCGCACGTCGCGTTTTGGTCGCAATGTCACGACCGAGGAAATTCAGGAGGCTCTGGCCACCGAAATCGCCCGCGTGCTCGAGCCCGTGGCCCAGCCCTTCGAGCTCAAGACCGAGCACAAGCCGCATGTCGTGCTCGTGGTGGGCGTCAATGGCGTGGGCAAGACCACGACCATCGGCAAGATGGCCAAATGGTTCCGGGATCAGGGACGCTCGGTCATGATGGTGGCGGGCGACACCTTCCGTGCCGCTGCTGTCGAGCAGTTGCAGGTTTGGGGTGAACGTACTGGCGCGCCTGTCATTGCGGGCAAGCCGGGTGGGGATGCCGCAGGCCTCGCCTATGAAGGCATCAAACAGGCGCGTGAATCAGGAACCGACCTGCTGTTCGTCGACACGGCCGGGCGTCTGCACAACAAGGGCGCGCTGATGGAAGAGCTCGCCAAGATCATCCGCGTCATGAAGAAATTCGACGAAACCGCTCCTCATTCAGTGTTGTTGGTGCTTGATGCCACGACTGGACAGAATGCAATGGAGCAGGTGCGTGTTTTCCGTGAACTCGTGAATGTAACGGGTCTGATCGTGACCAAGCTCGATGGCTCCGCACGGGGTGGTATCGTTGTCGCACTGGCTGACGCCTTCAAGCTTCCGGTGCATCTGGTGGGCGTGGGTGAGCAGGTCGAGGATCTGCGTCCCTTTTCGGCACAGGAATATGCGCGTGGTCTCGTGGGCGGAAGCGGTGCCGATCTGACCAGCCATCTGATCGACGAAGTTCAGGATTGAACCAGTAATCTGGCTTATCCATGCGTGGCCTGTGATGGCTACGCCACCGACACCATTCCGGCATGGCTTTTCATAGGTGAGGGCCTGTATCGGCCATCACGCGCCTGCTCAGGCGCGCGTTGCGCAACGCTGACAGCCGTGCAGTCCCGCACCTGACATAGCCGGATTCCGGGGGCGGGGGCACTGCCGGTCCAGAGGCGATTCACGCCTCATGCCAGATGTCGTTCTCATGCTGAAATGAGCGCTTGGGATGATTATTTTTTGCGAGGCCTCCCTCCATAACGTGTCATTTTCGCAACGAAAAACCGGACGCCAAAGAGGTGATTAACGATATGATAACGAAATAAGACTGATTCAATTAATTTTTAAAGTTCGATACAAAACGGAAATATTTCGTCGCACTCGCAAGTTGCTCGTTATGCCAGCGTTACGTTTCAGATGAATTACGTTACGTGTGGAGCGTGTGACCTATGGCGTTGAGCCTGCGCAGATCTTTCCTTTTGACGTTTACGGCAGTGGCCGGACTATCTACCTCGGCAGCCATGGCGGCCACGGTGCCGATGGACGCAACTGCCACCAAGAAAAAGACCCTGGTCAAGACCAAACAGGCCACGCCCAAATCAGAAACGATCATGGTAACGGGATCGTATCTGCGCAGCTCGAACAACAGCTCGGCCAACCCCGTCCAGATCGTGACTGCCAAGCAGATCCAGCAGACTTCGGCTGTTTCGCTGGGTGACTATCTCCAGCGCCTCCCCTCGGTCGGTTCGTCGGGCACGCCCAACCAGCAGACCAATGGCGGTGGTGGTGTGAGCTGCACCGATATCCGCAATTTCGGCTCCAAGCGTGTGCTCATCCTGATTGACGGCAAGCGCACGGCAATTAACGCGGCCACATCCTGCGTCGATCTGAACACGATCCCCATCGAGGAAATCGCCAGCGTCGAAATGCTCAAGGATGGCGGCTCCGAGCTTTACGGTGCGGATGCCGTCTCCGGCGTGATCAACATCAAGCTGCGTCATGACGTCACCAAGGCGACCATCACCATGCGTGGCGGGATCTCGCAATACGGCGATGCCAAGACGGGCCTGCTTTCCGCCATGAAGGGTTTCAACTTCGATCACGGCAAGGGCAACGTCACCCTTTTCGGCCAGTATAATACATCTGGCGGAATCATGAGCCAGGACCGCGCCTGGGCGGCCAACCCGCAGCAGAGCAACCCGGTGACCGGCACGCCACTTTATGGCTCGTCCATCATTCCGGCTGGCCGTGTGACCGACCCGCGCACAGGGGCCAATCTGGTTTCGAATGGGGATGGCACCTTTCACCGGTACAGCAATGCCGATCGGTATAATTTTGCCAAAGACACGATGGTGCAGAATTATAACCAGAATTCAGCCCTGTCCGGCGATGCCCATTACGATGTGGACAGCCACTTTAAGCCCTACGCCAACGTGCGGTACAGTCACACGACAACGGCACGGCAGATGGCTGCAGCCCCGGTTTCCGGTGGCATCAAGCCGTCTCCGTTGCTGTCGTCCTGGACCATCCCGGCAGGCAGCCCCTATAATATCTGGGGACGTGACGCGATCATGTCGCGCCGTATGAACGATCTCGGTCCGCGCAAGATGGATTATGCGACCGATACCTGGACCGTTATCGGTGGCGCCAAGGGCAAGATCTGGCGTGGCTGGGAATATGATGCGTCCATGACATACGGCCAGAGCCGCTGGACCGCCAACACGCAGAACATGGGCAATTATCGTCATCTGCTGCAGATGACCGGTGTGCGTCAGCTCGACCCCACCAATCCGGGCAGCAAGATCGTGTATGACCCGACCGTCTGCACCAGCCAGCCGGGCTGCGTCTTGTCCAACCCACTCGCGCCGCTTTCACCCGAGGCTGCCGCTTATGGCAAGTTCACGCAGCATGATCATGCCGAATATCAGCTGCGCGACTTCAACCTGCGCATCAATAACAGCAGCGTCGTCAAGATGCCCTACGAGCATGGCGGCAATGTCGGTATCGCCTTCGGCATGGAGCATCGCAGCGAGCAGCTGAGCAGCAAGCCCGACCCGATCGTTGTGAGCGGTGATTCCACGGGCAATGCCTCAAGCTATAGCGGCGGTGGCTTCAATGTGAACGAAGTCTATGCCGAAGGTCAGATCCCGCTGCTCCAGAACGCATTTCTTGCCAAGGATCTGACCATTGACGGTCAGGGCCGCTGGTCAGACTACAACACCTTCGGATCGACCAAGAACTGGAAGGTCTCGATCAACTGGGCCCCGGTGCGCGATATCCGCTTCCGTGCAACGCTCGGAACGTCCTATCGCCAGCCCAACGTCTATGAGCTTTATGGCGGTCAGAGCCTTGGCTATCCGTCGGCATACGATCCCTGCAGTGCCGTTTCCAGCTACGGCGTACAGGCCGCCGCTGTTCAGGCCCGCTGCGCAAGCGAGGGGATCAATACGGCGACTTTCGTTCCGCAGAACACGGGGCAGGTTCCGACGGTTTCCGGCGGCAACGCCAAGCTGCAGCCTGAGAGTGGTCGTACCTATACGGTCGGCACGGTTGTCACGCCGCGCTGGGTACCAGGTCTCTCCGCCTCGGTCACGTATTGGCATTATTCGCTCAACAACACGATCAGCACGCTGGGCACGCAGTATATTCTCGACCAGTGCTATACCGGTGCAGATACCAGCAATTGCGGCGCTATCGCTGCGCGCTCTTCCTCGCAGCAGCTGACTTCGGTCAACGCATTCTTTCAGAATCTGGGTGGAATCCGCACCAGCGGCATTGATTTCGACCTCGACTATCATGTGCGTCTGACGCCCCATGACAGCCTCACCGTGTCGAACAACATGCAGCAGCTTGTCAGCTACCTGCAGCAGAACGTGCCGAATGGGAAGTGGTACAACTACACCGGTCGTCTGTTCTATGCCGGTGGAAGCGGCCAGCCGCGCGTAAGCGATTATGCCCAGGCGACCTGGCAGCATGACGATTTCAGCTTCACCTACATGATGCGCTATATCGGCGGCATGGTGTGGAATAACGGTGTGACCGATCTGACGGCCAAGACAGCCGGACAGTACAAGACCCCCGGCATCTTCACACATGACATCACGCTGGGCTATCGCCTCAACCGCTGGAACTTCCAGGCGGGCGTCAGCAACCTGCTCGACAAGAAGCCGCCCTTCGTCATGGATGCGGCGACGAACACCAATATCTATCAGTATGGCAGCCTCATTGTTGGCCGCTATGCCTTCCTGCAGGCTGGCGTCAGCTTTTGATCCAGTCCAGTTACCGGGCGGGCCATGCCTGATGCATGGCCTGACCTGAGCAGGCTTCGAGACCTGTATTCCCGTTATCCGGCCTGCCCGTTACGGGGCCAGGGCAGGGGGCGGCGGAAGAAAAACCAGGAACGATCAGTGATGATCACGGTTTGGTGATATACTGAACCCTTCTTCGTCTTTCTGCCCGGTTACCATGCGCCGCCCTCATGCTCTTTGCCGTCTCTGGCGGTCATCGCTTCCTGTTATTCTCCTCGGCATCATGCTGCTTGGCGTCGGGGTGAGCCCATGCCGCGCGCAGCGGGCGGAGGGAGCACAATCGGCGGGCGGTTTCGCTCCCGGCGCGCGTGCCTCGGCCTCGGCCAATGGCACACTCGATAGCGTCGTTGGCAATCGGCCCTCTCCCGTCAAGGCAGAGGTCGGACTGAATGGCGAGACCTATCGCGTCACCCCTGCCGGCACATTGATCGGACCTGACGGACAGGCTGTGTCTGGCGGCTGCCCGGCGCCCGTCAATGTGGCATCAGGCCAGTTCGTTGCAGGCGGTGCGCCATCCGAACCGGCCCTGAGGGGGAGTGCCGGCGCAGGGATCGGCGCCCGCAAGGACGAGGCTGTCATGATTGGTGTGACGGATCAGGCCGCCCCCCTGAAAACAGCTCGTAACCATGACGAACGCGCAGGGAATCGCGGGATACGTCCGCAGGCCACCATGAACGCCTCTTTTGGCCCCGCAGGCGTGTATGTGCTGCCCGAGCCATGCCGACATCATGGCACGGGTAAGGCGGCCACGATTCATGATGCCGCGGCTTCGCTCGCTTCAGCCGGGGGCAATGTGTTTGCTCTGGCGGGCAATCGCGATGGTATGCGACAGGCCAATCATGCCGTTGCCTTGCCCGATGGTGATGTGCTGCTGACGACAGAACGCCCCGACCATGCAGAGCCGCGCCTTGCACCGATCGCAACGGACGATCGGGCTGTCGCATCTACCCCGCAGGAAGCCAGACCATGAAGGGGCTGCGCGGGCGAGCTTCGGGTCATTCGGGACAGGAGAGGGCAGGATGCACGCCTTTCACGGTCAGATTCGTCAGGGCCAGTGCTTTCTGCTGCGCCGTTATTGGTATGGCCAATTCCCCATTGGCGCAGGCTCAGACGGTCTTTCATTCCGGCGCAACCAGCCGCAGCACAAATCTTCCGGATCTGTCAGCGCCTGCGAGCAGAACACACGATCTCGCGCCCGTTGCCTTGCAGTCGGACCGCCTGGTGCTGCCCCAGCTTCGTGCACTCATTATCCAGCCTGCAGGGCGTATCAGCGAACAGGACGGGCGCTCCTCCCTGACCACCACCGGGCTCGATATTCTCCGCTCCCCTGATTTCACAGCCATCATGACGCCGTTCATTGGGCAGGCTCTGCGCTTCGGGCAGATGCAGGCGCTTATCGATGCCGTGGTCGGGTATTATCGCGCCAGGGGTCATGCCTTCGTGACGGTCAGCGTACCGCCCCAGAAGATCCATCAGGGCATCTTGCATATCGATGTGCTCGAATATCGCATCGGTGCGATACGGGTCGTCGGCAATCGCTGGTTTTCCGACCGCACCATCCGCAACCAAAGCGGGCTCCGAACAGGTCAGACACTTTCGCTGGACAGCCTCCAGACCGATCTGAGCTGGGTCAACAGCAACCCGTTCCGGACGGTTGATATGGTCTATCGCCCCGGTGCCGCGCCGGGTTTGACGGATGTCGACCTGAAGGTTGCCGATCGCCTGCCGCTCTATGTTTACGGGGCCTACAACAACCAGCTCGATCCCACGCTGGGCCGCGTGAACTGGGATCTTGGCATATCATGGGGCAACGCCTTCAATCTGGGGCATATCCTTACCTATCAGTTGCAGCGCAGTGTCTCGGGGCGTTTCACGGGGCATAACGGCAGCTGGGAAATTCCGTTGACTTCCCGCGATGCCCTGCTGGTTTTCGGGAGTTATTCGGTCTCTTATCCGGTGGCCGATCAGCCCCTTACCAATAAGGGTATTTCAGGTCAGGCATCTCTGCGCTGGCAGCATATTTTGCCCCATATCGCCCTTGGTACGTTGTTCGGCCTCGATGGCACGACACAGCTTGGTTTTGACTGGAAATCGACCATCTCGGACCAGTTTAGCGCGGCTGTGCCACTCATTCTGGCCAATGCCGAGACCAACCAGTTTGTCGCCGGATTCATGGGATCGCTACAGGACCCTCTGGGCAAGACCGAGATCAACAACCAGATCGTTTACGGGCCGCCCGGTATTTCAGCCTATAACAAGAGGGGCTGGTATGAGACGATCTTCCCCAACGCCAAACCGAATTACGTCTATGACCGCCTGACCCTGAAGCGCGCCTTATCGCTCCCCTGGGGGTTCAAGGCCAATACGCGTGCCGCGTGGCAGGGCGCGACCCATAACCTGCTATATAGTGAGCAGTTGATGATTGGCGGTATGGGCACGGTGCGTGGCTATTACGTCAACACGTCCTTCGGCAGTCGTGGCCTGATGTTCAGCGAGGAGATCAATACCAAGGGCTTCTCGCTTGGCAAATGGACGGGGCTCAGTGCGTTGGAAGACACGAATACGCTCGGCGCGTTCTGGGATTGGGGCGATAATTCGCAGGTTCATCCGGCCGGTATCGGGCCGCGCGTGGTAACGCTTTCCAGCATCGGGGCCGATCTGAACAGCAAGATCAATCGGCATCTCAACATGACGGTCGACGCAGGCTGGCGTCTGCGCCGCGCAGCCAGTCGCGGCGATCGGGGCGTGTTCTGCGATTTCAATCTGGTGGCAGGGTTCTGATTGAGACGGAAGTACCGATCAGATCAGTTAAAAGTAATGATCAAAGTGTCATGAGGTAATATACTTTCGTATAGAGAGGGTATACCAAAGAGGTCATTCTTTCAAAAGCATATTGTCGTTAGAGAATTCCCGAACAGGGAAAATCTCGACATGAGCCATGATATGCATCACCGGAAAACCGCTTATTCCTGGGGGAATCGGATCGTTTTGCCGCGTCAGGCGGCCTGCATGGCCGGCCTGATGCTTCCCCTCATCCTGCCCTGCGAGACAGCTCTGGCTGCTGGAGGGGCGGCAAGGGCAAAAGCCGCATCCGAGGCGGAAAATTCCGCCGGGGTAGCGTCCAAATCCGCAGAGTGGAAAAACGGCCGGAAGGCTTTTCGGGCTAAAGGGGGGAGCCATAAGATTGCAGCAAATACGGCGACTCCTCAGACCGAGACCATCAGCGTGGCCAGAGATGTCCACCGCGCGGCTCAGCCCAATATGACCGTGCTCACCCCGGCTGACTGGCGCAATACGCTGAGTGGTTCCAATCCGCTCGCTCTTCTCGCCCAGACGCCCGGTGTTTCCTATACGTCATCAGATTCCTACGGCCTCGATGAATCCGATGCGAGCCTGTTTCTGCGTGGGTTTCATATGAATGAACTCGGCATTCTCTTTGAGGGCATTCCGCTGAACGATTCGAGTTTCGGGACGCTGAGCGGTACAAATGTGCTCAATATCAGTGTCCCTGATACGATCGGTTCCATTGCCGTGTCTCCCGGTACCTCACGCGAGAGTACTTTTTCGAGCAGCAATAATGGCGGCGAAATCCGCTACACGCTCATGGCGCCCACAGAAACACACAGCCTTGCCGTCAACCAGGCCGTTGGCAGCAACAACACCCTTGTCACGACGCTCGTAGGGCAATCCGGTACGCTTGGCACGTCGGGACCGCGTGTGCTCGCCGGCTTCCAGCGCATCAGCAAGGATAAATATCAGGGGCAGGGCTCGCAGAACATGCTGCGCGGCAATATCAAGGCGGTGCAAGATGTCGCCTGGGGTGATCTGACTGCCTTTTTCTCGGCCTCGCAGGCGCAGGTCTGGGGCTATAACAACGTGTCCCACGATATGCTGGACAAGCTAGGCTGGCGCGGTGCGGATTTCACCTATCCGAATTATGAGGCAGCTTACGATATGGCGCGCCCTGAAAATGCCGAGGCGCAATGCGGCCCCTATAGCTGTGCGGAGCGTGCCGCCCTGACCCCGTATGACAGCGGACAGGTCTCGCAGGATTTCATAGGGTCCCTGGCCCATCGCTTCCGGATCGGAAGCCGCCTTCATGGCAAGGCGCTCTTCTACGGGGCAAGCACGTATACCGACGCCAGCGTTTCAGACCCGACAACCCCTTCCGAAACTGGCGCTCCGTTTTCGGAGCAGGTCTGGCATTCTGCGGTCCAGCGCTTCGGCGGCAGTCTCACCCTCGACTACCGGATCGGGCATCATCTTCTTTCTGCAGGACTCTGGCAGGAGACATCACGCTCGGTTGCCGATCAGTCCTGGTATAACGAGCCGCTCCTGGGGAGTGGGGCACCACTCCGGGCTATCGGACCGTTTGATCGCTACGGACCCGCCTTTCAGACACAAAATCTCTCCCGTTGGCACACATCTTCGCGCCAGATCTTTTTGCATGACGACTGGAAGCTCACGCCTTCCCTGCTCCTAGGGCTGGGGTTCAAGGCAATAGATGTGCATTCCTCGGGCGGTGGTGTTGGGGATGATGGCGCCCCGCGAGGAAATCTGCGCTCGCAAAACGGCTTCCTGCCGCATCTCTCCCTGCTCTGGACGCTGTCGCCCCGTCAGGATCTGTTCATTGATGCCGCCCAGACCCAAAGCGGCTACCGCATGTCGCCTCGCGGCAATATCGGCTATTCCGCCTCGATCTGGTCCGCTTCGGATCAGGCAAGTTTCGACGAGGCCCTGTCGCATATCGCTCCTGAGAAGGACATGACGGTTACGATCGGCGGACACAGAAAAGAGGGACGCTTCAGATTGTCATGGGATGGGTACTTCTCGCTTGTCGAAAACCGGCTTGTTTCGGCGTCGATCGGTACGTTGCACAGCCCGGTCAACACCGTCGGGATCGTGCGGGCATCGCATATCTGGGGGGGAGATGTCGCGGCCAGCCTGCCTCTGGGACCGTATCTGACACTCAGCCAGTCACTTTCGGTCAGTCGCTTCCGCTACGGTGGCGATCTGGTCGCCGGAGGTGAAATCTTCCCGATTAGGGGAAAGGCCCAGCCGGGTTACCCGGCCCTGTCTCTGCAAAGCTCGGCCTTTGTGCATGTCGGACAGGTCGAGGCCGGTGCGACAAGCATAGTCTATCTCGACCGTCCTTTCTCGTACACCAACGACATCATGGGGCCGAATTACTGGAATACCACGGCCTATATTGCGTGGAAACGCCCTGGTCATGCAGGCTGGCCGCCTCTCGACATGCGTCTTGATGTCTATAATCTGCTCAACAGCAAGATGATCGGCAACCTCAACGTGGATGGCGCCCCGTTCTCCGGAGATTATCAGACCATGCAGCGCTCGGCGCCGAGACAACTCGTTTTCAGCCTGGGTACGAGGTTCTGATCATGAGGAGAGGGAGCGGTACGCCCAAGACCGCCCGCATGGCCCAGCAGGGAAAACGTCAGAGTCCCGAGCCACGTCAGGTCGGTTCATCCGGCTCCGGGAGGGGCGGTCATGGCTTGCAACCCCCTGCCAGTGCGACCCGTCCCATCCTGCTCGGCCTGATCATGGCCGCCATTTTTGCTGCCGATACGATCACCCACTACGAGATCGCGATACCGGTGCTCTATACGGTGGTGCTCCTAGGCGCCGCCTTCTCTTTTCGGCCAAGAAACCTGATCTGGCTTGCCTGCCTGTGTCTTGGTCTGACCGGAGTGAGCTTCGCGTTCACCCTGCATGGCAACGCGGCTACCGGAGCGATCAATCTGCTGATCAGCTCGGCAGCGATCGTCATCACGGCCTGGCTTGCCATCCGGCTTCAGCATGCCAGGGAAATGGCCCTGCAGGGGCAGTCCCAGCTGGCACGCATCGCCCATGCGCAGATGGTCAGCGGTCTGACTTCGTCCATCGTGCACGAACTCAACCAGCCCCTCGCCGCTATCGCCACTAGCGGGCAAGCTTGCCAGCGCTGGCTCTCCGCGACACCGCCCAATGTCGGTCGGGCAGAGGCTGCCCTGGAGCGCATCATACGCGATACCACGCGTGCCGCTGATATCCTGACACGCATGAAGGATTTGACCCGTGGCAAAGTGACCGAATGTCAGCGTTTCAACCTGGCAGATGCTGTGATGGACGTGGTGGCTATGGCCCAGCATCGCCTTGAGCACCACGATATCGCGGCACGTATCCGCTGCAAGGCCGGTACCCTGCCTGCCTGGGGAGATCCGGTCCAGATTCAGCAGGTTGTGAGCAATCTTCTGCTCAACGCGATCGAAGCAATTGCAGCGCAGGGTACGGGTGGCGGCCATATAGAGATATCCCTATGGAAGGAGGATAATTCCTGCCTGTGTAGGGTGAGCGATGACGGTGCCGGGATCGCCCCCACTCTCACGGATCACCTTTTTGAGCCCTTTTGGAGCACGAAGCAGGAGGGGACGGGTATCGGCCTCGCGATTAGCCGTACGCTGATCGAAGCGAATAAAGGCCGGATCTGGCTGGCTCAGGACCGGCGTGAAGGGGCAGCGTTCTGCTTCAGCATCCCTGCAGCATGCGAGGAGGAGGCGTAATGGATGCTCGTAATGAGTTCACGGGAGAAACGATCGTTTACGTGGTCGACGACGATGCCTCTATTCGTCAGGCACTCGATGATCTGCTGAGCGCGGTTGGGCAGAAAGTTCGATGCTTTGCCGATGCGGAGAGCTTCATTGTCGCGCCGAAAGAGAACTGTCCCGCTTGCCTGATCCTCGATATCCGGATGCCGGGCCTGTCCGGGATGGATTTTCATCGGCGCATGGCTGGGCTCGGTCTGGATTATCCGGTGGTCTTCATCACCGGTCATGGGGATATTGCCATGGGGGTCGAAGCGATGAAGAACGGGGCGATCGAATTCCTGACGAAGCCGTTTCGCGATCTCGATCTGCTCGATGCCATCCAGCGGGGCCTGGCGATTGATGAGGCATCACAGCAAAAGAGAGCGGAGGGCGAGGCGCTTCTACGGCGCTGGCGTAGTCTGAACGCTGGTGAGAAGCAGGTTGCCCGTCTCGTGGTCACAGGGTTGCTCAATAAACAGACAGCGGGAATACTGGGGGTCAGTGAGATCACTGTGAAAGTGCGTCGTGCGCAGATCATGCGCAAGATGGAGGCAGGCTCATTGCCAGATCTTGTGCGTGAGATGGATCGTCTGAGAGGGCTCTCGCCAGCCGACCTCGAAAGCTGAAAGAAGTCCGGTCCCTGTGCTTCAGTCGAGCGGGATAGCAACCGCTACACCGGCAGCCATCGAGCCATGGCCCCGTCTCTGGTCGTTGGCACCCGCGCCGCCGGTCAATGCATCGCCAACCTGATGATGGTTACGCTGAAAGAAATCCGGGCGCAGTTTCGTATCGTCATCTCCGCCACGCTCTTTGGGTGCGTCGAGCGAGTCATCGGGCAAGGGCGCTTCGGTAAAGCCGTCATGCGATGCCGGTGCCTGCGCCCTGACGGTCAGCGAGGCCTGTCTGATCAGGGGGGCGTCTGCCGTTTCTGGCTCCAGTGAGAAAGCCGAAACCGTGTTGAGGCCTGAGCGGAGGGACCGCACATGGCTGGGTGTTTTTTGCGTCTCGGCTCCGGGCGTCGCCGCATTGTCGGGGGCGGGGCCATTGCCGGGTTGGGCCGGGGAGGCGTCAGGCGGCGCAGACTGTCCTGCTACACCGGTTTCCGCTGCATGAAGCGGGGCGATGGAGGCGCAACTCACAAGGCCGAGTATCAAGGCAGAACAGAAACGCAACAGCGCGATCCTCTTTCCGTTGGTGCAGTATTTCACGAAAATACCGGACTCGATTGCCGGCTGACGTGACTGTATCCAGGTCAGAAAATCTTATGCAACCGAAACCCGCCGATTGTATCGCGCTGTCATCAAACGTGATGCAACCCGGCGGGTAAGCTTTTCCCGATCAGATCGGGAAAGCGTTGTGAGCAGCGTCGGTGAGCACTGCAATACCGGGCAGAAGCTTGCCCTCGAGCCATTCGAGGAAGGCACCGCCAGCCGTCGAGACATAGCTCATCTGGTCGGCAGCCCCGGCATGGCGCAGCGCCGAGACGGTATCGCCACCACCGGCGATGGTCTTGAGCTTGCCTGCCATGGTCAGTTCAGCCGCCTTGCGGGCGACAGAAACCGTGGCCGTATCGAAAGGCTTGATCTCGAAGGCGCCGAGCGGACCATTCCAGACAAGGGTCTTGAGACCCTCGAGCTTGGCGTTGATCAGCGCGATCGTCTTGGGGCCAGCATCGAGAATCATGGCATCGGCTGGGACGGCATGGATGTCACAGACTTCCGAAGGGGCACCCTCGCGGAATTCGCGGGCGATCACGGCGTCGACCGGCAGGATGATCTCGCACTTGCCGTCATTCGCCTGTGCCATGATCTTGCGTGCTGTCTCATGCATGTCGGCTTCCTGAAGCGACTTGCCAACAGCAACGCCCTGCGCCGCAAGGAAGGTGTTCGCCATGGCGCCGCCAATGAACAGCACATCGACCTTCCCCAGCACGTTCCCGATGAGATCGAGCTTGGTGGAGATCTTGGCACCGCCAACAAGCGCACCGACAGGGCGCTCAGGCAGTTCAAGCGCTGCGGTCAGGGCGTTCAGCTCCGCTTCCATCAAGCGACCGGCATAGGCCGGCAGATGATGGGCCAGACCTTCGGTCGAGGCATGAGCGCGATGGGCGGCCGAGAAAGCGTCATTGACATACACATCGCCCAGACGGGCCAGCATGTCTGTAAAAGCCGGATCGTTCTTTTCCTCACCAGCATGAAAGCGTGTGTTTTCGAGAACGCAGACTTCGCCATCCTTGAGGTTGGCAACGGCTTCTTCTGCTTTCGGTCCAACGCAGTCGGACACGAAATGCACCTTGTGCTGGATTTTTGACTCCAGCATTTCGGCAACAGGGGCGAGTGACATGCTGGGCACGACCTGGCCCTTGGGGCGGTCGAAATGGCTCAGGATGATCACGCGCGCGCCCTTGTCGGCCAGCTCGCAGATGGTGGGAATGACGCGATCAATACGCGTCGTGTCCGTGATGGCGCCATCACGCACCGGCACGTTGAGGTCAGCGCGCAGAAGGATGCGCTTTCCCTCAGGAGACAGGTCATCGAGCGTATGGAAACTGGCCATGCTCTTTTCTCCCGGTTTCTTGTTGCTCACAGGCTGCCGAAGAGCGCAGCCGTGTCGGACATGCGGTTCGAGAAGCCCCATTCATTGTCGTACCACGAGCAGATGCGCACCATCTTGCCGCCATCGATCACGGCCGTCTGCGTGGCATCGAAGGTGGAGGAGGCATAGGAGTGGTTGAAGTCCGTGCTCACCAGCGGGGCTTCGTTATAGTCCAGAACGCCCTTCAGCGGGCCTTCGGCAGCGGCGCGCAGGGCGTCGTTGATGGCCTGGACAGAACCCGGTGCGCGGCTCGGGATGAAGTCGAGCGAGACGACCGAGACATTCGGCGTCGGCACGCGGATCGAGGTGCCATCCAGACGTCCCTTGAGGTGCGGCAGAACCAGGCCGATGGCCTTGGCAGCGCCCGTCGAGGTCGGGATCATGTTCAGGGCAGCAGCGCGGGCGCGGCGCGGGTCGCGGTGGTGGGTGTCCACCGTGCGCTGGTCACCGGTGTAGGAGTGGATGGTCACCATGTAGCCGCATTCGATGCCGAAGGCCTCGTCCAACACCTTGGCAACCGGTGCCAGACAGTTGGTCGTGCAGGATGCGTTGGAGATGACCGTCATGTCCTTCGTCAGCATGGCATTGTTCACGCCATAGACGATGGTGGCATCGACATCGGTGCCCGGAGCAGAAATCAGGACCTTGCGTGCGCCAGCCTTGATCAGGGCCGAAGCCTTTTCCTTGCTGGTGAACAGGCCGGTACATTCCATGGCCACGTCGACGCCTTCGAACGGCACCTTGGTCGGGTCGCGCTCGGCGGAAACACGGATGGGGCCATAGGTGCGGCCATTGGCTTCGATGATCAGGTTGCTGCCATCAACGCGAACCGTGCCGGGGAAACGGCCATGAACGCTGTCATAAGCCAGCAGATGGGCGTTTTCTTCAACCGAGCCGAGGTCATTGATGGCGACCGGCACGACATCCGTACGTCCGCTTTCAATGATGCCACGCAGCACCAGACGCCCGATACGTCCAAAACCGTTGATCGCGATTTTCACAGCCATTGTAGTCTCCCGGCCAGTAGGCGGTTTCGTTATAAGAGATGAAACCATAGCACCCTTGGAAGACGAGACGAGAGGGGGCTACCAAAAATCTTATCGATATTTTCGTGAAAACTGGTCTTTCTGTTCCCGCTCTCTTGCTTGTGTGCGGTCTTCCTGCAAGTTCTTTAGGTCATGACGATGACGAATGCTTCAAATTGTGGTTTCCTGAAATTTCGGTCTTTGGCGATCGCCGGTTTGTGCCTCGTCTCGGGGGCGCTCACGGCCTGTACCCCGCCCGATCAAAGGCTGTTCAACCCCAATGCGGGCAAGCCACCCAAGCCCCATTATCCGCCTGCGCCTCCGGGCAAGCCCGCGCCCGCCCCCTTCCTGCAGATTGTTGTAGGCACACCCAAGGCGGAATGGGCACCAGCTGTCTCACGCAGTACGAAGCTCGCTTTGTCACGCAAGCCCGACCTTCTGTTTGTGGTCACCGTGCTCTCCCCCGAGACAGGTAGTCCGGCAGCGCAGGTCAAATCGATCGAGACACTGACCGAGCAGGACGGCAAGGATGTGGCGGATCAGATCGTGGCATCGGGCGCACCGCCCAATCAGGTCCAGATTGAGGCCAAGACCGATGGTTCCAGCCCCAAAGGGCGTATTCGCGTCGATCTGCGCTAGGCCGCACCACATTTCTGCGCCTGCTGCTTCAAGGCAGGCGGTGCCTTCATGATCGTCCGGGGTGACGCTGGACAAGCCTTCAATGCAGCAGCGAGCGTGGATACCTTCCGGGCAATCCTGCCTGTTTCTGTCTGCTGACACCCCCTGACAGGACACCCGCCCCGTTGCGGTCAGGTCGGGTGGCGTATTGATTACCGGAGAGACATCACATGAGCTTGCGGAAGGATATCTGGCGGACCGGCATCTTGCGGGCCCCGCTTGCAACGTTGCTCGAAAACCCCGACTGGACAGATATTCCCTGCCACTTTCTGCCGGACATGCCGCGTGACTTCCAGTTTCGCGCCGACCCGTTCGGGGTGTGGCACGAGGGCAGGCTGCACGTTTTTGTCGAGATCTATGACTACCGCAACCGCATTGGCGAGATTGAGGTGCTCATCTACGACCAAGAGTATCGGCTTCTCAGCCAGCAGATCGTGCTGCGTGAACCCTGGCATCTTTCTTACCCGCAGATCATCGAGGCGGAGGGCGCGTTCTGGATGCTCCCCGAGGCGCATCGCTCGGGAACACAGACACTCTATCGTGCCACGCGCTTTCCCGATCAGTGGGAGCCCGTCTGCCAGATCGATCTGGGTGGCGAAGTCGCGGTTGATGCCACGCTCTGCTTCCATGACGATCTCTGGTGGATGATATACACCCCTGTCGAAGCCGCCAAGAAAGCCCCAAGCCGTCTGCATGTCGCCTATGCCAAAAGCCTGACGGGCCCCTGGACGCGTCATGGTCAGAACCCAATACGCCTCGATCCTTCCAGCGCACGGGCGGGAGGCACGCCGGTCATGATTGATGGAAAGCTCATGCTGCCGGTTCAGGATTGCGCGCATACCTATGGTGGCGCCATCCGTGCCCTCTGGTTCGATGTGCTCACCTCCGAGCGCGTTGTAACCCGCAGTGGGCCAGCCTTGCCCATGCAGTCGGTTTACGCACCCTATGATGAAGGCATGCACACCCTGTCTGCAGCAGGCGATGTCACGCTGTTCGATATCAAGCGAACAGTTCTGTCGCCGCATGGCCTCATGATCGAGGCCGGACGCGAACTGCGCAAACTGCGCAAGCGCTTGGGTCTGGCCTGATTCATCTCCTCCCGTCCCGAGGGTGAGGCGCGCATGGTATGAGCGCCTCTTTGACGGCCCGTGCGGAGTCAGAGGTGCTGGTCGTTCCATACCGGCTATACCGACCGGGAGGCTGTCGTCAGGGGTGATATTCTGCGGTGCCGTGCCCGCAGGATACTGGCAGCGCAGTTCGCGCTAGTTCCGACGACCCGAGCGGTGGCCATTCAGCCAGGGCGGCGCCATATCACCGGCCATGATGCAGCCGACAGGATCGATATAATCCTCGATATCCGCTAGATCATAACGCCTGATCTGCTCGACGACACTTGCAGCCCGTTTGTAGCTCGATGGGAGCTCGGATACATCGATCCTCCCCCCGAAAAACCGGACATCCAGCCCCTGTGTCTCGGCGGCAAGCAGCGCTTCCGGGGTTGCATCACCCATGCGGCGGCGATGCTCGGTGCGTGACATGTTACGGCCCGCACCATGGGGCGCAAAGCCCAGAGCGTGACCAGCATCGCGCCCCCGTGCGACCAGAACCGGCTCGGCCATGTTGAGCGGGATCAGCACCTTGCCTGTCGCATCGCTGGCATAGCTGCCCCAGGCCGGGGTTGCCCCCTTGCCGTGATGGTACAGCCCGTCTCGCTCGAACACGAAATTATGCTCGTTCCAGAAACGCTCTGCCGGCGTGGCGCGCAGGCTTTCTGTTACCGCCTGATGGATGGCGTTATGGTTGGCCTTGGTCCAGCGGCGTATGATCTGTAGCGCCTCCCAGTAATCGCGCCCTTCATCACTATCCGCAGGGATCCAGGCATTCTGCCGCAATGTCTCGGGCGACAGGCGACGCCTCCAGCGTTCAGCGACCTCCACGCCGGCACGGTAGAGCTGGGCACCTGGCCCGCGTGACCCGTGATGCGTCACAATGGCGGTATGACCTGTCGCACGGGACCGCCCCACAAACAGGAAGTGATTGCCATCCCCCTGCGTACCCATATGAGACTGCGCCGTGTGCAGCATTTTCTGGTGGCTGAGGAACGGATTGGCCCTGAACGCATCAAGCAGATCGAGCGAGAGCGTGAAGCGTCGCCCCTGATCGCGCCCGCCCGCCCCGAAATGCGTAACTCCGGAGGCCGCATCAAGCACAGCTACAGGATCGACTATTCCCAGATCCGTCATCATCACCGAGCAGCAGATATCGGGTGAATGCATGCCGGGATGGATGGCATTGCGCGTGCTGACAATGCCGCCGACCGGAATAGTGCCGAGCGGCCCCGCCGGGCAGGCATCGGGCATGATGGCTGCCGCTGCCACCGTGGGCGTGCGCATCAGCGTTCGCATCGTCTCGATGACACGCTCACGGTTAAGCGCCTCATCGGGTGTTTCGGCATCCAGCGAAACATGGAGCGGGACTGTATCGGCGTCCTGAAGCGGAAGTTTGGGCGGTAATGGCGCCGGAGCCACGGCAGCGCGTATGGCGGCCTCATCACGCCCCTCTGCCGCCAAGGCGCGTGCCTGCTCAAGCGCTGCGCCAAATGCGGGCCCGGGTGTGTGGCCCCATTCAATCAGAATTTTGCCGTCGATCTCTACAGGCGCGTTCATGGCCATGTCCTTTCTTTTCGTCGCTTGCATGTGGCTCAAGCATGAACGGCAGAAAGTATGGCCGAAAGAAAACCTGACTTTCAGGATAAGGTGCTGATACCAATAGAGAAAACCTATCTTCTCATCAGATCGACCTTTCCGGTTCTGATCTATGTATATCGTCTTTTATCTGGAATAATCGTCTCATGAGAAACGTGGTTATCGGTCTGCTTGGCGTAAAAATCGATCGCACGCGCGGAGTCGGGTCGTGGCAGCCAAGCGCCAGGCTTTGCGGCCATAATTCCCTGCCAGTCGATCGCTTCGAACTGCTCTATCCCGGATATGCTGAGGCACTGGCCCACCACGTCGCACGTGACATTGCGGCCATTTCGCCGGATACCGAAGTGCGTCTGACCGTGCTCGACTTCGACAATCCCTGGGATCTAGAGGAGGTCTATGCCAAGCTTTATGACTTCGCTCTCGCCTATGGTTTCGATGAGGACCGGGAGCGTTACTTCGTCCATCTAACCACAGGCACCCATGTGGCGCAGATCTGCTGGTATCTGCTCACAGAAAGCCGTTACGTCCCGGCGCGCCTAATCCAGATGGAGCCCCCGCGTCCCGATACGGGACCCAACGGGCGTTTGACACTCATCGATCTCGATCTTGCACGATATGACGCAATCAGGCATCGCTTCGAGATCGCCTCTGCCGAACATTCCACCTTGCTGCGTAGCGGTATTTCGGGTGCCGACCCCGCGATTGATCGCCTGATCGGGCGGCTCGAGCAGATAGCCCTGAGGTCAGAGGTCCCCATCCTGATTACCGGCCCGGCGGGCTGCGGCAAGAGCACGCTTGCGGCCAATATTCATGACCTGCGTATCCAGCGCCGTTTGCTGCGCGGGTCGCTCGTTCGGGTGGATGGCAGTCTGCTTGCCACGCAGGATGGCACCGCGTTGCTTCTGGGTCAGAAACGAGGCCTCGGCAGTGCGGCCGGGACCGAACGGGCAGGGTTTCTGGCGCAGGCCCATCGCGGCACGCTTCTGATCGATGGCATGGAAAATGTGCCACAGGCTTTGCGCGACACTCTTTTTCGCGCGGTGGTGGCAAAGCGCTACCGTCCGCTGGGTGGCGAAACCGATCTGGATGCACAGTTCAACCTGATAGCTACGGCGCGGGACGGGGCCGGCATGGAGTCCGTTTTTCCCTGGATTCTACGTCTGCCGCCCTTGCGGGAACGTCTTGCAGATATTGAAGCGGCGTTTGATCACGCGCTTGACGCAGCCGAGCGCCGTTCAGGAACCAAAACCGGTTTCGCTCCGGGCGCACGGGCGCGCTATATGCGTTTTGCGACATCGATCGATGCGGCCTGGTCGGGCAATTATCGCGATCTGTCGGACTCATTGCTCAGGCTATGCACGCTGGCCGAACGTGGTCGTATCACGGTATCCATGATCGACGAGGAAATTGCAGAGCTGTCGGCGCGCTGGCGTCCCGCAAGGCAGGATGCTGCGGGTTCTGTTGCCACGGACGATATGGCCATGCTGGCCGATATCGTTCCGGATCTGGCCGCAATCGATATGTTCGATCGCATCCAGTTGGCTACGGTCGTGCAGATATGCCGCATGTCGTCCAGCCTGTCTGACGCAGGGCGAACCCTGTTTTCTGTCTCTCGTATGCAGCGTTCGAGCCGCAATGATGCAGACCGGTTGCGCAAATATCTGGCACGTTTCGATCTGGATTGGGACGCCGTCAGAAAAGGTGGAAAGACGATCACCTGATCACCAGTATCCTGAACACTGGTGACCATAGCGTCTTGATTCTGGCCCACAGGGGGCTGTCTGCTTGCAACAACTCTAAGCTTGAGGGCGCAGACGCTTCGGGGAGCGTCCGGCAACCATCAGGGGGCAGGCTTATTGCTCCTGTCGCGCAAATGCCTTGATCTGCAAGGCCAGATCGGGGGCCGATCCGTCGATCATCCGTGACAGGCGGCCGTCTTTCGTAATGAGTGCCACGGCCGGAATCTGACGCACACCAAACCGCGTGAAAGCCAGATTATCCCGATCGAGCAGCACGTGAAATCCGGGGCCGTAAAGGGTCTGGAACGGGCCCATGTCTACAGGCTCTGTCCAGAGCCGTGCCCCCACGACAACCCAGTCTGCCGCGATGTGCCCGACGAGTTTTTGCGCCACGCGACGTGTGTTGACGCAAGCGCGGGCGGTCGACGGGTCCATCGTGGCGAGATAGCTTTCGCACCATGGCGCCGTGAACAGGACAATCTGGGGCTTGTGGCTTCTGGTCGCGCCAGACTGGCGCAGAGGCACCGTGGCACCTGTCGCATCGCTCATTGTGATCTCGGGAACCCGTTCCCCGGTGGTCAGCGGTGGTGTGGGGGTTATGTCGGCGAAGTGGATCTCACCGGCTGTGCGTGGTCTGGCCGATACCCGCTCAAGCGCTGCATCGAGGGCTGGGCCATCCTGATGGCCGAGATAGGCCAGTCGTCCATCGCGGTCGATCAGCACATGCAGGGGAGTCGCACGAATCTGTAGCCAGTCGCTCAGCTTGCCGTCATCCATCACGACCGGCATTGTCAGTCCGGTCTTTTTGACAAAAGCGGCAACCTTGTCCCGGTTTTCCCCAAAGCCGATATCGACGGCAATGACGCTCATGCGTGTCCTGTAGCGCTGATAAAGCGCCTCGAAGCCGGGCATCTGGGCGCGACAGGGAATACAATAGGTCGCCCAGAGCTTGAGATAGACAGGCCCCTTACGAGTCAGTGTCGCGAGGTTAAGCGTCTGCCCGTCCAGCGTTTGCCATTGCAAAGCCGGAATGGCGCGACCAACCATCTTCGACAGGGCCGGATCCTCGGCAATGAACGCTGCTGAGTCAGGAGCAGGCGGTGTGTCGGCTCGCGCCTGACTGGACCCCCAGATTGAAAAAAGAAGGGGAAGGGCCAGAAGGCCGCGTCGGAAACCGGGCATGGTTGATCGTCCTTGTCCTGAAATTGAAAAGGGGAGGGTGCGTGTGCAGCTGGGTGCGCAGAGAAGCGGGGGCTGTGCTCCTGTCAGGGCCCCGTGCCCATCAGGCTCAGGAGTGTCTGACAATCGGCCTCGACCTGCTCGGGGCGTATATTGGCCACGCCCAGCAACACGCCTGACCGGGCGCGTGACCCCTTGGCGAACCACGCTGAGAGAGGCGTAATCCCAAGGGAGGCCGCCCGCGCCTGCTGTGCCAGCCTGGCATCATCATACCCCGAGGGGAGTGGCAGGATGACGGACAGCCCCGCATCATGGGCTACGGGCGCCCGGCAATGCCGCAATGTCTGGTGCAGCAGGTCACGCCGTTGGGTACAGGCTTCGCGTGTGCGTCGCAGATGTCGGAAATAATGCCCTTCGCGCATGAATCGCATCACGGCAATCTGCACCGCGTTATTGGGCGGGGTGGCCAGCCACCAGGCGGTTTCAGTCAGGCGTTTGAGCAAGCTGGGCGGTGCCACGACGAAGCCGAGCCCGACCATAGGGGCAAGTGTCTTGCTGAATGTGCCGATATGGATCACACGATCAGCATGCTCACCCGAGGCCAGGGCCGGGGGCGAGCGGCCGTCCAGATGCAGTTCAGCCAGATAATCGTCTTCGATAATCCAGCCATTGCTTAGCCGCGCCCAGTGCAGCAAGGCACGGCGACGCGCTGCGCTGAGCGAAACCCCCATGGGGGCCTGTTGACCGGGGGTAACAAGCGCGAATGCTGCACCGGGAGCGGTGGCTTGCCCCTGCGCGACATCCAGCCCTTCGTCATCTACAGCAATCGGTACAGGGTGCACACCGGCGCTTTCGAGCGCCATACGCGTGATAGGAAAGCCCGGATCTTCCACCCAGGCCTGTTTACCTGCGCAATCAATGGCACGCAGGACCATGGCAAGCCCACTGCGAAATCCCGTCGTAATCAGGATCTGATCAGGGCTGCAATCCAGCCCGCGGGCCAGAGCAAGGTGAGAAGCCAGTGCGGTCCGTAATTCCGGCAGGCCGCGCGGGTCCATGACACCTGTATTGAGGGCAGAAGCCTGCACAGCCTGCCGATGCAGACGCGCCCAGAGCGTGGCAGGAAACACGTCATGCGCGGGAACACCCATCTGGAATGATAGTGGTCGGGTATCCCTCTGCCGGAAAAGGGCGAGAGACCCGTAACCGGTTTCGTCTTCCAGGCGCGATGCCGCAGCAGATGTCGATGGGTTGGTCGTTTCGGCCTGTCCCATTCGGCCTGGCCATTCCGGCGGGGAGGCTATGCGTGTTCCGGCTGCCCCGGCAGTGTAAAGCAGATCGCGATCGATCAGGCGATCATAGGCCGCACGCACGGTGCCACGGGCGACGCCAAGTTGTGTGGCCAGATCACGCCACGACGGCAGGCGGCTGCCTTCGGGCAAGGCGCCAGAGCGTATGGCGCTTTCGATATGCCCCGCGATCTGCTCGCTCAGGGTCCGTGTGCTCTGCCTGTCGAGTGTGAGTCCCGCGAGCGGGGCCGTGGGTGCGGTCATGCGTGGGAGCCTGTCTCAGACATGTGGCGCCGGGATTTCGCGTGACGACTTGGATGTGGTGCAGGCGGAAAGGACAGGTGAAAGCGTTAACAGGGCGTTCTTCAGGGCCGCGGCTTTCGCGGAGGCATCGCAAAAAGCCGTACCCTGAACGGAAACAATATGCAGGTCATGAAGTCCGATACAGCCTAGAACCGCCCTGAGATACGGGGCAAAAAAATCAGGCTGCTGGGCATCTTCGCCGAGAATAATGCCACCTGCTGCGACACCCACAAGCACAGGCCGGTCCGTCAGCAGGCCCTTCTTGCCTTGAGCACTTAGCGCAACCGTCCGGTTCACGCGCACGACATGGTCCAGCCAGGACTTCAGGGAAGCGGGAACCGTGAAATTATGCACGGGCGTACCCAGCACCAGAATATCGGCAGCCTCGATTTCCCTGATGAGTGTTTCTGACAGGGTAATCGATCCCTGCGCAGCAGGGGGCGTCACATCATCGGGGTGTGCCAGAAGCGCAGCGTAGGGCGCATCGGGCATCGGCAGAGCACTGATATCGCGCCGGACAATGACAGCATCGGGTTCGAGCGCGCGGAGACGCGTCACGATAGCCGCCGAGATGATCCGGCTTTGCCCGTCAGGGCGAGGGCTGCAATCGATATGAAGAATTTGCATCGCTTGGGCACCGCAGGGCGAGAGAAGAAGAGTGATGGTTCTTGGGTCTATCCGCCCTGCGACGACAGGACCAGAAATCTGTTCTTCGCGTGTACCAAGATGGGAGGTCCAGTTGAAAACATCATTCTTCGTCCTGTCCGATGGGGCAGGACCCATGGGAGGAACATCGGGATACATCACCACCGGGAGACAAAAACATGCCGCAGCGTCTGGATTATGAAGCGATTGCCCCGCAGGGTGTCAGGGCACTGGGTGACGTCTATCGCTACATTGCCCGTTCGGGACTCGATGCGCTTCTGGTCGAGTTGATCTATCTGCGCATTTCGCAGATCAATGGCTGTGCCTATTGTCTCGATCTCCATACGAAAACCCTACTCGAAAAGGGCGTTTCCCCACGTAAACTCGGTGTGCTTCAGGCATGGCGTGAGGTGGAGGTAACATTCAGCGCGCGCGAATGTGCGGCCCTTGCCTGGGCGGAGAGTGTCACCTGCGTGCGAGAGACGGTCATTCCTGACGCTGATTTTCGTGCGCTCTCCGAGGTGTTCTCTGAAAAGGAAATTGTGGACCTGACCATCGCTGTCGGGCTGATGAATCTGTTCAACCGTTTGGCAATCGGTTTCAGGCGCACGAGCAATCAGCTTGGCTCATAAGTCCGGATGCCGCGCTGCAATGGAGCATGATGGCCCCGCGACCTTGCAACAACTTCTAGGGGACACGAGGCTCCTCAATTCAGTGATGGGTGCGCACTGTATAAATATTTTCTGCTGCGTTCCGTCCAGTTTGCACGGAACGCAGCTTGTTACGGTTATTATGTTTCAATGAAATGGTTCTGGAGTGGACAAAAACAACAATCAGCATCAGCAATGAAAGAACCGGTTTGTTCTTTTATTGCTGATCATCGTGACCCGGTCAGAGCGTGCCAGACCCCGCGCCAGAAACGAGCTTCTGCAAGCATGGCCCTGACAACAAGAGGCGGTAATCCGAGATCCTTCAGCTTGTCTGGATCGCCATTTTTGCCGAAGACAAGTCGCATGGCAGCGATCAGGACGGTGCTTTCGCACAGAACGGCAAGGCAGACGCTGATGAAGCGGACCCACCCGATATGAGGGGTTGTACCCTCATCGAAGCTGGGCAGTGTATGGCGCGCTATCCATAAGCCGGAACCTCCAAGGGCAAGGCTGCGGACCAGGCCACGCATGAGCGTGGGAGGGCGATAGCACACCCAGAGAGTAAGGACGAGCGTGCCTATCCACGTCGCACCAATGAGCGTCTGGTGGGCCGCGCTCATCGGGCAATTCTGAAAACCTGAGAGCCACAGGAACACAGCGATGTAGGACATGACGATAGAGGGATAGAACCAATGCTTGCGCATCAAGGTCATGTGTCACTCCATTGCGGGTCCGTATCGTATCGCCTTCGGTCCGGCAGCGCCACGATGGTGAGCTTCACAATATCGCTCGACTTTCGGGTTCCAATACGGGTGTCGAGCCGGTCCGGAGATGAACGGCGCTCAATCACTACGGCAAATTGGGGCACCATCTTGTGATGCGTCTGAGTCAGTCATCCCCCCATTGAAGAAGCGGGGCCTATGTACCGCAGAATGTCGCCTGCACGACCTCCTCGGGGCGCGGTGGGGTTTCATAGATTGCATCGTCAACGAAGGGGCGTTCCAGTCGGGAGAGAAGGGCGTGGAATACCGATAAATCACCGCTCTCCGCAGCGTCTATCGCCTCGGCAATCCGATGATTGCGCGGAATGACTGCGGGGTTGATCTGGCGCATGGCATTTTCACGGACAATGGTGGATACGCCTTCCCGTGTGCAACGTGCGTCCCAATCCTGCAGCCATTGCGTCATGGCTGGTGAGTTCCGTGCATCGCATGACAACTCGCGGCGGGTCAGGCGTCGGAAACTCAGTGTCCAATCCAGTTTGTCCTGCTCCAGGATCGCCAGAAAACGCTCGATCAGACCCTTGTCATCCGGTTCGCATGTTGTGAGCCCGAATTTCGAACGCATTCTTTCGAGCCATGCATTTTCGTAAAGCGTGGCAAACGTGCCCAGTGTCTCCTGTGCCCAGGCCAGGGAACGCGCTTCGTCCGCATCGAAGAAGGTAAGCAGGGTTTCGGCGAGGCGGGCCAGATTCCAGCCTGCGAGTTTTGGCTGGTTGGCATAGGCGTAGCGACCGTTACGGTCGATGGAGCTGAATACCCTGTTTTGGCTGTAGACATCGAGAAAGGCACAGGGACCGTAATCGATCGTCTCTCCCGAAATGGCCATGTTGTCAGTGTTCATCACGCCATGCACAAACCCGAGACTCATCCAGTGGGCGATCAGTCTTGCCTGAGCCGCGACCACATTTTCGTAGAGGGCTCTTGCGGGATTTTCGGCTGTGGCTGCGTGCGGATAATGGCGCGTGATTGCCAGATCACAAAGAAATTGCAGCGCCTCATTGTCCTGCCGTGCAGCGAAATACTGGAATGTACCGACACGTAGATGGCTTGCAGCAACCCGTGCGAGAATGGCACCCGGCAGGGGGCGATCACGCCAGACAGTCTCGCCGGTCAGGACAGCCGCAAGGGCGCGGGTCGTTGGAACGCCGAGCGCGGTCATGGCTTCACTGGCGAGATATTCGCGCAAGACCGGCCCGATGGCGGCCAACCCGTCGCCACGCCGGGAGAATGGCGTGGGGCCGGAGCCTTTAAGCTGAACATCGAAAACACGGCCTTGCCGGTCGGCTGCAATCCCAAGCAAATGGGCGCGTCCATCGCCCAGTTGCGGCACGAACTGGCCGAATTGATGGCCAGCATAGGCCTGTGCCACAGGGGCAACACCGTCAGGCCGTGTCTGCCCACCCAGAAAATCGACACCCTCCGGGGTTTCGAGCCATGAGGGGGAAAAGCCCAGCGACTCAGCCAGTGCATCATTCAAGGCAACAAGTTTCAGCGCGGGAAACCTTGCGGGGTCAGCCTGCACGGCCATGGTAGGGGGGAAGGGGGCCGGGCTCAGGGGCAGAGACATGGGACCTCGCTGGTGGGGCCGATACGAAAGCGGCCCTGTTGAAGTGGCACCCGAAACGTCAGGGGTGAAAAGAACAAACTCGCCTTCGATGGAGAGCCCTGTGTCTCATCAGATGGTTTCTCGCGCATTTCAGGCAAGGCAGTCAGGGCTCGAAGAGCGAAACCTGCAAGTTTTTTCGACCCCTCCCTTCCCATTTCATGGCCGGACGTTCAAAACCCCTGCATGTCGACCCACCCCTCTGCCGCCAGACGGATCTTCCACAATGTCAGTTTCCTGACATTGGGGCGCATTGCGACGGCCATATGCAGTTTTGCCTATATCGCCTTTGCCGTGCGGGCGCTGGGGCTGGCGTCGTTCGGCCTGCTGATCCTGATCCATTCTCTGGGCATCATGGCCTCGACCTTCTCGCGCATGCAGTCATGGCAAACGCTCATCCGCTATGGAAATGACCCTTACGCCAGACGCGACCTGGTTCTTCTGCGTCAGATCATCGGGTTCTGTATCAGGCTTGATCTGATTTCCGCGGTGGTGGCGGTCTGTATCGGTGTAATCAGCGTCACGTTTTATGCGCATGTGGCGCACTGGTCGCACTGGGTGACGTTCCTGGCCTATGGCTACGCGCTGATCTGCCCCTTCATGTATACCGGGTGGAGCAATGGCGTTCTGCGCCTGACGGAGCGTTTCCATCTCGTGCCGGTCAGCGATACCTGTACGGCCATTTTCCGTACGGCGGGCACGGCTGTCGGCTATGGGCTGCATCTTGATCTCGGCTTTTTCGTGCTGGTCTGGGCTGGGGCCGTGCTGATGGATTATGGCCTATTCCTGTATTTTGCACTTTCCACCCTGCGTCAGAAAATCGGCCTGCGTCTGCGCTGGCGTGACGTGCTCGGGCAATGGCGCTGGCAATTGCCGGGTATGTGGGCCTTCACCCGCTCGACAAGCATCAACCAGACCCTCGGGGCTGTGTCCGGCCATATCAGCACGCTGGTCGTGGGGTCGTTACTCGGCTCTGCCGAGGCCGCCGTGTTCAGGATCTGCCGCCAGATTGCCGACGGGATCGTCACACCAGCGCAGATGCTTTCGCCTGTGCTTTATCCCGAGCTGGTCAAGATGCGTGACCGGCAGGACTGGAGCGGTCTCAAGCGCCTGACATGGAAGATATTCGGTATCCTCTGCGCTGTTTCGATCGCGCTGCTTCTGGTGGCGGCTTTCTTCGGCGGGCGAATTTTCTCGCTGATGCTGCATATTCATCTGCATGGCACCACCTATTACATCTCGATCATGCTCGTTTCTGCGGTGCTCACCCTTCTGGTCGTGCCGCTCGAACCCTTGCTGACGGTCATGGGACAGATCGGCTTTCTCATGGCCAATCGTACCTGGATCACACTGGCCTATTTTCCCGTGCTTTATGGTCTCACACGCCATTTTTCGCTGACTGGCGCCTGCTATGCGACTGCGCTCAGCAGCTTCGTGATGTTCGTGACGCGTCTGTGGCGAGCCGTGGCCAGCTCCCTGCGTCCACCGGCTGATTCGCTCAAACCAGCTTCATCAGCGATCAAACATACCGACGAGACTGCGCCCGAAAGCGCCACGGGTCATGCCGGAGGCGAGACGCAAAGCAGGGTTGTCATCGGGGCTTGAGGCGTATTTCAGCCAGGCCGGAGTGATCCCCGGATCGGAACTTATTGGTCGGCACCGGCAGGATCGAAGCCCAGCGATGCCAGAACGAGCCTGTCCTCCCAGATATCATGCATCAGCGCGGGGAGAGAACCCAGCGTGGCAAGGGCAGGATCACGCAGCATGATCCCGTCAAGGCGTGACTCCTTGAGGCGCACCCAGCACCAGATATCGCCATGAGGGCCCTCGACAGCGCCGATACCCTCCCCGGATCCGGATGTGTCCGCTGCCGGTGAGGGCAGAGGCACGCCGAAATCAGCGGCAATGCGGTCGATGCGTCTGAGCGAGTCACGTATCTCATCAAGGCGCAGGCATTGTCTGGCCCAGCCATCGCCACCAAGGCGCGAGCCTGCCCGGCCGGGAACGTGGCGCATGTCATCTTCAAGCTGGCGCAGGTCGAATGAACGTCCGGAAGCCCGACCAACCAACCCACCGAGGCACAGGGCCTGGGCACGGGCAGGGGGTATCGTTCCAAGTCCCTCCAGCGTCTCCGCCATCTGGAAATGCAACCCCTCGATGACGGGCAGGCGCGGCATCAGGGCATCATGAAGGGCATGAGCAAGGCCGCAGATATCAATTCCTGCTGCAATGCCTTGTGGCGTGATCATGTCGGTCAGGCGGCGGCTGGCCCCGTGATGGGCGCATAGCCCTGCACAGAGATCCTCAGCAAGACTGGCGTGAGTGGCAAGGAGGGCAAAGCCCGTTAACTGCGCCATCTGGGCAATATCACGGCAATGCACAACGATGCGTTCGATCTCCAGAAGGATCGTGCGGGCATCGCGTGTCGCATCGTCGGGGATGATGCCAAGTGCGTTTTCGATGGCACGCGAGTAGGCAAGGGGGGCTGCGACAAAAGCCGATCCGTTGCTGCGACTGATCAGCCTCAATGCTTCCTCGGGCATACAGCCCTTGAGGCGATGCATGAGGCCGATATGCGCGGCACCCGGCATGATCTTCCCATGCCCCCACATGAACGGCGCCATATCGCCATGAAGGCTCTGCACGAACACGGATGGGGAAGGCGTATGGTCGGCTGAAACAGGCGCTGGGACGGACCGGGCGGATAGAGGCGCGATACTCGCCCAGCCACCCCGATCCAGTGCGGGCTCGGTATCGATGGCGCCCAGTGGCAGACAACCCCACAGATCCTGCGCGATGCGTTCTGGCCATGCGGCGCAAGGCAGAGCCGCTGACAGGGCGAAATAGCGCCCGTCGATCAGGGGGGTGCTCACCAAAAGCGGCGTTTCCTGATCGAGGAACAGGGCATAGGCGCGCAGATCGTCACACCAGTGAGCGATGAACCAGCCCGGTGCCGCAGCAATCATCTCGTGCCATTGCCCCTCATCGAGGGTGTAATGATGTGGGGAAAGACGTTCGCCGGCCCGGATACGGGCGATCATGCTCATGGGGCGCTCCAAGAAAGGGCCCCGACCGGGCTGCCATGAGCGTTAAGCCCAAGCACGAGCGGCGCAATCATCCCCATACCGACAAGGGCGAGCACAAGCGCCCGGTCGCGCCAGCTGACCGGTATATGCCAGTCCAGCGTCGCCCGGCTGGCGGTCAGCCCGAGAGCAGCCAGCACGATGACGGTGGGTATGAGGCCAACTCTGCTCAATCCCGCCAGAGTAAGGCATCCTGCTGTGAAGTTGGGCCAGGGCGGCAGGCTGCTCATGATCCAGCGTCGCACGGAGTCAGGAATCTGTGGACCGGCGGCCAGTGCGAGGCCTGAACTGAGAAAGAGCAGCGAGGGAACCGGCCCTGTGGGCAGGGCGGCGGCGATGGTGGCAAGGCAGACCAGGAGCCTCGGGCCGTCCTGTCGGGTCAGAATGCAAAGCCACAATCCTGCTATCCCGGCGGAAAGGAGCACCATGTGTGTGACCTCGCGCGCAGGCAGGCGCAGCATGAGTGCCACGGCGCTCAGACATAGCAACATGTCGGGGAGGGCAGTCAGGCGATCGGTCCGCAGCGAAACCGCTGACCCATCTTTCCCGGTCATCGTCCCATCACAGACAGGCGCAATGGTGCCGAGACCGGAAAGAAGGCAAAGCCCGACAGCGAGAAAAAGATCGCCAAGTCTCAAGATGGCAGGGTCAGGGCTCATGGTGATCAGACTGGTGCCCAGCAGTGCCAGAACCAGCCCGGCAAGGCGCATGCGCATCGAATCCCAGGCCTGACGCGCGCGCGTGGTGGCAAGGGTTTCCCGGTATGTGAGCATGAGGGCCGCGCAGCCAGTCAGGCAAACCACGGTCAGCACGTCATGAGCACAAAGGGCCAGTGTGATAAGGCAGGCCGAGACGAAGTCGAGACACAAGGTCAGGCGCGTCTCCCCCTTGCCCAATGCAAGAAAAGGCATTGCGCCCGCCATCAGGCACCCCCAGCGGCTGAGCAGATCCTGAGCGGGAAGCAGCGGGGAAAGGCACAGGGTCAGGACCAGACCGGCAAGGGCAAAATGCCGCGCCGAGCGCAGGGCGCGCGCCTCAGGCAGCAAGGCCATCAGACAGGCCGCGAGGAGCGGCCATGACGGGACGAGGAACCGGGCGATCTGATGCAGGGTATCAGCCATGACCGGGGCCATCCATACGATGCCAGGCAAGGCGGGGCATGAGCCATCCCCCAAGCGACAGCAGGCCGATCCAGACCAGTGTCGCACCCAGAACGAGGGGCCAGCTATGGGTGTAGCCGCCCAGCAGGAGAAGCCCATTAAGAGTGCAGAGAAGCGAAACCAGCTGCAAAAGGGGGGCAGAGAGTGCCGCCCCGCATAATCCGGCGAGAATGATGCCGATGCAGATGAGCACCGGTATGCCCGGTGTCGCTGCCAGGGCTGTGAGGAGCACAAGTGCAATGGCTCCGCAGACAGCGAGGCTGGCAGCCTGCTGGGCAGTGCGTCGTTCACGGGGTTCCCCCGAGCGCCATGCGACATGGCGGCGCAGCACGATCAGCCCTGCACCGTTCAGTGTAGGCAAGAGGATCAGGGCTGCCAGAGCCGGGGCACCATGTCCGACCCCGGAGACACAGGTCGCCGCGCAGGTGCCATGCAAGGGAAGGATGCGCGCATCGCGGCCGATCGCCGCCAGCGCGACAAGCAGGGTCAGGCCAAGAAGAACGATCATGCGGCACCAGTCATGAGGTCAGCCTTCCGGCAAGAACCAGCAGGATGGCGCCCCCGCTCAGAACAAGCGCGAGCCGTGAGGAGGGAAGGGGGCGTAGCGCGCGCCAGCTCGCGACAAGAATTACCAGCACACCCAGCCGAACCGGAGCCGCCACAAACCACAACAGGGCCAGATGGCCCGTCGTTGCGTTATTTGCGGCGATGGCATCGGGCCAGATCAGGTCGGCGATGAGGAGATACCAGCACAGGGCCGTCAGATCGTGCCGGTAGCGCAATAGGCTACGATGACGGCCCTCTGTCCCCGCAATCAGTTCCTCATGCCATGCCTGTGAGAGAAAACGGCGATTGAGAACCAGCAATAAGGCGGTTGCGATGAAGACCAGCCCGCCAAGCAGGGCAGGTGAGGGCTGCAGCACTCTTTGCTGCAGCAGCCCGGTAATTGTGGCCGATCCGGGAAGGCCAACGGTGATCAGCGTGCCTGCTAGAGCGAGAAGAGGCACCAGGAAAAGCAGGTCCTGTCCGACTGCCCCCAAAGAACGTTTCAGGCGCAGCTCGGTCATGCGGGTCGGTGCCAGGGTTAGCGCCTGGGTCCAGACGGTCGCACAGGACAGGATCAGTAATACTCCGCAGACCAGAGGCTCCGAAAGAAAATGAAACGGGATCTGCGTTGTTGCGAGAGGGATACCCATACTGGCAAGCAGCACCGCGCAGAGACCAAACCAGGTCAACGCCGGTATGGCCCGGCTCTGACCCCACCCCATACGCAGCTGACGCCATCGCCAGCCGGGCAGGGGGCCATGTCGGCCTGCCATCAAGCCGCCAATCATCGTTTCCAGATCTGTCAGAAAGGGGGCAAGCAGCGCCAGCGTGAGAAGCTGTCCGAGCATCAGGCATAGCTGGAGAAGCAAGGAGGTCATCACGCTGACCAGCCCAACCATGACAGGGCCATCGCAACAAGTAGAAGCCAGAGCACCAGAGCCTGATGCGACAGGAACCTGCCGGCTCTTAGTGGCAGGGTGTCCTTAATGGCCGATGGCGCCGCAGAGGCGTTGCGCTGGTTGTGACGCCGTTGCAGACCGCTTTGCAACAGGGTGCCCTGTCGCCGCATCGAGGCGAGAAGCCGCCTGAGCCCCCAGGGGAGACGCAGCCGGATAGGCATGGCTGGCCAGGCAGGCAGCGATGTTGCAGAGGCGGGAAGATGGGTCATGACCGCAGGGGCAATGATGGCGGGCACAAGAAACACCAGAGCTGGATACCAGAAGGCGCCATCGCCCCCGGCGAACGACCAGACAGGCCAGGCGCGCCAGATATCATGCGGTGCGCCAGCGATGGTGAGAACCGCGTCATGGACCGGGCCAATCAGCAAGCCGGGGCATACTGACAGGCACAGGCCAAGCGTCAGGGAGGGTATCATTCTAGGCTCGACCGAGGAGTGGACGAGAGCTGCGCCGCTGGCGATATGCGCCGAATCTTTTGCGCCAGGGCGTTCCTGAACGGCCGATCCTGGCTGTGACAAGGCCCGCCATGATGCGAGCCATGCCCTGACCATCAATATTCCAAGCACGAGGCTAAGGCACATGCCGCTAGCGGTCCATGCCGGAGAGAGTCCCGTTAGTCCGTCGACGACATGAAGTCCGAGCCAGTAGGGCAGGAAACCGGCCAAAGGCGGGAGAGGTGTCTGGAAGAAGCTGGACTTCTTCCCGAGCACGCCAAGAAGCAGCGACAGGATGAATGCCTCGCTTCCGGCAAGGGCGCTATCGGCCAGCCCGCCATGTCGCGCGCTGAGGGTCAGACCGAGCAGCAGAAGTGGCCAGTAAGCCAGAGATCGCCGCAGTGGCAGAAACAAGCAGAGGCCGCCGCCCAGCAATATGAGGGTGACCGGCCAGAAGCTACCGGTCTGGGCGAGCAGGGCTGGTACGACAATCGAGTAGCCCAGGACAGGCATGGCCGAGAAAGCAGGGAGCGTGGCGAGGGCGGCCAGTGGAAGGAAAACCTCACCAGACAGAGCACCCAGGGAAGCGAAATCGCGGACGGCCGGTGTGACCGTGGCCTCGCCCGCAAGGCGGCCCGCGTGGCCCGCCATGGTAGGATCGATACCGGTGCTCATCAGACTATCTGTCAAACCCTGTGCAGGGAAAAACCCATGAGCCGCCAGATAGCAGCCTGCAGGCGCCAGAAGGGCCAATTGCCAGGCGAGGCCGGACGCACGGGGCCCAAGGCGGCGGTTTTCAATCAGGCAGGGGATGAAACAGATCAATGCAAGAGCCTGATTGTGACAGAGCAGCCCCAGAGTGCCGGAGGCCTCACCAACAGGGCCACAGGCTTTGTCGGGGGCGAGTTGGGTCAGGCCCCAAAGGACAATCCAGCAGGAGATGAGGGGATCGAGCGCGAGAGGGTCGAAGGTCGCATGATAGCCATGAAGCGCCGCCCAACCCGCTACGATGATCTCAAACGCCAGCACAGCGCCTGGCACAGCCTGCCTGCCGCGGCTTGGAATAGCACCAAGCGCCAGCCTCACGATGGCGCACAAGGGCAGCAGAATAAGAGCAACGAGCGGAAGCAGGGGAATTCCTGACAGGACGGGGTGCGACGAAACGTCTTCTTACCTCAGTTTCGTGGATCACCCAATCAAGTCGTTGTCTCGGAGGCTGCCGTGAGTATAGCCTCTCCCAGGGCCTGTTGAGGTAACAGGCGCTGCCTCGTCCCCCGGCCATTCGGTTCGTGAAGAGCCAGGCTGCGCGAGGCAGAGTATCGTTCAGACCCTCATCGAATCGCCTGCACGTTCATGGGAAATATCGAGCAGTTCATTGTCCGAATTGCCGTCAGCGCCGGGATCATAGAACACGAATTCGAGTTCAGGCTCGATCTGGGTCGAGACCAGAGCGCAACCGACAAGCTTGCTCAGATGATCCGTGAAGCTGCGCAGTTGAACGCTTGGTATGTGGGACACCCATATGCGGCGATCCTTGCGGAACTGCTCGACAAGGTCGGGATGTACAGCCATGAATTTGTCGAATTCTTCATGTGTCATCAGTTATCCGGCTTTCCACTATGATGGATGAATCTATTTGTTTCATAATAATATCGTTATGTTCACTGTATATCCAAATTAATTATTAACCAAGCGTCCGGGTTTGCTGTTCCTGATCTTCACGTTCAGATCATCTCGAGCGATGTCTTGCGACGCGGTGGCGGGAAATGGGCGTCAATACGGGCGAGATCAATGTCACGCAGGGTGATCGACAGGGCGGCGATATTTTCCTGCAGGTGACGCAGGGTTCCAGCCTTGGGGATCGAGAGAATATTGGCGTTTCGCAGGGTCCAGGCCAGAGCGATCTGGGCCGGAGTGGCTGGGCCGGCGGCCGTTTCATGCTCCCGGGCGATCTCTGCCAGAACCGGGCTGGCTAGCAAATCGCCTCCCTGCCCCAGGGGAGAATAGGCCATGGTGACAATGCCAGCCGCCCGATCACGCGCCAGCAGGTCATAGTCAACACCGCGTGCCTCAAGGTTGTAGAGAATCTGGTTGGCCGCGCAGTCCGAGGCGACGCCTTCGAGATCCTGCATGTCTTCGGTGTCGAAATTCGATACGCCCCAGCGCCTGATGAGACCTTTCTCAATAAGGGCTTCGAAGGCTTCGACGGTTTCCGTCAGCGGGACGCCGCCCTGCCAGTGCAGGAGATAAAGATCGAGATGATCCGTGCCCAACCGCTTGAGAGATGCCTGACAACTCTGGATGGTGCCATCAAACGTGGCGTTCGATGGAAGGACCTTGCTCACAAGAAAAACGTCTGATCGCCGGTTTGAAATGGCCTCACCCACGAGACGTTCCGAGCGCCCGTTGCCGTACATCTCGGCTGTGTCAATCACCTTCAGGCCGCGATCAAGACCGGCGCGCAGGCTGGCAATCTCCTCGGCCTTTCCGGCTGTCGAGTCGCCGATATTCCAGCTTCCCATGCCCAAGGCAGGCACGGTCGTCCCATCACTGAATCTCACGGTTTTCATGAAAACTTCCTTTTCAATACAGGAGATCAAGCGTCACAGTTCAGGCGGCGTTCGGCAGTTCTCCCTGCAGAATAATCACGAGTTCGTGAATTCGTGCAGCCATAACCTCCTTTGGCGTTAGGCTGTCGGGGGAGAGCCGACGCGCCCCGCAAGCGTATCGTCAGCGCTCTTGAGAAAAGGAGGCCGCTCATGGCGTCTTTTGACCATAACGTTTTCCAGCGCCTGCTGGGTGCTGTGCCGACGGGAACCCCAGGGTTCTTTTCCGCCCGGCGATCAACAGGCGGGTGGGCGATGCGTTCGCGTACACGCAGGTCTGATCAGTCCCTGACCACCGCGCAGGAGGAAGGCTGGTCGTGGTCCGAGCGGGTCGCGCCATTCGGTATACGCGACGTGAGGGTAAACCATCATGTGCTTGGCGCCTCGATCGATGGTGCGGCAACAGCATGCCCGGCTTCTGGCTGGGGGATGGTCGTTGCAGGGTGTGCAACACTCAGCATGCGTCCGCATGCCAGTGCGTCTATCCGGAGCATGACCCTCCATGAAGGGGATGTCTGGAGCGTGCCTGCCTCGGTTTCAGCCTGGTTCCATTGCCATCCGGGAGGACAGGCCAGTGTTGTCGCGTTCGTAGGGGGGCGTGAGCCGGAGGCGGGGCGGGATGCGATGCCGGATCTCTCCGGGCAGCCGCTCTCCCATGCCGGTTTCCACCATAGCCTCATGGCTCAGGAGGCGGAGCGTACCTGCTGGGGCAGTCTGCGCGTGGTTGAAGCCGATGTTTTCTGCGACCCGGATGCCTTGTCTGCCGCCTTGGTTGAGATCGAGCCGGACTGCCGTACCGATCTGCACTGGCATCTCAATACGTCTGTCTGGCAGATATGCCTCGATAGTGAAGGACAGCTTACCCGCCTGCCCAAAGGGTGCCGTCAGCACAACGCCACCCTGCGCCCCGGCGTGATGGCCTACGTGCCACGCGGCGAAGGGTATTTCGTTCGCAATGATGGCGACCGCCCCCTGCGATTGCTCGAAATTTTCCGTTCCGATCACTATCACGACCTGTCTCTGCCGCAATGGCTGGCGGCCAGCTCTGCCGAGGATATCGCGGCCCATCTCTGTGTCGACGTAGGGGTTGTTGCGGGTCTTGCCCGGCGGGAAAATGCGTCGTCCGGTCGTATCGTAGCTTTTCCTGCACGGTCCGGAACGCACTGAAGGCTCTTCAGCCTGAGTAAGTCCATAAGACCACAACAGGTGGTCGCTCTTATGCGCCGCAATGATAGGGGGGGCGGTCATGGCAGATCAGTGCGCCTCTTATCAGACAGGATGACGAGAGGTATGCTGGGTTGTCGGGAGCCAGCACTTGCCTGATTATCGTGGTGTCAAAATCCCTTAGGGTCAGATAGCGTCGGAAGAGCGAGAAGCATTTCGGCGGTTCGTCGGCCTAATTCTGTCCCGAAATGAACTTGGCCCGGCAGGTGGCCATACTGGTGTAATCGACCCCATGAGACGCGCATGATCAGCCTGTTCGACCTTTTCAAGATCGGTATCGGACCCTCTTCCTCCCATACTGTTGGCCCTATGCGTGCGGCGCAGCGTTTCATCGCGGCACTTTTAGAAGTTGATGCCTCGGCGGGAACAACTCGCCTGCTGGAAATCGCCCGCCTGCGCGTCACGCTTTACGGCTCCCTTGCCTGGACAGCCCAGGGGCATGCGACTGACAAAGCCGTTATTCTGGGCCTGTGCGGTGAGCTTCCCCAGACGGTCGACCCCGATCAGGCGGACGGGATTGTCGAGCGCGTCATGCGTACAAAGCACGTTGGCTATGGCGACCGTATACTTCCCTTCGACCCGGCTCATGATCTGGTGCTCGATCGGGAGAGTGTGCCGTCTGTCCACCCCAACACCCTGCAATTCGAGGCGCTTTCGGCTGAGGGCGTGGTACTCGACTGCGCCCGCTTTTGTTCGGTCGGCGGTGGATTTATTGTTTCGGAAAGCGTGACGGAGAGTGCAGGCTACGCGCAGCCTGATGTGCCCTATCCTTTTACCAGTGGGGCCGGATTGCTGGAACAGACCCGTACCCACAATCTGAGCATTGCTGCGCTGGTTATGGCCAATGAATGTGCCCTGCGCCCCCGTTCGGAAGTCGAGCACTATCTGGATGAGATCATCGCGGTCATGCTGGCCTGTATCGAACGTGGCATCATGCAGAAAGGAATTTTGCCCGGACGGCTCAAGGTGCGCCGTCGTGCCCATGCCCTGCACGAAAAGCTTTGTGCGCATGAACGCAGCAATATGCGCTCGGCCCATGCCATCATGGACTGGATCAGCCTGTTTGCCATCGCCGTGAATGAGGAAAATGCAGCCGGAGGGCGCGTCGTCACGGCGCCCACCAATGGGGCGGCAGGCATCATTCCCTCGGTTCTGCGCTATTACCGCGACTACTGCGCGCCGCTCGCATCGCCCGGGACGACCCAGGCCATGCGGGAATTTCTGCTCACTGCTTCGGCCATTGGCGGGCTGTTCAAACTGAATGCCTCGATTTCCGGCGCAGAGGTTGGTTGTCAGGGTGAAGTGGGCGTTGCGTCATCCATGGCGGCAGCGGGATTGGCAGCCGCTCTGGGAGGAACCCCCGAGCAGATCGAGGATGCTGCCGAAATCGGAATGGAACATCATCTGGGCATGACATGCGATCCGGTCGCCGGTCTGGTTCAGATCCCCTGTATCGAGCGTAATGCCTTCGGTGCGGTCAAGGCGGTGAATGCAGCCTCACTCGCCCTGAATGGCGACGGGGCCCATCTTGTCTCGCTGGATCAGGTCATTCGCACGATGGCGGAAACCGGGCGTGACATGAACCAGCGTTACAAGGAAACATCGCTTGGCGGCCTTGCGGTGAACCTGCCGGAGTGTTGATCCGGCCTCGCCTGATCAATGGGACGGGCCTAAAACCCGGAGCCGTCAGACACATGTGTGATCGGGCTGACGGCCGGGATGATCAGCGATAGACGATGCCGCCATCCGTCAGGATCGACTGACCCGTGATGTAGTCTGAATCGTCACTCGACAGGAAGGAGACGAGAGCCGCCACATCGTCCGGCGTCTGGGCACGACCTAGCGCGATCCCTTCGACGAACTTCTCGTAGGTGCGTCCTTTTTCTGCGCCGGTCAGTTCAGAGAACCGTTCGTCGATTTCGACCCACATATCGGTGCCCACAATGCCGGGGCAGTAGGCGTTTACCGTGATGCCGGCGCTGGCATATTCCTTGGCAGCAGCCTGTGTCAGGCCGCGTACGGCAAATTTGGTGGCAGAATACACACCCAGCATCGCAAAACCGTCATGCCCGGCAATGGACGAGGCATTGATGATCTTGCCCTTGTGACCTCGTGCCTTGAATTTGGCCGCCGCAGCCTGGATACCCCAGAGAACACCCTGGATGTTGATACGCAGAATACGCTCGACTTCGTCGGGCGCGACATCGGCAATCGGGTTCACCTGCGCGACACCCGCATTGTTGATCATGATGTCAAAACCGCCCAGTTCCGCTTCCGCGTGATCAATGGCGGCATAGACGGCATCGCGCTGGCTTACATCGGCCGCCGAGACACTGGCCTTGCGTCCCAGTGCCTGGACCTCACGACGAACCTGCGCAAGCCGCTCCGTATTAAGATCCACCAGAGCAACATCGGCGCCATCGCGCGCCAGGCGGAGCGCAATACCGCGACCGATGCCCTGAGCGGCACCGGTAACGAGGGCGACTTTTCCACTGAGTGACATGGCTGTTCCCCTTCTTATGCGGGCGGGCAACAGCCGAAGAGGCATGTCACATGGCCCTTTATCAGGAGCATGAACGGCCAATAGGGGGAGAGGATCGAGAGGTTAACTCTCTTGTGACAAGCGAAACGTTTCGTGTCTGGTCGGATCGCGGGCTTATCTCGCTTTTTGCCAACCGCGCTCCTGCTGCTGCCAGTAAGCCAGATTATGACCGGCCTTTTTGGCAAGGCTCCAGCGTGCCCGGGCCCTTGCAACAGCCTCCGGATCATTGCCGTCGAACATGGTGAAGATACGCTCGAACGTTTCCAGCCCGTCCTCGACACCTCCATCAAGCAGGAAGAGGAAGCGCGCGCCGTTGGGGACATCGTCTCCCCTGGTCAGCCAGATGGGCTGACGCGGCCCAAACCCCATGCGCTGGCTGCCATGAGGCAGCCAGCGGGGTGATTTCGCCTTCCAGAGAGCCTCGTCCAGCGCCTTTACCTGTGCCGCGTCGCCACACCGGATCACGGCACGCTGCCCCGCTTCGAGCGTGCGGCCCAATAGCGGCGGCAAGGCGTCTTCCAGCGTCGTGCGCGTCAGATGATAGAAGCCGATATCGCTCATGAGGCCTTGTTGTCTGCCTCTTCATGATGACGTACGAGCGCGTCCAGCAGACGCACGCCAAACCCGGTTGCGCCCTTGGGGCATTGCGGTGCCGCGTCGCTGCGCCATGCCACACCAGCGATATCGAGATGCGCCCAGGGTGTGTCACCCACGAAACGTGCCAGGAATTGCGCGGCCGTGATCGAACTGCCAGGGCGGCCCGTAATGTTCTTCATATCGGCGATGTCCGAGCGCAATTGCCGGTCATAGGCCTTGCCCATCGGCATGCGCCAGACGGCTTCACCTGTGGTTTCTCCGGCCTCGAAAAGCGCGTTGGCCAACGCGTCGTCATTGCTGAACAGCCCGGCACGCACATGGCCGAGGCTGACGACAATGGCACCGGTCAGCGTGGCCAGATCGACCATCAGACGCGGCGCAAACCGTGCCTTGGCATAGGCCAGAACATCGGCGAGAACCAGACGCCCCTCGGCATCGGTATTGAGCACTTCTATGGTCTTGCCAGCATAGCTGCGCACAACATCGCCGGGGCGCTGGGCATTGCCCGAGAGCATGTTCTCGACCAGTCCCACCACGCCGATCACGTGGACGCCTGCCTTGCGTCGTGCCACGGCCTCAAGCGCACCGACAACGGCGGCTGCGCCGCCCATGTCGGTTTTCATCTCATCCATACCGGCAGCCGGCTTGATGGAGATGCCGCCTGAATCGAAGGTCACGCCCTTGCCGATGAAGGCAAGCGGTGCCTCGTCCGAACCCCGATAGCGCATAATGGCCACGCGGGCTTCCTGATCGCTGCCCTGCGCCACGCCCAGTAGGGCGCCAAAGCCGAGTTCGCGCAATGCTGCGGCGTTGAGAATTTCCACCTCGACCCCGAGATCGCGCAAAGTCTCGATACGACGGGCAAATTCGGGCGGGTTCAGAACGTTGGGCGGCTCACTGACGAGATCACGGGCGCGGAACACGCCTGCCGCCACAGCCTTCAGGCTTTCCCATGCTTCACGCACAGCGTCGATCTCGGCGACACCCAGATGCAGGCGCTGAAGCTGCGGTGCGTTTTCCGCCTCGTCGGTATGATAGAGGTCGAAGCTGTAGCGACCCAGTGCGGCGCCATAGGCAGCATGGGCGGCGAACGCGGCGCAGCGACCCGCAAAGGCAAGATCGGCATGGGTGGTGTCACGCACGGCACGTGCAGCCTGCCCGCCAGCGGCTTCCATCGTCGGAATATCAAGCTCGTCCTCGGGACCGCAACCGATCAGGACGATTCGGGCCAACGCCGCACAGGGGGCAAGCAGGACACAGCTCTGGTCGCGCTGCCCCTTGAAGCGCGAGATGGCAACTGCCCGGCGCAGCGCCCCGCCCGTTGCGGCATCGAGATGCGAGAACGGACCATCAGCCACATCGAATTCCGGGCCAGTCAGCAGGACGAGGGTCTGCTCCGATTCCGGGGCGCCCTTGCCCTGCAGGATTGGAAAAGGGGCCTGGATCTGGATATCGAGCATGATCTTTCCGGTCTGTAGCTGAGAAGGCCCTCACTATCGTCATCGCGACCGGATAAGGCAAGGCGCAGTGCCGCCTCCTGGCCGTTAATAACGATATAAAATCGTTTATCTAATTCAAACCACTATCAACGTTGATTGTTGCCCGGAAATATGGCCTAGTCCCGTCTCTCCCATCGCTTCGTGCTTCAAGGCCCGTTCATGTCACTGCTAGCCGACCTCAATTATCTCTACGTACTCTCCGGTCTCGGTGTGGGCTTTCTGGTCGGCATGACCGGTGTGGGTGGCGGCTCCCTCATGACACCGTTGCTGATTCTGCTGTTCAAGGTGCATCCCCAGGCTGCTGTGGGCACGGATCTGCTTTATGCGGCCATCACCAAATCGGTTGGCACATTGGTGCATGGTCATCGCGGCGCGGTAGAATGGCGTGTCGTGTTCCGCATGCTGGCCGGCAGTCTGCCTGCGACGCTGGTCTCATTGCTGTTTCTGCACTGGTATGGCAGCCCGTCTCACGACACGACGCGTCTGGTCTCGACAGCTCTTGGCGTAGCCCTGCTCATTACGGCGCCCAGCGTGTTTTTTCGCAAGGAGCTGCAGGCCTGGTCCCATCGCCATGCGGGCGAGCTCTCCTCCGGCGCGGCGGCGGCGCTGACCGTGGTGCTTGGTGCTGTGCTTGGTGTGATGGTCACCCTGTCTTCTGTTGGCGCAGGGGCCATCGGCATGACTGTGCTGATCCTGCTTTACCCGTCGCTCAGCACCGCACGCCTCGTGGGGTCGGATATCGCCCATGCCGTACCGCTCACCCTGATTGCGGGCATGGGGCACTGGTATCTGGGGGCGGTCAAGATTCCGATGCTGGTCTCGCTGCTTTGCGGCTCGATCCCGGGCATCGTGCTCGGCAGCCTGTGCGTGGGGCAGGTCAATGAGCGCGTGCAACGCTCCGTTCTGGCAGCGGTGCTCTTTATTGTCGGGTGGCGCCTCGTCTGAGGCCCACCGATCACAGCTCGGGTGAGGGCTCGGTGTCGTGGCAGGCAATCCACTCGGAATGGCCATCGGCATAGCGTTCACGTTTCCAGATGGGCACACGGCGCTTGATCTCGTCGATCACATAGCGGCAGGCGACGAAGGCTGCATCGCGATGGGCGGCTGAAACACCGATCCATACCGCCATATCCCCGAGCCCGAGACTGCCGATACGATGAATGGCCGAGACGGCCACAATATCAAACCGGCTTTCTGCTTCCTGCAGGATGAGCGCTGCCTCCGCTTCTGCAAGGGGGCGATAGGCCTGATAATCGAGGCCAAGCACAGCTTGTCCCTCGCTATGATTGCGCACCCATCCCTCGAAACTGCAGTAACCACCCGCCTCGTTGCGCCTCAAGACGCGGGCGACGCTGTCTGGCTCGATCGGGGTTTCGGTCAGAAGGAACATGGTCAACCTCCCGAAACTGGCGGGATGAACACGATATGGTCGCCATCGACAGGCCTGTGATCCCACGGCGTGAAGGCGGCATTGACGGCCACACGCAGGCGCATCCGGGGGAGGCTGAAGCCATGCCGGGCGGAACATTCGTCATAAAGCGCTGCAAGTGTAGCTGCTTCTGTGGTGACGGTTTCAGTCGGGCAACCGACCTCATCGCGTAGCTGGGCGAAATATTCGAGCGTCACGCAGGCCGGTCCGGTCATGGTGGCGGTTTCAGACATTGCCGGACCCGTGGCCGGGTTCGTGGCTGAAATCACGCTTGCCGCCGCTTTTTCCCATCAGGCGCACCTCGTGAATGACCATGTCGTGGCTGAGCGCCTTGCACATGTCATAAAGCGTCAGGGCGGCGACCGTGGCACCCGTGAGTGCTTCCATCTCCACACCGGTCTTGCCTTCGCATTTTACCCGGCAATCGATCACGGCATTATGACCGTCGATCGTGATGTCCACCTTGCAGCCCGTGAGCGAAAGCGGATGACAGAGCGGAATAAGCTGTGATGTCGCTTTCGTTCCCATGATACCGGCAAGCTGCGCAACGGTGAGTACCGCGCCCTTGCTGGTCATGTAACCGGCATCAGCCAAAGTATTGGCGACTTCCGGGGGAAAGCGCAGACGGGCCTGGGCATGGGCCTCGCGGCGGGTGACTGTCTTGTCACCGATCTCGACCATACGGGGCCGTTCGCCTTTTTCATCCACATGGGTCAGCGATGTCACATCAGCCTCCGATATAATACATTTCTATTTTCCGGTCGCCCGTCTGTCCCGTCCCGTGTCCGTCTTCCGGGGGCGGTGGCTGCACCGGTGCAGGATGGCGCATTTCACTATAACGATCGCTGCGCTCATGCCAGATGTCGCGCAGGGCTGCGCGCAGGGCCTCATCCGACTCATCTGCCAGCGCGGGCCGAAGATCCGTACCTTTTGTGGCAAAGAGGCAGGTGAAGATCTGCCCATCCGATGACAGCCGCGCACGCGAGCAATCGCCACAGAAGGGCGCCGTGACCGAAGAGATGAAACCGATCTCACCTGCGCCATCGGTAAAGCGGTAGCGGCGGGCGACTTCCCCCCTGTAGCGGGGGGCGATGGCCTCAACCGGCCAGCGGGTGGCAATACGCTCAAGGACCACCGCCGAGGGGACGACGGCACTCTGCGACCAGTGGTTGCGCGTACCGACATCCATATATTCAATGAAGCGCAGCGTGATGCCGGTATGGCGGAAGCGGGCAACGAGCGGCAGGATCTCGCTCTCGTTCACATCGCGCTGTACGACGGTATTGATCTTGATACCGCCAGGAAACCCCCGTTGTGCAGCCTTGTCGATGGCCGCCAGAACGGTCTCGACCACGGCGCGTCCACCGCTCATGCGGCTGAATATTGTCGGGTCAAGACTGTCCAGACTGATGGTCAGGCGCGTCAGCCCGGCGTCATGCAGCGCGTCCAGATGACGTACGAGCAGAACCGCGTTGGTGGTGAGGGCCACATCATCAATGCCCTCGATGGCTACGAGCCTTCTGACAAGACGGGAGAGATCGGGCCGTAAAAGCGGTTCGCCACCCGTCAGGCGCAGCTTGCTGACACCCAACCCGGAGGCCACGCGGGCCACGCGCTCGATCGCCTCGAAACTCAGACGGGCGTCAGGGGCGAGAAAGGCGAAATCGTCATGAAAGACCGATTCCGGCATACAATAAGGGCAGCGGAAATTGCACCGGTCCATGACCGAGATGCGCAGATCATGCCAGGGGCGTCCGAGCCGATCGCGTGGTACGCTGGTCTGTGACGCCTCACCAGTCATGGAACAGCACAACCGAGCCGATATCCAATGTCGCTTCGCCGGGGGGCAGGCTGATCAGCCCCTGTGTTGCACCCAGACGGTTGAAATCACCTGAGGTCGGCATGGGGCGCGGTATCGCAATGACCATGCCGGTGTCGTCCTGAACGAGTTGGGCGGGAACAAGCCGCGTCATGGTGGCCAGCGGCGCCAGCGAGGCCCCCAGCCGGACAGGGCGAGGGGTTACCGAAAGTCCCTGGGCACGCAGCAGGGCAGGCACGACATGGCGACTGCAACAGGCGAGGGCCGAGACAGGATTGCCCGGTAAAGCAAAGACCGGCTTGCCTGCGGGCGAGATGCCGAACCAGAAAGGTTTGCCGGGGCGCTGGGCCACCTTATGGAATATATTGCGCACGCCCAGCGCAGCGAGGGCCTGCGGGACGAAATCGAACTGCCCCATCGACACGCCCCCGCTGATGACCAGAACATCCTGTTCCGCCAGAAGCGCGCCGAGCTGATCGGTCAGCGTTGCCAGATCATCGGGTAACACCGCAAAGCTCTGACGGGTGAAGCCATTGCGGGCAAGCGAGGCGGCTATGGCATATTCATTCGAGCGGCGTATCTGCCAGTCTGCAACAGGCGCATCGGGGGCTACAAGCTCGTCGCCTGTTGAGATGATGGCGACCAAGGGAATCTGCGCGACGAGGGGATGGCTGAGTCCATTGGCGGCCAGTACGGCCAGATCAGGCGGGGAAAGGCTGATGCCTGCGCGCAGCAGGATATCGCCCGCGGCGCAATCCGCACCCCGACGATGGATATGCTGTCCAGTTTGCGGGTGAGATGAAGCGTGCAGGGTGATCAGGTCGTCCTCCACGCTGTAATGCTCACGCGGGATGATCGTGTCAGCGCCGGTCGGCAGGACAGATCCTGTCATGACGGCGATGCAGGGCGCGACAAACGATCCTGCGTCTGCTGGCGCAGGCTGAGGGGGCAGGGTGAGGGGAGCATGTCCGGCAGGCTGCGTTGCTGCCAGCCGGAAAATCCGGTCCTGCGCCTGCCAGCGTACGGCAATGCCATCGAGAATGACGCGATCATAAGGCGGGAGCGCACGCTCGGCCTGAACGTCCTGGCGAAGTACGCGCCCGCTGCATTGAGCGAGAGGCACAGCCTCGACAGGAAACGGCACAAGCGTTTCACCAATCAGACGCTCGGCGGTCTCGATATCCATCAGATCACCCATATACGCCCCCCGAGGAACCCTGACAGCCACGATATTACAGATATGCCGAGTCCGGCATCAGGCCCTCAGATGGGGCGGAACCGGGCCAAAGGCAAATATATCCCCGCATGTGTTGTGTCTTTTGCGTAACAGAAGCAACGGTGTCGTGCACGATGAGACCTGAGTGGGCAACTTCGCGATGATCTGACGGCTTGTTGGCTTTTGGCCATCGTGATGCGCTGGATGGGCAAGTAATGTCTGATCTCTGGCGCGTAACGAAGGCGTAAGCCGGGGCGTGGCAGGATGTCGCAGAGCTGAGGAACTCAGGTATGGCGGCGGTGGAAAAGACCCCAGACATTGTCTGAAACAGATGATTGAAGGCCCCGGAGACCTATGCTAGTCCATGACCGAACCGAACGGTCATTTTCAGCTCAGGCGATGAGAATTCGGGATTACAGAGCCAAAAACTGAGTTGCTGCGCGCAAGGGCGGGGCAACGCCGAGAGGATGCACATGGCGCAGGGCGACGAGCAGGATAATCGCGCATCGCAGGGTGATGACGATAAGAACGGCAAGCAGGACAAGAAGAACGGGGGCAAGAAACGCAGCCCCCTTTTGCGTATCATTCTGATTGCTGTTGTCGTTGTCGTGGTGATCGTCTGGATCGCCTACTGGCTGCTGACACGCAACCAGATCGAGACGGATGATGCCTATACGACAGGACGCAAGGTTTCGATTGCGCCTCATGTGAACGGCTATGTCACCCAGCTTCTGGTGAATGACAACCAGTTCGTCCATGCCGGGCAGCTTCTGGTCAAGATCGATGACCGCGACTACATCGCCTCATTGCACAAGGCTGAAGCCAGCATTGCACAGGCTCAGGCCAATTTTGCCGCTGCCACGCAGATGGTGATGGTCGCCAAGCAGAACTTTCCCGGTCGCCTGATTGCGGCCAAGGGCGCTCTTGCTTCGGCGCAGGCCCAGCTTTTCAAGGCCGAGACGGATTATCGTCGCCAGCACAGCGTGTCCCGCGCTGCGACCACGCAGCAGGATATCGATTACTCGAAGGCCGCGCTCGACCAGGCTCATGCCGAGGTCATGCGCGCTGAAGGTGAATTGCAGCAGGCCACCCCGGTCAAGCCGAACATCGAGAACCAGGAAGCCACGATGAAGCAGCAGAACGCTGCCCTCAAGGCGGCCGAGGCTGATCTTGTTCAGGCACAGCTGAATTACGGCTGGACCGAAGTGCGCGCGCCGCATGATGGCTGGATCTCGCAGCGTAATGTCGAGCAGGGCGATTTCGTCCAGACCGGTCAGAAGCTGTTCTCTGTGGTCGAGCCTGAAGTCTGGGTTGTTGCGAACTACAAGGAAACGCAGATCCAGAAGATGCGTCCCGGCCAGAAGGTCGAGATCGAGGTCGATGCCTATCCCAACCTGACCCTGCATGGCCATGTGGATTCCATCCAGCTCGGTGCGGGTGCCGCGTTCAGCGCCTTCCCGCCCGAAAACGCGACGGGCAACTTCGTGAAGATCGTCCAGCGCGTGCCGGTCAAGATCCTGATCGATAGCGGGCTCGACCCCAATGTGCCGCTGCCGCTTGGCGTCTCTGTCGTGCCGACGGTGACCGTCCAATGAGCGACGCGTCCAGCGAGAACAACCATGCCGACTGGAAGCCCAAAGCCAACCCCTGGTTGATTGCAGTGGTTGTGACGCTGGGCGCCTTCATGGAGGTGCTCGACACCACCATCATCAATGTGGCGCTCCCGCACATTTCGGGCGCGCTCGGCAGTTCCTATGACGATGCCACCTGGGCGCTCACCTCCTATCTGGTGGCAAACGGTATCGTGCTGACGATCTCGGCATGGTTCGGCAAGCTTCTGGGGCGCAAGCGCTACTTCCTGATCTGCATCGCCATGTTCACGGTGTCGTCGTTCCTTTGCGGACTATCGACAAGCCTACCCATGCTGATCGTTTTCCGCCTGATGCAGGGTTTCTTCGGGGGTGGGCTTCAGCCAAACCAGCAATCCATCATTCTGGATACATTCCCGCCTGAAAAGCGCGGTGCGGCTTTCGGTCTGACCGCCATTGCCACCATCGTCGCCCCCATTCTCGGCCCGCTGCTTGGTGGTTATCTGGTCGATAACTATTCCTGGCGCTGGATTTTCTACGTCAACGTGCCTTTCGGTATCCTGACCCTCATCGGCGTTTCGGCGCTTGTGGAGGACCCGCCATGGGAGAAGCAGAAGCGCGAAAAGGTCGATGTCATCGGCATCTGCCTGATCTCGCTCGGTCTTGGCTGCCTCGAAGTCATGGCCGATCGCGGTGAGGATGATGACTGGTTTGGCTCGAACTTCATCATCATCATGGCGGCGCTTGGCGTAGCCGGGGTGGTGGGTGCTGTGATCTGGCTGCTGCGCGCCAAGAACCCGCTGCTCAACCTTGCCATCTTCAAGGATCGCAATTTTGCTGTTGGGACGTTCCTGATGGCGATGGTGGGTGGTCTGCTTTACGCCTCAGCCATTATCGTGCCCCAATTTGCCCAGCAGGTCCTTGGCTATACGGCCACGATCTCGGGTGAGGTGCTCGCACCGGGCGGGGCTGTGATCATCTGTCTTATCCCGATTGTGGGCAAGCTGATGGGCTTCGTTCAGGTGCGCAATCTGATCGCGTTCGGCTTCTTCCTGATGGGGCTGGCCATGTTCTATTCGGCGCAGCTCGTGCCGACCACGAGTTATGCCCATCTGGTGGAATATCGTATCTTCCAGACGTCGGCTCTGGCCTTCCTGTTCGTGCCCATTTCGACAATTGCCTATTCGACCCTGCCCAAGGAGCTGAACTCCGATGCTTCGGCCATGTTCAGCATGTCGCGTAACTATGTGGGCTCTCTGGCAATCTCGCTCGCCACGGCAGCGATTACAGAAACCAAGCAGGTGCGTCAGAGCCTGATGGCGCATTGGTCGTCCGACTATAATGCCAACGGACAGGATTACCTCAACACTGTGCAGAAGGTGGCGACCGATGCCGGTCTGACCCAGTCGGCCGCGCATCAATATGCCGTACACAGCTATTATCAGAGTTTCATGCAGCAGGTGTCGATGGTGGCCTACAACCAGACGTTCATGGTGATTGGCATCATGGCGTTCTTTGTCGTGCCCTTCTGCTTCCTGTTGTCCCCGGTGGCCAAGAAAGGCCCGGCCGGAGGTGCCCATTGATGACCCGTTTCATGATTTCCCGGAGCCATGACTTGAAGACTGGCCGTTCCCCGCGTGCGCTCATGCTGTGCGGTGCTTCCCTTGCCGTGGTCCTTTCGCTGCCGGGCTGCGTCGGGCCAAAATACCAGAAGCCTGACCTGTGGTCGCCAACCCAGTATGACATGCATGCCCATGCTGGCCAGAAGGGAAGCCTGACCACGCCGGACGCGCCCGATGTCAACTGGTGGAAGATCTTCAACGATCCGACCCTGACCTCGCTCGAAACGCGACTGGCGACCCAGAACCTCGATATCCAGCGTGCCACGGCACAGCTGGCGCAGAGCCGTGCCCAGCTGCTGATGGCTGGTGCGGAGCGCTTTCCCGGGCTTTCTGCCAGCGGGTCCTACACACGCTCGCAATACAGCACCAAATCGCTGCAGCGCATCCTCTCCGGTGTCGCCAAGGATAATGCGACGGCGCTGGGTCAACAGAACGCCACGCTCCTCGACCAGAGTGTGGGGTCTGCCACGATCCCTGTTCTGAATCAGTGGAAATATTCCATCGACGCCTCTTACGAGCTCGATATCTGGGGGCGCGTGGCGCGTCAGTACGAGGCGGCCAAGGCTGATCTGCAGGCAACCGATGAGGAGCGCCGCGGCGTCCTTATTGCCCAGCAGGCCGATATGGCGAATGACTACCTGACCCTGCGTGGGTTGCAGGAACAGCTTCGTATCACCCAGGCCAATCGTGACACACAGGCCCAGACGCTCGCCCTTGCCAGGGAGCGTCAGAAAACCGGGCTCGTCACCGAACTGGACGTGACCAGCGCAGAAAGCCAGCTTGACTCCACCACGGCCCAGATCGCGCAGATCGAGCAGCGTATTGCGCAGCAGATCAACGCCATCAGCCTGCTTCTGGGGTCGCCGCCCGGTACGCTGAACGATGAACTGACCCGTACGGCAGGCATACCGGTGGTGCCGCCGCGCGTGCCGGTCGGTGTACCGGCCGAGCTGGCCCAGCGTCGTCCCGATATCCGTCAGGCCGAGGCCCAGCTCCATGCGGCTGTGGCCAATGTGGCCGAGGCGGAAGCCGAGTTCTATCCGAAGATCACCATCAGCGCCGATTTCGGTCTGCAATCTCTTTCGTTCCGCGATCTCGGTTTCTGGAATGCGCGCGCCTGGAATCTCGGTCCGTCCATTTCACTGCCGATCTTTCAGGGTGGGCGTCTGCGTGGTCAGTTGATGCTCAACCGTTATGCCCAGAAGGCGGCGGCCATTACCTATCGGCAGACGGTGCTGGGCGCCTGGCGTGATGTGGATAACGCGCTTGTGGCCTATCGTGACGAGCAACGCCGGCGCGACGGGTTGCAGGCAGCGGTCGGGGCGGGCCAACGCGCGCTCAAGCTGTCGCAGGAGCAGTATCGCAGCGGTCTGACAACCTACCTCAACGTGCTTTCGGCGCAGCGCGACCTGCTCTCGGCACAGTTGCAACTGGCTGACAGCACGACCACCATCGCAAGCAATCTGGCGCGTCTTTACAATGCGCTGGGCGGCGGTTGGGAGGTGCAGTTCCCGCAAGACAAGCCCGAAGACGCCACGATCCGGCAATTGGGCGAAGACAGTCCCCGTCATGGCTGATCACGTTATTGTTTGAACTTAAGAAAATAATTAGGTGATCTATTAGGGCTCTGTAAGCTTTTTCATCCTGCTCATTGAGAAGGATGGAGAAGTACCATGACGAGCCCTGCTGACCAGCTTCAGAATGTTCTCGGGCAAACTTCCGCCTCTCAACCCTGCAAGCTGGTCATTTTCGGAGCCGGGGGCGATCTGACGCGCCGCCTGCTTCTCACGTCGCTCTACGATCTGGCTGTGGCAGACGCCCTTCCAGGCGGATTTCAGATCATCGCGATTGATCGCGACGAGCAAAAGGCCCAGGACTGGGCCGACCGTCATTTCGCTCTGGCAGAGCAGGATGCAAAAGATCCCTCTGCCGAGTTCTCATGCCCTCATCTCGATCGTGGGGCGTGGGACAGGGTGACCCACAACGCACAATATATTGCGGGCGACTTCACCCGGCCCGAGCTTTTCACCACCCTGTCTGAAACCCTCGGTGGGGACAGCGCCATTTTCTATTGCGCTGTCGCGGCCCGTTTCTTCGCGCCGATTGCAACCGCTCTGGGTGAGGCGGGGCTTCTTGCGGAGAAGGCGGGGTTCAGGCGTATCGTGATCGAGAAGCCTTTCGGTCACGATCTGGCATCGGCCAGGGCACTCGATGAAACCCTGCGCCGGCAGGCCCGTGAAAGTCAGATCTATCGCATCGACCATTTCATGGGCAAGGAAGCCAATCAGGGTATCCTTGTCGCGCGCTTCTCCAACGTCCTGTTCGAGCCTATCTGGCGCCGTGAGTATATCGACCATGTGCAGATCACGGCTGCCGAGACGATTGGCGTTGAAAGCCGGGGCGCCTTCTACGAGCACACGGGCGCTCTGCGCGACATGGTGCCCAACCATCTGTTCGTCCTGCTCAGCCTCATCGCAATGGAGCCACCATCCTCTCTGGCCGCTGAGGCCATACGACAGGAAAAAACGCGATTGCTGGAAGCCATACGCCCGGTGCGCGCGCAGGATTACGTGGCGGGCCAGTACGGAGCAGGTGAGATTGCCGGATCACCCGTCGCGGCCTATCGCAGCGAACCGGGTGTTGCGCCCGATAGCCAGACAGAAACCTACGTCGCCATGCGACTGGATATCGATAACTGGCGCTGGGGTGGGGTGCCCTTTTACCTGCGCACGGGCAAACGCATGAAGGCCCGACGTACCGAGATCAACATTGTCTTTAAAAAGCCGCCTTATGCGCTTTTCAATCAGGACATGAACGACCCGCGCGCAGGCAATGTCATCCGCTTTCTTCTCGATCCTGTCCGGGGTGTCTCCATAGGGTTTGATGCCAAGCAGCCCGGCCTGGAAGAGGTGATTGCCCCGGTGACCAGCAGTTTTCTCTACGACTCGTTTTTCCCGAAGACGCCGAATGTCGGCTACGAGGCGCTGCTGCATGACTGCATGGCGGGCAACCAGATGCTTTTCCAGAGCGCGGGCACCATTGAGGCCGCCTGGACGGCGATTGATACTGTCGCAACCACTCCCGTCACGCCCTGCCTCTATGAAGCGGGGTCACAGGGGCCGGCTGAGGCGGATTCCCTGCTTGCCCGCGATGGGCGCCAGTGGCTTCCGGTGGCCTGATTGACGTTGGGCCTCTCCTTCCCGCGCGGTCATTCTTTCGGTCGGCCAGATGCTGCCGGCCGGCCTTGCGGAGACGGGGGTCATCCCTGGTCGGGATGGCGCCTTGTTCATATTCCTGTTTCACATAGGGTTTCACCAGCCTCGGGTCGAAAGAACTGCGAATGAGTATGGCAATTGAGAATCATGCCGTGATTGGCGATCTGCGCACGACAGCGCTCGTCGCGCTCAACGGATCGATCGATTTCATGTGCTGGCCGCGTTTTGACAGCCCGAGCGTCTTTGCCTCCCTGCTTGAGCCCAGCGCAGGGTTCTTCGAGCTGGCGCCCGTTCTCGAAGGCGGGCGTTTCCGGCAGTTCTATGTGCCGGACACGAATGTCCTGCTGACACGCGTTCTGTCACCGGAGGGCGTGAGTGAAATCTCCGATTTCATGACGCTGGCCCCTGATTATCCTGAGCAGAGGGTGATAAGGCGTGTGAAAGCTGTTCGCGGTACGCTTCGCTTCAGGCTGCATTGCGCCCCCCGGTTCGACTATGCCCGTGTCGGCCATAAGGCCCGTGCCCTGAGTGACCGGGTGATCCTGTTCGAGCCTGAGCGACCCGATCTGCCGAGCCTGCGTATCAGCTCGACCATACCCATGACGATCATCGGCGATGATGCTTGCGCTGAATTCGTGCTCGAACTGAACGAGACGGCCATTTTCATGCTCGACAGCGTGACAACGGACGAAAATCTCTGTCTTGAGGACCACTGGACATCCAATGCCTTCAAGGCAACGGCCAATTATTGGACCGACTGGGTGGCGCGCGCCAAGTATCACGGGCGCTGGCATGATCACATCACGCGCTCGACCCTCGCCCTCAAGCTGCTGACCTCAGCCGAATACGGGTCAATGGTTGCGGCGGCGACCTTCGGCCTGCCTGAAGATCCGGGCGGCATCCGTAACTGGGACTACCGTTATTGCTGGATCCGTGACTCGTCCTTCATGGTCTATGCCTTCATGAAAACGGGCCATACGGAGGAGGCCACCGCCTTTATCCGCTGGCTGCATGAGCGCCGACTGGACGCCCAGCCGGGTGAGGCGCGGCTGAAGGTCATGTATGCGATCGATGGCAAGGCCTTCGTGCCCGAAACCGACCTGACGCATTTCCGCGGCTTCAGGGACTCGCGTCCCGTGCGTATCGGCAATGGGGCGGAGGATCAGCTGCAACTCGACATCATCGGTGAGATGATGGACGCCGTGTATCACGCCGATCGCCACTGCGAACGGATCAGCTGGAAGGCATGGGAGTCAATCGCCGAGGGGATTGACTGGCTTTGCACTGCCTGGAACCAGCCCGATGAGAGTATATGGGAGGTCCGTGGCGGCAAGAAGCACTTCCTGTTCTCACGTATCATGTGCTGGGTGGCCCTCGATCGTGCCATCAGGATGTCGGAAGAGCGTGGTTTGCCAGCCCGTATCGCTGTATGGGTACGTGAGCGGAACGCCATTTACATGGATGTACAGAATAATTTCTGGAGCGATGATCTTCAGTATTACGTGCAGTACAAGGGCGGTACTGCAATCGATGCATCCTGTCTGCTCATGCCGCTCATGGGTTTCATTGGTGATCACGACCCACGATGGATGGCAACGCTGAAGGCCGTGGGCGAGCAGTTGCTCGATGACAGCCACGTCTTCCGCTATCATGTAGCCGAAGGTGATAACGAGGATGGGCTGGAAGGCCGGGAGGGAACTTTTACGATGTGCTCGTTCTGGTACATCGAATGTCTCGCCCGTTCCGGAGACCTGCTGATGGCCCGGTTCCTGTTCGACAAGACCCTTTCATACGCCAACCACGTCGGTCTTTTTTCGGAGGAAATCGGTCCGGCTGGCGAGCATCTGGGCAATTTTCCTCAGGCTTTCACGCATCTGGCGCTCATCAGGGCAGGACAATATCTCGACCAGGCCCTGTCACGGCAGGCAGCGGGAAGTTAAGAATAAGTATCAACAAGTCATCGCGGCAGGACCGCGATGACGGGCAAGGAGTTGATAATCAATATCAACAAAAACAGGACTGTTTGAATACTAATAATCACGGGTTCGTGTGCTCCCCTTCAGGTGATAGGCAGGGACTTGATGTGATGCTAGGCAATGGCGCAGAAAAAAACCTCACGACCACTGGCTTTTTAGTTCCAGACCGGTGTTACACGCCGTGATGGCACGCAGGCCTTTGGTCCCGTCGGGAATAGGTGGTTGCGCCAGTGTCTCAGTTTCTCGCAGATCATGCTTTAGCGATCTACGTGGCCTTTACGGTCATTTTCCTTTGCATCGTGGTGGCGCTGTCAGCTGCTCTCGGCCCTCGTCGTGTTGGTGCGGCGCGCGGTCGCTCCATGAGCCTCCCTTATGAATCGGGCATTCTCTCCACCGGCTCGGCGCGTATCCGCCTGCCGGTGCAGTATTACCTGCTCGCCGTCTTCTTCGTTATTTTCGACGTGGAAGGCGTGTTCATCTACTCATGGGCTCCCGTGGTGGTCGAGGCTGGTTGGGCTGCCTTCATCTCGGTTGTGACCTTTGTCGTCTTTCTGACGCTCGCCCTGGTCTATCTCTGGCGCAGTGGTGCCCTTGAATGGGGCCCCAAGCACCGCCGCATGCCGGTCAAGGTGCCGCCCAATTCCCCTGTTGAACTTGTCAAAATCCCCGAGCGCGAGGTCGTATAACGATGACTTGGACTCTTACCTCCGCCGTCGGCGAGCCCCGTCTGCAATCCCCTGAGGAACTCCTGGCGCACGAGGACGTGCGCCGTAATCTTGTTGTGGGCAAGCTTCAGGATTTCATTTCCTGGGGGCAGAAGAACTCGGTCTGGCCGTTCAATTTCGGCCTGTCCTGTTGCTACGTGGAAATGGCGACGGCTTTCACGAGCCGTTACGACATTGCGCGCTTCGGTTCCGAAGTGCTGCGCGCCACCCCGCGTGAAGCCGACCTGATCGTGATTGCGGGCACTGTGTTCCGCAAGATGGCCCCCATCGTGAAGTATCTGTACGACCAGATGCTTGAGCCGCGCTGGGTCATCTCTATGGGCTCCTGTGCCAATTCAGGCGGCATGTATGACATTTACAGCGTCGTGCAGGGTGTCGACAGCTTCCTTCCTGTCGATGTGTATGTGCCGGGCTGTCCGCCGCGCCCCGATGCCCTGCTTGAGGGGCTGATGCTGCTGCAGGACTCCATCGGCAAGCAGCGCCGTCCGCTCAGCTGGATGGTGGGCGATCAGGGTGTGACCAAGGTGACGCCTGCCAGCATGCGCGACCTCAAGCGTGAAGAGCGCATGGCGGTCACCAAGCTGCGTACGCCCGACACGATCTGAGGAGCCTGCAGCTATGAGCGAAGTTTTCGACAACAGCCGCGCAGCAGGCATGGGCACGGGCAGCATGGGGGCCTCGGTTGCCGCTTTCCCGCCGCACATGATCATGATGGAAGAAGCCACGCGTGATGGCGTGCCGACTTTCTGGGTCTCGCGTGGCCAGATCCGTGCCGTGCTTCAGGCGGTCAAGGCCGGTGGCGCGCTGCGCATGCTGCTCGACCTGACCTGTGTGGACGAGCGCCAGCGTATCCATCGTGACAATCTGCCGGCATCCGACTTCACGGTCATCTACCACATCCAGTCCTTCGACGGGCCGATCGATGAAGTGCGCTTCAAGGTCCCGCTTGCAGTCGATGATGCCAATATCGCGTCCATCACCGATATCTGGCCGAATTCGAACTGGCTCGAACGTGAGGCGTGGGATCTTTTCGGTGTCGTGTTCGAGGGGCATCCGCATCTCTCGCGCATCCTGACACCGCCGACCTGGGTCGGGCACCCCCTGCGCAAGGACCATTACGCCCGCGCGACCGAGCGTCCGCCCTACACGCTCTCGGAAGACCAGGTTTTCGACGAGCAGGAAGCGCTGAAGTTCGACCCCGAATCCTGGGGCATGAAGCGTCATTCCGACAATAGCGACTTCATGTTCCTCAACCTTGGCCCGAACCATCCTTCGGTGCATGGCGTGTTCCGCGTCGTGCTGCAGCTTGAGGGTGAGTTCATTGTCGATGCGGTACCCGATATCGGGTTCCATCATCGCGGTGCCGAGAAAATGGCCGAGCGCCAGACCTGGCACAGCTACATCCCCTATACCGACCGTATCGACTATGTCGGCGGGGTGATGAACAACTTCCCCTATGTGATGGGTGTCGAGAAGCTGGCAGGCATCACCGTACCGCCGCGCGCTCAGCTCATTCGCATCATGCTGGCCGAGTTCTTCCGTATCTCCAGCCATCTCGTGTTCTACGGAACCATGGTGCAGGATCTGGGTCAGCTCTCGCCGGTCTTCTACATCTTCACCGATCGCGAGCGCGTTTTCGAGATCATCGAAAAGATCTGCGGCTTCCGCATGCATCCGGCCTTCTTCCGCATCGGCGGCGTGGCGATGGATCTGCCGCAGGGCTGGGATGGCGAGGTTCGCGCCTTCCTCGATTATCTGCCCAAGCGTCTGGACGAGTACAACGAACTCGTCATGAAGAATCCAATCTTCAAGGCCCGTACGAAGGGCGTAGGCGTCTACACGACCGAAGAGGCCGTGGATTGGGGTGTGACAGGGCCGGGGCTGCGCGCCACGGGTCTGGAATGGGATTACCGTCGCAAGGCGCCCTATTCGGGCTATGACCAGATCGACTTCGATATCCCGACCGCCGTCAATGGCGATTGCTATGACCGCGCTGCGGTGCATATTGAAGAGATCCGCCAGAGCCTGCGCATCATCCGCTACTGCCTCGATAACATGCCGGGCGGGGCCTACAAGGCCGAGCACCCGCTGGCCATGCCGCCGCCGAAGCCGCGCACGATGCATGACATCGAAACGCTCATCCATCACTTCGTGGGCGTCAGCTGGGGGCCGGTCATTCCGCAGGGCGAAGTGCGCTCCTGCATCGAGGCGACCAAGGGCCTGAACCAGTATTACCTTGTGAGCGATGGCGGCACGATGTCCTACCGGACGCGTATCCGCACACCGTCGTTCATTCATCTGCAACAGCTTCCGATGCTGTCACGCGGCACCATGATTGCCGATCTGATTGCCATCATCGGAAGCATCGATTTTGTGATGGCCGATGTCGACCGCTGAACTTACGGCGCAGGACGCCGAACTCCCCAAGGATCTAGTCGATACCTTCATCGACATGGCGGCCCATGAGCATCACCCGCGCGGCGCCGCCATTGAGGCGCTGCGTCTGGTGCAGGAACGCTTCGGCTGGATCAATGACGCGCATCTTGCCCATACGGCACGGATCCTGGGCATGTCCCAGGCCGATCTGGACGGGATTGCCACCTATTTCAACCTGCTGTTCCGCAAGCCGGTCGGCAAGAACGTGGTCATGCTCTGTGACTCCGTGTCCTGCTACATCATGGGTGCGGAGCAGACACGCGAGCGCCTTTGCAAGAAGCTGGGCGTGAAAATGGGCGAGACGACGCCGGATGGTGAATTCACCGTTCTGCCCATCGTCTGCCTTGGTCACTGCGACCATGCGCCCGCCATGCTGGTCGGCAAGGACCTGTTCGGTCCTGTCCGTCCGGAAGATATCGACGGGATCATCGACGACATTCGGGCGAGGAAGAAGTGATGACTGGTCTCAACCCCGAAAAGCAGCCGCTATTGGCGCTCGTCAATCGCGAGACGCCGCTCGATCCGGCTGGCTATGACAAAAAGGGCGGCTGGCGCGGTCTGCGCCGCGCCCTTGGCATGAGCCCTGCGGAGATCATCACCGAGGTGACGGACTCCAAGCTGCGCGGACGCGGCGGCGCCGGGTTCAGCACCGGCATGAAATGGAGCTTCGTTCCCAAGGAATCCTCCAAGGACCGCCTAAAATACATCGTCGCCAATGGTGACGAGATGGAGCCGGGCACCTTCAAGGATCGTATCCTTGTCGAGGGCAACCCGCTCCAGCTTATCGAAGGCATGATCATCTCGGCCTATGCCATCCAGGCACGGCACGGCATCATCTTCCTGCGCGGTGAATACCATCTGGGTCTGGAGCGCCTGCAGCAGGCGGTCATCCAGGCGCGTGAGGCCGGCTTCCTTGGCGAGAACATTCTCGGCTCTGGTTTCGATTTCGATCTTCACGTCCATCCCTCCGCCGGTCGCTATATCTGCGGTGAGGAAACGGCCCTGATCACGGCACTGGAAGGCCGCCGCGCCAACCCGCGCGCCAAGCCGCCTTTCCCGCAGATCGGTGGTCTGTGGGGCGCGCCGACGGTCGTGAACAACATCGAGACCTTCAGCAACATCCCGCATATTCTTGCCAATGGCACGGAATGGTATCTGGGGCTGAGCGCCTGCGTCGATGGTGGCACCAAGCTTTACGGTGTCAGCGGTCGCGCCAAGCGTCCGGGCGTGTTCGAGCTACCTCTGGGCACGTCGCTTGGCGTTATCCTGAACGAATGTGCCGGTGGCATGCAGGACGGCTACAAGCTGCGCGCCTTCCTGCCCGGTGGTGCCTCGACCGCGTTCCTCGGGGCCGAGCACGCTGACATCATCATGGACTATCCGACGCCGGAAAAGGCAGGCAGCCGCCTTGGTACGGGTCTGGCCATCCTGCTCGATGACAAGACCAGCCCGATCGGGATGATCCGCAATCTTGAGCATTTCTTTGCACAGGAATCCTGTGGCTGGTGCACGCCCTGTCGTGACGGCCTGCCCTGGGTCGAGCGTCTTCTGATTGCCATTGAGGAAGGGCGCGGCACGCCGGAGGATATCGATCGCCTCCATGACGCGGCCCGCCTGATCGGCCCGATGGGGCGCACCTTCTGCGCCCACGCGCCGGGTGCGATTGCGCCTCTGGCCAGCGGCCTGAAGATGTTTGCCGAGGATTTCCAGCGAATGGTTAGCAAGCCCACCTCCGGCACCGCAGAGAGCGGCGCCGCAGGACAGGCGGCGTAGGAGGAACGGCCCGATGGCAAAAATCGTAATCGACGGCCGCGAGGTTGAAGCACGTTCAGACGTGAACCTTCTGCAGGCCTGTCTCGAGGCAGGGGAAGACCTGCCCTATTTCTGCTGGCACCCGGAACTCGGGTCTGTCGGTGCATGCCGCCAGTGCGCCGTCAAGCAATATGCCAATGCCGACGACACACGCGGTCGTATCGTCATGGCCTGCATGACGCCAGTGACTGAAGGCGCGATCATCTCGGTTGAAGACCCCGAAGCCAAGGAATTCCGCGGCGAAGTGGTCGAGTGGCTGATGACGAACCACCCGCATGACTGCCCGGTCTGTGAAGAAGGTGGCGAATGTCACCTTCAGGACATGACCGTGATGACCGGTCATCGCGAGCGTCGCTATCGCTTCGACAAGCGCACCCACAACAATCAGGAACTCGGTCCTTTCGTGAAGCACGAAATGAACCGCTGCATCGCCTGCTATCGCTGTGTGCGCTTCTATCGCGATTATGCGGGCGGCCAGGATCTGGGCGTGTTTGCCTCGCATAACAACGTCTATTTCGGCCGTCATGAGAGCGGCACGTTGGAGAGCCCCTTCTCCGGTAACCTCATTGAGGTCTGCCCGACTGGCGTGTTCACCGACAAGCCGTTCTCGAAGATGTACAGCCGCAAATGGGACATGCGCGGTGCACCGTCTGTCTGCTCAAATTGCGCAACGGGCTGCAACACCATCATCAATGAGCGCGCCGGCAAGGTTCGCCGCACGCTCAACCGCTATAATGATGAGGTAAACCGCTACTTCCTGTGCGATCGCGGTCGCTTTGGTCATGGCTGGGTCAATGCCCCCACACGCCTGCGTTCAGCAGGTTACGTGATCAATGGCGACATGACGCCGGTGCCGGCCCAGGCCGCACTGGATCATTTCGGCAAGATCGCGGCTTCGGGCAAGCTGGTGGGCATCGGCTCGCCGCGTGCGTCGCTGGAATCCAACTACGCCCTGCGCAAACTCGTCGGTGCCGAGAATTTCTCGACCGGCATGGCCGAGCCGCAGCATGGCCTGGTCAAGCTGGCGGTGTCGCTGCTGGCCGCTGGCCCGGCGCGCATCGCCACCATGCATGAGATGGAAACCGCTGACGGCGCACTGATCCTGGGTGAGGATGTCTCGGCTACCTCGCCGCGCATGAGCCTAGCACTCCGCCAGATCAAGCGTACAGCCTTCAACAAGGCTGCCGATCAGGCCCGTGTCCCTCACTGGATGGACGCCTCGGTGCGTACGCTGGGTCAGGACACGATCTCGCCGCTCTTCGTGGTGTCGCCCACCGTGACCGATCTGGACGGTTTCGCGCAGGACGCCATCCGCGCCATGCCGGAAGATGCCGCGCGTCTCGGCTTCGCCATCGCGCATCGCATCGACGCTTCGGCTCCCGATGTGGCTGGTCTCACCGAAGCCGAGGCGGCTTCCGCTTCGCTCATTGCTGAAGCCCTGCTGGCTGCCGAGAAGCCCCTGCTGGTTTCGGGCCTGCAATACGCTTCGGCTGCCCTGCTTCAGGCAACGGCCAACATTGCCTCTGCTCTGGCTGCCAAGGGCAAGACGCCGCTCATCAGCTTCGTCCTGCCGGAAGCCAACTCGATGGGCCTCGCGCTGATGGACGGGCTCTCGCTCGACGAGATCGCCGCTCGCGCCGCCGATGCCACGCTGATCGTTCTCGAAAACGATCTGAGCCGCCGCCTCGATGGTGCGCAGTTCGAGGCGCTGGTGGGGAGCGCGGCCAACCTCGTGGTGCTTGATCATTCGGTCACCCCGACGGCCATTCGCTCTCAGGTCACCTTCCCCTCGGCAGCCTATTCCGAGACAGACGGCACGCTGGTCAGTGCCGAGGGCCGCGCCCAGCGCTTCTTCCAGGTGGTCTATCCCGACGCCCCGCTTCAGGCGGGCTGGCGCTGGATTGCCGATATGGCGCAGGCCGCTGGCCTCAGCCATGTGCAGCCCTGGGGCAAGCTGGACGATCTGATCGCCGAGATTGCCACGACGATGCCGGTTTTCGCCCGTATCCCCGAGGCAGCACCGGGTTCGGACTACGAACTCGAAGGCACGCCGCTGCGCAGCCAGACGCATCGCGTCAGCGGACGCACGGCCATTCGCGCCAATATCAGCGTGCGCGACATTCCGCCGCCGAGCTCGCCCGACACCCCGCTGCATTCCACAATGGAAGGCTCCTACAGCACCGACATGCCCGGAACGCTCGTGCCGTTCTATCAGGTGCCCGGCTGGAACTCCGAGCAGTCGCTGAACCGCTTCCAGCAGGAAATTGGCGGCAAGATGCGCGGTGGTGATTGCGGCGTGCGTCTGGTGGAAGGGGTGGCCAATGCGGCAGGCTCCTATGCCATGGACGTGCCGTCGGCTTTCGCTCCGCGTGCCGGTCAGTTCATGCTTTTGCCGGAAGCCCGTGTATTCGGCACGGATGAAATGAGCATGATGGCCCAGCCGATTGCTGAGCGCGCCGCCCCCGCAGTGGTGCGTATCGGCGGTACCGTGGCCACGGGTGCTCAGGTTCGTCTGTCGCTGAATGGCGAAGTGTTCACGGTCGATGCCGTCTCTGACTCTTCTCTTCCCGAAGGTGTCGCCACATGCCCGCCGCATATGGTGTCCCGCTCCTGGTCGGCACCGGGCTGGGTTTCTCTTGAAATCATGGCGCCTGCCGAGCGTATTGGAACGGAGAGCGCGGTATGATGCCCATCGTGTGGCCAATTCTTGTGATCGTCGTGACCGTCTTTGGCGTTCTCGGCGTCGCAGCGGTCTCGACCATGCTGGAGCGCCGCCTGCTTGGCGTGTTCCAGGATCGCCCCGGCCCTAACCGCGTCGGCCCGTTCGGCCTGTTTCAGGTCATCGCCGATGCGATGAAGATGCTGTTCAAGCAGGACTGGATTCCGCCTTTTGCGGACAAGCCGGTCTTTCTTGTTGCGCCGATCATCGGCTTTCTGGCCGTTCTGCTCTGCTTCGGCGTCGTGCCCATCACCCCCATCTGGGGTGTGGCGGGCGAGCTGAATGTCGGCCTGCTCTTCATTTTCGGCATGCTGGGCCTTGGCGTCTATTCGGTGGTTCTCGCCGGGTGGTCGTCCAACAACAAATACGCCCTGCTTGGTGGCATGCGTGCCGCCGCCCAGATGATTTCCTATGAAGTGTTCATGGGCCTGTCGGTCATGGGCGTTGTCATGGCGGCCGGTTCGTTCAGCATTCGCGACATCGTGGAAGCCCAGACCCATTGCTGGTTCATCATCCCGCAATGCCTGGGTGCCGTGATCTTCCTGCTTGCCGGTATTGCTGAAACGCATCGTCTGCCTTTCGACTTCCCGGAAGGCGAAAACGAAATCGGTGCCGGCTTCCATACCGAGTATTCGGGCATGAAATTCGGCATGTTCTACCTTGCCGAATATGCCGGTGTCGCGCTCAGCTCGGCCTTGATCACCACGCTTTACCTCGGTGGCTGGCATGGCCCGTTCCTGCCGCCCTTCCTGTGGTTTGCGATCAAGGTTTTCCTGCTGATCTGCTTCTACATCCTGCTGCGCGCAGCACTGCCCCGTCCTCGTTACGACCAGCTGATGTCCTTCGGCTGGAAGGTGCTGCTGCCGCTGTCTCTTCTTAACATTCTGGTCACCGGCGCGGTCGTTCTGCTGCGCGCGGGCGTCTGAGAGGGGGCGCGCCATGCTTGGTATTCTCCGCACCATATGGATGACGTTCCTGCACATGTTTCATCGCAATGAAACGGTGCAGTATCCGGACGTCAAACCGTACCTGTCCCCCCGCTATCGCGGTCGTATCGTCCTTACCCGCGATCCGAGCGGCGAAGAGCGCTGCGTGGCCTGTAATCTGTGCGCCGCGGCCTGCCCGGTAGATTGCATCAGCCTGCAGAAAGGCGAGAAGGAAGGGCGCTGGTATCCGGAATTCTTCCAGATCAATTTCTCACGCTGCATCTTCTGCGGTTTCTGTGAGGAAGCCTGCCCGACCTACGCCATTCAGCTTACGCCCGATTTCGAGATGAGCGAATATGTGCGCCAGAACCTGGTTTACGAGAAGGAAGACCTCCTGATCAGCGGACCCGGCAAGGTACATGATTACAGCTTCTATAATGTGTCGGGGCTCAAGATCCCGGGTAAGAACAAAGGTGAAGCCGAAAATGAAGCCAAGCCTATCGACATTCACGCACTGATGCCCTGATCATGAATATCATGCTTGAACTCTATGGGCTGATCGCCATCGGCGCGACCGCGTTGGCGATTACCCGCACCATCCCCGTTCACGGCCTGCTTTACCTTGTCGTGTCGCTTCTGGCGCTTGCCTGCATGTTTGAAGAGCTGGGCGCGCCTTTTGCCGCCATGCTCGAAATCATCGTCTATGCCGGCGCGATCATGGTCCTGTTCGTGTTTGTGGTCATGATGATCAATCTGGGCCAGCCCGACCAGCTTCGTGAAAAAGGCTGGTTTGCCGGTGGCGCCTGGATTGGCCCCAGCGTGATTTCGCTGCTGCTGATGGGTCTGCTGGTCTATGGCGTGAGCCACAACACCATGGCGGTGGGCACCGTTGGCGCGCCTATCGGCCCCAAGGCGGTCGGTCTGACGCTTTACGGCCCCTATATCCTGACCGTCGAGCTCTCCTCGTTCCTGCTTCTGGCAGGGCTTGTGAGCGCCTATCACATCGGCCGCCGGATCGGAGGGAAATCCTGATATGACTGCTGCCGATCCCAATGGCGCGCTCATTGTCGCCGTCATACTCTTTTCACTCGGAGCGTTGGGCGTCCTTGTACGCCGCAACCTGCTCTTCATGCTGATGTCGACCGAAATCATGCTCAATGCCGCTTGCCTCGCGTTCATCGCGGCGGGCAATCGCTGGCATATGGCGGATGGTCAGGTCATGTTCATCATGGTGGTCGCCTTCGCTGCTGCGGAATCCGCAGTTGGCCTGGCCATCATCCTGCGCATGCATGCAGCCGGACGCTCCACGCTAGATGCCGATACCGGCAATCGACTGGGGGGTTAGTCTCGTGGCCATGCTGCTTCCGCTTGTTATTTTCTGCCCCCTGGCGGTCTCCATCATCCTGATGCTGACCGGGGGCAAGCTTCCCGCACGGGCAACGACGCTTCTCGTCGGTGCCGGTATGGGGCTTTGCGCGCTTTTCGCCGTCATTTCGGCCTATAGCTTCCTTTCCGGCCCGGACTCGCTCGGTTCGCTGCACGTCGTGCTGTGGAACTGGATGAATGTCGGCTCCTTCAACGCCCAGATCGCGCTTACGCTCGACCGGCTCTCACTGGTCATGATGCTGGTGGTGTCCTGCGTCGGCTTCCTCATTCTCGTCTATGCCTGTGCCTACATGTATGACGACGAGGACATCGCGCGTTTCTTCACCTACATGACCCTGTTCGTTGCCTCCATGCTTCTGCTGGTGCTGGCATCGGATCTGCTGGGCGTGTTCATCGGGTGGGAAGGTGTGGGCCTTTGCTCCTATCTGCTCATCGGCTTCTGGTATGGCGAACAGGCCAATGCCATCGCCGCGCGAAAAGCCTTTGTGGTTACGCGTGTGGGCGATGCGCTGTTCCTGCTGGGTATGCTGCTGATGGCAACAGCCGTCGGTTCGCTGGACATCCCGACGCTTCTGGCCGTCGGCCCCCATGCCGCACCGCGCACGCTGACACTGGGCATGTTCCTGCTGCTGGGTGGTGCGATGGCCAAATCGGCCCAGGTGCCGCTCCAGACCTGGTTGCCTGATGCCATGGCCGGCCCGACGCCAGTCTCGGCGCTCATCCATGCCGCGACCATGGTCACGGCGGGTGTCTATCTTCTGGCGCGTCTGCATGGTCTGTTCGTTCTCACGCCGCTGGCGATGTTCGCCTGCGCCATTGTGGGTTTCGTGACCATTCTGCTCGCTGCGGGCAGCGCTCTGGTCCAGACCGACATCAAGCGCATCCTCGCCTATTCCACCATGAGCCAGCTTGGCTACATGTACCTCGCGCTCGGTTGCGGCGCCTGGCATGCTGCCATGTTCCATCTCGTCACGCATGCCTTCTTCAAGGCTCTGCTCTTCATGGCGGCGGGTTCGATCATCCTGCGCGTCCATCATGAGCAGGACATCTTCAAGATGGGTGGTCTGCGCAAGGACATGCCCTGGGTGTTTGCGGCATTCCTTATTGGTTCGGCTGCGCTGGCGGGTCTGCCGCTGATCACCGCCGGTTACTTCTCGAAAGAGCTCATTCTGGGCAGCGCCTATGATTTGAGCCCGATCTTCTGGGCCGGTGCGCTGTTTGGTGCCTTCCTGACCTCCATCTATATCTTCCGCTGCGTGTTCATCGTGTTCTGGGGCGGTCATCGCACCCATGCACATGGCAAGTCGGGCATCGCCATGGCCCTGCCCATGGGGATCCTGTCCGTGCTCGCCATTGCGGGTGGCTGGATGGAAATGCCGGATGCCATCGCACACGTGCATATCTTCTCCAATCTTCTTTCCCCCGTGCTCGGTGCCCTGCCTGAAGAGCACAATACCAGCCTGCTCATTCTCGGCTCTCTCGTGCCGATTGCCGGCGTGACCATCGCCTGGACGCTGTGGCGCCCGAAAGGCGAAGCTCCGGTTGCTGCCGAAAGCCCTGCCATTTCGACGCTGCGCGCCGACTGGGGTTTCGACACACTGTATGACCGGGTTTTCGTACGGCCGTTCATGGTGCTTGCCCATCTGAACCGTCGTGATTTCATCGATCGTTTCTATGATCTGGTTGCAGCCCTGACCCAGGGCGGTGGATACGCTGTTGCGAAGCTGCAGAGCGGCCAGGTGCGTCGCTATGCCGGCTGGATCGCAGCAGGAACGGTTGCAGCTCTTTGTCTGGCGGTATGATGATGTTGGCACTTCCCGCTCTTGTTCTGATCCCCTTCATCGGGGGTCTTGCAGCCTGGCTTGTCGGGCTGCGCGGCGCCTCGCGCGCGGCATCGGTTTCCTCACTCATCACGCTTGTGCTGATGGTGATCCTGCTCGCGCAGGTCACACTCAGCGCGTTGTCAGGCGGTGCCAGCGCCGGGGGATGGCTTGGCCATTTCTCCATGGCCTGGGTGCCGATGCTGGGCATCAATGTCCGGCTCGACATTGACGGTCTGAGCCTCGTCATGCTGTGGCTCAACGCGCTGATCTCCCTGCCTTGCGCGCTGCTCAGCGCACGCAACGTGGCAGATCGCGCAGGCCTGTTTCACTTCCTGCTGCTGGCGACGGTGGCCGGGATCAACGGCGTCTTCATGGCGACCGACCTGTTCCTGTTCTTCTTCTTCTGGGAGCTGATGCTCCTGCCGCTCTTCGGGGTTATCCTGATTTGGGGTGATGCAGGGCGCCAGCGCGCTGCGCTGAAATTCTTCCTGTTCACGCAGGGAAGTGGCCTGCTGATGCTGCTGGCCATCCTCGGGCTCGTCATCGTCAACGCCCAGCGCACGGGCGTCATTACGTTCGACTACTTTGCCCTGTCACAGACGGCGCTCATTGCGCCTATCGCCCCGGTGCTGATGCTCGGCTTCTTCATCGCTTTTGCGGTCAAGCTGCCTATGGTGCCTTTCCATTCGTGGCTGCCAGACACCTATGCGGCATCGCCCGCCGCTGCGAGCATTCTGCTTTCGGGTGTTCTGGCAAAGACAGGTGGCTATGGCCTGATCCGCTTCGTGGTCATGCTCTTCCCCGGTGCTGCGGCGCATCTCGCACCCATCGCCATGACGCTTGGCGTGGTCGGTATTCTGTACTGCGCATGGCTTGCCGTGGCGCAGGACGATATCAAGCGCCTCATTGCCTATTCCTCCATCAGCCATCTTGGTTTCATCCTGCTGGGTGTGTTCTCGGGCACACGCATCGGTATGGAGGGTGCCATCGCCCAGATGGTGGCGCATGGTCTCAGCACGGGCGCTCTGTTCGTGATCGCAGGGCTTCTGGAAGATCGTCTGGGGACGCGTGACATGTCGCGCATGGGTGGGCTCTGGCCTGCCATGCCGCAGTTCTCGGCACTGGCCATGTTCTTCGCCGCGGCCTCGCTTGGCCTTCCGGGGCTGGGCAACTTTGTCGGTGAGTTCTTGGTGCTCATGGGCACATGGCAGGTCAGCCATACCACGACGTTCTTCGCAGCGGCTGGTCTGGTGCTGTCGTCGGTCTACTCGCTCACTATGATGCTGCGCGTCTTCTATGGTCCGAAAAAGACCGATGCCGTGGCACCGCTTGGTGCGCCTTCCGTGCCGCATCTCGCTGTCCTTGGTGTGGCAGCCCTTCTTCTCCTTGCGCTTGGCGTCTATCCGCAGCCGGTTCTCAACCTGTCGGCACCGGCCAGCCCCCATGTCGTGAGCATCGCTCAGGAGCAGGCCCAGTAATGTCTTTCTCGTTCCTCCCCAATGCGGTGCTGGTGCTGTGCCTCGGAAGCCTGGTGCAGCTCGCAGCCATCTCCTGGCGGCGTCATGTCGTTCGTGATGCCATTCTGTGCGTGATCGTTCTTCTGGCATCGCTGGCCTCGATCATGCTGCCGACCGTGCTCGTCATGACGGGTGCCACCCCGCTTTTTGCCCCCGATACATGGGCCTCTTTTGCTGGTGCGCTGATCATCCTCTCCGCACTGGCGATTGTGCTGATGTCGCGCCATGGCGCCATCAGCGCTGACCCGAGTGTGAACAGCGAGTATTTCCTGCTGCTCACGCTGGCCACACTGGGTGGCGTGGCCATGACCGGCGCGGTTCATTTCGTGTCGTTCTTCCTTGGTCTCGAAACGCTCAGCCTGGCCCTGCTTGGTCTGATCGCGTTCCACAACCAGCGTCTCGACGCCGGTGAAGCCGCGATGAAGTATCTGCTTCTCTCGGGTGTCGCATCGGCCACGATGGTGTTCGGTTTTGCGCTGATCTACGCCGAGACCGGATCGCTGCGTTTTGCAGCCCCCGATCTCAGCCATGTTCCCGAGCCGATCATTGGTGTGATGGGGGTTATCCTCATCCTGTCGGGCATGTTCTTCAAACTGTCTGCCGTGCCGTTCCATCTCTGGCTGGCCGATGTGCTTGAAGGCACGTCCGTACCGGTGGCCGCCCTGGTGGCCGTGACATCCAAGATCGCGCTTTTTGCGGCCATGCTGCGCTACTTCTCTGCCGTCAATCTCTATGCGCCCAGCGCACAGGTGAACGAGATCCTGATCGTGGCCGTGCTCAGCATGCTGGGCGGTAACCTGATGGCCGTGGTGCAGACGGATCTGCGTCGCCTGCTCGCCGGGTCGTCCATCGCGCATGTGGGCTATCTGCTGGTGGCCTTCCTGTCACCGGGGCCGTTCGGCGTCGCTTCGGCTGCCTTCTACCTTGCGGCCTATGCGATCTCGACGCTCGGCGTGTTTGCCATCATGAACGGTGTTCTGCCGCAGGGTACCAATATCCGTGAATGGCACGGGCTGTTCCGTCGCAAGCCTGCCGCTGCGCTGGCCATGTCGATCATGCTGATTTCGCTGGCAGGTATTCCCCCGGCAGTCGGCTTCTTTGCGAAGTTCTATGTGGCGGCTGCGGGCGTTTCGGCCCATCGCACGCTTCTGCTCTTCGTTCTGATCGCCAGCAGCACGATCGGTCTGTTCTATTATCTGCGTCTGATCCTGATCATGCTGACGCCTGCGCCAGCAGATCGCGAGACCCGCGCGGAACTGACGGCGCCCACGCCGGTCAATGCAGCACTGATCACTGTGCTGGCCTGCGCCACCATCCTGCTGGGCATTTGCCCGAGCACGCTGGTCCAGCGCAGCCAGTCTCTGGTTGTGGCCCCGCCTCTCCCTGCGGCGCCAGCAACCTTGCCCTGACGAAGGCTCTCCCGAACTGGCGACTAAATGGCCGCCGGTTCATTGGAAGTCGATGAAAGCTGCATGTCCGTCGGGCGTGCAGCTTTTTTTATGCGCATTGCCCGGTCAGGAGAGGTATCACCGGGTCATGAGTTCCGCCCCCATTCGCAAAGGCTGGTGTCCAGCCCTTCATGCCCCGATGCAAACGCATGATGGCTGGCTGGTGCGTGTCACCCCGGACCCCACAGGACTGAACCCCGGGCAATCGGCCTTTCTGGCGGAATACGCCGCGCGTCATGGCAATGAGCGCATCACGCTCACCCTGCGCGGCAACCTCCAGCTCCGGGGACTCGATCATCAGGCCGCTCTCGATTTCACATCGCGTGCTGTGGCGCAAGGTCTGGGCCTTGCGGCACCACAGCAGGAAGCGCGACGCCGCATCCTGTTTGCATCGCCTCTGGCTGGTCTCGATCCCGATTGCGCTGACGATACCTTGGCTCTCGCGCATGAAATCACGCATGCGATGCAGGATTTGCCGCCCTCATGGCATCCGCCGGAGAAATTCAGCCTTGCTGTCGATGGTGGTGGACTGGTCCCCTCAGGGGCGCTGCGGGGTGATCTGGCCCTGCGCCACGAGGCAGGAGCGTGGATTTTGTACGAAGGCGCCCTGAGGCATCAACCGGACAGGACAGATCTGGTCGATGAAGTGCTGGCGGCGCTCCAGCGTTCTGCGCATCGGGCCGTTGCAGATCGGGCATTGCATCGGGCGGCACCATTTAGAGGGACGATACCGCCCTTGCTTGGTCCCTTCCTGCCCGGGTGTTTTGGTGCTGTGGCGGTGCTGGGGGAAATCAGTGCCCAGACTCTTGCCTCCATCGCTTCTGCCGGCGCAGCGATACGGCTGACACCCTGGCGCGGGCTGGTGCTTGATCGCCCTGTCGCAGCCCATGACCTGATAACCGACCCTCAGGATAGGCGAGCGGATCTCGTCGCCTGTCCGGGCGCAGGGCGCTGCGCACAGGCCCATGCGCCAACACAACGCGATGCGCTGTCGCTGGTGACTGAACTGCGCGGCAGACGGCTCCATGTCTCGGGATGCGCCAAGGGATGTGCTTCGCACGGTATTCATGATGTGACTCTGGTGGCGGGGCCAAAAGGATATGATCTCGTCTGGCAGGGGAGTGTCTCTGATCAACCTGCCGAGTCTGGTCTTGACATCGAGGACGTGCGAAGGCGTTTGCGTCGGGCATGACAGGAAGAAACGAGATGGCCCATGACCGGGGGGAGCGCATGACCGAAGAGAGTTACGACTATATCCGCGACGGCGCTGAGATCTATGTTCGGTCCTTTGCGACAATCAGGGCTGAGGCCGATCTCTCGGCTTATGGTCATGACGAGGCACGCGTTGCCGTCAGGGTCATTCATGCCTGTGGCATTGTCGATATCACCCGTAATCTCGCTTTCGCTCCCGGCTTTGTCGCCGCGGCGCGTACCGCGCTGCTGGCTGGAAAGCCCGTTCTGTGTGACTCGGAAATGGTGGCTCACGGTGTGACGCGTGCGCGGTTGCCAGCCCATAACCAGATTATCTGTACCTTGCGTGACATGCGTACACCGGAGCTGGCTAGATTTATCGGCAACACGCGATCGGCGGCGGCGGTCGATCTCTGGGGGAGCGACCTGGAGGGCGCGGTCGTGGCGATCGGCAATGCACCGACAGCCCTGTTTCGCCTGCTGGAACTCATCCTGCAGGGTGGCAAACGTCCCGCAGCCATTATCGGCATGCCGGTCGGCTTCATTGGCGCGGCAGAGTCCAAAGAGGCACTGGCAGCCTTCAATGAAATCCCTTGGGCTATCGTACGGGGTAGGCAGGGGGGAAGCGCCATGGCGGCCGCCTGTGTCAACGCGCTGGCCAGCGAGAGCGAATGACCGGTCTCTGCCAAATTCTCGGCATGGGGCCGGGTGACCCGGAATTGCTGACCCTCAAAGCGGTGCGTTACCTGCAGGCTGCGGATGTCGTGGCGTGGTTCGCTGCGTGCGGCAAACCGGGCCATGCGCGTGTCATCGCCGGTGATCATGTGCCCTCAGGCGCAGAAGAACTGCGTTTCGATTATCCATTCACCACGGCTGTGCCGGTGGAGGACCCGCGCTATCTGGTCGATATGGCCGCATTTTACGACCGTTGTGCCCAGAGGCTTTCAGAAGAGCTGGCGAAAGGGCGTCGGATTGCGCTTTTGTGCGAAGGCGACCCGTTTCTGTACGGGTCGGCCATGTATCTGTTTGACCGCCTCAGCCCGCATTTTCGCTGCGAGATCGTGCCGGGCATTACCGGGATGAGCGGTTGCTGGTCAGCCGCCCATCTGCCGATGGTGCATGGTGATGATATTCTCAGTGTATTGCCTGCAACGCTCGATGAAGCCAGTCTCTCCGCGTGGCTCGCACGGGGTGATGCGCATGTGATCATGAAGATCGGGCGCAATTTTGCGAAAGTGCGTGCAGCCCTGCAGCAAAGCGGGCGCCACGAGAAGGCGGTGTATGTCGAGCGCGGCACACAAGCCGGGCAGGTCTGCCTGCCGCTCGATCAGGCGCCGGAAAAAGCTCCTTATTTCTCGATGGTCCTCGTGCCGGGGCGAAAGCGGGCCCGATGAAGCCTGTCCTGTATGTAGTTGGTCTTGGGCCCGGTGCTACGGGTCAGATCACAGCTGAGGCGCGTGAGGCGTTGGCTGCGGCAACTGATGTGCTGGGTTACGGGCTTTATGTCACCCGCGCCTTTGCGTCGGGGGTAGACGAGCGTGCAACGCCCCATGTGACGGATAATCGTGAGGAACTCGATCGCGCCCGCCATGCGCTCGATCTGGCAACGAGCGGGCGAGTGCCTGTGGTCGTCTCGGGCGGGGACGCGGGCGTTTTCGGCATGGCGAGCGCCGTGTTCGAGGCCGTGGCAGGCGGGCCACTTGCCTGGCGTGCTATCGATATACGCGTCATACCCGGCATCAGTGCCGTGCTCGCCGCGGCGGCGAGGCTCGGGGCACCGCTTGGCGGCGATTTCTGTGTGATATCGCTCTCGGATAACCTCAAACCCTGGGACATTGTGGCGCGCCGTTTGAAAGCTGCGGCCGAAGCCGGATTTGTGATTGCGCTCTATAATCCCCGTTCTTTGGCGCGCCCTGGCCAGCTCGATCATGGATTCGAGGTGTTGCGTCGGGTGCTGCCAGGGGAGACGCATGTCGTATTTGCCCGCGCCATAGGCCGCCCCGGCGAGCATGTCCTGCATGTGCCCCTGGCTCAGGCCAGAGGCGAGGATGCGGATATGAGCACGCTGGTGCTGATTGGCTGCGCCTTCACTCATCTGATCGAACGCCCCGGCGAAACCCCCTGGCTCTACACGTTGCGCCGCGTACCCTGAAGCCGGGGATCGCCGCAGGTTACGCCGCCTTTTGAGCCGCGAAGCCTGATCCGTTCCAGCCATGTCATGGCGGCCTCGACCGTGTCGACTTCCTCGGCAGGCGGAAGAGGCGGGCGATCGACCATGATGACCTCAACGCCCAGTTGTCGGGCCGCCTCCAGCTTGGGGGCTGTGGCAGCCGCACCGGCATTTTTTGTCACGAGACAATCGATGCGATGCTTGCGAAACAGGGCGAGTTCGTCATCGAGCCGGAAAGGGCCGCATGCGAGCAGGAGGGCCGCGCCGTCTGGCAGCGCATCGCTGGGCGGATCGATACTGCGCAGAAGGTAATGATGCGGCGTATGCTTGAATGGATCGAGATCCTTGCGTCCTGTCGTCAGGAAAACCCGGCGCGGCGTCGTTCCCAGCATGGCGGGCACGGCGCTGATCCATGGCGCATGGCGCCATATCGCGCCTTCTCCGGCTCGCCATGCCGGGCGGGTAAGGCGCAGCAATGGGCGCGAACAGGCCATCGTAGCCGCAACAGCATGATGGCTCATGCGCGCAGCGAACGGATGGGTGGCATCGATCACTACGTCAGCCTCATGGCGGGTCAGCCAGGCGCTCAGCCCGGCGATGCCGCCAAACCCCCCCATGCGCATACGGGACGGAACCGGCAATGCCGACGCCGTGACACCCGCCAGAGAAAACGTGATATCATCACTCCCCCGGGACTCCAGCGCGTGACAGAGTTGGCGCGCCTCGGTGGTGCCCCCCAATATCAGGATATGCATTCCTTGCCCTCACTCTCTCCCTGTTCAGGCGCCAAACGCTGGCTGACGATCATTGGCCTGGGAGAGGACGGGTTTGATGCGCTTTCACGCAAGGCGCAACGGGCAATTCTCGAGGCAGATGTTCTGGTCGGCGGGCAGCGGCATCTGAGGCTTGTGGAGGGAAGGGGGCAGGCGCTGCGCGAGACATGGCCGTCGCCCTACGGGCAAGCCATGCAGGCTCTGGCGCGTCATGAAGGACGCAACGTCGTCGTTCTGGCCTCGGGGGATCCGTTCTTTTTCGGGATTGGTAAGCAGATCGCTGCGCATTTTGGCTCTGATGGCCTTCAGGTCATACCCTCACGCTCCTGCCTGACCCTGGCCTGTGCCAGAACAGGATGGTCGGCACAGGATGTCGGCCTTGTCTCGCTCTGCGGTCGGCCCATGAGCCGCCTGCTGCCTCATTTGCAGCTAGGTGCAAGGCTTGTCATCCTTTCGGCAGATGAGACCACGCCCGCCTCTCTGGCCGCGTGGCTGGACGAGAAGGGATGCGGTGAGAGTGTGATCCATCTGCTCGAAGCGCTCGATGGACCCGAAGAACGACAGCGGGTGTTCCGGGCCCGCGAAGGCGTACCCGGCGATGTGGCGCGGCTCAACATGATGGCGGTGGAGATTGTGGCCGGCAGGGGCGCATCATTGCTGCCTCTGGCCTGCGGTCTGCCTGACCATTTTTTCGAGCATGACGGTCAGATTACCAAACAGGAGATACGCGCGATCACCCTCAGCGCCCTTAGCCCCCATTCGGGGCAAGTGTTGTGGGATCTTGGGGCAGGATCGGGGTCGATCGGTATCGAGTGGATGCTGCGCCACCCCTCGAACCAGTGCTTTGCCATTGAACGTAGCGCAGAGCGTTGTGCGCGTATCGCTCGCAATGCGGAAGCTCTGGGTGTTGACCAGCTTCACGTGGAACAGCGTGACCTGTCTGCGCCCCTGTCCGGTATGCCGTCGCCCGATGCTGTGTTTGTCGGCGGCGGCATCAGCACGCCCGGATTGCTGGACAATGCGTGGTCTGCGCTTCGTTCTGGCGGCAGGCTGGTGGCCAATGCCGTCACGCTTGAGGGCGAGCAACGGCTTTTCGAGGCTTTTCAAGCATGGGGCGGTGCGCTATCGCGCATCAGCATGGAGCGTCTAGGACCAATAGGGACCATGCATGGATTCAGGCCGGCCATGACGGTCACACAGTACAAGGCTGTCAAACCATGATCATGGGAGGATTGGGTTGCAGGCTCGAGGCATCCCCCGAGGCCATGATTGATGTGGTGAGGCTGGCCGTCGAGCGCTGGGGCCTGCCACACGGTTTTGCCGTTCCGGCGTTCAGGCAGAACCACGCCGCTGTGCAGGCTGTGGCCCAGCTTTTCAAACTACCTGTCACGGTGGTCGATCTCCTGTCTCTCGCCTCGGCCCAGCCACGCTGTCTGACCCACTCCGAGCGCGCCCGTATGACAATGGGGTTCGGCTCCATCGCGGAAGGCTGCGCTCTGGCTGTTCTGGGGCCGCACAGCCAGTTGCTCGGCGCGCGACTTGCAGGAGACGGCGTGACCTGCGCCTTTGCCATGATCAAGGCCGGATCGCTGAGCCCGTGACCGTTCATTTTATCGGGGCGGGACCGGGGGCTGCTGATCTGATGACGCTGCGGGGCCGCGCCATTCTGGAACGCGCGCCGCTCTGTCTTTACGCGGGCTCGATCATCCCACCCGAGATCCTAGCTTTCTGTGGGCCGGACACCAGACAGATCGATACGGCGCCCCTTTGTCTCGACGAGATCGAAGCCTTGTTTGTTGCGGCTCATGAGGCCGGTGAGGACGTCGCGAGGCTCCATTCAGGTGATCTTTCGCTCTATAGTGCCGTGGCTGAACAGATTGCGCGGCTGGAGCGTAGAGGTATTGCCTACACGCTGACACCAGGTGTGCCGGCTTTCGCCGCAGCCTCTGCCGCGCTCGGGCGCGAGCTGACTGTGCCGGGCGTTGCTCAGAGTCTGGTCCTGACGCGTCTGTCAGGGCGCGCTTCGGCCATGCCAGAGGCAGAAACCCTTGAGGCTTTTGCTGCGACTGGCGCGACACTGGCGATTCATCTTGCGGTGCATCGACTGGAAGAAATTGTAAGCCGCCTGCTGCCGTTCTATGGCGCAACCTGTCCTGCTGCCGTGGTTGCGCGGGCGAGCTGGCCTGATGAACATCGCGTGCAGGGAACGCTCGCAACGATTGTTTCCCTGATGGCGGCTGAGCCCGAGGCCCGCACGGCCCTCATTCTGGTTGGCAGAGCCCTCGAGCCTAGGACGTTCCGCGAAAGTGCGCTCTATGACCCCGATTACCAGCGACGGTTTCGTGGTCGCGACAAGGATAACGTCCCACTTCCGGCACCACGTCTCGTCACTTGAGCATGATCGGTGCTGGGCAGGATAACGCGATAGATGCGGCCCGGCAGACATGGACCAAGCGTTGATGGGGCTGCCTGAAAAGAAGGGTTAAGAGACAGGAACGCCTGTTTCAGGCGATGACTTTCCCGGCGGCGTTTTGCTTGTGTACCTGTCGCTCCATCCATTTCTGGGCGGTCAGTTTCATCTCGGGATTGAGCAGGCGATAGAGGCGCAGCAGATCGTCTTCATCCGGGGTCAGGACTGCGGGGATATCCTCTTCAATCATGCCGGTCAGAAAGACCTCGGTCGAGACCCCGAAGAGGTCTGCGAGCTTGGGAATGTATTTTCTCAAACTACCGACACGTCCGGTTTCCCAAAAAGCAACAGCCGATCGTGAAACGCCCAATGTATCCGCAAGTTGTTGTTGGCTGAGACCTTGGCTTTTTCTTAACATTGCAATGCGTCTTGTGAGCGCAAAGCTTGGAGATATCTTCTGCGATCGTTCGCTGGTCATCTTTTTTAGGTCTCTGTTCTTGCGGAAGCCTGCTATCGCACCGCGTAGCATTTGAGTTAATAAGTTATCATCCGGTTCTTCGTCAAATCATGTCGAATGACGCCAGGGAGATTTTCTGAGCGCACCCCCTATATGGTCAAGGAAAGCCGATACCCGTGCCGGATGGGAACGGCCGGGGGGTGTCAGCAGGCAGAGTTCTGTTTCGGGTAAGGACCATTCCGGCATAAGCCTGATCAGTGTGCCATTTTGTATGTCCTGCGCGATCATGAACTCCGGGAATATTCCAATACCCAGCCCGGCCCGCAGCGCGGGCAAAAAGGCTTCAGCATTGTTTGAGCGGTAATGGCTCGTCGGTGGATCGACCTGCATGGTTTCCCCGTCGCGGCTCATGCGCCATGCTCCGGGGGGCTGTGTGCCTTCATAGATCAGCCCGTCATGCTCCCTGAGATCCCTGGGGTGTGATGGCGCACCATGCCGGGCGAGATAGGCCGGTGCGGCCACCAGAAACAGTGGTATGCGGCAAAGGCGCAAAGCGCGCAGCGATGAGGGGGCGTGGGCCGCGATACGTATGGCGATGTCAAACCCCCCACCGATCAGGTCAAGCTGGGTATCCGTATAGGTCATGGCGAGATGGATCTCGGGATACCGCGTCAGAAAATCCGGGAGCAGGGGTGCCACATGATTTAGACCAAAAGAGATTGGGGCGGTCAGGCGCAGCAATCCATGCGGGTGATGAACGGCCTGGCGCAATTCAGCCTCGGCAGCCTCGCCCTCGCCGAGAATTCGGTTGGCGTGGGTCAGTACGCGCTGCCCTGTTTCAGTCAGGGCGAGCTGGCGTGAGGTCCGGTTCAGCACATAGGTGCCCGTGCTGTGCTCCAGACGCGCAATGGCCTTGGAAATGGTGGGGCGCGACAGGCCAAGAGCCTGCGCCGCAGCACTGAAGGAGCCGAGCTCGACCACACGGGCAAAGATGGCCAAAGCCTCGAAGTCAGGCAAGCGCTGTGTCATGAAATGGAACCGATCTGTTGCCATTATTTCTATATCTTAACGTGCGCCCGATTGCCTATGGTCGATCATCACTCAGGAGGATCATCTCATGATCGACTACCGTCCATTTGCGTCGATCGGCCACGCCGACCATGGCTGGCTCAAGGCCGCGCATCATTTTTCCTTTGCCGGTTATCACGATCCTGCCCGTATGGGCTGGGGTGCGCTGCGCGTCTGGAATGATGACGAGATTGCACCGGATAGCGGTTTTCCCTCTCATCCGCATCGGGACATGGAGATCATCACCTATGTCCGTCAGGGGGCCATTTCACACCGTGACTCGCTAGGTAATGAGGGCCGGACTGAGGCAGGGCAGGTACAGGTCATGTCAGCCGGGACAGGGATCGTTCATAGCGAAGCCAATCTCGAGGCCATTACCACCACGCTCTTTCAGATCTGGATCCAGCCCGACCGGCGTGGTCACGCGCCCTCGTGGGGCACACGGCCTTTCCCGGTCGAGGCACGGGCCAATCGGCTGGTGACGCTGGCCTCTGGTGTCGAGGGTGATGAGGATGCGCTGCGGATCAATGCCACGGCACGGGTCCGGGCGGCGACGATCGAGAAGGGTAGCGCGCTTGAGTGGCAGCTTGAGCCCGGTTGGTCGGGCTATGCCGTTCTGGCTTCTGGCGATGTCACCCTCGTCACTCCAGGATCGCGCGTGAAACTCGCTCCACGCGATGGTGCTGCGCTGCGTGACGAGGCTCTCGTGACAATTGAAGCAGCCAGCGTTTCGGAAATCGTGATTGTCGAAACACGCGACTGATTATCGGGGCATGGTGGGGGGCTTGGGCAGGCAACGCACCCATCATGCCAGGCAGTCTGGAAGGATCGCCCTTCGCCGGCGTCAATTGTGACGCAAAATGCCTGAACATTCTTCCCTATACCCTCCCCCCTAGGGTATAGGGGTTTTATGAGCCCGCCGAATCATCGAAAAATCGCCCTTCGCCTCAAGCAGGCCCACGGCCATCTGGCGACGATCCTCGACATGATCGAGGCCGATCGAAGCTGCGCCGATCTGGCCCAGCAGATTCAGGCTGTTGAAAACACCCTGCGTAATGCCAAGCGTGCCCTGATTCAGGACCATGTCGAGCATTGCGTGATTGAGGCGATGGAAGATGGCGGAACCGGGCGTGACGATGCCATGCGCGAATTTGCCCGTCTCGTTAAATATCTCTGACAGGGGCGTCGCATGATCAGATGTCTCGCCTCGATGCGCAGCAGGACTTTGGCAGTCTCTGTCGTTCTGACAGGTCTTGCGGCTTCATCGTGTCTCGGCGGCACGGCACAGGCAGCAGAGGCCTGGCGTCATGTCTTCACGCTGCCTGAGGAGGCGCAGCGCAACGAGCATGTCATGATCGTCTCGCTGTCACAGGGCGAGGTGTTCCCCTCAGTGCAGGCGATGGCACGGGTCGATGCCGATACGAGCCGGGTTATTGATATCCATGCAGCCGGTGCAGGCAAGGTCATGGCGGTGCATGTGACGCCGGGTCAGCCTGTCAAACGCGGCGAGGCTTTGATTTCCTACACTGATCACTCCCTGCATGAGCTTCAGCTTCAGCGTGAACAGGTCGATGCCGCCCTGGCTTCGGCGCGTGCCGGTGAGGCGGAGGCGACGATGCTCTATCGTCGCGGTGCGGCGCTTGTCGGGAGTGCGGTCTCACGCGGGGAACTTGAACGACGCCGGATGGTGCTCGAACAGCAGCGCGGACTGGTCAAGGCCCGCGAGGCGGACCTCGCGACGCTCGAACACAGGCAGACGGAGGAATTCACCTCCGTAACCGAGCGGATCGTGCAGGACGAGGCATCGGATCTGATCAGCCCGGTCGATGGCGTCGTGCAGGCTGTGCGCACCTCTGTCGCAGCCGATATCAATGCGGGCGACAATCTCGTGACCGTGGTCGATCTCTCCCGCCTCTGGCTGAGCGCCGATCTCTCGCCCGAAGATGCTGCCGGATTGGCGCCCGGAGGCAAGGCGCGGTTTCGCCCGGCCAGTCAGGAAAAGGGACGGGTAATCGAGGCGCGGATCACCACCGTGGCGGGGCTCGCCGATCCTGCCACAGGGCTTGTGCGCGTGGTCTGCACCCTCGATCATCCACCTTCTTCACTGCGCCCGGGCATGATGCTCGATGCCGCTTTCCAGACCGGCGAGGGGACGCAGGGGCTGCGTGTGCCGGTGGCGGCACTTCAGCAGATTGATGGTGAGGATGTGGTGTTCGTCCAGCAGGATGTCACGCATTTCATGCCCGTTTCCGTGCAGGTCAGGGCGCGTGACGACGAGCAGGCCATTGTGAGCGGGGCCTTGCACGATGGCGACAGGCTGGTGGGCGAAGGCAGCTTCACGCTCAAATCAATGGCGCTGCTCTCTTCCATGACAGCGGACTGAGCGCGTCATGTGGGAATTTCTGCAGCGCAGCAAGCTTGCTGTGCTCGCGCTTTGCGCGATGCTGGTCCTGGCCGGGCTGATGGTGGTGCCGGGCCTGCCGGTCGAGCCCGTCCCTGATATTTCGCCCCAGCAGGTGCTTGTTTCGGTCACATCGCCGGGCCTTGCGACGGAAGAGGTGGAAAAGCAGATCACCTTTCCGCTCGAAGCGAGCCTGACGGGACTGCCGGATCTGATCGATCTGCGCTCCGTTTCGCGTACGGGGCTTTCGGTCGTCTATCTGCAGTTCAGCGATACCTCCAATCTCGATCTCGACCGGACACGCGTCAATGAGCGTCTGCAAAAGGCCCGTGAGGCCATTGCCGTGCCGGTCAGTGTTGCGATGGGGCCACTTGCCACCGGCATGGGCGAGATCATGCAGATGCAGATCGATGGCGACGGACGCTATTCGCCGCTCGACCTCAACAGGCTCATGACCTGGTCCGTGGCACCGCAGTTAAGGCTCGTGCCGGGCGTGGCTGATGTGAATGTCAATGGCGGTGCCGAAGAGACCTATACGCTGACTCTCGACCCGGCCCGCCTGCGTGCCCATGACATCGCGCTTGGCAGGATCTATGCCGCGATAGAAAGCAATAATGCCTCATCGGGCGGGGGGTGGATTTCACGCGGGGCGGAGCAGCAGGTGGTTGTGGGGCGCGCCCTCGTCGGCTCGCTGGCCGATTTCGGGGCCATCCCTGTGGCGATGGGGGCCAACGGACTGGCCATTCGCCTGCGTGATCTGGGCCGCGTCTCGCTTGAGGCGCGTCTGCGTCTCGGCGCTGTCACGCGCGATGGCAGGGGTGAAATCGTCAACGGTGTCGTTCTCATGCAGAAAGGCGCCAGTTCCAATGCGACGCTCGATGCGATCGATGCGGCGTTGCCAGCCATCCAGCAGACGCTGCCCCCGGGCGTGACGCTCAAGCCATTTTACCGGCGCTCGACCCTGACTGACGAAACCATACGCACCATCAAGGAAAATCTCGTTCTCGGGGCGTGTCTGGTTTTTGTGACGCTGCTTGTAGTGTTGGGTAACTGGCGTGCCGCGCTGGTGATTGTTTCTGTCATCCCTGTCTCGCTCGTCATGGCTTTTGTCGGGATGCGTGTTTTTGGCATTTCGGCCAATCTGCTCAGCCTCGGCGCGATTGATTTCGGTATGATCGTGGATGGCTCGCTGGTGGTGGTCGAGCATCTCATGGTCGAGCGCGCCCGCAACAGACCGGGGGAGAGTCTTGACTCACTGGCCACTCACACCGTGCGCACCGTGCTGCGACCGGTCAGCTTCGCCATTTTCGTGATCATCATGGTCTATCTGCCCATCCTGACCCTGCAGGGGGTGGAGGGCCGTATGTTCAGACCGATGGCGCAGACCATCATCATGGGGCTCGTGACCTCGCTCATTTACTGCTTTGTTGTGGTACCAATCCTCTCTGCGCTTTTGATGAATCATGCGCCGCAGGACCGCGAAACGCGTGTCGTCCAGTCTCTCAGGCGCCGTTATGAGCCGGCTCTGGACTGGTGCGCTGCACATACGCGCAGTGTATTCATGGGAACAGCCTGTATCTTCCTGCTCGCGCTCGTGCTCGCCTCACGGCTGGGCGGCGAATTCGTGCCCCAGCTTGAGGAGGGGGCGCTTGTGGTCAATGCCATGCGCCTGCCAAGCGCCTCTCTGCCGACTGTTCTGGCATCGGTAACGCAGGAAGAGCGCCTGCTGCGCAGTTTCCCTGAAGTCGAGACCGTGGTGAGCAATACCGGTACCGCCGCCATCCCGACCGATCCGATGGGAACGAACGAGACGGACAGCTTTGTGTTCCTCAGGCCACGTGATCAGTGGCGTGCGGGGATGACCCAGTCGAAGCTTGTGAGCGCCATGAGCGCCAAGCTCAGTCATGACCTTCCCGATGCGGCCTATTCCTTCACCCAGCCGATCGAGATGCGCATGGACGACCTGTTGTCGGGTGTGCGTACACAGCTGGCTATTTCGGTCTATGGCGATGATCTGTCGATGCTCGACAAGCTGGCCGCGCATCTTGTGAGCGTGATCGCCTCGGTGCCGGGCGCTGCCGATGTCGCCCAGCAGGGTGAGGGGACGGTGGCGTATCTTCATATCGACATCAACCGCGATGCTGCGGCGCGACTGGGCGTTGCGGTGCCGGAAATTCTCTCCACTATCGAGGCGGTAGGTGGCCATATCGGGCGGCCGGTGATTATTGATAATGCCCTTATACCGACACAGATCCGCTTTGCCGGCGGTGCAGTGGCCAGTGCAACCCGTATCGGCGGGTTGCAGATCAGGCGCGAGGACGGGCGCGGCTGGGTTCTGCTCAAGGATGTTGCGCATATCACCGTTGATGAAACGACCGCGCGTATCGACCGGGACAGTCTGCGCCGTCGGGTGATCGTGCAGGCCAATGTGCGCGGGCGCGATGTCAAATCATTCGTTCTTGCTGCGCAGGCGAAGGTCGGGGCATCGCTGCATCTGCCTCCGGGCTACAGGCTCGAATGGGCGGGCCAGTTCCGCAATCTGGACTCGGCCATGACGCGCCTCGCGCAGGTTGTGCCACTGGCTCTGGTTCTGATTTTCGTTTTTCTGGTGCTCGCTCTGGGCTCACCCCGGGCGGCGCTGCTGGTTTTCATCAACCTGCCGATTGCCGCCACAGGGGGTATTTTTGCCCTCGCCATCAGGGGGCTGCCATTCAGCATTGCCGCCGGAATTGGGTTCATCGCGCTGTTCGGGGTGGCCATTCTCAACGGTGTCGTGCTGGTCAGCCAGATCCGTGATTACCGCCTGACGAGGATGGGCGCTGCCGAGGCGGCCTTTGCCGCGGCAAAGGCCCGCTTTCGCCCGGTTCTGGCCACGGCTTCGGTGGCCAGTCTCGGCTTTTTCCCCATGGCGTTTTCCGGCAGTGCCGGGGCCGAAGTCGAACGCCCTCTGGCAAGTGTCGTGATTGGAGGGCTGATCACATCAACCCTCCTGACCCTGCTTGTGCTGCCGCTACTCTATGCGCGGTTCTTCAGCCGGGAGGATGCGTCGCGTCCGGCGCAGGAGGCCGATCAGCCCATGCGGTGAAGGGCGCAGAGCTTGTTGCCGTATGGATCGCGCAGATAGGCGAGATAGAGTGTACCTATTGCAGACTCACGCGGGCCAGGAGGGTTTTCGATGGCGGTACCGCCATGCGCGACACCGGCCTTGTGCCACGCATCGACAGCTTCGGGTGAGTCCGCCTTGAAACCGATCGTTCCGCCATTGGCGCCGGTTGCGGGTTCGCCATTGAGCGGCGTGGTGATCATGAGCCTGCCACCATCATGCGTATAGAACAGGCGGTTCGGGGGCACCATCTCACCCGGCGGACAACCAAGCGCGCCCAGAGCAGCGTCGTAAAACGCTTTCGAGGCTTCGAGGTCGTCACTGCCTATCGTGATATGACTGAACATGAACTCTCATCTCCTGATGATGAACCCGAATGTGAGGTTGCGTGTAACGTATCCTATCCACCATCCGGGGGCAGAAGGCTCTGCCGCGGGGGAGGATCGGGAGATCGGGCGAGGCTGTCAATCCGGCCCCCATCCCGCTTGGAGGCGGCGGCGCAGGAAAAAGGAAGTAAGGACGGGGCCATGCGGCAAAAAGGCCGGGAGCGTTTCCGCACCCGGCCTGATCAGGCGATTGGCGCTATGAGGCTGGTCGCGCTGCGCTCAGAGGCTTGCGCTGACGCGCCCGAAATAATAGCCGCCGGTGAAGGGCACCTGATTGGAGAACTGATCGTACATCGACCCACCTGCCGGCACGAGATTGCCGGGCAGACGACGAGGGCGGACATTGAACACGTTGTTCACGCCGATGGAGGCATGGACGCGCGAGGTGATCTTGTAGCCTACCTCAAGATCGGTCAGCCAGCGGGGTGTGTTCTTGAACTGGCCAAAGCAGGAATTGGAGTAGCGCAGGGCGCCACCGCTGGCACAGGTTGCCGAGGCCGGGGTCCAGTCCTGATAGGTCATCATGTTGGTGGTTTCGCCATAACGGCTCTGGCGGATATTCACATCCCACCTGCCGATGGTCCACAGCGCGTTGAGGATGATCTTGCTGCGGGGTGTGGCGGTGGTGATGTAGGCGATGGTCTGCTCGTTCAGCAGCGGCTTGCCGATGGTCGAGATGCCATTGTGATGCAGGCGTGTGCGGTTGAGGTTGAACGCCGCCATCAGCGCCAGATTGCCGTAATCATGCATATGCACAAGATAATCGGCCTTGATATCCAGACCCTGTGTGCGCGTGCTTGCCCCGTTCGAGAGGAAGTAGGCCGAAGACGCTGCCGCATTGGTCGCGGTCGGGGAGACATCGAAGCCGAAAGAGCGGATGGCGTCCAGCGCCTGTGCGCCGCGCACCGTGCCACCCTGCACGATACGGTCACGCAGATTGATCTGGTACACATCGGCTTCGACATGCAGGCCGCGTACCGGCTCCATGGTAAAGCCCGCACTGGCATTGACCGAGCGTTCCGGCTTCAGGCCCTGAGCACCCAGCGAGCGGGCTGCGGCGGATTCCACAGGGAGCTGCCCGCCAACGCTGCCGGTACCGGCAAAGATGTTCAGACGGCTGAAATGGGATTCCTGCAGTGTCGGCGCACGGAACCCGTTGGCGATGGTGCCACGCAACGCGAAGCGTCTGGTGAAATCATAGCGCGCTGAAAGCTTGCCGTTTTCGGTATTGTCAGTGTCGGTATAATATTCGTAGCGGCCTGCCACATCGATGGAGAGCTTGCGCGTCGGGCGGAAGGTCGCATCCACATAGGCCGAGTAGATGTTGCGATACCATGTGCCTGCCGATTGGGGCGGGATACCGGCATGTTCCACCGGGCCGCCATCGAGATAGGACTCCGGATTACCCGAGATGATCTGATAGGAGTCCAGACGGTGCTCACCGCCGAACGCCAGGCTGACCGGCATGGACCAGATATTGAACCCGCGACGCAGGTCGAGATTATTCGTCCATTGCGTGTTTTTCTGGGTGTAGTCCCAGAACTTGCTGGGTGAATAACCTGTGCGGGCAAGTTCGCCCAGATTGACCACATCGCGGATGCTGATGCGCGAATTATCGCCGCCATAGACTGTTGAGAGATTCCAGTCGAAGCCGAACAGGTTCTCGCCCTTGAGGCCTAGCTCGGCGGCGTAATCCAGTTCATCATCCCCCGTGATGGGGCGGAGTTCGCTGATGCCTGCGGCGGGAACAACATAGGGGTATTTATAGGCGCGCATTTCGGCATGGCGATAGCCGAGCGTGGCCTGTCCGTAGAGTTCGATACCAGCGGCGAGCGGCTTGCCGAAATTGAGCGCGAAGGTCTCGCGTGTTTCTTTCGGTGTGCTCAGATAATCGGTCTTGCGACCGCGCCAGCTTTCGGAGCCTGGCTTGACGCCCACAAAGTAGTTCTTGGTATCGGCGCCGGCTGGCCAGTAGCCAAGCAATGCATGATCGGGTCCCCAGGCAATGGCGTGTTGTGTCTGATAGAACTGCGCGCCCAGATGGACATAACCATCCTTGCCGAGTTTGAACCCGCCATCAGCGTCGAGCTGGTATTGCTCGCCACTGCCGAGATAGGCATTGGCACCGCCCTGACCGCTGAGCGTCAGACCGTGATCCTTTTTCTTGGTGATGATATTCACCACACCGGCGATGGCGTCTGAACCATACATGGCGGCGGCACCATCCTCGAGCACCTCGATATGGTCGATCATGTTGCCAGCCAGCATGTTCAGATCGACGCCTGACGAGGCAAATTGCGGCCCCGGCTTCTGCACGATATTGGCGGTGGAATGACGGCGCTTTCCATCGACCAGAACCAGCGTCTCGTTCGGCCCCAGACCACGCATCTGGATGGACGACACCAGCGAGTTGGTGTTGGACCCGCGCGCGCTCATGGTGATGGAGGGATAGGTGCGCGTCAGCGCATTGGCGACGTTCAGTTCGCCCGAGCGCTCCAGTGTCTTGGAGGAGATGACCACGACGGGGCTGATGCTCTGACGGGCCTTTACATGGCTTTCACGCGTGCCTGTCACGACCACCTGCTCGGCATCGTCGGCGCTTTTGACGAATTTGTTTTTCTTCGTCAGGGCCGTAGTCTTGTCGGCTTTTTTCTGTGCGACGTCCCGCGCCTCGGTGGCGCTTGCGGCATCGGCAGCGTGGCTCACGAAGGGCGTGCAGGCAGTCGTTGCAACGAGGAACAGGGCAAGTCTTTTCACCGGTCTCTCCGACACGTGTCTTGGATGTAACGGGTCGCAAAAGCGTTACCTGGAGCGTTTGAGTAAAGTTAAGATTTTATGGCAACATGTCGAAATATTTCCATCGTATATTTATATGTTTCTAGGGTCGTTCGCGGAATGATTCTATGCCTATATTATGTAAGTCAAGCATAATCTAAATACGTAATCCTGAAGTTATTGTTGGATAGTTATTCGTATTTATATACACTGGTTAATATATTTGCGATATATTCATATATAGATATTCAGCATCAATGTTCCCTCTATAATCTGCCTATCTGTTCTCTGCCATCTTGGCACCACGGGAAGAAGAATTTTGCGCGATAGATGGAATGTAACTACTTTATAAATATAATTTCATTCCGGTTAGCAGGTAGATTGTTCTGGTTTTCGTATTTTGACCGGCCGCAGCGTGGTTGAGCGTCGTGTCATAAACTTGTCATGAAGCCGACCGGGTAATCCGACAGGTGATACCCCCCTTGAACGGCCATGATCATAACGATATCCGATCAATTGCGTGTCTGCAGGCGGAGCAGCTCCCCAAGAGAGTCGATGCGACGGCGCTGTGCACGGGCTATGAGATAAAGGCATTGTTGCACCCCCTCTGCGATATTGTCTCCAAGGCTTGCGCTTTGCGAGCTTACAGAGTTTCGGCACGTACCGGCCTGGGGGCAGACCAGCCGGGAGGTGATCTCATCTGTCTGAGGTCATAGGGCAATCGCATGTCTGAATGATGCTCGTCTGGAACTGATCCTCATTGCATCCGCGAAGCTGGAGCTGGACGATTTGTCGGGCGCTTTCGTCTCGCTGAGTGCAGATCATGGAGCGACGGCAGGTCAGCAGATCTTCCGTTATCCGTTTGATGCCGCGTGCGGGGCTCAAAGGATCGTGGTGTCAGCATAACTGATTTGTCACAGGATGCGTCCTGCCACCCGAGCGACAATGATCCGATGTTGAGACCACGAGCCGATCACCAAGTCGTCTCATATTCAGGCAAGAAATGTTACAAAAGACCCTGTGTATCCTTGCTGCTGGTGTTGATAAAGTCGAGGGGTAATCCCAGAGGAAAAGATGACAGCAGCACCAATCCTGAGCATAATAATACCGTGCTACTGTGAAGAACAAAATGTCAGGCCTCTCATCAATGCACTCGAAAAAACGCTCAGTGGCATTGCGTGGGAAATCATTTTTGTCGATGACAATTCACCCGACGGGACGATCCATACGGTCCGGAATATTGCGGCGCTGGATCGGCGAGTACGTGGCATCGTCCGTATGGGCCGTCGTGGCTTATCATCGGCCGTGACCGAGGGCATATTATCCTCATCGGCAACATTCGTTGCGGTGATGGATGGTGACCTGCAACATGACGAGTCCTGCCTGCTTCCCATGCTGGCCGCTCTCCAGGGCGATCAGTATGATCTCGCCGTCGCCAGTCGGCACGTGCTCGGGGGTGACAGTGGGGGACTCTCCGGTTTCTGGCGGCGTTTCATTTCCCGTCTGGGCAATCTGGTGGCCATGTCTGCCTCTGCCCCGATCAATGACCCGATGAGTGGCTTTTTCCTGATGCGGCAGCGTGATTTTGAAGCGCTCGCCCCTCGCCTGACTGGACATGGGTTCAAGATCCTGTTCGAGATTATCATGACCAGTCCGAAATCGCTCCGGATCAAAGAATGTCCCATGATTTTCCGGGAGCGCGTTCATGGCGAAAGCAAGATGACACCCAGGATCATAGGCCAGTTTTTTGTGGCTCTGGCTGAAATCAAAATACGAAACGCCTTCCGGTGATCATGTCAGGCGAAGGTGGGCTCTCTTGAAGCAACTGAACAAAATAGTCGTCGCGTATTATCCGCATTTTTTTCTGCTGTTCGCGGCCCTGTTGATACGGTTCATGACATTGGGGAACCCTATCCTTGAATGGGATGAGGAATTCTATCTTTTCGGAGGGGGGCGGCTACTGCAAGGCCATCTGCCCTATGTCGACTTCTGGGACCGCAAGCCAATTGGCCTGTTTCTGCTCTACGCCGTTTTTCATCTCTTCGGGGCGTATCGGGTTATCGCCTATCAGATCGGGGCACTGCTCGCCCTGTGGGGCACGGCGCTACTGATACGGCGTATGGCGTTGAGGATTGCTCCCGCTAGCGGAGCGCTGGTTGCGGCGCTCATCTATGAGATTTGGCCCACTCTGGCACAGGGCGAAGGTGGCCAATCGCCCATTTTCTATAATCTCCTGGTCGCTGGCGCGATGTGCCTTCTTCTGGATCACCTGCAAGATTTCGAGGGGAACGATCGAAATCGCCGTAGAACGCTCGGCATGCTGATCATGCTCCTTTTCGGGGTGGCTATTCAGATAAAATATACCGTTGTCTTCGAAGGGATGTTTGCTGGTCTATATCTGATATATCGGGAAATAAGATCAGGGAGTACCCCCAGAAGCATCATCGCTGACTCTGCCATATGGGTTTTCGTTGCTGTATTGCCCACGATTGCCTCCGCTCTTTTCTATATAATGAGCGGTTATGGGCATGAGTGGCTGTTCTCCAATATTTCCTCGGTGTTTCTGCGCACAACCGAAAGTCATCAGATCATCTCGGAGAGACTGATCAAGCTCCTGCCTTTGCTGGGGCCGTTTTTCATCGTCATGGGCGCGAATTTTCTGTCCAGAAGAAGCTATTCTGCACAACAGGCACCTTACGTCTCGTTTCTGACTATGTGGGCGATGGTGGCGCTCGGTGCGTTTGTGATTTTTGGCACCTGGTACATCCATTATATCCTCCCGCTTCTCGTACCCTTTTCCATCCAGATTGCCCCGCTGTTCTACAGAAAATCCGGTCGCAATCTGGCGTGGCTTATGGCAATTCTCGGGCTGGTGGCGTCGCAGCTGAGTACCTGGAAGCATTTGAGATCGAGTGGTGGAAAAGAGCTTTTCCTGGCGCTCGAGAAAAGTGTGGATTACGGAAAATCAGGTTGCCTTTTTATCTATAACGGTCCCGTTGCGCTCTATGATGCCCTGCCATATTGCCGATTGACGTCGCATCCATTTCCATCCCATTTTGGGCTCCAGCGCGAAGCCGGTGCGACGGGCATGGACCCTCTCGCGGAGCTGCATGCCGTTCTGACGCAGGAACCTGCATATATCATCAGCCAGGAGCCGGAAGCTGCCGGTGAAAACCGGAATGTGCGCAAGGCGCTGTATGACGCGCTCTCCCGGGATTATGTCAGGACTTACAGCTGGATTTCGCGACCCCATCGCAGAATGCTGTCGGTTTATAAACGGAGCGGGGGAGTGCTCCCGCCTCACCCTGCGCTTGCGCCTGTCCCACAGTCAGAGTGACCTCGCTTTCGTCAAAACTCAGGGCACGGTTGTCGCGATCGTTCCGATCGAATAATGAGAGACGTGGCCAATCGTGTCCGTCCCCGTGCCGCAGATCGACCAGGGACAGGCATTTGGGCGATTGCCTCGAACCTTCATGCCGCGCGACGTTCCCACTACATGACGCGCCTTTTCGTACGCATCTTTACGCTGTACCAGGACGGGTTCAGGATCGGCCGGGTCGTAAGTTGCCTGTTCGTGCCCCGGCAATCATGGCTGCTCATGTCAGGCGGCTAAATGAGCCTGCGATGCCAGATGAATTGGCACTTTTCTCCCGTCTGATCGCACCGGTCGGATGATCGCGGCCAAGAGAGGCCCCGAGGTTCCTGACTGTCACGTTTGGTATGATTACCGCACCCTTCCTCGGGAAACGCATCTTAACGCGATGGGACGAGACCTTATTCTCATTTCACAGCGTGATTTTTGCGATTTGAGCCTCTGGGGAATAGCCTCTTTGCAAACTGGCATCGTTTTGGCTGCTACGATGGGTTTCAGCGTGTGGCACGCTGGCGACGGCCAGCCAGAGCCGCCGGACAAGGTCACCGTGCTGATTTTCGGATTTGCAAAATGGCGTATGTTATGGATTGATACATTATATCATCATTCAGAGCCGAGCTGCTGCCCATGACACGTGCCCGTCTATCGCTTTTCCTCTCATCGGCCCTGTTCGGTGCCGTAACGCTTGTCGACGCTGCACGCGCCGACGAGGGCATGTGGACATTCGATCATCTGCCTAACGCTGCTTTGCAGAAGACCTATCATTTCAAGCCTGATGCCGCCTGGATCCAGCACGTTGTGCAATCCTCGGCACGTCTGGCCGAGGGATGCTCTGCTTCCTTCGTGTCAGGCAACGGTCTGGTCATGACCAATCATCACTGCGCCAATTCATGCCTTGCCGCCTTGTCTGACAAGGATCACGACTATTTCCGCGACGGATTCTACACGAAGGACCTCGCCGATGAGCGCCAGTGCCCCGGTATGGAGCTCGATCGCCTCGACACCATGAAAGATGTGTCTGCCCCTGTGGCAGAAGCCACCAAGGGCAAACAGGGGGCCGCCTATTCGGCAGCCCTGCAGGAAGTGGAAAGCAAGCTGACCAAGGATTGCGTGGGCGGTGACGACGCGCATTGGCGCTGCGACATGGTCTCGCTCTATCATGGTGGGCAGACCGCACTTTACCGTTATCGCCGCTACAACGATGTGCGCGTGGTGATGGCCCCCGAGCAGGGGATCGCTTTCTTTGGCGGTGATCCGGATAATTTCGACTATCCCCGCTACGATATCGATCTGTCGATGCTGCGCGTCTATGAGGGCGGCAAGCCGGTGAACACGCCGTTCCTGCAGTTCGATCCGAACGGCCCCAAGGCGGATGATCTGGTTTTCACCTCCGGCAATCCGGGGCGCACGCAGCGCGGGCTGCCTGCTGCAGCCCTTGCGTTCCAGCGTGATGTCGCCAATCCGGCAATCATCGCCATGCTTTCGGTGCGTGAAGGGATGCTGTGGCAATACAGCCGTGAAAGCGCCGATCACGCGAAGCAGGTGGAGAACACGCTGTTCGGTATCCAGAACGGTCTGAAATCCTATTCCGGCACTCAGGCGGCACTTCAGTCAGGCGATATCGTGAGCCGACGTGAAAAGGAGGATGCCGCCCTGCAACGCTGGATCGATGCCGACCCGGCGCGTCGTGCTGCTTATGGCCAGCCTTTCGCCATGGTGGACAAGGCTGTTGCGCTTGAGAAGGATCTGTTTACGCGTAATCTGGCCATCGGTATGGTTTTTCGTGGCTTCCTTGATGACGTCATGACCCTGGTGGAAGGCGCTCATGAGCGGGCCAAGCCTGACGCCAAGCGTCATGCGGGCTTCCATGACGCCCAGCTTGGCGAAATCGAGACCAGCCTTGGTGCGAAAGAGCCTTTCTATCCGGATCTTGAAACTGCTTCGCTGGCACTCAGCCTGACCAGCCTGCGTCAGGTGGCAGGTGCCGATGACAGCCTCGTTCACCTGGCCCTTGGCAATGATGCACCGGAAGATGTGGCGGCGCGCCTGATCAAAGGGACGCATCTAGCTGATCCAGCACAGCGTCTCGCCCTGTGGAAAGGAGGTCTCAAGGCCATCGAAGCCTCGACCGATCCACTGATCGTCTTTGCCCGCAAACTCTACCCGGATTACGCGTCACTTCATGATCGTATGCGTGACGAGGTTTCCGCCCCGCTGCACAAGGCTCAGGGCGATATTGCCCGTGCACGCTTCGCTCAGGCCAAGGCTGAAAATCGCCTCGATACGTTGTATCCCGACGCCACGTTCTCGCCCCGCCTGTCCTATGGCACCGTCAAGGGCTGGCGCAAGAATGGCACGGATGTCGCGCCCTTCACGAATTTCGCGGGTATGTATCGCCACGCAACCGGCAGTGAGCCTTTTGCTCTGCCCAAGCGCTGGCTGGATGCGAAGGCCAATCTGGATCTGGCAACGCATCTCGATTTCGTTTCGACCAACGACATTGTGGGGGGTAACTCCGGTTCTCCGGTCATCAATCGCGAAGGTAAGGCTGTCGGCCTGATCTTCGATGGTAATCTGCCGAGCCTTGCGGGTGATCTCTATTACGACATCAGCAATAACCGTGCTGTCGCGACCGATACGAGCGCCATCATCACCGCGCTCAGAGTGGTCTATAACGAGAAGACACTCGCCGATGAGCTGACCAACGGCCATCGCTGATCTTCGGTTGTACTAGTGCAGGAAGCGGGTAGCGCGCGGCGCTGCCCTGCTTCCTAGGGAGGGGGAAACCTCTTCCAGTCCATTCGTCTGGGTTCTGTAGCGGCGATGCCATCGCGGCTGCTGATAAGGTAAAGTTACCCGACGTACGAGCCTCTGGCCCAGGTTGCGGCATAACCGCAATGCCGCGTGCGGCCGCAGCCCAAGCCAGAGCTTTCTTCTCGATAATTCCAGCATCCAGGGTTTTCAAAGGGCGACGGCCCTTTGGTAGGGTGTGGGGCAAGGCCCCACTATCCCTCAGATGACAGGCGTACCGCCCGTCACGGCGATGGTAGCACCCGAGATATAGCTGGCCTCGTCGCTGGCCAGCATGACGTAAGGCGCGATCAGCTCGACAGGCTGGCCAGGGCGGCCCAGCGGGGTATCCTCGCCAAAGACATGCACATGGTCGCCATGCATGGTGGCAGGAATGAGCGGTGTCCAGATCGGGCCCGGGGCAACGGTGTTGGAGCGAATACCCTTCTCACCAAGCAATTGCGCAAGTCCGCCGCTAAAATTCTGGATGGCGGCTTTGGTGGCGGAATAAGCGAGCAGGCGTGGCTTGGGGCTGTCCGCATTGACCGAGATGGTATGAATGATCGAGGCGCCGCGCTTCATATGCGGAACAGCATGACGGGTCAGACGGAATGTCGCGCCGATATTGGTGGCAAATGTATCGTCCCACTCATCTTCCGAGATGTCCTCAAGAGCGAGGCGTTCGATCTGGAAAGCGGCGTTGTTCACTAGGACGTCGATCCGGCCGAAGGTCGAGACTGTCTCATCGATCACGGATCTGCAGATCTCGCGTGACTTCAGGTCGCCGGGGAGCAGCAGCACCTTGCGGCCCGCCTTTTCGATCCAGGCAGCTGTTTCCGCGGCGTCGTCGGCTTCCTCATCAAGATAGGACAGAGCGATGTCGGCGCCTTCGCGCGCAAACCCGATGGCGACGGCACGGCCAATGCCGGAATCGCCACCTGTAATGAGGGCAATCTTGCCCGCGAGGCGACCTGAGCCCTCGTAGCTCTCCTCACCATGATCGGGGAGGGGCGTCATGGCTTTGGTCTGACCGGGGATGCGATCCTGAAGAGGGGTATCGAAGGGGGGCTTTGCGTAATCGGTCATGATGAGGCTCCGTTTTCCGGACGGCGGTCAAGTGCCGCGGGCTGTGCGTTGCACCCTATTCATCGCGAAAATGTGAGCCTTAGTTTCATGGCAAAGCGTGTCGCGGCGCTCATAAGGTCAGGAATGGGCTTTCGTAAGGCCTTGCACAGGGCATCCTGAGGGCCTGTCACGGATCGGGTGGACGATCGTGACAGGCCGGTTTCGATCAGGCTGAACGGATCAGCTTGTGATTGACGAATTCCTCGATCCCGTTGGAGGAAAGCTCGCGGCCATAGCCGGAATTCTTGACCCCGCCAAAAGGCAGTTCCGGGGCGGTGCCCGTCACATCATTGATGAACACCATGCCGGTTTCAATGCGCTCGGCAAGCTTGCGACCACGCTCGACCGAAGCCGTATGAATGGAACCGCCCAGACCGAACGGAGAGTCATTGGCAAGCGCGATGGCGGCATCGTCATCGGCCACCGGGTAGACAATGGCGGCGGGACCAAAGATCTCTTCGTAGAAAATCGGGTTATCCTGGGTGACATGTGTTAGCAGGGCCGCCTGCATGAAAAAGCCCTCGCGGTCGAGCCTCTTGCCGCCGGTGACGAGCTTTGCCCCGTGATCGACTGCCTTTTCGACCTGGCTCAGTGCGAGCTTCATGGCGTTTTCGCTGCTCATCGGGCCGTGAGTGACGCCCTGTTCCAGCGGATCACCATAGCGGAATTCGGCCAAGGCGTCTGAGAGACGACGCACGAATTCGTCGGCCAAGGATTCATGAATGATCATACGCTTGGCGGCGGTGCAAACCTGACCGTTATTGGACATACGTCCGGCCACGGCACGGGGGATGACCTCATCGAGATTGGCATCGTCGAGCACGATGAATGGATCGGAGCCGCCGAGTTCGAGCGTGGTCTTTTTCAGGGCCTTGCCAGCCTGTGCGGCGACAGCACTGCCTGCACGCTCACTGCCGGTCAGGGCCACGCCACGCACTTCAGGGCGCGCAATCAGTTCTTCCGACACATTATTGTCGATGAACAGATTGGTCCAGGCTCCCTTGGGTGCCCCGGCTTCGAGGAACAGCGCCTCGAAGGCGAGAGCACATTGCGGAACACCCGGTGCATGTTTGGCGAGCACGACATTACCGGCCATCAGGTTGGGACCTGCCACGCGGGCAAGCTGGTAGTAAGGGAAGTTCCAGGGTTCGACGCAGTAGATGACACCCAGAGACTGGCTGAGGACCGTCGCACGACCTTCCGAGACAGGGATCTCACGTGGGGCAAGGAATTTCTCGGCGTTTTCGGCGTAATAGGCGAGGATCTTCGCAGAGAGTTCGGTCTCGGCAATGGCCTCGGGCAGAACCTTGCCCATTTCGATGGAAATCAGTCGGGCGTATTTTTCCTTGTTCTGCTCAAGGATCTGCGCCGCCTTGTTGACGATGGCCTTGCGCTCGGCAAAGCTGCGGTGACGCCAGTCACTTCTGTAGAATTCATGGGCGGCGTCGAGCTTTTCAAAGGCCTGCGCCTTGGTGTGAAGGTCGAACTCGCGCTCGGTTTTGCCTGTGGCGGGGTTGATCGTACGATAGGCGCTCATCGTTTTCTGCTCCCGGTTATCTGGTGTCCGGCGCATGGCCGAACCAAAGTCACGGTCCAACAAATGCCTGGAAAGGCGCATGGTTTCCCTCAAAGGGGAGGCAATATCGGCTGGGTAACCCCCTAGACGCACGGTTGGGGCATGGGAGAAACACCTGCATAAAGGCCGCTGAACGCTGGCTTTCGCCTGGTTGAAACGGTAGGGTCGAGCCCGTCGAGGGTCTTGCGCGAGTGAGTGAAAAGGGAATGTCGGACGGGCTGGCTGATCCTGAAAGGATCGGGCGCGAGGCGGCAGCTGTCCCCGCAACTGTGAGCGGTGAGCGCCCTGCCGGAACCACTGGGTGCAGGTCATCCGGGAAGGGGCAGGGGAGCGATGAACCGTGAGCCAGGAGACCTGCCCTTGTCATGTTTGACGGCCAGACCGGACGGGATGATCCGGTTGTTGCGGAGAGCCCTTCTCGTGAACGAGTTTACCCTGCCTTCTTGCGTGCCGCGACGTGCACGAAATGCCGTCAGGCCTGCATCGATTTCTCATCGGGGATCTTTGATCGGGCAAAACGGGGGCCAGAGATGAGCGCCGAAACCCTGCCGGTGTCTCCGCCGTCGCTGCGCTGGCGCATTTCCCTGCTGGGGATTGGCTTGCTTCTGGCCAATATGGCGCTCTGGGTCTGGACCTTCGTGATGTTTCGCGATCGGCCCTTGCTGCTTGGCAATGCCCTGCTGGCTTATGGTTTTGGCCTGCGTCATGCTGTCGATGCCGATCATATCGCCTCGATTGACAACGTGACGCGCAAGTTCATCCAGATGGGGCGGCAGCCCTTGCTGACAGGGTTCTGGTTTGCCATCGGCCATTCCCTGATTGTTGTGCTGGCGGCGCTGGGCACGGCGCTGCTGTCACAGGCGATGCAGGATCGTTTTGGTGCATGGCATGATATTGGTGGCATTGCCAGCACACTCGTCTCTGCCGGCTTCCTGTTTGCCCTGGCCATCACGAATTTCATTGTCCTGCGCGGCGCCTGGCGCGCCTGGCGCCACATACGGGCAGGCGGGGCGATCGAGGAGGTCGACCCAGAAGCGCTTCTGAACCGGGGCGGGCTACTGTCACGCCTGCTTTATCCGCTGTTCAGACTGGTCTCGCGCAGCTGGCATATGGTGCTGCTCGGCTTTCTGTTCGGCCTCGGCTTCGATACCGCGACAGAGGTTTCGCTTCTGGGGCTGTCTGCCTCACAGGCGAGCCGGGGTGTTTCGGTTGCGGCGGTCATGATCTTTCCTGCCCTGTTCGCTGCGGGCATGGCCCTTGTCGATACGGCAGATGGTGTTCTCATGCTCGGGGCCTATCGCTGGGCCTTTGTCGATCCGCTGCGCAAGCTGCGCTATAACATCATCATTACCCTGATCTCGGTGATCGTGGCTGTCGGGATTGGCAGTATCGAAACGCTGCGACTGCTGGGTGATCAGATCGGTTTTGAAGGGCGGTTCTGGGGCGTTGTGGCCGCTGTCAGCGACAGCTTCAACCAGATCGGGTTTATCGTGATCGGGCTGTTCGTGCTGGCCTGGATGCTGTCTCTGATTTTCAGCCGGGTCGATGCACGGCGCAAAAACTGACGAAGGGCTTACGGTCTCGGCGCGCCGGCGGTCGCGAGTACAACCACCAGCGGGCGTTGCGTTCAGAAATGGGCGCCAATGCGCATCTGAAAGGCGCGACCGATAAGCGCCTCGTAATAACGGCCCACGCTATAGATGCCTGCATCGCGTGGCAGGGCGTCGGTGATGTTGTTCACCACGAAGCTGGTCGAGAAATGCTCGGTTACGGCATAGTCGAGTGAGAGATTGAAATAGGCAAAGGCCGGGCGTTTGTTGCCCTCATAACGCGTGGTCGGCACCTGAAGGGCCACGAGGCTCGGGCCATACCAGATAGTCTGCCACTGAGCGTTAAAGGGGCCACGTATCCACGTGGTGTTGAGTGTGAAATTGTCATTGGGCGCAGCAATATTACCTGAAAGCAGATAGGTGCTTCCGGCATAATTGCGCGTGCTCTTGACGTAATGCACGTAGTTGCCTCGAAGGTCGATCGCCCCCGAGCTCTCAGGCAGACCCAGACGGGAGAGGGGGGTGTTGTACTCTATCGTCGTCTGAAGGGCCTGGGTCTCGTAGTTGGCGATATTGTAATAGCCGGAGCGGAAAGAGGAAATCTGCCCCGATGAATCCCGGGTGAATGTCGAGCAGAAGCGATTATTCGGGTAGATGCCGGTGTCGTAACAAGCATTGAGCAGGTCATTGGCACTCAGATAGGTGATGGCATCAGCAACTCTGACATCCACAAATGAGGCTTTGACATCGAACCCGCGTATGAAATGCGGCCTGAATTCAAGGCTGCCCGTATAGCTTTTGGAGCGTTCATTAGAGAGATTCCGGTTCCCTCCGGCTGTACCCTCGACGCCGTAGGAATTGAAGTTCGAGACGAAATTCTGAGGCAGTCCGGCGCGTGCGCAATTGGCGGCTCGCAGGGCCGGGTTGGGGCCCGACGCAAGGCCTGTATCGGAACAGGGATCGACGCCGTTCTGATAGGTCGAGGATTGGGGGGAGTAGAGTTCGCCAATGCCGGGATTGCGTACCGATACAGCGTAATTGCCGCTCAGACCGATATCGCGTGTGGGCCACCAGGCCGCACCGGTCATATAGGTCCAGTAGGTGCCGGTGATACTGTTATAGGTTACGCGCCCATTGGCCGTCAGGGAGAGATGATAGGCACCCGGGAGATGCATTGCCGGTGAGATCAGAGGGATATCGAGCTCGCCGAAGCCCTCATGCGTATGATAAGCGCCGCCCGTATAAGGGATCGATGCGCTATTGCCGTAGGGGAGATAGCTGCCATCGCCCTGTTTCCATCCAAGCAGATAGGCGCCGGGGTCGAAATGATAGGCCTCGCGCCGATGTTCGTAACCCAGATCCCATCGTATCGTCCCTGCTGGCAGGGTCGCCACGGTCGAGCTGATTTCGGCCTGCAGATCGCGTTGCGTGTTGCGGTTGGTCGAGCGTGACTCCGTTGTGACGTAGTCGCGCGCGGCCGGCGTCATCTGGTTGTAGCCAAACGGGTTGAGCGGGGCACATACCGCGCTGCGCGTGGCAATCGGAGCATTCTGGTAGCCGGGAGCACATTCGATTGTGCCATCAGCGGCGGTGACAGCGTTCAACGCATTGACAAGGTTGGGAATAACGAGTGACGGGGCCGTCGTGGCATTGGTATTGCGCGTATACTCGCCCTGCAGCTTCCAGTTGAACTGACGGTTGAAGGCCCGGAAATCGCCATTCAGCCCGCCCTGAAAACGAAACATCTGCGATGTGGTGCGAAACAGGCCCTGATCGAGATCCTGATTGAGGCGGTTGAGATAGAATGTATCGGTTGGCAGGCCGTTTTCAGCCAGAGCCTGCTTGATCGTGCTCTGTTCGGCACTTGTGAGGAACGGGTTGCTGGTGCTCAGGGCGAAAGCACCAGTCGTGACACCGTATTGATAATAGCTGCTGCTATAGGGCCCGGCATTATTCGCCGTCAGCGCATCGTTGAAAAGCGTGCTGCTCCATGTTCCCTGGCCCACCTGGTTTTCCGCACTGCCGCGTGCGTACCAGCCTTGCCAGCGGGCGTGGATGTGCGGATCAAAATCGTAATGGCCAAGCAAGGTCAGGTTGAGCTTGTCATTTGGTGTGACGATCTGGTTGTAGTTGCGCAGGGAGATACCATCGCCCCCAACGGCCTGAGCCGTGTCACTCTTGAGCAAGGTCCCCGCGTTGAGCGGCACGAGCGACTGGCCGTTCTGGCTGAAGGTCAGGGGAATACCACTGGCATTGGCGATGCCGGACGCAGCCAGCCCAGCCCAGGTTGCACCATAATTGCCGCCATATACGGGAAAGTCGCCATAGGCGCCGGTCAGGGACGGCATACCGGTGAGCGATGCCTGAATGAAACGCAGGTCAGGGCTCAACACATAGGTGTAAGGGGATGCTTCACCCAGTGCGGGCCGGTGATAGACAGCCGCGTTGGCGCCGAACACATCCGGACGATCACTGGCGACGATACCGGCCTGATTGCGATATTCGACATCGAAGACCAGCCCTCCCTTGTCGTGATCGAAACCGGTGCCGGCCTTGAATGCAATCTTCTCGCTGGCGGCATCGAGCTGTTGTGTCCAGCCGCCCTGACCTTCAAGCGAAACACCTTTGTAGTGGTCATCGAGCGTATAGTTGATCACACCAGCCACAGCATCAGCGCCATAAGCTGCACCAGCACCGCCCAGACGGGTATCCACCGACTTGATGAGCGAGGTTGGCAACGTGCTCACGTCAACCTGCGAGCCCGATCCCACACCGTAGATCGAAGCCGTAGCCCCGCCGCCCATGCGCATGCCATCGACAAGGGTGAGGGTACGCTGCGAACCCAAATTAAGCAAGCTCACAAAGGACTGTCCGGCACCAAACATGTTCTGTGTGCCGAGTGAGGAATTGTCAGGCACGCTGACGGCAGGGTTTTCGCGCAAGAGCGCAAGGCCGAGATCGGTATAGCCCCGGCGGCCAATCTGTTCGCCACTCAGTGACGATCCGGCCATGACATTGGTCAGACGCGATTGCGTCAGGCGCGTGCCAGTGACGAAAATCGTCTCTGCAGGGGACGCTTTCTGCCCCGCGCCCACAGCCAATGCGTCGCGTTTTGAGGACACGGAAGAGGACAGGCGGTGTTTTTCGCTTGTCGATTGCACTGCCTCGCGTGGCTGTTGCCGCAGTTGAGCCTGCTTCCGCAGGGGATGGGATGTCTGCTTGTCTTGCGCACCTGCTCCGGATTGCCCGGTGACTTTTTCAGACGCCAAGGCAGGAAGCGGGACAAAGGCCATTGTGCCGGCGGTCAGGGTAAGCAGGAGACGCAATGACCGTGCGGGGGTGAGAGCACTTGTCTTCACCCTTGCGGGAAATGGCATCAAGAACACCCCATCGCTTGTGTGCCATTATCTGGCACATCATGTCCGTTTGTCTGTCGTCTCCTTGCGCTACACCGTGCGGCACAAGTGCCCTTGCCGGGTGATTGCGTGCGGCAACCGGGTGAGAGCTCTCCTCCACTATTATCCCCATGGGCGAAAGGCGAAGAAGTATCGCGGTAATACTCCGCGAATATGTCACGCTGTTGTACAATCGCAACAGTGCATCACACATTGTGCCGTCGTGATTGATATTGTTGGTAAGTTTCCAATGGGCCAACAGCGACATGGAGGGTATTCGAGGGCGCCCGCCCGCTATGTCAGGAGTCAGGGGGGAGGCAAAGTGTCTTTGTCTCCAATCGCAGCAAGGCAAGCGCGGCTACCCGGGCGACACATTGCAGCTCAGTATCGCGGAATTCGTTTTTGCGCAGATAAATCAGTATGCCCTTGCCATTTGCAAAGGCAGGCGTTGCGACGGGGCTTACTGGAAAGGCAGATACCGGAACGTGACGTATACGGTATTGCCAAAGGTGGTTGGATAGACCGAGCCGCCCTTGCCATCCGACCCGCGAAAGGCAAATTTGCGGATATAGGTATATTGCACGCCTCCCATGAGGCTTCCGTAAGTGCCATCGAGGAAATGCCACCAGCCCCCCGCCGTTATGGAAGCCAGGGTCCGGGTTTGGGCGGTGCATGTTCCGAACTCGATGGAGCAGCCAGCGAGATTATGGTCATTGACGCCATAGCCATATTGCATGCCGTCGGCGGCGATATAGCTTCTTTTGCTGCTGGCCTCGACACCGCCATAGAGATACACCAGCACCGAAGGATCTGGATGGCCGATCAGGCCAAGCGCACCACGGATCTGAGGGATGGGCGAGAGACCGCCCTGACCGTTGAAAGTGACATCGGGAAGCTGGGACGCACCATAGCGACCGATACCCTGACCCGCGATGACATTCCCCGTCAGCTGAAGGTCCGGCGTAAACAGTGGTGTGGTCATTCCGGCACCTACACCGCCCCCGAATTTGGTATCCTTGTGGCTGCGGGCGTCACCGGGAGACTGGATGACCGAACGGAACCAGCGGCCGAGGCCGAAAACCTCGTAATGCCCAAGATTGGTATCGACGGCTCCCTTGACGATCACATCAGGGATCGGATTATCGGTATATTCTGCACTCGGGTTGAGCAGCAACCCGCCCGTATTCTGGTAGAAAACGCGCGGCCCCTGTGTGTAGCCCCTGAGCGCTGGCAAGCGACCACCCGATGCCAGATCGGCTGAATAGGCAATGGTCGCCTGAGGGTCTTCAACCGAGACAGCCAGCCAGTATTTGTTCCCCCAGTCCTTGCCGATACGGATTTGGGGTACGCGCAGGAAGGTGATGCCCGGTATCTGGTTGTTGTCTGTCACGGCAGGCAATTGTTCGCTGCGCGGGGTGACCCCCTTGGCGTAGTTTGTCGAGAGACTCCATGCCTGCCCCATGAGGACATGGAAACCCCAATCCTTCTTGGTGAAAGTGAAATATCCCTGCCTCAGCCTTGGCGTATAGCCGCTGATCTGTACAGAGTTGGTCGTCCCTGCCGCCCCGCCAAGATCGGACTCGATATAGGCTTGCAGGCGGATATCCCTCGTGGGGTTTGCCTCCAGAAGGGTAGAAAGACGCGTGAGTTGGGCCGAGAGCCGCTCCTCACTCAGGCCGTGATTTGGGCTGTTGGCATAGGGGAAGTTGTTCCATGCAGTGGCGGGACCGCTGGTGATCGTAGAGTCACGCCAGATATTGGACATATCGATGAAACCGCCAAGACGCACCGAAATATTGCCGATGCTGAATACAGGCGGCAGATGATCGACGGAGGTCTGGGTAATGGCGAGAGGGCTCGATGAGCTCAGATCGATGGCGGACCCGGCGCTTCCCGATGCGCTCCCTGGTGTGCTGGTCGGTTCGGTCACCGCGGCGCGACCGGATGGCAATGTGGCCTGGGCAAGGCGCGTATCTGATGCACCGGACCTGATCGCGGTTGTATCAGCCTGCGGTGCTTTCACGGCATGCGATGGACTGACGGGGCCTGCAGCTTGAGCGGAGGCGGTCTGATTAGCGCCTCTGGTGGCGCTATCCTGGCGTATGGGGTGGCTGGTGCGGCTCCCCCCCTGTTTGCCGGCTGATCGGGCCTGTCGGCGTTGCTCTATCTTCACGACGCGGTTTTCCAGATCGCGGATCTGCGCCTTGATCAAGGCGAGTTCATCATCATCTGTCGAGGCCCGGGCCGCAATGGGTGTCAGGCTTGTACCAATACTCACGCCGAGCAAAGAGAGTCTGAGGGCAGTTTTGAAACGCTCGCTCACCTTGAGTTTGCCTTGTTTATTATTGTTATTGAATTTTATACCCTTGGTGTGGGCGCAATCTCATTAACAGAATAAACGATTTCGGTAATTATTATTTATGATTTCCAATCTCGTTGTCGATGCGTCAAGGCTCCCTTTATCTCAGGCCTTTTGCCATCGGGTGGCGCGGCTCAACGCTGCAGAAGGGCCTGATACGCCGCGTGCCGATTGATAACGTGATTGATGAAATCGCAGCGCACGGCAATCTTCTGATCTGTCGTCAGGAGATGATCGAGCACGGCCCTGACGAGCCGCGATCCAATACCCTTCCCGGCCAAAGCCTCAGGAACGGAACTGTGATCCAGGACCAGAACAGAGCCGTCGTGATGATAACCGACAATACTGGTCTCGCCCGCTTCTGACCATTCGAAGCGATTGAGCGCCTTGTTGTCACGAAGGCGACCGGAGCCGAAACCTTGTGTGTCCTGCGCTGTCTTCATGACGTTTTCTCCAATTAGCTCGTTTTGTAGTCCCGATGCAGATCCCACACTGTCAGGACCAGCATGATCGTGGTGAGGAACAGCACAAGATTGGTAAACTGTCCCAGCCAGGCCCCCAGCATCGCCGACAAGACGTAGGTCAGCCAGGAACAGGCAGGCAGAGCCACTTCCTTCAGGGCGGGTCTTTTTCCATCCGGTTTCACGCGGCCGAGCCAGAGCAGAAGGTAGCGCCCGGTGAAAGCCTCGGAAAACTTGACGATGTTGTTTGTCACCACAATCGTCTGGAGCGACACCCCGCCAAATTTGGCCAATGTCTCGCCCTGAATGCCCAGTGCAAGCGCGACGAGAGGCAATTCGACCGGCAGGCGCAACCCGGGGGAAAGCCGGACGAAACTGACGACAAAGAGAATGGCGGCCATGATCAGGAGGCCCCAATAGGGCCAGCTGAGGAATTTCTTGATCAGGCTTGCCCCGATACAGCCGAGAAAAAACAGGCCCACTGCCGTGCCGATTGATCCTGCATTCGGCCAGTGGTGCAGTGCCACAGCGCGGCCAAGCTGCACGGTATTTCCCGTCATGATGCCTGGGTAGATGCCGCCAACATCGATATAGGTCGTGACCTCCACCACAGCTACAACGAAGGTCAGGCAGAAGACGCGCCGCAGCAGGGTGACAAGAGAATCCTCCTGCGCGGCCGGCGTGGATACTGTCACGTTTGTAGTGGTCATGATGGCTGGCCGGGGGCGAACTCCGCGCGCAGGGCTGCGCCATGTTCATCGAGCCTAGGCGCACCGGGGCGTGTCAGAGGATCATCATAGCCGCTGATCTTCACCGGGTTGCCCGGCATTTTCAGCCCCCCGGCATCAATCACCATATTTCTGGCGGCTGTCTGGGGCAGAGCCGCCGCTTCTGCAACATTCAGCATAGGACCGACCGGCACACCGGCCTTCTCGATAGCCTCAAGCCAGTACGCCGCGTCGTTTTCCTTAAGAGCCCCCTCAATGGCCTCCTTGAGTGCATCGAGATTGTCCATGCGGTCGCTGTTGTTCAGAAAGCGCGGGTCCGTTGTGAGAGCCTCGATGCCAAGCGTCTGGCATAGGGCACCAAACAGATGGTTGTTGCCGCAGCAGATCACGATATGGCTGTCGCGTGTGCGGTAGACATCGAACGGTGCCATGGATGGGTGGCGATTGCCGATACGCGGCCCGGCGGCACCTGTGGCCGACCATGTCATGAGCGCATGTTGCAGAAACGCGAACGTGCCATCGAACATGGATACATCGACATGCGCCCCTTTGCCGGTGCGTTCCCTCGCGTAGAGCGCACTGGCAATGCCGCAGAACATGAACGTACCGCCACACAAATCAGACAGCGACGTTCCGCCGACCCGCGTGGGAGGACCATCGGGAAACCCTGTCGCCTCCATCATGCCGCTCATGGCCTGCACGATCGTGTCATAGGCCGGATAATGGGCGAGTGGCCCGGTATGCCCAAACCCCGATGAGGAGGCATAGATCAGTCTGGGGTTGAGGGCCGAGAGTGTCTCATAGGAGAAGCCGAGACGGTCCATCACACCCGGGCGGTAGTTTTCGCACAGAATATCGGCGCACTTGACCATCTCAAGGAAAACGCCCCGATCCTTTTCGTCCTTGAGGTTGAGAACGATGCTCTCCTTGCCACGGTTGACGAAGGAGAAATATAGCGAACGATCACCGACATAAGGGCCATAGGTGCGCGTATCATCACCATGACCCGGCGCTTCCACCTTGATCGTGCGGGCGCCTAGATCGGTCAGAATGGTCGTCCCGAACGGGCCGTTCAGCACATGGGTCAGGTCAATGGCCAGCAGCCCCTCGAAAGGGCCGGTTGAGGGGCGGGATGCCGTCACGGGTGCCTTTGCAGAACCTGCGGCAGCATCCTGTGTGTTGGGTTGAGTATTCTCAGCCATGGAGCTGCCTCACTTTGAACCGGCTTTGGGGTTGAGCTTACTCAGATGGCCGCTTTCCGTACCGACATGCGGGTCGATAGAGGCTGTGATCATGGCAGGACCACCGCAGGCCAGCGCGTTCTCCAGTGCCTGCGAGAGCGCCTCGTGATCGGTCACGTAGTACCCCTTGCCACCGAAGGCTTCGATGATCTTCTCGTAATGACCATTGGCCTCCAGCACCGTTACACCCGGATCCGTGCCCCCGCTGCGGTTGATGTCATCGCCACGATAAATGCCACCATTATTGAGAATGATCATCACAACGGGCAGGTGATAGCGGCAGATCGTTTCGACCTCCATGCCACTGAAGCCAAAAGCGCTGTCACCCTCTATGGCAACGACCGGCTTGCCCGTGGTGATGGCAGCACCGATGGCATAACCCAGCCCGACGCCCATCGTTCCCCAACTGCCGGGGTCGAGGCGGCGGCGCGGTTTGTCCATATCAATCACGTTGCGGGTAATATCGAGCGTGTTGGCCCCCTCGTTCACCAGCACGATGTCGCGCCCCTCCAGGCTCGTCTTGATGGTGCCAATCGCCGTGTAGAAGTTCATCGGCGCGGTCTTGTTGGCCAGACGTTCGGTCATTTTCTGCGTGTTGATGTCACGCTTGGCCGCAATCGCAGCCAGCCATTCCGACGGCGCGCAGATTTTCTCCTGCTTCAGTGCGGTGGCCAAGGCCTGCACCGTCAGGCCAAGCTCACCGGCCAGCGGGGCGGCAATAGGGCGGTTGCTGTCAAATTCCTCGGGGTTGATGTCGATCTGGATGAAGCGTGCGTCAGGCGACCATTGCGGCGGCTTGCCGTGGCCAAGCATCCAGTTGAGGCGTGCGCCCACCAGCACCACCACATCGGCTTGTCCCAGCACCAGCGAGCGCGCCGTGGCGGCAGAGGCAGGGTGGGTATCGGGCAATAGCCCCTTGGCCATCGACATGGGAAGAAACGGGATGGAGGTGCTTTCAACGAGATCTTGTATGGCCCCCTCAGCCTGGGCATAGGCTGCGCCCTTGCCGAGTACGATGAGGGGCTTGCGTGCCTGCTTCAGAAGCGAAACCGCACGGGCGATCGCATTGGGGCAGGGTGGCAGGGCTGATTCCGGAGCTACAACCGTGATCAGGGAGTCTTGGCCCGCTTTTGAATCGAGCGTTTCGCTCAGGACAGCAGCAGGCAGGTCCAGATAGACACCACCCGGTTTTCCTGAAAGCGCGGCACGTACCGCGCGCGCTACCCCAATGCCGATATCGGCCGCACGGTTGACGCGATAGGCGGCCTTGGCGAAGGGGCGGGCGGCAGCAAGCTGATCGAGTTCTTCGTAATCACCCTGCTGCAGGTCAACGATCGCACGATCGCTGGACCCGCTTATGAGGATCATCGGATAGCCATTGATGGTGGCATTGGCGAGGGCAGGAAGGGCGTTGAGAAAGCCGGGGGCAGAGGTTGTCAGGCAGAGCCCGGGCTTGCGGGTAAGATAGCCCGAGATGGATGCCGCATGAGCGGCGGGCTGCTCGCTTCGGAAACTGATGAAGCGCATTCCCTTCTCCTGGGCGAGGCGCGCAAGATCCGTGATGGGGATGCCAACAACGCCGTAGAGCGTGTTCAGACCGTTGCGCTGCAGGGCTTCAATGACAAGGTGAAAGCCGTCCGTTCCGGATGCGAGGGGAGATTGTGCGGGTGCCGATGTGTTGGCGGCCGAAGGGGCGTCTGCCATGACTAACTCCTTTTCCCTGTGCCGTCCTGAAAGGCGGCGGCGCAGGAAGGGCTTGGTATTCCTGGGGGGGACAGGACCGGAATGTTTTTTCAGGACATTCCGGTGGGTCTGTCAGGCGCAGACGATCTTCTTCGAGCGTAGATCGGCAATCTGGTCTGCCGAATAACCGAACTCGGCAAGGATCTCATCCGTATGCTGACCAAGCAGCGGGGCAGCGGTGATTTCCGGAGTGAAGTCGCTGAACTTGATCGGATTGATGGTCAGGAACGATCCACGTACCGGCTGCTCGACCTCGACAATCGTGCCGGCGTCACGCAGGTCCTTGGACTCGGCAATTTCCTTCATTGACAGAACCGGCGCGCAGGGCACGCGGAATTTCGAGAGATGGGCTACGGCCTGGTATTTATCCTTGTCGGCAAGCGAGGCCTCGATGGCAGCAAAGATCTCGAACATGTGGGTCTCACGTGCCTTGGTCGTGCAATAATGCGGGTCGGTGGCCCATTCAGGCTTGCCGATGGCCTCGCATGTCGGCCCCCAGTTCTGCTCCTGCACGGTGCAGTAGATATACGCGTTCTCGTCCGTCTCCCAGCCTTTGCATTTCAGGATCCAGCCAGGCTGGCCACCACCGCCTGCATTGGCACCGCGTGGCACCGTGTCGCCGAACTTTCCGTCCGGGTATTGCGGGTATTCTTCCAGATAACCCACGCGCTCCAGACGCTGCTGGTCACGCAGCTTGACACGGCACAGATTCAGTACGGAATCCTGCATCGAAACGCTGATTTTCTGGCCTTTTCCGCTGCGCTCGCGGGCAAACAGGGCCGTCAGAACGCCGATCAGCAGGTGATTGCCTGTGTTGCTGTCACCGAGCGCCGCGGCTGAAATGAGCGGGCCATTCGAATTGCCGGGCGCCTGACCATCCACATGCGGCGCGCCATTCCAGTAACCCGTAGTCGAGGCCGAACCGCCGGCGCATTGTGCGACGTTTTCATAGGCACTGATGTGCGACCAGGGAGAGGCGTCGCCAAAGCCCTTTACCGTGCCGTAAATCAGGCGCGGGTTGAGCTGATGCAGGACGTCCCAGCCAAAACCCATGCGATCCATGGCGCCAGGGCGGAAATTCTCAAGCAGGATATCGGCCCATTTGAGGAGCTTCTCGAAAACCTCACGTCCTTCGGGGGTTTTTGTGTTGAGCTCGATCGAGCGCTTGTTGCTGTTCAGCATGGTGAAATAGAGCGCGTCGGCATCCGGGATGTCGCGCAGCTGACGACGGGTCACATCGCCTACGCCGGTCCGCTCAACCTTGATGACATCGGCTCCGTACCAGGCCAGAAGCTGGGCAGCCGAAGGGACCGATTGCACACCACCGAAATCGATGACCTTGATTCCGGCAAGCGGCTTTGTGTTGTCTTGTGCCGTGCTCATGAGGGCAACTCCGTTATGATTGTTCTTATCGTTTTTCGGGAAGCGCTTATCGAACGAATAAGCCTAATATGGAGGCTGTGCGGTCGGTGTGAAGTATGTTCCCGAAAGAGCATCTCACAATAAAACTTGATGAATATTTTCAATTTTTTTGGGAACTGTAGTGGTTTCTTGTAAATCCTAGAAAATACTCATGATTGATGTTGATTATTTCAATAAACCGCTGAAGGATTGATGTGCCTCAATGACGGTTGCCCCTCGCCGGGTTAGCGCTCGGTAACCTGAGCAAGAGGGGGTGATTATCTTGTTCCTCTCCCAGTCAGGATATTCCCCCGAGCCATGCGGTCATTCGGATCAGTCTGGCCGGAAGAGAGAATGAGGTTCTTCCATGGCGCTCAAGCTGCGTGAACTCAATCGGGCCCTGCATGTTGGCACGCGTGTCGGAGTGGGAAGCGTACGATCGCGCCGTCCGGATTACGTGTCGCTCATGCCACCTTGCAACCACGCCTGTCCTGCTGGGGAGAATATCCAGGGTTGGCTCGCTCTGGCTCAGGCTGGTGAGTATGAGGCCGCCTGGCATCTGCTTAAAACGGAGAACCCGTTTCCCGCCATTCACGGTCGTGCCTGTTATCACCCTTGTGAAAGCAGCTGTAACCGCGCCGAGATGGATGACGCTGTGGCGATCCATGAGGTCGAGCGGTTTCTGGGTGATATGGCCGCCGAGAAAAACTGGCGGGTCGCCTGTAAGCCTGCCACGGGTAAGAAAGTGCTCGTTGTCGGTTCGGGGCCTGCGGGTCTGTCCTGTGCCTATCATCTGGCAAGGAAGGGTCATCAGGTTGAGATACGCGAGGCCTCGGCTCATGCGGGAGGCATGCTGGCCTATGGTATTCCGGCGTATCGCCTGCCGATAAATATTCTCGAACGCGAAATGGGTGACGTTCTGTCAATGCCGGGCGTGAGTCTGCACTGCAATGCGCCTGTGACGGATCTCGCCCAGACCATGAAAGAGGGCACTTTCGACGCTGTCTTTCTGGGCGTTGGGGCGGCGCGCGCCCTGACCATGCCGCTGGCCACCGAGGCTGGATATCAGCCTGTCGAGGCGATCGACCTCCTCCATGCCGTGCGTGAAGGAAAGCGGCCCGAGCTTGGCCGTACTGTGGTGGTGGTTGGTGGTGGCAACGTCGCCATGGATGTCGCCCGTACGGCACGCCGTCTCGGCGCAGAGAAGGTCTTTATGGTCTATCGACGGGACGAGGCCCATATGAGCGCCCTGCCAGAAGAGCGCGAGGCCGCCGAGGCAGAAGGTGTCACCATACGCTATTGCAGCGTCGTGACCCGTTATGGACATGATGGTGTCGAGATCGAGCATGTTGAACTCGATCCCCAGACCGGTGCCATACGTCCGCCAGCGGATGGCTGTGCGCCGGATAGAGAGAGGCTGGTAGCTGACAGCGTCATTCTTGCGATTGGCCAGCATAGTGACTTTTCGCTCTGCTCTGACATGAGCGATATCACAATCGACAAGGGCGAGAGGCTGGAGATCGATCCGTCTTTCATGACGGGCGCACGCGGCGTGTTTGCCGGTGGCGATTGTGTGCGAGGAGCACGCACCATGACCACCGCGACCGGCCACGGCAAGAAGGCCGCCCGGGCGATTGATGCCTATCTGCGGGAGGAAAAATCCGTGCCTGACGCGCCGGCCGAGATCGTGACCTTCGACATGCTCCACATGCCTGCTCTAATGATGGCCGTGCGCGAGGAGGGCGCCGAATTGCCCACGTCGCTCCGCACGGGGTTTGAGGAGATCATTGCGGGGCTGAACGAGACGCAGGCGCGTCATGAGGCGGGTCGCTGCCTGTCATGCGGTAACTGTTTTGAGTGTGACAATTGTTTTGCTGCCTGCTCCGAGCAGGCCATCACCCGACTGGGGCCGGGCAGGGGCTATGCAGTGGACGAGACCTTGTGCACCGGCTGTGGCGATTGCGCCGGACAATGCCCGTGCCATGCCATCGTGATGACGCCTGAACACAATGATGCCGATTGCGCGGAGGCCGCGGTCGACCTGACGCCGCAGCGCTTCGTGGTGCGCGCCTGAAGGCGGGAAAAGAGAACAAGACGATGAGCCATAACGCAAATACCGCCCTGCAATCCGGCGAACCCCAACCTGGTGAAATGACTACTCTGGACGGGAATTCTGCTGTTGTTCACGTCGCGTATCGCGTGAACGAGATCTGCGCGATCTACCCTATCACGCCTTCCTCACCCATGGCCGAAACAGCCGATAGCTGGGCCAGTGAAGGGCTGAAAAATCTCTGGGGCAATGTGCCTATCGTGCAGGAAATGCAGGCCGAGGGCGGTGCGGCAGGCTGTGTGCACGGCGCCTTGCAAAGCGGTGCGCTGACAACCACTTTCACGGCCTCGCAGGGTCTGCTGCTGATGATCCCCAATCTGTACAAGATTGCGGGCGAATTGACCTCGACCGTGGTGCACGTGGCAGCACGCGCCCTTGCAGCCGGGGCGTCGTCTATTTTTGGCGATCATCAGGATCTGATGGCCGTTCGCCAGACAGGTTTTGCCCAGCTGGGTGCAGCCTCGGTGCAGGAAGCACATGATCTGGCAATTATCGCCCAGGCCGCCACGCTCGCTTCACGCGTGCCATTTATCCATTTCACGGATGGTTTTCGGACCTCTCACGAATACAATTCGCTGAAACTGGTTCCTGATGACCAGATCCGGTCGATGATCGACGAGACGCTCGTGCACGCGCATCGTGCCCGCGCGCTGACGCCGGATAATCCGTTCATTCGTGGCACTTGGCAGAACCCGGACACGTATTTCCAGACGCGTGAAGCGGTAAACACCTATTATCTGCGCACGCCTTCTCTCGTGCAGTCTGCCATGGACCGCTTTGCCGCTCTGACCGGGCGTCAGTACGGGTTGTTCCGTTATGACGGCCCGCAGGATGCGCGCCATGTCATCATCGCGATGGGGTCGGGTGCCGAAGTGGTGCGCGAAACCATGCGATGGATGAACGAACGTGACCCGCAGGAGAAACGGGGGGCCATTCAGGTGCTCCTTTACCGGCCTTTCGACGCTGCAGCCTTTCTTGCAGCGTTGCCGACGACAGTGGAGCGCATTGCGGTGCTGGATCGCACCAAGGAGCCGGGGGCACCGATGGAGCCGCTTCATGCGGATATCGTGGGTGTATTGGCCGAAGCGGTGGCCACGGGGAAATTTCCTCATATGCCGCGTGTCATTGGCGGGCGTTATGGCCTGTCGTCACGCGATTTCCACCCCGGTATGGTCAAGGCGGTTTATGACGAGCTGGCAAAGCCTGATCCGAGCCCCGTCTTTACGGTCGGTCTCATCGATGATGTGACGAATCTGAGTCTCGAATTCGACGAGGCTATCGATATCGAGCCCCGAAATATAACGCGTTGTCTGTTCTATGGACTGGGCGCGGATGGCACGGTGGGCGCCAACAAGAACAGCGTTGAGATCATCGGTGAAATCGACGGGCATTATGCCCAGGCCTATTTCGATTATGACTCCCATAAATCGGGCGCAGAGACAGCTTCGCATCTGCGTTTCGGCACCAGCCCCATCAACGCGCCCTATCTGATCCGCCATGCGGATTTCGTCGCGTGTCACAAATTCGAGTTCCTGTTTCGGCGTGACATTCTGGGTGCGGCCAATCCGGGGGGTATTTTCCTTCTGAATTCACCTTTCGGTCCGGACACGGTCTGGGAGCGCCTGCCGCGCAAGGTTCAGGATCAGATCATCGCCAAGAAGTTGCGCTTCTATGTGATCGATGCGTCCAGTGTCGCGCTTGAGATCGGTCTTGGGCCACGCATCAACACCCTGCTGCAAACCTGTTTCTTCCATCTCGCAAGGGTTCTGCCTGAAGCAGAGGCAATCAGCGCCATCAAGGCTTTCATTCGCAAATCCTACGGCGCGAAAGGCGAAAAAATCGTCGCCCTCAACAACAAGGCGGTTGATGCTGCCCTGTCAGCCCTCCATGAGGTATCCGTCCCGGCGCAGGCACAGGGAACGCGCCCGATGCCTGCCATCGTGCCCGCCGAGGCCCCGGAATTCGTGCACCGGGTCACAGCAGAGATTATGGCGGGGCGCGGCGAGCTGATACCCGTCAGTGCCATGCCGGTTGATGGCACGTTTCCCGGGGGCACGACGCGTTATGAGAAACGCAATATCGCCATCGAAGTCCCTGTGTGGGAGCCGGATACCTGCATTCAGTGTGGACAATGCAGCATCGTGTGCCCTCATAGCGTGATACGTGCCAAGACCTATGACGAGGCCCGGCTGGAGGGGGCGCCCACGGGTTTCCGGTCAGCGCCAGTCAATGCCCGAGGTTACCCCGAGACGCGCTACACCCTTCAGCTTTATGTCGAAGACTGCACCGGTTGCGGCGTGTGCGTGGATAATTGCCCCTCGATTGATGCCCAGACCCAGAAGCGCGCCATCAACATGACCGAAAAGCTGCCTCTGCTCGACCGTGAGCGGGCCAGCATGCGCTTTTTCGAGACCATTCCGGAAATGGATCGCAATCAGGTCAATCCGACCACAGTAAGAGGCGTACAGTTTTTCGAGCCGCTCTTCGAGTTCAGTGGAGCGTGCGCCGGGTGCGGTGAAACCCCCTATCTCAAGCTTGTCTCGCAGCTTTTCGGCGATCGTCTCCAGATTGCCAATGCGACAGGCTGCTCTGCCATTTTTGCGGGTAATACGCCGGCCCATCCATGGAAGGCGAATGCGCAGGGCCGTGGCGTAGCGTGGTCGAACTCTCTGTTCGAGGACAATGCGGAGTTCGGCCTTGGCTTCAGGCTGGCCATCGACAAGCAGACCGAACTGGCGCGCGATCTGGTTGCGGGCCTATGTGAGACGATCGGTGGCGATCTTGCCGATGCCTTGCTCGATGCCCCGCAGGAAGATGAATGGGATTATGCCATTCAGCGTGACCGCGTGGCAGCCCTGAAGGGAAAACTCGAGGGTTCTACTGATAAATCGGCGGTCATGCTGCTGTCGGTTGCCGATCACCTTGTGAAACGCTCGGTATGGATCATTGGTGGTGATGGCTGGGCCTATGATATCGGCTATGGTGGCCTCGACCATGTTCTGGCTCAGGACCGGAACGTCAATATTCTGGTGCTGGATACCGAGGTTTATTCCAACACGGGCGGGCAGTCCTCCAAGGCCACGCCGCTTGGTGCCTCGGCAAAATTTGCCGCCTCCGGCAAGCGCGTGCCGCGCAAGGATCTAGGTCTGCAGGCGGTTTCCTACGGCAATGTGTATGTGGCGCAGATCGCCCTTGGAGCCAATCCCGAGCAGGCTCTGACGGCCATACGCGAGGCCGAGGCTCATGACGGTCCGTCGCTGATCATTGCCTATTCGCAGTGCATTGCCCACGGCATCGACATGCGCGACGGCATGAAGCAGCAGGCCAGGGCGGTGGCCAGCGGATACTGGCCGCTCTTCCGTTTCGACCCGGCCATGCGCAAGGAGGGGCTTAACCCGTTCCAGCTCGATTCAACACGCCCGCGTCTGCCGTTCGAGGAATATGCCTATCGCGAACTGCGCTACAAAACCCTGTCGCGAACCAATCCGGAGCAGGCGGAGCACTTGCTGCATCAGGCTCAGGCCGCGGCGCTGGAACGCTATCGCCTGTATGAGGACATGGCCTCACGTGATGGCAGGCGCTTCCTGCCTCACTGGGAGGATGTGCAGTGACCGCACAAACCTGCGCCCCTGACACCAGACAGACAAACGAACCGGAAGAAGGTCGCGCGATGACGACAGTACTTTCCCCTGCCTCCTGCACGCGCAGAACGATTTTCGACGGGATGATTGCCAAAGCGGACGGGCTGGGTGCTGTGCCTTATGCGATCGTCTGGCCCTGTGAGGGACATGCCCTTGCCGGCGCCATTGAGGCGGCCCGACATGGCGTGCTGGAGCCGGTTCTTATAGGCGATCCTGCGCTTATCGCCAGTGCGGCGCAGGAGGCTGGGCTTTCGGTAGCGTCCTGCCGGATTGTCGAGGCCGAAACGCCAGAGCGCGCCGTGCAGGTCGCGATTGGCCTTGTTCATGCAGGCGAGGTCCAGGGCCTCGCGAAGGGCAGCCTGCACACAGACACATTGATGCACGGTGTCGTTGCACAGGAGAGTGGCCTGCGGACATCACGGCGCATGAGCCATGTGTTCATGGTCACGGTAGCGGGGCGCACCGACCCGCTTTTCGTGACCGATGCCGCCATCAATATTACCCCCGACCTCGTAACCAAGCAGCACATCGTGCAGAATGCGATCGACCTGCATCACGGTCTTGGCTATGGCGCACCACGTGTGGCGATCCTTTCCGCTGTGGAGAGCATCAATCCGCGTATTCAGGGAACGCTCGATGCCGCCTGCCTGAGCAAGATGGCCGAACGCGGAGAGATAACGGGAGCACTGCTCGATGGACCGCTTGCGATGGATGGTGCGGTGGACCCGCAGGCAGCAGCCATCAAAAAGCTGACCTCACCTGTCGCCGGCTGCGCCCAGATCCTCGTTGTACCGGATCTCGAAGCCGGGAACATTGTGGTCAAGGCGCTCAGCTTTCTCGGGCAGGCAAGTTCGGGCGGTATCGTGCTTGGTGCCAAGGTGCCCATCCTGCTGACCAGCCGGGCCGACAGCATCGAGGCAAGGCTCGATTCAGCCGCCCTTTGCGCGCTTTATGCGCGACATATCAAAAGTCTGTCTGTTGCCTGAAGCCGCTGGGCTACTGGCGGCACAGCGTGCTCGTTCGGTCAGCGCGCATCATCGCTCTCTCGGTGCTCTGCGATGATCCGTGCCAGCGAGAGCCCATTATCGGACAGAAGTGTAGCTTGACGGAAGGAAGCGCCACCGTGTTCATCGGACACGATGACGGTCGCGATGAAACTGGAAGCGTGCCTCTGGTCGCCGCTTGCGGCAGCCAGGGCTGGGAGGTTCGCGCGGGCCAGCGCCTGTCGGGTGACAGGATCGGAGATCGGGGTGTGAAGTTCCTCAGGCTGGACAATCGAGAGATGCGGCCTTGCGCGAGCCAAGAGTAAAGGTGTCATGCCAGGCACGAGCGCCAGTTCATTCAGCGACTGGAACGGGGCATGGGGCGGCAGATAGCGTAATCCCAGGGCAAGATAACGCTGTCGCTCATTCGGGTCCTGCGCCTGCCGACGCCATGAAACCATTTCCCGGGCGATCATTGCCGCCTGATCCGGTGTTGCACCGCATTCCACGAATAGCGCAGTAAGAAGTGGCAGGGGGGCAGCATTCGGATTGATCGTAGCGGCCTGACTTGAGAGGCTTATACTGAGCTTCAGACCATCAATCCGGCTGACATGCGGTGTGCCATCAAGTGGCCAGCGTGTGGCGATTGGCCCGCTTTCGTGAAAGACTGCGCTGGCGATACCGCCTTCAGCGAGTGTCTCCATACGGGCCGTGTCGCGCAGCAGCCTTGTTTCACGCAAGGCCGAGCCTGCGCTGGCGATGGTCATGGCCGTCAGCAGTGAGAGCCCCGCCAGCGCCCAGAGCACGATCACCAGCGCGAAACCGCGATCCGGTCTCTCCAGTGCTGGCTGCCTCGTGTTCACCGATCCAGACCGAGTTTCTCGCGCAGGCGTTTTTGCGGGTCGGCGCTGCCGGTCGTGTGCATCGACTTCATCTCGTCTGGCACATCGGCAGCATTGGGGTGAGTGTCGCGCAGATCTTCCATCAGGTTCACAGCATCGCGCTGGTCATGGATGACGTGGGGCGTGATCAGGATCAGCAATTCGGTGCGTTGACGACTATTATTCTGGCTTCCCGCCAGAAAGCCCAGAACCGGGATGTTCTTGAGCCAGGGGATGCCGCTATTGGCGCGGGACGAGTTCTCGGTGATGAGCCCGGCAAGCCCCACTGTCTGCCCGTCCTGCACGACCACACGCGAATTGACCGAACGATCATTGAAAGTGGGATTGGCCGCGCTGCTGGTGTTGCTGGCTGCATTGGAACTGACAGAGCTCACCTCCTGTGACACATCCAGCGTGACGAGGCCGCTCTGGCTGACATGGGGGGTCACCTCCATGATCACGCCGGTAGGCTGATAGGTGAACTGGTTATAGACGGAAGTCCCGATTGTGCTGGATTGCGAGCCGATCTGCACGGGTACCAGCTGCCCGACCTGAAGTCGTGCTGCCCTGTTATCCAGCACCATGAGCTGGGGCGAGGATAGCACATGCACCGTGGTCACATTTTGCAGGGCATCGATAGCAAACGGCGCACCGCCACCACTTGCCCCGCCGATGATGAAGCCGGGCAGGGTGTGGCTGAACGCGGCAGTGGCGAGTGTCCCGGCTGTGATGGTCTGGCTGTTGGTGCTCAGCACGCCATTGATGCCGCCAGACTTGAAGAAGAACTGTGTGCCGTATTGCAGGGCGTCATTGAGCTGCACCTCGGCGACAACAGCGTCGATACGCACCTGAAGCGGCATGACGTCGATACGGCGCAGCATCTGCTCGATCGTATCGCTTTCCTGATCCGTGGCATGAACCAGAATGGCGTTATGCTGTGCGTTCGAGAGGATACGGAGTGAGTCGGTATTGTGGTCTCCGCCGCCTGAGCTGTCGAGCCCACCCAGAAGCGGATTGTTGAGAGACGCATTGCCGCCAGCCTGACCTGCAGGGGCTGCCGTGTTCTGCCCTGTCTGGCCAAAAGTGTTCGTGCCGGTGCCCCCTAGACCTCCGCCCAGACCACCCCCTGTAAGGCCGCCGCCGGTCAGCCCTCCGCCGTTCAGGCCGCCCCCGGTAAGCCCCCCCCCGGTGCCCCCAAGGCCGCCGCCATTCAATCCCCCTCCCATGCCGGTCTGTGCTGTCTGGCTGTTGCCAGAACCGGGCGGTGTAGCTGTCACATTATCCGGGGTGAAGGCCTGCTGAAGCGTATAAGTCACGTCATTGACGCTTGAATTCTGCACGTAGAAAATATGCCAGCTTCTTACAGTTGCTCTGCGATGCTGCTCGATGACAGAAAACAGGCGTCTGGCATCCTCGATATAGCGCGCGTTGCGTGCCACCACGAGCACAGCATTGACACGTGCAAGGGGAAGGACGTCCACAAGCTTCGAGAGCGAATTACCGGCCCCGTGCAGGGCTGATTGCAGCGCGCTTGCCATGTCCTTTGCATTGCCTGAGTCGACAGGTAAAAGCGCGTAGGACTGGCTGCTCAGCCAGTCCACATCGAAAGCATGAATGACCTCGACCAGCGCGTTGCGGGCCGAAGGGTCTCCGCTCACCATAAGGGCATTACTGCTGTCTATCGCTGCAACGCGAGCGCCACCCTGCACGAAGGGCTGCAAGGCATGGGCGAGAGAACTGGCCTGTGCGTAGCGCAGCGGGACCATCAGGTCGCCACCCATCGAGAGGCTGTCAGCCATGCCCGCCAGCGCACCCTGCGCGGCACCCGGCGCCGACTGGCTGGGCACGACACGATACAGGCCGTCACCATGAACCAGCACAGCATGAACCTGCGCCAGGATCACCTGCAGCGCTGGCAAAAGCTGGGCATTGGTCAGGGGTTCGCTGGTTCTGAGCGTCACCTGTCCATGCACGGCAGGATCGATGGCGTAATTGACGTGCAGGATATCGTTGAGAATCTGCGAGACGGCGTCGCGCACATCCGTATCGGCAAAATTCAGCGAAACCTGACCGATACCTTCCGTGTCGCCGTTTCCGCGAAGGGTGGGAATGTTCGGGCGAGCGAGGCTGTAGCGCGCCTTGCCAGTCGGATCGGCCGGTGAGAGGCGTCCCTCCTGCGGAGTATCCTGCAATCCACCCAGCGGCATCGGGCCACCAAGGGGTTTGGGTTTGGGTACCGGCTTGTCGCACCCGGTCAGGCCAAGGGTCAGGCCTGCGGCCAGGACAACGAGGCCAAGGCGCAGGGAATCCTGTTTGCGGGCATTCTGTCTGCCGCGTGACAGAAAGTGGGGAGGAAAGGCGCGGGGCAGAACGGTCATTGCGGCATACCTGGTGGGGGAGTGTCAGATGAGGCAGGAGGGGCGAAACGCGAGAGCTCATCGCGCGAGAAGGTCTCGGGCGGGTTTTCGCTTCGAGGGGTATGATCAGGCGTCGACAGGCCGGATAACCGGTCACGATCGGGGCGCATCAGCCTGTCCTGACCGGCCTCGCGAATGGTGATGGTGCCTTTTCCGATCGCAATAACCTGCCAGTTACCAATATGACCCTGCAACGGTACGATAACGCCACGTTCCTGACCCGGTATCATGAAAATGGCACGGCTGACTCCCCCATTTTCGATAATACCTGTCAGGCGGGGCGTACCAGCCAGGGCATTGCCAGTCGGGGAAGGGCGTCGCGTTGGGGCAAAGAGTGGACGGGCGAGGCTATGGTCCTGCCAGGTGGCCCGATCGGCTTGCGTTGGACCGGCGCAGAACCCGGCATGGGGTATCATCAGAAAAGCACAGAGCATGACGCAGCGTTTGAACAGGAGGGCTGTCATGGAGCTGTTTCCTTCGCGAGACGGGCCGGTAGCGCGATGTCACGACGATAGGCAAAGACCCCCATGTCGCATGACAGGGCATCGGCGCTGCGACCCTCATCTTCGGATGCGTGGAGATGAAGCCCGTCCACGACGAGGGCAGGCGAGGCTTGTGCGAGGTCAGTGAGAAAATGGATTAGGGCAGGATAGGGAGCAGACAGCGTGATGTGCAATCCGATGCGCCGGTAACTGCCTTCCCTGATTTGGGCGAGCGTCTCGCTGCTGCTGATTTCGATGCCAGACTGGCTGGCGAGATGCGCCAGTTTGTCCTGCAATGTGGCACTCGCCATGGTGTCGCTCGCACCATCGATCAATTGCGGTGCCGATGACGGACGGTGCGCGGCAGACTGACGCAAATGGGGCAGGATTTCTTGCAGATGGGCCATACGCTCCGTCGTTTGCTGCGCCAGGGCAATGCGGCTGGCGTACTGGCTGTAAACCCTGATCAGCGGGCCGACGATAACCAGCCAGACAAGGGTGACCGCCATCAGAAGGAGCACCAGGGCCAGCACTCGTCCCCTGCGCCCTTCTGGCAGATCATGAGACAGACGCATCAGCGCCAATGGGAGCCGTGTCCTCATGGTCTCGCTCCGGCATGGGGTGTGCCAACGGGATGACCAATTTCCGCTCGTATTGAAAACGCACTGGCATTTTGTCCTGGAAGGCGCGTGACGGGCGCGATAAAGCCCGGATTGTGAAGAACTGGCGACGTGCCAAGCCCCTGTATCAGCCCGGCAGGATCACGGGACTGCCCACTGATGATCAGCTGGCCCTGCTTCAGGCTCAGATCGGCCAACCACGCGTCATCAGGCAACAGATCGGTCAGGGCGGCAATGATCTGCATCGGGTCACCAAGGCGCTGCCTCGCCCTGTTCACGATCCCTTCGCCCATGCGCCTGTCTTCAATCGTGCGACGCAACGCACTGGCCTCCAGCGCCGGGCCGCGCAGCGCGTCAATCTGGCGTTCATATCCTGAGAGAACACGCGATTGATGCCAGAACAGCCCTAGCAGGAGACAGGCGAGCAGAGTGCATCCGCCGAGAGGCAATGCGAGACGTGGGTCGCTCACGCGAGCCACGAGAGGACGCGCAACAGGCTGTCTGATCAGGGTCTCTCCGGTCTCATCAGCAATGGCGTGCGGGTGAGCTTCCAGCAGGTGGAGACGCTCGAACAGGGGGCGTAGCGATGCCTGTGGAACGACGGAGAGACGAAGCATGATCTGTCCGAGCGCCTCGTCGCGCCTGAGTACGATGAAGTCCCAGTAAAGCGCCTCGGCGTCGAACGGCGTCAGGCGATCCATTTCATAGGCGAGAATGGCCGCGAGGTCCTGTTCCGCAGCGAGGGGAAGGGTGACATCGCGCTGCATGATGCGCCCTGCCGGCAGAACAAGCCTGATGGCAGCATGGCGTGCCTTGCCTTTGCGCAGGGCGCGATATTGCGCGCTGGTCTCGAGATCCAGCGTTTCCGACTGCCCTAGAGTTCCGATGATGATCCGGCTGCGCGGCTCGCGCAGATAGAGTGTCAGGGCGTCGTTAGTGGCGACGGCCTCAACCACCGGGCGTTGAACGGCGGCAAGCGCTGTCGTGACACGTTCCGGCAAAACGGCCCGGATCTGGCGCCACCACCAGACAAGGAAAGGCTGCATCACCATGTCTCCTTTTCCTTTTGCTTCACGGTAGAGGATTCAGGCGGGGTGCCACCACGATATCGGGCCAGTGGCGCGCATCGCCCGGCGCGAACACGAGACGCAGGCGCACCAGCTCGGGCAGGGTATTGCCATACCATGTCGGGCTCCAGTGCCCGGATGCGTAATAATGCCACTCCACGCCCTCGAGACCGCTCAGCAGGACCCGTTGTTCCACAGGCGTCGGGGGTTCGATCACATGCCGATAGGCTGACCACTGCAGCACGAACCGATGCGCGTCATCCACGAAAAGCGCGATGTTTGCCCGTCCTCCGCCGGAAATCGCCTCAGCCTGTGTTTGCAGGGCACGGGGCACGGGGCCACGCCATGTGAGGCGATGGTTCGTGCCCACAAGGAGCGGCCCCTCGCGTCCATTACCTGCATCGGCACTGGCAACCACCTGCCTTACAAACCTGTCCACCGCATCCAGATCATCCTGTGCAGCCAGGGTCTGGCGTTGCTGCTCGAACAGGCGCGTGGCGGCATCGAAACCCTGGCGCAGGACCAGCAGCACCAGAGAGAACACGACCAGAGCGATTAACAGCTCCAGCAAGGTGAACCCGGCCGCATCATCACGGCGCGGGGTCATGGCGTGCCCTCCGCCGGGCCGGAACACAGGCTGCTCAGGGTGACGGCGCGCTGGCCGGAAAGGGTAAAAGCGTCAGGCCAGGATTCCGTCACGATGACGTGGTAGAGGACAGTTCCTCCACGATGTTCCAGCGGGGTCATGGTGACACGCCAGTGAAAATGATGTCCGTCCTCGCCGCTCTGGGTAAAAGCACCGGGGGTCATGCCGTGACCAATGGCATCGAGATGTGATCGCGCCCGTGAGAGGGCCTCGCGCGTGGCGGTGGCGACATGTCCTGCCGCAACGCCATCCAGCATGCCGCGATAGACGACCCCCAGCGCCAGAGCGACGATGATGAACGCAATCAGCACCTCAATGAGCGTAAAGCCGCTTTCGGAGGAAGGATGCGCGCCCTTTGGCACCGTCATCCGCCGTGGCTTTCGATGGCACCGGTCAGCCAATTGACGCCCAGTGTCATGCGGCTCGCCCCCCGGCTGAGCCCGAGCACAGGGCCCGATGCGCTGCCATCCGGGTAGAAGCGGAACACGCTTGTCGTGTCTGGCGTGATCGTAATGGCGGGCAGGGCTCCCGCAGTTGCCGGGGTAATGACATAGCTTCCGGAAAGCGGGTTGATATCGAGTTCCTGGGCACGCCCCGTATAGAGCGCGCGGGCATGGGTCTCGCGCATCAGGGCGGCGATCTGTCGCGCCGCGTTACGCAGTTCGAGCCGTGCAGGATGCGAGGCGCCGTGTCGGACCACAATGGCGCCAATCATTCCCAGAATGACCAGCACGACCAGCATCTCGATCAGGGTAAAGCCGGACTCGGCCTGCGCTCTACTGGGCAAGGTCATTAAGGCTCAGCATGGCGAGGAGAAACGAGGAGACGATGCCTGCCACCATCAGACCCATGACGATGGTGATGGCCGGGACCAGCAGGGCAACAAGGCGCTGAATGGCAATGCGGGCCTGATCTTCGTGAATATCGGCGGCCCTGAGCGCCATGGGGCCGAGGCGTGCGGTTTCCTCACCCAATTGAAGCAGATGGATCAGTCTTGTCGGAAAAATGCCAGCGGCGTTCAGTGTTGCTGACAGCCCCGCGCCCGAACGTGCGCTTTCGGCGGCTGTCCCGATGGCGGCGCTGGCGGCCTGATTGCCCAGCGCATCACGCACGATCCCCAGTGCCGGAAGTAGGGCAACGCCATTGACCAGCAGGGTGCCGAGAATACGGGCAAACCGCGCGGCCAGGATTTCCGAGACCAGACGGCCGAGTCCCGGCATACGAAGCAGCAGGCGGTCAACAGGACGACGCAGGGCCGGGCGTTGCATGGCCAGACGCAGGCCTAAACCAGTCAGAAATACGATGACCAGCATGGCCAGGCCGTAATGACCGATTGCAGCGCCTGCCTCCGTCAGAAGGCGCGTGGAGGCCGGCAGGGTCGCGCCGTTCTGCTCAAAGAGCGGCATGAATTGCGGCAGGACCTTCGTGAGCAGCAATGTGACAGATCCGATAGCCGTCAGGGTGAGGATGGCGGGATAGATCATGGCCGACTGGACGGTGCTGATCAGCGCGCGTTCGCGTTCGAGCAGCCCGGCGAGCCGCTCCATGGTGGGGGCCAGATCTCCCGTGGCCTCAGCCGCCCGCACCATGCCGATATAGAGCGGGGGGAACCCCCCCCGGCTCGTGGCAAGTGCCGAATGAAGCGCCTGTCCGTCACGGACCCTGTCCCGAACACTTTTCAGGACGCTGCCTATGCGGGGGGATGACGTGGTCTCGATCAGAAAACGCAGGGCACGATCCATATCCTGCCCTGCATCGAGCATGACAGCGAGTTCGCGTGTCAAATTCGCCAGTTCACCGCGCTTCACGCCGTGTCGTCTCAGGCTGAAGCCCTGCGCGCCAGAGCGCGGAATGGCTCCCGTGCCAGACGCGCGTGCAAACCTAGTGCGCCCTTTTGCGCCTTTTCCGGCAACATCAACATGGATGGGCATGTAGCCCTGGCGTCGAAGTTTCGCGACAGCGTCTTCCCGCGTGTCGGCCACGAGGGTGCCCTGCTGCGGGGTGCCCTGCCGGTCAATGACCCTGTAGAGGAATTCCGTCATGAGGGGGCTGCGCTCGCCACATTCAACCGACAGCGCGCACGCTACGCATGACTTCCTCGATGGTGGTCTGGCCATCAACGGCTGCACGAAGGCCGGAATCAAAGAGGGTTTCCATGCCGGCTGCGACGGCTGCTCGTTCTATCGCGAGATGATCGGCTTTCTCGAAAACGAGTTTTTCAATGGCCTCATCGGGTTCGAGAAGTTCTGCGATTGCAAGCCTGCCCTGGAAGCCTGTATGGCGGCAGGAGGCGCAACCCGCCGCCTGATGAAGAGTGATCGGCTCCCCCGAAGCAAAACGATCAAGCTGCAATTCCTGAACCAGCGCCGCAGGTGGCGTGTAGGGCGTCTTGCACAGAGGGCACAGGCGACGCACGAGGCGCTGGGCCAGAACGCCACGCAGCACTGCGGTCATGAGGTAGTCCTCTACCCCCATGTCGCGCAGGCGTATGATGGCGGCGGATGCTGAATTCGTGTGCAGTGTGGACAGAACCAGGTGCCCCGTCAGAGCCGCCTGCACGGCAATCTGGGCGGTCTCCCGGTCGCGTATCTCACCCACCATGATCACATCGGGATCCTGACGCAGAATGGCGCGCAGCAGGGCGGCGAAATCCAGACCGATCTGCGGTTTGACCTGCACCTGATTGATGCCGCCAAGCTGATACTCGATCGGATCCTCAATCGTGACGATCTTGCGCGTGACGGCATTGAGATCGGAGAGGCCCGTATAGAGTGTTGTGGTTTTTCCCGATCCGGTTGGCCCGGTAACCAGAACGATGCCATTGGGCCGCTCGAGAAGCTTGCGCAGGCCCCCGACAATGCCGGGTTGCAGGCCCAGCTTGGCATAATCGAAGACCGCGCCAGACCGATCGAGAACGCGCAGGACCAGTGTCTCGCCATAGAGGGACGGAATGGTGGACACACGAAAATCGACTTCATGCCCGCGCACGGCAAGTTTGATCCGTCCATCCTGAGGCAGGCGTCGTTCGGCAATATCCAGGCGCGCCATGATCTTCACGCGTGAGAGCACGGCGGGCACAAGCTGGGCCGCCAGTGTTTCCGCCTCATGCAGGATGCCGTCATAGCGATAGCGCACACGCAGCCTGTCCTCGAACGGCTCGATATGGATATCCGAAGCCCTGGTCTCGACCGCACGATTGATGATCTGGTTGACCAGACGGATCACGGGTGCTTCTGACGCCAGATCCTTCAGCCGTTCGGCGTCGTCTTCAAGGGCATTGCCGTCTGCCTGCTCGGGTTCAGCCTCGCGGCTTTCATCCGGGTAGAGGCGGTCAAGCGCGGCTTCGAGTTCAACCGGAAGGGCTGCATGGGTTGCGATGGTCAGTCCCGTCGCCGCCTGCAGGGCCGCAGGCGTGAAACTGTCCAGCGGGTCGCGCATGGCAAGAGCCAGCATGTTTCCCTCCAACGAGAGCGGCACAACATGCGCATCACGCAGGAAACGTGTCTTGAGCTGCCCGGTCAGAACCGGATCGGCCGGATAATGATCAGCACCTGCAAGAGGAATATCGAGCAACTCAGCATAGCTTCTGGCCATGAGCGCTTCTGACACCAGACCCAGTTGCAGCAAGATCTGGTCGAGGCGACCGCCGCTCTGCTCTGCGGCACGTGCAGCGCGGTCCAGCCCTCGATGGTCGCAATATCCTCTGTCGACCAGCAGGGAAGCTAACGCCTCCAGACGGCCGTCATGCTGACGCTCAGCCATAGGACTGTCCGATGATCTTGAGCAACCAGCCGCCCCAGAGGGCAAAGGCGAGCCCTGGGCCGAAGGGGATACGCATCTGCGCGCTCAGGCTTGCTTTTCGCGTAAGCCACGCGCCGGCCAGTGTGACGACAGCACCCATGAATACGATCTCGGGCAGGATGAATGGTCCCAGCCACCCGCCTCCGGCGGCAAGCAGCTTGGCATCGCCACCGCCAAGCCCATCCCGCGCCCGCAACTTGCGATAAAGCAGCGCGACGCCGCCAAATGCGGCCCAGCCCAGCAAGGCAGCCAGACTGTGCAGATGAAACTCGGCGCGACTATGCTGCGCTGCGAAGGCGAGCCCGATACCGAGCAAGGGAAGAGTCAGGCAATCCGGCAGGGTTGTGCTGCGCAAATCGATGGCTGCGAGCAACAAGAGCCACCAGCCAAACAGGCATCCCTGAATCATGAGATGAGTCAGGTCGAGACGATCCGGCGCCATATGCACGGCCCAGTCAGCGGCTCCCGCAACGATCAGGGCCGCGACTTCCATCGCCGGGTGGAACGCATCGATAGCCGACTGGCAATAGCGGCATTTGCCACGCTGTATGGCGTAGCTGACCAGCGGTATGAGATCGCGGGCGCCAAGCACGCAATCGCAGTTCGGGCAGTGTGACCGGGTAAAGAAAGGCGAGCGCCCCTCTGGCAGCCGCCAGGCAAGCACACCGAGAAAGGATCCGATGAACGGCGAGGCGATGACGAGGCCTGTATGGAGAGGGAGCGCGAAATTCATGGGGGCGCTCAGGGATTGCAGATCATGGCAGCGCGATCGCTCGTCGCTTCGTGAGCGCCCTTCGAGCAGAGGTCATAATCATGGCCCGGTCGTTCAGAGGGATTGCTGTAGAGGTAGGGGTGGTGCCACGGGTCCTTGGGGTCAGCATTATCCTTGAGGTAAGGCCCGTTCCAGTTCTCGGCGTCCTGCGGACGTTCGATCAGCGCGTGCAGCCCGTCTTCAGTGCTGGGGTAGCTTCCCGTGTCGAGACGATACAGATCCAGAACCTCGCCCAGCCGCTGAATGGATTGATGAGCAACAGAATTGCGTGCGCCACCCAGCTGACGCAATGCGGCGGGCGCGACGAGACCGATCAGCAAACCGAGAATGGCAATCACCACCAGCAATTCGAGCAGCGTGAACCCGGCCTCGTCGGTATCGGAGGGAACGCCGATATTGGCGCCTTCGGTCTGGTCGGGGCGCTGCGTGGTCCGGACGGACCATTCGCATGTTTTGGCGCAACGGGGCTGTGCTAACGTATCAAAAAGGCGCATCAATAATGTGTCCGATATGAAAAGCCCTGAATCGGGGAGGAGTGTAGCGCAATATGGCCGTTGCGTATGCGAGCTGCATGATTTTTGTTGCTTCCCTGTACCATTTGCCACCCAGGGTTCTTCCCGCAATTCTGGGGGCGGAAAATGGTCGTAACGGCATGGTGCGTCATAATAGTAACGGAACGGATGACCTCGGTGTGATGCAGGTCAACACGTTGTGGCTTGGGCCTATTGCGCAGTTTACCCATGCTACGCCGCAAAGGGTTTACCGCAATCTGCTGACCCAGCCTTGTTATAATATCAGCGCAGCGGGGGCCATCATGCGCCTCTATCTCAATGAATCTCATGGTGATCTCATGAGGGCGGTCGGTAATTACCATTCGCATACCATCGCGCTCAATCTGGCGTACCAGCAGCGCGTGTTGGGTGCGGCACGCCTTTTGTTTCAGAATGGCGGTCATTGAGCATCCGTTCAATGATCGAGCCCGGTGACGTGCAGAGTCTTGACCAATGCCGGGGCATCCTGCGCAAACAGCGAGATGTGCGTGCTGCCTTCATGGGGAAAGATCAGATCCGTTATCCTTAATTCACCGTCATTGGCGAAAATTTCGACAGAGGAATGGTCTACCACGAGGTGCAGGGTGATGGTGTTGTTGTGCGGGAGCAATGAGGCAATGTGGATCGGGCTGAACTTGCCTGAAAAATCGGTCACTCCGGAATGGGAGCGATCCAGCGACAGCAGGTGGCGGGCAAAATCATAGCTGATTCGCGTCCCTTCCTGAGCATCTTGAGATTGACGCACCGTGATGCCTGCCTGCCCCTTGCCGTCGCTGTGCAGGGTCAATGAGATATCCTCCACTTCGTGCTGTACGGGCAGGGGCCAGACTACACCTGCGGACAGCACATGACTTGCACATCTGCGGGAAGGAGAGCGGGCGACGAGGGCGTCGTATTCGGGTGTCGGAGCCTGATAGAGATGCGGCTTGCCACGCAGTGTCCTGAGCGAGAGCGCAACTGGCAAGGTCATCTGGCCGCGCCAGGGTGCGGTAGGGAGCTTGTCAGCATAATCCCAGTTGCTCATCCAGCTTATCAGGCGGGGCGACAGATCTGGCGTGTTGGCAATGCGTATGGCCGCATAATTATCGGCTCCATGATCGAGCCAGTGATAGGCCGATGGATCGGCCCCTTCAGGAGGAAGAGGATCGGCGATAAATTTCGTGCCGTCAAAGCGGCCTGTGAAATATTCCACCCCGGATCCCCCGGCAATACTCCAGGGATTGACGCTGACGATCATGACCCAGCGGGTGTCCTTACGATTTCCATCCAGATCGAGCGCGACAAGCGTGGGCATCTCCCACAGCATGCCGGGCTTGCGATAACCGTTCGGCTGAAAATCGCTCAGAAAATCCCAGTGCTTCAGGTCGCGGGAACGATAGAGCTTGACCAGCTGCGCATCGGCGACGACGGTCGTCATGACCCAGTATTGCCCCGGCGCGTACCACACCACTGACGGATCACGGAATTGCCGTGAGTCCGGAGACAATGTGAGTATCGGGTTGCGCTCGTGGTGTTCCCACGTTGCGCCGCGATCAAGGCTATAGGCAAGTGATTGTGCCTGCGTACCGTCAGGGTGGGCCGGATCCTGCGAGAAAACAGTGGTGTAGAGCGCAATTAATGGCGGAATGTGGTTTTTGCCCAGACCAGAGCGATTATCCCGATCCACCACGACTGACCCTGAAAACATGTCCCGTCCGGGCGAAGCGGCGAGCGCAACGGGTTCCTCATGCCAGTGCAGAAGGTCATGACTGGTCGCGTGACCCCATGAGGTATGACCCCACACCATGCCATCCGGATTATACTGATAAAAAAGATGCCATGTCCCATCCAGCCAGAACGGCCCGTTGGGGTCATTCATCCAGTGCGCGCGAGGAGAAAAATGCAGCGCGGGACGCCATTGCGGTGTCTCGATCTTGGTATTCGAGTAATTGCCTGTCGGGTTTGACTCCTGCGCAGCGGCAGGACAGGCCGTCATGGCCGTCAGGGGCGCGATGAGCCCGGAGAACGCGCAAAGTATTGCGCAAGAAAAAAACCGTTTATGGCGCTGTGACATCATCACCCGAAGCTGAGGATACCCAAAGGAAAGTGACCGGCCTGCACGGGGCAGGCCGATCACCAGACGCTTATTGTTGTGTGGTCAGAAAGGCATTCATGCGGGCATTCACATCCGGGCCGATCTGCTTTTGCTGGCTGATCAGATCCTGAATGAAACCGACGATATTGATGTCGGCACGATTGGCCGAAATATCGCCGTACCCACCAAGGCCGTTATTGCCATAGCGTGTGTCGACAATCGACGCATCGCCACGGATGCGAACCTTGACGGTCGGTGACAGCGCACCGCCACGACGTCCGTCAACCGTGTCGATGAAGGATTCCACGAGCCCGCCCGGCATGACGTAATGCGAGTAGGACTGGAAGGCGCGCGGGTTCTGGTCCGGGTTGGCATCATAGTCGGTGCCAGCCGCAATATTCAGGTTGGTCGGGTTGCCGAGCATCAGCCCGCTTCCGTAGTTCATGGGCTGGAAATCACTGCGGATGCCATTGCCGACGAAGCCATAGACACCGTCAGGTCCGTCCACACCGGCCGCATAGGTCGTGCGATGGCTGATGGTGAAAATGTAGTACTTTCCGTCCTTGATATACATCTGCGGACGTTCGGTCTGATCGTTCACGCAATTGGCTTCGATCAGCGGTGACAGGAACTTCCACTTCGACAGGGAGCCATTCTCGGCGACTGCCAAGCCAATGGCGGCCTTCTGGTAATATGCACCCGTGTTCAGCACCTGCTGAACGGTCTCGGCGTGCGGGTCATTGGCGCGATAACCCAGATCCTCCGCCGTGCAGTTGGCGAGCCCACGCTCACCGGGCGTGTTGCCCTCAAACACCATATAGTTGGTGCCCGGGTGCTGGGGGTCCTCGAAGGTGAACGGATCGCGGAAGTTGTAATACGGGTTCTGCGCGCCATTCTGATAGAGAACGCCGTCGGGGCGCAGAAGCGGCGTGTGCTGCGTGAAGCCCGTAAACCAGACATGGTTGAAATCGGCATGGATCTGGCCAAGGCTTTGAGTGATCACCGCCTGTGAGGGAGTGATATCCTGGCCTGCCGCGTTCCGGTTGAATGCCATATCAGTATAGAACAGCGATACCTTGTTACTCGTGGGATCGAGCAGACGCATCGAGCCGGACCATTCGGCGGTGATGGTATAAGTCGTGCCGGCAAAAACCTGTTCCTGCGCCCCTTCAGGGATCAGGTGTCCACCATAGATCCAGCCCCCGTTGGTCGGGCGACGGCTCGCCGGGATGCCTGCGCGGCGGTAGAAATAGCCGATACGGGCATGGGTGTGACGGTCATCGAAGCCATAACCGGCGTTCTTGTCGGCGGTCAGGCAGAAAATAACTTCCCAACCGTTATAGCTGAACTGATTGGCTTTCTTGTCGATGAGCGTCCAAGTGTCCCAGACCCACACATCAGGGTTGGTTGCCGGAAAATCGGCGGGGACATCAGGCATGACGAGCTGCTCGGGAAGCGAATTCTTGCCTGCACCGGCCGAGGTGTCGGAATGGGCCTTGATCTGCATGGCATCGGCACGCGTCCATCGCGCCGTGAAGCTGTCCTGCGGGTCGTAGGCCTTCTGGGTGTGGATGGTGGGCAACGGGAAGCCGGGCACGCCATTCAGCGAACTGCCCGGATACAGTTTTGCGCCATGCGGCATCATGCCGGGGCGGGGCGCAACGCGGAACGCCTCACGCAGGGCGTCGGGGTTAAGCTGGGCAAAAGCCGCCTGGCTGGTGAATGTTGCGACCATCGATCCGGCCAGCAACAGATTGAGCATCGCTCTCTTTCGGAACCTGTTTGCCATGTCACCCTCGAATGATTTCGTCATGAGGCATGGCAGGAACGTTACTGCTCCGTCACGCATCATGATCCCGTTTCTTCCTGCCCTGGCGGCGTTACATTCCTCCAGCGCCCGGTTACTTGATCACAAATTTGTTATGAGAGTCAATTCGCAATTAACGACAGATTAATGGCAGAAAGATGTCTGTCTTGAGGCCTTGCTGCAGCAGCAAGTATTCGATGCGCCACCATCAAACTGGAATTTGATATCCGGTGTGATGACTGATATTTTTGGTTAATTTCGTAAATTTGAAAAGTGGCGGTGAAAGACAAAATTTTCTTTACGATGGCCTGTTGCCGTTACGATTGCGATACTGCTCCAAGCGAGGTGAATTTCGCTTTCACTCCCCTTGCACCAGACGATAGCCGATACCGGTCTCGGTGATGATGTGGTGAGGCTGTTCCGGGTCAGTTTCGATCTTCTGTCGTATCTGTCGGATATAGACTCGCAACTGCTGCACATCACCGCTGGCACCCCAGAGCTCGCTCATGATGGTGCGATGGGTCAGAACGCGCCCGGCGTAGCGCACGAGCATTCGCAGAATATCCCATTCCCGGGGAGAGAGTTTCAGCTCGGTCCCGGCACGGAAGATTTGTCGTTTCACCAGATCGATCGACAGATCACCGGAGGTGAAGAGGGGCGTTGTCCCCTGTTGCTGCAGGGCATGACGCAGCGCATTGCGCAGGCGGGCCACGAGTTCTGCCATGCTGAACGGCTTGGTCACGTAGTCATCGGCGCCGGCTTCCAGAGCAGCTACCTTGCCCCGCTCATCATCGCGCACAGAAAGGATCACGACCGGAAGGGCCGGATGCAACGCCCTTAGCCTGCGCAGGATCTCGATCCCATCATGGTCAGGCAGGCCCAGGTCGAGCAGGACGAGGTCAGGCGGTGTTTCACTGGCCACCCGCAGCGCGTTCTCGCCTGTTCCAGCTTCGAGCACGCGCCATGACTGACTGGCCAGCGTGGTGCGCAGCAGCCTGCGAATTGCGGGCTCATCGTCAACAACGAGAAGGATCGGGTCACTCATGGGGCAGGGACTTCGAGCAGGATCGGATAGGGCATGGGACCGTGTCTTTGGCACGGTTGATGGTCATCGGACTCACCCGGCGATAGGGCTGCCCGCAGGGAAACAGTTTCTTTGGGGGCAAACTTCTCACAGGGACTTTCTTCCGTCACGGGTTTCCGGGCCGGTCCTGTCGGGCACAATCTGGCGCATCGCCTGTGAGGCTGGCAGCGGAAAGCGCAGGGTAAAAACCGCTCCTTGCCTGTCCGTACGGTTTGCGGCCTCAATATCGCCACCCATTGCCTCGACAAAACCACGGGCAATGGCGAGGCCGAGGCCAGTCCCTGCACGGGCCGTATCGGCCGCGGCAAAGCGTGTGAACTTGCCAAAAATCTCTGCTGGATCACGATCACCAAATCCCGGCCCCTCATCCTCAATCGCGATCACGAGCCTTGAATGGCGCATGGCGAGGCGCAGCGTAATGGCAGTCTCTGCGGGGGTATATTTTGCTGCATTGTCGAGGATATTGAATAGAGATTGCTCCAGCAGCACAGCATCGAGATCGAGCATGGGGAGGGTCGATGCGGTATCGAGGGTGACGTGATGATGCTCCAGTAGTTTCGCCGCGCGTGCTAGGGCTGTCGCCGCCACCTCGGCGCAGTCCACACTGTCATGGCGCAGGGGGAGGGCGCCGGCTTCAATCCGTGTCATGTCGAGCAGATTACCCACGAAGCGGTTCAGGCGTTCGGCCTCATCCGTCAGGGTCGAGAGAAGCTCGCTTCTTCCTTCCTCTCCCAGTACCTCGCCATAATCGCGCAGGCTCGATGCTGCTCCCAGAATGGAGGCGAGCGGGGTGCGCAGATCATGGGAAATGGAGGTCAGAAGGGCCCCCCGCAGCCTGTCCGTCTCGGCTTCCAGGCGTACCCTGTCGAGATCACGGGTCAGCAGCAGGCTTTCGAGGGCCGAGGCTGTTTGGTCCGCCAGCGCGTCCAGCAAACTCTGCTGCTCGGCATCGAGCAACTGGCCCGGTTTCTCGCGGTACAGGCCGATCACAGCTACGGGCCCACGCGCCGTGCGCAGGGGAATGAACAGCCATTGTACGCCGGGAAGGCTGTCAGACCCGCGCCCGGCCAAACGGCTATGCTTCCAGGCCCAGCTTGCCGCCGCCAGATCGTCCTCTCCCGGGGGGTGGGCTTTGTCCGATTGCGCCTGTACGGCTAGTCTGCCGCCATCGGGCATGAGAAGCACGACGTGACAATCGAGCAGGGTCGCAATCTGCCGGGTGACAGAGCAGAGCAGGTCGTCGAGCGTGGACATGCCGGTGATGGTGCGGCTGAAACGATAGAGTGACTGGGTGATCTCTGCACGGTGGCGCGCCACAACAGCCTGACTGCGTACGCGGGCGCCCAGATTGCCTGCAATCAATGCCGTGGCAAAAAAGAAGAACAGCGCCACGACATTATCGGGGGCTGCAATGGTCAGGGTATAAAGCGGCGGCAGGAAAAAGAAGTTGAAGCACAGCATGCCGAAAATGGATGCCCAGAGCGAGGGACCCAGCCCGTAGGCCACGGCCACTCCCAATATGGCGGTCAGAAAGGCCAGTGACACATTACTGACCTCGAAACCCTGCCGAAGCAACAGGGCCAGCCCCAGAGCACAGAGGACGATGGCCGTGCTCGCCAGATAGGGCGAAAAACGTGGGGGAGGATTTTCGTAGATCCGGTGGTCCATCGCCTCGCCTGAACGGGGTACGACATGAACCGGAAAATTCTCCGAGCGCTGAATCAGCCGTTCAGTTGTTGATCGACCGATAAGCTGCCTCAGCCGACCGAGCCAACCCGTGCCCGCCGGATGCGCCGCGACGATCTGCGTCACATTCTGGGCGCGGGCATAGGCCAGGGCATCGAGGGCAATATCATGGCCGGGCACTGTCACCGTCTCTGCACCGAGCGACTGGGCGAGATGCATCTGTGAGGCCATGCGCGCGCGGGCCTCCTCGGTCAGGTCGCGGCTGGTTTCCACATGCAGAACGATCCAGGGCGCATGAAGCCGGTCGGCCAGTCTCTTGCCGTAGCGCACAAGACCCGCATCGCCATCCTGCAGGGTCAGGCAAACCATCACGCGTTCACCGGCCGCCCAAGGCCCCGCTATGGCGTTGGCCTTCATGTGATCGACCAGCTGCGCGTCCACCTGCTGGGCCGTCTGGCGCAAGGCCAGTTCGCGCAGGGCGGTCAGGTTGCCGGGCGAGAAATAATGCAGCAGCGCCCGGCCTGCCGTGTGGGCCGCATAGATCTTTCCATCGCGCATGCGCTGCAGCAGGTCGCCCGGTGTCAGATCGACCAGTTCGAGCTCATCGGCGCTCTCGATCACATGGTCGGGCACGGTCTCGCGCACGCGCACCCGGGTGATCGAGGCTACGATATCATTCAGGCTTTCAAGGTGCTGGATATTGACGGTGGTGAAAACATCGATCCCCGCATTGAGAAGCTCCTCGACATCCATCCACCGCTTCGGGTGGCGGGAGCCGGGCGCGTTGCTGTGCGCCAGTTCATCGACGAGAGCGAGGGTGGGGCGCCGGGCGAGAATGGCATCGAGATCCATCTCGCGCAGGATCTGACCGCGATAGGCGACGGAACCGGCCGCGATGACAGGCAGGCCCTCGACAAGCGCCTGTGTTTCAGCACGGCCATGCGTCTCCACGACGCCGATTGCCAGATCGACCCCCTCCTGCATCAGATGCCGGGCGCTGCTCAGCATTTCAAATGTCTTGCCGACACCTGGCGCCGCGCCGAGAAAGATTTTCAGCCGGCCCCGGCGTCTTTCGCCGCAGCCCTGACGCAATAGGGCGTCAGGGTCGGGGCGGTCATAATCCTGTCTCGTCATCGCGTTCCCTGGTCCGGTCTTGCGGCTGCGCCTGTTCATAGATCTGATGATTATCATGGCTTGCCCGGGTGCCGCGATCTGGCATCTGGGCAGGTTGGACCGGCTATTGCGCCATTCTATCGAGCGCCCGGTTGAGTGCCAGAACATTCACATGGGGCTCACCGAGGAAGCCCAGAAAGGGCTGGCTTGTCTGCTGCAGAGCCAGATGACGAATACGCGCTTCATCAAGGCCCCGTGCCTTTGCCACGCGCAGGACTTGAAACAGCGCTGCCTCGGGTGAGATGTCAGGGTCGAGGCCACTGGCCGATGTGGTGACGAGGTCAATCGGAATATGCCAGCCCCGTGCCATGGCCTCAGGATTTTCGGCACGCAATGCGGCGGCGCTCTGGGTGACGCGCTCGATGAGGGCCCGTGATGTCGGGCCGGCATTGGAAGCCAGAGAGGCAGCCCCATTATAGGGCATCGGGATTGTTTTGCCGGGGTCCTTCGGATCTGGCCCCATTGTGGCCGAAGGGCGACCGTGGAAATAGCGCGGGGAGGTGAAATTCTGTCCGATCAGGGCAGAACCGACAACATTTCCCTTGTCGTGGATCAGGCTGCCCGCCGCCTTGTCGGGCAGGATCAGGCCTGACAGGGCGGTCATCCCAAGAGGGTAGGCCAGACCGGTGAGGGCAGAAAGAAGGAGAAAAAGAACTAGCGCAGGGCGCAACTGGGATAGAACCATGATGGCCTCCTCAGGCCAGACCGATATGGGTGATGAGCAGATCGATCAGCTTGATGCCGATGAACGGTACGATGAGCCCGCCAACACCGTAGATAAGCAGGTTGCGCCGCAGCAGCGCCGCCGCACCTACCGGGCGATACGCCACGCCACGCAGTGCAAGCGGGATGAGCGCGATAATGATCAGGGCGTTGAAGATGATCGCTGAAAGCACGGCGCTTTCCGGGGTGGCCAGATGCATGATGTTGAGGCTGGACAGCGCAGGATAGAACCCGACGAACATCGCAGGAATGATGGCGAAATACTTGGCCACGTCATTGGCGATCGAGAAAGTCGTGAGCGCACCGCGCGTCATGAGCAGCTGCTTGCCGATACCGACGATCTCGATCAGTTTTGTCGGGTCGCTGTCGAGATCGACCATGTTGCCAGCCTCGCGGGCGGCGACAGTGCCGGTATTCATGGCAACGCCCACATCGGCCTGAGCAAGGGCGGGGGCATCGTTCGTACCATCGCCGCACATGGCCACGAGCTTGCCCGAAGCCTGCTCGCTGCGGATCAGGGCCAGCTTGGCTTCGGGTGTGGCCTGGGCCAGGAAGTCATCCACGCCCGACTCAGCGGCGATGGCGGCGGCAGTCAGGGGGTTGTCACCCGTAATCATGACCGTGCGTATGCCCATGCGACGCAACTCGGCGAAGCGTTCGCGTATGCCGCCTTTCACCACATCCTTGAGATGCACCACACCCAGCAGATGCGTGTCATCCATGACCGCAAGCGGGGTGCCACCCTGACGGGCGATGCCATCGGCGATACTGCGTATCTGGGCGGCGGAGGGGGCGTTTGGCCCAGCAGCTTCAAGCACGCTCTCAACCGCGCCCTTGCGTATCTGTCTGGTGCCGATATTGACGCCGCTCATGCGTGTCTGGGCCGTAAACGGGACGAACTGTGCACCTGCGGCGTTGAGTTCGCGTCCACGCAACCCGAAACGCGTCTTGGCCAGCACGACAATGGAGCGGCCTTCCGGCGTTTCGTCGGCCAGCGAGGCCAGTTGTGCCGCATCGCCAAGCTGTTGTTCGGTCACGCCCGGCACGGGCATGAAGGCGCAGGCCTGACGGTCGCCGATTGTGATGGTGCCAGTCTTGTCGAGCAGGAGCGTATCCACATCGCCCGCGGCTTCAACCGCACGGCCCGACATCGCGAGCACATTGAAGCGGATCAGCCTGTCCATGCCAGCAATGCCGATTGCCGAGAGAAGCGCCCCGATGGTGGTGGGAATGAGCGTGACGAACAGGGCCACGAGCACCATGACCGAAATCGAGCCGCCAGCGTAATGCGCAAACGACGGAATGGTCGCCACGGCGATGATGAATATGAGCGTCATGCCAGCCAGAAGGATGGTCAGGGCAATCTCATTGGGGGTTTTCTGTCGCTGTGCGCCCTCTACGAGAGAGATCATGCGATCAAGGAAGGTCGAGCCCTGGGCTGCCGTGATGCGCACGATCACCCAGTCCGACAGCACACGTGTGCCGCCTGTGACGGCCGATCGATCGCCGCCACTTTCGCGAATGACGGGGGCTGACTCACCCGTAATGGCTGATTCGTCAACCGAGGCAATGCCTTCAATTACCTCCCCGTCGCTCGGGATGAAATCGCCCGCCTCGACCAGGACCACATCGCCCACAACCAGTTCGGGGGCAGGAATTTCCTCATACAGTCCGGCAGGACCGAAAGCGCCTGTATCACTGGGCAAAAGGCGCTTGCCACGCGTCTCCGTGCGGGTGCGACGCAGTGAGTCGGCCTGCGCCTTGCCACGCCCTTCGGCGATGGCTTCGGCAAAATTGGCGAAAAGCAGCGTGAACCACAGCCAGAGCGTGATCTGCAGGGCAAACCCGGTATGGGGGACACCTTTGATGAGGTCGCGCAAAAGCAGCGCGGTTGTCAGACAGGTGACGATCTCGACGACGAACATGACCGGGTTGCGGATCATGATACGCGGGTCGAGCTTGCGCAGGCTTTCAGCCAGTGCGGGAAGCACGAGCGCTGCATTCAGCACACCCGATTTCGGGCGTGAGGGCGGGCGCTTCGACGGTGCCTCGGCATGGGACCCAGGCGCGGGTGAGGGAAAGGAGATCATCGTATGGGCGCCTTTCAGTAGGTCGTGCCGTGGAGCATGGCGAGATGCTCGACAATCGGGCCGAGAGCGAGGGCAGGGAGGAAGGTGAGGCCGCCAACGATCACGATCACCCCGGCGACAAGCGCAATGAAGAGGCCGTTATCGGTCGGGAAGGTACCGGGTGTCGGGGCAGCCACTTTCTTGGCAGCCATGGAGCCGGCAATGGCGAGTGCTGGAATGATCACGAAAAACCGCCCGATCATCATGCCGATACCCAGCGTGACGTTCCAGAAACTGTTCGCTGTCAGCCCTGCAAAGGCACTGCCATTATTGGCGGCGGCTGAGGTGTAGGCATAAAGCGCTTCGGAAAAACCATGCGGGCCGCTGGCAGATAGTGCCGAAAGGCCCGCTGGCAGCACGACGGCAAGTGCTGTGAAGCCCAGCATGACAAGCGGCAGGCAAAGCACGGCCAGCATGGTCATCTTGATTTCGCGCGCCTCGATTTTCTTCCCCAGATATTCGGGGGTGCGCCCGACCATCAGGCCCGCCATGAAAACAGCAATGAGCGCAAAGAGTAGGAACCCGTACAGCCCCGAACCGACGCCGCCGAAAATCACCTCACCCAGCATCATGTTGATAAGCGGCACCATGCCGCCGAGCGGGAGAAAACTCTCATGCATGGCGTTGACCGCCCCGCAGGAGGCATCGGTCGTGACCGTGGCAAAAAGCGCGGAGGCAGCAATGCCAAAGCGCGTTTCCTTGCCTTCCATATTCCCCAGCGTGCCATCCAGACCCAGCGACGCAAAGAGCGGATTGGCGTGGGCCTCCGACCAGTAGAGAACGCCCGCGCCGATGAGAAAAAGCGCCGACATGGCCGAGAAAATGGCCCAGCCCTGCTTTTCCTGCCCGATCATGCGACCGAACATGTTGGTAAGCCCGGCTCCCAGCGCGAAGATGCAAAGCATCTGGACGAAATTGGTCAGCGCATTCGGGTTTTCGAAAGGATGAGCAGAGTTGACGTTGAAATAGCCGCCGCCATTCGTGCCGAGCATCTTGATGGCTTCCTGAGTCGCCACAGGCCCCAGCGCGATCGTCTGTCTTGCGCCTTCAAGTGTGAAGATGGAGGCCGACCCTGTCAGGGTTTGCGGAACACCTTCCAGCACGAAGAACAGGGTGAGCAATATGCAGGCGGGCAGCAGCACATAAAGAGTGACACGCACCAGATCGACCCAGAAATTGCCGATTGTGGAGGCGCTGCGTCGCACGAAGCCGCGCATGATGGCGGCTGCAATGGCGATGCCCGCAGCAGCGGAAACGAAGTTCTGAACCGTGAGGGCCAGCATCTGGCTGAGCGGGCTCAGCGTGGTCTCACCACCGTAGCTCTGCCAGTTGGTGTTGGTCAGGAAGCTGACAGCCGTATTATAGGCCAGGTCGGGTGATACCGCACCCAGACCCGCCGGATTGGACGGCAGGATTCCCTGAAGGCGCAGCAGAGCAAAGACGGCGACAAAGCAGAAAATCTTGAACAGGATCACGGCCAGCGCATAATGCGACCAGGATTGCTCGCGCTTCGGGTCAACGCCTGCAAGGCGATACATGAGGCGTTCCAGCCCGCCGAAAGGTCGCTGGAAAAGATGCTTCTCGCCTTCGAGCACACGTTTGAGAAAGCCACCCAGCGGGCGCGTAATGGCCACCACGCACAGAAAGAACACCGCAAGGGTGATCCAGCCTGAGAGGGTCATGATCAGAACCTTTCGGGGCGGATAAGGACGGCGGTGACATAAGCCAGCAAGCCAAGGGTCACGAGGCCCGCCAGAACGAAATCGGGCGTCATGTCAGATCCTCTTGCAGACCGAAATGAAACCGAGGCACAGCGCAAAACCCATGAGGCCAAGCGCGCAGTAAAGACTGTCCAGCATAGGAAAGCTCCCAGAGTGAGGGGGGTATTATCCGGCTGGGGGGCGTAGGGATGACAGAGGAAGAGACCTCACGCCGTATAGGAATCTCATAGGAGAAACACCGCAGGATACGGGCCGCCTGGGCGAAGCCCGGGAGCGAGGGCGAGCCGTGGTCAGTGATACCCATCCGGATGCGGGCCGATGCACAGCCTCAACGATAAGGGCGCGTGGATCAGCAGAGTGTTTATTCCGGGGAGGGGCGTCGTGACGCAGGGAGGGCGTTAACGAACAATCCGGTTGCGGTTATGAAACAGGTAAACCAGCACTGTCATGATTGAGAGACGCAGCCTGAAATGCGCTGTGCGCGATGGGGCTCTCTTCCAGCAATCTTGTAACAGCTGTGGCAGGAATACCCGGCAAACCTAAAATATGGGCCGCCGGGGGTCATAGGGCGAACTTGCCAGCCTTTGGGGCGTGATAGGATTACGGTGGCGCAATCAAGGCTACCGATCACAGGGGCTCGCCATGAATCTCATTGTCATCATCATCATCGTTCTTCTTCTGCTCGGCACATTCGGTGGCTATGGCGGCTGGTATGGCACGGCCTGGACCGGTTATGGCGCTGGCGGCGGCGTCGGACTGATTGTTCTTGTTCTGTTGATTCTTATCCTTATGGGTCGCCTCTGACAGGTCATCCCGTATTGATCGGACGGGATATGGGCGGGGGAGAGCACTCTCCCCCTGATCCAATATCACGGCAGTTATCACGACAGGTTGCCTTTCAGATTTTCTGCCTGAGTGTTGTCGGATTGAACCCGGTATGGGCCCGACACAGTGTGACAAAACTCGTCACGCTTTCATAACCAAGCATGAGCGCGATTTCGGTAACCGGTAATCCGGCTGCCAAAAGCTGACAGCCTCGTATGATGCGGGCAATCTGCATCCACGCCCCCGGCGACAAGCCTGTTTCGGTATTGAAACGACGCGTGAAGCTCCGCCGGGACAGACCACATTTCGATGCAAGGTCATCGAGCGACAGTTTTTCCTCACAATGGCGGGCCCACTCCGACAGCACAGCGCGAGTCAGGGCATGACGCGGCATGGGCAAAAGTACGGGGCTCGCAAGATTGCTCTCAATTTCATCACGCATGACGGCCAGAAGATGATGGTCAATCGGGCGCACGGAACAGGGGGCCTGCAGATCGCGCTCCCAACGTGACATCAGCGCTTCCATCAGAGGTGTCGCGGTCAGGGCAGCAGGTTCGCTCGGCATGAGCGCCTGGGCGAGAGAAGCGGAGATATAGAGCCGGCACCCATCGACCCCGGCCATGTCGCCACCATGGGTCATGTAAGGTGGAACCCAGTAGGCCTGACCGGCGGGGATCATCCATCGCGCCTGTTCGGTAGCCGTAACAATATGCCCCCGCCTTATCAGGCCAAGTTCACCGTGCGGGTGCCGATGAAGGGCAATACTCTCAGTGCGATCACGATCGCGGTCGAGAAACAGATCAGCCTCGCTTCCGATACGGTCGATCAGCAGGGGTGCGTTTATACCCATTATGGCCCGATCCTGTTGGTATATGCCCTGATCATGTTAGCGGGCCAGCGACGCGCTGGCGATACTGGCTGCATGAATACCGTAAAGATGTGTCTCAGGACGCTGCAGGAATGGCTCGCCATCCTGCTGCCCCTTCTCCTGCTGGCTGGCTGCGCCGGAACGCATGTGGCGTCCGAAGTCAGGGCCAGTGATCCCTCCCTCCTGCCACCCCATCAGATTGCCCTTGTGATCGACGATGAAAGCGTGCCGCCCCGCAAGGCCGATCGTGCCCGGCGTCATGACGCAGCCGTGGCGACAACCCGCGTGGCACTGATGAACGATTTGCAGAAAATGCTGTCTGCCCGCCATCTTGCTGTGGTGGCATCGGGACAGCCCGCCGATATGACCCTGACCTGCACACTGACCAAAATCCGGCCCGGCAGCACCGTGGCGCGCCTGCTGATCGGCTATGGTGCGGGCAAGGCAGAGCTTCAGGTCAGGACCGTTCTGGCGGAGGCGGGCAGTCGACACACGCTCTTGCTGAGCTTTGTCACGACCAGCACCACAGGGGCCATGCCGGGTGCCGGTATTGGTGTCGCGTCGGCTGCGTCTGCAGCGGGGACAGCCGTGCATATGGCAGGGCCGTTGCTGGGGGTGCCCGGAACCCTGCGTCAGGGATTGGCGCAGGAGGCACAGCAGACGACAGACCGCATCGATGAACGACTGGCTGCCTATTTCCAGGCCAGAAACTGGCCCTATCCGCGCCCGCCAACCTCGTGGCTCTCACGCCTCTGAAAAGCCCGGCCTGCATGGCTCGGAGCAAATCTTACCCTCTGGGCGTCAGAAGCGCGCGTTTGACGCCAAGGCGATCCACCTGGGCAGGGGAAAATGGCAAGCGCTGCATCTCGCCCTTGTACCAGGGCGAAAACAGATCGGCATAATGGGGCGAGGCCGGATCGCCTGATTGTCCGGGGAAGTTGAGAAAGAGCGAATTATCCCATGCGCCTACATCGCATACCATCAGGAAGCTCGCCCCGCCCGTTACGGCATAGGGGTTGTCCTTCACATGGCCGGGATCGTACCAACGCGCCATGACGGTGTAGTGGTCACCGCCCGAACCAAAGGCAGGACCACCCGGCGAGGGAAATCTGGCGGCGATGGCGGGATCGTTTTCCAGAGCGTGATGCAGGGTCAAACTATGCAGGCGTCCCCATTGCCAGGCAGCGGGCAATGGCCCCATCAGTGAGACACATTCGGCATAGGCCCGGTCGAGTTGTTCCAGCATGAACGCCTCGCGGTGCTGCTCCGGTGACGTGCCACCGAAATTCCGGGCGTTTTCCAGCAGACCAAGCTGCGTCACGGGGCTGAGTTCGGCTGCGAGAAGATCGTCGAGTGCGGACGGGATGAAGCGCTCATGCAGCGCCTTGCCAAGCCGGGTCACCCAGACTTCGTAAAGCGCTGCGGCAGCACTGCTGGCCGTCACATGACCGTCCCAGTTTTTCAACAGGGGCAGCGCGGACCGGGAGAGCGTATCACGCGTGTCATGCTCCGGTAGCAGCGCGACCATTCGCAGCGCCAGAAGCGAAAGCGTGTCGTGCTGCAGAGCGATGCTGTCCGCCAGGCTGGCCCGAGGGGTGGCATCGAGCACCTGCTCCACCCGTTCATGGCGATAGGGCGGGCTCCATTCATGGCTGATGGTGAAACTCGGCGGCTCTGGCAGGTTCATTTCATTGGAGGTGCTGAACCAGCCCTTGGCCGGATTGAACTGGTGGGGCAGGTCCTCAAGCGGGCGTAATCCCAGCCAGTCGAAACTTCCATCGCCGGGGGCAGGCATGAGGCCATCATGATGCGGGCGACGGCGGGGAAGCCCGCCAGCAGCCTGCCAGCCGATATTACCGTGCCGGTCTGCATAGGTGAAATTGGTCGGGCTTGTGTGATGGCGCAAAGCCTCGCGGAACTGGGGCCAGTCCCTGGCAAGATTGATGCCGATATTACCCAGCAGGGCGTTGGCCCCCGGTGCCAGCCATGTGGCGGATACCGCAATGGCACGTCGCCGGGAGAGATCCTGTGCAATCACCGGCCCCTGCGCGGCGTAGCGCAGCACGATTTCCCGAGGGGCGGCACCGCGTATGGCGATGGTCTCGCGCCTGCGTGTCATCTCCCGCCATGCCCCGTCATGCCAGTAGCGGTCGGGATGATCGGGATGGGTGTTCAGAACGAACAGATCCTCCTGATCGATATGGAAATTGGTACGCCCGAAGGCAATATCGGCATTATGGCCCTGCATGATGCCGGGCATCCCCGGCGTACCTGCCCCGATCACATCCAGACCCGAGGCTGTGAGATGGATCACATAACGAGGGCCTGGCACGCCGAAGGAGAGGTGCGGATCATTGGCCAGAATGGGGCGCCCCGTCGCCGTGCGATGCGGGGCAATACACCAGGCATTGCTGCCCTCATTGGCGCGGCGATGGCCCATATCGCCATGCAGGGTTGCGGCATGAATGGCCCCAAGGGGCAGGCGCTTTTGCAGCACGCCCAGCGCACCAAGATCGTCATGTGACACGGCGCTTGTGTCCAGCCCCTGCGGGACAACGAGCGGGCTGTTGGGTTCGCGGGGGGTGATGAGGCCATCAAGACCGAGGAGTGCCTCGCCCCTCGCCGCGAGACGCGCCCTTCTGATTTCAAGCGCCGTGTTGCCTGTGGGCTCGGCCCTCATGCGAATCAGGTCATCCAGTGACCATTCCAGAGGGCGATAGTGATAAAGCGCGAATTCCAGTGGTAGCCTCTCCTCGTCGGTCAGGGTGCGGATAAAGGCGTTTATCCCGGCAACATAGGCGCTTGCGGCCTCGCGTATGGCCGGGTCGTATTGCGCCCATTCGGCCTGACAATCACCCTGAAACAGAAACAGCCTGTTGGCCTGATCGGAAGGGACGAAATCGGGGCCGAAAACCTCTGCCAGCCGACCGATCGATTGCCGATACCCAAAATCGAGCTGCCATAGGCGATCCCGGGCGATCAGATAGCCATTGGCAAAGAAGGCATCCCCTAACGTCTCGGCACGCACGTGCGGGACACCCCACTGATCCTCGATGACCGTGACCGGGGCTTGTAATCCTTCAAGACCCTGCATGGAGGCAGTTTTTGCGCCCGCACGGGCAGGGCGTGGCAGGCAGGCAGCCAGAGCCGCACAGGCGCTGGCCTGCAGCAGGGCGCGCCGACCTGTGAGGGGGGAAGAGGGCATGGCGCTTGTCCTTTCCAAGGATGCGGTTGGTCGAGAGCGAGGGTTATGGGAGCGAGGGCGTAGCACCCCGTATCACGTTGTCTGGGCAGCGAGCCTTGCAATCCGGCGGGCCGATCCGGCGGCCAGGGTAAAGCCGAGCGCCCCGTGACCGACATTGAGCAACATGTTCTCGCACGGGCCGCGTTCGATAATCGGCACACTATCCGGCGTGGCAGGGCGCTGGCCAATCCAGCTTTCGGCCTGTTCATAAGGGCCTGCGCCGGGCAGGGCTTCCTGCGCGAGGTGACGCAGCTGCGCAATCCTGTTCGTATCGGCTCGCGGGCCAGCCTGACCGATATCGACCATTGCAGCGATGCGCAGTCTTGCGCCGTGGCGGGCATAGACCACGCGCCGGTCATAATCGGTGACGCTGACGGCAGGCAGATGGCCCGGCGCGGGCGTAAGGGTGAGTGAGTAACCCTGCAAGGGATAGAGCGGCAGGGTAAGCCCGATCTGGCGTGCCAATGCTCTTGACCCCAGCCCTGCTGCCAGCACGACCAGACGCGAGGGTAACGCCCTGTTGTCGATGTGCACGATGCAGCGTGTGCCCTGTCGTGACAGACTGGCCTCGCCCTGAACCTGCCGGAAGCGTTCGGACTGGCGCATGGTCTCGATCAGTTTCAGGCAGAAGGCATGACAATCGGCCACCTCCTCGCCCTTCGTGAAGAGACCACCAGCCAGCCGGGGCCGGAGTGCAGCAAAAGCCGGTTCGAGTTCGAGGCATGCATCCGGTGACAGGACGCGCTGATTCTGCGGATCGGCCAGATTGGCCACATTGCGCTGCATGCTGCGTGGATCGCGAAACAGAATGAGTTTCCCCGGCCTCTCCCAGTCGAAACCGCCCAGACCCGCGCTGCGCCATGTCGCGAGTTCGCTCTGGCTTTCGAGGGCCAAAGTGAGCAAGGCCTGGCTACCCATCCGGAACCTGTCCGGGGTGCAGGCCCGCAGGAACTGCGCGAGCCAGACCCATTGTGCCGGGTTGGTATTGGGGTGCAACGCTACGGGCGAGCCGGGGCGCCCCAGCCATGACAGTGCCTCACGCGGGGCCGATGGGCTGGCCAGCGGGGATACGTAACGATAGCTGAGCTGCCCCCCATTGGCCCGGCTGGCACCGCTGGCGGGGGTGTCGTGACGTTCGACAAGGGTAACATGATGCCCGTCGCGCCAAAGGGCAAAAGCGGTTGAAAGACCGATGACACCGGCCCCGATAACAGTAACGGACTGACGCTGCGCCACGGACCCTGCCTTTGTTTCTCGTGTAACAGATCAAGCCTAGGGGGCATGGGGCGCGTCATCCATTGGGAAGATAATGCCCCCCCTTAACCTCAGGTTATGACCCGGCGCACGTCATTCGATCCAAGTGGCTGAGAGTACAGGTAATCTGCCCTGTCGGCGTGTCGCACGGGCAGGGCTTGTGCCGTATTGCGGGGCTATCACGATGTCGCAGGGTGTGATGATGTTGCGCAACCGAACTGGACCGTCATACCGGATGCGACATGATCACGAAGCCTGAGACAAAAATGGGTCTACCCCGCCGTGCATTGCTGTGCGGGGGCGTGGCGTTGTTCGGTCTTGCTGGCTGTGAGGCGCCCTCGGCCTTTGCCGGGGTGGACCGCCTGGCGCGGGATGCTGTGAAAGCCGGTCAGTGCCCCGGTATCGTGCTGGCTATCGGGCATCAGGGGGCCATCGTTCACCGTTTTGTCTATGGTGCCCGCGCGCTGGTTCCCCATCGCGAGGCCGAAAGCTGGGATACGCGCTTCGATATGGCCTCCCTGACCAAGCCGACTATGACGGCGCTCGCGATCATGCAGCTTGTCGAGCAGAACAGACTCAGCCTTGATCAGCCTGTCTCATCCGTGTTGCCGGATTTCGAGGCCGGTGGAAAAGGCGCTCTCACCATACGCCTGCTGCTGACCCATTATTCCGGCCTGCCTCCCGATATCGATCTCAGTCAGCCCTGGCAGGGCAAGGAAGAGGCGGTGAAACGCGTCATGGCCATGCGCCCCGCCACCATTCCGGGCAATGCCTTTGTCTATAGCGATGTGAACTACATCACGCTCGGGCTGGTGGTGGAAAAGCTGAGCGGTCTCGCGCTCGATACCTATGTCGCCCGCTATATCCTCGGGCCTATAGGCATGACGCATAGCGGGTATCGGCCCGACCCGGGCCTGGGCACCCTGATCGCCCCGACCCAGTACGACGAGAAAGGCATCATGCTGCGTGGCGTGGTGCATGATCCAACGACACGTCGCATGGGCGGTGTGGCGGGGCATGCCGGGCTTTTTTCCGATGCGCATGACATGTGTCTGTACGCTCAGGCCCTGCTGGACCGGCTGGCCGCTCGTGCCAGCACGTTCCCGTTGCGTCGTGAGACGCTGGAAATGATGACGACGCCGCAGCAGCCTTCCGGCAAGAGCGATCTGCGCGGTCTGGGCTGGGATATTGCCACCCATTATTCCACACCGCGCGGTGATTTGTTTTCGCCCCGCTCCTTCGGGCATACGGGTTTTACCGGCACGTCTCTCTGGATTGATCCGGTGAGCGACAGCTATGTGCTTATCCTCACCAATCGTGTGCATCCCTCAGGCGGTCACAGCGTGGTGGCGCTTCGGCGCGCAATTGCAACGGAGGCCGCCCGCGCGCTCGGTATCGACAGAACGGGCAGGGTGCAGGGCTGATCATGGCACTGCGCCTGCGCTCCATCGAACTGGTGTATTATGTCATGCGGACGGGCTCGCTGCGTCAGGCCGCCGAGGCGTTGAACGTGTCGCAACCCGCTGCCAGCAAGGCGCTGCGCTATGCTGAGCAGTCTCTTGGTTTTGCGCTGTTCGATCGCGTGAAAGGTCGTCTTGTGCCCACACGTGAGGCACAGATCATGCTCCCGCGCATTACAGCCCTGTTCGATCAGTTCGCCGATCTTTCCCGTCTGGCCGAAAACCTGCGCACCGGCAGAGGGGGGCATGAGTTGTCGATTGGCTGCGTGCCGAGCCTTGGGCTCAGCGTAGTGCCACGCGTGATCAATCGCTATCGCGAGAAATCGGGCGATAACATGCTCAGTGTGGATACGCTGCACGGGGCCGAGATTATTGCAGGCCTGCGCAAGCGCGATCTCGATTTCGGGATTATCTTCGGCGTGACCGAAGAGCCCGGGCTGATCTGTGAGGCGCTGGCCGAGATACCGTTGGTGCTGCTCGACAGTACGGCAGCCGAGGGGCCGGTGCGGCTTGAGACGATTGACCCGGCGCGATGGATCGGGCTGGCCGATCATGACCCGACATCATGGGCGCTCAGTAGTGCCTGGAAAAAGGCGGGCTGGGAGGTGTCTCCTGCCATCAGGGTACGCACGCATTACATGGCGGCAGAACTGGCACGGCTCGGCGCAGGATGGGCGATTGTGGACGCTTTCACCGCCCTGCATGATTCAAGCCTGCCTACAGCGCGTCGCCTTGATCCACCCATGACGATTACCTGTTCTGCCGTGTATCGCGAAGATCATGCCCTGCGACGCATTGCCCGCAGTTTCATCCAGATCCTGCGTCAGGAATTCACACGCGAGATGGCGCGGCTCTAGAGAACGCGGCTGTTGTCACTCCACGGCAGCAAGCGCTTCAACCACGCGGTCGATGGCGTCGGTGGGACGCTCACCGACCGCCGGGCGTGGGGCAACGTCGCTCAGCGGTTTTGCAGGTGCGGTTGCGACGGAGAGGGGTTCCGGCACGTCATTGAGCAGGATCGACACCACAAGCCTGCGTCCGCTGGCCGTAACGAGATAGCCGGAAAGGGCGTGGGTGCCGTTGAGCGTGCCCGTCTTGGCGTGGAGCCTGCCTGCGACAGCGGTGCCCTCAAAGCGATGAGACAATGTGCCATCGGTCGCGGCAAGAGGCAGGTCATCGGCCCATTCACCGCCCCAGCGCTGGTGTTGCGCCCAGAGCAGCAGCGAGACAATATCGCGTGGAGTGGCACGGTCATAGGGCGACATGCCAGAGCCATCGGCCAGCGAAACCCGGCTGAAATCCACGCCGCTTGAGGCCAGGAGCTTCTCGCGTTCCTCCAGCCCGGCCTGAACCGTTCCCTGACCGGCCAGAAGGCCGAGCCGGCGCAGAAGAAGTTCGGCGTGCAGGTTCTGACTCTCCTTGAGGATATGCCTGATATCGATGGCAAGCGGTCTTTGCGGCATGACACCCAGACGGACAAACGAAAGGTCCTGTGGGGCTGCGTCCTCACCCTCCGGGCGATGACGGGCTTTCGTCTCATCAACGCGCACCCCACGGGCGATCAGCATGTCCCCCAGTAGCCTTGCGGCAAGTTGCGCCGGGTCGATGATGCCAGAGTGCACAGTCAGGGGAGTGGGACCCGGCTTGATGGTGCCTGTGAGGGTGCCGGAACCGCGCTCCGTGTCATTGTCGGGGAGGAGCGTTATCGCCGGTGCCTCGGCCGCATCACGACGTGTCACGACATGGTTCACCACGCGATAGGCCGGGGTGATGGCCGACACGGTGGCGGGTGCGCCCTCGACTGGGCCGGGTGTCACGATCAGAGAGGCGACATTGTCGTCAAGTGTCAGGGCTGAAATGGCTGTGCCATAGCGGGTGGAGAGATTGTTCCAGCTCCAGCCATCGCCCCAGTGCGTATCGGCAAACAAGGTGTCGTCACCGATCACGGCATGAAGGTGTTTGAGGCCGGATCTGGCGGCGGCATCGGCAAGTTCGGTCAGGCATTGCTGCGTGCAACCCGGCGCGGCGGAGAGAAACGGATCTGCCGCGCCGCGCAGGATGAGATCGGGCGCTCCGTTGTTGCGTGGTGCCAGAAACAGGGTCGTATCGAGCTGATAGGGCGGGCGCATGAGCGTGTCATAGGCGACGAGCGCAGCAGCCGTCGTGAAAAGCTTGGCGTTTGAGGCTGGAACGAAGCGCTGCCTTTCATGACGCGCGTAGAGCACGCGCCCCGTCTCGTCAGTGATCAGGATGCCCCAACGGGCACCTCGGGTCTCCATCGGGCCCAGCAGGGGGGCGAGGCGGGCGGCCAGCCTGTCGTGACCGGGGGCAGGCACACAGGCGGAGAGCCCGAGCGCCGAGGCGAGAGAAAGAGGCGCGAGAAACAGGAGGGCAGGGCGCATGAGCATCAGAATTCCATGCGTATGCCGCCGCGATAGGTCCGCCCCAGCAGGCTGCTATAGGTGGAATCCGCAGCCAGTCCGCTGGTGGGTAGCAGGATCGGCGGGGCGTTGCCCAGATTGGTGACGTTCAGGAAAATCTGCATCTGGCCGATATTCTGAACAGGGAGTTTGTAGGTAAAGTTCATGTCGAAATAGAAGGTGCCTGCCACCCGGTTATTGTTGATCGAGGGGTAATTGGCATTATACACGCCGCAGGTTGTCGTGCACTGCACATAACTGTTCGAGTAATTTCCCGCGCTGATACCGCGTGCCACTGCTGTGATGCTGTAGCTCTCCGCGCTATAGGTGGCCGAGAAACGATAGATCCATTTTGGTGGTCCGTTGGTGATGTCACCTGCCGTATCGACCACATAACCTACACCCGAGTCAGAAACGTATTTGAGGTAATTGCTCGCCTGACCATGTAGTGTGAAGGCTCCTCCTGCCTTGGGCAGGATGCGACGCAGCGGGAAGGTATAGGAAGCGTCGATATCGATACCGCTGGTTTCAAGCTTGGCGAAGTTGAAGGGCGAGGCGCTGATCAGCAGGTCACGCGTGCCGCTCGGGTCGGGGCGAATGGCGGAACAGAAAGTCGTGTAGCCCTGATAACACTCGTCGATGATCGATTGCGGGTAGAATTGCTGGATGGCGTGTTTGATCTTGGTGTGAAACCAGTCGATGGAGAGGGCCAGCCCCGGTACGTAGCGGGGCGTGATAACGGCACCCACCACGGTTGTATTGGCTGTCTCGGGCTTCAGGTTGGGGTTGCCTGTCGTGGTGGACAAAACCGTGTCGGTCTTGCCCGTGGCCGGGTCGAGCACGGTGGTCGTTTGCGACGTGCCAGCGTTATAGAGTTCGTTGATGTTCGGCGCGCGGATGTCATGGGACTGCGTGGCGCGAAAGAGAATATCGCGTATCGGCTGCCACGTGCCGCCGATCTTCCATGTCGTGACATAACCCGATGTGGAATAGTCGGTCGCGCGTACCGCGCCATTGGCGGCCAGCCCGCGTGCAAGAGGCACAGCGGTTTCGACATAGGCTTCCTTGACGTTGTAATTGCCGAAAGTGGGCAGGTAGTTACCGACCGACCAGCCCTTCTGATATTCTGTCGGCACATAGCCAGAGGCGCGCTCATCGCGATATTCGCCGCCGATTGCCACATTCACGTCACCGGCCCATGTGGCAAACGGAATGGTGGAGAGATTGACGCCGGAAACGATCTCCTGAAAACGCTGCTCGCGCCATGGATTGCCCAGCACATAGCTGATGGCGGCCTGTGACATGACGCCTGTGCCGAGCCAGTCGATGGGCGCGCAGCCATTACCGGGATCCGTCAGGCTGGATCGACAGACAATCTGGCCAGAGGCATTGCGCACCGCATCTGTCGCGTTGGCAATTCGGGCTGTATTCATCACATTGTTGATCTGCTCATGCGAGTGCGTGACGCCATATTGAGCATAGGCTGTCCATGAGGCCTTGCGTCCGAAAAGCGTGAAATTACCCTCGCCACCAAAGGTATAACGCTGCACATCGCGCGTGTTGGTGATCTGGCGATAGGGCATGTCGAGCGCGGTTGTGCCCACGGTGACGCCCGTCACGTTCCTGAGGGCATCCGCGCCCAGCGCGTCGATCAGATACGGGTTGGTGCTCTTGATCGCAATGGAGGTCAGGTATTGCGGCCCGGCGTTATAAACGTAGTTGCTCTGGTTATAGGCACCCTCGGCATAGAGGGTCATCCATGAGGCAACGTCATAGCTCAGGCGCCCATAGAGGTTCTTGCGGTCGCTCTCCGGTTGCAGGCCGAGATTGACGTTATTATTGGCAAGACCTTCATCCCCGCCGACCGACACGCTGGAGGTGGAGGGTGAGCCATAATTGTAATGATTGACGCTGCCGCCCTGACCGAAATAGACGCCGCGCAGGCTGTTGGCCACAGCGCCTGTCGAGGCGTTGATGATGCCGCCGGGCAGGGCGTTGTTCGTGCCTGCATTGCCCACGCGGATATAATAAGGCTGGCCGTTTCCGGCGACATAGGCGGGGTTGGCAATAATGCGCTCGCCATTCTGGTTCCAGCCGCGCGTGATCTTGAAAATACCGTCCTGATGGGCGTAATCGCCACTGAGAAGGACATGGCCCTTGCCCTTGGCGAACCCGAAGCCGCCGGCAACGGCAGCATGCTCGTTCTGGCCATCACCGTAATTGGAAATGCCTGAATCGGCATCGACCTTGAGCCCGGTATAGGTCTTGTCGAGAACGAAATTGGTCACGCCCGCTACAGCATCGGACCCGTACTGCGCCGAGGCGCCACCAGTAACGACATCCACGCGCTTCACGAGTTGCTGGGGCAGGGTATTGATATCGACAATACCCGTAATGGCAGACGGCGCGGTGCGCCGCCCATCAATCAGGACCAGCGAGCGCACGGCGCCGAGGTTGCGCAGGTTCAGCGCATTGATACCGGCCAGACCGGAGCTGAGAGCCAGGGTCGAGTTCTGTGGTGTGGTGCTGCCGGCAAACTGCGGAAGCTGGTTGACCAGATCGGCCAGATTGTTCGTGGGGGACTGGTTGCGTATCTCCTGCGCGCTGAGCGTGCTGACCGGCGTGGGCGATTTGATACGGCTATTGGCGATATGGCTACCGGTGACAGTCAGGACCTCACGATTGCCGGATGGGCGATTGCTGGGCTTGTCTGCCCTCTTCTGCGCGATAGCGGCTGACTTGGCCGGACCCGCCTTGGCGTGCTTGTCTGAAACTGTGCCTGAAGGCGCACCCTGCGGCGCAAGCGGCGTGATCTGAGCCTGTGCCGTGTCGACAAGGCCCCCGCTCAATTCATGGGGGACGGACAGGATAGTGAAAGCCAGAAGCGCGCTGCGAATGTGATGCCTTGATGTCATGACGCTGCTCCTGGGGCCGGTAACAATCGCAACATTGCGATATCGAACCAATATGGGCAACCCGCTGCTCTCGTGTCGATTTCGGAACGACACCCAACCCATAACTTTCTGTTAAGGGTTGGCAGTCCAGCCGCGTACCTTGCAGGGATCTTGCCCGGCAGGGCTTAACCGAGTGGCAGGCATTATTCCCTGCGTGCAACTTGTGCAGGTTCTGCCTGTTGGAGGAGCAGACTGGCACTGCAGGAACTTCAGATGATTCTCAACCCGCCCTTGCGCTTTTCCCCGGATGTCGAAACGCCGGAGGAAGACGAGCAGCATGTCATTCAGGGCATCATTGATGGCATGATGGAGCAGAGCCGTGTGGTCGGCAAACGCGAGGGCCGCATGGTGCGTGCCAGCCATGCCAAACCGACGGCGCTGGCCGTTGGCACACTCGATATTGCAGCGCATCTGCCAGCTGAACTCGCCCAGGGCGTTTTCGCCACGTCAGGCCAGTATCCCGTAGCGGCACGTTTTGCACAGGGGGCGGGCGAAACACTGGGCGATCGCGTCTCGACTCACCGTGGTCTTTCTCTCAAATTGTTCGGGGTTAAGGGGGAGAAACTGCCCGGTCATGACACCGAGACGCAGGATTTCATCCTGGCGTCAGGCCCGACGTTCCCATCGGGCACGGCCGCGGGGTTCCTGCGTGATGGTGGGGTGATCGGCAAGGCCGCCGCTTTGCCTGAAGGGGTGAAGAGTGCGGTCTCGTCTGTGGCGCGTGGTCTCAATCATGCCCTTGGTCATGCGGGTGCGCAGAGCCCCATGGCGGATTTCCTTGGCCATCCCTACTCCCACCCGCTTTCCGAGCCATATTACAGTCAGGCCCCCCTGCGTTATGGTGCCTATGTCGCCAAGATCGCGGCATTTCCGATAATGCCGGACCTCGAGGCCCTGCAGTCATGGCGGCTCGACCCCCATCATGATGAGGACGGGTTCCGGCATGAGACGGTCACCTATTTCGGTGGGCGAGAGGTGGTGTTCGACATTCGCGTTCAGCTCTGGAACAACGCCGAGACGCAACCTATCGAGGATGCCTCAATCATCTGGTCGGCCGATGAGGCACCCTTTCGGTCAGTAGGCAGGCTGAGCTTTCCCGTACAGAACGCCTTCAGTGCCCAACGCGCGACCTTTTTTGAGGATCATCTGGTTTTCCGCCCGTCACAGGGGCTCAGTGCGCATCGTCCACTGGGTTCGGTCATGCGCGCGAGGATGCAGGTCTACAAAGCGCTATCTGCCTTTCGACACGGTGGGAACGGACAAAACGAAATCCAGCCGGTTAGCATCGGGCAAATTCCCGCCTGAATCTCCAGACAGGCTGTTCGACATATACCGGCTTCCCGCCTGCCGGTCCTGCGTGGTGAAGCTACCAACTGAAGGAAAGACCCCTGATCATGCGTATCGAATTCTATGTCATTGCGGGGCTGGTTCTGCTGGCACTGGTGAACATATTCTGGGCAGGAGCCGCCAAGACGCGCCAATATGGCACGGAATGGAACATGGGCGCACGAGACGGCAAGATGCCGGAATTGCAGCCTGTACCGGCACGTCTGGCGCGCGCGCAGGCCAACCTCTTTGAGACGCTGCCCCTCTTCCTTGCGACGCTGCTGGCGGCTTTGCTTGCAGGTCATGCGGGATGGAAGACGCAATGGGGTAGCTGCATCTATCTGGCAGCAAGAGTGATCTATCTGCCGCTTTATGCCGCCGGTGTGCCTGTTGTGCGAACCATGGTTTTCATGATCTCGCTTCTGGGCCTGCTTCTTACGCTCTGGGCGCTGGCTCTCGGGTAGGCTCTGTCAAAGCATCAAACGCGAATGGGGCTGGCTAGGCTCAGGACTCATAGCCAGAATATGACGGTTGCGGCGAGATAGATGGCCGAGAAGAAGACGGTCGGGCATCTGTCATAGCGTGTCGCGACCCGTCTCCAGTCCTTGAGCCTTCCGAACATGATCTCGATACGATTGCGGCCTTTGTATTTCCGCTTGTCGTATTTTACCGGCTTCCCGCGGGATTTCCGTCCCGGAATGCAGGGTTTGATCCCTTTTTCCTCCAGGGCATCCCTGAACCAGTCAGCATCATAGCCCCGGTCTGCCAACATCCATTGGGCTGCCGGAAGACTGTCCAGAAGGGCAGCAGCACCGGTGTAATCACTGATCTGGCCCGCTGTCATGAAGAAGTCGAGCGGACGTCCGTTCCGGTCGGCGACAGCATGCAACTTCGTATTCATGCCCCCCCTTGGTGCGCCCGATCAGGCGGCCTGACCCCCCCTTTTTACCCGCAGGCTCGACGCCATGCGATGTGCCTTGAGATAGGTCGCATCAATCATGATGGTCTGAGGCTCTGCCTTTCCGGCGGCCAGTCCTTCCATCATGCGGATGAAGATCCCCATAGCACTCCAGCGCTTCCAGCGGTTGTAGAGTGTCTTGTGTGGACCGTATTCCCGGGGCGCATCACGCCAGCGCAGGCCATTGCGGTTTACGAAAATGATCCCGCTCAACACACGGCGGTCATCGACCCGAGGTTTCCCATGGCTATTCGGAAAAAAGGGCCGCAGACGCTCCATCTGCCCGTCCGTCAGCCAATACAGGTCTCCCATCTCCAGTCTCCTTGAGGGAGCCTGAATCACATCATGCCGCTTAAATCAATGGGTCCTGAGCCTAACGACCGATGATACTATCTGAGCGCATGCAAATAGCAGTGTTTATCGCCTCGAACCTGGTGTCTTCAACTTGATGACATAGGCGATGATGGCCGCGACCGGTTTGAAAAACTCTGGCGGTATTTCGGTATCCAGCGGCAATGTGTAGAGCCCGCGTGCGAGAGGGGGGTTGTTGACGATTGGCACACGGGCGTCATCTGCTGCGGCACGAATGCGTGCCGCCAGTTCGTCGGTGCCTTTGGCTACGATTTTGGGTGCGGCCGTGGAATCGCTCTCATATGCAAGGGCTACCGCGTAATGAGTGGGGTTGGTGACAACAACGGTTGCCGTTTTCACCGATTGGAGCATGCGTTGTCGGGCGCGACGCAGCCTCAATTGATGTCTTTTGGCCTTGATCTTGGGATCACCGTCTTCCTGCTTCGTCTCGTCCTTTATATCCTGGTGACTCATCCGTAGCTTCTGGAGGCGACTGTATCGCGTCCATAATTCATCGAGTACAGCGATTAAAACCTGAACAATGAGGATAACGAGGGTGGCGTAGACAAACCAGGAAACGAGCTCCTGTGTCAGCCGACGAATAGTCCATCTCTCCGCTTCAGGGGCGATATGCAGCGTTCCGCGTGCTACGTTGTATAGCACAACACCAAACACTAAAAATTTCGCCAGGCTCTTGAGGAGTTCGACGAGATTTCGGGCACTGAACACACGTTTGACCCCGGCGGCAGGAGACAGCCGTTCCAGATCAGGAGCAAGCGCCTGAGGCCTGAACAGGAACTGTGTCTGGAAGAGACCGAAACCTACGACAGCTGCCATGCATGCCCCACCGAACGGAGCGATCAGGAGGATTCCTTCAGCAAACGCCTGATGGACGATACGCCCGATCGTTGCTGTATCGTCGATCGGGGTGGAGAAGTGCTCCAGCAATCCATGCATATGGGTGACGAAGCGATATCCCGAAGTCGCCCCGGTCATTGAGAATACCGCAAGGAATATTCCCAGCACGAGCAGCATCTGTGTTTCACGCGACTGGGCAACATTTCCCTCTTCCCTTGCTTTCGCAAGGCGGCGCGGGGTAGGGGCCTGTGTGCGATCTTCGCTGCTTCCTTCCTCAGCCATAGACTGGGCGCGAAGTACGAGTTGGGTGGGCTAGGTTATTGGAATGCATGGATGCCAGGAAGCTGAAGAAGTGTTTCCTGCATACGTTCCTGCCAGACGCCAGTGATGACCTGAATCAGGAGAGCGATCAGGAATACGCCGCCCAGAAGCTGGGCAGGCATGGCAATTCCGTAAACCTGAATAGCAGGCATTAGTCGGTTCAGTACGCCGAGAAGCGCAGGCCACAGGGTGCCGACAAGAACGAACGGAGCAGCGTATTGGAGGCCAAGCCTGAAGCTCAATGATACGCTCATGACAGCAGCCTGCGCCATATCATTCAGAAATGGGAATTGGCCCGGCAAGAACACTTTGTAAGAACCTGTGAGCGCGGCGAGGGGCAGGATATACAATCCTGTCGTCAGAAAAAGTACCGGGATGAGGAAAGAGGCCATATGACTGATGGCGGTACTCGAGGCGCCCAAGTCAGGGTCGGGTTGTAAAACACTCGCCAGACCCGTGAAAGTTGCAATGAACTGCATAGCGATGATGAGTGACATCGCGATCAGTCGCGCCATCCATCCGATGAAAGTTCCTATAAGCAACTCCTGCGCAATCATGACGATCAGGAGAGCCGGGCTCTTGAGGGCTGGCGTCACCACGGGGGTGAGCACAGGCTCCAGCAGCGGGACAAGCAGGAAAGAGATCGTAACCGCTATACCTGCGCGCACTGTCATGGGTGATGTGGACTCACCCAGCCCTGGCGCTACCATGACAAGCGTACTGACACGGCACAGGATCATCAGATAGACGGCTACCACATCGGGGGATGGAAGAGCCAACATCTACCTTTTCCGCATTATTCCGAACAACGCCCGCCGTGTCGACATTGCTCTGTTCATGATCCGCCAGCGATGACCATCTGATCGAAAATCTGCATCGCATAATTATGCAGGGTCGCGTAAATAAACGAGCTTGTCAGCATAAGGGCAAGCATTGCAGCGACAAATTTGGGTACAAAAGATAGTGTTGCTTCGTTGACCTGGGTAACTGCCTGGAAAAGCGAGATCAGGATGCCTGCTGCAAGCGAGGCGAGAAGCGACGGGGCACCCATCTTGACCGCTACGAACAGGGATTCCTGCAGGATCTCGTGAATGTCTACCGTATGTTGCATGCCGTTCTGCGTTCAGATCGACATTTTCATTACATCTTGATAGGCTTGCACAAAGCGATCACGAACTGCGGTTACGGTCTGCAGTGTCAATTTTGCCTCAGCGACAGATGTCGCGATCTCAGTCATATCGCCATGCCCTGAGAGACCGGCCGCGGTCTGGGTTTCGGCAACTTTTCCGGTATGCACCGCATCTTGCAGCGCACCACTGAGTGCGTCACTAAAACTTCCGGTACCAATGCTGGAGGTGTCAGCTTGTTTGGCCGGGCCCGTTGCGGATTGCAGGCTACGCTGAACTTCTCCATACGCGTTCATGGCGTCGAAACTACGGGTGGTGACGTCGCTGATCATGAGCCTCTACCGAATCATCTGCCGCAGGGAGGGCAGATTGTTGCCAAGGTCGTTCGTAACGTGAACCGATCATGACAGCAATATCTTTCGGCAGCGTTATCGGTGCGCCCACTGTGACATCACTTTTCCGGCGTCGGGCTTTTGAGGAAATTTGTCGTGTCATGCTTCAGCTGTGCGACTTTTCGGGTATCGTGGCCCAACCATCGAACGAACCTTCACGAAGGATATGAAAGTGGTTTCACCGCGAGGCTTGTTCCTCTCTGCGCGCGCGGTCTTGTGCGCTACGGTACCGTGTCTGGCGACGGGGTTAACAGGAATGTCGGCTCCGGCTTACGCTGGTACAGTGTTGCCCGGGAATGGAGACAGCATACGTTGTCCCTCTGGAGTTGTTCGGATCGCCGAGGTGCAGGCAATTGTCGATTATGTCGGGCAGGAAGCAAAAAACAGGGTGATCGGATCGGCCTCAATCGAGGTGTGTTCTGATAACGAGACAAAATATATAGATATCATAACACGCGGCACGCCTGACGACGTTTCGAACAATGGTCAACAGGGACAGAAAAGCGGGATAGACGGATCAATTCAGATTCACGGCCGTACTGCGCAGCTCAATACCAACGTCTATATTCCGTTGACGGAATCCGATGCCATGCAGTGCAACAGGCAGGAGGAATCACAACCTGACGGCGTTTGTAGACCACATGCCCAAGTGGCCAGTTTTACCGGCACGTGGGTTTTTTCTCTTGGAAAATGGAGGATGTTCCGGACCGGCGCTGAAACCGAAGGGGGTTCGGTCATCGTGGCGGCGCGTATACTCAACGGTCCGGTTGAGTAAGGCTCTAGCTACCCATGGGATGAACAGGCCCCTTGCCGTTGGAGGCGAGGGGCCTTTTTTATTTTACTGGAAGAGTGAGAGGATGTTCTGTGACTGTGAGTTGGCGATGGTAAGCGACTTGATGGCGAGGGACTGCTTGGTCTGAAGCGATGTCAGCTTGGCGCTGGCTGCGGACATGTCTGCGTCGGTCAGGGAGCCGATACCGTTGGTGAGGTTGTCGGAGATGCTTGAGCCGTAGGTGCTCATGTTGTTGATGACGTTGCTGTTCGCACCCAGTGTGGAGGTCACGAAGGTCATGGCCTTGATGGCGGCCTGAACCTGCGAAATCATGTCCGAGACGTTCTTGCTGCCGCCGAGTACGCCACCGGTGGATTCGAACACGTTGGTGGTCGGGTTTGCACCGCTCGTACCGCTGTTTGTGGTGAGGCCCAGGGCGTCGGTCAGGCTCGTGCCAGCGACGCCGCTCTGGAAGAACGAGGAAGAGACAGCCGGTGCGCCGGCGACGCTGGATCCGCCCATATACGAGGCAATAGCCGCGTTGAAGCCTGTGACGGTCGTCTGGTCACCCTGAAGGCCCGTGATGTAGCTCAGGTTGTTGGACGTGATCCCGAGACCATCTTTTGTGCTGCCCGAAATCAGGTTCACGCCGTTGAACGTGGCGTTGCGCGAGATGGTATCGATCTGTTGAAGCAGGCCAGTGATCTGGGTGCCGATCTGGTCGAGAGCGGCCGGGCTGCCCTGGTTGTTGCCAAGGGTGGTCACTGCGTTCTGGACGCTGTTGAGCACGCTGATGATCTGGTTGACGGCTGTGCTGGTCGAGCTGACCGTCTGTGCGGCGAAGGAGAGGCCGTCATTCACAGCGGACTGGCCAGAGACATTGCCCTGCATCTGCTGCGCGATGCCGTAGGCAGCGGCGTTGTCGGCAGCGCTCGAGACCTTGCGGCCGGTCGAGATGGTGTTTTCAGCGTTGCTCAGGGCCGTCTGGGTGGCGTTCAGGGTCTGAACGGCGACCATCGCCGAGGCATTGGTGTTGATCGAAAGGCTCATCGAATTTCTCCTGGTGCTCGCCCAGATATCGGGCCACGCAAGCATCATAAAACCCGAAATGGATAAGAGAAGATTACCAGAATGGAAGAACTCAGATGATACCCGTACAGGCATCACGCTTGATCGGACGACAGACGCTACAGCAAACAGAGATGACCGATACGTCTCATTAACGATCTCAGGGGAAACCATCATCAAGACATGGCGCGCGCTCGAGTGGAGGAGTGTTGTCTCGGCTGTGATCCTCGGTCATACAAAGACAAATCCGACTGTCTTGAGATCCATGTGGCAATGGCCAGACAGCACTTTCACAGTACGAGTCGATACGGAAGCAGGACGATGGTTCTTCGCGTGATCTCCAAAGCAGATGCTGAAACACTGAGAAAGTTCAGAAAAAGAAATCCTGCGGCTGACAATCTGGAAGTGGTACCGTCATTTGACGTGCTCGCACTCGACCGCAGTTATATGGTGGAGAACGGCCTTCTGGATGTTAATATCCGGGCGTCGGACGATCAGGTGGCCGAAATCTTTTCCCATGTCATTCAGTGGAGTCAGTGTGTTGCTGACGGTGTGCCGCGCATAATCTTCAGCGATAAATCATCGATACCAGATAATTTTGAGGAACTGGCGAACGCGCTCTTGCAGACGCTTCCCGAGGATTGGGACCTGATTGTTTGGGGCGTTGATTACAACGGCCTGATGATTGTCAAAATGCCCAATCAGATGGGTGACTGTATCCTCAAATGTGACGACCATCCATCAACCGGCCCTACAGGTCCTCTGGGAGAGCGTAAAACCCCTGCGTTGCTCTTGAAACTGAGCGCGATCGAGGGAATGTCCGGATATACGGTTTCGCCACGTGGCGCATCGATCCTGATGAATTCGCTGCCAATCCGAGAATATAGCTACAGAAGCAAGCTGGCGGGGCGCGAGATGAGGGGCGTCTCTCTCAGCACCCTCTTTTCGAGTTTGATCGAACATGGTGCTATGGCTGCGCATGTCTCATTCCCCCCGCTGGTTGTTGGCCGGCTACCAGAAGACGTTTTCAAGTCTGTCGGAGCTGTCGATGAGTCATTTGACTATGCGTGTATCAATGTCAGGCAGCTTTTCGATGGTTGCCTGAGCAAAAGTGCATGTCGTCCTATCTGTTCGAATGAAGCTGGAGCTTTCCCCAAGCTCATTCATTTTGTCGAGACCACCCCTGAAAAAATCGTCTTTGATGACGTGAATTACTTCTCCGAAAAAAAGCCGCCTGGTATCAGGCCTTTCGGCTTCAGTCATTATATGGCTGTGCTTTCCGCAGCGACTCATCATCCGGGGTTCAGGATTGTCCTCTGGTGCATCGCCGAACGTGAAGGGCCCTATTGGGAGGCAGTAAAGCATATAGCGGATATTGTGATCGTACCTGCGCCGCAGCGTATTTTTGGTAATCCGGTCATGCATCCTGCTCATCAGTCAGATATCATCAGAATGAGTGTCTTGCGGGCATACGGTGGAATTTATCTCGACCTGGATACGATCACCCTCAAAAGTCTAGAACCCCTCCTCTCCGCGACGCAAACTGTTATGGCTCGCGAGCTCATCTCAACAGATCCAAGGGTGGAAGCCGAAAGTCTCGGCAATTCAGTTATACTCTCCCCACCAGACGCCCCGTTCATGGCTGCATGGTGGGACAGCTACAAGCATTTCGACTCCCGGTATTGGGCGCATTCTTCGACAAAGATGCCCCACCTTCTGAATGCAGCGCGACCTGGTCTGGGGGCCATTCTTGCTCCGGAAGCTTTCTTTGTACCTTCCTGGGACCGAGCAGGGCTTTCCTCGCTTTTCGAGCAGGCTGTCGCTTTTCCGGACGCATACGTTTTCCATCTGTGGGAAAGTATGTCGTGGCCAGTCCTAAAAGAAATAGACGAAGCCAATATCTGGTCGCGGTTCGATACCTATTCGCTCGCCTGTCGTGCGATTCTTAGCAACGGCCATATCGAACACCTTGCTGAGCTACGCGATAGGTGCGCTGCATTTCCTCTCGTATCGACTGAAGATCATGGATTGCAATCTGTATTTCAGCAGATTTACAGAAACAATGATTGGGGAAGTTCCGGTCGCGTATATTCGGGGGTTGGGTCAGATCCTGATAAATGTAGTGATTATATAAACTTTATCTGTCACTATATTATACGCAACAAAATCCGGACAGTGCTAGATATTGGCTGTGGAGATTTCCGAGTAGGGGCCGAAATCGCACGGCGTTGCCCGGAAACAATGTTCGTCGCGATGGATCTTGTGCACGAAGTTATTGCTGTAAATAAACGTACCTACTCCAATCTGACGAATGTGCATTTCGGCGTAATCAATCTTGTCGAGCAGGTTCCCGCCGCTGATGGGGATTTGGTTATCGTGAAAGATGTATTGCAACATCTCTCAACTCAGTCGATCATCAAGGCGATCAGTAATATCTCGCGATACCGAGAAATAATTCTGGTTAATTATATGCTGCCTGACTATCCCATCATCAACGAAGACAAAGTTGATGGTAAACATATCCGAGGTGGTCGCCTCGATTTTTCACTTCCGCCTTTTGGCTTCACAACCGAAACATTGGCTAGGTTGATAATCAAGGGTTCTCCGGGCCTTACTGAGGTCGTACGCTATCGTCCGGCAACGGGCTAGATAACGATAGAGCTGACTCCGGGCGCCGCAGGTGGAGATGCGCTTTCGCGGTCCACGTCTTTCATCGACTCGCGGTTATGTTTTCGTGATTCAAAAAGTTTCTGTTCATCAGAATTAGAGTGTGTGGAAACGGAACGTATGAACAAATGGCTTATCACACTCGCACGCACGCCTGAACGACTAGAGGCCTTTCGCCGCGACAATCCCACCTTCACAGATGCACGGATTTTTGAGGCAATCGACGGTCTGAGGCTTGATCGCGCAGTGCTTATTGCGCAGAAGATCCTGGATCCCGCTTTGCAATACAGCGTTGGAGCGCTTGGCTGCGCCATGTCTCATCTCACGATATGGACGAACGCCCTGCAAGAAGGGCAGGGATGCACAGTTTTCGAAGATGATGCGGTCATCAGCGAGAGTTTCGATGAAAAAAGCACTGACCTCTTGGCTACGCTGCCTGAAGATTGGGATCTGGTTTTGTGGGGATACAATACAGATGCCCACCTCACATTTAGAAATGTGGAGACAGGATTTTATTGCACGTCGCGCTTTGATCACGAAAATCTTCTGAAATATAAAGAAGATTTCAGAAAAAAATCGGGGCAGTCATTGCTGTTTGGCTTGCTGCGCGCTCACGGGCTGATTGGTTATTCCATCTCACCCGGCGGTATTTCCAAAATGCTGGCGCATGTTCTGCCATTGCGGCCGATGCAGACATTTTATCCTGGTCTGGAGAAGAACAAGGAAAATACCGGCATCGATGATATGATGGCGGCTTGCTACGACAAGATGCGGGCCTGGGTTGCTTTTCCACCTCTCGTTCTTGCCAAGAACGATGTGGCCAATAGCACTGTGCAGACACTACGTTGATTTTTTAGATGTGCCGTCAGGGCAGGCCCCTTGCCGTTGGAGGCGAGGGGCCTTTTTTATTTTACTGGAAGAGTGAGAGGATGTTCTGTGACTGTGAGTTGGCGATGGTAAGCGACTTGATGGCGAGGGACTGCTTGGTCTGAAGCGATGTCAGCTTGGCGCTGGCTGCGGACATGTCTGCGTCGGTCAGGGAGCCGATACCGTTGGTGAGGTTGTCGGAGATGCTTGAGCCGTAGGTGCTCATGTTGTTGATGACGTTGCTGTTCGCACCCAGTGTGGAGGTCACGAAGGTCATGGCCTTGATGGCGGCCTGAACCTGCGAAATCATGTCCGAGACGTTCTTGCTGCCGCCGAGTACGCCACCGGTGGATTCGAACACGTTGGTGGTCGGGTTTGCACCGCTCGTACCGCTGTTTGTGGTGAGGCCCAGGGCGTCGGTCAGGCTCGTGCCAGCGACGCCGCTCTGGAAGAACGAGGAAGAGACAGCCGGTGCGCCGGCGACGCTGGATCCGCCCATATACGAGGCAATAGCCGCGTTGAAGCCTGTGACGGTCGTCTGGTCACCCTGAAGGCCCGTGATGTAGCTCAGGTTGTTGGACGTGATCCCGAGACCATCTTTTGTGCTGCCCGAAATCAGGTTCACGCCGTTGAACGTGGCGTTGCGCGAGATGGTATCGATCTGTTGAAGCAGGCCAGTGATCTGGGTGCCGATCTGGTCGAGAGCGGCCGGGCTGCCCTGGTTGTTGCCAAGGGTGGTCACTGCGTTCTGGACGCTGTTGAGCACGCTGATGATCTGGTTGACGGCTGTGCTGGTCGAGCTGACCGTCTGTGCGGCGAAGGAGAGGCCGTCATTCACAGCGGACTGGCCAGAGACATTGCCCTGCATCTGCTGCGCGATGCCGTAGGCAGCGGCGTTGTCGGCAGCGCTCGAGACCTTGCGGCCGGTCGAGATGGTGTTTTCAGCGTTGCTCAGGGCCGTCTGGGTGGCGTTCAGGGTCTGAACGGCGACCATCGCCGAGGCATTGGTGTTGATCGAAAGGCTCATCGAATTTCTCCTGGTGCTCGCCCAGATATCGGGCCACGCAAGCATCATAAAACCCGAAATGGATAAGAGAAGATTACCAGAATGGAAGAACTCAGATGATACCCGTACAGGCATCACGCTTGATCGGACGACAGACGCTACAGCAAACAGAGATGACCACTGGTTTGCCGGACAGACTTTGATGAAGGCATTGTTGATTTCGATATGGCGCAGCAAGGTGCCTCGATCACCGGTATCGAGGCGATAGGGTTTCCTGCCGATTGGCATGTCTTATGATAGGCAGCCCACACACCATATCGCGAACAGCCCGGTTCGGTGCGCTATTGAGGCCATCATCATGGTTACACTGCATGGTTTGAAGCTACGATTGATGCGCTATTCGACTGCTCTCGTCAGAATGCTGGCTCGGGGGGCTGGATGTGCAGCGCCTGAGACGACCAAGACTTGTGGTGCGGTGAGGGCTCTAATCTGGAATTAGCTGTCTTGAGTCCGTCGTTGCGTGGAGGGCCTTGCATCGAGAGGCGCCGAGACAGCAGGTCTCGCATCACGATCCCTATTGGAGCGCGGCCTCATCGCGGGTGCCCAGTCTCAACCCTCTCTTTGCCAGGTGCGAGACGGGCAAGGTGAGTGTGGCAACTCTTCGTGATAAAAGTGCTTGCCAAATCGGGCAGGCATAACTATTACGTGATACGAATGTTATCGATATTTTGACCTTTAACGGGCAAAGTATCATTGCAGGACGAATTTAAATATATAAACTAATTTAGCTAAATAGTTAGTGTATATATAGGATTATTTTTTCTTATCTGTCTATTTGAATTTTGGGTTTCTTGGTCATGCCGCGAATTCCACTTGGGCGTCTACTCCATGTGTCGACCATCTTTATGACACTAGCGCTTGCGATGAATGTGCATGCGCTCGCCAGTCGTATGGGTGAAGATGACCGCAGCATCCAGCCTGAAAACGCCGATACAGCAAATCCGACTGCCAAGCTTCAGGCACCACTTCCCAAACCTCATAATAAGCAGCCTTCGGTATCTGCGGCTTCGGCGAATACAGAAGGGTGGAAGACCATCCCTGTGACATCGGAAGGGATCCGAGCTGACGACGATGCAATTCCGGTCGACGCCGCGTTCCTGAAGAACGATGGTCCTGCTGCATCCTGTATCGGCATATCCTGTGTGCCGGGTGGTGCTACGGGGGTGACAGATACACCGACCACAGATGAGGCCCAGGCTGAGCTGGTAAAGCGTTTGCTGTCGCACCAGGGATCCATAGAGGATGAACGTCGCAAGCTTGAGGAGCAGAAACACGTTCTGGACTCGGCACGTATCGTTCTTGAGGAGAAGATGCGCGCCATTGATAATTCGATGGCCGAACTTGCTGAAAAGCAGGCGCAGCATAAAGAGATGATGGTCGCAGAGACCTCGCGTCTCGTGAAGATCTACGAGGAAATGCCGCCGAGAGAGGCCGCTGCGGTTTTCAATATCATGGATATCCACGTGCTCGTGTCGATTGCAAACAGCATGAACCCGCGGAAGATATCAGCGATCATGGGATACATGTTTCCCGAGCGGGTCAACACAGTGTCGCAGTATCTGGCTGGCGTACGTAATTTCCACCTTAACCGGAGTGGTCCTGACAGCGTGGCTGGTCATGCGAATAGTGTGGGCACACTCTCATGGCTCCCAAGTGTAGGCTCAGATCATCCACCTGTTCCGAAAGAGTAGATCCTACGCATAGGATCTTGATGTTCAGCCTGACTGAGATAGTAGAGTTAATCACCACCGACCTGCCGCAAGGGCTGAAAAATGAACGCCATGCACCCTGGATTACGCGCCTATAAAGCAGTCGCAGAGACAAGCCTGTCCGGTAGAGAAGCGGAGGTGGTCGCTTTCACGATGATGCTCGAAGAGTTGCAAAATGCAGAGGCAGACGCGAGCTTGCGCGCCAAAGCTCTCGATCGACACCAGAAATTATGGTCGCTTATCATGAAGGCCAATATCATCGACAGCGGCCATACGCCGGATGATGAACGGGCGTTGATTGTAAACCTTGCAGACAAAGCTCAGAAATACGGGATTCAGGCTATCCTGAACGAGGAGCTGACTCTATTTCCCCTTATTGATATTTCCCGGGATGTGCTTGACGGATTAACAGGAGTGACGGGCTGATCAACAGCCCGAGCACACTGATCAGACCAGAGATAACTTTCAGAAGAAATCTATTTCGCCGGCGGCGGCTGGTGGAGGGGCATTCCTGCCTGTAAAGAGACCCTGCACGCTTCCAAGTTGGACATCTTTGAGAAGATCTTCGAGATTCAGCTGTGTGTCATCATCACGGCACGCAGTGTGCATGAAGTTGCGTAGTATGATAGTGATTGCGTCGACAAACTGAGTCGCGTGATCGAGCTTCTGCAAATTTCTGATCTCGCTTTCATGAAAACTCATATTAAGCGCGGATCTCTCGATAGCTGCCTGCACACTCAGCAGATCGCCATGTGTGATAACCAGTTGTGCAACGATATTGGATATGAATTCGCGAGGCTCGGTGTTCATCGATTGCATGAATCCCAAATAGCTTAAGCTGGGAGGTATTTCCCGTAGATTGGCAGGCGCGTAAAAACTCTGAACCTCATTTGCTGCGACTGGAGGGGGTGTCGCGTCAGCACCTGGACGATCGGCGATCTTTCAAAATAGCTCGACATGGGTCTTGTCGTCAGTTTTCCACTTTCTTTCGAAAGCGGCTTCTTTCTTGTTATAGGCCTGCTCCTGAACACCGATTGCGCGGCCGTCCTCGACAAGATTTTGCTGTGCGCGCCCGGTGGCTGGCCAAAAGCGTATGCGTCTCGCCTGTGTGCCACCCAGACTTTGCGCGACGCAGGATATTCTCTCGTTTGCGAGGTATCCCACCACAAAGAGGCTGTTTTCCTGACCGATCTTGCCTAAGGAAGGCACGATCGCGGCGCCTCCAAATGCCTTGCACAAAAGGCGGTCTCTCTTGCCGCCAGAAGTCAGAATGCCGTTTATCAGCTTTTCCATAGCATTCACCCCAAAACGAAGGGCTGTGCTATTGTCGCATCCTTCTCCTGTAGGAAGGAGAAAGTGGTTCATGCCACCTATCCCGGCAAGTGGATCGTACATGCATACGGAGATGCACGATCCCAGCAGGGTGGTAAGCAGAGTGTCAGCCCCCCCGGCAACAACGACATCACCCTGAATAACGGTTTGGGTAAGCATTTGCTGTTGCATCAGGTGATAGGTCCGAAGACCTTCTCCAGTACTTCGCGTAGCTTGGCGACGGTATAGGGCTTTGCGAGGAAATTGTTCACGCCCGCTTTGATTGCCTCTTGTACGAGATCACGACTCGCTTCGCTCGTGAGAATGACAAAAGCTGTTTTCTGTGTCTTGGGATTTTCTCGCACTGCGCGAAGCAATGCGAGGCCGTCCATGACAGGCATGTTGAAATCCGAGATCACCAGGTGGGTGGGATTCTGCCCCAGATACTCAAGTGCCTCCTTGCCGTCCTTGCGCTGGGCCACTTGCGTGAAACCAAGCTGGGCAAGATTGTTGGCTAGAACCTGACGGATAGAAGCCTGGTCATCGACAATCAGAGCTCGAATTTGAGAGGCTGCGGGCATATCGGGTCCTTAGGGCTTCACGCTGAGAGAAGGTAATGTGACAGGTTTTGATAATTGGCGAATAAAGCGGATCATGGTGTTAACGTACCCGAGCGGTCATCGCGGCGTGGCTGATCTGATTGAGCGGCACGATCTGCGCCGCTGCCCCGATTTCAGCAGCGACGCGGGGCATTCCGTACACCACCGAGGTCGCTTTGTCCTGCGCAATTGTCCATGCCCCTGAACGGCGCATCGCTAGCAACCCTTCTGCACCATCCTGCCCCATACCTGTCAGAATGATGCCGAGCGCCGCCTTGCCCACCTGTTCCGTAACCGAGTCGAACAGCACGTCGACAGATGGAGTATGTCCGTTGACGGCGGGACCCGTATGCAGTCGTGTTGTGACGGTTCGAGCGTTGAGGGTAACCGTCACATGATGAGAGCCACCGGGCGCAATTCGGACATCGCCCCTTCGCAGGACTTCGCGATCCTGCGCTTCGCGTATCGATAGCGCCTCTATTTTCTTATCGAGACGGGCAGCGAAACTTGCTGTGAAAAATGCTGGCATATGCTGACATATGACAATGGGTGGGCTGTCAGGAGGGAACCCGCTCAAGACCTCCTCAAGCGCCTCGACGCCTCCGGTCGATGAGCCTATGGCGACAACGGCAAAATCCTGAGACCAGACAAGGCGCTCAGGTGTCGATGCTGGCAGCTTCGTCTCTTTGGCGCGTGTTTCCGGCTTGGACTTTGCCGCCTGGCGGACGATCCCTGGCAGGCCGGCATAGGCGTTGACTCCGGGTGCGGATGACATTGCCTTGGGAAAACAGTCGAAGGCACCCATCTGCAAGGCAGTAAGTGCCAGTTCGGCATTCCGTTGTGTCAGGCTCGAGACCATGACGACCGGGATCGGTCGCAACCGCATGATCTTGTCCAGGAACTGTAGTCCGTTGATATTCGGCATTTCGATATCAAGCGTGATGACATCAGGCTGGTCCTTAATAATCATATCCTTGGCTTCGAGGGGATTGGAGGCTTCGCCTGTGATCAGCAGATCAGGATGCCCCTGAAAAGCATGGCGTATCATCGCGCGCGCCGTCCGGGAGTCGTCAACTACAAGTACTTTCACCGGGGGGGACAAACCTAGCCCTCCTTTTTGTATATGGTCGGTGCAATATTGATCAATCCGCACTGCGCAGCATTGGCGACGCGTTCCGAATGACCGACATAAAGAAAGCCACCCGGCTCGAGGCGTTCGGCAAGACGAGCCCATAATGCTTCGCGCGTCGTATCATCGAAATAGATGACAACGTTGCGGCAGAAGATGACTGAAAAGCTGCCGCGGAAAGGCCATCCAGCATTCAGATTAAGGACCCGGAAGGTTGGAAGGGCGCGCAACGAGGCGCTCATGCTTGCCGAACCGCCGTGGTCCTCAAGATAGAGAGAACGTTCCCGCTCCGGAATCCCCTCGAGTTCGTCGCGAGCGTAAATGCCTTCGGCGGCACGGGCCACGACTTCACTGTTGATGTCTGTCGCCAGAATGCGGAAATCAAAGGACCCTATTTCCGGAAAGCTTTCGAGCGTCGTCATGGCGATGCTCCACGGCTCCTGCCCTGTCGAGCAGGCCGCTGACCACATACGTATCTTCTTTCCCTGACGAAGCAACGGAATCAGGGAGGGCATGACTTCGGTGCGCAAATGTTCGAAGTGATTCCGCTCACGAAAGAAGCCCGTTACGTTCGTTGTGAGAGCGCAGATCAGCTTTTCGAGCTCGACCGTGCCGGCGGGGCTGGTGGCAAACTGCAGATACGCCTCGAAGCTACCCATCTGCATTTCGCGCACACGTCGCGACACACGTGCATAGACGAGCGCCTTCTTGGTGTCTGGCAGGCAGATACCAGCTTGCTCTTGTGCAATTCCCTGCAGACGTCGAAAATCGGAGTCTGTATATTCAGGGGCAGTGAGGGTGATGGAGGCGGTCATTCTTTGGGCGATTCGCCAACAAGCTGTTTGACGACCGTATCAAGTTTCAGAATTCCAATCATCCGGTTATCGACCAGCACCAGACCGTGCAAGCATCCACCCTCATCGGAGGTCGGCTGGATATCAGTCGATTTGATATCAGCGAGATCAATGACCCGGTCCACCAGGAGGCCATAAACCACACCGCCTCTTGATTCGACGATGACAACGACACGCCGAGCATTTTCCAGTTCCGGAGCAATGTTCAGGTAGGCTGCGAGATCGATAACGGTCAGGATAATGCCGCGCAAGTTGATCGCACCGCACACGTAAGCGGGGGCAAAGGGCAGGGTTGTGGTTTTTTCGAAACCTCTGATTTCGCGTACGCTAAGGATGGGTATGCAGTATTCTTGTGCACCGACTGCGAAAACGATCATCTTGATCGACGAGACACCGGGCCCTTCAATGGTTGTCAGTTGTTCGGTCATCGGAGGTTCCTGATTGATACTGAGCATGTTCATGAAGATCTAGGCTACCAGCTCGGACAATCCGAGCATCGATTTGTTGTCTGTCTGGCTGAGTGCTGCTGCGATGAGGGCCGAAACGTCCAGAATGAGCGCAACGCTTCCATCCCCGAGAATTGTTGCGGCCGACACACCGAAAATATGGCGATAGTTCTTTTCCATGCTCTTGATGACGACCTGCGTCTGACCGCAGATCTCATCAACAATGAGTGCTGCGCGGCTGCCCGACTCATTTTCGACCACAAGCACGACAGCGCCTTCGAGCGTCTCCTGCTTGCGTGGCGCGGCAAGACCGAGAGTCGCTGCGAGTGGCAAAAGCGGGATACATTCACCGCGCTTCGAGATGATACTTGTACCATCTGGCAATGCGTAAACATCGCCTTCACTAACGATGATGGCTTCAGAGACGGCTGAAATCGGGATGACCATTGTTGTTTCGGCGGCGTTGATAAGCATCCCGTCGAGAATGGCAAGGGTGAGGGGAAGGCTGAGACTGAAGGTTGTCCCTTTGCCTTGCACACTGCTGATCACTACGCGGCCACCAAGGCTCATGATAGCCTGCTTGACCACGTCCATTCCAACCCCTCGACCCGAGAGATCCGAGACTTCTGAGGCCGTTGAAAAGCCTGGGGTAAAGATAAGGTTGTTGATCTCGTCTTCGCTCAGGGTTGCGTCGTGTGGGATGATTCCCCGCTTCACCGCCGTCTCGAATACACGCTGGCGATTGACGCCCGCGCCGTCATCCTTGATCGTGATCAGAATGCGTCCCGAGCGGTGCTCGGCGGAGAGTGTGATATTTCCCTCGGATGGTTTGCCCGCGGCCAAGCGATCTTCGATAGACTCTATGCCGTGGTCGACGGCGTTTCGCAGCATATGCGTGAGCGGTGCCGCCAGCTTTTCGATCAGGGTGCGATCAACTTCGGTGTCCTCTCCCTCCAGCTCGAGATTGACAACCTTGCGCGTCATGGCGCTAGCCTCGCGCACGACGCGTTGCATCCGCTGGAAGACGCTCCGCACCGGCTGGGCGCGCACAGACATCACGGCATCCTGTATGTCCCTTGTAAGGGTTTGCATGCCTTCAATGCTCTGTATCAGCTCATGATGGCCGGATACGGCGCTCTTCTGGCAAAGTGATTGCACCGCAGCTTGGGCGATGACCAGTTCACCTACGAGATCCATAAGATCGTCCACGCGCGAAAGATCGACACGGATGGATGCTGTCTCGGTCTTGCGTGTCCCACTCACCGCAGCGGTGGAAGGCTCTTCTTCCCTCAGCGTTTGCGCAGTCGATGCAAGAGCTTCAAGAATTTTCTCTGCTGGAGGACGGATGTCGACCGCCGGTAACTGGGGTGCCTGCTCATCATCCGCATGTACTTGCGGGATGATTGCGAGATCGGCGCCTGAGGGCTGAGCGGGCTGCTCCTCAACGCTGACAATCGCACCCTCATCCGAATCAGGAGTTATATCAGCCTCCGGGTACGCCTTGGGCGCCTCCGTCGGGATAGAATTTTTGTCGTCCTGACTGATCGTAAATGTGCAGCTGTCAACGACCCAATCGAAAACATCGCGTATTGCTGCCTCTTCGACCGTAAGAGGCAACAGGATCTCCCAACTGAGATAGGATTTTTCAGCATCTATCGCATCGAGATCAGGTAAAGAATCTGTCTTGCAAGTGATCAATGCCGTCTCGCTCTTGCTCTTCGCAAGATTCGATAGCGCGGTCAGGATATTCCGCGCATCGTCACCGCAGTGATACATCTCATCATGGGGGCGGAAAGAAACGCACCATCTGGCCGGTATTTCACTTTCTACAGCCTCAACGCTGAAATCGTCGTCGAAGCTGAAGGCGACAGGCTCGAATTCCATAGGGACGGGGCAGAAGCTGTCCTCGATGGCCCCTGCATCTGTGGCCTGGCTCGCCTCGGTATGGCCAGCCCCGGAGGCATTGACACGCTGGAGTTCGCCCAGGTTCTCGTCAATGCGAACGGCATCGACTGCCACGCCTCCGCGGGCCTCGACGACGAGGTCGCTCAGAACATCCATGCTTTTGAGGAATACGGCAATGACGTCGCGTGTGGGGGCGATCCGGTCCGACCTCACACCGTCAAGCGAGTTCTCATACACATGAGCGAAGCGGACCAGATTCTGAAGGCCGAACGAAGCGGCACCGCCTTTGATGGAGTGCACGGCACGGAACACCGCATTGACTGTATCCGCCTCCGCACGATCTGCATCGAGCGCAGACAACCCTGTTTCCAGCTCCTGCAGCTGCTCTTCGCATTCCTGAAAGAAAATCTCCAGGATTTCGTCCATGTCTGAGCTCATGCTGATCCTGCTTCTCTACTCTGTGACGCGACGTATGGCGGAGACAAGGCTTTCGGAGTTGAAGGGTTTTATGATCCACCCGGTTGCGCCGGCGGCTCGGGCACGAGCCTTCTTTTCCTGGTCGCTTTCAGTTGTGAGAACGATAACCGGCAGGTGACGGAAGGGTTCAAGCCCGCGCACCGTCTCGATCACGCCGAAACCATCCATACGGGGCATGTTGATGTCGGTAATGATGACATCCGGCGCGGGGGTCGCTGCTTCGAGAACGCTGATACCCTCCACACCATCATTCCCCTGAATAACGTCGTATCCAGCGCCTTCCAGGGCTGTCCGGAGCATACTCTGCATCGTTCGGGAATCATCAATCGTCAGAACGCGCACAGTCTTTGAATCGCTCATGTCTAGGTCTCGCTGGATGTTGTGCGGGGTTCCCGCAGGAGGAAAGGCACACCGAAGAGTGCCAGAGCTTCAGCCATCTTTTCGGATGGGTTGATAATCTCGCGTTTGCCAGCAAGGAGAATCTGGAGGCAAAGACCTCCGAGATAAGTGACTTCCGATCCATCCAGGGGAGTGCCATCATCCACAATGAGATCATCGCGCAGCGCTGCGGCAGCCTTGGTGTCAAGGCGCGCAGGAAGCATGATATGATGAGGCATCGTCTCCGGGGGCACAGGTATGACGGACATCAGAAATCCTCCCAGCCCTGGTCAGAAGACGTCACTTGCAAAGCAGGCCTGGGAACTGCCGCCTGTTTGGCAGGTGCGGGGGAAGGGGGCTGGGCCGGATTTTTTACCACCGGAGGGACGACAGCAGTCCTCGTTGTGACGGCTGGTTTGACGACCGGCGGCCTGGCCATTGGCGGTTTGGGAGGAGATGTTTTCGGCTTCGCGTTTGTATCCACGTGGAAGCGTCCGAGCGTTTCTGAAAGAGTGCGGGTCTCGGCGCTCAGGTTATGGCTGGCGGCTGTAGCCTCTTCCACCATGGCTGCGTTTTGCTGGGTTACCTGGTCCATTTCGTTGATCGACGTCGTGACCTCTACGAGACGCGCTGCCTGCTCTCGCGTTGTGACCGTAAGGCCATCAATACGCTGGGCTATATTCGAAACGCTTTCGGAGAAATCGCTGAGATATTCACTCGTGCGCTGAACGAGAGTTACGCCCTTGTCGACCTGCTCTGCGGAAACAGATATGAGACGTTTGATCTCATTCGCTGACTTGGCCGATTTCTCTGCAAGTGACCGTACTTCCTGCGCCACCACGGCAAAGCCGCGTCCTGCGTCGCCCGCTCGCGCAGCCTCGACACCAGCGTTCAGCGCGAGAACATTGGTCTGGAATGTAATTCCGTCGATGACGGAAATGATCTCGCTTATTGCTGTCGAGGATTTCTGAATGCCGACCATTGCAGCATTGGCATCCGCCATGATTTCTGTTGCGAGCTTGACCTTGTCGAGCGTTTTCTTGGTCTCGAAGCTGGAATCGGAACAGACATCGGCAGTTGTCTGAATGCCGTTGCTGATCGTACGTACCGAGGCAGCCGCCTGGCCAAGATTCTCAGCCTGACGCTCCGTTCTTCTGGCGAGATCGTCCGAGGCCGTGGAAATCTCTGCAGCCCCGGTCGTAATGAATTCCGAGCTTTTTGCCATTGTTTGCAGGATATGTTTCCAGCTTTGGCACGCTTCGTTGAAAGCCTCGCGGATCGGCGCGAATTCCCCCTCAGCCGCCTCGGCCGGAATGCGGCAATCCAGATTGCCCTGCGCAACGGTTCTCAGTGCAGATACGAGGGTCTCCGCCCCTGACGCGACGCTTTTCTGCCTGTTGGCAGCGGTGCGCTTCAGCTCTTCAATCTCTTCGCTCATATGCTTGTGAGCGGCCGCCCGGTCAGCATCGTCATGCGTTTGGTTGTGAAGGCGCTCCAGTAGATCCACAAGGGAGCCGCTATCATCTCTGAAGCCAGTGTAGCGCGTGCGCGTGCGTGTGTCTCCACGGAGGAGGGCTTCCCCCATATTAAGGATTGCCTCCACCGGCACCGAGATTGTCTGGTTGAGTATCTGCCATCCTGCAAAAACAGCTGCCGCTGTGATCAGTGTGAGTGGCAGCAGGAAAGAAAAGGCGACTGACGTCAGGGGCCCGGCGAGAAAAGCAGCGACTTCGCCGAGCACGATCGCGGCGAGCAGGATTTCGGAGCAAAGCATGACCGTACCAATTTTGGACCGGAATGATGCTTCTCGATACAGCCAGGTTTTCATTTTTTCCTACTCTGCGATCGTAAGTAAATTATATGAAATTATTGTTTCGATAGTCATTTATGATGAGTGGCGGGCAAAGTGTCTTTTCGATCTCGTCTTTATCCTTCGGCCGCAAAGATCAGAGACTTTACGCTCACATGAAGCCATTAAGAACAAGTTAAGCGTATCGCGTACGATGATGAGATCCCGAAAATTGTCGGCTAGTGGGTCATGATATCAGGGAGTTATTACGTCGCAGGCACTATCTGCCGGAGAGAGGCTTTCCGCGCTTTTCGCGTTCTCCTGCCGCATCATCAGAAAGTGCCCATGTCTCATGCTGTCGTCTGAATGAGCGTTGCTGGTGCAGTGCAGGAACTGAAGAAACCTGATCGAGGATCGACGACCTCCCGTCGGTGGCTGAGGGGGGCGAATGCCAGAGGCCAGCCGCCATGGGGAGTCGTCGCTTGTCCCCCTGTAGTCCCGGCACGACCTGATTGTGGGCGTCCACTCCAGGTGTGAGCGGTAAGCGCCTGACGATATTTTGGCCATGTAACGAGGTCACCTGCCTCGATCCAACATGACGCGCTCAAGGCAGGAGGGTGTGACCTTCAATAAGTCGCCGCGCTCGTTGCCGGGAGCGAAAAACGCAGGATCAGGTGAAGCATGGAGTGTGTTTCATTCGACAGGCTTCTGGAAGCAGAACGTGCCTCATCTGCGATACCGGCATTCTGCTGTGTCGTGCGATCCATGACCCCGATGGCCGAATTGACCTCCTTCAGGCTTACCGCCTGTTCGCGCGCATTTCGAACGATGGTGGTCAGTCTTTCACCCATCGTTGTGACAAGACCGGAAATCGTGGCAAGCGCGTGTTCTGTTTCATGCACACATTCGGCGCCGATATGTATCTCGTCTGATGTTTTCCCTACGAGCGCACTCACACTTTTGGCCGCTTCGGTGCATCGCTGCGCCAGAGTTCTCACTTCGTCAGCCACGACGGCAAAACCGCGACCGGCGTCGCCAGCCCGCGCCGCTTCGATGCTGGCATTCAGAGCAAGGACATTGGTTTGAAAAGCAATGTTCTCGATGATCGAGACGATGTCGACAATCTGGGACGAGCTGTTCTCTATTCGCGACATGGCGTCACGTGTGCGGCGCATGATATCGGCTGAAGCTGCGGCAGAATGGCAGGCTTCCTCGCCGATTGACTGGGCGCTGGTGATCAGCTCTTCCGAATGAGAGGCACTGCGCGCGATCTGACTGATCGCAGCCGTTGTCTGCTCCAGAGCTGCCGCCTGCTGTTCGGTCCGTTGTGCCAAATTCTCGGCACCGCCATGGACGGTTTCGCTTCCATCCCGGATGGTCTGTGCAGCAGTCGAGATACCTGAGATGGTATTTGCGAGTTCCCTGATCGACCTGTTGAAATCCGTTCGTAAAATCTCGAACTCATCGGGAAGAGGCTGACGCAGTTCTGAGGCGAGATCGCCGTTCGAAAGGGCTGAAAGCGCCCCTCCAATCTGCTCAACGACCTTTCTGATGTCATCCAGCCTGCGTTCATCCTGCTCATGCCGCACCCGCTGCGCTTCTTCGTTACGACGTCGCTCCCCTTCCAGAAGCAAGTCGGCTTCCTGCGCCTTCAGCAATGATGAGCGGAATGCGTCCAGCCCGCGGGCGATTGCACCGAGTTCATCCTGGCGCTCTATTCCGAAGACACGTGCCTGATAGTGGCGGTTTTCCAATTCAGAGACAGCATGAATCAGGCTGCCTAGCGGGTTGCTGAGAAGCTTGCGGAAGATGAGCCACATCAGGACGAGCGAAATGACGATCAGCACGATGCCCGGAATGACGAGAGTGAAAATTGTATGCCAGACCGGTGTCGTGATGGCCTCACCCGGGAGGTCGACCACAAGGGTCCAGTAAGTGCCGAAACCATCCACCGTGATAGGAACCAGGATACGGTCTGCACTCCCACCGTCAAACCCGGGGATGATGGTGACATCGTGCGCAGAGAGGGCCTTGCTGAAAGCTCTGGAGGCGTCATCATGGAAGTGCTGCATGATCTGGGCAGGTGTAGGGCTTACGACCCAGAAGCCTTGGCTGGACAGAAGCGAGATCTTGGTGCCCGGCGCGATCTGGACTTCCTTGAGCATAGGGACAAGCCAGTCCAAGGGGATATCCGCCCCTACGACGGCGATTCTTTTGCCATTGAACGTGATAGGGAAGGTCGGGGAGACCATGGGAACACCGGAATCGTGGTCGATATAGGGTTCAAGGCCGTCCGGGTTGCCTGTTCTGATTATGGCCTTGTAAAAATCGCTATAGTGGGCGGAAGGGGTCCGCACGGCAATATTTCCATGACCGTCACGCACGACATAAGGGAAGAATATTCCCTCCGGGTTTGTTCCTGGACCGCCCGGAAGCTGCGTCCCATCGAAACCATGCGGGATCTCCTTGAAATCCATGCCGAAAATCGCTGGAAAACGCCGCATGTCTTCAACCAGAAGGTCAACAATGAACTGCTTGTTCAAGACGCCCGTCTGATGGCCGCTTTCGATAGCGCTTTGAATGCCTCGTACAACCAGGCTCTGCTCAGCTATTGATCGGGCGATCTTCTGGCCCAATATCTGACTTTTCTGGATTGCTTGCGAGTAGATCTTTTTTTCTACCTCTTTCTTCATCATGAACCCGGATATGGATACGGCGACGATCTGGATTGCTATGAAGCAAATGCCGCAGGCCAGAACGATTTTGCTGGCGAGATTGAAGGCAGGATGATGAAGAGATTTTCTGCGCACGGGGACTGCTTTCCGTTTTTGGAGGCATGAGGCTGGAAGGAGGGGTGAAAAGACTCATCGACAAAATTTGCTAGAGCGGAGACTCCCGACGGGCGTGAAGGTGGGCGCTGGGGCATGAGGCGCGTTTGCGGGCAAGCCCGCTCCCGCAACGTTAGATTCAGGTTAATCATTCACGCCGGATGTTATACGTCAATATATTCCGTCACCGTTATGTTTCATTCTGGACGAGATTTTTGTTCAGATTGGTAAACAGGTAACAGCGTGAGAAGAATTCCGCGCAGCAGCGTTCTGTACTCATTGCCGTGGCCGACGACAGATCGTAACGAATGGAATCCGTACCTTTAAGCTTTATCGGGATGCGCGCAGGGGTGCGGTCAAGGCTTCCATGGTTGAGGCATGCGACGGCATTTGCGTCTCAACCCTTAAGGCGTGAATGGTTGGACTAAGCTTCGGTTTAAAGCGGGAATAGCTGGCTGATGGCGTCATTGCTGAAACGCGCCTGTCAGGAGCCGAAGCTGCGTACCAGGCCGCCTGCTACCATCTGCCACCCATCAATCATGACAAAGAAGATGAGCTTGAATGGTAGCGAGATTGTTGCAGGGGGCAGCATCATCATGCCGAGACTCATCAGCACGCTTGATGTGACGATATCGATGATCAGGAAAGGCAGATAGAGAAGGAAGCCCATTTCGAAGCCTCTGCTCAACTCACCAATCATGAAAGCAGGCATCAGGACCCGCCATGGGGTTTCCGCAGCGGTTTTGGCAGGTGTGAGATTGGCCAGATGATAGAAAGTTGCGAGATCGCCAGGCCGGGCATGCGCAACCATGAAGCCGCGGAATGGCTCTGCTGCAGCCTTGAGGCCGTCTATCTCCGACATGCTCCCATTGATCATCGGTGCGATCCCCTGTGACCAGGATCGTTCAAAAGTAGGCTGCATCACGAAAAACGTAAGAAATAGCGAGAGGCCGATGATGATTGTGTTCGGTGGGGTACCTTGCGCGCCGATTGCGCCCCGAAGCAGCGACAGGACGATCACGATACGCGTGAAAGCAGTCACCATTACAAGAAGGCTCGGTGCCAGAGACAGCAGGGTGATGAGGGCAGTAAGCTGGATCAGGCGGCTCGTTGTTCCAGGGCTGCCGCCACTACCGCCAAGATCGATGGAAAGAGACTGCGCGTGCGCGATGCAAGGGGCACAAAGCAGAACGGCTGTGAGGACAACAAGCGTGCAACAATGGCCGATGGTTCGACTCTTGCCAGAGGTCGTAGCTTTGGTATTGCATGAGCTCACTACGCGGGATTTTATCGCCCCGGTTGAATGAATCACAAAACTATTCATGAGCTACGCTCGACGGAGAGATACTGGCTGAAACCCGAGGCAGGTTCAGGATTAGCCTGGACGAGACCGTCGTTCGGGCCGCAATCGCCCTCAAGCCAGCCGATGAACGAATCTCCATTTAGCCCGGTGAGTAGAAGGCCTTCGCGCCCTCGACAGGAAAAGACGATCAGTCGCCTTTTCGGATCAAGAGGCAGTGTTTCCACAATCTGTAAACTTCTGGTTGTATTCCGTCTGCCCAGGCGGGGTTCGAGATAGCGCACAACAAATCGCAAAAGGAATATGAGCGATATTACCAGTGCAAACGATGCACCATAGCTCACCCATGACAGGAGGCTCATCCGTGCTGCCCGTTGCATGCGTCACATTGGCCCTGAGCAAGCATGGTGTTCACACTCAGGAGGACGAAGACGACAGAATTTCAGTCATTGTCACGCCTATGTTGTTGTCATCAACGACAACCAGCTCGCCACGCGCAATGAGACGGTTATTGGCGTAGATATCGACAGCTTCGCCCAGTTTCTTGTTTAACTCGACCACAGCGCCACGCCCCAACCTAAGGAGCTGGCTGACCGGCATGGTGGCAGTGCCGATCACTGCGGTAATCTTGACCGGGATATCGTAGATGGCTTCGGTCCGAGGCGCGGTGGAGCTGCCGGCAGCTGCTGTCTCGGTTGTGGAACCTGAAGAATCGAGAGGCTCTGAGGCAAAATCCTCGAGCCCCATCATTCCGTTATCTGCATTCATCATTTACGGTCCGTTTGTCGTCTTGGGTGAGGCAGTTGGTGAACGCTGCAAAGAGTTGAGTGAGGTCAGCACCTTCTCAATTGCCTTCCTGCGCCATTCTTCCGGGTCGAGGACGATCGTGTTGGTCTCAGTGCTGATTCTGATACGTGAATCCCCGGGAACAGCACAAGGCTCAAACCTTATTTTGTCAGGCTGGCTAATCGCGCTTCTGAGGCGGACTTCGTCATCTGCGGTGCAAGTCACCTCAACCACTGTCTCGGATCCCACAATCAGATCGATTGCATCCTGCAAAAGATCGCGATGGATGCCATTTAATTGCTCCGGGGGGAGGCGGGTCAGAGCGCTGACGATGTCGACCACCGCCTCGGCAAAAATTTCCCCCGCCTTTTGCGCCAGGCCGAAGTGGCGGGCGCATACATCTTCGTTCTGACGGATCATGTCCGCCAGTGTAGAAGATAGGATGGCTTCGGCTCTGGCCTGCTCCGAAGCCGCGCCTGCTGCAAAACCAGCGTCGTAAGCGGCACGCTGCAACGCATCAATCTCGTCCTGAGCCAAGGACACCAAAGGCTTCGCTTGCCCGTCTGCCGGAGCCGAATCTGATTGATCGGTGGCGGGAGGCGGTGCCGGGGGCATTGGCTTGGCATCAAAATCAACGAGGTGGCGGGCGAGCGGCAGGGTGGCGGTGTCAGCGTTACTCGCGTGGTCCTCTCGTCTGGACTTGAGCGAAAAAGGAACGAAATCTCGCATCAGGAGATGAATTCGTCGCTTGCGGAGTTATCGCTTATATCGATTTCCCCTGCGTTCAAGAGATTCTTGATGGTCGTTACGATTTCTGCCTGTGCAGCTTCCACGTCCTTGACACGTACGGGGCCTAGCGATGCAATTTCTTCCAGGAGGATATTGCCTGCCCGTTTTGACATGCACTGAAGGAAGAGTTTGCGTTCGCTGTCCGTCGCTCCCTTCAGGGCAACCGGGAGGCGATCCCGATCCACCTCGGTCACAACTCGCATGAGGGATTCCTGTGAGAGACGCGCGATGTCCTCAAAGGTAAACATCAACGATTTGACCTTCTCCATATCCTCATGGCTCTGACGATCCATGAGCTCTGTAAGGCGCCCCTCCGTCTTGCGATCGAAATTATTGAATACCTCGGCGAGGAGTTCATAACTGTCCCGCTTGGATGACCGTCCGAGGGATGAGATGAATTCGGATCGCAGGGTCGCCTCGACACTCTCAATCACTTCGCGCTGCACCGTTTCCATATGCAGGATACGCATCATCACATCTGTCGCATAATCCTCAGGCAGCAAGGCGAGGACACGTGCTGCATGCGCGGGCTGCAAACGACTCACGATAACCGCAGCCGTTTGCGGATACTCGCTCTTCAGGTAGTTGGCGAGAATTGACTCCTGCACATTTGCCAGTTTGTCCCACATATTGCGGCCAGCGGGACCACGGATCTCGTCCATGATCTTTTCGACCTGCTCGGCACTGAGTGAGCGGCGCAGGAAAGCTTCGGTTGTCTCAAAAGTCCCGACGAGACCATCGGCCAATTCGAAATTCTCGACGAACTCCCGACACACTGATTCGACCATGGCGGCCTTGACGACGCCCAGTCCCGCCATGGCGATCGAGATGTCACGTATTTCATCCTCGTGCAGGGACTGCATAAGTGCGGCGCTTCGGTCACGACCGATTGCCATGAAAAGAATTGCTGCCTTCTGTTTGCCGGAGAGTGAAAATTCCGGCGCTATGGGAGCTGCGGGAGGCATATCGGGGGGGCTGGCGTTATTCATGATGAAGCTCCCGGACGTGGCTCGGGTGCCTCGAGCCAGTTTCGGATAATGCTCAGGCTGCTTTCAGGGTTTTGATCGATACGGTCAGCGACCTTCGAAATCGTTCCTGCACGCGCTCTCCCCTCAATTCCATCTATCGACACGGTATCGGTATCAGTGCGAAGAGCCAGGCTGTTAGACGAACCTTGTCCGAGAGCCGCGTGATTGGGCTCTCCCTCCCTATAGGAACCGGAGCCACCAAGCGCTTCCAGATGGGTGGGGCCAGATCGCGACAGGGCAGGGTGTGTCGTCGTTTTGCGGCGGAGGAGTGGCCGGAGCGCGAAGAACCCTGCACCCAGAGCGAGGAGGATCGGTATAATCCATTCTACCAGATATATCAGGTTAGCGCGCGAGAAGAAGCCGGGCGCAGCCGGGAGGGGTTCGACACCTCCATCCGGCATAAATCGCATTGATACGACCTCGACCTGATCTCCACGGGCCTTGTCATAACCGACTGAGGTTTTCACAAGTGTGGTGATGCGGTCGATTGCGGCTGCATCGAGAGGCTTCCACACTTCTGTTCCGCTCTTATCCCTCGTGTAGGAACCATCAACCATGACCGCTATGCTGATTCGTGCCACGCGTGGGTGAGTTTGGTTGACGACCCGGACGCGCTTGCCAATTTCATAATTATTGGTTTCTTCGTCACGCGTATCACTCGATCCGTTTTTGTCGGTTTGCCCGGCATTTGCGTTCGGCAGATTGTTCGCGACAGATGTGTTGGGGGTCGAATCAGTGTTGACGCTTTTGTCTGTACTGGTTTGTTGCGACCGCAGTACCTGCTGGTTCGGATCGAAGCTTTCTTCTGTTTCGTGCACTTCGTCATTGTTGATGACGACTGCGGCCCGCGCCCTGACATGGGCCGTGCCCAGCGTAGGGATGAGCATCTCCTCAACAGACTGAGACAGCCTTGTCTCCTCGGCATGACGGAACTTCTCGAATGCGCTCTCCTGACCGTCCTCGCTGTTCGGCTCTCCCGGTTTTGCCAGAACATCGCCGCGTGTATCGACGATCGAGATGGATTGCGGCCTCAACCCCGGCACTGCGGCGGCAACAAGGTTCTGAATCGCCTGTATACCATCAGGTGCGATGCGTCCTCCGTGGCCGATATCGATAACGACGCTTGCTTGAGACGGGTTTGTCTGCACCGAAAACAGGTCACGATGAGGCAATACGAGATGCACCCGCACATTGCGTACTCCCTGAAGGAGCCGGATCGAGCGCTCGAGTTCGCCTTCTAGGGCGCGGGTTTCGTTGATGTTTTGCTCGAATTGGGTACTCGTCAGGGTCGCGCTCTTGTCGAACAGCTCGTAACCAACGCTCCCACCATTGGGAAGGCCATCCTTGGCGAGAAGGAGGCGAGCTTTCGCAACCTGGTCGCTGGATACGTAAAGGCTCGTTCCATCCGGTGAGGTCGAACTCGGAATATGGGCCTTTGACAGGTCTTCGACCATCCGGGCTGCCTCGTTGAGGTCCAGATTGCCGTACACCAGTGCGTTGGGCTGCCCAGAGCCACCAAGCGCGAGATACCCCAGAAGCCCGAGCAGCAGAGCCCCTGCGGCTCCCAGGGCAATCAGCTGATTACGACCCAGCCCCTTTATGGATGTAAGGAGATTTTTCATAAGTAACTGTCGTCAGACGCGATCGGTTTTTGCTGTTTTATTCATGGTCGGCGTCCAATCTCCCGTGTGTTTCCTGAGGTATATTTTTGTATGATGCATCAAATATTTTAGCGTATTGTAAGGCGTCAATTTTTCCAGCCCGAATGCTCCCCGTCCGCGTGGAAGCATGCTCATCATGGGATGTAGGCATTCGTTGGCGGTGTTTCCTTGAGCGGCAGATTGAGGCGGTCCGCGTTCTGATCCTGTGTCAGGCCCGTAGGGCCCTGCGCCACCTGACGAGCGACATTTGGCATGAGGTCAGGTCTGCTCCAGCAGTCCACGCCGTTCCAGCTTTGGGTGCAATATGGCTGCGGCGCAGGTGGTCGCTCGGCTGGAGCGCACCAGTCTTCACCCTGCTGTATGTAACCGGCGTTGCATTCACGACCAGTAAGATGACGTGCGATGTCATCAGCCGCGCACGCAGAAAGCTGAAGACCAGTTATCCCGAGTATGCAGCAACGAAGCATGGGCCTGTAAGAGAAAACGCAGAACCGGAAGCTCATTGCGATCCTTGATCGATAGGGGAGCATTTCAATCACCGATGGGGAGAGGCCGGCATGCGGAATCGCTCGGTCAGCTTCAACTGCTAGGCTCGGCTGCAATCTTGTCGATAGCATTCATGCCTCGCGTCGTCTCCGTCTGGATGAGCTGAAAAGTGAGATCGTAATCGCGCTGGATCTGCACCAGACGGGTTGTTTCGGCTACCGCATTGACATTGCTTCCCTCTAGCATTGCCTGATGCAACTCGGGAGTGGGCATCTGCCGCGTTGGCGTTGTTGGCTTAAAGAGGAAGCTGCCCTCTGCCATGAGTGTCTGGGGGTTATCGACCGTGACAACGCCTATCGTCCCCAGTGGACCATCTTCGGTCGATATGGTTCCGTCCTTGGCGATCGAGAAATCTCCGCTCTCTTGCCGCAGAACAAGATTGCGACCGTTATTGTCGAGCACAGGATTGCCCGCGCTATCAATGATCGTGCCATCGAGGCGGCGTGTAAATTGCCCGTTGCGGGTCAGTCGTACCCCTTGCGTTGTGCGGACGGTAAAATAGCCGTCACCATTGATCGCAACGTCGGTCGCGTTACCTGTGCTTCTCAAGGGGCCTTGGACCAGATCCCTGAACGTTGCCTTATCCTGGGCATACGCCTGCTCCCGATCCCCTGGAGTCACCCCGGACCCTTTCTGATGGACAAGATATTGCGAAAAGAGCTCCCGGGATCCCTTGAAGCCGTCGGTGTTCTCGTTCGCCAGATTATTGGCGGCAACGTCAAGTTCACGCTTGAGCACGTCGATGCGCGACAAGGCAATATAAGCAGTGCTATCCATAATGCTCGACCAGCCTTTTTTTAAATGGAAATGAAATCACGCGCGCACACATGCGCATGACCATGGAAATCCATTTCATTACTTCATCAGGTTGATCGTGCGCGTGAGCATCGAACGCGTCACCTGCAAGGCGTTCAAATTGGCCTCATAGGAGTGTTGTGCTTCGTGGGTATCCATAATTTCGGTCATCGCATCGACATTGGGAAGCTTGACAAGTCCATTTTTGTCTGCGGCCGGTTGGGATGGGTCGTAATGGGTCTCGAAGGCCGTCCGGTCTTCACCTATCTCCTTCACTGAGACAGATGAAACGCCGGTATCGCGATTAAGAATTTCCTTAAATGTAATGGTTTTTCGGCGGTAGGGATCGGAACCCGGTGTAGAGCCAGTCGTTTCAGAGTTTGCCAAGTTCTCGGCTGCGACCTGCAGGCGCTTCGCCTGAGCCTGCATGCCGGACGCGGAAATTCCGATAGTATCTGTGAAGTTCATTTCGACCTCGAAAGACCAGGCTTAGGATGAACCTAGAGCGAGAGAAAACATGGACATATAGGTGCTGTAAGCGCTCGTAGCCATGCGCTGCTGGTCGTCGGTCTGCGCAATCTTAACGAGTTCGCTTTCAAGGTCGACCTTGTTGCCATCGATCGACGTGCTGCTATCGGCTTTGACCGAACCTTTCTGGCTCATGTTGCTGGCAATATGCCCTGGCTCGGTCTGGGCAAGCTGGACAGACATCTGGTCCTGCAAGGCGCCTTTGAAATCAGGAAGATCACGGGCCACATAATTAGGCGTATTTGCATTGGCGATATTGCCTGCGATGAGCGTCTCGCGCGACTGCAACCACTGCATGCGGCGGTTGGCGAGATCGAGAATATCTGTCCCTTTATCAGCGCTGACTGAAAGCGGTGACGTTGCTTGGAGCATTAAATTTCGCCCTTCATTCTTCGCCGACAGAAGCGATAAATAGCATTATCAGGATAGTTCCCATTCTAGTATGAAAAAGCGGCCCGGAGAAGCAGAACCGCGATGCGTAACAAAAAATTTCTGCGTCGCCTCTCCCTGGTATGTCATGGATTGCCGGCCGACAGGGTGGGCGGCGGGGCGTGCTGGGTTAAAAGCGAAAATATGCTTGCCCTGGAAGGGCTCATCGCTCTCCCGGCGATGCGCCCTGCAAGCCATTTGAGCGTTGTGTCATCTCCGGCACGTGAGGCGTCGGATGCGAGTCTGAGAGCAAGGTCCTGTGCCACATCCGAGAGAGTACCTTTGGCGGGAAGATTTTCTTGTGCGACGATTTTGAGCTCATGGGTCGCAGCGGCCCAGTCCCCTTGATTTTCAAAGGTGGCCGCTGATACCAGTCTGGCAGACTGGCCCTGTGCGTCCTTCAGGATGTTGAGACCTTTTGCCGTGTTTCCGTCCAGAAGGGCAATTTCGGCTCTTGCGACATTGCGCTGCGCGCGAAGTTCGGGGGATACCGTCTCAGACTCGGTCATGTCGAGCGTTTGAAGCGCGCGGGCCGCGTCTCGTTGCTGTATGGCGAGTTTGGCGAGAGCAAGACCCGCGCTGGCTTTGTCTTCTGGACTCTCCAGAGCCGGCACGGCTGTTTCGAGTGCTTTGGACCCGTCATCGATCAGACCGATAGAAAGAAGAAGCTTTCCATAGGCAGCTTGTAGGCTGGCCTGCTCGGGACCGTTCGGAAGTCCTGCAATATGGGCCTTGAGTAGCGCTGCATTGCGTAGCGCCTGTTGGTTGTCCAGACCGGTGGCGGGAATTTCAGCCAGCCCCTTCAGGGCTTTCAGAAGTATCGTGTTACGTTTGCTCATCAAGGCAGAGGGGCGCCTTGGCGGGACGCCCTGATCGATCATCAGAGCAGCGTTTGGCCAATCGCCCAGCTGCAGAAATGCCTCCGCCTGAGTGAGACGAACCGCCATCTCGCGCCCGGCCAGTCGCGCATCGAGGATCATGGCATCAAGGGCACGGATCATCTGCTGGGGAGATAACTTGCCCTGCATATGGTCAAGCACGATCTCGCTTTCCGCCGCCTTTTCGGCGATGACAGGATCGCGATCGGTCTTGAGGTGTTCAAGGCTTCTCCGTGCTGCGTCGGTCCGACCGAGCCGCATATTGGCGAGCGCGCGACTCAACTGAAAGCCAGATGACTGCGGCAGCTTGTTCAAGGCGGGCAGATCAGTGGGCGTAGCGTTGCGCGCAATCGTTTCGGCAGCGAGGGGAAGCAAAATATCCCGCACGTTCGCGGGGTAACTCCTGATCCGATCGAGATCAAGCACGAGGCGATGGGTGCCGCGCGCATCGATCTGATCAGCCTGAGCAAGATAGAGTGCCCGCCATAACTGCGCCGCTCGTTGCTGTTTCTCGGGCCATGGGCCATCCAATCCCGAGGCGTCCTCAAGATCGCCACTCATCAGCGCGGTTGCTTCAGTCAGGAACCTTATTTCCGGACGGCCGATTTCCTCCGGATCGTCTCTGAGCGCAACAGCCAGTATACCTCTCGCCTCGGTAAATGCTCCCATGCTGAAGGCTGCCTGCGCTTCTTTCACGCGAGCCTCGAAGCGCTTGGAGGGGCTGGAGTCTGCTGCTGCGAGAAAAGCGTCATGAAATCTCTGGCGCAGAGCGGTATCGCCAAGATCTTTAAGGGCAAGCCACTCGAGATCGATGTCGTTGGCATAGACTGCCTGTCCATCATCCACCATGCTGTGTCCGTCTCGATTGAGCAGAAGGCCAGAAGGGACGGCGGATAGAGTGATTTCGGCGTCACGTGCAGAGACGACGACGCCCTCATTGGTCGGCCACACATCGTATCCCGGTGTACGTCGCATGGATGTAACGCCCCCATCATCGAGAAGGGAGGTGCCAATCAAAAGGCGTGCGCCCGAGGCCGGGTCAGATACAGATAGAACGCGTCCGCTGCGGCGCATCGGATACAGGACACCCGTTGCGACGACGTGAGGGTTTATAGTGCGTCGATCCTGTTGGGGAATATCGAGCGGCGGTTTGAGCCCCAGCACCCAACCATCGCTCTGTTGTGAAAGAAAGAGCGGTCGGCTGTCTGATCTGCGCAGCTGGATGATGGTGGCGTCTGGCAATACATCGACGCTCAGGGACGAAAAAACGCCGTCTCCATGTATCGCGGACGTGTCCATCGGAATGGCGTTATCAACGATGACGATAAAGCGATCCCCGCTCTCGAATGCCGCGATGCCAGTCTTGGGCGGGATAGGCAGCAGGACCCGATCCTGGGATGCCTGTGGCGTTGCCACGGGCAGATCGGCCCCTGACGGCGCGGTCGCCGTTGTGACAGCGGGCAGGGGTGCAGGGGCGGGTTTGGGCCTGCTGTCTGTCTTCTCCGTAGGTGAAGCTGCAGGAGCATTCAGAAGCGTTGCACGCCACGAAGGGGGGAGGCCTTGCACAAGGTCACTCCCGGAAATCCGATCAGGCAGATGCTCTTTCTGGTCTGGTATTTCTCGCGGCTGGGCAGGCCGCGTATGCGGGTGCAGCTCTTTGCGTCCTTGAAGCGTATGCCTGTGATCGGCCCTTGCGGACGCCACAAAGACGAGGCCTGGAAGCAACGCGGCAGGTGCGAGGCGCAGGGCTTTCCCGATTGCCTTGAAATTCAGATGCGACACAGCCGGTCCGCCCAATGAGCGTGGCCGATATCTCCAGTGCAGACGCCTGCGGTAACGGGCGTTCTTTCTATCTGGCAGGACATGGGCGCTATCAGGTCAGGCCAGAAAATCGAGAATCTGGGTGATGGTCGAGCCGCTTCGTGCAGAGGTTGCGGACAAGCCCCCGTCAGCAGAAAATTGTACTGTCCCGGATCTGGCTGTTTCGGCAACAGCTTGAGATGACAGGGTACCGTGGCGGCTTGCAGCATAGGATGCGTGTGCGCTCGTGCTTGTCGCCTGACGCAGCGCGGCGGAGAGCGAGGAGGCAGCTGAAATATCTGACATTGTTGTTTCCGGTTATAAATCGTCAAACGGGGCACAAAGACCCCGTGAAAATGGCTTGTGGCTTATGCTGCCAAACATTTTGTCACAAGTTATGCGCCTTCTTTATTACAATAACGTTAAGGTTTTTGCTTGTTACATTTGAGAACGCTTCACGCCCCATAACTCAGTGTTAGCACGAATTCCGATGGCAGGGCCATGCTTTTGTCGAAACGTTCCGGGTATCCCGAAACTGCGTACCGGAGGGGGTATTGATGGAATTTGACGATGTCGAGGTGACTTTGGGCAACAGGGAAAAAAAATCGTCGCGGTTCAGCCATATTTCGTCACCCACTGGTAGTCTCGTTAATGTCTGCCCTGTATGGTCAGCCTGTGCCCTTTGAGGGATCTCGACCAGTAATGTCGATCTGTGAACGCAGGCAGGGTAGTCAAGGTAGATTTCCATAATTGACCAACTAAATAACCAGACAAAATTATATAATCATAAGTAAAACTATTGGTGGATCATAAATGCGCGTATTGTGTGTTGCTGAAAGCTCCGGGGCAGGAAGGCCGAGCGACGAGCTCGCGAAAGCGGCGATAGCAGGGTCCCTGTCGATCACGGCCAGCGGCCCTGCCGGGATTGTGGAGACCTTGCGGCGCACGCATTATGATATCGTGGTTCTGCAGCAGGCCGCTTCGGATACCCGCATCATCCGGCAATTACGCAAAGGGAAGATTGCAGTACCTGTCATCGTTGTTCGTAAAATCGGTTCGGCGGAAGGAGAGGTCGAACTGCTTTCCGCGGGCGCAGATGACTGCGTTGGCGAGGAGACCGATCATAGGGTTCTTCTCGCGCGTTTGCGCGCGGTGGCCAGGCGCGCGGGCGGTCATGACAGCCCAACATTGCAAGTTGGCAGAATGTCGGTCGGTATCGACCGCCGCGAGGTGCACATCGACGGGGCCGTGGTTCCCTTGACCCGAAAGGAATATGATCTTCTCGTCCTTCTCGTCATGCGCAAAAACCAGGTCCTGAGCAAGGAAGTGCTGCTGGATAGCCTTTATAGTGGTGAAGATGAGCCCTTCGGAAAGGTTATCGACGTAATGATTTGCAAGATCAGAAAGAAGATAAGGGCTTTCGGAATAAGCGAGCCATTCACAACCCAATGGGGGATAGGTTATCGACTGAATGAGCCCGCGTTTTCACCAATGACAATTGTTCTGCCTCAGGAAGAATTGCACGTTCGTACCCCGGCAAGAGAAAATTGCCTCCCTGTGACGGGCGGTATCCATATGCTTGGTTCCATGGCATCGCCTGGACAGGCTCAGAGCTGAGCCAAATCAGGGTATCCAAGGCATTGCTTGACTTGTCACGCCTCGGGAAGGTGGCCTGCGAGGTATTGCGTATCGCGCTACCTCGTGGTCCTGTTTAGGCCTCAACGCTATCTGAGCTGTCAGAACTCTGGGTCGTGCTCGAGGCTGTCTTGCCACTGAAGTTGGTGATGTTCGACAATGGGATCGTGGCACTTCCCATCTGAATCTCAAGATCGGAGCTTCCTTTCGTAACGCCTGTCACAATGCCCGTTACGGTAAAGGGCACGTCGGATGTGGTGCCGGTAGAGTCGATCGTTTTTACCGCGACACTGTAAGCGCCGTCCGCCAGTTTGTTGCCCGAATTGTCAGTCCCATCCCATGTCCATTTGTTGGTGCCCGAAACAGCGGACCCTGTATCGGTCTTGACGATTTTTCCAGATGAATCGCTAACGGCGATGGCCACGTTCTGGCCCTGAGTTGCACTGAAACTCAGCGACGCTGCACCGCTCTGAAGGGGCAACGTGGTCGATTTCGCCGTAGCTGTCTGTCCCACCCACTGGCTGCCCGAACTGAGCTGGCTGCTCTCGTTGAGCGAGATAAGGGATGACAGATTGGTGTTGGTTTGCACCTGCTGTTCCACACCGGCGAACTGGACGAGTTCAGAGGTGAACGAGTCAGAACTCATGGGGCTGCTGGGATCCTGATGCTGCAACTGGGTCGTTAGCAACGTCAGAAATGTTGTATAGTTATTCGCAAGGGACGAGAGACCCAAGGCAGCGCTCGAACTCGATGAGGTGCTTGATGACGAAGAGTTAGCCGAAGCTTTTGCGGTGGCCTCAGCGGCCTGAAGCAATGCACTTTCGTTGCTGATCGACGAGGTTGCCAATGTTGTTGCCCTTGTGAAAAAGTCGAAGCGTTGAATGTCTGTCATCAAGCCGTGATGTTGACGCGGCCATTGGTTGCCAGGGCGGAGTCTGAAGCCCGCAATGTAATGCCGGTATCCCCTATGTTATCGGGTTCGGACGTCCCGAGTCTACTCTCTTGCTGTCTGTATCCGGGGTTGGAATTCTGACCACCGCCAGCAAAGTTTTGCCCTTGCATCAATAGGTTCATGCCATTTTGAGCATGATGGTCGTGGGTCTGCGCATTGGGCCCGCCAGACATGGATGAGACGATGTCGATTCTGATCGAAGTCGTATCAATTCCAGCTGAATGCAGGGAGGCGATAAGATCGTGTCTGGTTTTGCTCAGGCTTTCCGCAGTGGAATCATCATCGCTCTGAAGGATGATGCGTGTCGCTATCCCATTTTGCCCCTCGAGGCTTAGTTGAATCGGACTCGTATCAGTTGTCTGCAACGTCATAGTCAGTATCGTCGTCGAGCTGGACGCGGTCTGTGGCTGGTCACCTTGATTCGTCGTGGAGTCCGATGTCGCTCTTTCCATAGGACTTGAGATTTTTTGCTGCCCGTCTTCTCTTTGGCCGTTGAGCACCATCGATCCAAAATCGTTGTGTAACCCCCCGATGGCATCAGCAAGTTGCGCGACCAGCAAAGGCGTCGCTGCCTTTGCCTCAGAGTGATCCTCGGGCGGGTTGTCTCCTTTTGACGATGTTTCTTCGCCCTCTGTTCTGCCTGTCGTACCGCCTAACGCTGCGACGCCGGACCAGTCACTTTCATAGTCCGGTTCATCTGCTACGCCAGATTGCAGGGGCGTGACGCTTGAGGCAGGTTTGCCTGTGCTGTCGGAAAGAGATCCGAAATGCGCCTGTCTTTCGCTCTGCTGTACGGTCGCTTGATTGATGATCGGAGAAGTGGGCGTGTTGGTTTGGCTATTGTCTGGCAAGGTCGTGACTACCCAGCCTTTAGCGAGGGTACCATCCGTCAGATATGATGAGCCTCCACCAGTACCAGAGATAATAGCAGCGGACCGTTTCGCCGGCCAAGTCCCTCCTGTTTGGGTTATCGCTGCCGCAGGATCGAATGCGGCGGACGTGTTAATGGTTGGCAGTGATGACAATCTCCCGTCGTCCCGCCCGGTGCTGGCAGAAGCGCCTGACGGGGAGACAGGCCCGACATAGGCCCCAATCGCTGGAGTTGATGATCCTTGCAAGGTAGTCAGGGCGCTGCGGCCAAATGTTGTGTCAGGCGTTGTCGGTTGTTGCGTTGCATCGCCAATGAACAGGTTTGTGAGCGGGGGCGCACCGGCGGAGACTGGTTGAGCAAGGGCCGCGAAAGTATCTGATTGCCCCGACAACGCCGGGCTGTGCCGCTGGAAGGAGATATCGGCATTTTGCAGGATTGCTGACCCACTTGGTGCCTGTACCGAAGGGAAGGGCGCTGCGTGTGAGAGAATATCGAATCCATTCGACGACGAGCCCTTGGCGGATGTGCGTATGTCGCTCTGCCCGGACGTTGATGTCGAACCCATATCATAGGGGGCGAGGACCTGGCTTGAGGCTAAAAAATAGCCCCCTTGCATCACTGCGACCGATGATTGGTTGCTCACGGCTTCGTTGCTGATCGAACCTTCATCCTCTCTCCCGGAGCTGGTGCGTTGCCCTTTGCTCGAGAGTGTCGGGAGTATGTCGGGTGGGGCATTGGCTAGAGACGTTGAACCGCTCAACCCTCCCGCCACGGCCAGTGAGGCACCGCTGACGACATCTGACCATTTGTCAGTTGAAGGCGTCAGGGTATTCGAAACAGCTTTCTGTGGTTGAGTTGCCGACGAAAGTTGACTGCGGAATGACTGGGGGGACGGCAGGGGGGCACCCGACACTGCGGCGCCCGAAGTGAGTTGTGGGGCATTGCCGGGCAGGTTTGACCGCGATACCTCATCACTCGCCACAGATCGGCCCTGTCTCTCTCTCACTCTCATATTGACCACTCTGTCATCTCGCAGGTCAGGAGTGTCATGAAGCGACTCCCTGAGACTCTGTCAGGGCGACATCGAGTTCGAAAAAGCTCGGCATGGCAGCTGGTGGAATCTCTTTTCGTCCGATTTCGGCGCTAACCTGCGGGGGATTGCCCTGAAGATGGGCAACCAGGACCGTCTTGATGATGCCTTGATAACGGCCATCCTGCACAATCACCGCCTTGATTCTTGAGGCGAGAGGAGCCACCACCCCGTAGGACAGCAGAACGCCCAGAAATGTTCCGACGAGTGCCCCGGAAATCATCTCGCCCAGAATGGCAGGAGGTTTGCTGATTGAGGCCATGGTTTTAATCACGCCAAGCACAGCGGCGACGATACCCAGCGCAGGCAGGGCATCAGCAATACCCGTCAGACACTCTGAAATATGCAGTTTCTCGGCCTGATTTTTGCGAAGCTCGCGGGCCATGACGTCGTCAAGCTGGTAGGCGTCCTCGAGATTGAGGCTCACCAGGCGCAGATAATCGCAAATAAGATCGCGGGTTTCCGTATCGTCACGGACCTTTGGAGAGAGCGCGAAGATACCACTGTCTTGCGGATTTTCTACGTGCTCCTCGAGCGCCATCGCCCCTTTGGCTTGAGCGAGACGGGTCAGGCGAAAGAGAACAACGAGAAGATCCACATAGGCGGCCTTGTCATATTGCGGCCCTTTGAGCGCAAGCTTGAAGTTGTGCGGCAGTTCTTTCAGGGCACCTATGGAATTTGACATCACAAAAATGCCTAGCGCCGAACCAAGAATTGTAATCAGTTCAAAGGGCATGGATGCGAGCAGTGGCCCCATTACACCGCCTGATGCAGCGAATGAGCCGAAAACACACAGAAGGGAAAAGACAAGCCCCCCGATAAAAAGCATTTTTGAATTCCGTTTCTTATTCGAGGCTGAATGTTGAAAGGTATCTGATGTGATGTCGGAGGATGCTAAGGGTTTGGAAAAGAGGCACTGTGCCCAGCCTGTGGCATGATCTTAGGCGAACCGGGACTATTATCCACGGGTTTTTCGTGCTCGTCTGTAAGAGTGCCTGATCCGGCCTCCACCTGATTTATATCGGGATGCAAGCGATGCATGATGATAACGACCCGGCGGTTCGCTGCGGCTGACGGTACTGCCGGGTCGGCAAGTTCCCGATCTGCGCCACCTGATACGTCCAGGATCTTGGGGTCGGGATATCCCGACTTGACGAGAATTTCGCGTGACTGATCGGCTCTCAAGGCGGACAAGGTCCAGTTGGACATTCCTCCTGCAACCTTGCCCTTGAAAGGGGCTGCATCCGTATACCCGACAATTGAGATACGCTCCGGCATCGGCGCGAGCCATTTTGCTATCTCGCCCAGCATGGCGCGTGCGGCTTTGTTTGGTGCAGAGGCTCCAAGCTCGAACATTGGCACATTTTCGGTGTCGTGAAGCTCAATCCTGATTTCATCCCGACCATAAGAGATCGCCACATTGTCGAGATGATCGCTGGTATCTTTGCCTGCTTTGAGCGCCTGTTCCAGATTGCGTGTCATATCATGCAGGTTGGCCTGCTCGGCTCTCGATGCCTCGGACCCGACAGGGCCCGGTTTGTCATGACGCGAGCCTGCTTCCGGGCCCCCTATGGGGACGATTGCCGCCTGGGCCGGCAGCGATTCATGCTCGGATTGATGATGGGAGGCCGGAACTGCCTCGATAGGGGACGAAGCGCCATGCCCTTCATAAGGAACGGGCACCGGCCCCGCCGTATCCATATTCTCATTGTCTTCGAGACGATCAAAACTGCTCCCGCCCATCATAGGAGCGGGGGGAGTATCAACGATTTTTTCCGGCGGAATTGCCGATTTTTCATCGGCCAGCGGGTTGAAGTACTGGGCAATCCCCCGGCGCTGCTCGTCAGTCGTTGCATTCAGGAGCCACATGACGAGAAAAAACGCCATCATGGCCGTCATGAAATCCGCGTAGGCGATTTTCCATGCACCACCATGATGGGGCTCGTGTCCATCCTCATCTTGGCGACGGATGATGACGGAGGGGCGATTTTTTCTGGCCATCTGCGCTCAGGGGTCCCGTTATCGCCCTTTCAGGTGTAACATGCCCAGGCGGGACGCGGGTGTCCCTTCGAACGAGGCGCGTCCTGCATGGTTGAGAGCGATCGACGTATCCAGCCAGACCTCGCCACCCAGATCGCGCCAACGCTTGCAGAATGTGAAATCTTCGCTGAGATAGGTGCCGGTCTCCTGATCGATGCTGCCATCGAACAGGGCGTGACACATGCTTCCGTCTCCTGAGCCCGCCGCGTCTATGCGCCGGTAGGCGGTTTCCGGATAGTGTTTGATCATCGCTGTAATGACCTTGCGGCTGATCATCATAAATCCGGTGCCTGCGTAATGGGTCCGGAACAACGGCCCCTTGTCCCACGAGGAATGCATCGCATCCGTCTCACCGACGTAGCGTAGCGAGGCTGTTTCAAGCTTTTCACCGCGGTTCAGATTTTCCTGGGTTCCCTTGTCCCAGAAGCGCTCCTTGATAGGGTACATCCCGGCAACGATATCCTTGTCGGCTGCAAGCAGTCGGGCGGGCGCCTCTGCGGGAAACCCGATATCTGCATCTACAAAAAGAAGATGCGTTGCATCCGAACGTGTATAGAACTGATGAACGAGCGTGTTGCGCGCGCGGCTCACCATGGCATCGTCGCCCAGGAGGGACAAGGTCATGGGAATACGAATGATGCTTGTGCAGGCGATAATCGATTCCATATATTCCTGCGTTACAAGCCCGCCGAAGCAGGGCGTCGCAATGAATATCTTGGCGTTCTGTATCTCTTCCATAACATTCCTGATCGCTATTGGAATATGAGGTCTCCACCTGACTGGCGGAGTGAAATGACGAGGTTTGCGAATGTTAGAAAACGCAAACTCCAGGGCGTTCAAAGCGACGTATCAAAGACATTCGCCTATGAATTAGCGCGTACGCAACGATAACTCGTCGAGTACGGCTTGCTCACGGCGTGTGTGAGAATCATTACGCTCTTTTTCCAGACGCCGAAAGACCGTTTCTGTCGCCTTATGTCTGACTGCCGTCTCTAGAGCGAAAAGTCGCGCAGTTTCTGTCGCGGCAGAAGCGTTGTGATATTCCTCTGTGGCGTATGCGATTTTTTCAAGGCCAGACGGAAACCAGACGCGAAACGTCTCCATAGTCACGTTTCCCGCCGTTGCAATGCGACGTTCCTCGGCAAGTACGTCTGTCGCATAAGTCAGGCTCGCGGATTTGCCATCCTGCAGCTGCTGCGCAGCAATCAGTTGCGTTTGCGCATCAAGTCTCTCGCGTTCCCGTATTTTGGCCAAAGTGGCGAGGCAGCGCAGGCGATGGGTCATTGTGGTCCGCCATAGGCAGCAACCAGATTACTGAGGGCAAGAAAACTGTCGGACAGGGCTCTGACTTCCATGCGTTCCTGCTGGAGTAGAGAATCGATCTCCGGTGCGAGCCTGATGGCCCGGTCCGACTTGGCATCACTGCCCTCACGATAGGCACCAAGCTGAACGATATCCCTAATATCCTCCCACACTGCCAGTGTCGCGCGTGCCTCACGCGTCAGGGCATTCTCTTCACGGGTGTTGCATCCTGACGCCGTGCGGGAAAGGGAGCGCAGCACGTTTATAGCCGGATAACGTCCGGCCTCCGCTATGCGTCGATCCATTATCACGTGCCCGTCCAGAATGCCGCGAACCGCATCTGCAACCGGCTCATTATGGTCGTCTCCTTCGACAAGGACCGAATAGATGGCGGTTATTTGTCCCGCACGCCCGTCTGGCGTTGAAAGCCCCGGACCTGCTCGCTCGAGGAGTCTGGGCAATTCGGCGAAAACGCTTGGAGGATAGCCTCGTGTTGCGGGGGGCTCACCGCCAGAGAGGCCAATTTCCCGCAAGGCGTGGCAAAAACGTGTGACGCTGTCCATCAGGAGCAGCACTGATTTCCCCTGATCGCGGAAATACTCGGCAATCGTCGTGGCGGTATAAGCAGCTTCCCGCCTCATTAGTGGGGGAGAATCGGACGTGGCAACGACGACTACGGCCTTCGACAGCCCCTCTTCGCCCAGATCATCCTCAAGGAATTCCCTTACCTCACGCCCTCGCTCCCCAACGAGAGCGATTACGGCGATATCGCAAGCGCTGTTGCGCGTGAGCATTCCCATAAGCGTGGACTTGCCTACGCCGGAACCCGCAAAAAGTCCGAGCCGCTGTCCCTGGCGACATGTGGCAAACAGGTCCAATGCTGAAACACCCAGGCTCATCCGGGGGCCGAGGCGTGCGCGAGATGCTGCATCTGGCGGCGACGCCCGCAGGTTGCACGATAGGCCACTTGGGGAAAGGGGCGCTTTTCCATCGATGGGCTTGCCCATGGGGTCGATCACGCGACCAACAAAATGATCATTGACCACGAGATTTGCGCCGGAACGTTTCTGACGCTCACCCGATGGCAGAAGCGGAAAAAGGGCGCGACAACCGGCCCCAATGCCATCAAGGGCACCGAATGGCATCGCAATGGCCGTCTCGTCACGAAAGCCGACAATCTCGGCATCGATTTCACGTCCATCCAGGGCTGCGAGCGTGACCCGATCACCTACGCCAGTAAAGCCCGTCATACCGGTTAATGCGACGGAAAGGCCCGTAACTGCAGTGACCTTTCCTTCCAGGTATGCAACAGGAAGGTCGTGCAAAGGCGTTCTGACGGCCTGTGCAAGGGCACCAAGCTCTTGTGTGAGCCGGGAAAGTGTCAAGTCTTCATCAAGGCGCATTTGATCGGTCAAAACAGACCAGAATAAATGCTGGATGAAGAAGAACTGTCATCATCGCCGAACAAGGCGAGTATGCCTGATTTTGAGTCGTCACCACCAAACAGATCGAGCATGTCCGCAGGCTTGTCTGCTGGCTGCGGAGTGATCTGGAGAAGGGTCAGATATTGTTCAGCGTATTTCTGGATCTGATCAGGAGTCTTGAGTTTCGAGAAGTCTACCTTTTTCGTAAGCATGCGCACTTGTTGATCGTAGCTCAGCGCACCAAACGTCGAGGGATCGTAGCCTGATACGGTCTCGACCACCTGAAGCAACTTGGTATCGGACATGATCTGGCTGAGCGAGGTGACGCTGGCCATCTTGCGCGTAAAATACAGAGCGTTGCCTACGCCGTTATCCGTGTTGGCGTCGTTCGACTCATATTGCTGTTTCTGATAGTTCGAAACGATCTGATCGATCGACACACCGTCAACCGTACTGGAGACCTTACTGTCGCTCTTGAGCACCGATTGGCTGGCCTCGGAACTCTGTGACAGATTGGGTGGTTGGAGAGTGACGCTGTACTGCACTCCGTTGACCGTTGCCTGCAGCGAGGGGATGTCATGGGTGTACTGCCCATTGACCTGAAGCACGTTGCCGGAGCCATCGAACCCCACTGACACCACGGTGCTATTGACGGTAGAACCATAAGGATCGACGACGTAAGCACTCCAGGTGCTCGGATCGCTGCTGCTCTGCGCCCATTTGACCGACAGATACGTCCGACCGAGCGTGACATTGTTCGTATCGTCAGACGCCTGGTTCGGATTGAAAGGGACCGTGATATAGGTCTGTCCGGTGCCGGAAAGCGACCCGATTGTCGCGGAGGGCATTGAGAGCGAGGTGCTGGAAGAGTCGACGTTCTGCAACAGCACCGACTGGGTTGGGCTGGTAGCCTGGTAGCTGTTGCCAGCCATGATCACGCCTGAACTGCCCCCGAGCGTGCCCAGCGAGATTGATATTGCCTGACCCTTTTCATTCGCGTCGTTAAGCGTGATGGGCAGCTCGACCGCCTGTCCGGCTGCACCCGAGGCAATAGTCGCTCCGGTAGTCGTATTGGTCGCGGAAGCAAGCGTACCATCGCTGTTAAATGTCACCTGAAACGCATTGCTCGCGACCGATGCATTGCCCTCGGCATCAAAGGCAGAGACACTCCAGCTCAAAGGGTTCGTCTTGCTTTGTGTCCACTGAAGCGCAATCTTGTGAGCCCCGGAAACATCGTCATACGCATCGACGGCGGGCGAAACATATGTCTGGCCAGAGGCCCCTGCAGAGGGGAGGGTTGCGCTCATCGTTACAGAACTGGTCGGCGTATAGGTTGTGCTGAGCGCCGTTGAACCGCTACCAGTGATGAACGCTGTGTCGCTAGAGCTACCCTTGTTCTGCCCCCAGACCTTGAACGCGTCGGCGAAGGCAAGCCATGTTGCGTTTTGAGACGTCTTGGCGAGAGATTTACTGGAGCTGGGGTCCTGGGTCAGCAGGTCCTTGATGAGTGCTGTCGCATTGGCGTAGCTCCCCATCCCAAACGCCCCGAGTACGACCTGAAGAGAGGAATAATCTTTCAGGAGGGCATCAGCAGAGGTTATCGCAGGCGCTTTTTTTTCAAAGGCAGTGACTGCCTGCTTCGTTGCAATATCGCTCTTGGCGTAATTCGATGCGGCCAGATCCTCGTCCTTGAGGGCTGAGAGGTAGCTGGCAACCGGTGATATGTTTGTTATGGCCATACACGTCTCCCGGGGTTCCTCCGCTCTTGGGCGATCCTAACGGGAGAAAATTACGAAGAGGTTTCCAGATGAGCCTTTCCCGCGATCATTCTCCCCGGGCGCCCTGCCCCTCCCGCCGGGGGAGGGGACGTTCCTTCTGATGCCGAATTGCGCTCGATATCACTGAAGGCAAAGTGTGATACGAGTTCAGCAAGAGAGTCTGCTGTTGACACGAGGCTCTTCACTGCCTCTGCGCTTTCCTCGGCCGCGCCTGCATTCTGCATGGTCGTCTGCTCAAGGTCGCTCATTGCCACATTGAGTTCGCCGATGCTTTGGGACTGTCTCTGCGCAGATGATGCGATGACTGTGACGGCGCTGCTTATTTCCCGAACCTGATCCATCACCTTTTGTAGCGCCAGTCCGGCCTCTCGCACTTTCGTAACGCCGAGACGCACATGGGCATCCGATTGAGCGATCAGCCGTCCTATAGCCTCTGCTGCCTCCCGAGAGCGCTGTGAGAGGGCCCGGACCTCTTCGGCCACCACGGCAAAGCCGCGACCAACATCACCGGCGCGCGCGGCTTCCACGCTCGCATTCAAGGCAAGGAGGTTGGTCTGGAATGCAATCTCGTTCATGATGGTGATGATGCCACCGATCTCCTGTGAGGAAGACTCAATGGCAGTCATCGCGGCAATCGTATCGGTCCTGATGATGTCTGCATGTTCTGCCTCACGCTGGGCCACGAGAACCATCTCTTCGGTTTTGCGCGTCTCGATAGCGGTCTGCTTTACACTGCCGGCTATCTGGCCAAGCGCTGCGGACATCTCCTCCCCAGCCGCGGCCTGTTGTTCGGTACGGCTGGAAAGCTGATCGGCGCCGTGACCGATATCGGTGGCATTTGTTCCAATATGCACGGCCTCGTTGCTGATATGGTGTATCGTCTGCTGGAGCGTGACCGCAGCCTGATTGAAGTGCAGACGAAGAGCGTCCAATCGCTCCGGGACTGCCCCATCTTCAATCCTGAGGGTCAGATCACCATTCGCCAGGGCGCTCAGGGCCTGACCGAGGATCTCAACTGTCGCCTGATCTTCTTGCGCACGCTGCGTCTGCTCCTCCTGAAGACGGAGACGGGCCTGGTCCATGCCATCGAGGTAAGCCGATATTGTAAGATCGATCTCAATGAGGACAGCCTTGGTCAGACTTTCGATGCGTCCAGCCATGTCATCCACATTGTGTGAAGACAGCTTTTTCAGAATGCCCCGGGGCTGATCATCGCGGATGATTTCGTGCATCAGAGCAACAAAAATCCGGCCATATGCACCGATGTAAAAGCTGGGTTCCAGCCCGATACGGGCATGAGTTGTCCCTATCTTTGTGACATGTGCAACGTAATCCTCGTCAAACCGCGCCTTGGCTATACGTTGCCAGTGGGCGAGTTGCGCCTCTTTAGCACGCTCCATATGGGCGTTATCAGTAAAGAATGCACGTGAGCGCGGTGTTTCACGGATCTTCCGGTAGAGGCCGTCAAGCACTCCCGGAAGTTCCCGTTCTAAGAGACTGGCCATCGAGCGCAACGAGGTGAGATCACTCTGTCCCATGCCAATGAAATCCTGCCTGCGTGCCAGATCAGAGAGTAGGGTTTCAGTCATGTTGCAGCTTCTCGCCTGTTTGTTGGTACCCGACGGTGCGGTGCGCCCTCTATTGAGCGAACCTTCAAGAGTGCGTGAAGAGAGGATTGTTTGTTGTCATTGTCAATGATCTGGTCGTGCGGGGCCTTTTGGGGCTGGCTTATGGGGCGCGAGGCGAGGTCTAGGTAATCGTCTCGATGGTCTTGATACGTGCCCGGGGATAGATCTCTGCCTGGGATAGCACCGGGACCGCAGGGCGTACGCGCTCAACGATTGATCGCATTGAATCGCGTACAGTCGAGGAGACGACGATGACCGGCACCTCGCCATTTGCTGAAACGGCGTTGAAGGCGTCGCGCAGTTTGATCACGAAGCGATTGAGCATGGATGGCGGCATGGCAAGTCGCCGGTCGTCGCCTTGTCCGGCTATATGAGCGGCAAAGTCGTTTTCCCATTCCGGAGAGAGGGTAATCATCGGGATATAACCTGCGGGCCCCTCCAGGCCGCTGCAGATTTGTCGGGAGAGGCGGACGCGCACATGAGCGGTGAGGGCCTGGATGCCTCGCAAGCCCAGACCATTACCCTCCTGGATGCTCTCTAGAATTGTGGGCAGGTCGCGTATGGAGACCCGTTCGGCGAGAAGCGACTGCAACACACGCTGCACCGTACTCAGGGTAACCTGTGACGGAATGAGGTCTCCCACCAGCTTCTGCTGATCCCGGGGCAGTTCATCGAGCAGATTCTGGGTCGCTACGTAAGTCAGCAGATCTGGCAGATTTTGCCTCACAAGTTCGCTGAGATGTGTGACCAGAACACTCGCAGGATCGACGACCGTGCATTTGAGGGCCATGGCTCGCGGCTTGAGGGCCGGTGCAATCCACACGGCGGGAAGACCGAAAGCGGGTTCTGACGTCCTCTCACCCTCAAGATCGGGAGCGCCCCCCGATGGCGTCATGGCCATAAGGCGGCCAGGCCGGACTTCACCACTACCGATGGTGATTTCCTTCAGTTTGATAACGTAGCGATCAGACGGCAGGACGATATTGTCCTGTATGCGAATGGGCGGTGTAATGAAGCCCATCTCGGATGCGATTGTTCTTCTCAGTGCCTTGATCTGCTCGGTCAGTTGCGCGTTCTCACCATTGGTCATTGGAAGAAGCCCGAACCCGAGCTCAAGACGAAGCAGATCCAGTTTGAGCACATCAGAGATGGGTGACGCAGAAGGGGCCGGGGGCGCTTCGCTGACGTCACTGTCATTTTCATCTGGTGTCGGCACTTTCCAGCGCCACCATGCAGCGGTGCCGGCAAGGGCACCAATGATGAGGAACGGAAATGCTGGCAGCCCAGGCATCAATGCGAAGCAGCCGGAGAGAATCGCGGCCATCGCCATGGGCTTCGGGTTTCCGCCGAGCTGGCGGACAAGCGTGACGTCTGCCGACCCCGCAGTTCCTCCTTTGGTAACCACGATACCGGAGGCTGTCGAAACGAGCAGGGCAGGAATCTGGGAAACAAGTCCGTCACCGACAGTCAGCGTTGTGAACGTACTCGCCGCATCGCCGATAGGCATGCCGTAGCGGAGGACACCGATAGCCAACCCCCCGACAATGTTGATCCCTGTAATGATCAGCGCTGCGATGGCATCACCGCGGACAAATTTTGCAGCGCCGTCCATGGCACCGTAAAACGAGCTTTCGTCTTCGAGCTCCCTGCGCTTGAGGCGTGCTACCCTGTCGTTGATGGCTCCTGACGACAGTTCGGCATCAATGGCCATTTGTTTGCCAGGCATGGAGTCGAGAAAGAAGCGTGCTGCAACCTCTGCGATGCGTCCCGAGCCCTTCGTGATGACCATGAAGTTCACGACGAGAAGAATGCTGAAGACGATTCCCCCGATCACGACATCACCGCCCATCAGGAAGCCTCCGAATGCGGCGACAACATGCCCGGCAGCAAAGGTGCCTTCGTTGCCGTGGCTCAGGATAAGGCGTGTTGTCGCGATTTCGAGCGAGAGGCGGAGCAGTGTCGTGAGGAGAAGCAGGGTAGGGAATGAGGTGAATTCAATGGGTCTCTCCAAAAACAGGGAAACCATCAGAACAAGCACGCTCGATGTGATCGACAATGAGAGACCGAGATCGAGAATGAACGTCGGCAGAGGGATGATCAGAATCGACAGCAGCAGCAACACGCCGAGCGCAAGGCCGACATCGGTGCCGGGGATCGCCCGTCGCCAGGAGGTCTTGTAACTGCCATCTCTGACGGATTGAGATGCCTTCGTTACTTGCCCGGTCAAGGAAGAAAAAAGTTTTGAGGCAGCGTTGCCACCCGTGCGCGATTTGCTGGAGGAAGGGGCACGGACCGGAGAGACGTTTGCGCTTTCCAAAATGTCAGCTTTCCTAGCCTAAGTCATGATGCCGATGGCATTGCTGCGCAACGGGCCCCGACCTGTCGTCCTGAAAATGAATGATACGCCAATCGTTGCGGCAGGCGCTTGAATCTCGCGCCAAGAGGTATCCCGTCTCGCGTAGATGAGGCAAGATATTAAGCGTTACGCGTTCATGGATCGCTAACCCGCTTTCGAAATGACCTGAACATGATCGGTGATGGCATGATACAAGACACGGATAGTCCGGAACCGCGAGATCTGACACATGCTTCATCGCCTGCTGAGCAGTGGTGGAAAATCCCGGGTGCACCGCCAGATGTCGGGAAGTTTGTTGAGGCATGCGAGGCCCTGCTGGGCTCAGGTGACGGGATCAGCGGATTAAAACTTGTACTCGAAACGATGGCAGTCCATCAGGACGAGTGGAAGCTCTCTATGGCGGGAGCGTCGCTCATCCTGCGTTTCACAACGCGTTACGACATCGTTGGGGTCCTGCTGCGCAATGTCATACGCCTGCAACCTGACAATGTGCCCGCCCAGGCTTTCTCCGCCCATTTGCAGATCGTGCGCGGGGACGTAAGCGGCGGCTGCGCAAGCTTTGCACAGATGATGGCAACCTATCCCGGGCAGAAAGCGGAGATCGGGGAATTCATCAGCATGTCCCTGCTTGAAGTCGGGTATCCTGCTGAGGCGCTTGCGGTGCTGAAATCGCTGTTCAATGACGGAGATGAAACAGCGTCACTGCTCAATAACGCCGGTTGTGCGCTCGAGCGGCTCAATCGCTCCGTTGAAGCCCTGCCATGGTATGAAAAAGCCCTCAGAATCAGCCCTGAACGCAAAGCTATCGCGTTTGGTTATGCCTGCACCCTGATCAAGGCGGGTCTTTTTGAGAGAGGCTGGCCACTCTATTTCGAGCGCGAATTGCAGATAACCCCACAGCAGGGCTGGGTACGCAGCATTCCCCGGCTCCGTCCTGATACCGGCCTCTCAGGGAAGCGTATCCTTGTCTTTCAGGAGCAGGGGTTGGGCGATACGATCCAGTTTATGCGTCACCTATCCGCCCTTGCAGCGCGTGGTGCCGAAATCCACGTCTGTGTGCCCGTCTCTCTGGTGCGCCTTGTGCGTCAGTCCTACCCGGCTTTGACGGTGCTGGACCCTGTGAGTGCTGCTACGAACCACGCATATGATTACGCGTGCCCCGTGCCGGATCTGCCCTTTATCAGCGGGGTACGGATGGTGCACGATATTCCAACCTGCATTCCATACATTACCGATATCCCCGCCGACCGAGAAAAAATGGCGGCCCTGCTGCCAGCGGGTAGACCGCGGATCGGTCTTGTATGGGCAGGCGAGCGTCGTCTCCGCTCAGAATACGCATTGGCTGATATGCGGCGCTCGATTTCCTTCAGCGATCTCGCCGAGGCGCTCCTCCCAGCTGAGGCGACCTTCGTCAATCTGCAATTCGGGACACCAAGGGAAGAGCTGAAGAGCTGGGGCGGTCAGACAATTCATGATCCCATGAGCGAGGTACAAGACATGGCGGATACGGCGGCCATCATGCGTAATCTTGATCTGATCATCTCGGTCGATACGTCACCCGCGCATCTCGCCGGAGCGCTTGGTTGTCCCGTATGGTTGATAAGCCGTTGGGATGCGTGCTGGCGCTGGGGGGATTCCGGAACAGGGAGCCCATGGTACCCTACAATGAGAATTTTCCGTTCGAATGAGCGCTCTTTCCTTCCCGTCCTTCAAGAAGTCGGAAAAGCGCTGCGACTCTGGATCGATATGCGAGGCGTCTGATGCTTTCAGCCTGTTGGGCGTGCCAATTGCGTAGGGCTGCTTCGGTATGATGCGAGGCTGCGTCCTCTCATGCCGCTCATGCCTGAATGATGAGGGGCAGGCTGGGTGAAATGGCTGAAACCCTGGAAAGGATGAAATGCCCTAACAACAGGCTGTGTTCCCTCACGCGCATCAGCAACGATTGTATCGCCGTAGGGAGACTGGCTTCGTGGTGCCGCCAAATCAATCGCGCCCTTACGCTGAGGCGGGTGTTTAACGTCCCCTGACGGGCCTATCCGTTCGTCATCAGGTATGGCCCAGGTTTCGAGCACCTTCCATTGATACGGGGCTCCGAGCCCTGGGGTCTGGGAATGATAGGCCGCCGCCGCACGCGGCCAACTTCCCATCTTGTCGTGCATCTGGTTAAGGAAACGCCCGGCATAGAGAGCATTTGAGGTTGGATCGAACGCCTCATCAAGTGAATGGAAAGCATCCGGGTGCTGTTGCAGGTTGACCTGCAAGCACCCGACGTCGATCGACATAATACCCGCATTGCGAAATTCGGTTGCCGCCGCGACGGCGTCCTGTTTGGAATCGTAATAATGGCCAACGCCATTGGCCATTATTGTCCACGGCCAGGACGACAGTCGCCCCTGCGCGTCGGTCTTGCCGCTCTCAACCCGACTGATGGCATATAAGAAACCTTCGGGAATGCGGAGGACTTTTTCAGCCTGGCTGGAGGCTATACGGCAGCGCTCAGCTTCCATCGTCTGAGACAGGGCCGGCACGGGAGCGAGAACAACGCTGAAACCCAACATTGCGAGAGACGCGCTGGCTGATTTCGATAGGCGTGATTTCATGAAAATCATGAGTCCGTTGCGCCTCTCAGCGAAATCCATGGCAGTCTTTCATCGGCGTCTATGTGACAGCGGGATTACGGTTCGCCGTGGTGCGGCATAGATCAGTATCAAAGGTCTTCCCGTTACAGGATAAGCAGGCGTTATGACAATCATTATCGCTTTTGCAACAATGCCGGTGTGAAACTGTCTCTCTGTCGGAGAGCGTTAACCTTGTTGTGGTTGTAAGTGACAGGCCTGTGTCGTAGGGTGTCATTGCTGGCGCCTGTCGTACAAGATCACTATCGATGGTGCAGGCTTGTCCATTTGACAAAGACATTTCGATACGCACTCTGCGTCACACCGGGAACTGGGCTGGACGATCATACGATGCATTGTCGTAACGGGAAAAAGACGTTTGGCTGCCTGATAAAGACGCTCCTTTTCTGTATGAGCCTGGGAATCGTGGGTTATGCGCCGGCGTCAAACGCCACCGCAGTACGCGTCAAAGATATTGTCGATTATGAGGGTGTGCGTGACAACCAGTTGGTCGGGTACGGATTGGTTGTCGGTCTGCGAGGAACGGGCGACCGGCTGACAAATACGATCTTCACTCGCGAGACCCTCATCAGCATGCTCAATCGTCTTGGAGTGAATATCCGCGATCGAGAAGTCCAGTTACAGACTCATGATGTAGCCGCGGTCATGGTAACCGCGACTTTGCCGCCTTTCTCTCACGGGGGTGGGCATATCGATGTTACGGTATCGGCAGTGGGCGACGCCCGTGACCTTGCAGGAGGCACGTTGCTGGTGACGCCGCTCCAGGCAGCAGACGGTGAGGTCTACGCTGTGGCGCAGGGCTCCCTCGTCACAAATGCTTTCTCAGTCGGAGGGACGGCGGCCTCGGCCACCCGCAATATTCCAACGACAGGGCATATCGCCAATGGCGCGGTTGTCGAGCGCGAGGTGCCGGTTTCCCTGGGTAGAAGCGGGCTGATCCATCTCTCCTTGCGAAACCCGAATTTCACGACGGCAAACAGAATCGTCAATGCCATCAACCGTTCTCTCGGATATGGCACGGCCAAAATGGATGACCCGCGCACGGTTTCAGTTAATATGGCCGGGCGCGACGCGCCCTCGCTTCTTTATCGGATCGGCGATCTTATGATCGAACCGGATACGATGGCCAAAGTCATTGTGGATGAGGCAAGTGGGACCATCGTGATGGGCGATAATGTGCGCATCAGCACGGTTGCCATTGCGCAAGGCAACCTGACGATCCAGGTGACGGAAACTCCGTTGATCGCCCAGCCTGCCCCTTTTTCCAATGGGACGACGGCGATCGTGCCTCGAACGCAGATCGATGCCAGTACAGACAGTTCTCACCGATTGGGTATTCTTCGTGAAGGTCCCACGCTCGCGAGCCTTGTTGCCGGGCTGAACGCCTTGGGAATGGGGCCGCGCGATATGATCAGTATCTTGCAGGCTATCAAGGCTGATGGCGCTCTCCAAGCAGATCTGGAGGTTCGATGACATGACGGCTTTGACGCCTGCAACACTCTCTTCTCTCTCTGCTACGCAGAATGAGACATTGGCTAAAGCGCAGGAGGCTGCCCGAACCGCAAAAGCTGACAAGGCACGCGAAACAGCGAGATCTTTTGAGGGCCTTACGCTGGGTGAGTTGCTTCAGCCCATGTTTGACACTGCTGACATCTCAGACAACGAATTCGGTGGAGGCGCGGCTGAAAAGCAGTTCCGTTCCCTGCAAGTGCTGGAGATGGGAAAGCAGATAGCCAATAATGGCGGGATCGGTATTGCCGACAGTGTGTATCGACAAATACTCGCGATGCAGGAACAGGAAGAGACATGATCGGTATGCGCTCAGACCAAACCTCACCCGTCATAAAAGCGGCATCGCGGCTTATGGCCCTGCTGAAAGTGGAAAATGAACAGCTCCGTCAGGGGAAGCCTGAACAGATCGAGATACTGCTCGCGGATAAAACGAAATTACTGTCAAAAATGGAGCAGGCACTGACTCAATTTGAGGAGCAGGGGGGCGATAGAACAGCTTTGATGCCGACCATGGGGGACCTGATAGCGCTTGTTGCGGAGAACCAGGCTTTGCTCGAGCACATGTCAGTGGTGCAAACCGAATTCCTGAAATTGATATGTGCCGCGCCCGTTGAAGAAATCACGCAGGCATACAGTCCGTCAGGTCACTACGTCACGCCGACGACAGAGAGCGCCGCCTTGACCCTTCACAGTGAAATCTGAGAGTTGAGAGACCGTATGCGCGTTGGACTGATGAGGGCGACAGGTCTGTCTGTAAGCTTGGCGTTGACCGCCTGTCAGTCTCCAGCAAAGCCGTATCTCACCATGGGTAAACGGATAGCGGATGCGGGGTTTATAGCCCATCCTGCAGATACAACCGCACGTTACGCAATGATGAATTCGCTCCCGCCTGGTGTGATAACCTATCGGCCTGCTCCTAGCGGCCCCATTTATCTCTACGCAGATCCGATCGGATGCGGCTGTGTCTACATGGGATCAGACGTGGCTTTCGTTTATCTTCTGAATTCGACCCCTGTCGTTCGAAATCAGCACTTGCCCATCAAGAATGTCCCTTCGATTGCATCGATGGCCGCTGAAAATCGACGCAATACCAGTGTCTGGGACTGGAGCGCCTGGTCCAGTCTTGCAGACCCCGGTGCTACGCAGCCCCGATATGTAACCGGGGCTGCGTGGTAGAAACGGTTCGGTTCTCTACTCGCCGAGAAACTTGCTGCCCATACGTTTGCGAGCATGATGACCTTCTGACACCGGCTTGCGGGCCTCGGCAACCACGGGCGTGACGGCCGGGCGTTGCTTGTGTCGCTCTGCTTCAAGAATGGGAGCCTTCGTTGGGGTAATGTTATCCTCAAGGGGTGCTTCGGTATTTTCCGGGTCGTCTCGCAGGATAGGCGACTCTGACTGTCGAAGCATATCCAGTTTTACGTCTGACACATCATCCAGAAGCTTTCCCAGGGATTGCTCACTGGATTCCGCTTTCCGTGTTAGAACGCTGAGCTGCTCAGCCTTCGAATCTGCCTTGTCCACAAGCGTATCCAGTTCACCCCCGACGATCTTGGCTTGCTCGATCGTGCGGCTAAGCGGTCGTCCGCTGACTTGACCCGCAACACGCAGCTTTTCAACACCATCATGCGCGTTCTTGATACTGCTCTCGAGCTTTTCGATAAGTTTGACGAGACTTGCTCTGTCGCTCTTCAAAGCCGACAGGGTCTTGCTGATGTGAAAGTTATAGGCGATGCCTAACAGCAGCAGAACCGAGAGTGCCGCTTCTATGAATACCTGAATTTGGGCGAGCATTCTCTCTCGATCCTCCGTTATTTATCGTCAGCCTCGTTTTGCGGGATGTCAGTCCATAGTCTCGAAGTCAGTGTTGGCCTCACTCGGGTTGTGTATATGCGGGCTATCCTCGGGCACAAGCCGATGATCGATCTTCACCGCTGCTTTCCCCCCTGATTGCCCCAGATGCCCCTCGAAGAGTGTCGTCTGATTACACTGCAGCGTCACAGGGAGGGTGTTTTTCACCTTGTGGGGAAATACGAGCTGCATACCTGGCTTCATGGTGAGCAATGTCGAAAGGCTGACGGTCTGCTCCTCAAGCACAGCCAGGATTTCGGCATTGGTTTCCATAATTTCGGAAATAAGGTGGTTTTCCCAAACCGAATCACGGCCAAATCGCTCCCCCATGAACTGCTGGGAGAGCAGATCTCGCACAGGTTCGAGGGTTGCATAAGGGATGACAAGATCCATATTGCCGGTCCGGTCCTCCATATCGATATGCATCTTCGATGTCACGACAGCATTGGAAGCACGAGCGATCGCCGCAAAGCGTGAGCTTACTTCGAGCCGTTCAAAGATAAGGTCGATCTCGCATACTGGGCTGAACGCAACCGACAGTTCCCGCAGGGTAAGGTTCATGAGCTTTTCGATCAGAGTGCGCTCTATAGCGGTGTGAGGCCGCCCTTCAGTGCCTGAATGACCCTTCCCACGCGGGCCACCCATGAGGATATCGATTATGGAGTAGGCCAGCGCGGAATCGATTACGAGAAGACCGTAATTCTCCCATTGGACAGCCTTGAAAACGCAAAACAGCGAGGATGACGGCACGCTGTTGACGTAGTCGCCGAAACACATGGAGCGCGTGTATTCTGTGGTAATTTCTACATTGTCATTCGTGAAATTCCGAAGGCCCGTTGTGAGGAGGCGGACCAGACGGTCAAGCACGATCTCGAGCATCGGCATGCGCTCGTAAGCGACAAAGCCGGCCCTGATCACACGCTCCATTCCCGTCTCGTGCCGTTCAGGCAGGTCGCTGAATGCGCCGCCAAGGAGATTGTCAATCTCCGACTGGTCGAGCATCTGGTTCAGCGTTTCCTCTTGCTGAAAAGCCCCGGAGGCGCTGCCCGAAAAGGGGTCATTCTCGGTCTCGACCGCGGGGTCGGCCCAGGCATCAGGTATGGGCGGGATATGGTGTTCACTAGGCGACATCATGAAACTCTGCCTGCATCGAAAGGACCAATGTTTATCTCAACCGGTCTCACTGTATGAGGAATTCGGTAATATAAAAATTGGTGATCTTGAAGGGCGCTATCTCAATTCTAAGCCGCCTCAGGAGAGTTTCACGCAACCTGTACACCCCGTTTCCCCTTATCTCTTGAGGGCGCGTCTCGTGCAGATAGGTCTGAAATATGTCCTGGATCTGGGGAATATACCGCCTCAGCGAGGCCTCATTTTGAATTCCAGCAATCTCCACACGCGTTGTCATCTTCACATAGACGGGTCGATTTTCACCATTATCGAGGCTCGAGATGATGGATGGTACCGCCAGAATGGTACTTTGGGCAGTAGACGGGTCAGCAGCCTCTGCTGTCTGCTTCGTTGATGAAAACCACCCCTTATGGATGGCAAGATATCCTGTGCCGGCGATTAAAGTGAGCAGGATCAGTGATGCTGCCACGAGAATGAGGCGTTTCTTTCTAGGTTGAGCCTTCATCCCAAGCCGATCGTCATCGACAACGTTGATGTCGAGATCATCGTTCAGGCGGGATTCACTCATTTATCTTTCGCTCACGTTCTTCTGGCAGTGACTGTAGTTTGATTAATGCGCATTCATGCGCGGACGGAAGTTTCCGGGGCGCCATAGAAGGAGCATCCTCCTGCGAGGCCGCCTTGTTTCGACGGGCAGCATCAGACTGCTGCCCGGGAAAATCGTCCTCTTATATTATTGCTTCATGGCAATGGTAGCCTGCAGCAGAGTGTCCGCAGTGGTGATGACCTTGGTATTGGCTGAATACGCTTCCTGAGCGACGATCAGGGCAGAAAGGTCGCTTGTGAGATTTGTGGTTGAAGACTCTGTGTAACCTACGGAGAGTGTTCCGGTCCCGTTGGCGCCAACAGTGCCGACAGCGGGGTTACCAGACGCTGCGGTAGCGGTGTACGCTTGCCCGTCTACCGCGTTCAATCCGTTGACATTGGCGAAATTGGCAAGCGCAATCTTGCCGGCAAGTTGGGATGCCCCGTTGCTGAACTGCGCCATGACAGATCCGTCGCTCTGTATCTGAACGCCCTGATATGTGCCAGCGGCTACAGCGTCGGATGTGAGAGCTGTCGTGTCCTGTCCGAGCGAGCTCGAAGTCGAGAGCAGGGGGCTCGTTGTGCTGGTCATGTTTGGCAGCTTCACCGTATAGGCCTGCCCGTTGATCGTGGCGGCGAGAGTCGTCGGGGGTGAATTTGCCGTGCCGTTCGCATTGAAAGTGATCGAACTCGTCGAGCTCAGCGCAGCGCCGGTAGAGGAGTTGATGGCCGACACGCTCCAGGTTGGCGGCGAGGCAGATGTCTGAGCCCACCGAAGCGATACGGGCGTACCCCCGACATCAACAGGCGACGTCATATAGCTCTGGTTCGAGCCGGTGGCCGTACCGATTTGAGAGCTGTCCTCAGTGAGTGTCGAAGTATTCTGATCAAGCGTCAGGCTCGAGACTGCGCTTTTGCTCGCAGTGCCCGTTGATTGGGCCATGATCGTTCCGCTGGTGCCACCAATGGTGCCCAGTGACAGGCTAATCGACTGAGAGGTATTCGTTCCATAGGACGCTGTGATGGGGAGCGTTACAGCCGCGCCAGTGGTGGTCGAGCCAACTGTAGCTCCCGTCGAATCCGTCACGCTGGCCAGAGTGCCGTTACTGTTGAAGGTGACGTTATAGGTATTATCCGCCTGATTGATGGCGCCCGTTCCATCTGCGTCATAAGCGCTGGCAGTCCAGACGAGGGGATTTGTGGTGCTTTGAGACCAGTTGAGCGCCACATGATGCTGCGTCGCGTTCGCGTCATAAACTGTCACGGGTGCAGTCGTGTATGTCTGGGCATCACTGGCGGTATAATTCGCCGAATTTGCAGGCATTGTGCCCACAGTAGCTGTCAGCGTGAGCTTGCTCGTCTGTGGCTGACGATAACTGATATTGCCAACATTAATCTGCGTCACACTTGTGCCAAGCTGTCCGGACGACGGATCGACCATATATCCGTCGAGATAATAACCGCTGGTATTGACAAGATAACCTTGGTTGTTTTGCGAGAACTCACCGTTTCGCGTGTAATAACTTTGATCTGAAAACTGTGTTGTGCTCGCATTGCCAGCGCCGTTCGCCTTGGAGACAACGAATAACCCATTTCCAGAAATGGCCGAGGCAAGACTGTTGCTGCTGCTGGTCGGTGTACCCTGATTATCGACATGCTGCACCGTGATAGCGGATACGGAATCCGAGACATCGGCCGAGGCAGTGCTGCCAATCATCGAGCCAGCAACGAAGTTCTGGAACGAAGTCGTATCGGCTTTGTAACCTACGGTCTGACTGTTTGCGATATTATTACTGAGATTTGTAAATGCCGTTGACTGCGCGTTTATTCCGCTGACGGCCGTCGTGAGCGCGTTAAATACTGACATCAGAGTGTCCCCGACCTTATATGCCACGAACTGCTTCGCTTGCCGCATGGGCATGGTATACGAAGAGTCCGAATGTTGAATGAACGAGACGACATAAAAATGCGCGATGCCTTGACCGGATCGAAATTTGTCTCTCACCACGCCTGCGGCAAGCAGGAGTATCCCGAAACGAGGTGAATCCCAGCTTGGCTATGGGTAGCATGTGTTGGTGGAAACGCAAGCTTTGTTACGATGTTTATCCGGATGCTAACCCACGATATCGAAACGCGGTAAAACGTTTTCCGCGGTGCGGCGACGGCAAACTGAATGTCGGATGACAAAATTGAGACAGAAGCCGCAGGCGTCGGATAAAAACGTTTCGTTAACTGTTTTCACGATTAGATGAATGGCCGGCACTGATCCGGCGCAAGATAGGGGTGGTTCTGACAATCAGCACCCGTGGCGCGGCTTTGGTATAGTCCGGCTTTGTGAGTGTCTATCTGCCCTCGTCTCCAGTACTCTTCAGGCAATCTCCGGAGTAAAAAATCGATGTTTAAGTCGTGGCCTGGTGGCTGGGCAGATGCCAAAGCCAAGATGAATGCGCTTGATCGTGCGCTGGCGTTCATCGAGTTCGATGTGAGCGGCATGATCCTTGAGGCCAACCGGAATTTCTGCGATGCAATGGGTTATCGGCTTGATGAGATCGTGGGGCGTCATCATCGCCTGTTCATTGACGATACCTATGCGGCAAGTGCGGAATATGCAGGATTCTGGCGCGGGTTATCTGAGGGAAAGTCCTGTACGCAGGAATGCATAAGGCTGGCAAAGAGCGGTTCCGAGGTTTTGCTGCAGGCGAGCTATAATCCAGTCAGGGACGTTACAGGTCGGGTCTATAAAATCGTCAAGGTTGCAGCTGTAGTGACAGAGGCTGCGGCCCTCAGGGCTGATACAGCGGGCAAGCTTGACGCGATCTCCCGTGCTCAGGCTGTTATCGAATTTGCGCCCGACGGCACCATCTTGCATGCAAATCCCAATTTTCTCGCAGCTATGGGCTATTCACTGCCAGATCTTGTCGGGCGCAACCATTCGATCTTCGTCGGGTCGGATATGGCTGCCACCTCGGAATACAAGGCGTTCTGGAACAAGCTGCGCAAAGGGGAATATGTACCGCTCGAATGCAAACGTCTCGATAGTCGTGGGGAGCCGGTGTGGCTGCAGGCTTCCTATAACCCGATTTTTGATATCAAAGGCGAGGTGGTCAAGGTCGTCAAATTCGCGACGGTCATCACGGGGCGGGTAAAGGCCATTGATGACGTTGGTAAGGGCCTGGCGCGACTGGCCGATAACATCCTCGGTTTTCGTCTCAATGGCGAGATTGATCCCACATACGAAAAGCTCCGCGAAGATTTCAACAGGGCAATCTCGAAGTTGGACATGACGCTCGGCGGTGTTGCGGCCTCGGTGGGCACGGTCGCGAACGGAGCCAATGAGATCGTCGTTGCCTCCAATGATCTCGCCCGCAGGACAGAGATGCAGGCGGGTAATCTCGAGCGCACCGCCGTTACGCTTAATCAGATTACTGCGCGCGTATCAAAAGGGGCGCAAAGCGCCAAGGCAGCGGCTTGTTCAGCTTCAGCAATGAGAGTCGATGCACTGGCGGCGACCCAAATCGTGGATGGAGCGATCGATGCCATGGAGCGTATGCGTGAGGCGTCGAAGGCAATCTCGCAGATCACCGGGATGATCGAACAGATTGCCTTCCAGACCAATTTGCTTGCCTTGAACGCTGCCGTCGAGGCCGCCCGCGCGGGTGAGGCGGGTCGTGGGTTCTCCGTGGTGGCTACAGAAGTGCGCGCGTTGGCGGAACGTTCTGCGAAGGCATCTCAGGAGATACGTCTCCTCATTTCAGAGAGCACGACGCACGTTGACCGTGGCGCAAAGCTGATCACGGATGCCGGATCTGCGCTGGGTGGGATTGTCGAACGCATATCCGGAATTGACGGCCTTCTGTCGGAAATCGCCTTGGGATCCGAAGACCAGGCGGAGGGGCTGGGGCAGGTCAACCAGGCTGTGGGTCAACTGGATCGTGTAACTCAGCAGAATGCCGCAATGGTCGAAGAGGCAACTGCGGCGGCCAATAGTCTCGGTGTCGAGGCGGGGCGTCTCAAGGGGCTTGTTGATGAGTTCACGTTGAGTGAGGTTGTCTAGGGCGTCGGGCCAGTCACAGCCATTTGGCTATGTTATCCAGTCCGCGGCACTTTTCTCACGATGCATGGCCCGGTCTGCACGATAGACGTGGATTGAGTGCACCACCCTGCATCGGCTTACCTGATGCGGGGGGGGGGGGCGGGCTAAGGCCGAGCTCTTGCCTGGCTACAGCCTTTTTATCCCGGATGTGCCAGCTTCTCGTGGCGCAAAATTCCAGAGCCAGAGCCGCCGTATCGGCGGAAAGTATGTATCCTTTCGCGCTATATCCCACGTGCCATCAGAGGCGGTTGGAAACTTTTGCGAAACTATTTGTCTCTAGGTCTGTCCGTGCTGGTTTCCCCTTTTTCATTGGGGTGGCGTGTTGAAGCCCGTCGTGGGTGACTGCGGCATTCTCTTGCTGAACGGAATTGCATGAACCTCCTGGCCTCTCTTTCTATCGCCACGGGTAGCCTCAGTGTTATCGAGGCCCAGTATGCTGTGACGGCAAACAATGTCGCGAACGCAAATACCACTGGCTACGTGAAAGAGACGGCTGCGACGTTGTCTTCGGTGGCTGCGGGTTATGGTACAGGGGTCCGGCTTGGCAATACCCAGCTTGCGATCAATCAAGCGCTGCAATCATCGCTTTATCAGCAAAATGCCCAGGCTTCGTCCTACACAGTGATGAGCGATTCGCTGGCTGCCGTCTCCTCCGTGCAAGGATCTACCTCTCAGGACTCCGGAAGTACGTCTAGCCTTTCAGACCAGCTCGGCAATTTGCAAAGTGCCCTGATTTCCCTGACGTCCACTCCTACCCAGAGCGTCTCCCAGAGTGCAGTCGTCAGCAAGGCCTCTGCCTTGGTGACAACCGTACAGACTCTTGCCTCGACCTATGCTTCGCAGCGACAGGCGGCGGCTGATGGTGCGGTTTCCGATGTGTCCTCCATCAACTCCGACCTGACACAGATTGGTGCCCTGTCGAAGCAGATCATGAAATTCAAAAGTCTGGGGCAGGGTACCGCCGATCTGGAAAATCAGCGTTTGGGCGTGATGTCGGACCTGTCTTCCAATCTGAGCGTGTCTTTTACCACCAGTGCAAACGGCGATATGACGGTGCGTACCGCAGACGGAACGCAGTTGCCAACCAGACCCGATCAGATGGGTCTGGACGATAGCACCCAGACACTACCCAGCAGCACGTGGCCTCTCTCGACTTCGAGTGTTACACTGTCGAGCAGTTCATACTACAGTGCGCAGAACACGAACTCTTCCATCCCGGCAATTACTCTTGCTGGCCAGGATATTACAACGAGTCTAACAGGGGGGAGCCTTGGCGGCAACCTGACCCTGCGCGATAGCACTTACCCTCAGATGCAGGCGCAGCTCGATTCATTCTCCTACACGGTAATGAATCGTTTTAGCAGCGCAGGATTGCCTCTGTTCGTTACCGGCTCTGACGCCAACGCGACGAGTTCGATTCAGGGCAGTGACCTCAGTAAGCCGGTGCCTCAGGGAATTGTTGGGCTATCTGCCAGCCTGAGTGTCAACAGTACCTATACCAAGACGCCGTCGGCGCTCACCACCACCACTAATAGTGATGGGAGCACCAACACAGGTGTCACAACCACCATCAGCAATGTTCTTTCCACCACCTTTGGCTCGGATGCCGAAGACGTAAGCGGGGGTCTATCTGCGCCATCCAGCAATCTCGGTCCAGGTGGGTCAATCTCGACGGGATATGCCGGTAATCAGGGACTACTCGCGTTATCAACTGCCCTTACCTCCAATCAGGGCGCTACCATCGCTTCCATGGGCGCGGGTGTCACGTCTAGCAGCGCCGTTCTCACGCTCCTGCAGACCAAAGTAGCAGACGTTTCGGGCGTCAACGTCAATGACGAAATGGCCAAGACCGTTGCGCTGCAAAATGCTTACACGGCGAACGCGAAGATCATTTCCACGGTGCAGACCATGTTCAATGCGCTGTTATCGGCAATCCAGTAAGCGGTCCGGAGATTGGTCATGAGCAATGCGGTAGGTCAGTACGGCGGATCGGCTCTCTCGCTCATTCTTGAGGCGAGTGTAAAGACCCTGACTGCGCAGCAGGAGACCGCAACGTGGCAGAGCAGCACCGGTATCATCGGGTCGACTTACGCTGATCTAGGGGCATCCCGTTCTGCGGCGCTCAGCCTCACTCCCAAAATCACTCAGGTGCAGGCGTGGCAATCCAATATCACCAACGCTCAGAACACCTTGTCCGTCACGGCCACCGGTCTCAATCAACTTGTTTCAATGGCGCAGACGCTTTCCACTAGTCTGCTCGGTATTTCGGGCACGGCAACATCCAGTCAGGTTGCTGCCGCCGCTTCATCGGCAATGAGTGCCCTTGGTGATCTCAAGACAGTGCTCAATACGAGCGATGGTGCAAATTACGTATTTGCAGGCACTGACAGCAACACAGCACCCATAAAAGGGAGCGCTTCCCTGTCATCAAGCAGCCTTGCTCAGCAGATTGCGACGAGCGTTCAGTCTCTCAACGCATCCAATGCGGGGTCCGTTCTTGCCAGTGCGACCTCTTTGGCGGGGTCAACCGATCAGGCGGTATCCGTATTTTCGGCAACACTTTCCGTATCTCCGGCTCAGGCTGCCGATAATCAACGCAGCGTGATGAGTGGGACCAACACCACGACGAGTTTCGGTATCGTTGCGACTCAGTCATCAATGACCTCCTCTTCGAGCAATACGTCCACCGGATCGCCGATCAGGGATCTGATGCGAGACCTTATGGCGGTATCGGCAATGAACGGGATGTCGTCCAACACACCAGGATTTTCCGATCTTGCAAAGCAGATCTATACGTCGCTCGGCACGACAATTAGCCAGCTGACCGAAGAGGAAGGCGCTGTGGGCGCAACGCAAAACAGTCTGACCTCGCAATCGACAATGCTGACTGGGCTTTCCACAATGCTCGAAACCCAGCTGGGCGATTCGCGAAATGCTGATATGGCGACAGTCGCAACCAATGCAGCGAATATCAAAACCAGCCTGAGTGCCTCGTATATCCTTATTTCAAACATGAAGGGCATGACACTGGCGGATTATCTCTGATGACCCATCCGGAAGGCAGCGCAGAAGCGCTTCAGCTGGCTGGTGATTATGCGTCAGCGGCGAAAGCATATGAAATCCGCCTCCAGGCATCTCCCGACAACGCGCGCACCCTGAGCAATTACGGTGGCTTGCTCAACTTGCAAAACCGGTTTTCGGATGCCCTCGCATTATTGGGTCGTTCCATTGCGCTTGATCCTGGTCTTCCCGACGCGTGGTCCAATATAGGGAATAGTTTTTTACATCTAAGCCAGTACGAAAATGCGATTGCCTGCTATCGCAACAGTCTCCGCCTCGAGCCTTCGCATGCTCTGGCGCTCAGTAACATGGGCGTAGCTCTTGATCATCGCGGAGATCATGCACTGGCGCGCGGTTTTCATGATGCCGCTGTCCAGATGAACCAGGAGAACATATACAGCCGGACCAACCGCGCAGTTTCGCTGCTTCAAAGTGGCGATTATGCTGAAGGCTTTCGTGAGTATGAGCATCGCTGGACAGGGCTGCGTGCTTCTGGCGGGCAAAGTAGTGTGCCTCGCTGGGGTGGTGAGCTGGCGCCTGACAAAACTCTGATGGTTTTCACCGAGGGCGGATTTGGAGACGTCTTGCAGTTTTCCCGATTGGCTCCGCTTGCGGCGCAAAAGGTCGGACAGGTCATTCTGCGTGTGAGGCCGGAGCTCGTCTCGCTTCTGGAGCGTAGTTTCCCTGAGATCACAGTCCTGTCGGAAGACGATATCCTTCCCGAGCACGATCTCGAATGTCCGGTTCTCAGCTTGCCTCACGTACTCGGGATAACGCTAGAGACGATCCCTGTTCCTGGCAGATATCTGCGGCCTGACCCGATAAAGATTACCCTGTGGCGCGAACGGCTTCGGGCTGGGGACGCTGATGACTGGCACGATACCTTTCGTGTGGGGCTTGTATGGGCGGGCGCACCGCATCCCGAAGTTCAGGCAGCATTTCTTGCTGACCATCGCCGCTCCATGAATCTGCAGGATCTGGCACCGCTAGGGCAGGTCGCCAGACGCTTTAGAGCGCTCAGGTTCTATAGCCTGCAGATAGGAGAACGCGCAGCGCAGGCGGCAAATCCGCCTGAAGGGATGCGTCTTTCAGATCACACGAGGCACATCGCCAGTTTTGATGATACGGCTGCGCTGATTGACACGCTGGATCTCGTTATCGCCGTCGACACATCGACTGCGCATGTATCGGCTGGGTTGGGGAAGCCCACATGGCTTCTTTCACGCTATGATCAATGCTGGCGTTGGCTCTCGGGGCGATGTGATTCACCGTGGTATGAGTCGATACGCCTTTATCAGCAAAAGCAGCCCCTCAACTGGGAAGGGCCTGTTGCCATGCTCACAGATGATCTCACGGCTCTTCTTGAGACGAGGTATGCTCATACGCCTGTCTCAGCCCGATGAGATAGGCGTGTCCCAAAAGACGCGCTGACGCATGCATTCGAAAATTTTGAAAAGTTTCATATTCCCGGTCTCGTATTGTGCAACAAAGCATTGTAGGCTGTAACCATCATATATCGGCATGGGGGCATCGAGCTGCCTCTATGTTACATGCCAGATAATTCGAAGATTGCCTGATATTGAAGTCCTGTGCGCAACTGAAATGATATTTCGTTGCGATAAGAAAATATAATGTCGATGCAAGAGGCTCTCCGAAGTGCTCTTGATAGGGGTGTCCTGAAATGATGAGATCGCTTGATATTGCGAATACGGGCATGCAGGCCCAGACCACAAATGTCGAGACGATTTCCAATAATATCGCCAACATGACAACCACCGGATACAAGCGTCGTCGTGCTGAGTTTCAGGACCTGATCTATCAGGATCTGCGTCGTGCTGGGACGATGAGTTCTGATACCGGGGACCTTGTTCCTGCGGGTGCGCAGGTTGGTCTTGGTGTTCGCACGGCCGGCATATACCGCATCAACGAGCAAGGTACGCTGGAACAAACCGGAAATTCGCTGGATCTTGCCATTGAGGGGCGTGGATATTTCCGTGTAACCCTTCCGTCGGGAGAATATGCCTATACTCGTGACGGAACATTCTCGCTCTCGGAAGACGGTACGATTGTCACTGCAGACGGCTATCCCCTGTCTCCCAATATCTCCGTTCCCAACAATGCGGAGAATATCACGATCGATCAGTCTGGACAGGTACAGTACACGCTGTCTGGTCAGACTACAGCTCAGGTGGCTGGTCAGTTGCAGCTCGCGACATTCCAGAATGAGAATGGTCTTACGGCGATGGGGCAGAACCTGTTCACCGAAACAACCTCATCTGGTACAGCCAACCTCAGTACACCGCAGAGCGAGGGATATGGTTCGGTCCGTCAGGGTTTTGTCGAGGAATCATCAGTTAATGTCGTGACCGAAATCACTGCGCTCATTACGGCGCAGCGAGCCTACGAGATGAACAGTAAAGTTATCACTGCCTCGAATGAAATGCTGCAAACCCTGACCAATCTGCGGTGATACCAATATGCGCGGGCTCACGATCGCTCTCATAGGGCTATCTTTGATAGGCCATTCCGTACCAGGATATGCAGCGACCCTGCGCAATACGTCCATCGTTTCGTCCGGGATGGTTCGTCTTTCTGATATTTTTTCTGGTCTTGAGCCCGGGCAGGATCGGGTTCTGGGTCCTGGGCCGGCACCTGGATCGAGTATTCATGTAAGCGGGCAACAACTTATTGCGATCGCTGATCAATACGGTGTCGAGTGGGAAGACCAATCCTCCTCTTCGTTCATGACGATTACCAGAGCGGGAAGAATTCTCGACGAGAATTATTTCGTTTCCCTCGTCAGGAAAAACCTGCCCGACCTGGGCGAAGGCCCCGTTTCAATAACGTTTCACGACTTTCATCCTGTGACAGTCTCTGCGGATGAGGCCGAGCCGGTTGTTCTGTCTGATGTGAAATGGGATCAGCGGAGCGGGTGGTTTTCATCCACTGTTTATCGTGCCCACCCTACAGGAGATCTGGCAACCGACTCGTTCATGCTGACGGGTGTTGTCCATGCCACCCAGCGCGTGATTGTGTACACCCACTCGATGGGGGCAGGAAGCGTTGTCAGTGCCGCAGATGTTAGGGTGGACGAGGCATATTCCGGTCATCTGCCGTCGCGTGCTGTCACCGATCCGGCTGAGGTAGAGGGGCAGACCATCAGCCGTGGTGTCGTGGCGGGCTCCGCGGTCATTGCGCAGGACCTGCAGCGCACTGTGATCATGCATAAGGGAGATCCCGTCATGATCACCTACGTAGCTCCAGGGCTCAGATTGTCGATTGCTGGAAGGGTTCTTGAGGATGCCGGTGCCAAACAGCAGGTCCGCGCATTGAATGAGTCGAGCGGGATGATTGTCAACGGGAAAGTCACTGATGGGTCAAATGTGGAAGTGGCGTTGACGAGTCATCCAGTCCCGTCCGATCCGATCACAATGCGCCGGCTTTCGGCGTCTATGCGCAATCCTGCGCCTTGACGTTTCCTGGCGATAGGTGGCTCTGAAAACGATGACGCGTTTTTTCTCCCGTGGCTCATTGACCGTGCTGCTGCTACTGGGCAGCTGCACGTCTCTTTCTGATCTGACGGAACTCGGTCACCCACCGAGAATGACCCACACTTCTGATCCGACACAGTCGCCGGACTATCGTCCGGTGACAATGCCGATGCCACCTCTCCAACCTCCGCCAACGGAGGTCGGGAGCCTGTGGCGCTCAGGAAGCCGGGCTTTTTTCAAAGACCAGCGTGCCTCTCAGGTTGGCGATCTGATAACGATCAACGTCAACATCTCGGACAATGCGGCACTCAACGACAATACCACCGTCGCAGGAAGCGGCTCGCAGACATTCGGGATCCCGAGTTTCTTCGGAGCCCAGGGTAAGGTGCTATCAAGTAGCAGTGCGCTGGACACAAGTAGTGCGACTGCAAATACGGGCGCAGGTGTCATTCGCCGTAATGAGACTGTCACCCTTGCCCTGGCGGGGACGGTGACTCAGGTACTGCCCAATGGTAACTTCGTTGTCGTTGCCCGGCAGGAAGTCCGCATCAATGGTGAACTGCGTCAACTCATGGTTAGCGGCGTTGTTCGACCCCAGGATATAACGGAAGACAACATCGTCACACATGACCGTATTGCAGAGGCACGGATTTCGTATGGAGGTCGTGGTCAGCTGACCACTGTCCAGAATGCGCGCTGGGGACAGCAGATTATGAATGGTGTCCTGCCATTCTGACCAGGCAACATGCTTGTTGGCAGGCCTTGGTTTATCAGCTCCTTGATCTTGGGAAATGTGGTGTCTTTCGCGTAGCGCAGCGTCCCGCCCACGTTTCCTCCGGCTTTTCGCCATAGCGCTCATTGGAACTGCGTCATAAAAAGTAACGATGACCGGAAGGAACGGGTAAGAGAGGGGCCATTATTTATATGCTTACCCCCTCACTCATCACGGTCGATATTCTCGTGTTGGAGTTTTTCCAGCCCTCTGCATAGAGGCGGGAAATACATGGCCGCACCAAGGGTGAACGCATTGATGAAAGCCCTCCATAGACCCCGAAAATTCTCGTGATCGAGAATGCAAGGCGAGCGCCGTCAAGGCGGATTGAGCGTATTAAATCCTATCTTCTGTTAACGATTGGCTCCTAGAACTCGACGTTCTCGTCAAAAACCGAGGACAGGGGCCGTTACATGATTCTAAAGCTGATCATACTTCTCATAGGTTTAGGCGTTGTAGAAACCATATTGGTGAAGGTTTTCTCCTTCATCGGCGATCGTCTGGTGTATCTGGGGCTGTTCGATGGCTCCTTGGAACGACTCGCATCGATCTGCGAGACGGCAGCCCTGATATGTTTTTCGTGTGCCGCTGGCTTCTTTTTCCTCCGCTTGATAAGCCGCCTCCGCGCCACGGACACTCGGGAGGGGCGTGACGCGGGGCCTGGCTGGTGATTACAGCGACCTACTCGCATCAGGTCTGGTCAGCCAGGATTCTTGTCAGTCCCTATCTGCAAGGCAAAATCTGAAACGAAGCCGCCCACAGGTTATATGAAGGGGCAACGAGAGGATTTATTAATAATTCCGATGGACCAATGAAAGGGTACGCGGAAAAAAGGCTCGTCCCTCTCATGTTCAGTGTCTTTCGGTTCAAGGCCAAAATTGCACTTGTTGCAATAACATTGACGTTGGTTACATTTATCGGTTCAGGTTTTTTAGTCAATAATCAGTTAAAATCCGGCGAGCGCTATCGCTCATTCATCAATTCAGATGACCGGGGCACAATCATGCTTGCGCGCATCAGCGACAAGCTCAATGCACTCCTTTACGCCTCTCATCTCCTGATCGATCAGGCGAACAGCCCATTCGTCGGCGAGGTTGTAACGCGGTTCCAGAAAGATATGCGAGGAACCCGTGATATCTTTGCTGAGGCCGCGAGGGTGGATCCGCGTCTCGTCTCCACGCTGGATCCACTATTGGGACGTTATGGCACTTTCGAGCAGCAGTTAAACAGTCTGCTGATTGCGCTTGATAAAGGCGACATTGCCAAAATGCGCCAGATCGCCCAGGCATCTGATCAGGATGGGGTTCACCTGGCGATCGATATCGGGGCGATCACAGGCCGCCGTATTACGCATGTTGAGAGTGCATCAAACCAGCTCGCTCATGATGTGAATGTTTCTGTCCGTAATTGCGTCATTGGCCTGGTGCTCATCCAGATTCTTATTCTTTTCGCGACCCTGCTTATGAGCCAGAAAACGATCGTATCACCGCTTCTGAGGGTGAGGGATCGTATGCTCGGTATCGCTGAAGGACGGCTGGACGAGAGCATTCCCTGTCTTGAGCGGGGAGATGAAGTTGGAGATATGGCCAAGGCGCTCAGCACGATCCAGGGGGGGGTTGCAACGAGCAAAGGTTCTGGCTGCCGAGCAGGCTGCCGAGCGGGAAGCTGTTGCCAAGGAGAGGGCCGAAAACGCGGAGCGTGTTGCGAGGGAGCTTGAAGAGGAATCCCGTGCAGTCGAGGCTATCCGCAAAGGGCTATCGGCGGCTGCCGAGGGTGATCTCGTTTATCGTATTGATGTTGCGCTACCGCAGCGCCTTCAGGTCATGAAAACGGATTTCAATGATGCGTTTGAGCGTTTGAATCAGACATTCTCGGTGATCCAGCAAAGCGTTATGGCCATTGGCTCTGGCACAGGCGAAATCTCTGTCGCTTCGAACGATATGTCACGGCGCACCGAGCAGCAGGCGGCAAGTATAGAGCAGTCCTCAGCCGCGATCGAGCGCGTAGTGAGTATGCTGCGTGACTCCGCAGACAGTGCGAAGAAAGCCGCTTCAGTGACCGATGACACGCGACTGGGTGCTGAAAAGTCTGGCGCGATGGTTCATAACGCCGTGAACGCGATGAGCCAGATCGAGAGTAGCTTCGCCCAGATCAGTCAGGTGATCGGACTTATCGACGAAATTGCTTTTCAGACAAATCTCCTTGCACTGAATGCAGGGATAGAGGCCGCCCGAGCCGGGGATGCAGGACGTGGTTTTGCTGTCGTCGCGACAGAAGTGCGCACTCTGGCTCAGCGGTCGACTGAAGGCGCTCGTCGCGTGAAGGAGATGGTCTCAAGTTCGAGCGATTTTGTCTCCGATGGCGTAAGGCTGGTGCGCGAAGCCGGTGGCGCTCTAGGTATTATCCTGAGTCAGGTTGGGGAGATCGACAAGCTCGTCGCGGAAATCGCTCATTCCTCGACTGGTCAATTCTCGGCGATACAGGAGATCAACCTGGCGGTTGGAGAGATGACAAAATCTACTCAGCAAAACGCAGCCATGGTAGAAGAAAATACTGCAGCTATTTCGTCCTTGGACAAAGCCGCGAGCGTACTTCGTGATCGGGTCGCATTCTTCCGGTTGGAACAATGAGGTACGTTCTTAAGAGCATGAGCTAGAACGAACCGACCGCACGGTAGCCATTTCCATCGTGGCTACCGACTCTCTCAAATATGAAAAAATGAAGAAATTTACGAGTATTGCCTCGCGAGGTGAGTATATTGTGTAATATGTTCACATGGCGAAGTTTTGAGAATCAATGCTAGTGCCATGATATAACGTCATATATTTGTCATATAAACGGTCTGTATTCATGTCGGATATGTTTTCTGGTTCATTGATATCCTCGGAATTTACCGAGATAACCAGTACTCCGCCGCGTATCATGGCAGATATTGTGGAAACTGTTCCGGTATTGGGGGGTGATGATATCGGAGCTACGGTAAACCAGCTTTTCACAGATGACGACAATCTTTCAATGATCGCTGTTTTACATGAAGACGGGCGACCGGTCGGGATTATCGATAGACAGTTTTTCTTCGCGGTTATGTCAGGACGTTTCGGACGTTCACTCTACACCCGACGGAAGGTGGGCTTACTCCTCAGAGGGCCGACCAAAGTTGTCGAATACGATGTGGCCATAGCAGATTTCACTCGTTCACTCCTTGGTGCCGACGCACACGATCTCTATCGCGGTTTCCTCATAGTGCGAGAAGGGCGGTACCTTGGAGTTGGTTCGACCCTCTCTCTGGTTCGAGCTGCGAATCTGCAGAATGAAGCGTCTGCCATACGTTCAGCAGAAACGGCTGAAGACCTTCGTCAGGTCATCGCGGCTATCTCCACGAGTGTTGAAGCGGTCTGCAGGGCATCGTCGTCTATTCGGGAGGGAAGCCTCACATTATCTGGGCATACCCAGAGACAAACCCAGGATCTCACGATTGCCGCCGCAAGTGTGAGAGAGATGAATGATGCAGTGCAGGTAAATGCAGAAGACGTTGCTTCAGCCAGGCGGCTCGTTTCGGATATCAATGAACAAGCGGGCTCGTTCAAGGATATTGTTGGTGAGACAGTTTCGGCCATATCCGGTATTGCCCAACGCTACTTCAATATGGTCGAGAGCCTCCGACTGATAGAAGATATTAGCCTGCAAACGCGATTACTCTCGTTCAACGCTGCGGTGGAAGCTGCCCATGCTGGAGAGGAAGGGAAGGGTTTCGGCGTTGTTGCGGATGAAATCCGATCACTCGCGCATCGCTCGGCGGAAGCCGCACAGGTTATCGCTGAGCTCGTGACCCAGTCCCGGGAGACCATGAAGACAGGCGTCGCACTTACTGAGAAAGTTGCAAGTGGCATGGAAAGCATAACATGTCAGGTTGCGAGCGTGAACAATTTCATTCGTAGTATTGAAGATACAACCAAAAACCAAGCCCGTAGTATTGGTGAAATCAACAAAAACATAAAATCTATTGAGGACGTTGCTGGCAATAATATGTGTATGACCGATGATGTTAATAGAAATTGCCTCGACCTTGACCAGCAAGTCGCCTCATTGAACGAATTCCTCAAACGGTATGCTCTTTAAAGCTATTTTGGAAATTGAACGTGAAGGGTTTTCAGCGAGTCTGGTACACGATTCAAGCTCTGAATATGGACGCCAGAGCAGAGAGGCCGCGTGGCCGATATCACCCGCAGGACGAAATGCTATCCGTCTGATCTGACAGATGAAGAATGGGAACGCATAGCGCCCCTGATGCCGCTTGCGAGCCGGCGCGGCCGGAAACGAGCGTCCGATTTACGTGAGACCATTTCAGCGCGAGCGACCTCGTCACGGATTGAGCGACCGTTGCGCTCCTTGCCGTGGGTGGAGGGAAGACGGAAGAGGAGATCACGGAACTCGCCAGCGGTCTCGCCGGTGATCCGTTCGACCTCCATGTCGCCGAAGGCATCGATGAACAGGTTAAGCGCTTTGCGCGTGCCGCGTTTCGTATCTTCTGAGCGATTGGTATCTGGGTAGATAAAACGCTGCGCAGCCATGCTGACCGTCAGAAGCTTTGCGCGGCAGTTGGAGCTTGCCAGCTTTTTCTTTGGTATGGTTGGTCCGCGTGGGTCTGGTTCAGCAGTCAGCGGCACTGGGGCGATAGGTTCGCTCTTCGTGGCGGTTCCAATGTCGACGACGATGCTTTTCAGGAGATTGACCTGAGCGGCTAGATTAGCGGCCTCCGCACGCGCTTCAGGCAGATCCTTCTTCACGATCTTCCGCATCGTTTCGAGCCGCTCGGTATCCTTGGCAAGATAGGGGCCGATGATGGAGAGAAAACGCGTCACAAGGTTGTTGAATTCGAGGAAGCGTACCTGAACCTCTGTCATTTCCCTCTCATGCTTGAGTTCGAGCAGGCGCATCTCGATGGCATGGGCAGACTCGGTATCGCGAACGAAGCTCTCATAAAAAGTGATGATCTCGTCCGGTGTGGGCGGTCGGGCTTTCGAGTCACTCATGGCGCGCACCTTGTCGAAGAACTGTCCGGTCCGGTCATATAGCTGTGCCGCCCGTCTGCGAGCCTCGAGTTTAGCCGAAGTATCGAGCGAAAGGGAGATCTCGGACCGCCTCAGGAGAGGCTGGATATCCTTCGGCACGGCCCTGCGAAAATGGTAACGGGACCCTATCAGACGCAGCATCAAAATTTCCCATTCTGGGAAGAATTCCGGGGAAACCCCAGTTTGACGCGTTGAGAGCCAAAAAACCTATAAAATTCAATGAGATAGTGGTGCGAACTATGGGACTCGAACCCATACGCCCTTACGGACTCGAGATTTTAAGTCTCGTGCGTCTACCATTCCGCCAAGTTCGCACAGCACGGCTCAGGCTCTAGCACGTGGGGGAGGGGGTGAAAATCCCTTGCGGGCTGCTTGGCCATTATCCCAGCGCCATCAGCGCTGTACCATGCTGCCTGAGCCAGGCTTGTGCCGGCTTGCGGTGTTCATGAAACCGCTCCACCAAAGTCCAGAAAGCCAGGCTATGGTCGAAATGCGTCAGATGGGCGAGTTCGTGCACCATCACATAGCGGCGAACAGGTTCGGGCATCATGATCAGGCGCCAGTTCAGCATAACCCGTCCGTTTCGTGTGCAACTCCCCCACCGGGTGCGGGCATTGCTGCAAGCGAAACGCGAGATCTGGCACGACATTCGCTCCGCTTCATGAGCGAGCTCGGCAGGGAGTATCAACCCGGCCCGATGCCTGAGGAAAACCAGAGCCCGTTGATCGAAGCGCTCAATGGGACCATTGATCCGTAGAATACCCTTCTCGATACCGGCGCTCTGTCTTTGCTCTGGCGCATGAACCAGGGTGACCGGGCAATCATTGAGTAAGATGGTGCTTCCCGGAACAAGGGCAGTCATAGCCGGCAGGGCATTGAGTCGTTCGCGCACCCAGCTATCGTGAGTGAGCAGAAAGCGTCGCGCGTGGTGCAGGGGTAAATGGCGGGGGCAGGTCACCACGACCTGACGATTGGCGCCGTCGATGCGAAGCGAAATGCGCCGAGCACGCGCAGAGTGTCGCCACGTCACCGGGTAAGCAGGTTCTGTCACCAGCGTCGTTTGGTTGAAGGCCGCTTGCGGCGTTTTTTCGCCACGCCAGGTGGAATTTCCGCCGCCCACTCAACAATGTGGTCTTCCAGCATCCCGGCTTCGCGCTCGCTGATCATGCGGCCCTTTCCCGAGATTCCCGCTTCGTGCACAGAGTCAGCCGAGCCCGTACGCAGATGGTGCCAAGCGGGGAGGTCCTGTCCATCACGGATCAGCACATAGGCGCAGCTTGGAGGCAGCCAGTCAATATCGGCCAAAATTTCCGGTGTGAGCGAGACACAGTCAGGCACCTTGCGAAACCGCGTGGGATATTGCGAGCACTGGCAGGTTTCCAGATCGAGCAGACGACACGCGACATTCGTAAAATGGATCGCTTCGGTCTCTTCGTCGCGCAGCTTGTGCAGGCAGCATTTGCCGCAGCCATCACACAGCGATTCCCACTGCGCCTTTGTCATTTCAGACAAGGGGATCACCTGCCAGAAAGGATGTTCGGGATCAGACATGAGTGAAACTGCCAAGAATGAGGCAAGAAGTCAGGGTGGCAAGGGAAATCAGGCCAGAGAGCAGGATAGGGCCTCTCAGCAAGGGGAACCAGAGCAGACGCAAGCGCGCGCGCGGGCCAGCGCCAAGGCCGGAGGCAGCCCGCGTCAGTCCTGCCACCTTGCCGGCCAGGCGCTGGCATATGGGCAGGATGCAAAATGGCCCAGCCAGAAAGCCGCTCAGAAACCATCCCGAATAGTGGGGCCAGTGCGGAGCCTCGCTTCCGAGCCAGAGTGCCGCTATGGCGGCGGCGCAGGCGCTATGGGTAAAAATTGTGTTCAGATGGGAAAATCCGGCGAGACGGGACGCTCCTCTGGACAGGACAGCCAGCAGAATCAGACAGGTGGCCCATCCGGCAACAAGGGCGAGAGCGGAGAGACTCATGGCGCTGCGGTCAGCCAGGTCTGAAAGCGTTTCTGAAGCGCATAATAATTGATGGCCCAGAAACTGTCGCTCACGGACAAAGCGCGAATGTCGCGTCCATCCTGCGGGGCATCCTGCGTGTCGTCATGCAGCGGGGTCTGGTCGCGCAGCATCCTGATCACAGCCTCTGCCTGCTCGGGAGGCACGTTGCGCGGTATGGCCCACGACGCTTTCTGGCGAAGGGACTGACGCCATTGCGCGGCGAAGGTGGCTTTCTCTCCCAGATCGGCCAAGCGGTCATGGGGGGTTGAAAGCATCAGGGCAGCGCCGCTGCTCATGATGCGCGTCGCCTCTGCGGGTGTGCGCCACCAGACAAGATAGGGGCGCAATTGATCGAGCTTGCGAAATGCGCGATCTGTCCCTGCGGGAGAGGCCAGAACGGTATAGACGTCGCCGGGTGCAACACCATCAGCCATCAGAGCTATCTCAAGCGTGCCTCTGGGGTCGAGACGCAGGGCACGTTTGCCCGGATGGCGGGCAATATCCCAGAAATCGCCCCAGTTTGGCGCGTCGTCACCAAGTCTGCCTCGGTCCCACGCCAGGACGATACTCTCCTCCCCGGCGGCAATGCCGCAGGGTGAGCCCGGTGTGCTGCGTGACCGATCGCTGATGGGGAGCGCTGGAAGCGTCTGCACAATACCGTCACGACAGGCGGCATACAGGGTGGTGTTGTCGATCATGGCTGCAAGCCATACCGGCTTGTGTGCCAGAGCAGCGTCACGCAGCGTCGTTAGGCTGCCATCCCATTCCTTGAGCGGATAGGGCTGGTCGGGCATCAGCAGGGAATGGGCATCAAGACTGCCTGACGGCACGGCCAGACCGAGTTGTGACGTGGCTGCGTGGGAGGACTTTTTGGTCTTGGCATGATGGGCAGCATGATGGACATGGTGCCCTGCTGCGGCAGCCTGAAGGGGAAAAGCGGTCGACAGTACGGGCAGGCACAGCGTCACGAGCAGCGTCCACGCGGCCTTGTTCAAGGCAGCATGGGACCGGCGGTCAGGTCTGGAAGGGGAGAGTGACGCGTGCAGGAAACGGCCTTCCTGTTGAGGGAAATTGATCGGAACGCCTCTTATAGATCGTCTTTCATGGGAAAGGCCACAGCCTGACTGGCCTGCCATGCGAGTTGTAGTGTTGCGCCGGGGGTCATCTGCCGCGTCGACTGGATGAGCGGGCGCCGCATTTCGATTTCCACCCCGTCAGAGAGGCGTAGCCGCAGGCGCATCTGTTCGCCGGTATGCAGTACCGATTGGAGCGTTGCAACAAGAGGGGCGGGGCCTTCTTCATCCCCGCCGGATGCGGCGAAAAGAGGCGTCATACGATCGGGGCGGATGCACAGCACGCAAAGGCTGTCATCTTCCAGATCGGCATCGGCCAGAGCTTCCACCACGCCGCCACAGGCAAGATGAATCGTGGCGATATCGTCCTCAATCGACAGAACGCGACCTGTCAGCAGATTGGCTTCCGCAAAGAGGGAGGCCACCCATGGGGTTGCCGGGCGGTCAAGCAGGGTGCTGGCACTGGCACATTGAACAAGGGTTTCGCGATCGAACAGGGCAATGCGTCCCCCGAGCCATACAGCGTCCTCACGATCATCGGCGGCGTAGATCAAGGTCAGTCCGAGAGCCTTGTGAAGCTTCGCGATCAATTGCCGTGTCCGGCCAATCGCACGCAGATCGAGGCCGGACAGGACATCGTCCAGCACCAGCACAGACGGGTTGCACGCGAGCGCGCGCGCCAGTCTGAGCCTGACATCATATTCCGGTGGCAGCGTGTCGGCGCGTGCCGAGGCAAAGCCATCGAGACCGAGCAGAGCGAGAAAATGGCTCACGCTTGCACGGATCTCATGGGCGGCCATGCCGCGTACACGAAGTGGGAAAGCGATATTGGCAGCGACCCCAAGATGACCAAAAGCAGGCTCGCGACGGGAAACGAGCACGATAGGGCGCTGCCCCGGAAGGGTATCGCTGGCGTCCAGACCTGCAAACGTCACGCGTCCGGCAGCAGGTGCGACAAACCCGCCCAGGATATCGCAAAAGAGACTCAGTGTTCCGGGGGGGTCAGCAAGCAGGCTCACAGCCTCGCCCTTCACGAGGTTGAGCGAAAAGCCGTCGGCCCCCGGGGTGAGCGCGAGCGAATGAACCGACAGGGGCGACCGATTGTCCCCCGATGAACCTGACATGAAACCTCGCCCGAACTCAGAACGTTATATCCGAAACCATAAGATGCGGTTCAGACCGTATGAGGAGTTGTGACATGAGCAAAACTGACGTCAAGAAGTCTGTCGACAATGCCAGCAAATCGGCTCAGGAACAGATCGACAGCCTGAAGGACCAGCTGGAGCAGCTGCTCAAGGATCGTATCAACCCCGCACTGCTGGATGTTGCCGGACGGGCCGATCAGGCCGTGGCCAATGCACGAGAGATCACTGACGTGCAGCTTCACAATGCCGAGGCTCGTGTACGCGCCCGCCCCATCGCTGCAGTTTTGATTTCTGCCGTCATTGGCTTTATTGCAGGACGTGTCTCCAAATAGGCTGTCTTCTCTCTCGGGCAAGGCGGCCTCCTGTTCCAATCCGTTTCAGGGTTGGATGTTCGGCGGCTACCCTGCCCGGGTTGATCTCTGGCGGGTTCGCCTCTGGCACGTCCAGCACTGGCACGACCACACCGTAAAGGCTTGCGAATCTCCATGAAGGTCATTGATGTCGGGCAGGAAGCCCTTCAGGCTCAGGGCGAAGTTCTGCAGCGCGTCGCGATGCGTATCGGCCGCCGCGTGGCCTACTTCATTATTGCTGCCATCTTCGGGCTGTTCGCGCTTGTGTCATTCCACGCTGTCCTGTGGGCCTTTGCTTTCAGCGTGCTCCACTTCTCGGCTTTCGCCTCAGCGTGTTCGGTGCTGGGTCTCGATCTGCTCTTTGTCATCATCTTTGCCCTGCTCGGCACGCGCAACGTAGCTGATCCGGTTGAGTTCGAGGCCAGATTGCGGCGCGACCGCAAGATGATCGAGTTCAAGCAGACGCTTGCATTGTCCACCATTCTCGGGCTGCTTGTCGGACCTGTGGGACGCTTTACGGGCAAGCAGATCTTTGAGGCGCTTCGCAACATCTTTGCGCGTCGTTGAACATGCTAACCACGTTGTGAGGTTTGTTGCCTCAAATCTAATGCAAAATTCAGGTTTGCCTTCTGGCGGCGAACCTGGCTTTCCCCTATGACCTTCGGTTAGTTGCCTCAGGCGTCAGGTCCGGGGCTCATCCGGGTTCGGTCAGGTCGTCCGGTGTCTGCGCCCCGATAGCATTGCGGGAAATTCCGCACCTTATGCTTTCGGGCTTGGCTCTCTCCCTTCTGATCCCGCAAGGTTGATACTGGAAGGAGGAGGGAGGCTGATGCTCGCGGAATTCGATCTTTTCGGCGTGTTCATATCTCCCATCGCCGTTTATTCCCTTGCCGCTATCCCCGTCACGCTTTTCATCCGGTTCCTCCTCTGGCGCACAGGCGCCATCGAGTGGTTCTGGCATGTCGCCTTGTTCGAAGTGGCGCTCTATGTCTGCGTGCTCTGCCTGATGGTGCTCTATGTGTGAGGTCGAGAGGCAGCGCGGCACCCCGCCCGCCTCACAGAGGCGCATAATGGATTATGTCGCCTGTGGGGTCTGGCATTTTCCCGTACATACTGCCTGCTTCCTCGCCCCGAATAACCTGGCCTCTTACAAGGAAATGCCTTCGTGTTGCTCGCTCGTACACTGATCCGGGTCTTTCTGACATTCGCAGTGCTCGGGGTGACGATACTTCTGGGTTACACGCTGTGGGAAACCTACATGATCGCACCTTGGACGCGTGATGGGCGCGTTCGCGTGTATGTGGTCGATGCAGCGCCTGAAGTGTCGGGAACCGTGGTGAGTGTGCCGGTGCACGATAATGATTTCGTTCATCGTGGGGACCCGCTTTTCGTGATCGACCCGGTGCGGTTCCGCCTCGCGATCAAGGAGGCGGAGGCCCATCTGGCGAGCGCGGAGGAAGATCTGAAGCTGCGTCGCAACGATGCCAAGCGCCGTATGGGATTGAGCGGTATCGTCTCGGCTGAAGAGCAGGAAATCTACAACTCCAATGTCGAGACGCAGGAGGATGCGGTCAATGCAGCGCGTGCCACGCTCGATGTGGCGAGGCTGAACCTCCAACGCTCCATCGTCTACTCGCCGGTTGAAGGTTACGTGACCAACCTCAATCTGCGCGTGGGTGACTATGCGCATGAGGGGCAGTCGCGTATGGCGGTCATCGATGCTGACAGCTTCTGGATCAACGCCTATTTCGAGGAAACGAAGATGTGGGGCGTGCATGTGGGCGACGTTGCCCGCGTGAAGCTCATGGGCTACCGCGAAATCATCCCGGCCCATGTCGTTTCTATTGCCCGGGGTATCAACGACCAGAACGGATCGCCGGACAAGCTGGGACTGCAGGATGTGAATCCCATTTTCACCTGGGTCCGTCTGGCGCAGCGTATTCCCGTGCGTATCCATCTTGATCGCGTGCCGCCCGAGGTCATTCTGGCGGCCGGAATGACCTGTACGGTCACGGTAGGCACCCCGCCACAGGGGCAGCGGGGCCGTCTGACCACCTGGCTGCAGAACCATCTCTGATCATGATGTCTCTCCCCCGCAGGCTTTGCGCCTTCACTTTTGCTGCCTCGCTTCTTGCCGGATGCACGGTCGGGCCCGCCTACAAGCCCGACCGCATGAAACTGCCAGATGGCTTCGTCGAGACCGATCACGCGGCCACCGCAGAGGAAATCGCCCGCACTGAGGCCGAGATGAAGGAGTGGTGGGGGCAATATAACGATCCGCTGCTCAACCGCCTCGTGGCTCAGGCCATCAAGGGCAATTACGACCTCCTCATTGCCGACCAGCGTATCATCGCCGGTCGCGCCATGCGTGAAGAGGCAGCCTCCGCCTGGTACCCGCAGCTTGATGTCAACGCAGGCGGTGGCTCAAGCCGGTATTCCATCAATATCGACAACTGGCCGATCAGACCCGGCAATCCGCAGAACCGGCCAGAGGCATCGGTCCTGACCTATGGTGCCCAGGCTAGCTGGGAGATCGATGCGTTCGGGCGCATCAGGCGCGAGGTCGAGGCGAGCGAGCGCGCCATCGATGTGAGTATCGAGGACCGACGCGCCACACTGATGACGCTGCTTTCGGATCTGGTACGCGCCTATATCTCGCTCCGGGGGGCGCAACTGCGTTTCTCGATCGCGCAGGCCAACGTCAAGAATGCCCAGAGTGAGGTCGATCTGACCAAACGTCTTTATCTGGAGGGCATAGGCAACACGCTTCAGACCGCGCAGGCGCAGAGCGAACTCGATAGCGAGCTGGCCTCGCTCGAACCTCTCAAGGCCCAGATCGACACGCTGAGCCACGGGGTAAGCGTCCTGCTGGGCGATATGCCAGGCGATCTCAAGGCAGAGCTTGAGGCATTGCCCAATGGGACAGCCTCCCTGCCAGTCATGCCACGCTTTCCGGCCACATTGCCCTCGATCGTCGTGGCCAATCGCCCTGATATTCGTGCCGCCGAGCGGGGCTATGCCGAAGCGACGGCTCGCATCGGCGTAGCCGTGGCCCAGCTCTACCCCAAATTCTCGATTCCCCTGACATTCAACCCGAATGCCTCCGCCATGTATCAGGCGTTTCAGGTCAATGCGATGAGCTGGTCATTCATGATGCTGGCAACCCTGCCGGTCATGCACGGGGGGCGTTTCACCTCGCAGGTGGTCGAGGCCCGTGCGCGGGCCGAGGCCAGCCGTCTGACCTATCGCAAGACCGTGCTCAATGCGTTCCGCGAGGTTGAGGACGCCATGACGTCATGGCTGCATAACGACCATTATGTCGCCCAGCTGCACCAGGCAGCAACCGATAGCGGTCTGGCAGCGGACAGGGCGCGGCGGCTCTATGCCGCGGGTCTGACCGATTACCTGAATGTCCTGACGACGCAGCGCACCCTGCTGGGGGCTCAGGACCGTGAGGCAGTGGCCCGTACGGCCAGGCTGCACGATTCCGTGGCGCTCTATACGGCGATGGGTGCAGGGTGGCAGGGTGTGGCAATGCGCGATACGGCCTTGCCCATCGATGCGGCAAAGCAAAGTATCCTTGCAAAGGCCTTCTCGCGCTAGCTCACTTGAATTGCCGATGATGGGCACAATATACAACTCATGAATTCTGTAGTATTCACGGAAAGCAAGGAGAAACAGGCGTGAAAGATCCTTATGCAGCGCTTGGCCTGACGCGCAGCGCCACGGATAAGGAGATCCGCAGCGCCTATCGCAAGCTCGCCAAGGAACATCATCCGGACCATAATCCGAACAACAAGAAGGCTGAGGAGGCCTTCAAGGCCGTTGGTGCCGCCTATGCCATTCTGGGCGACAAGGAAAAGCGCGCGCGCTTTGATCGCGGTGAAATCGATGCCGAGGGGAATGAGAGAGGGCCCTTCGGTGGCGGTGGTTTTGGTGACGGCCAGGGTTTCCATGGCGGCGGTAACCAGTTCAATCAGGAAGATCTGGGGGCCTTTTTCTCGGATATGTTCAGCGGCGGTGGCACCGGCGCCGATTTTGGTGGGGGGCCATTTGGCGGGCGTCGTCGGACGCGCCGCGGGGCAGACCGATCCTATACGCTGACAGTTTCGTTTGAGGATTCCGTGCTGGGCACGACGAGCCGAGTGACCTTGCCCGAGGCGGGAACGGTTGAGGTCAAGATTCCTGCCGGAATCGAGGACGGTCAGACCCTGCGCCTGAGTGGCAAGGGTGGTGCCGGTATGGGAGAGAATGCCCCTGCCGGTGATGCGCTCATCACGATCTCGGTGACGCCAAGCACGATCTATACCCGCGATGGCCGCGATCTCAGGGCAAATGTGCCGGTTGATCTGGAGACAGCCATTCTTGGCGGCAAGATCGTGATCCCGACGCCCAAGGGGCAGGTGACCATGAAGGTGCCTCCTCATTCCGATACCGGTACGGTGCTGCGGCTGGGTGGCCGTGGTGTCGCCGAGCACGGCCAGCACAAGGCAGGAAACCTGTACGTCACCCTTCAGGTCAGGATTGGTGACGTCGATCCCAAGCTCGAAGCGTTCTTTGCCGAGCAGCGCGCGCAGCAGGCTGAGGAGGCCTGATAACGGTGGCGAGGCCCGGTTTTTTCGACTGGAAGCTGATCTTCACCCGTGAGGTGATGGGGGCCATTGTCGCCCTTCTTTCCACCGCATTGCTCGTGGTTTTCTGCTATGGTGGCATGAGGATCTCGGGGATCTGGGCCGGACTTTAGTCTTTCCATCACGGGGGAGTGTGATATCTCGGGTCCACTGATCTGATTTCTTGACCCGGACCCCCCTCATGAGCGCATCCTCTCTTACAGAGCTTCCGACGCGACGACAGGCCTTCTCGGTCGTCTTCGCGATCGAACTCTGGGAACGTTTTGGCTATTACGGCATGCAGGCCGTACTGACGCTCTATCTGGTTCAGCGTCTGGGGCTGAGCGACGTGGCAGCCAATGTCATGATCGCCGCCTTTGTTGGTCTTACCTACATTACCCCGGTTCTTGGTGGCTATGCCGGCGATCGCATCCTCGGCCCGAGGCGCACCATGCTGATGGGTGCGTTTGCGCTGGTCTTCGGTTACGCGGCGCTTGCGCTTGCTGACCAGCATCGCTCATTGCTGTTCTTCGCAATGGCCCTGATCTCGGCAGGGAATGGCCTGTTCAAGCCCAATGCGGCCAATCTGGTACGCCGCATCTATGAAGGTGACGACGCCGCGCTCGATGCCGCGTTCACCATCTATTACATGTCGGTCAATGTGGGCTCGACGGTCTCAATGCTCATCACCCCACTGCTGCAGGATCGCTATGGACCTGCAAGCGCCTTCCTGACCTGTTCAGGCGGGCTTGTCGTGGGGCTGGCCTATTATTTCTGGCGTCGACGCTGGATCCATCACGCTGGCTCAGCGCTGGATCTGGGGCCTTTCCAGTTGAAACCGTTTCTGACCGTGTTTGGCGGCTTTGTACTGACCGTACTTGTGCTGACAGGCATCATCGCCAGCCCCGGGATCGCACGGCTCTGCGTCTGGTGTGCCACGGCGGCCATCGCCTTCCTGTGGGGACGTCTCTACTGGCGCTCGGGTAATGCAGCCCGACCGGGTTTGCGCCTGACTTTCCTGCTCTGTCTGGAGAGCATGGCCTATCTGATTTTCTATCAGCAGATGATGACATCGCTTACGCTTTTTGCGCTGCGTGCTGTCGATGGTGATCTTCGTATCGGTGGCGTCACCCTGGTGCATCTCAGCGCTGGCCAGTTTCAGGCGCTCAATCCGATCTGGATCATGCTGGCGAGCCCGGTTCTGGCAGCGCTGTATAACCGTCTGGCCCGTCAGGGGCGCGACCTGTCCCTTGCGCACAAGATGGTGCTTGGCTTCGGCCTCGTGACGCTGGGCTTCCTCATCTGGTGGATTGCCGCTTCTCATGCCCAGCCTCTGGTTTCGGCTTGGGTCATGGTTCTGGGTTACGGTCTGATCTCGATTGCCGAGCTTCTGACCATGGCGCTGGGGCTGGCGATTATCGCTCGCTACACCTTGCCCGAAAGCAGTGGCTTCATGATGGGGTCGCTCTATCTGCTGTGGGGCGTGGCCATGTACGCCGGCAGTCTGGTTGCCAATTTCGCTGCGGCCACAGGTACACCGGCAACGGGCGCTGCAGCGGCGGCACTCTATGTGCCTCTCTTCCGCGATTTGTTCGTGGCAGGGTTGATCCTGACAGGTGTTCTCGTATGCCTCTTGCCGCTGGCGAAGCGCTGGGATCGTGAGCATGTTCTGGCGACAGGACTGCACGCCAATCCTGATGCCCGCCCCGCCATGCCTGCCGAAATGGAAGGCTAGTCTTCCTGGGTCGGGGCGGTCTCTCTGAGCCGCCTCGACCCGCATCTGTACTCATGTTTTGCAGGTCGCAGGGGACGGCAGGAGCATTTGATGCTTTGCCGCGGCGTATCGTTTCTACTCCCCGGCAGAGGCGCTTCTCTGTTTCCCAGCTAAAGGTTCAAGGCCGATACGTGCCGTTCTAATGCTTTTGAGAGCAGGCATTTCTTGCAAGCGCCCCTTGCTCTCGATACGCCGCCTCCGGCGCGTAAGAGGTCGAGCGCTGACCCGGCAACCTGCTTCAGGCCTGTTTCCAACATCCTGATATCCCTGAACGATGAGAAGCAGAATGGCACCGCATGCTCGGGTTTTGCCAATTGCTTCGCATGATGCCTATGATCCTGCCGTTCAGAATGACCCTGTTCAGAAGGACGACAACATGAAGCCGAACTCCCGTCTCGCTCTCGCCGGTCTTGCTCTCATGGCCGGTACGGCAGCTCTGCCCTGCCTGCCCGTCACAGGGCTCGTTTCACCGGCATTGGCTGCCAGTGCCCCGGCTGCCGACGCACCGCTGACGCTCAAGATTCTCAAGGTTGAGGGCAACAAGGCCGTCTCGACTGACGAAATCATGGCCGCACTTCCCTATCATGTGGGTGATACCGTCACGCGCGATCAGCTCGATGCAGGCGTGCAGAAAGTGGCGGATCTCTACAAGGCCAAGAACATGGGCGCCAAGTTCAGCGAGAAGGAGCGCTTTGTCAAAAACACGGTGCAGTTCTATCTCGTGATCGAAGAGCAGGCACCGCAGGCCGCCGCAGCCCCCGCGCCGTTCGTGCTCGACAAGGTCGAGTTTGTCGGCAACAAGAAAGTGCCGACCGCCGAACTTGAAGCTGTGACGAAGCTGCGTCCCGGTGCCACTGTGACGGCAGAAGCCGCAACCGCTGATACGCAAGCTATCCAGAAGGTCTATCAGAAGCATGATCTGGGCGTGCAGATCCAGCCAGTCGCCACCCAGCCCAATCACGACAACCATGTCGTGCTGACCTATCAGATCACCGAGAAGTAAGGCGGTCCGATATCGTCTCTCGCTATCAACCGGCGCAGGGTGCCGCGGTACCCTGCCTGCCGGATCGCCCGACCCTTCCCGTCAAGGGGCGGGCTGACCATCCAGCGCCTTGAAGAAGGCTTCGTCCAGCCGGACTGGTGTCAGGGCAGACGGAAGGTAGAGGGGGTGCTCGGGTCGGCCTCCCTTGCTCAGCCTTAGAACGAACAGTGGGATCCCGGCGGCGTGCAGGGTCTGCGCGACATGGTTGCCGCGTGCCCGTAATGAAGGGTGGGTGGGTGAGCCATAGGCCAGTATCACCTTGTCGGCCTGCCGCGCCATATCGAGCAATGCCGCATTATTGCCTGGCCCCACAGGGTCCTCGACTTCAAGCAGACGCTTCTGGTCCGTGCAGCGATAGCCAAAGCTGTTGCCGACAAACATCGCCCCATACCCCCACTCGCGGGCGTAGCGCTGGCATTTGGCAACGGTCCGGTCATCGCCATACTCGGTGGCAACAGACGGGTTCATCATTAGCCACATGATGCTGCGCTTTTCCGACGCCCATACCCTGTGCAGGCGGTAGCGGTAGCAGTCACCGGGGCCATCGTAGAGAGCGGTGCTTTTCACGTCATCCTGAAGACGCAGGGGACGTGAGGCACCAACATGGTGGGTCTTGTCTGATGAAGTCATGAATGAAGTGGCCACCCGTCACGGCGCGTGGCCCAATCCCTATTTGCGGCGGTTCTTCATGGTATCAGCTTTGAAACTCTTCAGCGCTGCCAGCGCCTTGCTGACATGATTGCCCGGAGAGTCCGTGCTGATTGTGTCGATAATCTGCCCTTCAGGCGCGATCACATAGGTAATCCGCTGCGCAATATCGAGCATAGGCATCTTGGCATCATACAGGCGCGTGACCTTGCCATCGGTATCGGACGCTACGGGGAACTGTCCCTTGATCTGGCTGACTGAGAAATCATCCAGTTTGTGGATGTTGTCCATCGACACGCCGATGACACTGGCGCCAAGCGCCTTGAACTGGGGCATGGCGTCCGCAAAACCATGCGCCTCGGCCGTGCAGCCCTTGGTGAAGGCCGCCGGGTAGAAGTAAAGCACCACGGGGCCGTTCTTGAGGGCGTCGTGCAGCGTAAAGCTGGTTTCCTGCCCATTCTGCGTGGCGGGAAGCGTGAAATCCGGTGCTTCACCCCCTTGCTTAAGCGCAGCATGTGCCGAGGGGACCGCCGCGGCTAACGAGAGTGACAGGAGAGCGGCGGAAACGGGGATAAAGCAGCGTTTCATGATGTCTCCACAGGGAGCTGGGTCAGAATGATGATCCCGGAGAGACGACGACGCAGGGTGTGTCGCGGCCCATCTTCCGGCAGGCGGCCACGGCATTGTCATGGGAGAGATTGACCAGACGCGCCCGATACAGATGCGCCCGGCCCGACTGCACCGTGGAAACCTGACTACGCGCGCCGGAAAGCGAAGTTCCGCCATGATTCTGGGCTTGAGCCACGGCGCGTGTAGCCTGCACGGCAGAATTATAGGCGCCCACCTGAATAGCCCAGTTGCTGGGTGTGATGGCCGTAGCCGCGCGGGATGGGGCTGTCTGGCGAGCGGGGCGCGGCGTCATGACAGCCAGTACCGGCTCGGCAGAAAGACGCCGTCCGACCGGGATAGGCTGTACAGGTGCCCGTCCCGCCCAGGCCTGCGCCACATTATCGGTCGGCGAGTCCGAGGACGAATCCGATGCCGAACTTGTCAGGCTTGCCATCTGGACCGGGGCGGGAGTCGCCACGATACCGCGTGCAGCCCAGGCCGAACTGACGGAAGCGCGGTTCGACGCGGGCGCAGGGGCTTCTGCCACCTGCATGTCCTGCTGGTCGGCACTGTAAGTGGCTGCCTGCGCCTGATGTCGCCATGCTGCCCGGACAGTTGCCGTTTCACTGTCATTCTGGGCCACCATCGTCGCCGCCGAGGGGTCGTGCTGGGCTACCAGCAGATCGGCAGCCGAGCGATTGCGCGGCCAGATCCCTGCGATCTGCGGCCCGACATGAGCAACATAGCGGCGGGTTTCGCGCGGCAGGGCGCGGCCCCGGCGAAGATAGGAGTCGAGACTGCCGGGACCGTCATTATAGGCAGCGAGGAAGCCCGGAGAGCCATAGATGTCGTACATCTGCCGGATATAGGCTGTGCCCGCCATGATGTTGTCATGCGGGTCATAAGCGTCATCGCCGAGGCTGTACTGCATGCGCATATCGTCATAGGTGGGCGGCATGAGCTGCATCAGCCCCATCGCACCCGGTGCCGACGTCGTGAACTGGCCGTTGCGATCGTACAGTCTGCCTCCCGATTCCTGCATCATGACGGAGCGAATCCAGGTGCTCGGGACGTCAAAACGCTGCGATGCCTCCTCGATATACGGTCCCCATGGGTCATCTGCCGGACCGGGCGGAGCGTAGTAGGATTTGGCGTGCTCGCGGTAATGGGCGGCTTCCTGTGCAACCGGTACCTGAGGGCGCTGCGGGGTGCTGGCGCAGGCGGAGAGCAGGGCTGTCATTCCTGTGATCAGCAGGAGACGTTTGGGCGGTGCCCCCGCAAGACGGGACCGGCCGGCTTCTTGCTGTCCGGTCTGGAAAGTCGAATGACGGGGAGGAGCCATGATGGATTTCACCTGATGCAACCGAGCGTGATCCGTAATGTGGGGCAGGATTGAGGCAAAACTACGGAGCCGATCAAGAGAAAGAAAGCCTAAAATCACGAGATGATAGGGTGGCGAGTGATTTCGCTGGCAACATTGTGTCCCGGTTGCGGAAAAGAACCTTATCAGCTACGCGAATTGTCCTGTGCCTGGGGTGTTTTCAGGCGCCTGTCCCACACGAGACTGTCAGCACTCCCCGGAGAGACATGAGCAAGAGTCGTTATGCCCTCGCATGGAATGATATCGTCTCAGGGCTGCATATGTGGCGCTTAGGCGCCACGCTGGGCTGGACTGATATTCGCCTGCGTTATCGCGGTTCGGTACTGGGGCCATTCTGGCTCACGCTCTCTGCGCTTGTCATGATCGCCTCGATGGGTGTGATCTATGCGCGCCTCTTCCATATGGTGCTTCGCGATTATCTGCCCTACCTCTCGCTTTCCATGGCGCTCTGGCAGGTCGGGATCGCCAGTCTGCTAACGGAATCCTGTACCTGCTTCGTTGAGGCGGAAGGGACGATCCATGCAATGAAACTGCCCTACACCCTTCATGCCATCAGGCTGCTGGTGCGCAACCTGATCGTGTTTGGTCACAGTATCATTGTCCCCATTGGCGTCTTTGTTCTCTATGGTGTCTGGCCGGGAATCATCAGCGTTGCGGCCTTGCCGGGCCTCGTTCTGTGGGCGCTGAACGGTTATGCGGCCTGCCTGCTGCTAGGGCCTTTCTGCGCCCGGTTCCGTGATATCACCTCCGTGATCGGGGCCTTGATGCAGATTGCCTTCTACGTGACACCGATCATCTGGCAACCAGCCCAGCTTGGCCCACGTGGCCGGTATCTCGTGTTCAACCCGTTCTATGACATGATGGAGCTGGTTCGGGGGCCCATACTGGGCCATTTACCCAGCCTCAGCGTCATCGCGGTCTCCTGTTGTGTCAGTCTCGTATGGTGCGTACTGGGCTTTCTGACCTTTGTCAGAACCCGTGAGCGCCTTGCGTTCTGGGTGTAAAGACGATGGCCTCCATTACCCTTCGGGATTACTCCCTGATTTATCCCATGTTTCATGGGAGCGCACGGTCGTTCAAGAAGAGCCTGTTCAAGGGTGTTCGGCAGAAGATCCAGAACAGGCAGGCGGTGGGCGGCAGTATCGTCAGTCAGGACGATACGACCATCGTCGTGGCGCTTGACACAATCACGCTCTCGATCAGCACAGGTGAACGTGTCGGCTTGATTGGCCATAACGGCGCTGGCAAGTCCACCTTGCTAAGGGCTCTGGCCGGGATCTATGAGTCGTCAAGTGGCCATTTTGACGTGCAGGGTGAGGTTCACTCGCTCCTCAGCCCTCAGGCCGGGATGAATACCGAGCTGACCGGGCGGGAGAATATTCGCCTCTATGCTCGCATTCTCGGGATGAACGAGCAGGAAGCGAAGCTTCTCGAAACAGATGTAGAGGCTTTTGCGGAACTGGGCGCTTTTCTGGATCTTCCTGTCAGGCACTATTCCTCAGGTATGGCTATTCGTCTGGGCTTTGGTCTGGCGACCTCGCCACGCCCCGAGATCCTGCTCATGGATGAGTGGTTCATGGCAGGGGATAGTCATTTTCAGGAAAAGGCCCGCGACAGGCTGAGCCGTCTGATCGAATATGTCCGCATCCTCGTAGTCACCTCGCATTCCCTGCCCATCCTGCAGAAGTGGTGCACGCGCATCATCTGGATGGAGGGCGGACGCATCAGGATGGATGGGGCGCCAGAAGAGGTCATCGAGGCCTACAAGGCTGCGGGGCAGGCCTGAACGCAATCGCGTCCTGTGAGGGGGGCGATGGAAAGGATAAACCAGAGCCGCTGCCCTTCAGACAATCCTGAAGGGGAGCGGTGCCTTGATCGGATCAATCCGCCTTAGCTTCTGAAAATGCCCGTGATGGTCGAGAGGAGCGACAGAGCCTCCTCACGTGGGCGCTGGAACGTGTTGCGGCCGATGATCGAGCCGAACCCGCCGCCAGCATGGATGCCACGGATGGTATCCAGCAGGGCCTCGGTGCTCTCATGTTCACCGCCCGAGAAGATCACGATGCGGCGCCCGGCGAAGGTTGACTGCACAACGTGGCGTACACGGGCCTCCATGGTCGAGATGTCGATCTTCTGATCGAGATAGACCTTTTTGGCGGCCGGCAGGGAAAGCGCGTCTGTCGGCGGTTTGACTTTGATGATGTGCGCTCCACATTCAGCGGCCATATGCGCGGCATAGGCGCAGATATCGATGGCGGTCTCTCCGGCCTTGTCGAGCATCGGGCCGCGTGGGTAGCTCCAGACGATGACAACAAGACCCGCGGCCTTGGCCTCCTGGGCCAGTTCACGCAGCTCGTTCATCTGATCGAAGCAGTATTCGCTGCCGGGATAGATGGTGAAGCCGATGGCCGAGCAGCCCAGCCGCAGGGCGTCGGCAACCGTGCCGGTGACGGCCTGGTTCTTCTCGGTGGACAGCGAGTTCGAGCTGTTGCATTTGAGGATAAGCGGCAGCTGACCGGCAAAGGTCGAAGCACCAGCCTCAAGCATCCCGAGGGGAGCGGCGAAGGCATTCAGTCCGGCTTCGATTGCCAGCGAGAAATGATAATGCGAGTCATAGGCCGGAGGGTTCGCCGCAAAGGAGCGGGCAGGTCCGTGCTCAAACCCCTGATCGACGGGCAGAATGACAAGTTTGCCGGTGCCAGCCAGCACACCCGTGTTCATCAGACGGACAAGATTGGCCTTGGTGCCGGGATTATCTGACTCGTAATTGGCAAGAATCGCTTTGACCTGCGGCGTAAGTGACATGCAACGCTCCTGTTTTACTGTCATGCCCGTCATTTTTGAGCTTCCGGGCGACCATCATACCGCTGCTTAACTGATGCGCGGGCGCTCCGTTTCTTTTGGAGCGACAACAAGTCTTCACAGATGCGATATCGTTTGCACGGACGATGGATCCTGTGCCGTTCTGCCGCGTTCGGGAGGTGGCTTCAAATGGCCTGTATGCCACCCGGATTGTCGCGGCGTGGCGGGTCTATGAGGGCGATAAAGGAGCTTTCATGCGATATTCCGGTCAGGCCCCGCTATCACCGGTCAAGCGCAGTAGGCTCGCGGTCCCAGCGGTTTCCCTTATTGCAGCGCTCGGTGTGTCGTTTGCTAGCGGCCAACCGGCACGAGCCGAGCCGGTTGCGCTGATCCACGCGCGTGTTGTCGATGGCACAGGCGCACCGGCACGCACAGATCTCGCGATGGTGGTCGATCATGGCCAGATCATAGGCCTGGCCACGACACCGCCTGCGGGGGTCAGGATCATCGACCTTCAGGGCAAGACAATCATGCCCGCGTTGATCAGTGACCACAGTCATGTCGGGCTGGTGGACGGGATGAGTGCAGCTTCGGCCAATTATACGCGCGCCAATATCCTGGCAGCGCTCAACCAGTATGTGCGCTACGGGGTCCTGACCATAACGGCGCTCGGGTTGAACAAATCTCCCCTGTTCGATCAGCTGCGTCATGAGCAGCATGAAGGGGCCAATGAGGGGGCTGACCTTTTCGGTGTCGATCAGGGTATCGGTGCGCCTGCCGGGATGCCGCCCGAAGCCATGATCGACGGCATGGGGCGTGACCAGATTTTCCGCCCGTCCACCCCGCAACAGGCACGACAGGCAGTAGACCGGATGGCCGATGAAGGGACGGATTTTGTCAAGATCTGGCTCGATGATCTGCGCCTGACCAATCCGGGCAAACCGCCCTTGCCGCTGCTCGGTGCGCCTGTCTGGGATGCGGCTATCAAGGAGGCTCACCGGCGTCATCTGCGCGTGGCGGTCCATATTCACGATCTGGACCTCGCCCGAACGGCCTTGCAGCATGGGGCCGATATTCTGGCGCATGGTGTGCGGGACAAGCCGGTCGATCAGAGCTTCATCGACCAGATCAGATCCACCGGAGCCTGGTATATCCCGACATTGTCGCTGGATGAGTCGACTTATTATTTTGCCGAGCATCCGGAAACACTGGGGCAGCCTGTGGCACATGATGCCATGTCACCAGCCCTTCGCGACAGTGTCGCCGATGAGCAATGGCGCAAGGACAGTCTGGCGAAGCCTTCGGTCAGCGCCGCACGCGCCGCATTGGCAATGAACGAACGCAATGTTCTCGCCCTTTATCGTGCCGGCGCAAAGATCGGGTTCGGGACTGACTCCGGGGCGACGCCGCTTCGCCTGCCTGGCTACGCCGAGCATCGCGAGCTTGTCCTGCTGACGGAGTCAGGCCTTACACCGTTGCAGGCTATCAATCTGGCGACGCAGAAAGCAGCGGCTCTTCTGGGGCTGCAGGATCGCGGCGTCTTGGCTGTCGGGAAACGAGCTGATTTTCTCGTCATTGACGGCGAGCCAGACCGCACCATATCTGATATCGACCTGATTTCTCAGGTCTGGCAGCGCGGCAAGCCGGTCTCGGACGGGCTCGTCATTAAAGGGAAGACACCATGATTCGTCGTTTCGGGTCAAAGCGTACTCTGGGGGTAGCCCTTTCGGCGCTCTCTCTTGCTGCTCCCTCGCTTGCGTTCGCGCAGCAAGGCCCGGCACCCCACCGCTATGCGGACGGGACTGGCAACAATATGATTGAGCAGCTGAATTCGTCCCAGCTGAACAACAATTACAAGGGGCCGTATTACAACCGTGGAGAGGCGCCGCCGCCGTTTAGGCCCGTGCAGGTGCAGGCACCGCCACCGCCGCCACCCCCTGTACGCTCGCACAGGCATCATTATCGCCCACACCCAGTACCTCCCGGACCCATGCAACCTGTTCCCCTTGGCGGTCCACGCTGAGCAGGCGCTGTCCGTGACCCCCGCTGTCATTCTGGCAGGGGGACAAGGCAGTCGGTTGGGGTATCGTGACAAAGCGCTCATTCCAGCCGGGAAGGGGGCTTTGCTCGATCAGCTCCTCGACCGGTTACGGCCACAAATCGGTCCGGTTGCGCTCTCGATACGACGCGATTGCGAAACAGCCTATGGCCGCGACCTGACGCAGCTTCAGGATCGACATACCGGGGCAGGCCCTCTCTCCGGTGTGCTTGCGGCACTTGAATGGGCACAGGATCTTGGCGAGACGGCCGTATTGACGGTGCCGGTAGATACGGCGTTCGTCCCGAACGATCTGGTCAGACGGCTGAAAGCGCCGCCAAGTTGCGCCATGAGCCGAGGGCGCCTTCATCCTCTCGTTGCGTTGTGGCCCGTATCGTCTCTACCCCTGTTAGATGAGTACCTGAGCGCGGGCGTGGCATCGGGCGATCACCGACAGTTGGCCGTCTGGAGCTTTGCACGACGTATCGATATGACCCCAATCGCTTTCGATGATGAGGGGCCGGACCCGTTCTTCAACGTCAATACGCCAGATGATCTGCTGGCTCTGACAACGCTGATTGAGGCGTGATTACGCGGACTCAGTCATCAACAGCCCAAATTCACGCAATGCTGGAACAAAATTCTCGTTTTCATGGCTTGAGCGGGCAAGCTTGACCAAGGCGAAGCGTTGCAGCGATGTCAGCAAGCCCCATGCCTCGCGTGTTGGCGGTGAGACGTCATCTGAAGCGGCCTGCTGAAGGACACAGTCAGGAATCGCCGCGCTATCACGCCAGAGATGATCCTCATTTGCCGGAAGGGGCTTGGGTGGCGCATCACAGCGTTGCGCGATAAGGGACAGAAGATGAGCGTGATAGCGGCTCTGCTCGTCTGGCGTGACACAGGCGCGTTCCAGCAATTCACGACGTTCGTCTGGAAGAAACTGGCTCCATTGGCGCAGGCTTAGTTTGATACCTGTCAGATCGAGCTTCATTCGCACACACATCGGTATGCAACGTAACGATCCTGCAAAATCGTGCTCGAAACCGAAAATTTCCTGTGAAGCTGGTGAGGAATTAGGGATCATGTGGTCATCATTTCCAGAGTTTCGGGTCTGACAAGGCGATGGCCGCCGCAGAATACAGAGAAGCGGTCTCGCCGCGCATTGCCGATCAGGGTCATATCTGCCTTGCGGGCAATCTGGATGGCGCGATCGGTTGGAGAGGAGACCGCGACCAGTGTCGAGATACCCAGGGTCAGTGCTTTTTCAACCATTTCGTATGAGCAACGGCTGGTCAGCAGGCAAAAGCCTCGCCCCGGATCTCTTGGTGACTGGCTTAGTATGCCGATCAGCTTGTCCAGCGCGTTATGGCGCCCGACATCTTCCCGCACGTAATGGATAATGCCATCAGGCGAGGCCCAGGCCGCAGCATGCACCATATGCACCTGCTGGTTCAGGACCTGCTGGTCTGGCAAGGCATTGAGCGCCGCACGTATGGATGACACCGGAATACTATGCGCGGGAAGGCTCGGTGTTGCGGTGGCAATATTGTCAAGCGAGGTCACGCCGCAAAGCCCGCACGAACTGCCCCCGGTCAGCAGGCGCTGCCCCCGACGGATCAATCGGCTGAAATCGGCACCGGTGATGCGTATATGCGCCGTTAGCTGTTCGTCGTGACGTTCGATATGGCAGGAGATCATATCGCTCGGCGCAGCAATGATCTTCTCGGTAAGCACGAAACCGAGCACGAAATCATGCAGATCAAGCGGTGTGACCATCATGACGGCATGAACATGGAATTCATTGAAAATCAGGGTGAGGGGTATCTCTTCGGCAATGCCAAGCTCGATCCGCTCCTGAACGCCCTCGGGGCCAATTTCGATGGCGTGACGCAGCACATGGGCCGCTGCAAGACTATCCGGTCTCGTCGTCATGACGTCCCCCCCTTGAGGAAAACACGCACCGGGATCGATTTGGCGGCGGGTGTGCCACTGATCTCGTCGAAATGGTTGAGAGGCAGCAAGGGGTTGAGTTCGGGATAGTAGCCCGCAATTGCGCCGCGCGGCATGGGATAGGCCACTGCCACGAGACCGTTCACGCGGCGATGGATGCCGTCTGTCGAGATCGTTTCCAGACTGACAACCATTTCCTGCGTAATGCCGCGCTCTTCCATGTCCTCATCATTCATGAACACGACCATGCGGGTGTTGTAGATGCCCCGATAGCGATCATTCATGCTGTAAATGGTCGTGTTGAACTGGTCATGAGAGCGTATGGTGGAAAGACGCAGCATGGCAGGATCATCGACCGCATCATCGACGGCGAGGCCCGGAAAGAGCAGGAACTGCGCCTTGCCGGTCGGGGTTTTCCACGCGCGACGACGCGGTGGAATGTCGAGATGAAACCCTTGAGGGTTGCGTATGCGCGCGTTGAAATCGGCATAGATGTCGGGATAGACCGCCGCAATTTTGTCGCGGATCAGACTGTAGTCGGTCGGGAACAATGCCCATGGGATGGTGCTGTCGGGTAGAGTGGCCTGTGCCATGCCACAGACAATGGCGACTTCCGAAAGCAGGTCCGGGCTGGCGGGCTCGAGCACGCCGCGCGAGGCGGTGACGTTCGACATGGCGTCTTCGATCGTCACGAACTGCTCGCCGGTCGCCTGACGGTCGATCTCCGAGCGGGCCACGACCGGCAGGATGAGCGCATCGCGCCCGTGGACGATATGGCCTCTGTTGAGTTTGGTCGCGATACCCACGGTCAGGTCCAGACGGCGCATGGCCTCATAGGCGCGCGGTGTGTCCGGGATGGCATGCACGAAATTGCCGCCCATGCCGATAAAGACGCGGGCCGTGCCGGCAAGCATTGCCTCGACCGAATCAACAGCATGATGGCCATGATCCCGCGGAGGCTCGAAACCAAAGACATCGCGCAGTAGGTCGAGATAGACCTGGCTTGGCTTTTCATCGATGCCGACGGTGCGATCGCCCTGAACGTTGGAATGGCCCCTGATCGGGGCAATTCCTGCGCCCTTCTTGCCAAAATTGCCCCGCAGCATGAGAAAGGCCGCAATCTGCTGGATCATGCGGGCACCCTGCTGATGCTGGGTAATGCCCATGCCAAAGCAGATGATCGTGGCATTCGACCGGGCATAGATGTCGGCTGCGCGCTCGATCTGGGCCTTCTCGATACCAGCAATACGCTCGATTTCCGCCCAGTCCTGCTGCATCACCTCCTGGCGCAGGGCCTCGAAACCTTCAGTGTGGGTGGTGATGAAGTCATGATCCAGCACGCTCTCGCCTGCTTGATCCCGCTCGAACAATGCCTTCATCATGCCCTTGAAGAAAGCGAGATCACCGCCGATCCGGATATGGACAAATTCGGTCGCAATCGCTGTCGATCCCCCGGTCGCCATCTGCACGGCATCCTGTGGTTCAGTAAAGCGTATGAGCGATCGCTCCGGCATGGGATTGACCACAACGATCGGCACGTTGCGTTTGCGGGCATGGGCCAGAAGCCCCATCATGCGCGGTGAATTGGTGCCGGTATTCTGCCCGACAATGAAAATGGCCTCGGCATGGTCGAAATCATCCATGACCACTGTGCCCTTGCCAATGCCAATGGCACCCGGAAGGCCGCGACTTGTCGGCTCATGGCACATGTTGGAGCAATCGGGGAAATTGTTGGTGCCATAGGCCCGGACAAAGACGGAATACAGAAACGCTGCCTCGTTCGAGGTTCGTCCCGAGGTGTAGAATTCGGCCTGATGTGGCGAGGCAAGTCCCCGCAGATGCTTCCCTATCAGGGCGAAGGCTTCGGGCCAGCTGCACGGAACATAGTGATCCGTCTGGGCATCGTAGCGCATGGGCTCTGTCAGGCGGCCCTGTTCCTCAAGCCAGTAATCGCTCTGTGCGGCAAGATCGCTGACGCTGTACTGCGCAAAAAACTCCCGTGTGACGCGTCGCTTGGTGGCCTCGACCGCCAGACCCTTCACACCATTTTCGCAGAACTCGATCTTCTTGTGCCGCGTGGGGTCCGGAAAGGCACAGCTCGGACATTTGAAACCGCCCGGCTGGTTCATGGCCAGAAGCGCCCGCGATCCTTTGCCCACCACGCTCTGCTCCAGCAGGGCCTTGGCCGTTGCCTTGACCGCACCCCAGCCACCCGCAGGATGGTGATAAGGGCGATAAACGGTCTTGCGTTCGGACATGGAAGGGTCTCCGGTGAGGGGGCAGAACCTCATCTTAAACGCATGAACCTTGCCAGCGTCGAAATCGCAGTCTCATTTCTGCGTGAGGGAAAGCACAGAACCCCTCACGCAGAAGCCCCGGCGTGCCCGTTGGTTCAGAAACTGCTGACCATGGAGAAAAACATACCCCGCCGTTGGCCGTACTGGGCCTGCGTTACGCCCACGCCGCTGCCGTCGCGCAGCTGGTAACGATGGTCGAACAGATTGACCACATCGGCCCTGACCTTGAGGGAATGACCAACCGGCACCCTCGTGAAGGTATGGGCGTAGCCAATGTTGAAAATGGCGTAGGCAGGCTGCTTCTCGAGATTGGCAAAGCCGCTGCGCAGGCCGTAACCATACAGGAAATCGAGATAGGCCATATCATGCTTGTTGGCATAGGAAACCCCGGCTGAAGAAGTGAACTCTCCCTGATGATCGAGCTGTATGCCGTGGCGCTGGATGTAGGCCAGTTCTGCTGCCTCGAACTGATATTGCGCCGAATTGATGTCCTTCGCCCAGGTCTTGACGAAGGAGAAATTGCCATAGACCGACCAGCCTCCGTGACGCCATGAATTGCCGATTTCCGCCCCGTAAACGCGGCCGCGGCGATAACTGAACGGTGCAAGAATGACTGCGCGCCCGAACTGCCCCAGATCGCCCTGGTCATGTGCCCATTTGCCAAACGCATCGATCGCGATCTGATAGTCGCGCGTGACATGCTGAAGAATGCCGACATCGACGTAATGCGATTTCTCGACCCGTGTGGGTGTGTTCAGCATCGTATCGGGCGCATTGGTCGTGCCCGCGAATTTCTGAAGCGTCGCATCCGATATGTATTGCGGGGAGGGCGGCGCGAAGTAACGGGAATAGCCGAAATGTACCGTGGTCGAGGGGCTGGCTTTCCAGACCATATTGGCACGCGGGCTGACCTGTCCCTCGCTATTGAAAGACGAGGCAAAGCGGTCATAACGCAACCCGTAATTGAACGTCAGGCGCGGCGTAATATGAAATTCATCCTGGATATAGGCCCCGGCCTCGACGGCCCAGTTTCCGCTATGATCGATGATGCGCCTCGGGTCGATCGTGCTTTGGGCACCGGTCTCATCAACAGGAAAGGCCAGCGTGTCGGTATCGAGCTTCTCGGCCGTATATTGCGCGAGCAGGCCAAAGCGCAGCACGTGATGGGGGGCAATATCGTAGGAATTGTCGATTTGCAGACCGCCCGTGGTGAAATCATTCACTTCATGCTGCGATATGCCTGAGAAAGCGAGATCTCTGTTCGGGTCGTTGCGATAGCCGATGCGTCCGTAGCGGAAATAGGGCGAGATCTGGAGGTTCGATTTCTCTGTGCTGCGCTGGTAGGACATCACGGCATAGTAGTTCTGCTCGCTTTGGCCGTCGCGCAACAGACGCGACTGGATGTCCGGATCATCGGGTGCGATGGTGGAGGACTGATAGAGAATGGGCAGGGCGGTTGTGTTGGGCAGCTCGAAATCGGCGTAGGAAGCGCTGGTCAGGAAACTCAGCCGGCTTTCATCGTCGATCTGATAGGCGGCATAACCGAAGGCCTTGCCCTGCTGAGTCGTGTCATGGGTGGCGCGAAAGCTGTTCGTCGGGTTTTCAATGCCGATGTCATTGCGGTTGTAGGAGGCCGTTACGAAGTAGTCCCACCGGCCCTTCGATCCTCCCAGTTGCAGCGACGGAATGAACGTGTTGTAGCTCCCGCCATAGAGCGAGATCTGGTTCTCCTTGAGCGTTGCGCCACTCTTGGTCTTGACGTCGATGACGCCCGACGTGCGAAAACCGAACTGGGCGGGTAGCGTGCCTGTCAGCAGGTCCACCGACTGGATGATACGGCTGTCGAGTTCCTGCCCGAAGCCGTTCAGCCCTTCAGGCAACAGGACGCCGTTCACGCGATAGGTGAGGCCACCATGCTCGCCACGCACATGCACCTCGCCATAGCTGTCCATCACGACACCGGGGAGCCGGAGCAGGATCTGGCTGAATGCGGCGTTTTCACCTCCCGGTGTGACCTGTATCTGCCGCTGGTCAATGCCATAGGAAACCGCCCCCAACCCCGGTGCGAGACGGCCACGGGCCTGATCCATATGGGCAGTGACAGTAATGTCCTCCCGATGCGGGGGAGGGGCGGCATTTGCCACGGCAGGCTCGCTGCCTGCTTTCGACGGCTTTGCCCCGTCCTTCGACGTTGCGACAGATTGGCGGCCTGCATGAGTGGCAAGCGGTGCCGCGCGATCCCGATGCGCAGGCGGTTCCGGCGGTGATGCCAATGGGGATTTTCGCACGGGATCGGCAAGGGTTGTACCCGACATAAGAAAGAGTGCTGTCGGCAGGCCAAGCCAGAACGCAGGGCGACGAGAAAAGCCTGCGTTATGAGTGAGTGCTCTACTAAATCTCATATGCTCACTATTATAGCATTTGCTAACTTTGAAATCGAGACGAGACATGAAAGGGTCCTGAGCAGGATTGAGGGGCCAGAAGATGAAAGGAAGCGGTAAGATGCGGGATTGCCGAGGCGTCATGGCCCGCCGTGTTCCAGGCTGAGCCAAGACGCGGCGGAAAGTGTGGGGATCAGGTCATGAGCGTATCGTAGAGCAGCTTGAAATTAAGCAGCAGGATCACGCCAGCGACGCCCCAGGAGAGCAGCTTCATGGGTGTGCCAATTGTGAATTGACCCATCTTGCGCTTGTCAGAAACGAACATCACGAGTGGGATGACCGCAAAGGGTAGCTGCAGCGACAGGACGACCTGGCTGAAAATCAGCAACGTGCCCACGCCATGGTTGCCATAGAGCGCCGTGACCACCACGACGGGCAGAATGGCGAGGCCGCGTGTGACGAGGCGTCGGGCCCAATGGGGCAGGCCAAGATGGAGAAACCCCTCCATCACGATCTGCCCGGCAAGTGTTCCGGTAACTGTCGAGTTCGTGCCCGCAGCGAGAAGCGCGACCGCAAACAGGGTTGAGGCCATGCCCATGCCCAGAATGGGCGAAAGCAGGCGATAGGCGTCCTCGATTTCCGCTACGTCCTGATGGCCGGTATTGTGAAAAGCGGCGGCCGAAACAATCAGGATGGCGGCGTTGATGAAGAGCGCCAGCATGAGCGCCACGCTGCTGTCGAGTGTCGCCCATCGCAGGGCCTCACGCCGCCCGGTCTCGGTACGCGGGTAATCACGTGTCTGCACGATGGATGAGTGCAGATAGAGATTATGTGGCATGACCGTCGCGCCGATGATACCGATCGCGATATAAAGCATGGCAGGATGCGTGACGATTTCAGCCCGCGGGATGAAACCGGCCAGCACTTCTGCCACAGGAGGGGCTGCCGCCACGATCTGCGCTGTGAAACACAGGGCGATGATGCTTAAAAGCGCGATGATGAAGGCTTCGAGATAGCGAAAGCCCCGATTCATCAGAAACAGGACGATCAGCGCGTCAAAGGCCGAAATCAGCGCGCCTGCCAGTAGCGGGATATGGAACAGGAGTTGCAGGGCTACGGCTGTGCCGATTACCTCGGCCAGATCGCAGGCAATGATCGCAAGCTCGCAGGTGAGCCAGAGCACGAGATTGAGAGCGGGCGGGAAGTGGTCACGGCAGGCCTGCGCTAGATCGCGTCCGGTCACGATACCCAGACGCGCTGCAAGGGCCTGAAGGAGAATGGCCATCAGGTTGGAGATCATGATGACCGAAAGCAGCGTGTAGCCAAACTGCGCGCCACCTTGCAGATCGGTCGCCCAGTTGCCGGGGTCCATATAGCCCACAGCCACCATGTAGCCCGGACCGACGAAGGAGAGGAAACGCCTTATCCAGCCCGACCCTTCCGGCGCAAGACGCACGGATGAGAAGACTTCCGGCAGGCTTTGTCCCTCACTGCCCAATGCGCGGACGAACCGCCGGGCTTTGGGCCCGGGAGGAGCCGGGTCGGGATGCGTCCCGCGAGCAGGTGGAAGAGAGGACATGATGCGTTACTCAAACCCAAGGCTTAGAAATATGCAATATACTATATTCACGAGTGGGCGGTTTTGTGGATGCTAACGGTCCTGATGGCGCGAAGTTGACCGGGTATTTCCTCGCGGGTCGATGAGACTGCGAGCGGCAACGTCTGGACCGATCACGCAGCTTCGTCATTGGAAGGAGACAGGCAGAATAGACGGGACACGCGGCGTGCGAAGCGATGTCGTCCGGTAGGGGACGTTGTCAGCCGTCCATACCCCAAACGAGAGGCAGGGTTTCTCTACCGTGTCAGGGCGGTTGCACTGCGAGCGACGCGCGGACTGCCGAAGGGAAGGGTATTTGTTCAGTCGATCTGCCGCGCAAGGCTGCTGCGGGCGGTGAAGACAGGCATGCGATGACTGGAGCGGTGGCGGTGGCGCTACCGCCACCGCGCCCCCGTCGCGGGGCCGCCAGAAGGCGTCGTCAGGACCGGGGGGATGGCGCCATGAAAGCGGTCAGGCCTGCTTCCAGGGCCTTGTGGAAAGCGGCCAGGGTCTCGTCACTGACATAATGCTCGATCCCCTCTGCATCGACCCGCACCGTTTCTTCGCTGATACCCAGAGCACGGAGGAAATTCTCGACGATCTGATGGCGGTTCTTGGCCTGATTGGCGACATCCTGCCCCATTTCGGTCAGGAACACGCCGCGATAGGGGCGGCGATGCACGTAGCCCTCATTGGCAAGGCGGGTAAGCATCTTGGCAACGGTTGGCTGTGAAACCCCCAGGCGGGTTGCGATATCTACCTGCCTTGCCTCATGGCCTTCAGCCAGAAGATCGGCAATGAGTTCCACATAGTCTTCTATTAGGGCATTGCGCCGCGCCGCCCGATTGAGGCGAAAGCCTTCGGATTGCGTGTCGATATCGGGCAGGGTCATGTCACCTGCGCCGCTATCAGGCAGACCCGGCAAGGCAAACGCCTTCTCGCCCGGCTTTACATCCGCCTTCCCGCCTGCATCCTTACCCGATCGTGTCTTGCCGCCATTCATGGGTTTCTCATCGCAGATTAGGCGGGCAAGCTCAACCGTGGCGCCGATACGGCACAGTCAGAAAAGAGGCGGTGTCATAGGGCCATAGCCGTCCTGTCATCACGTCACGGTGCCTGACCGCGACCCGCCTGATCCGGCATTGTGCGCCGCCCTCGTGCATGTCATGTCTCTGGCCTCAGCCGGCTGTTTGGACCGGGTGATGAAGGGCCAATGTCTCGTGACGAAGACGGGACCCACGACGGAACAGGTAAAGGCAGGAAGGACAGGATATGGCCGATCTCGACAGCATCGTTGCCGAAATCGCGCGTGACATGCAGATGATCACCGAGCGTGGCCATGTGGCAGATTACATCCCGCCGCTTGCCTGCGTCGATCCTGCCAAATTCGGTATAGCGGTCATTGACGCAGGGGGCACCGCTCATGTGGCGGGCGATGCGGATGAAGCCTTCTCGATCCAGAGTCTCTCCAAGGTATTTGGCCTGACCCTCGCCCTCACACTGGAGGGAAGCGAGCTCTGGAGCCGCGTGCGTCAGGAGCCTTCGGGAAGTGCTTTCAACTCGATTGTCCAGCTGGAGAGCGAGCACGGTATTCCCCGCAATCCGTTCATCAATGCCGGGGCCATCGTCATTTCCGATATTCTGGTCTCCCGGCTGGGTCGTCTGGGTGCGCGTCAGGCGTTGCTCGATTTTGCGCTTTCGCAGTCCGGCGCGCCAGAGGGGCTGCATATCGATGAGAACATGGCCCGTCAGGAGCGCGATACGGGGTTTCGCAATGCCGCCCTCGCCAATTACATGCGTACTTTCGGCAATATCAGAAATCCGATCGAGGACACGCTCGATCTGTATTTCCACCAGTGCGCCCTTACCATGTCCTGCCGTCAACTGGCTGAAATCGGTTGTTATCTCATGACGGGCGGGGTGGATCTGCGCTCGGGGCGGATGATCACCTCTGTGCCCGATGCCCGTACCACCATGGCCCTCATGATGATGTGCGGCCATTATGACGGGTCTGGTGCCTTTGCCATCCGCGTGGGGCTGCCGGGCAAATCCGGCGTGGGCGGCGGTATTCTGGCCATTGCGCCCGGGCTGGCTTCGGTTGCCGTGTGGTCGCCGGGGCTGAACAGCCAGGGGAATTCCCTGCTGGGAACGCTCGCGCTTGAGCGTCTGGTGCAGCGAACCGGCTGGTCGGTGTTCAACCCGTTCCCCCTCTCGGTTCAGACCATTCCCTGATTGATGCGTTAGGCCTAACAGGATGGCGCTGCGCAGTGGCGCTAAGGAATGGAAGGAGAGTTGCCGTCGTGAGCCGTGTTACCCAGTTTTCGACCATCGGGGCCCTGATGGCAGGACATCTGCAGGCTGAGCAGAAAATCGCATCGCTATGCGCCTGCCACGAAACCGGGTTCGGTCTCGGTTGCTCTGCCGGGCTCAATGGCGAACTCACGATCTGCGATGGCCGTGTTTATGAAGCAACGGCGGGTGAGCCCTTGCATGAGCTGCCGCAGCACGACGCAGTTCCTTTCGTGCAGATCACGGCGTTTCGGCCTCAGTTTCAGGTCGAGGTCGAGAACATTACCCATGAGACGGCCTATGACAGGCTTTGCACCCTGATCGCGCCCGATAATATCTTCATGGCGGTCAGCGTGACAGGGTTGTTCGACCATCTTGTGCTTCGCCGCCCCCATCGGGCCGCAGACGAGAGCGATCAGCATCGCGATGTCGAGGCTGTTGCCGCGAGCCAGAAAATCGACAGGTTCGAGGGGATACGGGGCCGATTGATCGGTTTCTGGACGCCCGCCCTGTTCGGTCGCATTTCGGTTCCCGGCTTTCATTTCCATTTCCTCGACGATGAACGCCAGATAAGCGGGCATGTGCTGGAATTTGCCGCCCGTCATGCAACGCTCAGGGCGGAGGAAAAATCGACCATCGAGATTACCAACTCGCAAAGCGACTCGTTCCGGAATCGAACCATCGAGACGGACAAGCTCGATGATATGATCCACCGTATCGAGAAATAATACGCGCCGGGCCACTGGATGCAGGGCCGGGCAGGCTGAACTGGCACAAAGCTCGGGCCGCGTGCTTGCCATGATGGTGTTCTTCGCCATCATGGGTATTTATTCGCCTTTCTGCCGGGTCCGACGCCATGCATCCGCTCGATCGTCTTGTCATCCTGCTCTATTTTGCGGGGCTCTGTTTCCTGGTCTGGCGTGTCAGTCGCCGCTCTGCAGGGTCGTCGCGGGATTTCCTCTCTGCACATCATGACCTGCCCTGGTGGGCCCTGTGTCTCTCCCTTGTGGCGACCGAGACATCGACCCTGACATTCATCAGCATCCCGGGTATCGGCTATACGCAGGGGATGGTTTTCCTCGGTATCGCTGGGGGATATTTCATCGGGCGTGGCCTGGTCGCCCTGTGGTTTCTGCCGCGTTATGTCGAGGGTTCGATGACGAGCGCCTATACCGTGCTGGGCGCCCGTTACGGGGCCCCCATGCAGCGTCTGGCGTCCGGTGCATTTCTGGTCACGCGTTTCATGGCCGAGAGTATCCGCCTGCTTGCCGGCGCATTGCCCATCGTCTGGCTGTTCACGCAAAGCGGGCTGCCTGTGGGCCGCTGGAGCGTCCTGTCCGCCATTCTGGTTTTCACGTTGTTGTACACAATCCTAGGCGGCCTCCGCGCGGTTGTGTGGTCAGACGCCATCCAGCTTGGCATTTACGGTTTCGGAGCCGTGTTCTGCGTGGTGTATGTCTGGCTCGGCATGGCAGGGCATGGCGCGCCGGGATCTGCTGCAGCAGGGCAGGGCTGGTCCATGGCCGTTCAGTCGGGCAAGCTCGCGGTCTTTCATCCCCTGACCGCACAGAACTGGCTGGGTGATCCCTTCACCCTCGCCGCCTCCCTTTTTGGCGGGGCTGTGCTCTCCATTGCCTCTCACGGCACAGACCAGCTCATGGTGCAGCGTATTCTGGCAGCGCGTTCTTTGCGGGAAGCCCGCATGGCCCTGATTGGCAGCGCTGTCGTGGTGGCGGCCCTGTTCGGGCTTCTCTCCCTTCTCGGGGTTCAGCTCTGGGTTGCCCGTGCAGGACGCAGCCTTGCTGCGGATCATATGATGTCTTCCGACGCGCTTTTTCCTCATTTCATGATTGAGGCCTTGCCTGCCGGGATTGCCGGTCTGCTCATTGCCGGTGTGCTGAGCGCCACGATGGGGTCGCTCTCTTCCACGCTCAACGCGATGGCCGGGGCAAGCCTGACTGATTTCGGTCCGAGGCCCCGTCGGTGGATCGAACAGGCGATGCACCATATCGGCTATCGGCCCGGCCCGCTCTCTGCGCCACGCTTCATGACCCTTCTCTGGGGGGCTGTGCTGCTTGTCGGGGCGGCCCTGTTCACGATGGGAAGCAAATCGGCGGTTGTTCTGGGGCTTACCATCGCCGGGTGGTCCTATGGGCCGACACTGGGGGCGTTTCTCTGCGCGCTGTTTTTGCCCCGCCTGGGGGCACGGGCGGTCATGGCGGGATATGTCGCATCCCTTGCGGGTATGGCGCTGGTACTGATCGTTGGTCAGTTGCGTGGTATCGCGATTGCCTTTTCATGGCTTGTGCCACTGGGCATCCTGTTTCACCTTGGTGCTGCGGGGCTGTATCGCGCTTTGGCGGGACAGCGCGCCGCTCGCCCAGAAGCTGCCAGTCAGGAGCCCCAACGTGACTGAAACACCGTCAGATATCCTTCCGCAGAAGCACGCTGTGGAGAAACTCCAGACGGAGCAGCAGGACCCGCGCTACGCCACGATCGAGCTTTGGCCAACGGCAACGATCCTGGACGCGCTGGCTGAAGCGCAGATGGCGGCCACGGCGCTTGTCCGGGCGGCTGTTCCATCGCTTGAAGCGGTCGTCGAGGCGGCTCTGCCGCGTTTACGGCGGGGAGGAAGGCTCTTTTATGTCGGTGCCGGCACGGCGGGCCGGGTAGGTATGCAGGACGGGGTGGAACTGACTCCCACCTATGGTTGGCCGCCGGAGAAGCTGGTGATGCTGCTGGCAGGAGGCAGTGCCGCCGTATCGCAGGCCGCCGAGGGTGCCGAAGATGATGAGCAGGCGGCCTGTGCGGAGATGGACGCCAACCATGTGGGGCCCGATGACGTGGTGTTTGGCATTGCGGCGAGTGGCAACACGCCTTACAGCTGCGCGGCGCTCGGTTTCGCGCGCAGCAAGGGGGCGCTTACCATCGGCATAAGCTGCGTGGCAGAGGGTCGTCTGCTGCGTGAGGCCGAGCTTGGCATTGCACTGCCAACAGGCGCCGAAGCGGTCGCGGGCTCGACACGGCTCAAGGCAGGGACAGCGCAGAAAGCAGCGCTCAACCTGCTCTCAACCACGCTCATGATCCGTCTCGGGCATGTCTATCAGGGGCTGATGGTTGATATGCGTGTCACCAACGCCAAGCTGGCACGGCGAGCGATCGGCATGGTGCGCCGCATTGCCGGGGGAACCGATGCGGAGATCGGGAATGCGCTGAAACAGGCTGATGGCAACGTCAAACGCGCTGTGCTGCTCCGTCACGGTATGACGCTCGAGGAGGCCGAACTCGCCCTGAGGACGCATGGGGGTGATCTGCATGCGATACTGGGCCGCAAGACAGAGACCGGTTCATGATCCCATCCCGACAGGATGACGGGCCCCCAACGGGGCATGACGGCAGATCTGAAGGCGCGGGCAGATTTCTGCGCGTGATCGGTCTGATGAGCGGTACATCGCTCGATGGGGTGGATGCTGCCCTGATCGAGACGGATGGAGTGAGCGTGAGGTATCGCGGCGCTGCGGTTAGTCTGCCCTATGAGGCCTCATTGCGTGAGCGTGTTTATGCCCTGTTCGGCCAGGCAGCCGCCTTTGCCGGTGAGACGCTCGACGCCCTGCCGGAAGAATTCAGGGCGGTCGAGCGCGAACTGACCGATGCCCATGTGCGGGCCGTGCAGCAGGTGCTGGAGCAGGAAGGCACGGCCGATCTTGTCGGGTTTCATGGCCAGACACTGTATCACGCGCCGGAACGGGGGCGGACATGGCAGATGGGTGATGCCTCTCGTCTGTCCCATCTGACCGGGCTGCCGGTCATCCATGATTTTCGTTCGGCCGATGTGGCGGCAGGTGGGCAGGGCGCCCCTTTGGCACCCTGGTATCATGCGGCCTGTCTGGGCAATATGCAGGGGCCGGTGGCGATCCTCAATATCGGCGGCGTGGCCAATGTCACCTTCGTCGGAGCGGACGGGGCCATTCTGGCAGGCGACACTGGCCCGGGGAACGCGCTGCTTGATGACTGGGCCCTGCGCCATACAGGCGTGGCGTGCGACCAGGATGGCGCTCTGGCGCGTGCGGGGCAGGTCGATCAGGCTATTCTGGCCGGTCTGATGGCCGATCCTTTTTTCGCACGGCCCCTGCCCAAATCGCTGGATCGGCAGGCTTTTGCGATGGCGCTGGAGCGTGTGTCGTGCCTGGGGGCAGAGGATGGCGCGGCGACCCTTGTGGCCTTCACGGTTCGCAGTATCACTCAAAGCGCCCTGCCGGAGGTGCCGCGGGGCTGGTTTGTGTGTGGGGGAGGGCGTCACAATCCGTCGATCATGCAGGCGCTCGGCCAGACTTTGCCGGGCACGGTCGCGCCGGTGGAAGCGTTGGGGTGGAACGGTGATATGGTCGAGGCTGAGTGCTTTGCCTTTCTCGCCATGCGCAGCTTGCGAGGCTTGCCGCTCTCATCGCCCGGCATCACAGGGGCGCCCGGTTTTGGCTCGGGGGGCAGGCTGAGTTGCTCAGCGCTCGTTCCATCGTCGGTTCTTGGAGGGGCGTTCGCCCGCTGAAGGTATTTCGGGGGTGGGTCTGCGCGTTCTTTTATCGCGTCAGTCCAGCCATCCCCAAGGCGTGATGCGGATCACGGCTAACCCCGATTGACACTCTGTGCGGGCTGGTGCGTTGATGACCTGCAACAAAGGGTGGAACGAGCATGGGCAAATTGATGGCATTTCTGGTGGGCGCACTCGCTCTCACTTCCTGTAACGGGATCGATCATGCGGTTTGTGCCAATGATCCGACGGCCACCTCCTATCAGGTGACGAGCGCAAAATCGGTCCTGCACACCTGCAACTGATCCAGCATTTCCCGGCTGGCCGGCCTTCGCGCAGGCTGCCGGCCTTGCTTCAGCCGGTCTCCATGATCAGCGGCGCAACTCTGACCGTACCGTGGGTCATAAGACCGGAGATGCGATGATTTCTCGCTATTGTCAGTAGAAATTCACGTCGCTGAAATATTAACAAATCAGACCAAAAATAGTCATCAAACTATAGTTTGATACGCGGGAACCCCTCGCCCAAAGTGCCGCCCGATATCGCAAGCGTAACGACACGCATGCCGTCACAGTATCGGAATCGGGTTATGTCGCGTCCTATTTCCTGCAAAATGGCTTCTCTGCTCGCGTCTGGCGCTCTTGTGGCCCTGCTTCCGCCGCGACCCGCCTGGGCTGTGCATCATGCCCCCCACCCGGCGCATAAGGATATGCCCGTCAGTTCAGGCACGCGGCCTGCGGCAAACCGGGCCAAGCGGCATGAGCCGGTAAAAGGCCAGGATGAAAATGTCAGTGTCTCAGGGCGTCGTGCCGTTCTGGGGGGCGGCTTGATGGCGCGGCAGACCGTTGCGCGTTCGATCAGTACGGTGACGCAGGAATATATCGCGAGGCAGTCGCCATTGGTCAATCCGGGCGTGCTGGTCTCCAGCCTGCCGGGCGTACAGGGAAATAACGAGGGACCGCTCAGCACGAGCTCCGAGACAGTTCATATCCGTGGTCTCGACCAGACCCAGATCGGCATGATCTATGAGGGCATGCCACTGGCTGATCCTTTCACCTATAGCGCCTATACATCGGCGATGGTGGATAACGAGGATCTGGCGAATGTCTCGGTCAGCCAGGGATCATCGGATCTTACGGCGCCAACCTATAATGCCGATGGCGCCCAGATGACCATGAGCCTGCGTCATCCCTCGGACCATTTCGCTCTATACGCCGAAGGCTCAGGTGGAACGCACAGCACCAACAAGGAATTTGTACGCGTCGATACGGGCGAGCTGGGTCATAGCGGTGTTACTGGTTTCGTTTCCGGCTCGTATTCCAGCGGCAATCTGTGGCGTGGCCCCGGAAGCCTCTATCGCTGGCATCTGGACGCAGCGCTTTTGAAACACTGGACGCCCAAAAGCAGCTCCGAGGTAATTTTCGGATATAATTATGCGAACCAGACGGAGTGGGTCTATCCCAATCTCGCGCAATGGCATCAATATGGTACGGGCTATAATACGCATGGTCAGTATACACCGGGAGACACGCTGTATTACAAGCTGAATACCAAGGCCACCAATGCCGTGGTCGGCACTATCAAAAATCATCTCGATCTGGGGAGCGGTTGGTCGCTTGATTCCCAGCCCTACGCCGTTGAGACCTATGGCCCCAATAATTATGGCGCGAATATCCCTGTGACGAACGGGTATCGGGGTACCGAGAAATATGCCGTTCTCGATGGCTATACGCCGCAATCCGGCACGATCACGGCCATCAGCATTCACCCCTGGGTACAGACCTCAAGCGGGCTGAACATGATCGCTGCCTGGCACCGTGGCATCAATACGCTGAAATTCTCCTACTGGTATTCCTATGCCGTTCATACCGAGTTTCAGAACCATTATCCGGTGAATGCCATGGGGCAGTACACGCAGAATAACGGCTACCTGACTGTAGGTGGAAAAGCTGTCACCCAGTATGACATCAACGGTTTCCAGCAGCTCAACGCGCTCGGTATCGAGGATCAGATCAAGCTGTTTCATGACCGCCTGACCATTGATGCGGGTTTGCGCGCCAATATGATCTCGCGCCAGTTCACTGAAGATCTGCCCGGATCGACCCCGTACAAATCGACCAAGAACATGTTCATCCCTGCGCCGCAGGTGCTCATCAGCTATCAGATCGACCCCGATAACCAGATCTATGTGAACGGCACCACAGGTTATCGCGCCCCCTCATCGTTTCAGGCGCAGGTGCCGGTCTATACCTTCACGACGCCCGTACCTGTCACGCAGCCTCTGGCAAATTTCACGCCCGAATACATGATTGGCGAGGAAATCGGCTTCCGGCATTATGGGGCGGTCATGCTGAGTGTGGCGGGCTTCAACTACAATCTGACCCATCACCAGATCAGTTCTGTCTCCTATATTCCAGGGACCAGCATCCTCACCTCGCAACCTATCGATGCCGGGGGTGAATCAGCACAAGGCGTGCAGGCTGAGCTTTCGACCCGTCCCTGGCATCATTTCAGCGCCTATGCCTCGGGGCAGTACATGCACACCCGTATTGGCAATAATATCGCCTATATGGGCGACATTCTGCCCACCAAGGGGAAGCAGGAGGTGGCTTCTCCCAAATTTCTCGGAGCGCTCGGGCTGACCTTCGATGACGGCACGACATTCGGCAATTTCAATTTCCGTTACTCCGACTCCCAGTATTCAACCCTTATGAACGATCAGGGCATCCCGTCCTATTTCACGGCCGATGCCTCGATCGGTCGTTATCTGCCCCGCTTCGGGCATGTAAGGCCCAAGGCGATGCTTAGCCTGATGAATATCGGCGATGTGCATTATCTGTCATCCATCACGGGTTTCACGCCGAGCGCTGCGAGCCGGATCAAGGGGCTGGGGGGCAAGACGCTTGTCGGGTCTCAGCCCGCCTATGCGGTAGGAACCGGCTTTGCAGCCATCGCGACCGTGTCTGCTGCCTTCGAGTGAAAGGCAGACAGAACACGGCGATGTGAGAGCCTGCATGCGGAACATGCAGCCTGTCGCAGCCTTTCTTTTGGCAATCACTGCGAAAGGCTGTTCCGACCCATGAGCCAGGCTCTCATTATCCACGCGCCCCATGATCTGCGCCTTGAGACATTCGAGACGCAGCCCCTCCAGGCCGGTGAAGTCATGGTGCGGGTCGAGGCAGGGGGTATCTGCGGTTCTGACCTGCATTACTATCATCACGGCGGCTTTGGCGCGGTGCGCATCAGGCACAAGATGGTGCTTGGTCATGAAGTGGCTGGGCGCATTGCCCAAAAGGCCCCGGATGTGCAGGGGCTCGAAATTGGTGATGTCGTAGCCGTCAACCCAGGTCTGGCCTGTGGCCATTGCGCCATGTGTCTGGCGGGACTGTGCAATCACTGCACCGATATGCGCTTTTATGGCAGTGCCATGCGCGACCCGCATGTGGATGGTGCCTTCAGGCGGGACCTTGTCTGCAAGGCCGTTCAATGCGTCAGGGGGCATCACAAATCACCTGCTGATCTCGCTCTGGCCGAGCCCTTCGCCGTTGCGCTCCACGCTGTCAGACGGGCGGGAGCACTGCTTGGCAAAAAGGTGCTGATCACGGGGGCAGGGCCGATCGGAACGCTCGTGGCGGTTGCAGCCCGACTGAATGGTGCGAGGCGGGTGATTGTGACCGATATCCTTTCCGAGCCGCTCGCAATTGCGCACAAGGCTGGCGCGGATGAGGTGATCAACGGGCGGGAAGAGCCTGATGCGCTGGCGACGATCAAGGGGCAGGTGGATGTGATGATCGAGTGCTCAGGCAATGAGCAGGCGCTCAGAAATGGGATTGATCTGATGAGCCCTTGCGGGACGATCGTTCAGCTTGGTCTTGGAGATGATGTGACTCTGCCGCAAAGCCGTATCGTGACGGGCGAACTCAACTGGGTGGGGTCATTCCGTTTTCGTGAGGAGTTTGCCCTTGCAGTGGAGCTCATCGATAGCGGCAGGGCTGACCTCTCGGCTCTCGTCACGCACCGCTTCGCGCTTGAGAGAGCGCAGGAAGCATTCGATCTGGCCTCTAACCGCAAGGAGGCCATGAAAGTGCTTCTCACGCTCTAGGCTTGATCCCCTCAGAAGGCTGCGGTGATCGACCCGATAAACTGCCTTGGCGATGCGACAAAGAGATTGCTGTTGTTATCGCCCGACACCGATGCCGCGCCATACACGCCACCGATGTAATTCTTGTCAAAGAGGTTGGTGACGCCAAAGCTTGCCTTGAAATGCTCGGCAAAGCCGATACGGCCGAAATCATGGGTGAGAGTCAGATTGGCGAGCCAGTAGGACGGAATGCTCAGATCATTGAGAAATGTCATGGGTCGTGAGCTGATGTAGTTCACGTTGAAGTTGAACTGTGTCGCACGCCATGTGTAGGCCAGATTGGCCTTGTACATATAGGCTGGATAATACACCTGACGCTTGCCCTTCAGGCTATAGATCTGACCGCCGTAATTGATGCCCGTCCCCTGATAGCGCGCGTTGTTCCAGCTGAAGCTATTGGTGATTTCGAGCCCCTTGACCGGGCGGATGGCACCGAGGATATCGACCCCATCCATGGTTTCCCGGCCGACATTCATATAGGCATTACGCGTGTTGTTCGATGTGCCTTCGGTGATCGAAGCCAGACGATTATAGTAATCTGTATGATAGTAATCGACTGTACCGGTGAAAAATCTGGCGTCGTAGCGATAGCCCACGACGTAATTCCATGTCCGCTCGGGCTTGAGGATTTTCTTGTTCGCGTCAAACACCTGTTGCGCGGGCTGCGAGGCATTGCCGAGCCCACCCCAGGCCGTGCCGGAAGCGACCTGCGAGTAGTAGTCATAGGCGCGCAGGTTTTCGGCAATATCCCAGTAGATCTCATGATGATCTAGGAAATGGTAATCGAAGCTGAAATGGGGCAGGAAGGCGCTTGATGCCGTCAGGGAGCCACTGGCAGGGCGTCGATAATACGTGTTCCAGCCCTCGGCCTTGAGTTGCTGCGTATAGTCATTTTTCGTGCCGCCATGCGTGGTCTGGGTGAGTGATTTGAAACCCGCCAGAAGCATCATACCCCTGATGATGGTCCAGCGATCCTGCAGGAAGAACTGGAAACTGTTCGAGTTGTAAGTGTCCTCGAACCACGTGGCCCCTGTTCCCTTCCTGAGGTCGGACATCATGTTGTGGGCGCTGGTTGGCGTGTCCTCGTACAGGCGTGCGTTGTAGATCCAGCGATTGTTCTCATACCATAGCCCACCCTCGACGAGATTATGATGGGGCGCTTCGTAGGAAAGCTTATGCGTGAAGCCAACGCGCTGCATGCCGGCATGGGCCCGTTGCAGCGCCATGGGAACACCACTCACTGTACCATCCGCCAGAAGCATGGGCACACCGTAGCTTGGTGACGTCACGAAATTATTCGTGCCGCCATAAACGCCGCTGGCCACATTGCCATAGGCCACCGTGTCAGAATGCAGGCGCGTAGAGATATCGAAATGACCGTTGACCGATGACAGGTAGCTACGCTGGATCTGGGAGCCATCCCATGCGTAATTCCCCACCTCGCTGTTGGAGAGAACGCCCTCATAACCGGGCGGCACATCATCGGTGAACTGGGCATAATAGGCCCAGAGCTTCGCCTTCTCGTAATCGGGTTTGAGGTAGGTGGTATCGCGCCCGAGACGTTCCCACATGTTTTTCGTCAGGCTCAGATAATTGGCCTGGGTGAAATTGCCGAACCCGAAGAACCCGGTAATCTTGCCGTGGTCTCCCACAGGCTGCACGAGTTTGGCATCGGCCTGTAATTCGCGCTGATAGCCTTCGCCCTTCCAGAGTTTGCTCTCGGTGCGGGCAAAGGACGCATAGAATTTCGTACCGCTCGGGTTGAGGGTGCCGCTATCGGCCCTTCCATAGGTGCGAAAGGCGTTATAACTGCCAAAGCTCTGACTCACCCGACCGCCGGCCTTGTCTGCAGGATCGGAGGATGTGTACGTCATGGCGGCGCCCAAAAGTTGCCCCGAGAACGTATCAAGCGAGCCTGCGCCCTGCGAGATGGTCATCCCCGCCAGATCATCCTGAATCATGGCCTGGGTGATCGATACCCCGTTCTGGTTGGTAAAGCCCTGCGTGCCGAGCGGTATGCCGTCAAGCGTTGCGCCGATCTGTGTTTGCGTGAAGCCGCGCACGTAAAAGGTATTGGCGGCGGTATCGAGGCCGAAAGCATCGGACGACGTGAAATTGGCTCCCGGTGTGGTGAGAGAAAGGACCTGCATCGGGTTCGTGCCGGGAATGAAACGATCCATGACGCTGCGCGAGATCGCGACTTCGGCAGCATGGCTGCGCAGGCGCTTGCCGTTGACAGAGATCGACTCTTTCTGCGCAGGGACGGCCAAAGCAGCAGTCTTTCTGGCCGTTCCGGGTGTCTTCTTGCGCGCCGAAACGGATTTTTCCGCCTTCTGGCTGGCGTGAGACGCGGCCATGACAAGAGAAAGATTGCAGCCGAGAGATATGAATACCATGAGGAAAGCGACAGAACGGAGTCTGTTGTCTGGCATCATCACTTTCCATCGACGCATGACCGATTTTTCCGTAATCAGTTTCTTTCTAATTACGATAAAATGACGATATCGAAATGGTCAATCGCTTTTCGTTACGGGAAGTCACCAAATTTTCAGGATCGTGCCGGGGTCGCAGGCCAGCGAGCCTGCGTCACGCTCTCTCGCTGGCGCCGACAATCAGGCCTTGCCTGTCCACCACCAGCACCCCGATTTCACAGTCTGGACAAGCGAGCGTCTTGCGGGCGGTGGCGCAGGCCGCTTCGGCAATGAGGTTGCCCAGCCTTTCATCAGCGAGGGCGGCATAGCCCTGCGCGATAGTCTTGGCCGCATCGAGTTGTGCCATGCGGGAGGCGGATAAGCCCAAAGGCGCGGCAATGCTGCGCAGCGCGGCCGGATTGGCCAGGGTGCGGCTGGAATGCAGATCGAGATGGCCCTCAGCCAGCTTGGTCATCTTCGCGATACCGCCAGCGAGGGTCAGGCGCGGCACCGGATGCCGATGGAGATATTTCAGCAAACCACCCGCAAAATCACCCATCTCGATGAGGGCGGCCTCACTCACTCCGTAGCGCAACCGTGCAGCATTTTCCGAGGTCGCGCCGGTGCTCGCCACAATATGGGGGAGGTTTAGAGCACGTGCGACATCGATGCCGCGATGGATCGAATGGATCCAGGCCGAGCAGGAATAGGGTATGACAATGCCGGTCGTTCCCAGAACGGAGAGGCCGCCAATGATGCCAAGGCGAGCATTGAGCGTCTGTCTGGCCAGCATTTCACCATCGGCAATCGAGACCGTCACGATGGCATCCGCCCCTTCTGGTGTGACCTGCAGGAGTGCTGCGCGGATCATCTGTCGGGGCACCGGGTTGATGGCGGGCTCTCCCGGTGGCAGGGGCAGGCCGGGCTGGGTGATGGTGCCAACGCCTTCGCCAGCGCGAAAGGCGACACCCGTGCCCGCAGAGGCTTGCTCCACTGTCACACGCATTATGGCGCCATGGGTTACATCCGGGTCGTCACCGGCATCCTTGATCACACTGGCCCATGCGGTTCGGCCGTCTTTCCCATGCCCGTTGAGCGCAAAACAGGCTTCCTTGCCGCCGGGCAGGCTGATCGTCACCGGGTCGGGGCAGATATCGTGCCGCAGCAGAGACCAGGCTGCCTTGGCTGCTGCCGTAGCGCAGCTTCCGGTTGTCCATCCGCGACGCAGGGCCGTGGCTTGCGTCATGACGGCGTTGGCTCCTCTCATCGCGTGGGAGGACATACCTCCTATTGCAGGTCTGTGTGTTCTTTACATAGACAGCCCCGCGCCGCCAGTGCGGCGTGGTGGAGCGATAGCAACGGAAAGGCGCACGCCTTGTGCGTGCGGGCACGCAGCGCTTGTCTGGGGCGCTCAATAATGCGGATGTAACAATTCTCTCTGTATTGGCTGGATAACACGGCTATGATTGGGGGCTTCTCCTGCAAGAAGGAAACACTGACCATTCCCGCGCCCGTTCTTCTCACCATTGTTGTGGTTCTCGCTCTCTTCCTTGTCTTCTGTCTGTTGTTCGGCGGGATCATGATCGTGCCGGGGCGGATGGTTTACGTCACCGAGTTTCTCGGCAAGCCGCAGCGCAAGCTTCTCGAAAGCGGTCTTCACTTCCGTATCCCTTTGCTCACACGCGTTTCGTACAAGGTGTCCCTCCAGCAGATGCAGGTAGAGACCTCTTCCGAGGTCAAGACGCTCGATGACGTGTTCATCGAGATACGCTGGGTGCTGCTTTACAGTGTCCGCGATGACAGCGAGGCCGTGTTCAACTACGCCTACAAGGTATCGCAGCCCGTCAAGCGTCTGGTCTTTCGAGTGGAGAATGAAATCCGGCAGATTGCGTCCACGATGACGCTGGCCGCGCTCTACTCGCAACGCAACGAGATTGCCCGCCGCGTCATTGCCGATCAGGTGGCCGATGCCCTTGAATCGGGTCTCGATATCCATGGTGTTACGATCGAGCAGCCCATGCCACCGCGCGAGATTCAGGAGGCCATGAACAACAAGCTGGCCGCCATTGCGCGCAAGGACGCCGCGCAGGCTGAAGCCGAGGCCGAAATGGTGCGGCGCGTCGGTATTGCTCGCGCCGAGGCCGAGAGCAAGAAACTGCAGGGTGAGGGTATCGCCAATGAACGCAAGGCGATTGCGGCAGGGTTTGCCGAGGCGGCGGAGCTGTTTCGCCAGAGCGTGCCGGGTGTGAGTGAAGAAGCGATCCTGACCCTCATGCAGAATGTCAATCAGGCCGATATGGTGGTGACAGCCAGCCGCTCGGGCAAGGCGACCGTCATTTTTGTTCCAACCGACATGAATGTTGGTCAGATCGCCGCGGCCACGTCAGGGCAATTCGTCTCATCAATCGTCTGATCGGCACGCGACAAATGCGGATCATGGGGGTGTGGGTTGCCCCTGACCGTCAGCAGGGGCGTCGGTCAGGGTGTTGAGAAAATCCATAATTCTGTCGCGTTCGGCCTCCGTCAGGGCAGGTTTGTCACGCGGCCCGAAAGGCGCGTCATTCCTGTCGACATTGGCGCGGTATTGCCTGGGCAGATCGTCATAAAGGGCGACCGTTCCGTCTTTGTTGCGAGGATAGAAGCGCGCGGGCTCGATATCGCGCAGCACATAGAAATCCATTACCTCACGCAGGGAGGTGAACACGCCATTATGGAAAAAATGCCGACGCGTGGCGCTGTTGCGCAGTGAGGGGGTGCGAAAGAACCCGCAATAGCCAGAGGCAGCGCCGATATCGGCCCGCCCGGCAGCGCACAGGCCCAGATCCACACTGCCGGGCAAGGCGAGTTTCTGTCGTGGCGCGGCAAGGGCCTCGTATTGATGATCGGTGAAAAGCGGTGGTCGCCCCTCCGCATCGACCGTGCTGAGATGACAGGCGGCGCAATTCCCCTTTTCCGGATCATTGAAGAGCGTCAGACCCTCGGCTTCATGGGGTGTCAGACGCGCCTTGCCCTCAAGCCAGGCATCATAGCGGCTCGAGTAAGGGTGAAAGCCGGGGGATTCGATCTGGTATCGGGCAAGGGCAAAGAGGGCTTCAGCGACCAGCATGTCATCGGAGGCTGAGCCACCGACCAGCGCCATCAATGAATTCGTATACGGTGCATGGCGCAGGCGCTGCACGACATCAGCCTGCGTGGCAGCCATCTCGCGCGGATCGAAAAGTGGACCCGCTGCCTGCGCCTGTAGCGTATCGGCCCGGCCGTCCCAGAACAATCCGCCCTGAGGCACGAGGGCCAGGGCAGAGGCCGCCGTGTTGCCTGCAGATTTGGCCGCGCGCGGCGTCTCTGGGCCTGCCTGCGCAGGAGCAGGGGGTGGGGCCTCGCTGGTGGCATCATCCGGCCCGACACTGAAGGGCGGCTGGCGCTCCCGATAGGTGAGAGACGGCACCGCCCTCACGCCCGCAGCCTGCATCGTCCGTCCACCGCGGGCAAATACACGGTCATCATCGGGCGCGTAATGAGCCTTTGGCACATGGCAGGAAGCGCAGGAAAGCTGCCCCGACCCCGAGAGTTTAGGGTCGTTGAACAGATCGCGGCCCAGTCGGGCCATCGCGGAAAGGGGCGCTGTTGCCGGACGCAGGAGCGTGACGGGGCAGGGATTGCTGCCATCGGCACGTATGCTGCACTCAGGGGCGGCGTTTTGCGAGGCGGCAAGGGCCAGACCGGGATGACAGCCCAGCATCCAGACGGCTCCGACCCAAAGCGGGAAAACCCACTTGATCAGACGGGCACGCCCGCCTTGCACGGGCCTTGGTGCGTCAGTGCGGGATGCAGTGGGTGCAGGCGATTTTTCAGAAGACCGTCGGCGCATCATGCAGGATCGAGCCGTCTCTGGGGGCAAGATAGAGCGGCGACAGGTCAGGCTGTCCCTTGAAGTCGAACAGCGTATCGAGGTCGTTCGCGTCCTGATCGAATGATCCGCCACCCAGGCGCGCCCCGGCAAGCCAGTTATTCTCGATGAAGCGCAGGACTGAACTCTGGGTCAGCAGGGTATGGTCAATCGCATTACGGCGTGCCCAGGGGGAGAGAACCAGAAGCGGCGTCCTCGTGCCCGGACCGCATCGCCCGTTGACCGGTTTGCCCTTCAGCCCGGCAGGGGCAGGCGCGTTGCCGCACTGGCCAGGGCCATCCAGCTGATCGGCCTGCGGGTCATGAGAGCTGTGCTGGGGTTTGACGAAGGCATGGTCATACCAGCCATCGGAATCATCATAGGCAATGATGATGGCCGTGTCTTTCCATTCAGGACGGGACTGGATGAAATTGACCAGACGTACCACGCCCTCCTGCTCGTCCAGCGGGTTGGAATAGCCCGCATGGGCATCCTGAAAGGCGGGAAGTTTGAGGAACGACACCGCAGGCATATGACCGGCCCGTGTGGCGGTGATGAAATCCTCAAGATCATACTGGTGGTTGGCGGGGTCTTTCGTCCTGCCGTCCATGCCAAGCGTCTGACCGATGGCCGCAACACCCGAAGGGCGCAGATGTTTGGGATTGGCGGTGGAGGGATAATACTGGAACCAGTTGTGATGAGGAATGTAATCCACCACTGTCTGGGCAACGACGCTCGAATAGGTGGCGCGCTGGCACCCGGTTGTCCCGTTGCGGTTGCGGGCAGACAGATCAAACCCGGCCATGAAGCCGCCCCAGCTTACGCCTTTCGCCGTCAGCAGATCACCGATATTGCGGCCTTCCATCCAGACCTGCTCACCGGGAAGCGAACAGACGTCTCCGCTGGGGTCGATATCGTTGATCATGGTCATACGCCCCTGATCATCCGCTCCCGGCCCGCCATTGCCTGACCCATCCGGGATGAAGGGCGAGGGATGCTCGCGCGTGCTCCGTTTCTCGGCCGAGGCAGTGACATGTAGACCGTTGGTCTGACCCGAAACGATTTCGAGCGCGCCGGGCGTGGAGGGACCATAGGTATCGGTAAAGGCATTATCGCTCATGGCGAAACGCTGTGCGTAGCGCCAGAGGGCGGTAACCGTGTTGCCATCAAAATAGCCCATGACCTGACCGCGCGTGGAAAAAGCCCCGACACCGCCGGGTGAGGCCCTGCCAGTGTGAAGCGGAAACAGATCGGCCTTGCCGCCATTATAGGCCATCTGTTCGGCCGTGTAGCCGTGATTCTGGTCGGCCGTGCTGGCCTGCGTCCGGTCCAGCCGGAAGGGTAGCGCTGCGTCCGCACCATTGGCCGGGTTGGTGTTGGGGTTATGGGTCAGGAGATTGGCGCGCAGAAGGGTATTGGCAGGCGGTGTGCCAAGCTGCGGCAGAAAGATCGGCTCACCTTCGAGATTGGCTGCCTGGGGATAGGTGGCGAAATAATGATCGAAGGAAACGTTTTCATCGAAAATGACGACCACATGCTTGATGGGTGTCCTGGTTCGGAATCCCTCCGCCGCATCACGGACAGTCTGCGCCTGCGCCGGTTTCGCAACGAGGCTTGGGCTCAGGCAGGTCAGGGCAAGGAGGGCTGCGGCGAGAGAACGTGTCGGACGAGTCATGATCAACGGCGATAACATCTGTTCAGCGAGGAGAGAAGCGGCCTTTTGTCTGAAGCGTGGGGCCGGATGTAAAGCGGGTCACGCCTCAGGTCTGGTCATCCTCACGCAGGGGCTCTTCATCGAGAGCCATGAGCGCGCCGCGACGCGATTGCAGGGAAATGGCTGTCAGACGGTGCTCACGCCATGCCGCAACAAGCGTCTGGCGCCAGCGATCTGAAGGGGCTGAGGATCTGTCGTGCTGAAGCTGAAGTTCCATTGACCTGCTCCTTTTCCAGAAGAGTGCCGGGTTACGGCGCCTCGATAAAGGATTCCCGAGAGCCGGTGTGTGACCGTTCCATGAATTCGCCGCGTCGGCATGTTGCAGGCATTCGAGGTCGGCCTCTGGAGATTTCCCGGTTGGGAGACGGGCGCTCCTCCCAACCTGAAAATGTCACATCGGAAAAGGTAAAAACCGTGTTGAAACCTAGTTAAAGCCCGCCGAAACACCGGCGAAAACGCCAAAGCCGTCGCCGGGTTGAAACACCGCGAGCTGCTTGCCTGCGGCGATGTAGCCCGGCACGACGATCGAGGCGTAATGCGTGTTGGCGAGGTTGTTAAAGGACAGGAAGACCTGCCGGTGTTTGTGCGGCCACTCATACCCGATGGTGGTGTTGAAGATGTGGTAGGACGGTGCGTAATAGGTGTCATCATAGGAGCCGGAGACTTTTGACGAGACCTGTGTATTGAAATTGGCATAAAGCCCGTTCTTCAGGTCGAGGCGTATTTCCCCCTGATAGAAATGCGCCGGTATGCCCGGCAGGGCGTTATGGCCGAATACCGCGTCATGCCTGAAGTGGAAATCCTGCCAGGTATAGGACTGGCGCAGGCCGAGCTTGCCACCTGACCATTTGATGAGATCGGTTTCCAGCGAGGCCTCGACACCCTGATGCGTCGTCGGGCTGGCATTGGAGTAGGTCGCCGCACCGTAAAGCTGGGAGAGCGGCGTCATGACCGAGAGCAGCTCATTGCGTACGTCTGAATAGTAATAGGAGACGCTCCAGCGAATGTCTTTCCACTCTCCCCGTGTGCCGACTTCATAGGTCGTGGCGGTCTGGTTATCGAGCTTCACCCCTGACGCATTGAGGCCCTGCGCCGGGCCAGAGGTATAAAGCGCGCCAGAAAGCAGTTGCCAGTCATTGGGCGGCTGGAAGCTGCGGCTGACATTGCCGTAAATCGAGGCATGGGGCGAAATCACGTAGCGAAAGCCGCCACGTGGCGTAAAGCCGAGCCCGGAGGTGCCAACAGAGCTCTGCGTGGGATAGGTGACCTCGGTCGAACGCTGCACGAAATCAAGCGCACCGGCCGCCGTCAGCCAGAAATTATGGAAGAGCTCAAAATTGTTCCGTATGTGAAAGTAATTATCGGTACCGCCATAATTCGAATGGCGCAGTACGGTGCCGAAGGGGATTTTGGCATAAATGCCCGTATTGGTGCGCGACCGGTTGGTCTGCCAGGCTTCCAGATCGGTATAGGTATCGATGCCGAACAGCGTTTCGCTCTTGTGGCCCCAAAAAGTATCGTTGCGGCTGTAACGCAGCACCCCCGCGACTGTCTTGTAGCCCCAGCGCTGGGCGGTCGCCGTATTCTGGATATCGATCGGCGCATCCTGATAATCGAAACCGAGCTCGAGCTTGGAGCGGTCATCGATACGGATCGTGGTCATGTCGCCATAGAACTTGCTGCCGGGCTGGATGCGATGCCCGTGCAGCGAGGCGTAAAGCGCCTGTGCCTGTTTGGGGTTGGTTTCGATCTGGTCGCGGGTCAGATAGCCCGGATAGCCATTCTGCGTCTGGCGGTAGCGAAAGAAGAGGCGTGTCGAGACATTGTCATTGAAGCGATAGCCGTAATTGGCATTGACGCCGAAGCTGCTCGCTGCCGTCTGGGCCTGATACCCGCCGCGATAGGATTTGGTGAGGCTGATATAATAATCGGACTTGCCGATGACGGCGCCAGAACTGATCTGCTGCTTGTTGTAGTTGAAGCTGCCTGCCTCGACACGCGCCTGGAAATGATCGGCCGTATAGCCCGTGGGCGCCACGTAATTGATGGCACCCCCAAGCTGCAACCCGCCATAATCGAACGCATTCGCGCCGCGCAGAACCTCGGTGTACTGGATGCCTAGCGTCTCGAATAGCTCATAGGGCGTGCCGGCAGGGGTGGTGACGGGCAACCCGTCGAACATCAGCAGAATACCGGAGCGGAAGTAGTTGGTGCCTGTCTGGATGCCGGAACCACGAATGGAGAGGCGCAACCCGTCGCCGCCGCCAGAGCTTTGGGCAAAGACGCCGGGCTGGAAAGCCAGAAGATCGGCATTGGTCAGATTACGGCTGCGAAGGACTTCCTTCGAACTGATGACGGATACCCCACCCGGCACGGTTTCGAGCTGGCGGCTCGCTGCTGCGGCCGGGGAGAGACGATGCTGCGAAACGGTGATCGATTCCGCTTTGCCGATGACAGATTTCGCGCCACTGCGTCGATCGGGCGTCTGGACGCCCCTTTTGGCTCGATCGGTGGCTTTTGCCGACGCTGCGTGTCCCGCAGCTGACGGCGACTCAGCGCTTGAGCCAGGCTGAGTGGCCGTGTGACCGGGCTGCACGAGAGCAGGGTTGCGGCTCGGTGAGACGGCGGAAAATGCCGTCGAGACGGGAACAAGGCTCACTCCGGCCAGGAGGGCGAGGGAATGAGTGCCAAGCGTGTTGCGACGCGGGAGGGGCAATTCAGATCGGTGGCGGTGTTTCATAAGGGCGATATCCGGGGAGGGTGATGAATAAACTGGAGAGCGTGCGAGAAGGCGGACATCGGTCGTGTGAGGGGATAAACGGTATATTTTCGTTGTTCATTATTTCACTCATTTATAATCGTTGAATTACGTCGCGGATCGTCCGGGCGCAGAGGGAGAAGCCCTTCATGCTCGGAGGGTGAAAGAGGGGGCGCTCACGGGGCCTGGTTTGAGGGGCAGAGCGTCTGCCCCCTGTTTCCGTCCCGTGTGCGATACAGGGCATGACACAGGGTCGGGTCAGCATCGGCGTCATAGCCGAACACCTCCCATCGAAGCGCCATATGCAGCGCAATGCCGAACAAGGGGGCAATCAGGATGACCCAGAAGATCTGCATACCGAGTGCTGTATAGAGCGTGGGCAGGGCCCACATGCTCAGTGTGCCACTGAATCCGGCTACGAAGTTGGTGAAGCCGATGCCTGTGCCGCGCAATTCGGTCGGGTAGCTGAGCGTTGGATAGACCATCTGCTGGCATCCTGGCCCGAAGCCCTGAGCGAACAGGAAGAGGGCAAAACCGCTCATCACCGACACGATGCCCAGACTACTATGCGGCGTGCCGGTCAGGGCAAGCAGTAGAATGCCCGCCACCTGCATGGCATAACCGGCGAGGGTGATCGGTCGCGATCCGAAGCTGCGGGTCAACCTGACGCCAAGCAGGCCGCCACTGAAGGCAAAGACCAGATTGAGCAGGATGGACACACCCAGCACTTCGGTGCGTTGCAGGTGCAGCATGGACGACAGAAGCCCCGGCAGACCAAAGGCAATCGCTGCATAGGAGGTGGCGCTCACGATCTTCATGCCAATGACAAGCGTGGTGCGCTTGAGCAGGGGCTTGCGCAGCAGGGCAAACAGGCTGGGCGGCGTCTGGCGCGGCGGCGCTACCGTGATATGCAGAACTGGGTCCACCCCATGTGTGGCGCGCAGGATGGCGGCGGCTTTTTCCAGATCACCGTGGCGGGCAATCCAGAGCGGCGATTCACTCATGTAGCGGCTGCGCACCAGAATGATGATCAGGGCAGGGACCGCGCCAAAGCCCAGCGAGGCACGCCACAGCCAGTCGGGGTGGCTGGCTGGCACAATGGCGTTGAGCGCAAACACGAGTATGAAGCACGCTGAGGAGGCCGCATACCAGGTGGGGCACCATGCGGCGGCCCGCCCGGCCTTGCTTCCCTTGCCCGAGAGCTTCGAGAACTCGGAGAGAAACGCCATGGCAACGGGCAGATCCATACCAACGCCAAACCCCATGGCAAAACGGGCCAAGATGAGAATGCTCGCGCTTGGTGCAGCAGCGGCAACAAGGGCCGCAATCACGAAGCATGCCATGTCCGCCATGAATACAGCGTAGCGGCCGATACGGTCAGTCAGCCATCCGCCCATGATACTGCCAATAATTGTTCCTGCGCTCATGGCGGCCGCTACAATTCCGGTTTGTGAGCCGGACAGGCCGAAATGCTTCTGCACATCGCCAATGCCATAGGAGAGGGTCGTCAGGTCATAGGCGTCAAGAAACACGCCGCCCAAAGCCAGCAGCACGATGATATTGGCATGACCCTTGCCGCTCGGCCCGCGATTGATCAGGGCCGCAATATCATCGGCCGAGCGAATGATCGGGCGTTCGGGCGCATGAGAGGGGGCGGCACTCATGATCGGACCTCATCGGGCAGACGTTGCGTTGCAGGAGAGAGGAGGGCTGCGAGATGGCGGGCCACCGACTGCGCGTTTTCGGTCACTTCGGGCAGGCCCATCAATTCGCCAAAGGTGCCGCGTGACAACGGACCCGCAATAAGGACGGAGTCCACCTTGTGGCCATCAGACAGCGCGTGATGATCAAGGCTGGTGTGCAGTCCAAGGCCGGTCGGGTCCGGGGCAAGGGCGCCCTGTGCTGCGAGCGACCGCAGCACAGGCATATGTGCGACAATGCCTGCATGGTCGGGGCCGGTGGTATTGATCACGTGATCCACCACAAGGGGAAAGGAGGGCTCCCCTATCTTTGTTCCGTCCCGGGGCTGGATGCGCAGGCGCACACCACCTTCCGAGATTTCTGCACTCACGAGGCGAGCGGCCCGCAGGCTAAGCGTTTTATCGGCCAGACGCTGTGTCAGAATGGCGTCGATCTGCGGGGCAATGCGGAAGCGATGCACGTCCCAGAAGGGGCGCAGGTGACGTATCAGCCGTCGACGTTCTGGAAGAGAGAGTGCCGACCACAGAACAAGCCCTTGCTTGCGCACGGCATCAATCACTTCGTGCCACGAGAGATCGGCATGATCGCATAGTGCCTGTCGCACATGGCGCAGCAGGCCCGTTGCGGTCGGGGCCGGCGCAATGGGCAGGAGCTCCGAGAGCGCCGAGGCCTCGCCAGCATGAGCGCGCGGTCGTAGCCCACGCCGTGAGAAGGCAACGATGGGTCCGTGATGGCCGCGAGCGGTCAGGCTGGCCACGACATCGGCCATGGTAAGGCCCGTTCCGATAATGGCCACGCGATCCTGCACCCCGATGCGCGACAGCGCATCGTCACGCCACGGATTGGCAATCACGCGTCGGTCGTGGGCGAGCGCCCTGAGCGGCACCGGCAGGGCGGGTGCGGGATGGGTCAGGGCGATAACAAGCCGTTCCGCCAGGATGGGCGGCCCATCGCTGAGAGCGATACGCCAAAGCCTGTCGCGCGTGATATCGAGCGCCTCGGCGCGGATATGCCGCAACCGCCCCAATGTAATTTCGGGGGCGAGACGGGCCGCGACATAACGGCCAAACTGCGCCCGTGAGGGGTAGAGATCGCCCGAGGGTAGAAAGGCGTCAGGATCGGTGGCGGACAGGGCATCGAGATCGAGCCATGCGCGAAAATCTCCCGGCACGCTGGTATCGAGACTCATGCGCGACGCGGGCACATTGATCCGGTGCTGCGGGTCCTGCGTGCCATAAGCGAGCCCCGCGCCAAGCTGGGCACGCGGCTCGATAATCGCCACCTGGCCGGCGGCGAGGTCAGGGCGCAGCCTGAGCAGGTGATAGGCCACCATCGCACCTGAGGCGCCGCCGCCGATAATGGCGACCGGGTAGGAGGGGGATGCGCTGCCCATTATGACGCCGCGACCCGTCCGGGCCTGTGGCTTCCGGCTATGGTTTCGCCAAACGGGCCCATATTGCTGCTGGCCTGCTTCGTACGCACGGGATGAGCGGTAGGCAGGAGCGGCAGCACAAGTTCACCGAAGCGATAGGCTTCCTCCAGATGCGGATAACCCGAGAGAATGAAGCTGTCGCACCCTGCGCGGCGGTATTCATCCATACGCTCCGCAATGGTGGCCGGATCGCCCACAAGCGCCGTTCCCGCGCCACCGCGAACCAGCCCGACACCGGCCCAGAGGTTCGGGCTGATCTCGAGCTTGTCACGCCGGCCGCCATGCAGGGCGCTCATGCGTGACTGCCCCACGGAATCAAGCCGCGCAAAAACAGATTGTGCCTCGGCAATGGTGGCATCATCGAGTTTCGAAATCAGCCGGTCTGCCTCTGCCCAGGCCTCTGCCGTCGTCTCGCGGGCAATGACGTGAAAGCGTATGCCAAAGCTGACCTCGCGACTCGCTTTGGCAGCAGCCTCGCGCACTCGGGCGATCTTCTCGCGCACAAGGGCGGGCGGCTCGCCCCAGGTCAGGTATTTCTGTACCCGTCTTGCCGCAATATCGATCCCGACATCGGAGGAACCGCCGAAATAGAGCGGCGGGCCGTTTTCCTGATGGGGCGGAAAGAGCAGCCGACCATCCTCGATGCGGAAATGCGGCCCTTCATGGGCGATCGTTTCGCCACGCAGAAGGCGCGAATAGATATCCAGAAATTCGTCGGTAATGGCGTAGCGCGTGGGATGGTCATGAAACAGCCCATCGCCGCCATTCTCGCGCGGGTCACCCCCTGTTACGACGTTGATCAGCAGACGCCCCCCGGACAGGCGGTCGAGCGTCGAGGTCATGCGTGCGGCGAGCGTGGGTGACTGGAGCCCCGGACGCACAGCCACAAGGAATTTCAGACGCTCGGTCGAGGTGACCAGCGCGGAGGCAACAACCCAGGAATCCTCGCAGCTGCGCCCGGTGGGCAGAAGCACGCCATAATAGCCCAGCGAATCAGCGGCGCGGGCAATCTGTTGCAAATAGGGCAGATCGACCGCGCGACCGCCCTCGCTGGTGCCAAGATAACGGCTGTCACCATGCGTGGGCAGGAACCACAGGACGTTGATCTTGTCCGGGGTCGTGTGGGCTGCACCACCATCGCCTGAACGCCCCCCGAAAGAGGTGCTGTCTACCGGTGCGAACGGAAGGGAGAAAGGGGGGCGGGTCATGGCAGGGCGCTTTCTTTCTGCACGGTCTCTTGCCGTGGACTGGTCTGTGGTCGCGATGCGGGCTCTGGCGTGCGCCGAGCTGGCGGGGACGGGCTAATGGGATGTGCGTCGGACGCTGGCGGGGTGGCCCAGAAGGCCGGGGGCTTACGATAGGCGGCGGCGGGATGGGTGTCGGGCAGGCGGTCACGCCCTGTCAGGCGATGGCGCAGCGTTTCACCCTCTGTCGGGGCGGGGGGCAGCCTTCCGCGGCGGCGCAATTCGGGCGCGATCAGGGTGGCGTAATCGTCCAGCGTTTCGTGACTGTGATATTGCCGCAGATTGATGCCATCGATGCCGTCCTCATCGAGCCAGGTCTCGATGGCATCGGCAATCTGCTCCGGCGTGCCGGCGATGAAAAAGCGCCCCTCGTCAAAGCTTGCGATCTGCGCGAGCGCCGCACCGACTGTCTGATCGGCACCAAATCGACGCCCCATATTGCCCAACTCACGCCCGCTTTGAGAAAGGGCCTGACCGATGGTAAGCGCCGGGTCGAACTGTCGCAGGTCGATTTCAGCCTGAGCATGGACCAGTGCGCCCTCCACGGAATACAGAGCCCGGTAGCGCGCCAGTTTGGCTTCGGCTTCCTCTGTTGTGCGGCCTGCAATGAGACCGGCCATCACATAGAATTTCAGCTCCGAGGGATCGCGCCCTTCTGCTGCGGCCGCTGCGCGGGTGCGGGCAATATGGTTGCGCACCTCGTCCTGTGTGCGACCGCCAATGAACACGGCCTCGGCATGGCGTGATGCCGTTTTCAGCCCGCGTGGCGAGCCGGTGGCCTGAAACAGAACCGGTGTTCGCTGCGGTGTGGGCTGCACAAGATGCGGCCCCTCGACACGGAAATGCGTGCCGTCATGATTGATGTGGCGCACACGAGCGGGATCGCTGAAGCGATCACCTTCGCGATCCGCAATGACAGCCTCCTCCTCCCAACTGCCTTCCCAGAGCTTGTAGAGCACTTCGAGATATTCATCGGCGCGGTCGTAGCGGCTGTCATGTTCCAGCTCGCCATCCAGGCCGAAATTGCGTGCGGCATTGGGCAGGTAGGAAGTGACGACGTTCCAGCCCACGCGGCCATTCGTCAGCAGGTCGAGCGTGCTCATGCGCCGCGCAAAGGCGAAAGGTGGTTCGTAGGTCGTGGAAAATGTCGCGGCAAAGCCGAGCGTAGTGGTAACGGCGGCCATTGCCGGAATGAGCGAAAGGGGATCGAGATTCGGAATCTGCAAACCAAGACGCAACGACGCATCGAGCCCGCCAAACCGGTCATAAATGCCGATCACGTCCGCCAGGAAGATGGCATCCATCCCCGCAGCCTCGGCCTTGCGGGCTGTCTCAAGCCAGAACGCCATCTCGCCGAAACGATGGCGCTGGTTGCGTTCCTCGCGCCACATGCCGTGGACGATGTGACTGACGCAGGCCATCTCGAACAGATTGACGTGAAGAGTCTTGCGTTTGCCGGGCGGTGCCGCGCCCTGCCGATCGGGGTGGGGTGCAGGGCTCATGGTGCGTTCTCCCGGTTCGCGTCTGCCGCAAGGCGGCGCAGCCCGTCGCGATAGGGGGTCCATAATCTGGTGCCGTTGAGCGCCACATCGCCCAGTTCGCGCTGACGCTGTGCGGCGGGATTATGCGAGGCCAGTGTGCGGGCATTGCGCCAATGCCGATCGAGACGCCGTGTTTCGGAAGTGGCCGAGGCACCGCCAACTTCGAACAGGGTCGTGGCAGCTTCCAGCGTCTGCTGTGCGATGATCTGCTGCGCTTTGAAGATTTCCTCCTGGGCCTTTTCGATGGCATCGTCATCATGCTGCCCGGCAAGGAAGAGCGGCTCGATCTCCTCAAGCGCCTGTGCCCCGCGATCGGCAAGCACAGCGGTCGAGTAGGCAAGAGAGGACAGACGCCCCACGACGCTCTGCACGATCGGGTCATCCTTCTGGACCACCTTGCCCGGCACGCCGAATACCCGCTCGCGCGGGCGGACAAAATCCAGCGCATCGCGCAGCACGGCCTGGGCGATGCCTGCGAGGGTCGTGTTGTGGAATTGCTGGTAATAGGCCCCAAGGAAAGGCTGGCTCGGCGGGGCGTTAGACGGTGAGCGTTCGACAATCTGCCAGGGCTGCAGCGGAACCTGCTCGAAAATCGTGGTGCCGCTGCCGGTCAGGCGTTGGCCAAACCCGTCCCAGTCATCCAGACGGGTAACGCCGGGGGCGTCTGCAGGCACGAGCACGCGCACCCTGTCGCTCCCGAAAGCCGCCCAGACAATAATCCAGTCAGCATAGAGCGTTCCGGTCGAGTAGTATTTGCGTCCGTTCAGCCGCAGTCCTTCAGGGGCCTCGGTAACCTGGGTGGTGACGCTCGTCTCGTTGTTGCGCTCGGCCATGGCCGCGCCCAGAACCCGGTTTTCGCGTATCAGGCCGCGCCACCGTTCGGCATCCGGCAATCCGGCGCGCAGTGTTTCAACAAAGGCAAAATGCGCCCGGAAAATCTGTGGAATATTGGAGTCCGCGCTGGCGAGGTCTCGCAGGACCCTGAAGCTTTGAGACAGGCTCAAACCTGCCCCGCCTACCGCCTTGTCCAGACGCAACCGACCAAATCCGGCCTGAGCCAGAGCGGCAACAGCGTCATGCGCAGGGGCTCTTTCACAGTCGCGCTGCGCGGCATCTCGAGCAATAACGCGAAAAATTTCTGTGAAAACCATGACAAAATCCCTACGTCAGGACTGAATTTCGTGAATTCAACAACCAACGATAGTTGTTACATCGACATAACAGAATGGAATGATATTTTTTGTCAACGGTGAATCACGTTAAATGCGTTAATCACTATCATGGATCGTTATAATGCACAGCCGACGGTCAGGCGTCCTGCCTGTTCTGGGTGACCCGTTCCATGCACCTGTCGGCTCTTCCTGCGCTGTCGCCTGGGGGGTAGAAACGGGTCCAGTTGATGCAGCATGGCGAATAGCGGGGCAGGGGCGGAAAATGGCAGGCGAAGCTTATCTCGATGAATGGAAAGCAGCGCTCAGCCGGGCGACGGGTGCGCTCTATCTTGTCATGGTCGAATGTATTGCCCATGCGATCCGCAAGGGGGATTTGCAGGAGGGTGAGAGGCTCCCCCCTCAGCGCGAGATGGCTGCCCGTCTGGGCACCAATCTCAGCACGGTAACCCGCGCCATTGGCGAGGCGCAAAAGCGCGGCCTGCTCGATGCAACGGTCGGACGCGGTACGTTCGTCAGGATCAACGCGGGCGATGGTTCGTGGCGTCAGACCGGCGCCAGCGTGATCGATCTCACCATGAATTCACCGCCTCTTCCCCGCGACCCGTCCCTACAGGCCATGATACAGGGCGAAATCGCCTCCATATTTCGCCATCAGGATGTGCAGTCCCTGATGTCATACCGCGTGACTGGCGGAACGCAGCAGGATCGCCAGCTCGGGATCAACTGGCTTGCTCCCGTTCTGGGGCGCAGGCGGGCAGGTGAACTGCTGATTGTGCCGGGTGCCCAGGTTGCGCTGTCGGCCATCATGAGTTCTCTCGTCAGGCCGGGTGAGGCGATTGTCACGGATTATCTGACCTATCCGGGCATGAGGTCGATTGCCGCCCAGTTTGGCTATGTGCTGCTTGGGGTCGACCATGATGAGGAGGGGATGAACCCCGAGGCGCTCGAGGAACTCTGCGCGCAGCACAGGCCCCGGGATCTTTATTGCACCCCGACCCTGCACAATCCGACCACTGCTACCTGGTCAGTCGCCCGGCGTGAGGCCATACTTGGCATCGCCAGACGCTATCAGGTGCAGATTGTCGAGGACGATCCCTATAGTCTCCTCCTCAAGGCGCCCCCGCCGACGCTGGCGATGCTCGATCCGACGCGTGTCATCTATGTCGCCACCTTGTCCAAGGTGCTCAGCCCCGGTTTGCGCACGGCTTATATCGTCCTGCCCGGCGCGGAGATGACCCGCCGCATTACCTCGGGCGTGCGGGCCATCTGTCAGGCCAAGGCAGGCCTGCTGGACGCGCTCGTGTCGCGCTGGATCGAGACCGGTATTGCCCAGCAATGCCTGCGCAGCATCCGCGAGGAACTGACCCAGCGCCATCATGTGCTGCGGCAGGTGATGAGCGATCATTTCCATGACCGTTCACCCAGCCCTCATGTATGGCTGCCTTTGCCAGAATGGTGGACCAGTGCCGATTTCGTAGCGTTCGCGAGGCGGCAGGGGCTGGCTCTTGTGCCCGGCTCTGTCTTTGCGGTCACCGGGCATGCACCCCCGGCGGTGAGGATCGCGCTTGGAAGCGCCCCTGACCTCTCCGGGCTGCGGGACTCGCTTATCAATCTGCGCTCCGTGCTGGATTATCGCCCCGCCAGCGGATTTTCCGATATCGTGTGACCGAGATAGTGCGTTCTGTCGTTCACGAAAAAGAGAGCGAAAAACCGCAAGTTCTCAATGGTATAGGGTTGTCGCAATGGTTTGTCATTGAATGATCGGTATATTGTTCGGTGTTGTATCAGATGATGCTCCCGAAAATGTTCAATAGCTTCTTTTGTATGGCCTTTAGGTCCATACAATATTTTGCATTTGCAGTCAGTTTCGGTCATGGTGCGAGCAGGCAACAGGGTGTTCCGGTCCTGCCATACGCGGCGGGGCTGGGTGGCCCTCTCCAGGAAAACCAGCAACGGGATGGCGCCGGGGATATTCGCTCCACCGTCGACGCCTCTCCGTCAGGGAGAGTAAGAATGACCGCAGATGTCGCCAACATGTCGCTGGAAATAAGAGAAGCGAAGGCGCAGCGCCGTCTGCGCTACCGCATGATTGCCATGGTGGTCGGCGTGCTCATGTTCCACGTCTGTCTCGCCTGGGCCATCGCGGGCACCTCGGTCGACATGCAGGACCACTTTCACACCAACTACTGGGCTCTTGGCGCCACGTTGTTCTGGGCCATGTACGCGGTTTACAACATGAGCGTCTCGTAAGGGCGCTCACCCTCTCTTACGCATGATGAGGCGGCCATGACGCGGCGATAGATCGCCTCGTAATTGTCGATCATCGTCTCGCGGCTATAGAAAGCCTCTGCCCTGTACCGGGGAAGCGACCTGTCGATGCGTGAAGCCTCCCGGATCGCCAGAGCAAGGCCGTCAACATCCCCCGGTGCCGCATAACGTCCGGCTGTCTCGCCGATAATCTCTCTTGCTGCACCCTGATCGAACGATGCCACAGGCAACCCGCTTGCCATGGCTTCGACAGCAATCAGGCCAAAAGGCTCATCCCAACAGGGCGTGAACAGCAACAGCGCGGCCCGCTGCATCTCGTTCGACAGGGCGGCGCCTTCCAGAACGCCGCCATAAGTGATGGCCTCGCCCAACTCAGGTGCGATTTCCTGATCGAAATAGGTTTTGTCCTCCAGATACCCGAAGAGACGAAGCGACATATTGGCGCGTTTTGCGGCTGCAATGGCGAGATGCGGCCCCTTGTTGCGTGTTATCCGTCCGCACCAGATAGCGTGATCGCCTCCCGCGGCACTGAAGGGCCAGCAGGCCATGTCGATCCCGTTATGCACAACCATGCTCTCGGGCGGGATGGCCTGCCCCCACCATGAGATGTTCTGTCGGGCAGATGTCACTGTGACATGATGGGTATCACTCAGCGTGTCGCGCACCACGCCGTGTATGGCGTCAAATGGCGGGACATGCAGCGACGTCACGCAAGGCAAGCCGGTACGTTTTGCTTCCTGCATCACAAAACGATGGAGGGAGTTGTTGTGAACAATGTCATAGTGTCCCGAAAAAATCCGGTGGCGGGCCGCGCCAAAGGCCTTGTCGAGAACGGTGTAGAGCTCCGGATGGGGGTTCGTATTTTCCCAAGGGTAGTCGCGGTCATAGTGAACAGGCAGCAAAGAATCGATCGTAAAGGCGGGATCGCTGTCACCCGCAGCGAAAAGCGTGACGTCATGCCCCCGCGCCATCAGGCCTCGCGCGAGATGAAAACTATGCGCCTCCATCCCACCCTTGAATGGTTCGGCAATCGGGTGGCGCGGATGCGCCACCAGGGCAATGCGGAGCGGGCGGTTCATGATGACGACCCGTCACTCAGCCGCGATGGCGACAGGGTTCACCGCGTCGGGGCGTAAAGAGCCATGAGGTACTGGCAGGGGCGGGGCAGTTTCAGTCGGTCGCAGCGCAGCGAAAGCGGCTTCACGTGTTGCCTGACGCTGCTCAAGAATTCTGATGACCGAAGCCGTATTGGCATAGGGCTGATGAGCCTGCTGTCCTGTCAGGGCCAGATCGTCTGCATTGGGGGCACGCAGGATACGGATAGGCTGTCCGGGCGTGTCATCGATCAGCCCCATGAGCCGGAAGGCGTGAAGCCAGTGGCCCATGGTCCGGTAGCCCCATTTGCTCTCGAAAATCTCGGCGTTCCGAACAACCGTCTCAAGATGGTGAACGGGCGGCATATGATGCGTGTGGTGCTGATGATAGACGCGTGCGCCATTGACCCAGGCCAGGGAATTGCCAGCGAGAGTGAAACCTTTGGCAAAATCCGTGTCCTCACCGCCATAGCCGGTAAAGCCTTCGTCGAACCCGCCTGAACTCGCGAAGCGTGTCCCGCGAATAGCGAAATTGAGCGACCAGAAGCAGCGATAATCCGGGCAGGCTTCCACCCCATAAGCGGGTGGCCCGCGTCGGTCGGAATGGCGCTCGCTGACGGCTTCGAAAGCAGCGTAGGTCCAGCCTTCATCATTTACCCCAGCGGGGAGGTACATGACCTCACCCATCAGCAGCCCGTCGCAGGTTTCCAGCGCATCGCGATAATCCCGCAGGCAATGCGGTGCCGGGATACAATCGATATCGAGAAATACGAGAGCCTCACCGATGGCTTCCGACGCCGCAAGATTACGCGCGGCAGACAGATTCATCACCCCGGCAGGGGCAACGATCTGACGCACGGGAAAATCCACCTCTGGCAGGTTTTCATAGGGCTTATCCTGCATCACGATAACGATAAATTCGTCAGGCTGGACGCTCTGGCGCGACAGACCGATCATCATATTGGCCAGATGGCTGGCGCGCCCTTTGGCAAGAGTCAGAACCGAAAGCGTGTTCATGGCAGGAAGCTTTCATGCGCGGTGGCGCCGGTCATGGTGGAAGGGGGTTCATTCCAGAGGCGGGCAATCAGGGTTTCAAGCCAGTGCGCAACACCCTCGGCGGGACGATCATCTATGGCGCTGCGCTGGATGCCGGGCCGATGGTTCAAATAGGTCTCTTCCAGCGCTTTTGCCCAGGCGAGCGCCGAGGCAGGCATGTGCTGGCGTATGACGGCCATATGGGCGGCTTCGAGGCACTCGGCCTTGCGACGCTGTTCATCGAAATAGCGCCATTCAGGAATGGCGAGCCACGGTTTGCCGGCGGCGAGAATTTGCTGGCAGGTCGTATTGCCTGTGCTGGCAATGATGCAATCGGCCGCGGCGATATAGTCTGTCGCGTTCGATACCCACTCGCGATGAAGAATATTGCCAGGCTCTGTTGCGTGCCAATCGCGTTCCAGCGCGCCGATTGTGACCCACAGGGCATCGGGGCGGTGGCGTGCGCCGACCGTGATGGGGGCCAGAGTGAAACCCGATCCGCCGCCGCCCGTCATGACAAGGATCATTTCCCTGTCGGGGGCGATGCCGATGCGCTGTCGGGCCACTTCCTTTTCTGGCAGGATCTCGGGCTTGCCGAGGCCACCTGCAAAGAAAATCTGCTGTAGCCGTGAGGTCGTCCATTCAGGTTGCGCAAGCTGGGCCGAAAACGGTGCCAGCAGACCGACCGCGCCATCATAGGCAGCCTGATGGCCCTCGTCGTCACGGTCGCCATGTTGCAGGATCTTGATATGCGGCACACTGCATAGGCGACAAAGCTGGGCAATTTCGGCGGAAACATCACAAATCATCAGGGCCGGGTCTGCCTCGACAAACCACGCCACTATCTGCCCCATAGCCTGCCGTATGCCGGGCCAGCCAAGCGGCGCACAATGCAGGGTGCGGGGCGTAGGCATATCTGCCAGTGCCGCGTTTTCCGCCCCGGTCGCTTCGAAAAGCGACGGAATGACCATCAGGCTCACATGGGCGGGCAGGTCAGGAAACAGATCGGCGCGGGCACAGAAAATGCGTACCGGACGCGTATCGGGTAGAGCGTTGATGATCGCGAGGCAGCGCTCGGCATGACCGCGACCCTGATGATGCACGAAATAACCAATAGGGCGCGTCATGCGGAGTATCCTGACAGTTGCGACTGGGTTGCGCTGTCAATCAGCTGGGAGAACGCTGGCAAGGGAAGAGCCGATGGCGCGATGCTGCCCGACGGCAAGACAGATGTTGCTACCCTGCTCGGTGCAGGGCGTGCTACGCGCTGGCGCTGGCGACCAAGCTTGCGGTAGAATGCGACTGAGTCTGCGGCGTAGTTTTCCCAGCCCAGAAGCGCCTGATGTCTGGTCGCTGCGCTTGAAAGCTTTGCCCATAGTTCAGGCGATGACAGCAGATGGTTCAGGCTTTCCGTCAGGCTGTCTGATGAATTAGGGGAGAAAAGCAGGCCATGCCCCAGTCTGGCGATGATATCGACCGGACCACCCCGATTTGTGGCAAGGACGGGCAGTCCGACCGAGGCCGCTTCGAGCAGGGTCAGACCGAAGGGTTCGTGACGCGCCGGATTGACAAAAACGCCTCTCGTATGAGCCGCAAACCGGTAAAGGCTGGCAACATTATGCGCCTCATGAGCAGCAGGTAGAGCAAATTGCGCCTCCAGCCCCGCTGCATGACGGATGTGATGCAGTTGTGCAATTACACCGGCTTCTTCCGTGCCGGGTTGCACGCCGGCATGTTGCCCCGCGAGAATGACCAGATTGGCGCGCTCGCGCAGGCCGGGATCATTGGCATAGGCCTGGGCTAGAAGGACAAGGTTCTTCTTCTCGACAGCGCGGGCGATAGCCAGAATGACGGGGCGATCAGGATGAGCCAGATGGCTCGAGATAAAGGCCCGTCCTTGTGCGGCGGGTGCGGGATCGAGCGTGGGAACGCCGGGTGTGATCAGGCGAAGGCGTGAGCGGTTGAGCGCGACGCCGTAGCGGGGGATCTGGTGGCTCGCTTCATCGCGGGTTGAAACGATGATGCCATCGGCCTGAGCGATGGCGCTTCGCTCCATGGCAATACGTGCGTGCAAAGCCGGGCAATTGTGCCCTCCCGCCTGCAATTTGTCGATGCCTAGCGCATGGGGTGTGTAGATGACGGGAATATTCAGCTTTTGCGCAAGAGCGAGACCAAGCTGGGCAGCATCGGCAAAATGCACATGAATAGCGTCGTAATGCTGGTCCGGGCGGCTCGCATGGCGCAGCAGGGCTTCGGTCAGGGCAGGGAGGTCTGCAAGGGCAGCATCTTTTTCGCGGTATGGCGAGGCAGGAGCACCGATGCGCTGGATCGTGATCTTGTCCGAAACACATTCGATTTCCTGATCGTGGATCAGACCAAGCGTTTCATTGCGAAATCGTCTCGTAATGATTGTGATATGATCAACGTCAGGATGGGCAGCCTGTGCATTGGCTGCCTCAAGCACATAAGCGATATGACCGCCCGTATCAGGCGTAATTCCGTAGGTAACCGGGGGCGCGCGGAGACAGCCACCCAGCGCAATGTGAAGTATATGCACGCGTCACCTCGCTCATGGGGCGATGTAACGTTTTCGGGAGAGAACGGGTTGCGCCGCTCAGGGACTCATTCATCGTCCTGGTCCTGCTTGTGGCGCTTGAGAGACTCTCATTGAATCAAGTGTAGTTTTGCAAAGTCGCCTGCGCATGGTTGCCGACGCCAGTCTCACGCGGCAGGGCGTCCTGCGGGGATACGGATGTGTATGCCCAGAGGTGGGCGACAGGCGTCATGGTTCGAGCCTGTCGCATCACGGAAAATCAGTCCCGATTGATCAGGATATCAATTGGTGGGCGGCCATTGAGATAACCCAGCGAGAAAGTACCCGCCTCTGGCGCAATACCGTCATGCAGCAGGCTGCGCCAGGCGCCCTGAACAGGGAGCATCGTTTCGCTCAGGCCGCGATGGTGAATGCATAGTCCTTCATCCGGCGCCAGCGCCATTGTCAGCCGCGGCGCAATGATGAGACAGGAGCCTTCCATCGTTTGCCGCTGGAAGGCAATTACATGCTCTGCCAGAGGGCCTGTAGCAATGAGTGGCAGATAGCGCCCAGAAGCAAAGAGATCTGTGTTCTCAAGGCGAAGAGACAGAACGGTTTCGATCAATGCCTGCTTGATGCGGCCATTCTTCCACCCGGCGCTGCTCTGGGAAAAGGGCAGGGCTTCATCGAGCATTGCCCGATGGGTGGGATAATCGACGGGTCGGCGGTTATCCGGATCGACAAGGCTGAAATCCCAGGTTTCACGACCCTGATAAAGGTCAGGAACACCGGGGCTGGTCATGCGCAGCAAGGTCTGTGACAGGCTGTTGAGCGTAGCAGCCGGGCTGATGCGCTCGACATAGGATGACAGGCCTTTGCCAAAGTCTCCGGTCATGCAGCGATGGGCGAAATCCAGACAGGCTTTTTCATAGGCCTCGTCAGGATTGCTCCACCCGGTCTGGCTGCCGGCTTCGCGCAACGCCTTGATCAGATAGGCGTCGATACGTTCGCTGTAATCGCTGAAACCAGCCTCATTTAGGGGCCAGGAAGAAATCAGCGTCTGGAAAATGAAATAGGCATCGGCCGATATGGGTGAGGGACCATGGGCAGTCTTTTCAAGGAAAGCCTGACTCTGGTCCAGCCAGCGCCGCGTCGTTTCAGGCCAGTTGGCCGCGGGCTCACTGAGAACCATGAGCCGAGCCCGTCCATCTTCCCCGCGCTTGTGGTCATGCGTTGCGGTGGTGAGAAGTGCCTGGGGGTGGTTGGCCAGACGCTCGATGTTCATGCTGTGAAAGCTCTTCACAGGGGCTGCGAACCGATCGGGGCTGCAACCGACATCGTTACGCGAGAGAAGGCGGGCATAGCGATAGAACGCTGTATCCTCACCTGCCTTGGCCGTGAGAGGCGCTGTGAGATGCTCGAAGCGTTCGAGAATATCCTGCCGTTCCGTCGTGTCGATACGGGCATCGGCAAGGTACTGGCAAATCTGGTCCAGTATCTCGTGCTGATAGACGGGCAAAATCTGCTGCGCTGCGAGACGTGCCCTGTCGATGGCGCGAAAATCGGCACCGGAATCACCACCATCGGCGAAATAGCTGCGATAGACCGGAAAGACGGTTAGAAGGGCGCGCAGGGCAACGCCAATGGCGTGCGGCGTAAGGTCACGACCCGACGGGAACTGCCCCGCAAGCCGCGCTGTCAGCGCCTCGAAATCGCCCACGAATGAAGTGTCGAGTTTTTCATGCCGGGCCCCGTGCTCAACGGTTTCAAAATCGGCCGGACCGTAAGCGGACCACAATTCGGTCAGTGGTGCCTCGCCACGTGGGTCATGAAGGGCAAGATCAACCTGCTCGAGAAAATCGTAGCCAGTCGTTCCCGTAACCGGCCATTCCAGTGGCAGGATTTCGTTCCTCTGAAGGATTTTCTCGATGAAGAAAGGTGCCTGATCGCGCAGACCTTCCGGGCGTTCCCGCCGCAGGGTGTCCAGACGGGCGCGAAGCCTCGTGCAGTATTCCGCCGGGCGAGCGAGGCCATCGACGTGATCCACGCGCAAACCGTCAATCAGGCCATCACGGTAGAGCTCGAAGACGAGTTTATGCGCGTCATCAAACACGTCCTTGCGGTCCATGCGCAGGGCCACCAGAGAGGTAACATCGAAAAACCGGCGCCAGTTGACCAGATCGCCTGCAACGCGCCACCAGGCCAGACGGTAGTGCTGCGCCTCGAGCAGGGCTTCCAGTCTCTCCCGCCCGCTTTTGCTGTCAGGGGTGATCAGCGCGTTGAGTTTCGCAAGGGTCTCATCGGTCATGGCCGATGCCCCTGCGCTTCCGGCCTCGGCAAGCAATGAGGCTTCGCTTTGTGCGGATAAAGGATAGAACTGATCGCCGTAATGGATGGCGAGATGGTTGGACGCCTCATGAAGCGCGATTTTCAGATCACCGCTCCTGATGGTGTCATCAAGGGGATCGCCGAGAAAAGGCAGCAGCACCTTGTTGTGCAGCACCGGGCTGGCTGGTGACCAGTCGATGTCGAAATGCTGGGCATAGGCGCTGTCGCGCCCGTGGCGCAGGACATCCATCCACCAGTGGTTGGCACAGCCGACTCCCATATGGTTGGGGACAATATCGAGGATAAGCCCCATGCCCTGGTCACGCAGCGCTGCAACCAGATTCTTCAGCCCTTCAATACCGCCACGATCAGGGTCGATCGTGTGGCAATCGACCGTGTCATAGCCGTGCATGGAGCCGGGGGTGGAGGACAGGAGCGGCGATGCATAGACATGGCTGATCCCGAGTTTTCTGAAATATGGAACCAGCGGGATGGCGTCATTCAGGGTGAATTCAAGATGAAATTGCAGCCGCAGGGTTGCTGTCAGAGGGAGATAGGTCATGCGCGTCACTCCAGTCCGGCCACCAGACTGCCGGGTGGCAGTTCTTCTACGGCGCGTCGCGCTGCCGAGCTATAAAGGAGCGTGGCAGGTTCGGAAATCTTGCAGGTTTCATGGTCCGAAAGATTGATGGCGATCGACAGGATTGATCCATCGTCGAGTTTCCAGCGCGCTAGTATCGATTTGTCGCCGATCACGCTGGCATCGAGGCTGTGCACATTCGAGAGCCTTGGCACAAGAAAGCGTTTGCGCAGGGAGAGGAGACTATGGGTGCGGTCAAGCCAGATACGCCCATCCAGCGTGGCGCGCTCATCACGATCCGGGCGCGACTGATCGAAGGTCGAGAGCGCATTGGGGTCAGGGATGGTCTTGCGCTTTTCGGGATCCTGGAATGAGGCGAATTTGGCAAATTCCTTGCGTCTGCCCTCACGCACGGCGTCAGCCAGTTCATCATGAAAATCGCAGAAGAATAGGAAGGGTGTGGTGCAGCCCCATTCCTCCCCCATGAACAGCATCGGGACCATAGGGCTCAGCAGCAAAAGAGCATAGGCTGCATGGAGGGCCTCGGGCCCTGCGAGTGAAATCAGACGCTCACCCATGGCACGGTTGCCGGTCTGGTCATGGTTTTGCAGGAACAGGATGAATTTGGTTGCGGGCAGGTCACCGCTCGGCATGCCGCGTTTCTTGCCCGAATACGGGTTCATCTCTCCCTGATAGGCAAATCCCTCATGCAGCACGCGGGCAAGTATGCGCGTGGGGTTATCGGCGAACATTTCATAATAACCCTCCTTCTCCCCCGTGAGCATGACATGCAGTACGTTATGGCCGTCATCATTCCATTGGGCGGTATACCCATCACGAAGGAGGCCTGCGTCGTTGTTTTCGTTTTCTAGAATGAGATGTACGTAGCGACCGGGCTCGATTGTCCCGGTGACGCGCTTGCGCAGCTTGCCGAACCACGCATGATCGGTAATAGCTGACGCTGCATCGATGCGCACACCGTCAAACCGGAATTCCATCAGCCAGTAGAGCACATTGTCGATGAAGAAATCGGCCACTTCGGGCTTGGCAAAGGCAATGCCAATCCCCCAGGTGGAATTGTTGTCGTGATCGAAAAACGCTTCCGCGTAGTTGTGCAGGAAATTCCCGTCCGGGCCGAAATGGTTATAGACCACATCCAGCAACACCATCATGCCTTTGGCATGAGCCGTGTCGATAAGCCGCTTCAGCGAGTCAGGGTCACCATAGGCCTGCGTCGGGGCATAGGGCAGGACACCATCATACCCCCAGTTGCGCGTGCCGCCGAAGCTGTTGACGGGCATGATCTCGATGGCCGTGATACCCAGCGCCTTGAGCTCATCCAGACGATCGCGCACGCCATCGAAACCGCCGAGCAAGCCGGCATGAAGCTCGTAAATGACAGCTTCGACCCAGGGGCGGCCAGCCCAGTTCCGTGTTTTCCAGACATAGGAAGACGGGTCTGTCACCACGCTCGGACCATGCACGCCATCCGGCTGGCTACGGCTGGCCGGATCGGGAACGGCAAGATCGTCACGTACGCGATAGCGATAGCGGGCACCTGACGGACATGACGTTGTCAGGGTGAACGTACCGTCAGATTCGGCCTGCATGGGCATGGGCGCCTGGTTTTCCAGTTCGAGGCTGACGGCCTCGCATGACGGCGCCCAGAGCGCGAAACGTGTTGTTCCGTCACTCTGGGGGGTGGCACCAAAACGGGTCTGGTAGAGATACGCTTCTGGCATTGGTGCCTCCGGTTGGGGAAGGGTCAGCCGTGCTTGGGGACGAGATACAGAACGGCGAGAGGAGGAAGCGTCAGGACGAGTGAATGTTCCATGCCATGAGCAAATTCTTGCGACGCCATGACGGGATTGTCATGAACCACGCCAGAGCCACCCAGCTCGCTGCGGTCGGTATTGACGCGTTCGACCCATGCCCCACCACATGGCACGCCGATGCGATACTCGTGGTGGACCACTGGCGTCATGTTGCACACGACGAGAACAGGGTTAGCCCCCGGGGCCTGACGCAACCAGGCGAAAACCGTATTTTCGGTATCGTCTGCGATGATCCATCTGAAACCGTCATGGTGGTAATCATGAGCGCTGAGCGCGCGTTCCTCGCGATAGACCGCGTTCAATAGGCCGACCGTATCGTGCATACCCTTGCCAAGATGATCGTGCAGACGGTTCCAGGCGAGTTCACGGTCATTATGCCACTCTTCCCACTGGGCGAGCTCACCGCCCATGAAGAGCAGCTTCTTGCCCGGATAGGCCCACATCAGGGCGTAATAGGCGCGCAGATTGGCATGTCGCCGCCAGTCATCACCCGGCATGCGCGACAGAAGGGACCCTTTGCCGTGCACGACCTCGTCGTGAGAGAGAGGCAAAATGAAATGCTCGGTATAGGCATAGACCATGCCAAAGGTGAGGTCTGACCCATGATAGCGCCGCCATAGCGGATCCTGCTGCATGTAGCGCAGCGTATCGTGCATCCACCCCATATTCCACTTGAAGCGAAAGCCCAGCCCACCGACCTCAGGAGGCGCGGTCACACCCGGCCAGGCCGTCGACTCCTCGGCAATCAATGCGGCGTCATGGCAGTAATCGCGTATGATTCCGGAGAGCTCGCGCATAAAATTCACGGCCTCCAGATTTTCACGGCCGCCATAGACGTTGGGACGCCACTCGCCTTCCTTGCGGCTGTAATCGCGATAGAGCATGGAAGCCACCGCATCGACGCGCAGGCCGTCGATATGAAAATTTCTCAACCAGTAGAGCGCACTGCCGGTCAGGAAATTGCGAACCTCTGTGCGTCCGAAATTGTAGATGAGCGTGTGCCAGTCCTGATGGTAGCCCTCCATCGGGTCAGAGTGCTCGTAAAGATGCGTGCCATCGAACAGGGCCAGCCCGTGGGCATCTGCCGGAAAATGCGCTGGTACCCAGTCCATGATGACACCGAGCCCCGCCTGATGGCAGCGGTCCACAAAGCGCGCGAATTCGGCAGGCGTTCCGTGGCGCGAGGTTGGCGCATACATGCTCAGAGGCTGGTAACCCCACGAGCCTGAAAAGGGGTATTCCGTGATCGGCATCAGCTCGATATGGGTGAAGCCAAGCCCGGTGACATAAGGAATGAGCTTGTCACCCAGATCATTCCAGCTCACATAGCCGGTCGGGCTGTTCAGGCGCTGCCATGAAGGCACGTGCAGTTCATAAATCGAGATCGGTGCCTCGAGCGACTGTCGTGCCGCGCGCTGTGCCATCCAGTCCTGATCCTGCCAATCGTGCTCGAGCGGTGGGGCCACAATGGAGGCTGTGGCCGGGGGGAGCTCGGCATAACGGGCATAGGGGTCCGCTTTGGCGGGCAGAATGACACCGCCTTGCGCCATGATCTCGAATTTGTAGCGCTCGCCAGACCCGATGCCCGGAACAAACAGCTCCCATATGCCTGCGCTATGGCGCAGCCGCATGGCATGACGACGCCCATCCCAGATGTTGAAATCGCCGATGACCGACACGCGATGAGCATTGGGTGCCCAGACGCTGAAGCGTACACCCGATACGCCATCGATCTCACAGATATGGGCGCCCATGATCCGGTCGATATCGCGATGATTGCCCTCAGCGAAGAGATAGAGATCAAGATCGCCAATCAACGTGCCGAAGCTGTACGGGTCGTGCGTTTCCTGCCAGCCATCTGCCCATAGAATGCGCAGGCTATAGCGTGTGGAGGTCGCGGCTATGGTCGCCTTGTAGATGCCGCGCTCATCGATGCGGTCCATTTTCTTTTCGAGCGGGGGCTTGTTCTTGCGTTCAGCCAGCAGTCTGACCTCGACGGCGTCAGGGTAGAACACGCGTACGACCCCGTTACGCCCTTCGCGATGGCGCCCAAGATAGGAAAACGGATCATGAGCGCGCCCTTCGACGATCTCGTCGATCAGGGATTGCTCCTGAGGCTTGATGGCCCTGATGGCGGGCTGCATGGTTTCTGTATCGGTCATGGAAAAGACGATCTCGCCTCAGGAAAATGTGCAAGCGGTTAGGCTCACGGGCTGTCGGGCCCGCGAGCCATTCAAAGCTGGATACGGATGCGTGCGGTCAGGCACTGGTTCCGAAACGGGGCAGATCGGTGCGGCCCAGACCGGGGTTGCGTGGTCGGCTCTGCGGCATTCTGGCTGTGCGGGTGAAAGACGTATTGGGGGCAAGCGGTATGCCCACATCGCTCAGTCGAGGCGCGATCTCCCCTTCGCCAATCAGGCGGGCCGGTGCGCGACCGGCCATTTCGAGAAGCAGTCGCGCATAATGGGCGGCTTTCCCATGCCACGACACATCATGGAGCGAGCCATTGCGTTGCAGACGCGCCCAAACTGATTTCTGGCGATAGAGCCTCTGAGCATGACGGATTGCGCGATACAACGCATCGCCCTGGGTTGGGGAGAACAGGATGCCATTGGCCACACCTTCCTCGATGGCCGCGGCATTGGCGTCCACGATGGTGTCGGTCAGGCCACCCACGCGTGCAGCGATTGGCACAGAGCCGTAACGGAGGGCATGAAGCTGCGTCAGGCCGCAGGGCTCGAAGCGGGATGGTATGAGTGAGGCATCGACCGCAGAGTGCAGGCGGTGGCCGAGTACCTCATCATAACGTAGATGGCAGACGAGATGGCGCGGATAGCGCAGCTGCAGGGACCGGAAAGCCTGCATGATGTCATTGTCACCCACGCCTACGACGGCGAGCTGGATATTGGCCTGGAAGAGACGCGGCGCGATTTCGGCCAGGATATCCACACCTTTCTGACGGGTGAGACGGCTCACGATACCCAGCAACATGGCGTTCGGGTCCTGTGGGAGGCCGAACTCTGCCTGGAACACGCGCTTGTTCGCACGACGGCCCGCGATGTCGCCAACCGCGTAAGGGAAGATCACCGCTGGATCGGTCAGCGAGTTCCAGTCATGGAGATCGATGCCATTGAGAATGCCGTGCAGGTCATTCGCCCGCGTGCTGAGCAGACCCTCGAGACCCATGCCGTTTTCGGCCGTCTGGATTTCCTCGGCATAGGTGGGTGAAACAGTTATGAGCTTGTCTGCAAGCTGCAAACCGGCCTTGAGATATCCGAGCTTGCCGTAGAATTCGACCCCATCGACCGAAAACGCATGGTCGGGCAAACCAATGCGCGCTAGAAGATCGCGGGGAAAGAGCCCCTGAAACGCCATGTTGTGAATGACATGGGCAACCGGTGGTGCGGGCAGATTGTCGTAGCGCAGATAGGCGCTCACCAATCCAGCCTGCCAGTCATGGGTCATGACAACGTCCGGCTGCCAGTTTGCAAGGCAACCCTGGGCAATGCAGGCCGCAACACGGGAGAGTACGGCAAATCGCATGTCGTTGTCGGGCCAGTCCCGCCCGTCCGGACCCAGATAGGGGCCACCCGCACGATCGTAGAGATCGCTCGACTCGATTGCGTAGAGATGATGCCCGTGCGCTGTTCCCTCCCACAGGGTGACGCGATAGCCGAGCATGTCGTGGAACACATAGGCCTGCACCTTTTGTGTCAGAGCCTTCATGACTGCGGGATAGCCGGGCAGGATGGTGCGGGTGCGCACGCCATGATGACGCAGGGCAGTGGGAAGCGAGGCCGCCACATCGCCCAGCCCTCCGGTTTTGACGAAAGGAAACATCTCTGCCGTGACGGAAAGCAGCTGCAAATCCGTCGGAAGCGTAACGATCTGGTCTGACGGCATGGCGAGCCTCGTCTGGGAAATCGGGAAGAAATTGCAGAGCCATTTGGATGCTAATACTTGTGAAACGCTTCGCATCTGAAATCGTTAACCGCTCGCGTTTATGTTATCAGCACTTTCCCTTTCCATAGCGTTAGGCCCCTCGAACCCGGGTGCAGATAGGGAAAATGCCGGTCTAACGGGTCAGGATGGAAAGAAACTCATGAGTGATTCTTTTGCGAAACGCCTGAAGGAAGGAAGCCCCGCCGAGAGAGGCGCCGTCTATGACGGTAAGGGCGTCAATTTTGCCGTATTCTCCGCCAACGCCGAGGCGGTCGAGATCTGCCTGTTCGACCAGAACGGCGAGAAGGAAACAGACCGGATTCGCCTGCCGGAATACACAGACCAGGTTTTCCACGGCTGGGTGCCGGACCTGCGTCCGGGGCAGCTCTACGGCCTGCGTGTGCATGGCCCTTACGAGCCCGATGCCGGTCACCGCTTCAACCCCAACAAGCTCCTGCTCGACCCCTATGCGCGTGAGCATTTTGGCGAGATCGAATGGAATCCTGCACTCTTCGGCTACCAGATTGGCCATGCCGACAAGGATCTGAGCTTCGATGAGCGTGACAGCGCAGCTTACATCCCGAAATGCGTGATTACCGATCCTGCCGCTCAGAACCTGCGCCCGCTGGGTACGCGCTGGTCAGATACGGTGGTGTATGAAACCCATGTCCGGGGCTACACCCTCAATCATCCTCGCGTTCCACGGCGCCTGCGCGGCACCTATGCAGGGCTGGCCAATCGCCATGTGATCGAGCACCTGAAATCGCTTGGCATCACGACAATCGAATTGCTGCCCATCCAGAGCTTCGTCGCTGATGAGTATCTGGTGAACAAGGGCCTTACGAATTACTGGGGCTACAACACGATCGGCTTTTTTGCCCCCGACACGCGCTATGCTGCGGATCAGGATGATGCCCTGACCGAAGTACGTCGCATGGTCGCCGCCTACCACGAGGCGGGCATCGAAGTGGTCATGGACGTGGTTTACAACCACACCGCAGAAGGCAACGAACTCGGCCCGACCCTCTCCTTCAAGGGGCTGGATAACGCGACGTATTACAGGCTCATGCCTGACAATAAGAGATTCTATATTAATGATACGGGTACTGGTAATACGTTCAACCTGACAAAAACTGCATCATTACAGTTTGTTGTTGATAGTCTGCGCTACTGGGCCAATGAAATCGGTGTGGATGGCTTCCGCTTCGATCTCGGGACCATCCTCGCGCGCGAGGTTGACGGGTTCGACAGTCAGTCGGGCTTCCTGCGCATCTGCCAGCAGGACCCGACCCTTACCCATCTCAAAATGATCGCCGAGCCCTGGGATATTGGTCCCGGCGGGTACCAGGTTGGCCAGTTTCCTCCCGGCTGGGCCGAATGGAACGACAAGTTCCGTGACACGGTGCGCGATTTCTGGCGCGGCGAGGCCAAGGCTGATGTGCTGGCGCCGCGCCTGCTTGGCAGCCCTGACCTGTTCAACCATCTGGGTCGTCAGGCCTGGGCCAGTGTCAATTTTCTCACGGCTCATGACGGCTTCACGCTGTGGGACTGCGTCTCGTATAACGAGAAGCACAACGAGGCGAATGGAGAGGACGGCAAGGACGGCACGTCGGATAACCGCTCATGCAATTACGGCGTGGAGGGTGAGACGGACGATGCAGCCATCAACGAAGTGCGCTGGCGTCAGTGCCGCAACATGATGGCGACCCTGATCTTCTCGCAAGGCACCCCCATGATTGTGGCGGGGGATGAGTTCGGCAGAACCCAGGGCGGCAACAACAATGCCTATTGTCAGAATAACGACATCTCCTGGGTTGATTGGCGTCTCAGCGAAGGAGGGGCTCGTCTTTCCAAGTTCACCACGCGGCTTCTCGCGCTTCGTCGACGCTTCCCGATCCTGCGTCGCGCCCGGTTCCTGACCGAGGCCTATAATCCTGAACTCGACGTCAAGGAACTGACCTGGATCAGCGCGTCCGGTGGTGACATGCAGCAGGATGAATGGTCGCTGGCGCAGTGCTTCGGGCTCATGCTGGATGGTCGGGCCCAGCCCAGCGGTATCATGCGTCGCGGCGCTGATGCTACGCTCTTGCTCATCCTCAATAGCTGGCACGATGTGGTGGAGTTCACGCTGCCGAAGGCGGAAGGCGACGAATGGAAGCTGCTGCTGGACACTAACCGGCCAGATGACGGCGAGGCGCTGGAATCCGAGTTGTTTGAGCAGGAGCAGGTTTATACCGTGACAGGGCGCTCGGTTCTGCTGTTCGAACTGATCACTAAACCTGAAGCAAGCTGAGCCTTTTCTAGCCTGGTAACTGATGATGGGCGGCGCCCTTGGAGCGTCTGTCCATCATGAGTGTTTGTATGTGTCAGCGTGGCTGTGGCGAAAGGCCTTTCCATCCTGCGCAATCACACAGGCATGTCACGATTATCGGCGATAGCCTCCATCGAAAGATAGGAGGTGACGGTGTCCAGCTCTACCTTGCTGATAAGCATCTGATAGATGCGGTCGAATGCGTTCATGTCCTTGGCGACGACCTTGAGCATGTAGTCGTAATCACCCGCCAGACGGTGGAAATCCACGATATTGGGTATGGCCAGAACGGCCTCGCGAAACTGGCTCAGCCATTCGCGTGAGTGGTAGCGTGTGCGTACCATCACGAATACCGTCACACCCAGCCCTATGGCCGTTTGCGACAGGCGGACGGTTTCTCCCTCGATCACGCCGCTGACTCTGAGCGCATTCAGACGGCGCCAGCAGGCATTCTGCGACAACCCGACTTTCTCGGCCAGACCCCGCTGGGAAAGCGATGAATCCTGTTGGAGGGCTCGGACGATGGCGCGGTCTATCTGATCCATGAAATCGAGAAAAACAGATCATTTGATAGAAAGAAAGCGTAATCTGCGATGAAATAGGGTGAGTTTTCCACCATTCCATCGCTCTATCCTGTGCTCATCCGATCACAGGAGCCTTTACCATGCTGAACCCTGATACTTGCCTCGATGATTTTGCCGTTTCGCTGAAGGGCGAAGAGGGGCTGGCAGGGCTTCGCAAAGGGGTCATTGGTGAGGGCGTGCCTGTGCCGGGGCCGTTTGGCGATCATCCGCTGCTTTATGCCGATTACGTGGCTTCAGGGCGCGCGCTTCAGCAGGTGGAAAGCTTCGTCCTCACGCAGGTTCTGCCCTACTATGCCAATAGTCATACCCAGGCGTCCTATTGCGGACGCATGATGACAAGGCTGCGTGCCTCGGCGCGCGCTCATATCGCCCGGCTCTGCAAGGCGACGGAGGCGTACAGCGTTGTTTTCACCGGCTCAGGTGCGACATCAGGCATCAACCGTCTCGTCAGCCTTATGGGCGTTACACAGGCCGTCGCTGAAGGCAGAAAACCGCTCGTTCTGATCGGGCCTTACGAGCATCACTCTAACATTCTTCCGTGGCGCGAAAGCGGTGCGGAAATCATCGAGATCGGCGAGGCCGTGCAGGGTGGGCCTGATGTGGCAGAGCTCACCCACGTGTTGGAAGCCCTCACCCCGGGTCGGCTGGTGGTGGCGGCCTTTTCCGCAGCCTCGAATGTGACCGGCATTCTGACCGATGTCGCGGCCATCACGACCCTGCTCAATGCGCATGGCGCGCGTTCGGTCTGGGACTATGCAGGAGGCGGCCCGTATCTTGCCATCGATATGGCAGCAGGCACGCCTGCCCAGATCGATGCGGTGGTTGTATCGCCCCACAAATTTGTCGGCGGACCCGGCGCTTCAGGCGTGATGATCGTTCGTGATGCTGCTGTGGCCATCACACGCCCGAGCCTGCCGGGTGGTGGAACGGTGCGTTTTGTCTCGCCCTGGGGGCATGATTATTCCGATCGCGTGAGCGACCGTGAGGAAGCGGGCACACCCAATGTGGTGGGTGATATCCGGGCGGCGTTGGCATTTCTGGTGAAGGACGCCATCGGTCAGGATTTCATGGATGAACGTCATGCCGAACTGCGCGCACGGGCGCTTAAGGCATGGGGCGAGGTGGCAGAAATCGAACTGATCGGTGCCTCACCCGACAAGCCGACTCTGCCGATTTTCTCCATGCGCATCCGCGATCATCAGCGCGGCGGTCATATCCATCAGCAACTTTTCACCCGCTTGCTGTCCGATTGCTACGGTATTCAGGCACGTGGCGGCTGTGCCTGCGCCGGGCCCTATGCGCATCGACTGCTCTCCATCGATGAGCCCGCCTCGGCAATCCTGCGCCGCGAGATCCTGTCGGGTCATGAAATCGAAAAGCCCGGCTGGACCCGGCTGAACTTCAGCGTTCTGATGAGCGACGAGAAGGTGGATCGGGTCATCAACGCGGTGGCGACGCTTGCGCGACAGCCATACCCGATGGCCGATATCTATCGCTGCGACGAGCAGACAGCCCGCTTCGAAGCGCTCTCAGCCTGAAGGATGGCCTCTGCGGGGGCGAACAAGGCAAACTCTGTGTCCCGCCAGGCTTTGACCCGGCGGGACGGTCGTCAGGATATCAGGCGTCCTCTTCGGTCTCGTTCTGGGCGATCTGAAAGGCCCCGGCATTGAGCTTCGAGGCGGCATGATGCCCCAGTGATACCGCGCCAAGGCAGAGCACGGCTGAAAGAATGATGTTGAGCATGGCGCGGCCCCATGCATCGGCACGCATCAGATCCAGCGTCTGAAGGCTGAATGACGAGAAGGTGGTGTACCCTCCGCAAATCCCGACCATGACAAAGAGCCGCATGTTTTCCGAAACGGGAAAGCGGCCATGGGCGAGCGTCAGCGTGCCGAAAAAACCGATAACGAACGATCCGACCGTATTGATGGCCAGGATCGTGCCCCACGGCATGGAGCGGCTATAGGGCGCGGTCGCGACAGAGACGAGATAGCGCCCCAGCGTGCCAAGGGCCCCGCCGAGCATGACGAAAAGACAGGCGGTGAAGGACATGAGAGGGAATAGCTCCGGTCTGGTTCGTCGGGATCACCGCCTTATCATAGGGTGGCCGAGGCTTACAGGGCTGTCTCGCGCGGCATGACCTTCCTGAGCCGGTACAGGCCCAGCGTCTCAATGCTTGCCCCTGCGCCCGTCGCCTCAAGCTTGAGGAAGCTGAGCGGGTTGGCTGAAAAGAGCAAGGCGGTTCCTACCGAAAGGCCACCATTGGCGAATACCTCAAGTGTGCAGGCATCAAGCACCAAACGTATGTCGAAATGGCGGTCATCGGCATTGAGAGGGGTCGAGAACTGCCCGGTAAAGAAAGGCTGCTTGAAACCGTTGAGATCGGCCCGGTCAATCCAGAGCTGACCGCTGAAGGCGTCAAAACCGATGGTGAGGTTCTCGCCCATATCATTGCCGAACACGATAACGAACCGGCCTGTGCGCCCCTTGTCCCCCAGCGGCAGATTAGGGGGCATCTGGTCAACGGTCGCACTCAGGACCAGTTCGAGCGCCACGCCTTGCGGGAGGGGCACCGAGGCACTGGCACCGGCGGCCAGACGCTGACAGGTGAAAGCGATGGGCGCTTCACGCAGCGTTTCCAGCCCTTTCGGGGCCTGGGCGAGGCGCAGCCAGCCGGCTGAGTCATGGCGCAGTGTCATGAGCCGGGGCAGGGTCATGCAGCCGCGCCAGCTTTGTGTCGGGAGTTCCTGACAGTACTGCCAGTTGCCCAGCCAGGCGATGGAGACGGCCTGCTTGCCCGGCATGTTCTGGTAACATTGAAGGGCATAGGCATCCTTGGCAAAATCCGTCAGCCCGATCACGGTGTCATCGGGGGTGAAGCGACTGCCATCGAAGCTGCCAACGAAATACTGGGTGATGCTGCCCCCCGTCGGCCCACCGGGATTGACCGAGATGAACAGAACCCAGCGCGACCCGCCGCCTTCAACGGGAATCTCGATCAGATTGGGGCATTCATAATCGACGCCATACAGGCCGGACGGGCCGAAATCGCTGAGATGCACCCAGTGTCGGAGATCGATGGAGGCGTAGAATGCAATCTGATGCAGGCGTGACTTTGCAACCACCATGACCCATTGGCGGGTGGGCTCGTGAAAGATCACCTGCGGATCACGGAATGAGTTGCTGCCGATATCGAGCACCGGATTCTGGGCGATATCGTGAAAACTCTGCCCCCCGTCCTCACTGATCGCTAGATACTGTGACTGCTTCTTGGGCGTGGCGCGGGTGTAGAGGGCAACCAGTCCACCTTGCCCTTCCTTGAACAGGCCTGAACTGTTCTGTGCGTCCAGCACAGTGCACCCGGTAAAGGCCTCGCCAGCCGGTGATTCATTGAGCGCAATTGGCTGGTCCTGCCACGACAGCAGATCCTTGCTCGTCGCATGGCCCCAATGCACGTGACCGGCATAGGGGGCAAAGGGGTCATACTGATAATAAAGATGAAAAACCGACCCATCATGAATGAGCCCGTTAGGATCGTTCATGAACCCGCTCTCGGGTGAAAAATGGATCGTGGGGCGGTAAAGGGCATCGCTTTGCGTGCGAATGACCGGATGGGCGGTGGCTCCCGGCTGGTCAGCAGGGGAGGGATGCGAGGCGTTGGGCTCGGCCTTTCTTTCCCCGTCCGGTGCCTTGGGTGCCGCAACAGGGCCAGGCGCTGCCTGCGCCAGTGCCGCTCCCATCAGGCCACCACCCGTCGCGACAAGCGAAGCGAGGGCCCGTCGACGGCTCAATCCGGGGAAAACGGGACGCTCGGGCATCTGAACTCTTTCTGTCGGCATTGGGGGAAGGCCGGGGCGCACCCCGATGGAAAACCAGCATAGGTCAGCGATGACCCGGCGCCAAACGAGGTCGCCACGGAGTACCTCGCTCCAGTGCGGCGCCTGTTCACAGAGGCTCGCGTTCAGACCGAAAATCACGGAGTGGTGTTCTGTTCACGCAAGAAATCATCGGATTTTGTGAAGAACAGACCTATTTCATGAGATCATGTCGTTATATCTAACAGTCCTGTCATGTTCGCGTATCGCTGGAGCATGTCGGGACCTGTAAGGAATGACGAGATGGCACAGGCACTGGTTCTGGAAGAGCGTGGCAAACTGTCCCTGCGGGATATCGCCCTTGATGACACGCTTGGCCCTGATGATGTGCGTATTGCCATCCATACGGTCGGGATCTGTGGGAGCGATGTGCATTACTACTCGCATGGCGCCATCGGGCCGTTTGTCGTGCGTGAGCCCATGGTGCTGGGGCATGAGGCCTCGGGGACAATCACCGCACTGGGTAGCCGCGTCTCGGGCCTGCAAATCGGTGATCGTGTGTGCATGGAGCCGGGTATTCCTGACGTGCATTCGCGTGCCTCCCGCCTGGGGCAATACAACATCGACCCTTCCGTACGCTTCTGGGCAACCCCGCCTGTGCATGGTTGCCTGACGGCCTCTGTGGTGCATCCAGCGGCTTACACGTACAAACTGCCTGATCGTGTGAGCTTTGCTGAAGGGGCGATGGTCGAGCCGCTGGCGGTCGGCGTTCACGCCTGCGTCAAGGCCCGCCTGCAGCCCGGCGACGTCTGTCTGGTTACAGGGGCAGGACCCATCGGGATCATGACAGCGCTCGCGGCGCTAGCCTCCGGGGCAAGCCGGGTTTTTATCAGCGATTTCTCGGCACCCAAGCTCGCGATAGCCGGACGCTATGCCAATATCGTGCCGATCAATCTGGCCGAGGCAAAACCGGCCGAGCGTATCGCTGCCGAGTGCGGTGAGGGCTGGGGCGTGGATGTGACCTTTGAGGCGAGCGGGTTCGAGGGAGCCTATCAGGACGCACTGGACTGCACACGGCCTGGAGGGCGTCTGATACTGGTCGGTATGCCTCCCAAGAAGGTCGCCCTTGATATCGTTGCGGCGCAAGCCAAGGAGCTGAGCATCGAGACGATCTTTCGCTATGCCCATGTCTATGATCGCGCCATTGCGCTCGTCGCTTCTGGACGTATCGACCTCAAGCCGCTGATCTCCGGCAGCTATCCGCTTAGCGAGGGTATCGCGGCCTTTGAGCGAGCGGCGGAGGGTAGGCCGGACGACGTCAAACTCCAGATCACGCTCTGACGTCCTGCACAGGCGAGGCACGTCTCATGTCGTATCTCAATGGCATTTCTACGGGTCATACCTGTCCTGGGCAGAATGGACGAGGGGTGCAGAACCCTGCCATTCTGGAGTTGATACCTGAGCAGAAGACCGGCAGTTTCCGTTGGCACCAGCATGATTATCCGGCAGCCATTGCCTGCTGGAACTATCATCCGGAATATGAGCTGCATCTGATCACACGCGGCGCAGGCCGTGCGATGATCGGCGATCATATCGGCGCCTTTTCGGCGGGTCAGCTTGTGCTCATCGGGCCGGATCTCCCTCATGTTTGGTTCAGTCCCCTTTCCGAAGGCGAAGTGCTCCAGGGACGCGACGTGGTGCTCCAGTTCAGCCAGAACTGGATTGAGGGATTGATTGCGCTCTGCCCGGAGTTGTCAGGGCTGACGCGTATGCTCGCAGAGTCAGTCCATGGGCTGGAATTCACCGGCGTGCAGGCTCTCGCCCATGCCGAGGCTCTCGTCGCGATGGGTGCGCAAAGCGCGGGGCAGAAACTCGCCTCCTGCATGTCCCTTTTGTCTGCGTTGTCGCAATCGCCCTGGCGGCGTCTGTCTACCGGGCGCGATCGCCCTCTGCCGGGTGGGGTCGGTGTTTCGGGTGCTGCGCGCATCAACCGTCTGGTGCGTCATCTCCTGACGACCGATCCCGCCACGATCCGCCACGAGAGCATCGCCTCATCCCTCGGCATGACGCCTTCAGGTTTCTCGCGCCAGTTCCGCGCGGTGACGGGGGAGACTTTCATGAGCTTCGTGCAGAAGCTGCGTATCGGCCATGCGTGTCATCTGCTCGCCACGACCTCGATGGCGGTGACTGATATCTGCCGAGAGGCAGGGTTCAGCAATCTCTCGAATTTCAATCGCGTGTTCCTGAGTCTGCGTGGCTGCACGCCGCGTCAGTTTCGCCAGCAATCGCAACAGATCACCGCGCCTCATCTCTTGGCGCATTCCCGTACCCTTGGCGCGCCGGTAGCGTCGCCTGCAGGAGGCATGAACCTGTCATGACCGATCTCTCCACCCGTTTTTCGCTCAAAGGCAAGGTTGCCGTCGTCACCGGGGCTTCGCGCGGGCTAGGTGTCACGATCTGCGAGACGCTGAGCGCCGCAGGGGCTGATATTGTCGCCATTGCCCGGGACGAGGCGCTTCTGGATGAGACGCGCGCGCTCGTTACCGCGCAGGGGAGGACCTGTCTCGCCATTGCAGCCGATCTGCTCGATGCACGAGCGGCAGAGCAGGCTACCGCCCGCATGCGCAGCGAAATCGGCATACCGACGATCCTCGTCAATAATGCCGGGATGAGCATACCGAAATCGCTGACCGAGCAGAGCGTCGCGGAATGGGATTCTATCCTCAATCTCAACCTGCGGGCGCCCTGGCTCATGGCGCGGGCGCTGGTGCCGGGCATGATCGATGCCGGGGGGGGCAAGATCATCAATATCAGCTCCATGGCCAGCAGCGTGGCGCTGACTGATCATGGCCCTTATGTGGCGTCCAAGGCTGGTCTGAATGGCCTGACCAAGGTGATGACCGCCGAATGGGCGCCACATAACATCCAGTCCAATGCTGTCTGCCCCACCGTGGTCTGGACGCCCATGGGCGAGCGCGTCTGGGGTGTGGGTGACAAGCTCCAGCGCTTTCTCGAAAAAATTCCCGCGGGTCGTGTCGCCACACCTCAGGAGGTGGCCGATCTGGTGCTCTATCTCGCGACCCCTGCCTCGGGGATGATCAACGGGCAGGAGATCTTTGTTGATGGCGGCTATACCGCCATCTGAACCGACAGGACCGGGCGTCTCGACCGGTTGAGCCCGGTCACGGCGTCGCATCAACTGAGCCCGTGCCCCGGATGACGGGGCATGGAAAACCGCACCGGGCAGGCAATGCCCATTTCGATACGAGTTCAAAATGAACAAGTTTCTCAAGACGCTTCTTGCCTCGACCCTCATCACCGGGTCCGCGCTCTCTTTGGCCTCCGGCAAGGCTTGCGCCGCCGAGCCGCTCAAGATCGGCGTGTCCTTTCAGGAGATGAACAACCCTTATTTCGTCACCATGAAGGACGCGCTGCAGGATGCAGCCAAATCCATCGGGGCCACGCTGATCATCAGCGATGCGCATCACGACGTGTCCAAGCAGGTCAGCGATATTGAGGATATGGTGCAGCAGGGCGTGCAGGTTGTCCTCATCAATCCGACCGATTCAGCGGGTGTCGCCTCCATCGTTAAGACCGTGCACGATAAGAACATCCCTATTGTCTCTGTCGATGCCCAGGCCAATGGCCCTATCGATGCCTTTGTGGGATCGAAGAATTACGATGCCGGTTTCAAGGCGTGCACCTATCTGGGCCAGACCATCACCAAGGGTGATGTCGGTATCATAGACGGTATTCCCGTGGTGCCGATCCTGGAGCGCGTCAAAGGATGCAAGGCCGCTCTGGCGAAATTCCCGGGTATCAAGATCGTGAGTACGCAAAACGGCAAGCAGGAGCGCGATCAGGCTCTGACGGTGGCTGAAAACATGCTGCAGGCCAATCCTGATATGAAGGGTATTTTCAGCGTCAACGATAACGGCTCGCTGGGCGTGTTGTCGGCCATTGAGTCGAGCGGGCATGACGTCAAGCTTGTAAGCGTGGATGGCGCACCCGAAGCGATCAAGGCCATTGCCAAGCCGGGCTCGCATTTCATCGGCACGGCCGCGCAATTCCCGCGTCAGCAGATCCGCCTCGCCCTGGCTATGGCGCTCGCCAAGTACTGGGGTGCAGTGCCGCCCGCCACAGTGCCCGTGGATGTGGAACTGGTCGACGCCAAGGGGGCGAAGACCTTTAGCTGGTGAGAGCCAAGCGGGGCTGCGCCTCTCTTTTTTCCCGATCCTGAGCACCTATTCCTGAACACCTATTTGGGGGCGGTAAGGCATCATGACAGAAATTCACTCTTCTTCTGCCCTGCCGCTCCTGAAGCTGCAGGGCATCACCAAAAGCTTTCCCGGGGTGAAAGCGCTCAAGGGCGTTTCACTGGACCTCATGCGTGGTGAGATTCATGCGCTGCTGGGTGAAAACGGTGCCGGGAAATCGACGATTATCAAGATCATAGGCGGCATCCAGCGCCAGGATGAGGGCGAGATGCTGCTCGATGGCGAAGCGTGCCATTTCACGAGCTATCGCGACGCCATCGCGCGCGGCATCGGCATCGTGTTTCAGGAATTCAGCCTGGTGCCCGATCTCGACGCGGTCGATAATATCTTTCTGGGGCGAGAAAGGCGCAATGCGCTCGGGCTGAGCCGCCGCACGGCCATGGCGCGTCTGGCGGCTGGCCTTTTTGAACGCATCGGCGTGCAGATCGACCTGACCGTCCCCGTCGGACGGTTGAGTGTTGCCGAGCAGCAATTCGTGGAGATTGCCAAGGCGCTCTCGCTAGATGTGCGCATCCTTATTCTGGACGAGCCAACGGCTCCGCTGACGCCTAATGAGGCAGCGCTGCTTTTTCGTGTCATGCGGCAGCTGCGCAATGAGGGCATCGGGATCATTTTTGTCTCGCATCATCTCGAGGAGATCTTCGAGATCTGCGACCGAATCACCATTCTGCGCGACGGTGCGAATGTCGGCCTGACACCAGTCGCATCCTGCAGCATGGATCATCTGGTCGAGATGATGGTGGGGCGGCGTATCGAGAACAGCTTTCCGCCCAAGATCAGTGCGGCCGGGCGCAGCGTGCTGCTGACAGCGCGCCATCTGCGCAGCCGAAGCGATGCGGCGATGAGCGATTTCGACCTTCACGCAGGCGAAATTCTTGGTTTTGCCGGGCTGGTGGGCTCGGGCCGTACAGAGACCGCCCTTGCCCTGATCGGAGCGCTACCGTGTCCGGGCAAGAGCGTGACCATGCATGGGCGTGAAGTCACCCTGTCCGATCCGGCGGCGGCGCTCAAAGCCGGGATTGGGCTCCTGCCTGAAAACCGCAAGACAGAAGGCCTGATTCTGCCATTCAGTATACGCGACAATATCTCGATCAATAATCTTCCACAGTATACGCGGCGCACAGGACTGATCGACCGGCGCAAGGAGCATGAGAAAACCGCCTCTCTCATGCGCGCCCTGCAGGTCAAGGCCCCGGATGCCGAGACGGCAACCGTCACGCTCAGCGGCGGCAACCAGCAAAAAGTGGTCATCGCGCGCTGGCTCAATCGTCGCTGCCCGATCCTGATCTTCGATGAACCGACGCGCGGAATCGATGTCGGGGCCAAAGCGGAAATCTATCGTCTGATGCGGGACCTGACCGGGGAGGGCTTTGCGATCATCATGATCTCATCAGAACTCCCCGAAATCGTCGGGATGTGCGACCGCGTCGCTGTTTTTTATCGTGGCGCCATCTCGACCATTCTCGAAGGAGACGCGCTGAACGCCGAGGAGATCATGCGTCATGCCACATCAAGCGGTACAAAATCCGTCGGACAGGGATATGCCTCTCATCAGTCCGCCGGGTCGGGAGCGTCGCTCCATGCGTGACTCCCTTGTGGCGCTATCACGGCGCTCGACCGCGTTTTTGCCTGCCATGGGGCTCATTGTGGTCGTCATCGGCATGATGTTTCTCAACAGCCGCTTCCTGTCGCTGGGCAATCTGGAGAATATCGGCCGTCAGGTCTCGATCAACGCCATCATTTCGGTTGGTATGACTTTTGCGATCCTGACAGGTGGGATCGATCTGTCTGTCGGTGCCACTATGGCTCTCACGGGTACGCTCACCGCAGGGCTGCTTGCCAGCGGGGTATCAGGCGTCGTGGCCATCCTTGCAGGGATTGGAGCAGGCATGGTGTTTGGGCTAGGCAACGGGCTGTGCGTTGCCGGTCTGCGTATGCCCCCCATCATTGTCACGCTCGCCTCAATGAGCATCGCGCGCGGGCTGGGGCTGATTTACACCAATGGCTATCCGGTTACCGGTCTGCCCGATTGGTTCGGCTTTCTGGGGCGTGGCACCATTCTAGAGGTGCAGACCCCTATTGTGATCATGGCGCTGACATTTGTGGTGGCCTATGTGTTGCTCGAGAAAATGCCGATCGGGCGCTATATCTTCGCCATTGGCGGCAATGAGGACGCCGTGCGTCTCTCTGGTATCGATGCGCGTCGCTACAAGGTTATCGTTTATCTTGTCAGCGGCGTGACAGCAGCGATTGCCGGTATCCTGCTCAGCTCGCGCCTCATGAGCGGCCAGCCCAATGCGGGTATGGGGTTCGAACTCGATGCCATCGCTGCCGTGGTGCTTGGCGGAACGGCAATTTCCGGTGGGCGCGGCTCGATTGTTGGCACGTTGATCGGTGCGCTTCTTCTGGGCGTGCTCAATAACGGCCTCAATCTGATGAATATCTCACCCTATGTGCAGAATGTCATTAAGGGCGCGATTATCCTGCTGGCTATCTTCATCAGCCGTCAGACCCGTCCCGGGGCACGTTGAACGTTATCAGCTGGTGTGGCCAGCTTTCTCTACTCCCATTTGAGAAAGGGGTCCGGTAAGTCGGCGTAACAACCGGGATCGAAAGCGCCAGTATCGGGCGGTGTGATCAGGCACGCGTCAAGTGCCTGACGCAAGGCGGCCTCGTTCAGACTGGCACCGATAAAAACTAGTTCCTGCCTGCGGTCACCATAGCAATGGTCCCATAGCGCATCGAGTGTTTGCCGCCATTCAGCATCGGTCGGCCAGTCTGCCGCAGGGATACTTGCCCACCAGCGCCCGGCGGCCTGGTTGCGCGCCAGCGAGCCGGCAATGCTCAGCTCGCCCACCCAGTCGGGGCGGGTCGCCAGCCAGAAATACCCCTTGGCGCGCACAAGCCCCGGCCATGAGCGGGCGATCAGTGAAGCGAAGGCTTCCGGCTCGAAGGGTTGTCGGGCGCGATAGACGAAGCTGGTCACGCCATAGGCGTCGGTCTCTGGCGCATGCATGTGCGGGTGGTAGAGTTCCTGAAACCAGCGGGCATGGCGATGGGCCCGCTCGAAATCGAAAAGGCCGGTATCAAGCACCTTCCGCGAGGCAAGACGGCTTTCCGAGGTTTCGATCACCCGGGCCTCGCTATTGAGGGCGTTGATGATGGAGCGTGCGACCCGGCGCTGTGCCTCGCTTGCCGTATCGATCTTGTTGAGCACAATGACGTCGGCAAATTCGATCTGCTCCGTCAGGAGATCGACAAGGCTGCGATGGTCATCCTCGCCAGCGCTCTCACCCCGCTCATGCAGGAAATCGGTGGAAGAGAAGTCATTGAGCAGATTGACTGCATCGACCACCGTCACCATCGTATCGAGCCGCGCCACGTCGCTCAGACTATGCCCTGCGTCGTCACGAAACTCGAATGTGGCGGCAATGGGCATAGGCTCTGCAATACCTGTTGACTCAATCAGCAGGTAGTCAAAGCGATCGAGGGCGGCAATGCGGCTGATTTCCGTCAAAAGGTCATCGCGCAGGGTGCAGCAGATGCATCCATTGGTCATCTCAACGAGATTTTCTTCCGCACGCGTCAGATCGGCATGACCCGCGCGAATGAGTGCGGAATCAATATTCACCTCACTCATGTCATTGACGATCACCGCTATCCGCAAACCTTCGCGGTTATGCAGCAGATGGTTCATCAGCGTTGTTTTTCCTGCGCCGAGATATCCTGAGAGGATGGTCACGGGCAGGCGCGTATCACGGTCTCCCTTGTTGGTCGCGAGGGTTTCGGCAGTTTCGCCGGACAGATGAGCGGGGGAAAGGCTAGATAAATCGGGCATGAGGCGCTCGGGGCAGGGGAACGGGGAAGGATTGAAATCTTTGCTAGAACTGTTATGTTATAACATAACTTACTCTGAGGGCCACCCATGATTGCTTCCTGCCCGACGCGACGTATCCTCGCCTTCCGTAAAAGCCCGCTGGCGGTCACACTCCCTTCCGGCGACCTGACGACGCTGCCACTGGGCTTGCACGCAGAGGTGCGCGACGCGGCCTATCGCTACCTTGCGACCCGTCCTGCCGTGATTGTGCTGCGCGGTACGCCCGACGAACTGGGGGCGAAGCTGGCCGATGCCATGCAGGGCACGTTCTACGTCTTGCGCGAGGATATCATGTCGCTTGTGGCGCTCTACGCCGATATGATGGGGCACTCTGTCATGCGGGTCAGGCTTGAGCGGATCGTGACGGATAGCTGCCGCAAATTCCATGTCGATCACCTCGCCTTGCGTCTGTTGCGCAGCTATGTCGGGCCGGGTGTGCAATGGACACGCGATGACGGCGCCCATATCGAGGATACCCCACCAGGGGCGGTTGTCCTACTGGCAGGGACGGCCCATCCCGACTGGTCCGATCAATGCACGGTGCGACATCGGTCTCCACCGATGACAGCGGCACAGCTTCAGGTCGGGGGAAGGCTGCTGCTGACGATTGACGATACCGCGCTGGGGCATGACGGTCTGATCGATGCCTGCTGCGAAGAGGACCATGACACAGTTGATCGCGGCCTGCCCCCGCAGGACGGGTACGCGCCGGACGATGATGCGGGGTTGCATGTTCGCCATTGAGAGCTGGCCCGACGGGCAGGATATGCTGCACGGGATGGCTTCCCTGTCGGGCCAGGTTCCCCATGTCCGCGCCGGTAATCTGGAGGACACATTGGCGAGCCTGACCCGTCAGGATCTCGATATGGTCATCTGGACGCGCCAACCTCCACAGAGCTGGGTGGAGGCCATGAGAGACGCGTTGCCGCCTCTGGAGCCGCTCTCGCTCTCAGGAACGGTCGAACAGGTGATGCAGGCAGCTCAGGCTCTTGTTTCGGAGGAAGGATATCCGGATTTCCTGGCAGAGGACCTTGCCCATTGCGCATCGCTTGCCGCGGCCCTCTCGGGATCGAACCGGATCAGCCTCGTTCTTACAACGGGTGTGGCCGGGGGGCAGCCCGAGCCGGGAGGGCGTCTGTCGCTGTTCTGCGCCTATGGTCATGATGAAGCCAGCTGGAACTCGGGCGAGCCTTTCACAGGTCCGCGCCTCACCCGGTTCGCACCGTTCAGTCTGGCTTTCATGCCAGTCCGGGATGAAAGCCGGGTGAGGATCGATCTGGACAAGGCCTCACTTGGCGTCGTGCTGTTTCTGCGTGCCGACTGAGAGCCCAGCGTCAGGGGATGATCAAAGCGAGATCTTTCCCTGACGATGCAGTGTCTGGATGCGGTCGGCGGTACGCAGGGCAATAGCGGTGATGGTCAATGAGGGATTGACGCCCCCTGTGGTCGGGAAGATCGACCCGTCGCAGATCCACAGATTGGGGACGTCCCAGCTGCGACAATCGGCATCGACCACCGATGTTTCTGCCGAAAACCCCATCCGTGCCGTTCCTGCCAGATGGTTGGTATCGTTTTCCTGACGCCAGATATCCTGTGCGCCGATGAGTTCGAGTGAGCGCTGCATTTCGCCCAGGGCGTGCTGGATCATGACCTTGTCGTTATCCTGCCAGCCATAGGTGATACGTGTGATGGGCAGGCCATACTGGTCTTTCTCATCAGCCAGCGTCACGCGGTTATTCATGCTGGGGAGCATTTCCCCTACCATCTTGAGGCCGACCTGATGGTTGTAATCCATCATTTTCTGGCGCAGCGCCTCGCCCCATAGCCCGCGCGATGAGGACACGGCAGAGGACCATTCCAGCGGCAGGGGACCCTGGGCCATCCAGCAATACCCGCCAAAGAAATCCTTCTTGTCCTCATAGTTCCAGTGCTCGGTAATGGTGAGAGAGGGCGGTCCCTTGTTCCAGCGCACCGTCTCTTTCATCTTGCCATAAACAGCCTGATTGGACTGCACCATGAGGTTGCGCCCCACATAACCCGACCGATTGCCGAGCCCTTGCGGAAAGCGGTCTGTGGCCGAGTTGAGCAGCAGCCGCGGCGTCTCGATAGCATAACCGGCAACGATGACCTGTTTCGCCTTCTGGAAATGCCACTTTCCTTCGCGATGATAATGCACACCGGTCGCGACACCCTGCGCGTTGGTCTCGATACGTCCCACCATGGCAAGATCGCGTATCTCGGCACCGGCCTTCAGGGCACGGGGAATATAGGTCACAAGCTGGCTCTGTTTGGCGTTGGTCGAGCACCCGACACGACAGAAGCCACGATAGACGCAAGAGGGGGAGTCGCCGCGCGGTGCCGAAACCGTGGCAAGAGGCGTTTCAGACCATTGATAGCCCATTGCCTCCGCACCACGCGCAAGCCACTCCGCCGCGCCGCCAATTTCATGCGCACGATAGGGATAGCGTGGCCGTTTTGGCCCCCAGGGATAGGAAATCGGCCCGGCAATAGCGAGGTCGCGTTCAGCCTTGTCGTAATACGACCACATCTCGCGCCAATCGAGCGGCCAGTCGACTGCGTAGCCCAGCTTGGTGCGCGACTGGAACCATTCGGGCCTGAATCGTAATGAAACCATAGCGAAATGGACTGTCGAGCCACCAACGGCCTTGCCGCTGTTATTGCTGCCCATCTTGATCGGATTTGCCCCATCGATCAGACGCTCATCGGTCCAGTAAAGCTGACTCTGACTGGTCTCGTCAGAAGCAAAATCCTCAAGCGGCCTGAAATACGCGCCCGCATCGAACCCGATGACCGAGTAACCCATCTCAGCTAGACGGGCGATCAGGGGGCCTCCACCCGCCCCAGTGCCAATCACCACGAAATCCACCGGCTCATTCTGCGCATATTCGCGCATGGGCACCCATTCACCCTTGCGAAAGACATCCGGTGCGCGGCCATTGATGGCGCGCGGTGTGAGCAAGGGATTATCGGACATGACGGTTTTCCTTGCGCACTTTCTCGACCGTTTCGGGCGTGGCTTCGATCGCCTCCCAGGGGTCGCGGCGGTCATTCTGCATACGGACGTAGCCCCGTGGGCTCGCTGGACCGCCAAACCCGATCTCGCTCCAGGCGGTAGGATGGGCGTAATAGGCGGAGAGGATATCGGTCAGCACATGCCCATTGAAGAAAAGCTGCATCTGCTCAGCGCTCCACCCGGCATGGCCCAGACGACCGGCCCCGGCTTCGCGCATCAGGTTTTCCTGATCGGCGGCGGATAGAAGGTGGAATGAGGCGTTGTGGCGTGCGCGGGCTTCGGCTTCGAATACCGCCAGGCCGCTCTTCCATGTTTCGCGCTGGGGGGGCAGGGCTGCATCGCGAAAACCGGGGCGCTCATCTTTGAGCAACTTCTGGTCAACATAGGCAGCAAGCGGAACGGGCGGGCGATCATTCGGCTGGGGCATAACCCTGTCGCACAGGGCGCAAAGCGTCAGCCATTCCGCCTGCTCCAGAAAGCGCGCCTCACGTGGTACAGCGAGGCGCTCGTCAATCACACGGCGCGTCGCATCGTTCCACGAGGGACCGAGGCGCTTATTGAGCACATCATAACCCGGATAGCGCTCAGACATCGCGGTCATCCTCCATCAGATCGAGCGCGGCCAGCCCGGCGAGGGCCAGTCCGGTGAAGGCGGGCGGGGCCGGAATAGGGGGGCCATTGAGCAGGTTCTGCTGGATGTTGCGCCAGCCATCCATGTCACGCCCGACGCCGATCGCATGAAAGACGGTGCCGGACACCCCCATGATGGCGGTAGCGCGCAGCCACCAGCGTGTCAGACGGCGGTCCGTCCGGGCATCGCCCAACGCGGCATGTGTGATGGCCACGGCAGCGGCAGGCGGCATGGCAACAGGCAGGACCATGAACGGGTCATGGAAACTCCCGCGGAAATGGAGCAACCCGGCCTCACCCGTCGTGCCGACCATGCCAGCGCCGGTAACCGCGCCGATGACGCGCCCCGCGGGCAGACCGAACAGTTTCGGCACGTCGCCGGATTTTGTCTCGCGCACTCGTTCAGAGAAAAAACCGAGAAGGCCAGAGAGGCCTATGGCCATGGGCGCACCGAGCGGCGCCCCGTAAAAAAGGTTTTGCCAAATGAATCGTCCCGGCTTCTGGACGACATTCCAGATGTGAAACCCGGTGCCTACCAACCCCACGAGCCCTGTCAGGGCATAAACCCCGTCGCGGACCAGATGCGCATGAGCGCGTCTATCCGCCGTGCCATGCGCCGAGACGGCGAGGGCGAGGGCCGAGGTAACAAGGGGGGTGTACATCGCCTTGTTCGCAAAATCGCCCCGGTAGTGCTCGACGGCACTGTCGAAGAGAACCGAAGCGGCCAGCGTGCCGGCGGAACGGTTGAGGCGTCTTGCAGCGAGATTGGCGCGATCCGCCGAGGGAGGCGGCTCTGCCGCAAGGGCAGGGAGGGCGGATTTCCGGCTCATGCGCCCGCCCCGCGTTGCGGCAGCGAAGGCCGCCGCTGTGAGCGCGCCGGTCAGGCCGAGGGCCCAGCCGACCGCGCCACGCGGGCCACTATAACGCGGCACTCAGGATTTCTTCGAAGGCAGGAACGTGGCCAGCATTTCTTTCGCTGACCCGCGGATCACATCGAGCAGTTCCGGTTCGGTCGGCAGGGATGAGAGGAAAGCCTTGGCCTGTTGCAGGGTGATGTGCGGCGGCAGGGGCGGCACGTCGGGATCGGTGCGGGCTTCGAGGATAACAGGTCGATCCGCGTTCAGGGCCTCTTCCCATGCACCGGCAATTTGATCGGGGTGATCGACCAGAATACCCTTGAGGTCGAGCAATTCGGCGTATTTGTGATACGGGAAATCGGGAATGGATTGCGTGGCGGTCGTCTTGCCCTCGCCAAGCTGGACGCGCTCTTCCCATGTCACCTGATTGAGGTCCTGGTTGTTAAGCACGAGAACGATCAGTTTAGGATTTTCCCATTGCTTCCAGTATTTGGAAATCGTGATCATCACGTTCAGGCCATTCATCTGCATCGCCCCATCGCCCATGCAGGCAATGACGGTCCGTTCAGGAAAGGCCATTTTCGCGGCGACCGCATAAGGTGTGCCAGCCCCAAGCGAGGCAAGGCCGCCCGAGAGCGAGGCCTTCATGCCACGACGGATTTTCAGATCCCGCGCAAACCAGTTGGCGACCGAGCCTGAATCGGCGGTGATGATCGCGTTTTCAGGCAAACGGGGTGACAATTCCCAGAACACGCGCTGCGGGTTGATCGGGTTGGCGTCCGTCATGGCGCGGGCTTCGAGAACCTTCCACCACGTCTCGACTTCCTTCTCGATTTTCTCGCGCCAGCTCCGGTCGCTCTTGCGCTGCAAAAGCGGAATCAGGGCGCGCAGTGTAGCGGCGCTGTCGCCTTGCAGGCAGACCTCCATCGGGTAGCGCAGAGAGAGGTTAGAGCCGTTGATGTCGATCTGGACGCCGCGTGCCTGACCCGGATTGGGCAGGAACTCGCTATACGGATAGGCCGAGCCTACCATCAGGAAGGTGTCACATTCCTTCATCAGATCCCAGGACGGTTTGGTGCCGAGCAGGCCGAGTGAGCCAGTGACGTAGGGTAGTTCGTCTGGCACGGCAGCCTTGCCCAGAAGCGCCTTGGCAATACCGGCGCCAAGCAGGTCGGCAACTGCGATCAGCTCATCCGTGGCTTCCAGCGCGCCAGCGCCAGCCAGAATGGCAACTTTCTTGCCGGAATTCAGAATTTCCGCAGCGGCCTGCAGGCCGTGCATCTCCGGCACGGGGCTGATGACTGTCTCGCCAATGCCGGTATGGGTGAAGCCATGCGCGACAGGCGCTTCCTTGTAGGGTAGCTCCTGCAGGTCGTTAGGGACGATCACGATGGTGGGGGCACGTTTGTCACGGGCGATACGCACGGCGCGATCGATGGCGTGCCTCATCTGCGAAGGTTCGGTAACGGTAACGATATATTCCGAGCCGACATCCTTGCAGAGCGATTGCAGATCGACTTCCTGCTGGTAATTCGACCCGATACAGGTGCGCGCCTGCTGGCCCATGATGGCAACGACGCCCACATGGTCGAGCTTGGCGTCATAAAGCCCGTTGAGCAGGTGAATGGCACCCGGACCCGAGGTGGCAAAGCAAAGTCCGACCTGACCTGTGAATTTGGCATGGGCGGAAGCCATGAACGCCGCCATTTCCTCATGTCGTACCTGAACGTATTCCACACGCCCTGCATCGATCTCGCGCTGAAGCGCCACATCGATCCCGCCTGCACCATCACCCGGATATCCATAGGCCCTTTTCAGGCCCCATTCCTGAAGGCGTTTCCACATGAATTCGCTGACATTCATGGACATGGCTCTGATGCTCCGGCGATTGGCTGTGTGCCAGAGCAACGTCGCGTCAAGCGGGAATGTTCATTTTCATACTTTGTAAAATTATTTTATATTCATGAACCGGAATGATCAGAATTCGCTGTTTCCTGCGTTATCCGATGCGGAAAACGGGATGAACCGGGACAGGGTCAGCGTGGTGCGCGAGATGTCACTTTAACGTGACGATGCTGCAAAAGCGCCAGAAGCCTCCGGCCCCGTTCCTGCTTCATTGCCATCGTATCAGCATGAACCTTCGGGAGATCTTTTTCATGTCCATCACGGCCAAACGGCGTTTGAAAGATATCTATCAGCTTACCGATTTCGAGAAGGCCGTTAAACGCTATCTGCCCAAGGCTGTGTATGAGTATGTGCGCAATGGCGCCGGGTCGGAAATAACCCTTCGCCGCAACCGGGCCGTCTTCCAGCGCTATTTGTGGCGGCCCTATCGCCTGCGCGATGTGTCCAGTCTCAACACCAAGATCACCCTTCTGGGTGAGACCTATGACCAGCCTTTCGGGTTCGCCCCGACGGGTGGTGCTGCCATGACCCGTTATGACGCAGACCGTATCGAGGCATCGACCGCGCGTCGCCATAACCTTTTCTATGCGCTCTCGGCCAATTCGCTCACACCTCTTGAAGAGATCATACGCATCAATCCCAGGGCCTGGTTTGCGGCCTATCTGCCCAGCGATATGGGCATCATCGATGGCATGATCGATCGTGTGCAGGAGGCGGGCTATCCCGTCCTTCTCATTACCTGTGACGTGCCTGTACCCGCGCAACGTATTGCCGAGACACGGGCAGGCTACTCCATGCCAATCCGGCCCAATCTGCGCGCTACACTCGGTGGCATGGCGCATCCGGGCTGGACATTCGGCACGCTGGGCCGCACGATCCTGCGTGATCGCAACCCAAAGATCGTGAACATCCGCCCTCAGGGTGGGCCAGGCCTCTTCTCCAATGAGATTGCCGCTGTCGGCGGGTCGCCTCACTTCACCTGGGACCATATCCGCCACATCCGGTCGCGCTGGAAAGGCAAGCTCGTGCTCAAGGGGCTGCTGCGTCCGGAAGATATTGCCGAAGCGGCCCGGATCGGGGCCGATGCGGTTGGCATCTCCGATCACGGTGCCCGGCTGCTCGATTCTACCATCGCCCCGCTCGAGGCTCTTGGCGACATCAGGCAGGCAGCGGGCGATATGGCCGTGATTGTTGATAGCGGCTTTCGTTGTGGCGGTGATGTGCTCAAGGCCCTCACGCTTGGCGCCGATGCGGTCATGCTGGGGCGTCCGTTCCTTCAGGCCTGTGCGCTGGCGGGCAGTGCCGGGCTCGACAAGGCCATTTCCATTCTCAGCACCGAAATCAGCCGGGATCTGGCCCTGCTGGGTGTCACGGGCCTGGAGTCACTCAAGGAGGATCTGCTCAAGGATCTGGGCGATGTCCGTTTCGCCGAACAGGCGACGGAAAAAACCTGACCGACTGGGCAGAGGGGGTATCGGAACGCGGGGCAGCTTGTGTCATGATCGCGCCCACCTCCCACCCCTGGCGTGAAAGACTGGGCTATGAATGCGACCGAACGCGGCATACGTGAGCAGTTCTCCTTCTGGCGGGCGCTGTCGTCTCCCGGTTCTTCGCCCGAGCCCGGTTTTGCCCATGTGGTGATTGGCTGTGGCACTTCGGTGCATATCGCTGACAGTATTGCCTGTGCGCTGAACGAGGCCGGGTTTGCCGCGCGCGCGGTGCCGGGCAATGAGTGGACGCGTCGTGCCTCATCCTATGTACCGGCCGGGACACCCACCCGTATGCTGGCGCTGTCGCGCAGTGGTGAGTCGACCGAGACCGTGGCAGCCGCCGCGGCCGGGCTCAGGGCAGGGCTCGATGTCTTGGGCGTTACCTGTGCGCCCGGCAGCGCCCTGACGCGCGTTTCGAGCGAATCCTTCGAGGCTGAGACCCACCCCGAGGAAGGGATCGTGATGACCGCCTCGGCCAGTCTGATGTTGATGACGGGCCTGCGCTATGCCGGGTTGTCCATTACGCCTGATACGATCGTCGCTGCCGAGGCCCTTCTGGAGGCTTCCGACCCGCATCTTGTCTCACTGATTCAGGGCCGCTCGCATTTCGTGTTTCTTGGCGGCGGCGCCTATTACGGCGTGGCCCGCGAGGGGGCGTTGAAGATGCAGGAAATGAGCCTTAGCCAGAGTGAGGCGCATCATCCGCTCGAATATCGTCATGGCCCGACCAGCCTGATCGATGAACATTCCTTCGTGGTCATGCTCTATCATCCTGATACCCGTGAGGAGGAAGAGCAGGTAGCGCGTGAGGTGGTGGAGAAGGGAGCGGTCGTGCTCGGCCTTGGCGGTCTGGGTACGGTTTCCCTTCCCGTGGGCGGCGATCAGGGCGCGGGACCGCTGGTATGTCTGCCCGTGCTGCAACTTCTGGGCGAGTACGTGGCGCGCGCCAACGGGCTCGACACGCTGGCGCCGCGTCATCTGACCAAGGTCGTCACATTCGACGCTTGACCGGTTTATCCCGAGCAAGGTGTTCTTGCCCCGTGTTGCATCCGATGGGGCAGCCATCGAGCCACAGGTGGGGCCGTGCCTCGGGTGTGTCTGACACCGATGGCACGAGCCTATGGCAACCCGGACGGTCGCCAGACGCTGGGAGCGAGGAAAAATCGAATTCCTCGCCCAGACCTGCCGGAGCCGATCGATGCGCGCACCCATCGCCTACCACCCCGACATCGAGAAAGGCTCAACAGATGAAGGGGCCACTCACGAGCAACTGCGTCGGACATTCAGGCGCATCATTACGGCGACGCATCGTGATATCGGCACGGCTTCGCGCGGGGTTCATGCCAAGAGCCATGCCCTGCTTGAAGGGACATTGCATGTGGCGGCCAATCTTCCGCCGGAGCTTGCGCAAGGGTTTTTTGCGACACCCGGCGCCTATCGCCTGACGGCACGGCTTTCAGCCATACCGGGCGATCCGCTGCGCGATGCCGTTTCAGGGCCACGTGGCTTTGCCCTGAAAATTCATGACGTGCCCGGTCCGCTGCTGGAAGACAACAAGGGGGTGGCGGTACAGGACTTCCTGTTTGCCAACGGTGCCGTTTTCGGGGCACCCGATGCCAGGGGATTTCTTAAGAATCTGCGCGTGCTGGCGCTGACAACCGATCGGGCAGAGGGCGCCAAAGCGTGGCTTTCGCGCACGCTGCGCCTGATGCAGAGACTATTGACGCGCTTCGCCAGGCCCAGTGCCACGCTTGCTGCGCTGGGTGGATTCACACCCACTCATCCGCTGGGCGACCGGTTTTACTCGCAGGTGCCGGTGCGTTTTGGTGATTATGTCGCGAAGCTCGATCTCGTGCCTGAGTCAGAGAGCTTTCGTCGGCTGACGGGCCGTTTGATCGATATCGATCATGATCCGGTTGCGATACGTCGGGCAATCAGGCGCGTCATGGCGCAGGAAGGTGGGCGCTTCAGCCTGCGTGCGCAGCTTTGCCGCGATGAACAGCGGCAACCTGTCGAGAATGCCGCAACAGAGTGGAGCGAGGCTCTCAGCCCTTTCCACACTGTGGCAACGCTCGAATTTCCGCCGCAGGATAGCTGGAACGAGGCGCGATCATACCAGATTGATGAATGTCTCTCGTTTTCACCTTGGCACGGGCTCGAGGCGCACAGACCGCTTGGCAATATCATGCGCGCCCGACGGGCGGCTTATCCTTTCTCTGCGGGATTGCGGTCCAGGCTAAACGGATGCCCGATGAAGTTATTGCCGTGAAGGACGGTTGATCGTGCGTGTGTAATCGAAGCGTGTACCATGCGAGCCTTTATCCAGGCGATAGTGGGGATCGTCTGGTATAAGTGCTTCGGTTATTGTTCTACTGATTTTTACGACATAACATTTCTTTCATTTGATTGCAAAAAGTTCACTTTGTCATAAAACAGTCATTCAACTGACTTATTGGGTCCTTTATAGCATCGCGCATACGGTCCAGAAGCAAAGTCAGTCAATTTCATGCGCGCGCGTTCCCTTACTTCCCTGCTGCTTCTTTGCGGCGTTGTCATGCCGGAAACCGGTTTTGCCGCGGGGCAATCAGATGACATCGCCGCCCTGCGCCGTGAAATGCTTGAAATGCGGGCGCAGATGCAGGGGCAGATTAGCGATCTGCGTCGCGAACTGGCGAAGGAACGCACCCTGCGCCGTCAGTCGGAACTTGCGCAAAACAAGGCGGTGTCTAACCGTCATAGTCGTGTCACCGGCGTTGTTGGAACAGCCAGCTCTCATGATGTCGCTGATGCGCGACCGGGCTTGCATGTGACATCCGATGGGCCGCAGCACACCAAGCCTCATGAAGACGCCCCTGGTGTTCTCACGGCATCAGCCGGGGTGGGCGGCGCTGCCTCGCAAACCGCTAGGGCAGTGCATACCTCGGCGTCTCCTTCCAGCCCGGGGAGCGGGGCGGGCACTGCATCGCCCGGCCCTACATCGCCCGGTCAGGCGACTGGTGCTGGAGGGGAAGGCATACAGTTGGCATCGGCCCGGTCACATGGGGAGGGCAAGCCCTCTGACCCACAGGTGGCTTATGATACCCATCTGATCCCGCCGCCCGATCATGGTCTGAACATGTCACTGGCCGATTTCCGCCGGGCCACGAAATCTGCTGAAACGGTCGATATCGGCGGAATACGGATCGGCTTTCCTGCCGGGCGTCCGACCATCGCATCCAGTGACGGGCTCTATGCCTTTTCGGTGGGGCTGGTCATGCATCTGGATATTGGCGGTTTTCCGTCAACGGGCGGTACGGCTCAGGGGCAGACCGGTCGTTTCCCCAAGATGAACGAAAATGCCCGTCGCCTGCGTCTGCCGCTGACATGGCGTTACGGCAATCTTCTGGCCAACCTTACGCCAGAATGGGGGCGCACGGTCGACGGGACGGCTGGGCTGTATGAAGCCAATATGGTCTATAGTGGCATCCACAATTCGCAGTTCACCTTTGGCTATTATCAGCCGCGCGTGACGATGCAGGATTCAGAATCGTCCAACGGCTTCATTCTGATGGAGCGTGCCTCGATTTCGGAAGTAGTGCGTCTGATTGCTGCGGGCGATACCCGTATGAGCCTTGGTGGGCGCACGCATGAAAAGCGCTGGTATCTCGGCGCTTATCTGACGGGTCAGACTTATGGTGATCGCACCAATGACCCCACGGTGTCCGACAGCCAGATGGGTGGTTTGCTGCGTGTGGCAGGTCGCCCGGTGGCAACACCCAATGTCGATCTTCACCTTGGCATGTCCTCCACCATGTCTTTCAAACGCAACCAGACATCGCAGGGACGTGTCCTCTCGCTCAGCGATCGTCCTGAGACACGCCTGACCAATGAGCGTCTCGTTTCTACCGGGACCATCGCCGATATCGGCAAGGTCTGGGCGATCGGTCCGGAAATCGCCCTGCGCTACAGGGCCGCGCTCATCCAGGCGGAATATTATCATATCGGTGTCGACCGTACCGCAGCTGCAAGGGTCAAGGGTCCCGCGCCCAATCTCGGCTTTGACGGCTATTACGTGGCGGGCAGCTACACCCTGTTCGGACAGCCGCGGCGCTACAGCCCCAAGGATGCCGCGTTTTCATCGCCCGCCCCGACAGAGGATTTCGATATCTGGAACAACAAATGGGGCGCGCTCGAACTGGTCGGACGCTGGAGTGTGCTCGACTTCAACAGCAATCTGCGCGGCGATGCGCCTGCCTCGATGACGGGCGGGGTGCGCGGCGGCACACAGACCGTCTGGTCGGGTGGGCTGAATTGGTACATCAACCGGCATTATCGCATCCAGCTGCAGTACAGTCACATCGATGCCACGCGCTCCCAGACGGTCGGCACAGTCAATAACAAGGGCCGTTCGATCAACGCTGTGGGCAGCCGTATCCAGGCCGCTTTCTGAGCCGATGCCCCAGTTCGGAACGACCCGGGGCGTCAGGGGCATCTCCCTGGTTCAGGCGGTCTTCAGCGTTGGGACAGCGTACTTGCGATGCGGTCAGCCAGTTGCTCGAACAGTTTCTGCAGCAGGGCCGCCTTGGCCGCATCATCGGCCACACTACCCTGCACGCTGAGACTGGTACGGCCCTGACGCGCCGGGCGGGCGTCGTCGCCAGGGAGATCGGTCCATGAGGCAAGCAGAATAGCCTTACCCTGCCTGGTCAGATCCATACGCTCGATCGTGATGCTCAGGCGTGACTCCGGGGTTTCCAGAGGGGAATGGGCCGTGATCGTGCGTTGCGGCCAGTCCTGCGAAAGGCGCGCCACGATCAGATCGGTCGCTGATTGCGACAGGCGGCTGGCCCAGCGCCCGTTGCTGCTGCGTATCAATCGGCTGCCATCACGGACCAGGATGTCCTGTGTATCCAGATAGTCCGGCATGACGATGCGCGGAACATAGACCACCGCCGTTCCCGTGCCTGCCGGTAAGGCCGTGCCCGGATCCGGGGCAATTGTATAGAACTGTACGGGCGCCGAGGCACAGCCCGTCAGCAGGCCCAGAGCGATGGCCGGAATAAGCTGGCGCGTTTTCATTGGCGGCGTCCTGTCAGCAGAAGTTGCGGGTTGCGCTCCACATCATTGGCAAAGCCGCGCAAAGCTGCAGCCGCCGAGGCAATATCGCGCAAGCTGGCATCCAGATTGGCGCGATCAATCGAGCGGGGTGAGGTCATGCCTTGCAGGTTCGACAGTGTCTTGTTGGCGGTCACCATGGTTTCGCGGCTGTTTTGCAGCAGCAGACGCAATTCCTGCCCGCGAGCAGTCAATTGATCAGACCCGGTCGTGGCCAGCCGGTCCACGCTGGCCAGGGTGCGCAGCAATTGCGGCTGGACGGCTGTGATCATGTCATGTGCGGCATCGAGTGTCGCGCGTGTGCTCTGCGATGTCTGTTGCAGGTTGTCGGCAAGGGCCGGCAGGCGTTCATCGAGCATTTCGGCCAGATGGTGCATGATGGCGATGGTTGCAGCCGCGTCATCGCTGAGCTTGCGCAAAGGCAGGTGGGTGATGGTATTGGTAATGGCCTGAATGGACGATTGGCGCGTCGGGATCTCGGTCTCGTTCGTGAGTTCGGGATGCAGGATTGCCGGCGTATCGGGCGAGATGTCCAGATCGATCTGCGACGTGCCCGTGACAAAGCTCTTGAGGTTCATCTCACCGCGCAGACCATGATCGACGAGGCTTTTCAGGCTCGGAAGATGGCCATGCTTCTGCCCGGCCACCAGAATGTCGTCGCGTCGCAGCGTGACATAGACCGGGATATAGGCCTCGCGGTTTTTCGGATCGTATTCGATGGCAATGCGATCGACCGCACCGACCTGAACGCCACGGAAATTGACCGGCGCACCCACAGAAAGACCGTTGGTTGACCCACGAAAGATCAGGACTGCCCGATCTGTATGGGTGAACGGATGGAAATTGCCGAAAAAGACAAAGGCCGCCACCATGAGGGCCATACCACCCAGCACGAATGCGCCGACAAGGGCTTGCCTGTTCATGAGGGGGATCCTTCTTCGTTGCGTTGCCGGTTCATGAAAGCATGGACCTGACTGTCGTCGCAGTGATCGCGCAGAAAGCGCGGCGAGCCGTGGGCGATGGGTCTTTTGGTGATGGCATCGAGAAAAATGCCATCGTCTGCGATACTGAACAGACTGGGCAGTTCATGGCTCACGATGACGATGGTCGCGCCCAGACCGTCACGCAGATTAAGGATGAGGTCATCCAGACGCGCTGAGGTGATCGGATCAAGCCCCGCAGAGGGTTCGTCGAAAAACAGGATATCGGGGTCGAGGGCCAGAGCGCGAGCAAGGCCGGCGCGCTTGCGCATGCCGCCACTGATTTCCGACGGTGCAAGATCGATGGCGTCGAGCAGGCCCACCAGAGCGAGTTTGAGCTCCACCAGCCGTCTGATGGCCCGGGCATCGAGAGAGGTGAACATCTGCAGGGGCAGGGCGACATTCTCGCCCACAGTCATCGAGCTCCACAGGGCACCGCTCTGGAACAGCACGCCAAAGCGGTGATTGATCTGCGTGCGATCGGCATCCGTGCCTTTCCAGTAGTCCTGCTCGCCAACCATGAAGCGGCCCGTAGTGGGACGCAGCAGGCCGATCATGCTTTTGAGCAGGGTGGATTTGCCGCAGCCCGAGCCCCCCATCACCGCGAAAATGCTGCCCCGCCGCACCGATAAATCGATATGCGACTGGATGACCTTGGGGCCGAAAGCGAGGGTCACGTCCTGCATTGTCAGGATGGCGGGAGCGGGGGGCTGTGTGTCTGTCTCATGGCTCATGGCTCAGACCCCCAGACTATTGGCGATGACAGCAAAGATGGCATCGAGCGCAATGACCCCAACAATGCCAATCACCACGGCCCGCGTTGCGGCAATACCGACATCTGCCGCCGATCGCCCGGCCTTGAGGCCGATGCGGCAGCTCGTCAGCCCGATGAACGCGCCAAACACGATGCTCTTGATGACCCCGAAGATGAACTGGCCGATGCCAAAGGCAATGACGGTCTGATGAAAATAGCCAAGGCTCGTGATGTCGAGCATCGATATGGCCACCACATAGCCGCCCAGCATGCCAATCAGGCAGCCATAGAGATAGAGAAACGGCATGGTGACAACGAGCGAGAGCACGGCGGGCAGGATGAGGTAGGATGAAACCGAGATGCCGAAAACCTTCAGCGCGTCGATTTCCTCATTGCCCTGCATGGTGGATATACGTGCGGCATAGGCCCCGCCTGTGCGTCCGGCCATGATGATGGCCGTCATGACCGCTGCCATTTCGCGTACGGTCGCAATGCCGACCAGACTGGCGACATAGATACCTGCGGCGAATTTCTGCAGCTGCACGGCACCGACAAAGGCCAGAATGGCACCCACAAGAAAATTGACCACACCGACGATCAGCAGGGCTGACGGGCCAGCACTGAACAGATCGGAAGACAGGTCACTGCGCCGCAGGCCAACACGCCGGAACAGTGAGCGGAACGCTGCCAGCGCCGTGCCTGAGGCCATACCGGCCACGATACCCGTCTCGGCAAGCACATCAATCGCTTTGCCCCCGACATGCTCGAGGAAAGGCTGGCGGGGTTTTCTCCTCGGTGTCGCGGGGCCAGCCTGATCAGGAAGCAGATCAAGCAATTGCTGCATCGGATGTGGCAGGGGTGTGGTGTCGAACATGCGCTGTGATGCATCGCACAGGCGGCGCACATCCCACAGAAACGCGATCAGCCCGGTGTCCCAGTCCGTGACGCCTGAGACATCGCAGGCCAGTGTGGTGGCCTTGCCCATCGGGGCGAGTGCCTCAACCGTGCAGTCAGGCAACGCTGAATCATGGCTGAGCCAGGATCCGGTCAGGACGAGTCGTGCCGGGAGAGATGCCACATCCCGCGTCATGCGATCAGGGGGCGGGATGATCTCGAACCGGCCGGTTGGCGTCTCACCTGTCGTGTCAGCTATTGGATGCGCGCTCGAGGCAGGCGACGTTTCACGGGTGTCGGGGGTATGACGCATCAGGCCGTCACGCTGTCCGGTTGTCTAAACAGGAGGCGTCTTGTCGGGGCCGTACCGGAGGCTTTTGGTTTGCTGCCATCATAAGAGTGTATTGTGAGGGCAAGACTGCGCCCGCGCAAGAACAGCGGGCCCCACCCGGGGGCAGGCTGCCCGATATGTGATCACTGCAGATCGTTCCATGTGGCGGTGGTCAGGTCGCTTACTTGCCCTGACATCCCGGTTCGGGCCAATCGATCAGTGTTCCTCCATATAGAATTCCACAGGAACGGTAAGGCTTAGCGTTGCACCCGATATGGTATCGGGCGGGGCAGGCAAAGGCTCGGCGCGCCGGACAAGCGCGAGGGTCTCGTCATCCAGCATGGCATAGCCGGTCGGTCTGACAAGACTGGCGGAGAGCACATGGCCTTTGCGGTCCATCGTAAAGCGCAGCATCACCGTTCCTTCCTGATGCTCGGCCTGTGCCTGTGCCGGATAGCGCTTGAAGCGTTCAAGCCGCGCCAGAAGACTGCCTTGCCAGCTTGCCTTGGCCTGCGACATTTCCCGCGTCGAAGGCGCTCCCTTGGCGCTGGTGGCCGATACGGTCGAAGGGGGCGCATCCGAAGGTGGGGGTGCGGTATTCGCTGTCGACTGCGTTGGCACGAGTGGAGCGACGTGGCGCGGTACGGGCGGTGTGGGCGTTACCTTGCGGCGCACCGGCGGCACCTTGATTTTGGCAGGCACCGGCACGGGCGGCAGGGGGGCGGGCGACGGAGGAGCCATGATTTCGGGAGGTTTTTCAGGCGCGGGCAGTTCCGGCGTGGCGACCTGAGGCGGCCCGGGCGGCCGCTCCTGGGGCGGCGAAGGAATACTGGCGGGCTCGGGTGCAAGATCGATGGCGATCGCAGCAGGCGGGGGCGCATAGAGAAGGGGCGGGGTTGCGCGCAGCGTCGAGGCTGCCCAGATCCCGAGACCCGTCAAGGCAAGGATGGCGAGTGCAGAGCAGCCACCAAGACGTCTTTGCCTCTGCCCCTCAAGCTTCTGATGAAGCTGGTAGACAGCGCGAAAGGACAGCATGTCTCCTGCTGCGGGTGAAGCCGCTGCCGGGGTGGCTGGCGCCATGCGATAACGCCTTGCGGTCACGGTTCGTCGCCCTCCTCCTGACCCTGCAGATTGACGAGCGCCACCTTCAGGAACCCTGCCTTGCGCAGCAGATCCATGGTTTTCATCAGCGTCTCGTAATCCACGGTCTTGTCTGCGCGCAGGAAGATGCGCTCATCCTTGTGGCCGTTCGTCAGGGTCACGAGGCGCAGGGGAAGCGCCTCATTGCTGATATCGTCCTCACCCAGAGCCAGGGATTTGTCGGCTTTCACCGTGACGAAAATCGGATTGGCCGGACGCGGGGCAGGTTTCTGGGTTGAGGAGGGCAGATCCACCGGAACGTTGACCGTGCTCAGCGGTGCCGTCACCATGAAGATAACCAGAAGCACGAGCATGACATCGATCAGCGGTGTCACGTTCAGCTCATGGGCATCGAGCGCCGTGTCGTCGGCATGACGCATACGCAGCGCCATGATCAGCGGCCGGCCTGCTCGGCACGCGGTGTTGCAAAGCGCAGCACCTGCCCACCGCCGCCCTGCACATGCAGGCGGCTCAGGTCGCGTGAGACGAGACGCAGGATGAGCGCGGTGAGATCACCCACCTGCGCCTTGCAGCCAAGGCACTGTCGCGACAGGAAATTATAGATCACGACGGCTGGAATGGCCGCCACGAGTCCCAGCGCAGTGGCAAGCAGGGCCTCGGCAATGCCGGGGGCGACCACAGCAAGGCTCGTGGCCTTCGTGGCGGCAATACCGGTGAACGAGGTCATGATGCCCCATACCGTGCCGAAAAGCCCGATAAACGGCGATGTCGCGCCGATCGTAGCCAGAATTCCCGTGCCGCGCATCAGGCGACGCCCTTCTGCGGCTTCCAGACGCTCAAGATGCAGCATGATGCGCTCTTTCAGTCCTTCGCGGTCTTCCAGCACATCGGCAGAGCGTGTCCATTCATTGGAGGCTGCGAGCAGCAGGGCGCGGACGATGCCGATATCAGGGCAGAGCGACTGGGACTCGGCAAGCGAGGCTGCATTTTCCAGCTTCAGTTCGGCCTGTGACAGTGCACGCCTGACACGCATGACCTCAACGACCTTGGCGACAAACACCGCCCAGCTGATCACGCAGGCCACGATCAGCAGCATCATGACGAAGCGCACGACGGGGCCGGCACCGAGGAACATTTCCCACGGGGTGAAGGGAAGTGAGGCGAGGTCGCCAGCGGGCGCAGCCATGAGGCTCTCCTGTTCATGTGAGGTGCGTACACCCCCATTCGGGGTTTTTGTTCTTGTTACGGGGTGTAACCAACCGCTCATTCCCTGTTAATCAGATTCATTCTCAATTACAAGAAGTCGATTGCACAGGAGAGCGCCCATGCTGGTTCACATTCCCAATGTCCTGACACCTGAAGAGCTGCGTCATTGCCGTCAGACGCTTGAGCAGGCGTCGTGGCTGGACGGCAAGGTGACCGCCGGGCAGCAATCGGCAAAAGCCAAGCACAACCTTCAGGTGCCTCAGGATTGCGAGGCCTCGCGCGAACTGGGCGAGATCGTGTTGCGGGCGCTGGGCCGGAACCCCGTTTTCAATAGTGCCGCCCTGCCGCTGCGCGTCTTCCCGCCGCTTTTCAACCGCTACGATGTGGGCATGAAATTCGGCGCCCATGTCGATAACGCCATACGCCCCATCCCCGAGAGCGGCTTCAGAATCCGGACCGATGTGTCCTCAACGCTCTTCATTACCGGGCCGGATGAATATGACGGGGGTGAACTGGTCATTCAGGACACTTATGGCGAGCAACGTGTCAAACTGCCCGCTGGTGACATGGTGCTGTATCCGTCTACCAGCCTGCATCGCGTGAGTGAGGTGACACGCGGCTCACGCTGGGCCTCGTTTTTCTGGAGCCAGTCCATGGTGCGCGACGATACGAAGCGTGCCCTTCTGTACGACTTCGACCGTTCGATCATCGAGACCCGCAAGGCTCTTCCCGATGATCATCCGGGTGTGCTCGGGCTGACCTCGACCTATCACAACCTGCTGCGTCAGTGGGCGGAGCTCTGAGCCACCACCCGTTCGCGCTGCTGCCTTGTAGGAGTAAATGAAGGAGAGGTGCTTTGCCAGCGAGGCTGACGCCCCGTCTGCTTCGTTTGTCTGAGAGGCAATTCAGGCGTGATATTCGGGGCTGGCCCCATGATGGCACTTGCCGTTATGTCGGGCGTTCCGGTCTCCTGAACCCGAGTGTGCCATGTCGTCCCGTTTTTCCCTTCACTGGCAACGTCTCCTGCTGGTGGGAGCCCCGTTCTGCGCGGTTCTGCTGCCCATGCCTTTTCTTTATGGGGCCTCTTGGCGCCTGCTTGGTGTGCCGGTGATCCTATGGTGGCTGTTTGCCTGTCTGCCGTTTACGACGCTCTGCCTTGCCCTTGCACTCCGGCCCATGGGGATAATCGCTGAGGATGTTGCACCTGTCAGAGGGGCAGAACGTTGAGAGTGGCGGGTTTCGTTCTCGTCCTCCTGCTCGCCCTGGGTTTGGCCTGCGCGCCGCTCAGAAGCGGCGTCACCCGTGACCCTCGCGCCTTTTTTGCCGCGCGAGGGCAGTTCGGCGTTGCGCTCTTCTTTCTGCTTTCAGTGGGCGAGACCTATTCGATCGGTTCGGTTCTGGGCTTTCCCGGAGGTATCGCCGCGAGCGGTTCCATCGACGTGGCATTGTGGTTTGTCGGGTATATCCTGCTCGCCTTCCCGGTCGGGATGGTGCTGTATCCCCGGTTATGGCGGGTGGGAAACCGCCTGGGTGCCATCACCTTGCCAGACCTGCTGGGGGGGTATTTCCGGAGTACGCTTGTCGGGCGTGTGACAGGCCTTGTGCTCGTTATTCTGATGCTCCCGCTGGGGACCATGCAGTTCATAGGGCTGGATGCGGTATTCTCGACCCTCGCCCTGCCTGTTTCCCCTGTCATGCTCAGTGCGTTCGCAGCATTGCTCGCGTTCCTTTTTGTGGCAGGTGCCGGATTACGTGGTGCGGCGCTGAGTGCGGCATTGAAGGATGGCCTTATCCTGCTCTCCATCGTCTGTGTGGCGTTTGCAGCCCTCCTAGCCTGGCCCCATCAGGCGACGCGCCCTCTCAACGTGGCGCTGCATGGTGCCAGTCCACATCCTTTTTCGACCTGTGTGATGATCATGAGCACGATCGTGACGCAGGCTTTCGGCTTTTGCATCGCGCCACAAACCGCTGCCGCCGTCTTTTCGGCCCGTGATCCGCAAACCATCAGACGGGCCCAGATCTGGATGCCGCTTTATATGGTGCTGTTTCCGCTGCTCGTCGTCATTGCGTGTTTCGGCCTGACCCATCCTGTCATCATGGGACGGCCCGACTCAGTCTTTCTCTCGGTAGCGTCGCATCTGCTGCCGGGTTGGGGTGTCGGGATCGTCTCAGGCGCGGTGGCCCTGACCGCGCTCGTCTGGCTCGGGGCGGTGTGTCTCAGCCTTGCGGCGATCGTCACCGGCAGTTTCACGCCGCATCTTTCTGCCCCTGCGCAAAAGCGCACGGGTCTGGCCATCATTGCGCTCTATCTTGGCCTTTCCGTGCTGACAGCTGCCCTGCATACCGCGCTGATCGTGACACTTAACCGGCTGTTCTATGTGGGTCTGGTGCAGCTCCTGCCCGCCGTGCTGCTTTGCGTGACGGGATATCGCGTTTCCCCTGCACGGCTGCTTGTTGCCCTGTTCCTCGGGCTTGTATCAGGTGGCGTGGTTTTCGCCTTGGGCTGGGGCCCCTTTGGTCTGAGTCCGGCTCTTTCGGGTTTGCTGATCAATGGTGCGATACTGTTTCAGGCCGGACTGCCGCGCAGGGATTATGTCTGGCACGGCGAAATGGGGAGGAAGGCCAAAGGCGCCTGATCGCTGAGGGGTCAGGGTCGAATGCGGGAGAACGCTATCTGGGCGGCAAGAGCCAAAAGAAGGGTTGTGACGCCGAGCACCGACAGGGACAGAAGCGGGTTCAGCAGAGCGTGGCCGGTCAGGGCGCCTCTCATGCCGTCAATGCCGTAGGTCAGCGGGTTGCTGAAGGCGAGCGCCCTGATAAGACGGCTTTGCCCTTCAAGGGGAAAGACAGCGCCGGAAAGATAGAAAAGCGGCGTCAGGATGAAATTGACGATTTGTGAAAAGCTCTGGGCATCGCTCATGACGGAGCCCAGCACCGAGCCGAAAAAGGCAAAGAGCAGAGCCAGAAGCAGGGCAAAGGCGAAGGCGAGCGCCAGATGGGCGGGTGAAGGGAGAGCACCTGCCAGTATCAGGCATATCACACTCACGATGATAGCCTGGATCAACGCGACACTTGCCACACCCAGCGCACGTCCGAGCAGGATCCAGTGTCGGGAAACCGGCGAGACCAGTGTTTCCTTGATGAACCCGAATTGCCTGTCCCATAGTAAATCCGCACCTGAATAGACCGTGTTGAACAGGATACCTGCGCCCACCACCCCCGGTGCGAGGAACGTGAAATAATCCCCTTCGCCCGCCTTGCGAAAAACCGGCGCAAAGCCCAGACCGAGGGCAACGAGAAACAGGAAAGGCTGTGCCAGCGCCGAAATCAGCCGGCCTCGCGCACGCAAGAAGCTCCTGATTTGCCTGAGCCATAAATTATAGATGACATCGATCATCAACGCGGCTCTTCCCCGGCGGTCAGAGAGAGGAAGCTATCTTCCAGCGAACCTTGCTGAGCGTGATCCATCACAGCGCTGACCGCGCCTTGGGTCAGGATGCGTCCCTGTTTGATCACAGCGACGCTCTGTGCAACGCGTTCGACCTCATCGAGATAATGGCTCGTCAGGAAAATGGTCGTACCCTGATGGGCCTGCAACGCCTGTAGATGATCCCACAGCACACGCCGTGATTGCGGGTCGAGCCCGAGAGTCGGCTCATCCAGAAAAATCAGGGCTGGGCGGTGCAGCAGGGATCTGGCGATCTCGACCCGCCGCTTGAGACCGCCACTCAGGGTCCTGACCATCTGCCGCGCGTGGTCCGTCATATCGAACAGGGTTAGCGCGTCTGCAATACGTGACGCCCTCTCGGCTCGCGGGATTCGATAGAACGCACAATGGATCCAGAGATTCTCCTGCACGGTCATGGCAGGGTCCAGGGTACATTCCTGGAATACCACGCCAAAATGGCGCCTGGCTTCCATCGGGTCATTGGCCAGATCGATGCCATTCAACAGGATGCGTCCGCTATCAGGGGGAAGCAGGGTAGTCAGCATCTTGATCGTGGTGGTCTTGCCTGCGCCGTTGGGCCCCAGAAAGGCGAAGATTTCACCGCGAGCGACCGTAAAATCCAGACCCGAGACAACCTGCCGATCCCCGTAGGATTTGACCAGCTTCTCCACCCTGATCACAGCCTGTGGCGCGCCTGCCATGCCCGAGGGCGCTGAGAGCACTGAGCGATCATGAGCTTGCTCGGTAGAGGGCGTGGCTGGCGTCAACGCGGTAATATCCCTGTGGTCAGGGTGGCACTCCGGGTTTCCTGCCTCAACAGGCCCCAGCCCTCAAGCGTGTCGATAGCGCTCTCGACACCCTGCTCTGCTTCGATCAGTGGACGCAATGAGGCAGCCTTGTCGCGCGGAGCGCGTGTTGTTGCGCGCCCGATGGCCTCGGCCAGTTTTTCGGCGGTGAGTGTCCTGCGCGACAGGCGCATCGGGCTGATACCGATAACCTTCAGGCGCCAGCTCCAGAAAAACTGGTCAGCCAGAAACGGTATGATCACCTGAGGCAGGCCGGCGCGCGTGGCAGCCGCCACCGTTCCAGCGCCCCCATGATGAACCGCAAGGGATACGCGGGGGAAAAGCCAGTCATGGGGGGCGTTGTCGATGAAAAAGATATCCCCCTCCTGGTCGGGCTTGAGGTTTTTGAGTGCCCCCCAGCCTGTCGCGACGATCGCGCGTCGCCCGGTCAGGCGCAAGGCCTTGAGAATGAGCGCGGTAAATTTCTCCGGTTTGCCGGTCATCATGCTGCCAAACCCGACATAGACCGGGGCCGGACCGGCGGCGAGAAATGCTTCCAGCTCCGGTGAGGGGCGCCAGCTTGTTTTCTGGTCGTAGAACCAGCTCCCGGTTACGGCAATGCGGTCACGCGACCAGTCAGCGGGTTGGGGCTGGATGTGCCGGCTGAAGGCATAAAGCAGATAGCGCCTGTTACCCGCGCTGTCCGTTTCGGACCACGGTCCCTTCCACCCGATGGGAGGCAGGGACAGCTCGCGACGCATGATCGCCACCGGAAAAGACATGAAACGCCAGATCAGGAATCGTGCCACATGGGTCAGCGCCTTGTGCAGGATACCGGGCAAGCGCAGGGCCGGGTTCGGCCACAGGGGAGGCACCCATTTCGACGGGGTCATGGGCATGAATTGCGCCTGAACGAACGCTATGCCCCGCCTCTGGGCAATCGAGGCTCCGAGTATCGTGCCGGAGCCCGATCCGATGACGAGTTCTGCCCCTTTCGTGGCTTCCATCGCCTGCCTGACCCAGAGAGGCATCCACCGACACAGGGCACGGGCGACCTGCCATCCCATGCGCAACTGGTTTCCCTTTTCCAGCACAGCATGTTTCTGTGTCATCAGATCGGCGAAATCGGACTCGATGGGGGCAAACCCGAGACCACCACCCCTTATGAGGGATTCGTGGCGCGCTGATGTGGCAATACAGACGTCGTGGCCCCGTCTGGCGAGGCCCTGCCCAAGGGCGACGAATGGACGCGCATCGCCCTGCGTACCGATGGTGAAGATCACGATTTTCATGGCGGCATCCGGTCAGGCTGCCGAGAGGCAGGATGCGGGCGTGCGGTCCTGCGCGAGGCTGATATTGATCCAACGCGCAACGGTCTCGACATGGCCGGGCAGCAGCATATCGCCATGACGGCAGTCAAGGTCATGGGCCGTGATATGGCCAGAGCTGTACGCCCTCCAGGCATACGGGTCGTCCGAGACGATCGTCACCTCGTTCTGGTTTCCCTTGTCCGCAGCCCTGAGGAACAGGATATCGGCATCATTGGGCGTCGGAACATGGGCGAGCAGCATCTCGATATTGCGTCTGGTAATCAGGCGCAGCTTCTCGGCAAGGCTGGTCAGGGCATTGAGGTCGATTTCAGGCAGATCCGGAAGCACCGTTGTGTCCAGCGTTTCCAGAAACAGATCGGCCAGGCCATCGAGCGTATCGGGCAAAGCTGCATCCTCGACCGGAGCGATCTGCAGGAATTGCAGGGCAGCGCGTATGGCCTGGGGGCTATCTGGCGCAAGGCTCTGATCCTGGAGCAGGCAGGGATAAGAATCGAGCATGGCCAGTAGGGCTATGTCCTCCCCCTCCTGTCTCAGGAGAGACGCAATTTCATGGGCAACAACGCCACCCATGGACCACCCGACCAAATGATAGGGGCCGTGCGGCTGCAGGCGCCGCAATTCGGCAACATAGAAGGCCGCCAGGGCAGCGAGCGTTGCGGGCGCATCGTCCTTCAGCAGGAGTCCGGCATCCTGCAGGCCATAGACCGGATGGGACTCAGAAAGGAGTGGGGCCAGCGTGTTGAAGTTCCAGCTCATGCCGATCACGGGATGAAAACAGAAGACCGGCGCGTTGTGTCCCTGAGCCCGTATGGCAAGGCATGGTGCAAGCGGGTCGCAGGTGACCGAGCCCCCTTCGAGCAGGGGAGCCAGAAGCGCAATTGTCGGAGCGGCAAAAACCTGCCCGACAGGAAGCGCGTAACCCTCGCGTGAGAGGCAGGCGATCATCTGTACGACCATGAGGCTGTCGCCGCCGAGTTCGAAGAAGCTGGTATGGATATCGACGCGTTCGAGCTCGAGCAGTTCGCCCCATAATGCGCTGAGCCTGCGTTCCGCCGGGGTGCGGGCTTCGGTGAAGGTTGTCGTCTCCGTCTCTTCACGCAGGGAGGCCAGCGCCGCCCGGTCGAGCTTGCCGCTTGTCATGCGCGGCAGTGTCTCGACGCAGACGATACGCACCGGGATCATCTGGGGGGGAAGGAGGCCAAGAAGGGTGCGTCTGATCTGTGAAGGGTCGAGCCTTGCGCCATGGGTCGCGGGTACGAGATAGGCGGCGAGGAGAGGCGCGCCGCGTGCAGGGTCTTTCTCGATCATCACGGCGGCCTGCAGGATTTCCGGCAGGCTGAGCAACGTACTTTCGATCTCACTGGGTTCAATACGCATCCCGCGTATCTTGATCTGCTGGTCGCCGCGCCCAAGGACGGTCAACGTCCCGTCATGTCCAATCGCCGCCCGATCGCCTGTGCGATAGGCCTTGCGTCCAGGTACCCCAAGAGGGTCGGGGATGAAGCGGCTCGACGTGAGTTCCGGCTGATTGAGATAGCCTGTGGCAACCCCGTCACCCGCAATCAGCAATTCGCCGACAATGCCATCTGGCAGAGGGGTTTGATCAGGCCCGATGATGTAAAGCTGTGTATTGGCCAGAGCATGCCCAGCGGCCGGCGTATCGGTTTCCTGAGGGTCGAGATGATGCGTTGTGGACCAGATCGTGGTTTCCGTGGGGCCATACAGATTATGCACCGCCCGGCCGAGATGCAGCATCTGGCGCGCCATATGGGCTGGCATCGCCTCGCCCCCGCTCATGAGCATCATACCCTGCAGGGCGCTGCTCTCGGCTGTGCCTAGCAGGGTCTGCCAAAGCGTCGGGGTCGCTTGCATGGCTGTGATGCCATGTTCCCGAACAAGGGCTGCCAGACGGCCTGGCTCGAGGATATCCTCGCGGCTGGCAATGACACAGGCACCGCCGGATGTGAGCGGCAGGAGCATTTCGAGCACGGCAATATCAAATGTCCAGGCCGTGACAGCCAGAAGTGTTTCCCGCGCGCTATAGGCCAGTCTTTCCGTGATGGCATGCAGGAAGTTTGTCAGGGCCTTGCGGGGAACAACGACCCCCTTGGGTCGCCCGGTCGTTCCCGAGGTATAGGTGACATAGGCCGTGTCATCCGGGACGGGCGAGGACGAGGCCGTTTTCCCTCGCGAAAGTCGCTGAAGCGTGGACGTCTCGCTCGTAAGAGCCCATGCGGTGTATTCTGCCGCCCAGTCGATATGGGCAGCGTCCGGCACAATGACGGCACTGGGTTCAGCATCTTCGAGGATCAGTTTTGCCCGTGCCTGGGGCGAGGCGATATCGAGGGGCAGCCATGCGGCGCCTGCCTGCAGGACAGCGGCAACAGCAAGGATCATGCGTCTGTCGCGTGGCAGGGCCAGAGCGACCAGCTTGCCCGGCCCTATGCCTTCTGCCCGAAGCTGTTCGGCCAGTGCACGGCTTTGTCGAAGAAATACCTCACGCGTCATCACGCCATAGGCATCGCTGACGAGGGGGCCGGAGCCATGACCGACCCCTTTGTCGATAAGCTTTGTCAGGGGAGTGGTCGGCCAGTCGCGGCGGGTCGTTCGGTTTCTGGCTTCCTGCGCGGCGCGTTCTTCTGGCGTGAGCAGGGACAGATGATCGAGCGTGGTATCCGGTACGTTAGCGATCTGTTCAGCCAGACGCAGGATCCGGGTCAGATGGGCATCCAGTTCATGGGTCGCGTAAAGCGCTGGATTGGCATCGCATTGAAAACACAGGCCAGCGCCGTCCTTGCGGTCGAAGACGAAGATGGTCAGGTCTTCCATCGCGCCATTGCTCAGATTTTCGTTGCGCGCGGTGATGGGACCGAAGGAGAGATTATAGTCGAAAGGCTCGATATTGATGCCGATACGGCTGATCTGGGTGGTATTGCTGAACAGCCCGAGATCACGTCGCATATCCTCGTACCGATATTGCTGGTGGCGTAACGCATTACGCATGGCCCGACGTGCCATGCCGACCAGGTCGGCAAAACTGGTTTTGGGTACGATCCTAAAACGCAGCGCTACAGCATTGGCGACCATGCCGGGCGTTTGTCTGAGCTGACGATTGGCGCGTGCACTGACGGGCATGCCCACGACAAGGTCGGATTGTCCGGTAACGCGATAGAGATAAGCCACGAGAAGGGCTGTGAGTGTCTGGGGGAGGGTCGCCTCCAGCGCACGGCCGATCCGGGTCAGACTCTCGGCGCGCTCATCCGACATGAAGGCGGCGCGGGTTATCGCGCCGCCAGCCTCACCACTGGGCGCACGTTGGGGGCGCAGCGACAACGAGACCGGCTCGGGTGCTTCTGAAAGCGCTTCGCTCCAGTAGGCTTTGTCCTTTTCGAAGCGTGGCGACTGCCGGTAGGCCTGTTCCTGCTCATGCAGGGTCGAGAGTGGCAGGAAAGCGGCCTCCGGGGGGGATATTCCGGCGTAGCGCGCGGTGTAGTGGGCTGCGACACGCGCCGCCACCATCCCGCCTGCAAATCCGTCCAGCACGGCATGATGACAGCAGTGAAACCAGATATGATACGTGTCGCTGAGCCGCAGTAAGGCGTTCTGCCACAACGGATCATGCTCCAGATCCAACGGGGCACGCAGGCGTTCAAGCATCCAGTCACGGGCGGACTGTTCCGGATCGGGCATGTCGTGGAACGCGATGACAGGACAGGCGACGGACCCTGGTGGGCGGATCGTGTAAACCGGCCCCTCTGGTTTCCTGACGATAGCGGTCCTGAGCGTCTCGGCCTCAGCCTGTACGCAGGTGAGTGCCTCGATGAAGAGATCTGTGCGGAGTGCTCCGCGAAGATGGATCGCTTCCGCAATATTCAGGCTCGATCCTGAAGGGGCTAGAAATTGCGTCATCCACAACCCGCGTTGTGCAGTGGTCAATGGCAGCGTCTCAACGCGGTTTTCGTGCAGCATCGTTCGGTGCCGGGGCCTCTTTTAGGTATTATTATTTCGGATGTGGCTCCGGTAACTTTTACGTATTCTCGGAGTGTTTTACAACAATCAATACTCCAAACGAAGCGTCACACCAGAACTTGATCGCCACTGGTGATCATGCTGCCGATACACGTATGGTCGCCGTATGGCCTCGGGGACGTGCAAACAGGCCAATAGTCGCTGATCATGTGAAAAAGAACGGATAGAGTCTTTCAAACCATGGCGCAGGCAGGCGGAATGGTCCGGAAGTGACACGAAATATCACATTTGTTCAGTTTGATCAGATGAATGTCGGGTGCTCGCGGTAGGCGACCCAAGGGCTCCTCAATGGACAACGTATTGACAAATAAACATAATAAACACGGAGCGCCGTAGTTCATATGCAGAAACGGTAATCAGGATTGCTCTGGTCCCACATAATAGGTAACGAATATCACTCTCGTTAGTGTGATTTCGTTCATAACCGCTGTTACGGTTATGGTTCTTGGGCACTTAGGGTGTTTTCCCGGCACACAGTATGGGGCCCATTATGGTTCATTCAATCGTTCACGCAGCGCATACCGGCCATGGCGATGGCGCTTCATCCCAGTCTCCCGCAGCACGGCCCAAGCTGGACCGCATCTTCAACGACCCCGATGGTGTGGTCGAAGACGGTGTGCGCGGCGCACTTCTCGCCCATCCCGACATCATTGTCGAAACGGCCAATCCGCGTGTCGTCAAGCGCGCCAAGACCATGGGCCGTCGCAAGGTCGGCGTGATCACGGGTGGCGGTTCGGGCCATGAGCCGGCTTTCCTTGGCTATGTCGGTACGGGCCTTCTGGACTCGGTTGCCATTGGTGAGATCTTCTCTTCTCCGACGGCTGTGAGCTTCCTCGACGCCATGAAGGAAGCCGATATGGGCGCTGGCGTAGCCTGCCTGTTTGGCAACTACGCGGGTGATACGATGAATGTCCGCATGGCGGCGCGTGATGCGCAGCAGGCTGGCATCAAGGTCGAGACCGTGGTCGCTACCGATGACGTTGCGTCGGCCCCGGCAAGTGAAGCCGAGCGCCGCCGCGGTGTTGCTGGCGAAATCCTGATGTGGAAAGCCGCCGGTGCGCGCGCCGAAGAAGGCGGCTCGCTGGATGAGGTGATTGCCGTGGCCCGCAAGGCCATTGCCAATACCCGCTCCATCGGTGTCGGCCTCACGCCCTGCACCATCGTTGCCAACGGTCATCCGAATTTCTCGATCGAACTCGGCACCATGGAAGTCGGTATCGGCCATCATGGCGAGCCCGGCGTGTCGGTTCAGGAGCTCGGCCGCTCGCGCGATATCGCCAAGCTGATGCTTGAGCACATCCTGCCCGACCTGCCCTTCACCAAGGGCGACCGCGTGACGGTGCTGCTCTCGGGTCTGGGTGCCACCCCGATCATCGAACTCTATGTGCTGTACGCTGATGTTGCCGATCTCCTGAAGGAGAAGGGCATTGAGGTGGCGCATCGCTTCGTTGGCAATCTCTTCACCTCGCTCGAGATGAAGGGCGCTACCCTGACGATCATGAAGACCGATGAAGAGCTGGATCGCCTGATGGCCGCTCCCGCCGAATCCATTGGTCTGGTGCGCGTCGGTGCCGGTGCGGCACAGGTTCAGGCTGCTGAAGCGCCGACGGCCAAGGCCGACCCGGTCGAAGCACTGGTCAAGACCGCGACGGGCGAGAAATACGTGCCCAAGAGCGGTATTCCCGTCGCCGAAACCACGAAGGTCATCTCGGCCCTGGTCGATGCCATCGTCAAGGCACGTGACTGGCTGAGCGAGATCGACGGCAAGATCGGCGATGGCGATCACGGCATCAACATGGCCAAGGGCTTTGCCCGCTGCGGTGATGCGCTGGGTGCCAACCCGCCGGTCATGGAAAAGGGCCTCGATGCCCTGTCTGACTCGCTGATGGCCGGTATCGGCGGCTCGATGGGCCCGCTTTATGGCCGTTTCTTCGAAGGCATGGCGATCCCGCTGCGCAATGTCGAATTCCTTGATGGCAAGCTCTTCGCCCAGATGCTCGATGGGGCGCTGGCCGGGATCAACAGCCTGGGCAATGCCCGCGTAGGTGACAAGACCCTTGTCGATACGCTGCAGCCTTCTGTTGAAGCCTTCCACAAGGCACTGGATGACGGAAAGTCGTTCGAGCAGGCCCTGATTGCGATGTCGGAAGCGGCAGAACGCGGTCGTGACTCCACAATCGATCTGGTGGCCCGTATCGGCCGCGCCAGCCGACTGGGCGAGCGTTCACGCGGCGTGCTCGATGCCGGTGCAACCTCCTGCTGCCTGATCCTTCAGACGATCGCCAAGGAACTCGTGGTTCCGGCGCGTAACCACAACGCCTGATACGCCACGAACCGAAAGACCAAGACCATGAACAAGATTGTTACGCCTGACCTGGGTGCCCTGCAGAAAGAAGCAGCCAGCGCCGCTCTGCCGGAAAAGATGATGGCCGTCGTCGCCTACGAACCCGGCGATTATCGCTGGGAAGAGGTGGATGTCCCCCGCGCCGGTCCCGATGATATCATCATCGAAGTCGAAACCGTTGGCATCTGCGCCGGTGACATCAAGTGCTTCCTGGGCGCCCCTTCCTTCTGGGGCGACAAGGAACAGCCCCGCTACGTCAAGCCGCCGATGATCCCGGGCCACGAATTCATCGGGCGCGCTGTCGAAATCGGCGAGAACCTGCGCGGGCAGTACAAGGTGGGTGACCGCCTGATCAGCGAGCAGATCGTTCCTTGCGACGATTGCCGCTACTGCAAGGGCGGTCAGTACTGGATGTGCGAGCGTCACGACCTGTACGGTTTCCAGAACAACACCAACGGCGCCATGGCGAAGTACATGCGCTTCCCCAAGACGTCGCGCACCCATCGCGTTCCCGAGGACATGCCTGCCGAGGCGGCTGCCCTGATCGAGCCCTATGCCTGCTCCGTTCACGCTGTGAACCGTGCGAACATCCAGCTCGATGACGTGGTGGTTCTGGCCGGTGCCGGTACGCTGGGTCTGGGCATGGTGGGCGCTGCCCGCCTGAAGAACCCGAGCAAGCTGATCGTGCTCGACACCAAGCAGGACCGTCTGGATCTGGCCAAGAAGTTCGGCGCGGATATCGTGATGAACCCGCTTGAAGAAGACGTGGTGGCCAAGGTCAAGGAACTGACCGGTGGCTATGGCTGCGATGTGTATATCGAAGCAACCGGCCATCCCTCGAGCGTTCGTCAGGGCCTGCACATGATCCGCAAGCTCGGCCGCTTCGTCGAGTTCAGCGTGTTCGGCGATGAAGTGACCTGCGACTGGTCCATCATCTCCGACCGTAAGGAGCTGGACGTGCTCGGCGCCCATCTGGGCCCGTATTGCTACCCCTTCACCATTGCCGCCATTGCCGATGGTCGTCTGCCGGTCGAGGGTGTGGTGACCCATTCCCTGCCGCTGGACCAGTGGAAGGAAGGCTTCGACCTGATGAAGAAGGGCGACAAGTCCATCAAGACGGTCCTGATCCCATAAGATCAAGCCTGTTTCAGGTGAGAAAGGCGGTTCCGAAAGGAGCCGCCTTTTCTGTTTTCAGAGTGTCAGCGTGCCTGCAATGCGTGGCGTCACAGTTCCCCCGACCCAGATCGTCTCCCCGTTCTTGACGATTGAAACACGGCCATTGCGGCCCATGGCAGTACCCTGGCTCGCGATATAGTTCTCTGGGGCTGCTCCCTTGCCAATCATCCACTGGGCCATGGCGGCATTGAGACTGCCGGTCACCGGGTCCTCAAATCCCTGGTTCTGGCCGACAAAGGCCCTGATCTCGAAGGCAGCGCCCGTCTCATCATGGTCTTCCTGCCAGGGCGCTACGATCCCGTAGAGATTGTCGCCCATTCCCGACCAGTCAGGCTTGACCGAGAGCACATCCTTGCGTTCACGAAGGAAGAGAAGCTGCCAGGGTGGGCCATTATCCCCCCAGGCAGCATCCAGGATATCATCGGGAGCAAGGCCCAGCGCCGCGCAGGCGGTATTGCGCTCCTCGATCGTCAGGGGGGTGGCCCGTCGCCTCGGTGGGGCTGCGAAGGCAAAACGTGTGCCATCGACCCGCACGCGCACCAGCCCCACACCACATTCCTGCACGATGGTGCCATCATGGGTGTTGCCGGGGAGGGAGGCCCATACGAAGGCTGTGCCGAGTGTCGGGTGCCCCGCAAAGGGAAGCTCACCGCCGGGCGTGAAGATACGCACACGATACGAGGCCTCGGGCGTCGTGGGGCGCAACAGGAAGGTTGTCTCGCTCAGATTGGTCCAGTTGGCGATGCGGGCCATCAGCGCATCATCAAGGCCATCGGCATCCAGAATGACCGCCAGGGGATTACCGGCGAAGGGCGTGGCGGCGAAAACATCGACCTGCCGGAAGGGATGGTCGCTCATGTTCGACCCTTTCGTAGAGCGGGTGGGACAGAACACAAGCGTAACAGACAAAACATTGCTCAGGCCAGCCCGGCCGAAAATCGCCACAAACCGCCGCTTGAACCACGGAACGATAGAGAGGACCTGAAGGCAGGAGGAGCACAACCATGAGAGGAGTGTCTAAACTGGGCGTTACGCTCGGGGTCAGCATCATCATGGGTCATGCCGGGATTGCGCGGGCTGATTCTCTTGCCACGCTCGGTAGTCTCTCGGCGTTACGCGAGCACGGCGTGATGTTTCACGTGCAGCATACCAACGAGACGCAAGCGATGCTCGGCTCCCCCACGCCCGGGCTGGGGCTGGAGAAGGGCGTCGGCAATGTCGGTATCTTCACCTATGGCAGCGATATCGACTGGGAACGTCTGGCGGGCCTGCAAGGTGTCTCGACGCATATCATTCTTGCCAGTGGCTATGGCAGCCCGACGAGCCACAAATTCGGAGATTTCCTGAATCCGAGCCAGGCCACCTATGGCGGTGTCGGCAATGTCGTGATTCATCTGGTCTCGGCCTATGTTGAAAAATCCATGCTGTATGACCGGGTGAGCGCGGCTGTGGGACGCATGACGTTCCTTTCCGATTTCTCGGCCAATCCGCTCTACTGCAATTTCATGAACGGCGCTTTTTGCGGCAATCCGCGTGCAGCATCGGATAACAAGGCTCATGCGCCATTCCCCATGTCGAACTGGGCGACACGGGTGCGGGTGCAGATTACCGATGAGATGGCCATCAAGACCGGTCTCTACCTGACTGAAACCGAGGCAATCTATACGCACCATCAGACACGCACGGGCTTCAAGTTCAACGGCGCCACGATGGATGGCATGGCCCTGCCGCTTGAGGTGAGCTGGACACCCGCCTTCGGGCCGAGGAAGGGCCTGTCGGGTCTTTACAAGCTCGGCTTTGTTTACGACACGGCCCGTCATGACAGCCGTTTCGAGGGCATGGGGGGGCAGAACCTCTATCTGGTCAGCGCATCGCCACGCCTGATCAAGGGGGCATGGTCGGCATGGGTCATGGCGGATCAGATGGTCTGGCGCTTCAAGGGGCGAGGTCGCGATGCCGGGCTGACCCTGCTGGGGGCGGCTTACTGGAACGCGCCACGCACAGCCTTGCGCAAGGCCCAGTATTCTCTGGGGTTGTTCATGCGTGGCATGATCGCCTCCCGCCCGAGCGATGCCATCGGGCTTGATATGACGGTTATTCAGGTCTCACGCGCTGCGCGCCGGGCGCAGCTGGCCGCCTATGCGCAGGAGGGGCGTTTGCGGGGGCATACTAGGCGACCTCAGGATTGGGGGGGCATCATCGAGGTGTTCTACCAACTGCATATCTGGCGTGGTGTCTCGATTGCGCCTGACATCCAGTATTACATCAACCCGGGGCTTCAGCCCGGGCTGCGGAACCAGCTTCTGATGGGCGTCAAGACTCATATCGAGTTTATTTGACACAATGAACTCTGCCTCGCGTGAAGCAGGCGCACCTTGCCAGGCAAGCCTGCTCGCGCTGTGCCGGCGAAATGTTGCTGAAAAAGCACATATCTGGTCCGAGTTAAGAAAGATTTTAAGAATCGTTTGCATCTGAGTGTAACTTGACCGAAACACAGCGTCGAAGGCCAAGCGCTGCGATTCTGAGTATTGATCCCTGCATGGGCAGGTAATGGACGGACATTCTGGAATTATATCTAGGTGTGTCAAAACATTTCAGGTCGTTTTGTGCCTCGCTTTCGCTGTCAATAACGGATTTCTGGTGAGTCGTATGCCTGAAGACTGCACGTTCCCTTGTGGAACGCTGAATAATAGCGCCCCCCGCACAGTGGTATCCGGTAGTTACTCAGGCAAACAGAAACGTCTTCTGCTGCTGGCGCTCACGGCCGGTATGGGTCTTGGCGCTGCCGAGGACGCTGAAGCGCAGGATGCGGTGACGACAGATCACAAGGCGAGTGATGGTCAGTCCATCGCGCTGCCAGCCGTGCGCGTGCATGGCAAGGAGCAGATCAACACGCTCAACACCAACACGACGACGCTCGATATCGGCCGTATGCCCGATAACGTGCGTGAAACGCCCCAGACGGTCAGCGTCGTGCCAAAGCAGCTGATCGAGGAGCAGCGTCTCTTCACGCTCGATCAGGCGCTGTCCAACGTGCCGGGCATCACCATGTCTGCCGGTGAGGGCAATGGCGGCATGAACGGCAACCAGTTCCGTATTCGTGGCCAGCAGGCACGTGGCGACATCTATGAGGATGGCCTGCGCGATTTCGGCAATTATGTGCGCGACGTTTATAACACCGAGAGCGTCGAGGTGGTGAAGGGACCGTCTGGCGAGTATTTCGGTGCCGGCAATGTGGGCGGCGTCATCAACCAGACGCTCAAGAAGGCGCATAGCGGCAACGCTTTCGGGGCTGATCAGTCCTTCGGCAGCGGCATGCAGTATCGCGGCTCGGCCGATGCCAATTACGAGATCAATGCCCATACCGCCCTTCGCGTGAACGGCATGTACAACAAGCAGATGGTGGCAGACCGCAACAATGTCCGCACCGATCGCTACGGCGCTGCTGCCGATCTGGGTGTCGGGCTGGGCACGAAGAACACCTGGCATTTGAATTATCAGTGGCTCGGCAGCCGCGGTCGTCCCGATTACGGCGTGTCGATGATCCAGATTGGCAAGACCTATCGTCCGATCACGGAATACGGCCTGCCACGTGACACGAATTATTCGCGCAATTTCGACCGCGACATGGGCAATGTGCACATGGTCACCTCGAAATTCGCGTCTGTGCTGTCCAAGTGGCTGACCCTGTCGAACGACACCCGCTACTCGCATTACACCCGCAATTTTGCAGCGACGACGCCCGCAGCCTGCTCAGGAGCGTGCGCAACCTCCTTCCTGGCTGGCGGCAATCCGACACTGGCTTATGGCGCCGGTGGTGGCATGGGGTATGATCAGGCCGGCTGGGGCGTGCAGAACGTCAGCATGGCCCATTCCAAATTCCGGACCGGCTTCATGCATCACGACATCCGTGCTGGTGTGGACATCAATTACACCAAGGATGACCGTCTTTACGGCACCTGGATCAACCGGGTGAACAACCAGCAGATCCGTACGCCGCAATTCGAATATCCGGGCACCATGCTGACCTTCCCGGCAACGGGCAGCCGCACGGCGGATTTCCGCGATCTGGGCCTGTTTCTGGCAGACAAGATCCACCTGACCAAACAGATCTCGGTCTATGGCACGGTGCGCTGGGACGATTACCGCTCGACCTATTGGAGTGCGGCGCAATCCTCGATTGGCGTGCAGAAGCAGAAATCGAACAAGTTCAGCCCGTCCGCCAGCCTGATGTACGAACCGCTGGAGAACACGACCTTCTACTTCACCTTCTCGCAGTCCTATAAGCCTGTGGGTACGGATGTTTCCTCACTGACCATGAGCTCGACAAGCATCGGCGACGTGGCGGCCAATGGGCGCGACCTCAAGCCGCAGCGTAGCGACCTGTATGAACTGGGTGGCAAGGCCGATTTCTTCAACAAGCGCCTTGGCGTGACTGGCGCGATCTTCCAGATCGAGCAGAACAACTCCTTCACCTATGACGATGACGGCAACATCATCACCGGCTTCCAGGATGCAGGCTCCGGTCGTCGCATTCGCGGTCTTGAAGTCAGCGCCACAGGCAAGTTGACCCACAACTGGGAGATCTATGGCTCCTACGCCTATATGGGTGGCAAGGTGACGAACAGCGCGCTTTATGGCGGCAATCGTGCACCGCAGCTGCCTGCGAACAGCCTGTCGGTCTGGAGCACCTATGATGTGTCCAGTCTGGTCCTGAAGCCCAATAACGGCAAGCTGCAGGCTGGCGGTGGTGTGCAGTATTCGTCGGGTTACTGGTCCAACGAAGGCCGTACAGGGCGTATGCCGGATAACGTGTCGCTCAATGGCATGATTTCCTACGACATTTCGCACTACCATGTTCAGTTCAACGCCAATAACCTGACCAATCATCGCAACTACGCCTCGGCCTTCTCGACCTCGCGTGCTGTCCCGCTTTCGGGTCGGACATTCCTCGGTTCGGTCGGTCTGCGCTTCTGAGCCATGCGGGCTGACGTTCCTGAGCCGGATCGGGAGAATCATGAAGGGGAGGCAGGCATAACGCCTGCCTCCCCTCAGGTCATTGCGCCGCGTTTGCCGCCGCTCGACAATTCGGTGGCGGCGCAACTCTATCTCGCACAATGGAATCTCGATCGTGGGGCGATGAGCGAGGCCTTCTGCCTTTTCTCACAGGCCGCGCGGTCAGAGCATCCGACATGTCTCAATATGCTGGGGCGTGTGTTCGAGCAGGGCTGGGGGACGAAACGCAACGTGCATGAGGCGCGTCGCCTCTTTGAGCGCGCTGCATCAGGCGGTGAGGGATGGGCGTTTTATAATCTGGCCGATCTTTATCTGAACGGCGATGGTGTGATGCAGGACCGTGTTCGCGCCTGTACCCTTTACATGGAGGCAGCCCGCCGCGGTGTGGGCAAGGCATTCAATATGCTCGGGCTGATTCACGAGGATGGCTATGGTGACTGCCCTGCCAATCCTCTTCACGCCAGAGACTACTATAGTGCCGGGCGCGATTGTGGCGACGCGGCAGCTGCTATCAATCTGGCCCGGCTCGACGCCCTGAGTGGCGTCTGAAGGATAGCCATCGGCCTGAGGCCGGATGCGCCGGGGCGATGTGCGACGTTTAGTTGACCGAGGCTTCCTTGCGTTCGCCCATTGCAAATGCCTTGAGAATTGATTCCGCCAGCAGCTTGGCCGCTTTGGGCGTCAGGCGCAGATGAGCGGTCGGTGCCACGACAATCTCGTTACCATAAGGGCGCTCTGCCGCGAGTGTGACCGTGATGATACCTCCGACATGACCATAGACCGGCACGTTGTCGGCAAAGATGATCGGTGCGGATTCTGCACTGAGCGATGCAATCCCCTGTGCGATCTGATGCAAGATCTTGTCTGAAGTATTATCTGCCATTTGCAGAGTGCCTTTGATTATTGATTGAACGCAGCCGGGTCGAGGCGACGTTAAGAATGTCATAACGCCTTTACCCGAACAAGCACGGTTCTTGAGGCGAAAGCGTGGCGCGTCTTGCAGGCTTGGCGTGAAGCTTCGACGTCGTGTTCTGAATACGTGACCGACATGGCCTCAAACAAGGCCAATATGAGCCCATACCCGTAATGTGAGAAATGCTGGCGCGCATCCGACTGGTCTATCAGGAAGGACGTGTCGGATGCCGTCTTTTCAAGCCAGGCGTCAGATCATGCGGCTCATGCCTGTTGCGACGGGAGCCTGTGTATCACCCGAGAGAACGATGGCCGATTTCTCGGCAAGGATATTTTCCAGCGTCAAATCAGCCCGTATCTTGCCGCTGGGTGTGCGGATCACGAAGCCCTTGCGAATGAAATAGAAGGCGAAACGGGCGATGCGATAGCTGTTCATCGTCGCGACAATCCGCTGTCGTAGGGACGGGATGGCCTCGATATTGTCGTGCTCGACGATCAGACTTGGCAGGTCGCGCTCAGGCAGGGCGGGCGGCACCACGACGCAAAGCGCGCCATCGAGTGTCTGACTGAGTGAGAGGGCGATATCATTCGTATAGTAGACATTCCCCTCATAGAGGAATTTTTCACTCAGGCGCCCGACATGGAAAAGCTCGCCATGGTGAATAAAACCGAAATCCTGCGTGCGGAGATACCGTTTGCCTCCGCGCTCAACAAAGAACTGCGCATTGCGAAGCGGACTGTTGAAATAGCCAACACTGACGCTGGGACTATCGATCCAGATTTCACCGACCGCGCCTTCAGGCAGGAAGGTCTGATGTTCGGGCTCGACGATATGGATATGCTGGTCCTCGTGGGGCGTGCCACAGCTTGCAAGAATGGAAACGCTCTCGCGGTCAGCCTCATTGCCTGGATTGGCGAGCGGCAGCGCCTTGCCGTGACTCAGGGCTTCGCGGTCGAATGCGACAAGACTGACACCGGCGCCTTTGCGTCCGGAGGTCACGAGCAATGAGTTTTCGGCCAGACCGTAACACGGGTAGAAGGACCCGCCTCGGAAGCCCTGTTTCTCGAAGCGCGTCTTGAATTTTTCCAGCGTATCGGGACTGATATTCTCTGAGCCATTGAAGGCAATGGTCCAGCGTGAGAAGTCCCAGTCAGGCGAAATGTCCTGCTCTGGCAGGCGGGCGCAATAGCGGTACGCAAAATCGGGGCCGCCGGAAATGGTTGCTCCATATCGGCTGATCGCCTGGAGCCAGCGCGATGGCTTCTCGATGAACTTGTCAGGTCCCATGAAGTAGAAGGGATTGCCCGCAGCCAGTGCAGGAAGCACGGCGCCAACCAGACCCATATCATGAGTAAATGGCAGCCAGCTCAGCCCGGTATCATTGTCCTGGTATTGAAACGAAATGAGTTGCGCGTGAATATTGTGGCAGATGTTGCGATGGGTGAGGCAAACGCCTTTCGGGTTTTCCGTCGAGCCCGATGTGTACTGGATGACTGCCAGTGTATCGGATGTGAGCGCGACCGGCTCATCAAGCGGCACCGCCTTGAGGGCACTTTCAAGCGGAATCCACTTCAAGCCACTTTTGGCGGCCTGCCCCTGATGGAAGAGGGTCAGTGTATCGCGTTTGCCCAGTACAGCCTTTGCCTCACTATCTTGCAGAATGAAAGTAAAGCGTTCCGTAGCCCCGATGGCGCTGGGATAGACACCTGAAACAGGCACATGCCCTGCATACAGGCACGCAAAGAAAGCCACGATATACTCGATGCCGTTTTCGAAAAGGAGAACGACATGAGCGCCCTTGGACAGGGTACGTGCGAGATGGGCACCCGCCGACGCTGCACGCTCATGCAGTTCGACGGCGCTTAGCGTTTCGGTGACGTTCTCTCCATCACCGAGGAAAAGGAAAATCGGATTTTCCTTTTTAGTCAGGCGGCGGAGCCTGAGCAAATCGACGAGCGTGCGTTCCTTCCAGGCCTCTGTTCCGACAATGGCCTGTTCGTCTTCATACATCTTGCAAAGCCTGTTCGCTGTCGTCGGAGGAAGGCACTGTCACCGTGGCGTGTTGCGCATGCAGTTTGTCGCAGTAAGCGATGACATATTCGGGGGTAATCAGTTTGGTGCATTCGAACTGCCGGGGCGTGTCCGCATGGCGTGGGCAAAAGAGGATATCGCTGTGCTCGAAGGGTGTTCTGATATCGTGCCAGCAACTATTGCAGACATGAGGATTGAACACGCGATAGGGCGTATGGAACTCGTTTGACGGATGGGTAAATCCACTGATCATGACGACCGGCGTTCTGGCCGCCCAGGCGAGCCAGGACAGGCCACTTGAGAGGCCGATAAAGAACGCTGCGTGATGGAGCCACCAGGCGCGCTCGGCGAGCGGACGGTCCCCCGTTTCGTCACGGGTGCCATGCGGAATATAGTTCCAGTGATTGCGATGACCGCCCACCGGACTTTTGTCGATGCACACGACCTCGTAGCCAAGCATGTGCAGATGATCGATCACCTTGTGCCAGCCATGCGGGTTATTCCAGTACTTGCACTGGCTTGAGGCCTGGGTAGCGATCACGACATAAGGCTTGTCGATCGGGCGCGTGGCGACGGGCCATGGCGCGATACGCGGTGGTACTTCCTGATCGTCGACGCCCAGAATATGCGCGGCTGTCCGGTGCAGGCCCACCAGACGGAAATCCGAAGGCTGCCAATTATGGTCGGCATCGCTGAAAAAGAGGCCGATATAGTACGTGGCGTAGAATTTCTCGCGTTCGGCTGCATACTCAGCGAGTGTGCAACACCGGATCCCTGGGTACTGACCGGCAAATAATTTGCAGGCTTCCGGATTCATGGCGACCGTTAATCGGCAGTGGTGTTTTTCCTGGAACTTGATCGCATAGGAAAACCAACCGACAGCGTCGCCCAACGTGTTGCCAGGCAGCAATATGGCCACGTCCCGGTCACGGCAGTCATATTCGTGAACGAGAACGATCTCATTGGTATCAAGAGACTGCACCTCGATACGCATGGGGATGAAGTAGCGCTTTACCCCGAGGATCGTGCAATTGCTGGCTTCATCGTTATAAAGATATATCGAGCGCTCCATGTCCATCATTTTGACCTGCCAGCGACCCGGCGGCACGCTGATGCGCGCCCCTGCGTTGAAGTCGAAGGCAATGTCGTGCTCGGTACGTTGCGTGGGCGACGGCGCTGGTTCAGGGAAAGCGCCGCCGTCAAGCAGCGCCGGGGTACTCGATACGTTTGAACTCGATGACGTCTTAGTCGCGTCGCTCTCTGCCTGCGGATCGGCGTTTTCGTCGCCGTCCGCTGGATGGTTTGACGCCGCACCAGAGGTATCGTTTGAGTCGAAGTTCAGGATTGAATCGATGATGGCTTCAATCTTGCTCATATCAGCCTCGGCTCTGCCGGTCGGCGATGACCTGATTGATCATCAGTTCAACCTGTTCGTATGCGATCATCTTCGTGCATTCGAAGTCACGCTCTGTGTTGGCGTGACGGGGGCACCACATATAGTTCGTACGGTCGAACTCGATCGTGACGTCATTTGAACAACCATTGCAGACATGTCGATTGATTACACGGTATGGGGTCTCAAACTCGTTATAGGGCTCAGTGAATCCGCTGATCATGATGACGGGGCAGGCACTTGCCCACGCTAGCCACGACAAACCGCTCGACAAGCCGATAAAGAAATCGGCGTGCTGGAGCCATCTTGCACGCTCGCTCAGCGGGATGGCTCCGGTCATATCCTCAGCGCCGTGGGGAATATGGTGCCAGATCGTTTCGTGACCGGCAACACGATCACGATCGATACAAATCACGCGGTAGCCCTTTTCCTTCAGATAGCTGACGGTGCGGCGCCAGCCCTCGGGATTATTCCAATATTTGTTATGGCCGGTCGCTTGGGTGCCGATACAGACATAGGGCTCCTCGATAGGGCGCCCTCCATCGGCAATGCGTATCCTTGGACGTCTTTCCTTTGGAGGCATTCCCAGGATGTAGGCTCCTGATACGATCAGGCCGACTTGCCGGTAGTCGGTGGGCTGATGATCGCGGTTCAGATCGTTGAAGAAGATAAGAACCTTGTAGCGCGCGTAAAAGCCTTGCTCGAGGATCGACTGGTCCTCGGTAACAATGAGTGCATCGTTTCGTCCCGCAAATAGATCCGCGAAACCCGGGCGTACAAGGCAATGTATACGACAACGATGGCGAGCGGCAAAGGCTTCGACATGCCCCATCCAAGCCAGATGATCCCCCAGAGCGCCAAGGTGCATATCAATCAGGATATCCTTGCCGACAAGACTGAATTCATGCTCGAATACAGTCACACCCCTGCGCTGGACACGGAAGGCAAAAGGAACAAAGTATCTCTTGGTCGTGCAAACCACGCCAGCCGCGAGATCTTGTGCGAACAAAAGAGTTTGGGTGGCGGTATCCTTGATTTCTACGCGCCATTTATCAGGAGGTAGGCCGATACGGCAGCCGTCCTGGAAGTCGTACTTAATTCCCTCGGGGCCGACCTGGCTCAGCGGAAGGTCCATTTTGATGCTCTCGGCTATACGGCGCGGCAGCGCGCGCTGTGTTCAGCACATATCTCGCCGTAAACCCGAAGAACGGCCTGACGTGTAGCGCTAACTGAATATTGACGAGCGGTCTTTTCAGCATCGTCGAGCATTCTGTCAATGCGTGGCGACCTCTGCTTGAATTCAAAAATAAGTTGAGCGAGACAATCGACGACTTCCTCACATTGTTCCGGTGAGAACCAGTGGCCGTTGCGGTGCGAGGCATAGTCCTTTCCGCCTGTCCCATGGAAGCCCACGAGCGCGCAGCGGGACGCCATAGCTTCAAGTGGGGTGAGCGGAAGTGCCTCTTGTCGTGACAAAGCTAGAAATATAGCTGACTTTCCCATGATGTCCGCGACTTCGCTTTGACTGCAGTTTTCCAAGAGGTTCCAGGGGACATTGCTGGTTTCAGGATATTTGAGATGCAGCATGCACATAATGATAAAAAAAAGCGGTGAATTCACGCTTTCTGCGGGCCATTTGCGCGGATTGGTTGTGATGCAAAGCTGTTTTTCCCTGGGGTGGAAGAGCTTTGTATCAACCGAATTCGGGATGATGTGTACGTCGGGAACGCGCAAGACCGCTTTGAGAGACTGGGCTGTCTCATTTCCTGGTACGATGAAATGCCGGAAACCCATGTCATGTAGAGCTTGGCCGCTCTGTCTGTAGCTATAAAGATAAAAAGGATTTTGGCAGAATAATACCTTCGTGCCCGCGAACGGTGTCATCGCCATTTCGAGCAGCCAATCTGCTAAAATTTCAGGGAAAATCAGAATATCGTCGTCCGCCGCGCTGAAATTGTCGCAAACGGTGATGTGGTCCGAGACCTCTATCCACGTTGGCTTGCCGGCCGGCTGGTAGATCATCACATCGTAGCCTGCCTGCGCGAGAATTTCGGCATGCTGATAGGTGACCTTGACCCCGCCCGAGATGACATCTGGGCTGAACGGATTAAGAAAAATAATCTTCACTCTCAGGGTCCCTTACCGGTGTGAAAAATTGTCATGCAGCGAGGTAGAAGTTCTGGGCCCGATGTTCCAGTGACGAAAATACGACCTGCTTCCCGCCTGCATTGTTGCACGACACCTTGGCATTTCTGTTCCACCAAGGCCCAGGGGTATCCTTTCCCACGGTGCAGTCACTCGCGCTTGCATGCTGCTGAAATATCCCCGACAGAGCTTTGTAAAAAGTAATTCAGACCACAACCCGAATGGGACGCAGTGATTGTCATTAGTGATAACGAAATCACAGTAGTATCAATCTCAAATCAGGATTCTAACAGGACGATTTGACGTTCGCAAAAGTTAATTAATTACATTTGATTGACTATGACGAAGTATTAATTTTCATTCCTTTGACGCGCAAAGCGGCGCTCTACGCCAAGGCCATCCACTTTTTGGATAGCGCAAAAGTGATAGCATTATACAAACACTTACATGTTGCATCGCCCGCGAGTTCATGACATCGGTTGTTTGCTAATAGACAACGTGCCTCTCTTTCAGGGGAGGCGCTGTCGATGGTCGGTAAATTGAGGCGTCTAAAAAGACCTCATCGCGCCGCACGCGATGGCTGGATGCATCAGACCGTTATTTGTTGAGGGATAAAGATGGCTATCACATCCAATGTCACCGCAAGCGGTGCGAAGATTTCTAGCGCAGCCGGTGTCTACTCGGTTCTCAGTGGCGCAACACTGACCGTGCAGGGCGCCGGATTCGTTACCAATGGCGCAATTGTCTCCGGGTTCGGTAAGGGTCCGAACAATTCGGGTGCTATCCCTGGCCAATCGGGTGGCACTAACTATCCGGCGTTGTTGCTTGCATCCGCCGGTGGCATTGTTTCCGGCTCGACTGTAGGCTTTGGCGGCGTCGCCATGGGTGTTTATGGCGGTACCGCAGCTGGCGGAACGGCTATGAACAGTGGCTCCTTTGCAGCAGCAAACGGTGGTTTCGTAAGTGGCGTGACTATCGGTTCGAACGGTGGTTTGCTGGCTTCGACTGTCGCTGGCGAAGGTGGTGGCGCTGGAACTGTGATCGATTCCCATGTCTTGGCTGGCGGTTATGCGCTGGCTGGTGGTGGCTTCACCATCAAGGGGCAGGCTTTCGCAGGGTCTGGCGTCATCTCTAGGGGCACATTTGACGTCGGCTCCACGGAGATACTCGTCTCGGGCGGCACAGATGTAGGAAGTCTCATCGGCGGCACCCAGTTCGTTTCATCTGGCGCAAGTGCTCTCAAGAGCATATTCAGCGCGGGGACCCAGCTCATCTCGGCTGGTGGCGTTGCCAGCGGGTCGATTGCTTCGGCGGGTGGTCGTATCGAGGTTTACGCTGGGGGAGTCGGCTCTTCGTTTACGATCGGGTCGGGCGGAACGCTGCATGTAAATGCCAACGGTATCGTGAACGGGGTTCAGATCCAGGCAGCGGGGGCTGCGTCGGCGGATGCGGCCGCGGTGGTAAATGCGGCAACAATATCTGGCGGTGGTACGTTGACTCTCGCTTCGGGTGCAACGCTTGTAAACGGCGTGCTCGCTGGGACCACGAAAGACGGCGGCGCTGGTGGCCTGCTGGTACTCGAGTCTGGCGCGGTACTGAGTGGTGTCACCAGAATGGGCTGGAAAAGCCGATTGGATATTGATAGCCTCCTCTACAATTCCGGTGCGAGAATCCAGACGTCAGGTAATACGGTATCAGTCCTGGGCCCAGACGGCACGGTTCTGTGGACCGGTTCATTGACCGCCGGTGTGGCGTCTGACTATCACTTGGAGGCCGATCCTACTGACGGAAGCATGGTGCTCGTCTACGACAAGTGCTTTCTAAAGGGGACCATGATTCGCACCGATCGTGGCGAGATTGCGGTTGAGAATCTGGTCGTGGGCGATCAGGTGCTTGCCATGGTCAACGGTAAAGAAGTGCTACGTGAAATTATCTGGACCGGTCACCGCTCGACTACGGTTCGCCAAGGATTGCCCGACGATGAGGCCGGTTATCCGGTACGTATCAAGCAGAATGCGCTTGGTGAGAATGTACCGCACAAGGATCTGCTTGTAACGCCTGAGCACGCCATGTTCCTGAACGGTGCCTTTGTGCCGGCTCGTATGCTGGTGAATGGAAGTAGTATCTTCTATGATCGCACTATTACCCAGTTTGATTTTTATCATGTGGAAACGGACGAACATTCGGTTATTTGGTCTGATGGTGCACTGAGCGAAAGCTATCTTGACACTGGCGATCGCAAGACCTTTTCGCTGAATAGCCCGGTTGTGCGTTTGCTGAATGCCCCCCAGCGGGATTGGGCTCTCCATGCCGCTGCGCCGCTGAAGGTCGAGCGCGATTTTGTCGAGCCTCTCTTCAATGAACTCGAAGCGCGGGCGAAGGTTCTCGGTATGGAGCGAATGGCGCTTCCTGCGGCGACGACTGGTGATTCCGACCTGCATCTGGTTGATACATCCGGGCGTGTGATCCGTGCTCTGCGCAAGACGGGTCGTGCGCACGTCTTCATGGTGCCAGCTGATGCGAGCGAATTACGTATCGTCTCTAGGACTGCCCGCCCGGTCGACATGGTTGGACCGTTTGTAGATGACCGCCGTCACCTCGGTGTGCTCGTCGGGGAAATTCAGATTTGGGAAGCGGGTGAAACTCGCGTGCTCGATACGCACCTCAAGGCAGATGCTTTGTCTGGCTGGGCTAACCGCGAGCAGGGCGCTCATCGCTGGACAACGGGGAATGCAGTTCTTCCGTTGACGGATATGCGTTCGGGCGTTGCTGCTATGCTTTCAATCGAGATCCAGGCGGGTGGCCCGTATCTGATTGAAAAGGAAGCAGACGTTGATCAGGCCGCCGCTGGGTAAGCGATCCTGATCAGTACGGCGGGGCGGAAGGGGGTATCGACCCCTTCCGCCCTTTTCCATGTTTGATGACCGACTACCGAGCCGTTTGGGTTCGGCTGTCAGGATATGCGGTCCTGCTCCTCGTGCGGAAAATTCACGTTTTTTTTAGCGCAAGAAACCAGTTGCGATATGCCGCCTCACCATTGAGGGGACATCTGAAAACACCGGGAAAACATGGACTTAGTTATCCGCCAAAATGAATGTTTGTATAATCAAAATATTGGATAGAATGCATCTATAATAAGTTCTGATATATCAGCTCGTTGCGTGTCGATTTCTTCTATGCCAGGGATTTATGAGTTAATTAATTGTGAACGATCACATGGTGTGCCCCATCTTCTGTATTTCTGTACGGAAGATACTGCCTATGCTTGTCGCCAACATGGCAGAGCGGCGCCGATGAGACGTTCCTGGCGGGGAGGATGGCACATGGGTATTACCTCTACAGGCATGAGCGGTAACGCGTCGATTATAAAGACGGGTCCGACCACATACCGCGTATTGAGTGGCGCGACGCTGATTACGACAGCTGCGCAATATTCAACGTCGAACGTGTATGTTGACGGGTTCGGCGCCGGTGGAACTAATAACCCTGCGATGCTTATTGCGTCCGCAGCGGCCGTTGCGTATGGCGCAACAGCAGTTTCAGGGGGGGGTCGTCCTGGCTGGTGGCAAAGGCGTCGTCGCAGGCGGCACAGCCTATAACAGCGGTGGCTTTGCGGCTATCAATGAGGGCGTCGTTAGTGGAGCTACGATCGGAAATCAAGGCGGCGTCCTTGCCAGCCAGATATCCAATTATGGCGGTTCTGCGGGCCTTATTGTTGATACCCATGTGCAGTCGGGTGGCGTTGGGCTGGCAGGCGGGGGCTTTACCCTTAAAGGGCAGTCCTTCGTTGGTCCGGGGGTGATTTCCGCCAGTAGATTTGACATCGGATCGACCGAGGCGATTGCCAGTGGTGGCACGGATCTTGGTAGTATTGTGGGCGGGACACAGTTCGTCTCGGCTGGCGGATCGGCCGTTGGTACGCTTTTCAGTGCAGGCACTCAGCTGTTGGGCGCAGGTGCTTGGGCCAGCGGGTGTATCGCTTCCGCTGGGGGGCTTATTTATGTTGGCGGCGGCGCACGCAGCATTGCTGCGACCCTTGGCGCAGGCGGAAGCCTGGTGGCTGACGCCTCTGCCACGGTCGACAGGCTGACGATCCAGGCTGCCGCTGCTGCCACGCTTAAGGCGCAGTCCTACATGACGACAGCTCTCATTGCAGCGGGCGGCACATTGACCGTCAATTCCGGTGCGACCCTCGTGAATGCCGTTATCTCGGGCATCAGCACAGAGGGTGAGGGTCCTGGTGGTCTGCTCGTCGTTCAGTCTGGCGCTGTTCTCAAGGGAATTACGATCGGCTGGAAGGGGCGTATTGATGTGGATACGCTGAGTTGGACCGATGGACAACGTATTGTCTACGGGAACAACTCGATCAGCATTGTTGATGCGACCGGAAAAATTGTCTGGACGGCTGATGTCCATGGGACAAAGGGTAACGCCGCGACGGATTATCACCTTGAGCGTGATCCGACAGATGGCAGTACGATCATTGTCTATGACAAGTGCTTCCTCAAGGGCACCATGATCCTGACAGATCGCGGCGAAATTGCCGTCGAGGATCTGGCGGTAGGCGATCGCGTGGCGGCTTTTGTTGATGGCGAGACCATCTACCGTGAGATTGTCTGGCTAGGTCATCGCTCTACAATCGTCCGTACGTGGCTCGAGGATGACGAAGCGGGTTATCCCGTGCGCATCCTTCGCAACGCGTTGGGCGAGGGTGTGCCGAGTCGGGATCTTCTGGTGACTCCTGAGCATGCCATGTATCTCAATGGGGCTTTTGTACCCGCACGTATGCTCGTCAATGGCCGTAGTATCTTCTACGACCGCACCATCACACACTTTGATTATTATCACGTCGAAACAGATGAGCACTCTATTATCTGGGCTGATAACGCCCTGAGCGAGAGCTATCTCGACACGGGCGACCGCAAGCGTTTTGCGCAGCCTGGCGCTGTCGTGCACCTTCTGAATGCTCCCGAGGCAACATGGGACGGTGATGGTGCTGCTCCGCTGCGTGTTGATCGTGGTTTTGTCGAGCCTCTGCATGCCTCTCTGGCGCACCGCGCCGCGTCGCTTAACCTCGGATCAAACCAGCAAGCACCTGAAATTACTGAAGATCCTGACCTTCACCTCGTGGACGAAAAGGGACGCATCATGCGCAGGATGCGCGTGGTCAATCGTTCCAGCGTGTTCATGCTTCCGCCCGATGCCAAGCGCGTAAGACTGGTTTCGCGTGTTTCGCGTCCGGTTGATGTGATCGGGCCATTTCATGATGATCGTCGTCATCTCGGTGTGCTTGTTGGCGAAATCCAGATATGGGAGGCTGATAGAACACGTCATCTTGCTGACCATCTGAGTGATGAAACTCTTGAAGGTTGGGCAAATATTGAGGATGGTCGTCAGCGGTGGACAACTGGCTCTGCATTGATTGATCTCAGTGATCGACAGTCTGATGCAGTTTGTATTGTTGCAATTGAAGTCTTGGCAGGTGGGCCATATCTTACACAGGCCCCCGCCCAACTTTGCGGAGCTCAGGTGGGCTGAGTTTCATGGTTTAATCGGGCCTCTTCTGAAAGGGGGACCCAGGGCGGCCATCATGGCCGCCCCGTTTGCGTTTGGGGATTGTTATTTATGTTTCATGTTATGGCCCTGCGGCATGCCAGGCAGAACCCGCAATCCCTGGCATTCGACAGCCTCGCACAGGATTGGACGTTTGGTCAGCTTGATCATGATGTGACGGCTATAACACAGGCGCTGATCAAACTCAGAGAGGCCGATCCGAGACTGGTCGGAATCCATTGCGGCAATCTTTACTGGCATTGGGTACTGATTCTGTCTCTGGCATCGCTGGGGCTTGCGAGCGCCTCATTCCCCGAGAGTTCCGACCCGTCCTTTCTGCGTGATGTCCGCCTTCTTGAGCCGGATATCATGATTTCCATGGGGGGGCTGTCGCTGCAGGATGTGCAGGTTCTCGAAATCAGTGACGACTGGCTGGCGCGTGTCTGTCAGGCTGATGCGAAGCCCTGCAATCACGCGATTGATTATGATGCCGTCTGCCGCTACGCGATTGCCGCAGGAACGGATGCCGAGCGCCAGGTCCTTGCCATGACGTTCCGTCAGGCGGAAATGGCGATCATGCATATGGTCATGCAGGACGAGTCCCTTACTGCCGTTGCCGCCACGCATCCCCATGTGCTTTCCACAATCGGCGTCATCTCGCTGACGGGCTTCATTGTTGGTTGCACCGGGTTGTGCAGCGGCTCACCGCTCAATTTTGTCAGTCACACCGATATTGGTATTCTGATTGCAAGAAAGATCCCGACTGTCGCCGTCGTTACGCCGGGTCATCTCGCACATATTCTCGAGGTTCTGCCGCCGGGCATGAGGCCGCTCGATACGCTCAGGCTGGTAGTGACGGGCGGTCGTCTTAACCATTTGCTGCGTGACAAGGCGCTGGCCCGGCTCACGCCTCATATCCTGTCAGCCTACGGGACGGATGAATGCGGCGCTCTTGCGCTCGGCGATGCCGCAAAATTTACAGCGGACGATATGGTGGGTGTTACCCCTCCCTGGGTCACGCTGCAGATTGTCAACGAGCAGGACGAACTGGTCGCACCCGGCGAGGAAGGTATTGTCCGTATCAGGAGTTCCGGTCTGCTCGACGGTTATGTCGATCGCCTGTCAGGTCAGGCCCGTCGGTTTGCGGAGGGCTGGTTCTATCCCGGTGATCGCGGGCGGATCGATAAGGAAGGCATAATTTGTATCACCGGGCGTGTGGATGATCTTGTATCCATTGGTGGTGAAAAATTCGATCTGGGCGTCGTTGATGACATCGCGCGGGATATGCTCGAAATGCGTGAACTTGGCAGTTTTCTCTCTCTTGATGAGACCGGGCGCACACGCATCAACATCGCCATTGCCTCTTCTTCGGAGTTCGACACGGAGCGTCTCGCTCAGGCGCTCAGGGCTTTCTATCCCACTCTGCCGCCCGTTCGTGTGATGTCCGTTGATCATATTCCCTGGTCGCTCGATGGTCGCGTGGATCGCGAGAGATTGTCGGGTGCCTTCCAGCGTTCGGAAAATACGCTGGGTTGAATAACAAGAAGGGTCGGCATTGTTCGGCCCGCAACAACAGGCACAGGATGAGAAATCCTGGCAGCGCCGTATAAAAAGTAAGGTTCGAGTTCCATCATGTCGCGCAACAAAAAATCTGATATCGCCATCATCGGGATCGGATGCCGGCTGGCACCCAACATCACCAATGTTGACGAGCTCTGGTCATTTCTTTGCGCCGAGGGGGAAGCGGTTACCGACATCCCGGAGGAGCGCTGGAGCGTCAAACGCTTCTATGCCGAGGAAATCGAGTCCCCGTCGAAAACCTATATGCGCAGGGGGAGTTTTCTTAAGCGCAACATACATGAATTCGAACCGCTCTTTTTCGGAATTTCGCCACGTGAGGCGCAGATCCTTGATCCCCAGCAGCGCCTGCTGCTTGAGGTGACGTGGGAAGCCATGGAGACGGCGCGTGTCCTGCCGTCTCGTCTGTCCGGTCACAAGACGGGTGTGTTCATCGGCATTTTTGCAATTGATGCCCATGCTCACACATCGAGCCCCTATAATCTGCCGACCGTGCGTGATCATTTTGCCGCAACGGCGACGCCCTCAACCATGCTCTCTGCCCGTCTGGCGCATGTGTTCGATTTTCAGGGACCATGCATGTCGATCGACACCGCATGTTCGTCGTCTCTTGTGGCCCTGCACCAGGCCTGCCGGGCTTTGAATGAGGGCGATATCGATGTCGCCATCAGCGGCGGTGTCAGCCTTATGGGGTGCCCCCAGACGTCGATTTTCATGTCCAAGGGGCATTTCATCGCGCGCGACGGTCGCTCGAAAAGCTTCGATGCTGCAGCCGATGGTTATGGTCGTGGCGAAGGCAGCGTGGTGTTCATTCTCAAGCGTCTGGAAGACGCCGAGCGCGATGGCGATACAATTCATGCCATCGTGGGCGCAACAGGCGTCAATTCGGATGGACGCACGCAGTTTCTGACGTCGCCCGATGCTGGCGCGCAGTCGCGTCTCATGACCGAAGTTCTGGAACGCGCCGATGTCGATCCGCGCGACGTGGCCTATGTCGAGACGCATGGCACCGGAACGCCGGCAGGTGATCCGATCGAGACCTACGCGCTGTCGCAATCCATTGCGCGTTTCAAGGACGAGAAACTCGTTATCGGTGCGGTTAAGGCCAATCTTGGTCATACCGAAGCAGCGGCCGGTGCGCTTGGTACGCTCAAGGCGGCACTCTGCCTGCGTCATCAGGCGGTCCCCCCCCAGCCAGGGCTCAAGACGATCAACCCCTCGATCCATCTGGACGAGTGGAATCTGGAGATCCCGCGCGGCTCGACACGATCGCTCGGTGAGGGGAAGATCGCGCGTTTTGCAGGCGTCAACTCGTTTGGTTACGGTGGTACCAACGCCATTGCGGTCCTGCGTCGCCCTGATGACAAGGCCCCCGTTCGCAGCGGGCACAATGCTGCCCGTCGCATCAACGGCAAGATTCCGTTCCTGCTCACCGCGTTTTCCAAGACCTCGCTACCGCTCATGGCAGCAGCCTATCGCGAGCGTCTCGATGGTGAGGCACAGCCTGTTCTGGGCGATCTCGCTTTCAGTCTCGCCACGTCACGCACCCTGTTTCGCCATCGCCTGCTCGTCATGGCGCGTGACGAACAGGAACTGGCGGATAGGCTTGATGCCTATCTGAAGGACCAGCGCGAGGAAGGGATGTTCCAGGCAACGGTCGAGGCAGAGTCCGGCCGTGGCATGGTGTTTGTCTATTCCGGCGTCGGCCCGCAATGGTGGGGTATGGGTCGTTACCTGCTGCGTGAGGCGCCGCAGGCTGTTCTGGACAAGGCGCGCGCCTGTGACGCCTTGTTCAAGGCGTTGTCAGGTTATTCGATCTGCGAGGAAATCCTGCGTGAGGAGGCCGATAGCCGTATCGACAACACGGCCATTCTTCAACCCGCCATTTTCCTGATCCAGGTTCTCGTCACCGAATATCTGGCCTTGCAGGGTATTCTGCCGGATGCCGTGGTTGGTCACAGCATGGGCGAGGTTGCTGCCGCCTATGTCTCTGGCGGCCTCAGCCTGGAAGATGCCGTCACCGTCATCTATTACCGCAGTAACCTTCAGGGTACGCTCGACGGCACAGGCCGCATGCTTGCTGTGGGCCTGTCCGCAGAAGCGGCAGCCGAGCTGATTGCGGCGGAAGCACCGGAACTCTGCGTAGCTGCCGTCAACGCACCGACCACCTGCACACTTGCAGGGCCGGAGGAGGCGATACGCCATCTGGCCGCGCACCTCACGCAGAAGGGGCTGTTCAACCGTGTTCTGAATGTGGATGTCCCCTTCCACAGCGCCGTGATGGACCGGATCGAGGGGGATCTCAAAAAGGCTCTCTCAGGGCTCGCACCGGGTGCGGCATCGACGCCATTTTATTCGACAGTTTACGGCAAGCTTGCCGATGACGACCACCGGGCAGACTCTGGCTACTGGTTCAGCAATGCCAGACAGCCGGTCCTTTTTGCCTCCGCTATTGAATCCTGCCTGGCCGATGGCTTTACGCAGTTTGTCGAGATCGGGCCGCACCCCGTCATCGGGCGTGCGCTTAAATCTGTTGCGGACAAGCAACAGGCCAAGCTGAGTGTCATCAGCACTCTTAACCGGCAGGAAAGTGAGGCAAAATGCCTCGAGAATGCCGTTGCCAATATCATCCTGCATACGGCGCGCCTCGATTGGGCAGCCATTACAGGAGGGACGCTGATCGACCTGCCGACCTATCGTTGGTCACGCGAGGTTTTCCATGCGGAAAATGAGCGCGAGCGACGGTTCCGCCTCGGCGGCACGGGTCATCCGCTGATCGGCTTTGGTGCCATGACACCGGGGAAATCCTGGGTTGTTGATCTTACCGAACTGGGCGTGCCCTGGCTCAAGGACCACTGCATCGACAATGTTGTGCTTCTGCCTGCCGCGGGATTTATCGAGTCCGCTCTGGCGGTCGGTCACGAGATCGAGGGTCAGACAGGTGTCGTCCTTGAAAACCTCGAGATCATGGCGCCGCTCGTGGTGCAGTCAGGCGATAACCCGATCTTGTATCTCGATTATGACGAAAGCCGCCGTGCGCTTCGTTTCCATAGCGCCAAGGAAGAATTCTCCGAAATGTGGATCGACCACGGCAAGGTCGATATCCTCTCCGCAGCGCCGTGGCCCATGCCGGTCATCGACCGTGCGATGGTCGAGCAGGCGCTCGAGCAGGGGGTGGATGGGGCCGGGCTTTATGAAAGGATCCGCAATCACGGTTTCTATTACGGGCCGCGTTTCCAGACCCTGCAGCGCCTTGCTGTGCAAGATCGGGTAGCCTATGCGCGTATCGGCCTGACTGAAGACGAAATAGGTTCGGCAGAAGCCTATTATCTGCATCCGGCCCTGCTTGATGGCGCAATGCATGCGCTGATCGGGCTCGTCCCCGAGAGCTTCTCTGATCATATGTATGTGCCAGTCGGCTTTGATCGTCTGAGCTGCTTCGGCATGGGCACGACCGAGGTGCTGGCACGGGTCGAGATCACGGCGATCACCAAGAGCCAGATCGAGGCGTCACTGCGCCTCTACTCCACGACCGGTATGCCGGTAGCCGAAGTCAAGGGCATGCGCCTTGCCGAAGTGCCGCGCATCCACAAGGAGGCTGCCACACGCGTCGAAACGCAAGAATATTACACCAAATGGATCGAGTCCGAGGCGTCGATCCTGTTTGCCGAGCCCAAGACCGTGCTCCTCGTTGGGCACAAGAGCACGGCACAGAAGAAGCTCGGTGCCTTGTTCGAGGAAAATGGCGTGACGGTTCTCTCGACGCCGCGCAGCGGAGAGATCACGCCCCAGACAATCGGGCTTGAGGCGGGCCTGACGCTGGATGCCATCATTTACATGGCAGGCCCGACCCCCGACGCGGATTTCGAAAAGCTTGTCGGACAGATCGATGACATGGTGACGTTTGGCACCCGTCTTCTGATGGAGGGGCAGGACAAGCAGCCGAAATTCATCTACGTGTCCGAAAACGCGATCTTCTTCGACCCGGAAGATGTGCTGGCCCACAAGGCCAAGGTGCATCCGGATGGGGCCGCGCTGGTCGGGTTCTTCAAGGGACTGGTCGATGAGCGCCCGGACCTTCAGGGCAAGGTCGTCGATGTCGATACATCGGCCGGTCAGGAGGCGCTGACAGCGCTCGCGGCTGAAATCCTACACGAGGATAACGAGGCTGAAGTCGCCCTGCGCGAAGGTCGCCGTTTCACGCCGCGTTTCATGCCTGTCGAAGGGCAGCCGGATCGCCCGCTTGCGCAGCTTCCCGGTACGCCTGGCATCAAGTTGCAGAAGAGCCGTACGGGCACGCTCGATGGCCTGTATTACAAGGCTTTCGATGTCCGCCCACCGGGACGTGGCGAGATTACCATTCGCGTGCTGGCCACATCGCTGAACTTCAAGGACATGCTCAAGGGCATTTCGGTCCTGCCCGACAAGTTCCTGCTTGATACCTATCACACCACCGAAATGGGCATGGAGTGCTGCTTCGAGGTTGTGGCCGTTGGCAAGGGCGTCAAGAATTTCGAGGTGGGCAAGCGTTATCTGACCTGTCATCCGGGGTGCTTCACCTCGCATATGACACTGCCGGTCAAGGGCTTCCGCGTGATGGCGCTCGACCTGTTCGAGACGGCCGGTCGCCCCCTGACTGTTGCCGAGGCAACGGGTCTGCCGATTGCCATTGCGACAGCGCTTTACTGTCTGCACGACCTTGCGCGCCTCAAGAAGAACGAGATCGTCCTGATCCATTCGGCGGCAGGCGGTGTGGGTCTTGCTGCGATCGAGATTGCCAAGATTATCGGCGCACGCATCTTTGCAACGGCCAGCAGTGACGAGAAACGCCAGATCCTGCTTGATCGGGGCTGTGAAGCGGTGTGGGATTCCCGCAGCCTCGCCTTCTATGACGGTATTCTGGAAGTAACCGGTGGTCAGGGCGTCGATGTTGTCCTGAACAGTTCCCCCGGTGAAATTCAGGCTCATAGCCTTGCGCTGTTGTGCAATACTGGTCGCTTTGTCGAAATCGGCAAGAAGGATATCTGGGAAAAGCGCGACCTGTCGCAGTTCAGCTTCAACGGCAACGTGTCTTTCCACGCCTTTGATCTTGACCTGATGATGGCGCGTGATCACCGCAAGGCGGTGTCGATCTTCGACCGGATTCCCTATCTGTCACGCAAGTTCGACACGGTCATTCTGCCGCACAAGGTCTATCCCGCTTCCGAAGTGCGCGATGCCTTCAAGTTCATGTCGTCCTCCAAGCATATCGGCAAGATTCTCGTGTCGTATGAGGATCTGACGAATGTGCGCGCGCAGCGTCAGCCGGTTCGGCCGGTCGATCCGGCGGCTGCCTATCTGGTGACAGGGGGGCAGGGCGGCCTTGGTCTCGCTACGGCGGCCTGGCTGGCGGCCAGTGGCGCACGGCATCTGCATCTGATGGGGCGCAGCGTACGCCGTGACAAGGAAACGCTCGACAAGATCAAGGCCCTGAAAAAGGCCGGTGCCCGCGTTACGCTGCATTATGGCGATGTCAGCGTTTACGAGGATGTGGCCCGTATCAGATCGGCCATTCTCGAGACGGGTATCCCGCTCAAGGGTGTGTTCCACGCCGCAGGTATTCTCGATGACCGACTGATTTCAAAATACTCGGAAGAGAGCCTGCGCAATGTGCTCAAACCCAAGGTACTGGGCGGGCACCATTTGGACGTGCTGACACGCGACTGCCCGCTGGATTACTTCGTGCTCTATTCCTCCATTGTGACGGTCACGGGTAATATCGGGCAGAGCAGCTATCTCGCGGCCAATGCCTATCTCGATGCGCTGGCCAGCGCCCGCCGCAAGGCAGGTTTCCCTGCGGTTTCTGTCCAGTGGGGCCCGATTGCCGAGGTTGGCATGCTGGCCCAGGAAGGCAGTGTCGTGCAGTTCTTCGAGAATGCAGGGTTCCGTCTGCTCGAAAGCAACGAGGCGCTCTCGCTGCTACCCACGCTCATCAATCGTGACCGCGATACCGTAGCGGCCATGGCGATCGATTGGGAGACATGCTTTGGTCAGCATGGCGCGATCGAGCGTAATCCCAAATTCGCTCTTATCCGGCGCGAGAAGAGCATCAAGAACACCTCGGCGCAGAAGCTGGCCCATCTCCAGAGTCTGTCACCCGAGGAGCGTTACGAGTTCGTGCTGGATAACGTGAAGTCGATCCTCGGCAATGTTCTCAAGCTCGAACCAGACAGCATCGATCCGGGTGCACGGCCAAACGAGCTGGGAGTCGATTCACTGGCTGGTGTGGAAATCCAGACGGCGATCAAGACAGAATTCAATGTCGAGATCTCTCTGCTTGTCCTGTCGCGCAATGAGCCGATACGTGAAATTGCCCGTAACGTGCTGCGTCAGATCAGTCTGAACATGGCGTCTGCCTGAGGCGGGACGGCATCGGGTGGGTTTGATAAAAAGGCTGGTGGACGAGAGTCCACCAGCCTTTTCCGATATCTGACCGTATGAGGGCAGGGCGCTACGCTATTCGTTTTCCATCGTTTCGCCCGGAAGCTCGTCCGGCTCTGCCCACGCAATGGCGCCCACGATCACGCTGGACCCAATGACAAAAAGCTGTGCCGACAGCGGAAGGCCAAGGTTGCGCCCGAATACCGGAACAAGCTTGCCTGCAAGCCCCTGCCCAAGCGAGCCAATGGCATAGCTCAGCCCCATGCCGAAGCTGCGCGTGTCTGAAGGGAAGCGCTTGGCGAGATAATGCGGCACAAGGGCAAAGACGCCCGAGGCAGCAAGCCCCATGATCACGGCCGATACCAGCAGAACGGGATAGGTCTCCGCACTGAGGAAAGGATAGATTGTAAGGATCACCACAAGCAATGTGCCGATAATCACGCGCAGATCACCAAAGCGGCTGGCCAGGGCCCCACAGGACAGCTTGCCCACCAGCGAGCCGATACAGAAACAGCCGATTGGCCAAAACACGAGCGCCGGCGTCAGGTGATGAACATTGCGCAGGATCGTTGGATACAGGCTGTAGATGGCAGCCTTCTGAAACTCCAGAAACGACATGAGCGCAATGGCCTGCACGGCCGCCAGCGTCAGGATGAATTTGGCCTTGGGCTGGGGTGCCGCGCCATTGAGCCCCTTCTGGCGCTCCTGCTTGAGCGTCCATACCGGGCTTTCCTGAACGCCCCAGCGTATGAAGAGGGCGAGCACGGCGGGCGCCAGCCCGATAAAGAACAACAGGCGCCATGAGTAATGCGGCAGAATGACCGCCTGGGCTGCGGTTGCAGCCAGAAACCCGAGTTCATAACCCGACATCATGATGGCCGAGGCCATGGCGCGGCTTTTGCCGGGTACGCTCTCCATCAGAAGTGCTGCGGAAGCCGTCCACTCACCGCCAAAGCCGATGCCGAAAAGGAACTGGATGACAATCAGGCTGATCAGGCTGTGAGAGAATCCTGTGGCCGCAGAAAACACGCCAAACCACAAGACACCCAGCAGAAACGCCAGACGGCGCCCGTAACGGTCTGCCAGCCATCCCCACCCGGTATTGCCAACGGCACGCCCGATGCTTTGCGCCAGAAGTACCGTGCCCATGGCGCTGATGGTGACCCCGAAATCATGGGAAATGTCGGGCAGGGTGAGCAGCAGCGCTGTCTGGTCGAAGGCGTCGAGAAACCAGCCGAGGAAGGCGGCAAAGGTGACGCGCCAGAAGGGTTTGAGCGCGACCAGCGGGGGGTAAGTGAGGATCTGGGACAGGTAGGATTGGCGGGCGGAGGCCGACATGGTCTCGTCCTTGAAATGGGGGAGCGAAAGGAAGCAGGGGGATGGGAACGTCTGGAGAGAGAAGGAGTAAAATCGGTTGGGAGCGAAACGGTTCCATTTCGCCAATGGGCCGGCGAGACAGAGAGGGATGTTTTGAAGGGGCGTCAGGGGGTGTTGATAGAGGACCGATTCACTCCTCATTCTGCCCTGACAGCGGCGGGAAATCGAGTCCCGTTTGTCACCCGACCCTGATTATGCTGCACACTCTGAAGCAAGACGCGCGCGGGGCAGGTGCAAAGCGTTAAGAACATATTATCATTCTCACTTTAGCATCACCTCCTCCTACCCTTGCCGCGAGGAGCTGTGCCGCTTTGCCACGAGATAGCAGCCCGATCGACGATCCTGGCGTGGCAGGGCAAAGCCGTGTCGTCCTTTCGAAAGCGGCCCTCGAAGGGCGCGCGTTGTCAGGAGGGCCGGGTATCAGTGCTCTGGCCGTGCAGCCCGGCCTTTCGACCATGACGATGCCTGACAGAAATTTTCCGGAGAGTGATCGTGCCGGGGTGCGGGTGTCGTGCGTCACGCTCTCAAGCATCATGCTTCCCGATATCACGCGGCCCGACCTTGCCGAGCCGCGTCTTACGCCGGAATGCTGTCACGTGGCTGCCCTTCCGGCATCGGGAATGCCGACGCAGGGGGGCGGGTCGGAAGGCGAGGGGCGTACACGACGTCGTGTCCAGCCTGCCCGACGTTCCGGAGCGGGGGCAGGGTCGCCTGAGCTGCGCTGGACCGGTCGCTATGGGCGCAAGGGCGACTATATCAGGCTCATTGGCTGGGATGTCGCGCCTTCGGGCCTCCAGGGTTTTCGGCGTTCACTGCAGGACGGGCAGGACAGTGCGAAGGCAGATATCACTGTGCTGCGTGAGATCTGTCGTCGTATGGCACCCGTTGGAGGGCATTACAGGGCAAGCCTGACCCTGACGGACCCTCTGTCGCCTGACGAGCCCTTCGTACTGGCCATGCAGGCGGTCTTCGCGGAGACCGGCTTTTCGCCTCAGGCCCTGCGCCTCGTGCTGGATGAACGTCGTTTTACGCTCGCAGGGCGTGACGAGGCCTTGTGTCTGGCGGTTCTGGTCGATTGGGGGGTCGAGTTATGGGTCGGGCGTTTCGGTCAGGGGGTGTCGAGCCTTACCCTGCTGCGTGAGCGTGCCGGTACGGGATTGATCGCGGGCGTCAGTCTCGAAGCCGGACTGGTTTCTGCGCCATCAGGGCTATGGCGGCTGGCTCATCACAAGGAGCGGCAGTCCGAGGAGCGCCTCGATCCGATCGCCGCCAGATTTTTCTCTACCACATGCGAAGCTCTGCAAGCGCTTGGAATCAGGACTCACTTCGCCCGGATCTCCAGTTCTGCGCATTACGGTTTTGCGCTTGCTGCCGGGTTCGATGAAATGAGTGGCTTGTGTCCGGAACTGGAAGGCATTGCGATGGAAGCAGAGCCGCCCTGCGCCTGAAGCAGGGCTGGACGAAACGGCCTACTTGCGACAGGTTCCGCCCGTGTCTCCCTTCGCGTGGGTGCGCACCCATAACGTGAGTTTAACTTGCCCTGCAACGCGGTTAGCTGTTCTGCGCTATGGTCAGACAAGAGGGAATAACGAGATGGCGCAAGTGGATACAGTCTACGACAAGTATTTCCAGACAGCTCTGGACGGCCTCAAGGCCGATGGCAGCTACCGGCATTTTGCCGAGCTCGAGCGTCATGCCGGACAGTTTCCCCACGCCTACCATCACGGTCTGAAGCGCGATATCACCGTCTGGTGCTCGAATGACTACCTCGGCATGGGCCAGCACCCGGACGTGCTCAAGGCAATGCATGAGAGCCTCGCCCGTAGCGGTGCCGGTGCGGGTGGCACGCGAAACATCTCTGGCACCAATCACGAGCATGTAGCGCTTGAAAAGGAGCTCGCAGCCCTTCACGGCAAGGAAGCAGCGTTACTGTTCAATTCAGGTTATCTTTCCAACTGGGCGACACTGGGTACGATCGCAGCGCGGCTCAAGGGCTGCGTCGTGCTTTCTGATGCCGCCAACCATGCCTCGATGATCGAGGGCATACGCCACTCACGCGCCGAAAAGATGATTTTCCGTCATAACGACGTCGAGGATCTTGAGGCAAAGCTCAAGACGATCCCGCTCGATACACCCAAGATTGTAGCCTTTGAATCGGTCTATTCGATGGATGGCGATATCGCCCCGATCGAGGCGATCTGCGACCTTGCCGATCGTTACAACGCCCTGACCTATCTGGATGAGGTTCACGCTGTTGGTCTTTATGGCCATCAGGGCGGTGGCGTTGCCGAGGAACGCGGTCTGGCGCATCGTCTCTCGGTCATCGAGGGGACCCTGGGGAAGGGCTTTGGCGTGGTCGGTGGCTACATTACCGGTAGTGCTGCGTTGTGCGATTTTGTGCGCTCTTTCGCCTCAGGCTTCATTTTCTCGACCGCGCTCCCCCCGATGGTGGCGGCAGGAGCACTGGCAAGCATCCGTCATCTGCGCAACAGCCAGAGCGAGCGGGCGGCGCATCGTCAGGCCGTGGCATGGCTGCGTGAAAGCCTCGACCGTGCCGGTATCCCCCATCTGGACAACCCGTCGCATATTGTGCCGGTCATGGTAGGCGATGCGACGCGGTGCCGTGCGCTTTCTGACGCTCTGCTTCAACGCTTTGGCCATTACATCCAGCCGATTAACTACCCGACCGTCCCGCGGGGCACCGAGCGCCTGCGTATCACGCCGGGGCCCCTGCACACCAAGGAAGATATCGACTCCCTCGTCACTGCGCTGGCCGCACTGTGGCGCGAGCATCGTCTGGCCAACGCCGCCTGAGAGACACAACGCATCCCCGCGACAACTCAGATACATGTCGAGGTTGTTGCGGGCAGATGATGTGATACGCCGTGCTTCGCGGCCTGGCCTGCTACGGGAAACTCCTGCCTCACACTCCGGGGGCAAGCGTGAGGTCGATGACCCCGCTGCAAAGAGCGATACCCGGGCGCGTGTGTCACCCGTCAGGTGATTTATTGACTGATCCGCCATTGTTCGGATCCGTCGGGACGGTATAGGCAGGTCATACATTACCGAACTTCTGTTTCCGCAAGGATATGCCTGATGTTGTCCCTTTCGCGAGCGCCCAATCCGGGTGCCACGGTCCTGACACTCGAAAACAGGTATTCCGCGCGACGGCCGTTTTCATGGTGTCTGCTGATCTGTCTCCTGGTCGGCAGTCTGTGCCTGCAATCAGGGAGCGCGCGCGCCCAGACGCAAGCCACTGCGGCAGTGCCCGATGCGCCGCGCATCACAGCCGATCAGGCGCGGCAACTCGCTTCGGTGCTCAATAACGATGCCAAGCGCCGCGAATTCCTGACGACACTGCAAAATCTCAGTCAGGCCCAGCAGGCGGCCAATCCGACCGATACAGGTGAGAAAACCGGTCCGAAGCTCAAACCCGATGGGCTGGGGGCAGAATTGCTTGGCAGTGCCTCCGACTGGACCCACGCTGCCAGTGTTCAGGCGCATAGCCTGCTGCGCACCGTCGTGGACGTGCGCGCCATCGGGCCGTGGTGGCGCCACATGCGCAACGATCCGGCAGATCGTCAGGAATCGCTCAAACTGTTGCTTCGCGCCCTGATTCTGGCTGCAGTGAGCACCTGTCTCTTCTATGCGTTGCGGCTTTTGTTACGGGGGGTGCGCAACCGCGTTGAGGCGCTGGCTCGCATCAAGGGGCGTTCTGCGCTGGCGCGTGAAATCGATGATCGTCAGGCCGCAGAAGAGGCGGCTGACGAGGCTGCTCGGGGAGACGCTGAGAGGAAGGCGGGCGACGGAAGCTCCACCACTGACCAGACCACTCTTTCCGACATTACGCCGCCTTTGGCGCAGGATCACGGCGATGCCTATCAGCAATCCGCTGACGAAGCCTCGCCTCCTGAACAGGAGCGCCCAATCGTTCAGACGGAAGGCCCCTCCGGCGGCGCGAAGTCCATTCCCGATACGCAGGATCGCGAGCGTCTGTCGCGTTTGCGGCATCAAGGCGCACTTGCCCGGCTGACGCTTGTTCTCAAGCGACTTCCCTACAGCTTCCTCTGTCTGTTGCTCGACTGTCTGCCGGTGCTGGTTGTGCCGTTTATTGCCTTGCTGATCGTCATTGCCGATCCGGCGGCTGACGAGTTCACAACAGCCTTGCTGCGCGCGCTGAGCCTGACGGCTCTGGTGGCTGGAGGGCTGATCATTGCCATACGCACCATTCTCGCGCCGCAGCGTCCCTGGTTGCGCCTTGCCCTGCTCTCAGATTCCGCGGCGAGCTTCCTGTTCGACTGGCTGCGTCTGCTGATCCTCACCACAGGAATTTCTGCTGCTGCGCTCGAAACGCTTGATGATTGCGGCTTGCCCGACAGGGTGATCGAGGCATTGCTCAAGATCCTGACGCTTGTGCTGCATTTGATGGTGGCGGTCATGATCATCCGCAGCCGCCCCAAGGTCATGCGTTTTTGCGAGCGCAGGGAACGGCGTGGTTTTGGCGCAAGCATGTTGCATCTTTTCGGTCGCACCTGGTGGGTGGTCGCGCTCTTCTTCGACATGGGCCTCTGGCTCGTCTGGGCGGCGGAAATCCATCACGGCTATGCGGCAATCTGGAAGCTCTTTCTGCGCAGTGCTGTGGCACTGGTGGTCATGCGCTGCGTCAGCATCGTGCTGTACGGGTTGCTGGAGCGCGTGTTCCGCTCGGCTCCAGGCTGGGTCACGCTGAGCGAGGATGCACAGACACGCTTCAGCCGCTATTACGCCCCGGCGCAGCGGGTTACGTCCGTCATTATCATTGCCCTGACTGTTCTTGCTCTGGCCAGCGCCTGGGGCGCGCCTATCAAGGTTCTGTTTGGTGCCGGGGGGCTTGGCTATCGTCTGGCCTCGTCATCCATGACAGTGCTCATCGCCTGCCTGCTCGGGGTTGTGGTCTGGGAGGCGAGCAACATCATGCTTGAGCGCTACGCCCGCAAGGTCGGCGGGCTTGATGACGGTGCGGCCAGGGTGGCCCGTGTGCGCACATTGCAGCCCATGATCCGTATCGTCCTCATGGTCATTCTGGTGGCCGTCATCGGGCTGACCGTGCTGAGCGAGATCGGCGTGAATGTTGCTCCGCTTCTGGCAGGGGCCTCGATTTTTGGTGTCGCGCTGGGTTTCGGCTCGCAAAAGCTCGTGCAGGATTTCATCAACGGGATTTTCCTGCTCATGGAAAATGCCCTGACGGTGGGTGATGCCGTCACACTTAACGGTACCTATGGCGTGGTCGAGCATCTCTCGCTTCGTACGGTTCATGTGCGTGCCAATGATGGCTCCATGAACATCTTTCCGTTCAGTTCGCTTGGTCAGATCATCAATTACAACCGCGATTTTGCCCGTGCCATTATCGTGGCCGAAGTCGGATATGAGACGGATACCGATGAGGTTGTGCAGGTCATCAACGATATCACGGCCGAGATGCGTGCCGATGAGAATTTCAAGGCCCTGATCATTGACGATTTCCAGATGTGGGGTGTGGACGCGCTCAATCAGACCTCTGTCACGGTGCGCGGTACGTTGCCGACAATCACCTCCGGGCGCTGGCCTGTGCAGCGTGAATTCTATCGCCGCCTGAAAAAGACGTTCGAGGCGCGGAATATCCATCTCCCTTATCCAACGCGCTATGTGGAGGTTACGGGGCTGGCAGGTATGGGAGGCAGCGACGGGCCAGAACACGACCGGCGATCAGGCGAAGAAGGTGTCACATTGCGAGAGGGACGCGTCCCAACCTCCCGACCCGAATGACGGGTTGCGGCCTCAGGCTTACTCAGAATTGCCTTGAGGCCACGCGGCCCGTGTCACATGACGGACGCCGAGACGTCACGCTGTAACGACGGGGCCGTGTGACGACGGACGCAAAAGAGCCTCGCCGTAGGGGCTTTTTCGCAGGGGCTCTGGCCGCTCCAAGCCGATCGGCCCGAAGGGCAAAACCGATCGGCTTCGTATGTGAGGCTAGCCGCGCCTGAGGGCGTTTCTCAGTTTCTCGTCAAGCATGGCCGTGGTGAAGGGTTTGGGCAGGATATGGATTTTCTCATCCTGTCCACTCCGGTCAAATATGGCCTGTTCCGCGTAGCCCGTGATGAACAGCACCGAGAGTGATGGCCGCAGCACAAGCGCCGCATCGGCAAGTTGCCGCCCATTCAGACCACCCGGCAGGCCGACATCGGTAATCAGTACATCATACAGGCGTTCCCGGTCATTGAGCAGGGCGAGGGCTGCCGTGCCGTCGCTTGCCTCCTGAACAATGGCGCCCCAGTCTTCGAGCGTTTCACGAACGGTAAAGCGCAGCGTCTCCTCATCATCGACCAGCAGTACGCGCAGGTTACGCAGGGCGTCGCCATCCGGCGAGAGGTCAGGCGCGACGACAGGCGAGGGCAGGGCGGCGGCATGGCTGGGCAGCCAGATATGGACCGAGGTTCCTGCACCGGGGATCGAGGCAATGCTGACCCGTCCCCCCGATTGTCTGGCAAAGCCATAGATCATGCTCAGCCCCAGCCCGGTCCCCTTGCCCAAGGGCTTGGTGGTAAAGAAGGGATCGAAAGCACGCGCCATGACATCGGCGCTCATGCCCACACCCGTATCTGTCACCGAGAGCACCTGATAGATCCCGGGGCGCACCCCCCATTCTTCGGCCTGAAGGGCCCCCAGCGTGGCGCGTGACGTGGCAATCGTCAGATGCCCGCCCTCGGGCATGGCATCACGGGCGTTGATCGACAGATTGAGCAACGCATTTTCAAGCTGGTTGGTATCGACCAGGGCCGGCCCAATGGTTTCGTCCAGGCAGAGTTCGAGCACAACGGCCGGCCCGACCGTGCCGGCAATAAGGTCCTGAAGCCCGAGGATGAGAATATTGATGTCGGCGGGTTGCGGGTCGAGTGTCTGACGGCGTGAGAAGGCCAGAAGGCGATGCGTCAGGGCGGCGGCGCGATCCGTGGCCCCTTGCGCCGCTGTGATATAACGGTCCAGCCCCTCTGTACGTCCCTGGGCAATACGACGCGTCAGGAGCGAGAGTGCGCCCCCGATCCCGGCCAGGATATTGTTGAAATCATGGGCGAGGCCGCCTGTCAGCTGTCCGACCGCTTCCATCTTCTGCGACTGGCGAAGCTGATCCTCCAGAGCGATACGATCGGTCACGTCACGTCCGATCAGATAGATGTCTTCTCCCTCAGTCGAGCCGGACCAGTTGAATGTGTGCCATTCCCCATCCTGATGCAGGAATCGCAGATCAACGCCATGATCGAGCTTGCCCTCGCGCAGCAGGGCCAAGGCCTCGGTCGCGCGTGCCATATCGGCTGGATGCACCAGCTGCTCGGCCTTGCTGCCAATCCAGTCACGCGCCTTGTCACCAAAGCAGGTCTGCCAGCTCGGATTGAGGTAGCGCAGCCTGCCGTCACGATCGGTAAGGGCCAGCAGGTCGGCGCTGATGGCCCACAACCTGTCGCGTTCACGCGTACGGCGTAGCACCTGCTCTTCGAGGGTTTCGTTCATGCGGCGCAGGGCTTCCTGTGCGCGCATCTGGCGTATGGCGGCCCAGCTTCTGTCAGCAATCGTACGAACGAAGGAGAGCGTGATGTCGTCCCAGCAATGGGCATGGGCAAAATGGACGATGGCGACAGCCTGCAGAACACCGTTATCCATGATCGGCACATTGAGCAGGGCGCAGATCTGGAGCGGGGCAAACTGCGCAGCCTGCGCAGCGGTCAGAGGATCAGTCCTGACATCATCGATGGCAACAACTTCACCGGCCTTGAGCAGATCGATATAGGAGCCAAAGGACCGGAAGGCATAGAGCCCCGAAACATCGGGGGTTTCAGGGTCCCTGCGCCAGCAATCTGTAACCTGCGCCAGTTCGCGCTCATGATCCACATCGGCAAAACCGGAACGGTCTGCCTCGATGGTCATGCCCAGCGTCCGCGCTGTAAGCGCCAGAATGTCAGCCTCACTCGTCAGCGCGCGCAGTTCGTCACCGAAAGTCACCAGCGCCTCACGCTTGAGCGTCTGGCGTTTGGGCGCGTCGATATCGAGCAGAATGCCGGGGAAATGACTGATCTGGCCGTTATGGTCGTAGGTGCACGAGCCATTGGCCTCGATCCACCGGCTGGCACGCGAGCCGTCGTCGCATAGACGAAACTCGCAGCGGAACGGCTTGCGCTCCTGTAAGGCCATGTCGAGCGCTGCCTGAAGAACCGGACGATCTTCAGGGGTGATGCAATCCAGCAATTGCGTGAGCGCCACCCCCTCGGCAAGTCGGGCCGGGGAGAGACGGAGCGTCTCCGCCATGCGCAGATCGCCCGTCACAAGCTGACGTTTGGCGTCCCACAGCCACATGCCGATGATGGTACCGGCCGCAAGTGCAAGCTCAAGGCGCTCGTGCTCCTGATTGGCCACGGTCATGTCACGCGAGACACCGAGGATACGCTCTGGCCTGCCCCCGGGCCCAAGTATGGGTGTCACCACGACATCCCACAGGCGTTTGCGCCCGTCGGTCGTCTCGACATATTCCTGGAAATGGCTGGTGAGCCCGTCCCTGGCAGCATCAATCGCGTTCAGCGAGAGCTTGCGCCCGCGCTCCTGCCACACATCAGGCCAGTAGACCCCCAGCATGTCGGCGGGCGAGCAAAGACCAAGCACCAGAACAGCGCCGTGATTGACGAAGGTGATCTTGCCGTCGAGATCAAGGATCTTCACGCAGTCACTGGCGCTGACGAGCAGCGAATTGACGAAAGACTGGCTGGCGCGCAGTGCAGCCCGTTCATCCGGATCGATCGTGGTGTCGATGACCGTCCCGGTGCAGCCATCAGGATGGGGATGCACACTGATATGAACGGCTCTCGGCGGTCCGTCCGTCTGCCGGAAGGCTACATAGCCTGTTTCAGCCCTCGTCAGCCATGCGACAGGATCGGTTTCCGGCAGGATTTCAGCATCTTCATGGAAACAGGCCAGAAAAACCGGCCATTCGACACCGAGACGCAAGGCTTCAGGATCGAGGCCACAAAGCGACGCGAGATAGGGATCGCCCGTTAGCAGACCACTCTTGGCATTCCAGAGCAGAAAGCCGAGCATGGCCTCGCGTGAACCGTTCTCGCCGGGAGGGGGCGCCGCATCCGGTGTGACGACAGGTGCCTTATGCAATGGGGCATTGAGGGTGCCATTCCGCCCTGCCACAGCGAGGGCACGCGCGTCCCTTTGGCCCATGGTGCCAAGAAGGGTGGCATGAGCCTGAACGATGCGCTTTTGCTGCGGGGATAAAGGGTTTTGCCGAGCGGCTGCTGCAATCAGCCCTGCGACTGGGGTGCCGAAGGGAAAGAAATCCCAGCCGGCAAACTCACCCTCTCCTGAGAAGGATGACTCGCGGGTCCAGTCCTGTCCCGTCGCGCGTGAGAGGTCAGGCAATACCGGTATCGCGTCGCGGGTTGCAGCCCCACTCTGTGCCGTTGCGACAAGATGCGCATGACCGCTGATGACAGCAATGAGTGCGAAACCGATCTCGGGGAAGGTTTCGCACAGGGGGTGCAACGCCGGATGGGTTGCGGTGACCCGTGAGCTCGTCAGGTTATCCGGACCGGGACGCTCCCAAAGCAACATGTGATACGCCCCCGGATGTTCAGGCTGCCCCCGGGTTGCGAGGGCAGGACAGGCGTCTCAGGCACCATACGATGAGCCCGCTTGATCCGGTTCAGTCATAGCCCCCTGAACGTGAAAGCGTAAATACAGAATCCGGGGCCGATTACACGGATGCCGTCAAACCCCCGTCAACAGTCAGTATATGCCCATTAACGAAGCTCGAGGCCTCGGAGGCGAGAAACACAGCAGCGCCTACCAGTTCCTCGCTCTTGCCCCATCGTGCCGCGGGGGTGCGCTGGCACAACCATGAGGAGAAGGCCGGATCGGCAACAAGGGCTGCGTTCATCTCTGTTTCGAAATACCCCGGGGCGAGCCCGTTGATCTGCAGCCCGTGCCGTGCCCAGTCGGTCGCCATGCCCTTGGTGAGCATTTTCACGGCCCCTTTGGCTGCGGTGTAGGGGGCGATGCCGGGACGCGCCAGCTCGCTCTGCACAGAACAGATGTTGATGATCTTGCCGCGCCCACGCGTGATCATGCCTTTCGAGACCGCCTGGGCGACAAAAAACACCGAGCTGAGATTAGTGGAAATCAGGCGGTCCCACTCGGCACGTGGAAACTGGTCGAGAGGCGAGCGGAACTGGATGCCGGCGTTGTTGATCAGGATATCGATCGGACCTTCGGCCTCGATCGCCTCGACACCTGCAATGACCTGATCCTGATTGGTGACATCGAAAACGCTGCCGCGTGTCACAATGCCCTCGCCCTCCAGGCGGGCCCGTGCAGAATCGAGATGTGCCGGATCACGCCCGTTGAGAATGATTTCAGCCCCGTAGCGCCCCAGACCCTGCGCGAGCGTAAAGCCGATGCCGCGCGAGGCGCCAGTGATGAGGGCGCGCTTGCCCTTGAGGGAAAAAAGGGCGGGCTCGGACATGGCTGGATCCTTCTCTGGACAGTCCGGCCCGTGACTGTCGGGGCGGACATGATCTGGCGGCTCGCTGAACACATTATCGTTTCGAGCCGCTCATATGCTGGGCATGGTATCAGGGATGCTCAGACTGCCCAGCCGACATTTTCGTGTGGTTTCTTTCAGCCATCCTTTGCCTGCACCGTCGTCACATCACGGGAGGGGATGACAGGGGCGTATGTCCGAAGGGTTTTCGGGTGCCCGTGTCGGGGCCAGCAAGCGGGCCTGTGTCGCGGCCGATCTTGGCGCGGCGCATAGGGCACGCCATACAGGAGAAATGACCAAGGAAGCGACCTATCTCCCTATCGCCCTGCGCCTCGATGATGGCCGCGCTCTCGTAATCGGGGGCGGGCAGGTGGCCGCCAACAAGCTGCGCCTGCTTCTTGGGCGCTGTGATGATATCGCCCAGATCGGTCCGGTTCATGACATCGAAATCCGCCAGGCGATCGACAGCGGCAAGGTCACCCATCTCGGCGGGGCGCTGGAAGCGCATCGTATCAGTGCGTTGTTGAGGGAGATGCGCATTGTTTTCGCAGCCACCGAGGATGCTGCGTTCAATCGCGTCATTGCAGCACAGGCGCGCGAACAGGGGGTGAATATCTGCGTCGTTGACGATCCTGAGCCATCCACTTTCATCACCCCTGCCATTATTGACCGGACCCCGGTCCAGATTGCGATCTCGACCAATGGCGCGGCGCCCGTACTGGCCCGGCGCCTGCGCACCCAGATCGAGTCGCTGCTTCCCGAAGGGCTCTCGCGCCTAGCGCGCTTCATGCAGGCGCAGCGCGTTTGGATACGCCGCGCTCAGCCCGACACCATGATCCGGCGACGGGCATGGGAGGATTTTGTCGATGGCACGGGTGCCGAGCAGGCCCTTAGGGGAGAGGATGAGGCTGCAAGAGCCAGTCTCGAACGCAGCCTGGGTGGCGTGCCGAGAGAAGGCGAGGTCTGGCTGGTCGGTGCCGGGCCGGGTGATCCGGACCTTCTCACGCTGGCGGCCCTGCGCCTGATGCAGAATGCCGACACCGTCCTGTATGACCAGTTGATCCCGCCCGCGATCATGGACCGTGTACGGCGTGACGCAGAGCGTGTGTTCGTTGGCAAGAAGCGCAGCCACCACACCCTGCCGCAGGAAGGGATCAATGACGAGCTGATACGTCGCGCCAGAGCGGGTGAACGCGTTCTGCGCCTGAAGGGAGGCGATCCGTTCATTTTCGGGCGTGGTGGTGAGGAAATGGAGGCGCTGGTGGATGCCGGCGTCACTGTGCGCGTCATCCCCGGCATCACGGCAGCCAGTGGGTGTGGCGCGGCGGCGGGAATCCCGCTGACGCATCGGGACTGCGCACAGAGCTGTGTGTTTGTCACCGGTCACGCCCGCGCCGATGGAACGCTCAATCTGGATTGGTCGAGTCTGGCCAAGAAAGGGCAGACACTCGTCATCTATATGGGGCTCGCGCCGATGGCGGATCTCTGCGCCCAGCTTCAGGCCCATGGCCTGCCCGCCGACTGGCCCGCCGCTGTAATCGAGCATGGCACGCGTCATGATCAGCGCGTGCATGTGGCAACGCTTGCGACGCTGCCTGCGTTGGTTATCGAGCGCAATGTGGCCAGCCCGGCGCTCACCCTCGTGGGGGAGGTGGTGAACCACCGCCGCTCGGGGCATGGGAAAACAATTCACCATAAAGAAGCGTGAGTTCGTAGTTTACCCATTGCACGGTGTTGTCTGAGGTATTATGTCGAGCGTGATGGCGCAATAAGCGATTTTTCAGTGTGGATTTAACCAGTCATGGCCCTGACCCAGACCGAACGGCAGATCCTTGAAACGACCGGCGAGGAAGCAATCCTGGAGCGCTCCATGGAGGTGCTTTCAGGGCGTATGGCGCTTGTCTCGTCCTTTGGGGCCGAATCCGCGCTGCTTCTTGCTCTGGTTGCCGATATCGACCGCGATTTTCCGATATTCTTTCTCGATACCAAGCGCCATTTCCCCGAGACGCTGAGCTATCGTGATGCCCTGATCGATCACCTTGGACTGACTGGGGTTGTGAATATCGCGCCCTCGGCCAAGGCGCTGCACGATCGTGATCCGCAGGACATGCTGGCCGATTTCGACCCGGATGCCTGCTGCGCCCTGCGCAAGGTCGAGCCTATGGATGGCGCATTGAACGATTTCGATGCGTGGATAACCGGGCGCAAACGCGGTCAGGCAGCGACACGCGCCTCGATGGCCGTCTTCGAGCCGCTTGCGGACGGGCGAGCCAAGATCAATCCGCTTGCCTCCTGGACGCGCGAGCGCATCGCAAGCGAAATGACCCGGCGTGACTTGCCGCGTCACCCCCTGACGGCCCTCGGTTTCAAATCCATCGGCTGTGCACCCTGCACACGGGCCGTGGCCGAAGGTGAGGACCCCAGAGCCGGACGCTGGGCCGGCCAGACCAAAACCGAATGCGGCATTCACCTGCCAGCGCGATAACGGAGCATAAAATGAGTTTGGCGTCCCCCACCCTCGCCACGCCGCGTGCCATGGATGACCTCGATCAGCTTGAGGCGCAGAGCATCTTCATTCTGCGTGAGGCCTATCGCAAGCTGCGTCCGCTCTCCCTGCTCTGGTCTCTGGGCAAGGACAGCAATGTGATGGTCTGGCTGGCACGCAAGGCATTCATGGGCCGCGTGCCGTTTCCGGTCATGCATGTCGATACGGGCAAGAAATTCCCTGAGATGTATGCGTTTCGCGAGGAATACACAAAGAAGTGGAACCTCGACCTGATGCTTGGCGATTGCCCGCCGGTTGAGGAAATCGACCCGTCCCTGCCGCCCGCGGCGCGCTCTGCAGCGCGTAAGACCGCCGGTCTGGCCAGCCTGATTGAAAAGCACAAGCTGCGCGGCGTCATTGCCGGTATCCGCCGTGACGAGCAGGCGACGCGCGCCAAGGAGCGCGTGTTCAGCCCGCGTGGGGCGGGTCATCGCTGGGATGTGCGCAATCAGCCGCCGGAATTCTGGGACCAGTACGCCACACCTTATGAGGACGGGATGCATATCCGTGTGCATCCGCTGTTGTCATGGCGTGAAATCGATATCTGGCGCTATATCGAGCGCGAGAACATCCCGCTGGTCGATCTGTATTTCGCGAAGAACGGCAAGCGTTACCGCTCGCTGGGTGACCAGGACATCACGAGCCCCATCGACAGCAATGCCTCGACTCTCGCCGAGGTGATTGCCGAGCTTGAAAACAGCAAGACATCCGAGCGTGCCGGTCGCGCGATGGATCATGAATCGGAAGACGCGTTCGAGCGTCTGCGTGTTGCGGGTTATCTCTGAGCCATGGGCGAAATCATGAAAAACAACGACCTCCCAGCCTCGCTGCGCGCCGCTGCCACGCCGATCGTTATTGTTGGCCATGTCGATCATGGCAAGTCGACGCTTATCGGCCGTCTGCTTTACGACACGGACAGCCTGCAGGACGGCAAGCTTGCTCAGATCGTCGAGAGCAGTCGCAAGCGCGGCCTCGCTGTCGAATGGAGCTTCCTGCTCGACTCGCTTCAGATCGAGCGTGATCAGGGTGTGACCGTCGATTCCACCCGTATTCCTTTTCATCTGGGCGGGCGCGAGTTCGTTATTGTCGATGCGCCCGGCCATCGCCAGTTTCTGCGTAACATGATCACCGGTGCCGCTGACGCCGAGGCCGCCGTGCTGGTGGTGGATGCGCTTGAAGGCGCTCAGGAGCAGACGCGTCGTCATGCGATGCTCCTGCGCCTGATCGGCATCCGTCATGTGATCGTGCTGCTCAACAAATCCGATCTGCTGGATTTCGATCAGGCGAAGATTGCCCAGGCCGAAGCCGATGTGCGCGACTTGCTGGGTCGTCTCGAAATCACGGTTGAGGCCTTCGTACCGGCCTCCGCTCGGGATGGTGATAACATTGCCAGCCGCTCGGAGCGTGCGCCCTGGTATACGGGGCCGACGCTAGTTGAGGCTCTGGCAGCCGTACCGGCACCGGCATCACGCCTGGCTCTCGATTTCCGTATGCCTGTGCAGGATGTCTATCGCTTTGACGATGTGCGCTATGTCGCCGGGCGGATCGAACGCGGTGTCATACGCGCAGGCGATCGCATCATGATCGGCTCACAGGGTCAGCAGGCTACAGTTGCAGAAATCTGCCGCTGGCATGCGCCGGAAAATCCTGTCGCGGGAGCAGGAGAGTCCATCGCGTTGCGTCTGGAGCCCGATCTGGTGCCGGATCGTGGGGATCTGCTTTATCCGGCGCAGGAAAATGGGGCGGCACCGATCCGCACAGCGCGCCTGCGCACGCGTCTCTTCTGGCTGCGTGGTGAGCCCCTGCGTGTGGGTGAGAGCTTCACCCTGCGTCTGGCCACAGCCGAACATGATGTGACGGTCGCCTCGATCGATGCCGTGGTGAACCTTGATGATCTCACGCTCTCACCCGGTGACGAGGTGCCGCCGGATGGGTTTGCCGAGATCACCCTGGTGGCCTCTCATGCCATCCTGTTCGACCCGTTCTCGCCAGGTTACAGCGATGGGCGTGGTGTGCTGGTGGATCGTTTCCAGCGCATCGTGGGCGGTGCGCCATTGCTTGGGGCTGCTGAACTGCCGGATGGTGTTCATGCCATTCACCCGACAGCCAGCAAGGTGACTGCTGCTCAGCGCGAGTCTCTGCATGGTCACAAGGGCGCTGTGTTCTGGCTGACTGGCCTGCCGGGTTCGGGCAAGAGCACAATTGCCCGGGCGGTCGAGACCGATCTGGTCGCGGCTGGAATTCGTACGACAGTGCTCGATGGCGACACGCTGCGCGCCGGTCTGTGCAGCGATCTCGGCTTCTCGCCAGAAGATCGGCGCGAGAATATCCGTCGCGCTGCCCATGTGGCGCGTATTCTGGCAGAGAGTGGGCAGGCTGTTATCGTGGCTCTTGTCTCCCCTCTGATCGAGGACCGTGCGCTTGCGGCGCAGATCGTGGGTGAGGGCTTCCACGAGATCCATGTGGATACGGCGGTGGAAATCTGTGAGTCCCGTGACCCGAAAGGGCTCTATGCCGCAGCGAGAGCCGGGAAGATTGCAGATTTCACGGGCGTCAGCGCGCCTTATGAAACACCGGCTAACCCGGCAATGCGCCTTGAAACGCTCGGGGCCCTGGACGGAACGGTGCAGGGTTTCGCGTCCTTCGTGCGCGGTGTGATCATCGCGTAAAGAGCGGATCAGGCGATTTTTCGGGTCGCCTGATCTTTTCTTTTGTCCATAAGGCGGTTCGCTCAATCATCCGTAAACGGCGAGTGGGTGGCCGCTTCAGCTTCCAGAGCGCAGCGTGCCTCGTCCGGGCGGGTTTTCTCCGCCTGCATGGCAAGGAGCTCTTCACGGGCCTTTGGCATCAGGGCCCGAATAGCCGGATTTTCAAGAGTGGCAACGGCAAAGGCCCCGGCCGCCTGATAGCCCGCAGCGACATCCGACGCCCAATGCATGCCGCATATGATGCGGCTTTCTCCAACGACACGGCCACGTTGCAGTAGTTCTGCGCTGCGTTCCGGCAGAAGTGCGGAGAGGACAAGTGCGGTGGAATAGCCGGCGATGGTATGACCCGACGGGTAAGACGGGCTTTTCGCCAGTCTCTCATCACGCGCAACGCAGATGGGCGCATCATTGCCGATGAAGGGACGCTTGCGCTTCCAGTAACGCTTTTCTTCCGACGTTCTGCCGCTTTCGGCCTTGGCCATCATATCGAGGATGCGCGCCAGAGTCGGGGCCTGGACAATATCGATCGTAAAGCCTGCCGCACAGGAAAAGCCCTTGAGGAAGGGGGCAGGGCGCAAATCAGCATCGCTTTGCGCGAGTGCCCAGCGTGGCGAGCCCTTCAGCGCGCGTGTGCGTGCGAAAATGCGGTCGTCATCACCTTGCGAGGCCAGCCCGACCGATGGCGGGGTTGCAAGGGCCAGACGCTCATCCGGCAGATGGGCGGTATCGAGAGGCTGGGTGGGTGCCGTGGTGCACGAAGCGAGAAGGCAGAGCAGAAAACCGCCCCGGACAAAGGAATTCCGACCGGATTTGGGAGGGGTCATGTCGAGCCTGTTCGTTTCATATGAGATACGAATGGCTGTTATCAGGATTGGAAGATTCGCGAAACTGTCTCAGCGGGCAGGATGTGTTGTGACGCTCTCCTGCAACGTCACCAGAGAGGCATTCAAGGCAAAATCGACGCGAAATGAGCCCCATAGCGCGGCGGTTCGGCGGTAGCTGGAGCGAGTGAGGGTGTTTCCCTGTCCTCAAGCAATCCGAGGACGGTTGCAGTCCGAATGCGCTCTGCTGGTGAGGCAAAATCGTAGATCACCTCGCGGGCAGCGCGGCTGGAGGCGATGATACCGGCGCGACGCAATTCGCCCAACTGTTGCGACAGGGCGGGCTGGCCGATTCCGGTACGGGCCTCAATTTCAGCCACGGTATAGGGAGCCTCGCTCAGGACGGACAGGATCGACAGGCGCTGAGCCTGCCCATAAAGGCGAAGGCGCTCGACAAGTTGAGCCATATGCTGGCCGTTCATGGCCTTCATCGCCCGTCATCTTTCTGCAGGCAGTGAAACCAGGGCTGCTCGCATGGCGCGTTCATTTCCGCCACGGTGAGCGAGGGGGGGCGGAAGATGGCACCCCCTGGCTGCCAGTTCTCCGGCGTCAGGGCATCGCCATGCGCGGCGCGCTGCAGCGCCGTTACTGTGCGAAGAATCTCGCTCACCGAGCGACCCACGCAGAGCGGATAAACCAGAATGGCCTGTATCCGTCCATCGGGGTCGATGATGTAGGTCGAACGCACTGTACTGCTGTCCTGAGCAGTCGCATCAAGCATGCCGTAGGCTCGCGCAACGGCCATGGAGGGATCCTCCACCACCGGGAAGCCGATTTCGGTATCGAGATCGCGCCCGATGGCGTTGATCCAGGCCAGATGGGACGACAGCGAGTCGACGGAAAGGCCGATCAGCTGACAGCCGAGCTGATCGAATTGTGGCTGGGCCTTTGCAAAGGCGACGAACTCACTGGTGCAGACCGGCGTGAAATCGGCGGGGTGCGAAAAAAGCACAACCCATCGTCCCCTGAAATCACTGAGTGTGAGGGGGCCCAATGTCGTGCGGGCGCGGAAATTTGGGGCGAGGGTACCGAGACGCGGGGGTGTCTGTGCCTGTTCTTGCATCATCATTCATCTCCTGCGTCGTTAATCGGCATCGGTGCCAGCCGATTCACGATTTAACGTTGGGTGCCTGTGTTGTCCTTGACGGGAGCAACTATCACAATTACATAAATCGAGAAATATCATATTCAGCAAATATGTAATTCACGATCAGTTCAGCGGAGCGCGCATGATGGATGACGCAACGATTGCCCAGGCAGCCAGTCAGATCGAGGCCACCAGAGCGGGCCAGTCGCCGTGCCCGGTGGTGCGCAGCTTCTTCGACGAAACAACTTTCACGGCCTCGCACGTCGTGCACGACCCCCGTACCCGCGAAGCGGCGATTATCGACAGCGTGCTCGATTATGACCCCGCTTCCGGTCGTACCGGGTCATCAAGCGCTCAGGCCATTCTTGAATATATCCGCGCTGAGTCCCTGACCGTGACCTGGCAGCTCGAGACCCACGCCCATGCCGATCACCTGTCGGCAGCGCCGTGGCTGCAGGAGCAGCTGGGAGGCAAACTCGCCATAGGTGCCGAGATCACCCATGTTCAGGAGGTGTTCGGCAAGATCTTCAATGCCGGTACGCGCTTTGCACGGGACGGCTCGCAGTTCGATCATCTGTTCCGCGATGGTGAGCGTTTCAGAATTGGTGAAATCGAGGCGATTGCGCTGCACGTGCCGGGGCACACCCCAGCCGATATGGCGTTCGTCATCGGTGACTGTGCCTTTATCGGTGATACGCTCTTCATGCCCGATTTCGGAACAGCCCGCGCGGATTTCCCCGGTGGCGATGCGAGGCAGCTCTATCGCTCCATCCGTCGCCTGCTTTCCCTGCCGCGTGAGACGCGCCTCTTCCTGTGTCACGATTACAAGGCCCCCGGACGTGACTGGTTTGCCTGGGAAACCACCATTGGAGCACAGCGCGACAGCAACCTGCACGTGCATGACGGTGTGAGCGAGGACGAATTCGTCGAGATGCGCACGAAACGTGATGCGACTTTGAGCCTGCCCAATCTCATTATGCCCTCGGTCCAGATCAATATGCGCGGGGGGCGACTACCGGAGCCGGAAGAGAACGGTACGCGTTATATCAAGATACCGCTCGACAAGCTTTGAGAGGACGCTGTGCGGTATCCAGCTTGAATGGCCTGCACAGCACCTTGTTGAACCCCGCCCGTTACAGAACGCAGCATCCAGCCGGTGCGCATTGACCCGGCCCGCAATACAGCCCCAGAAGAGAGAGGCAAGCTCATGTCCCTTCGTTTCCTGACGGCCCATTTCGCCGTATCGCCCCAGATCAGGGTGGAAGATCTGCCCGCGCTCAAGGAGCAGGGTTTCAGCGGCATTATCTGCACCCGCCCCGATGGTGAGGAGAAGGATCAGCCCGGCGTGGCCGATCTGGGTGTGGCGGCGGAAAAATGCGGGCTGGCTTTTGCCTATATCCCGGTGCGTATGGGGGCTACGCCCGATGCGCATAGTGTCTCGGTCATGCGCCAGACCCTTGCCGAGATGACCGGGCCTGACAATACAGGCAAGGTTCTTGCCTATTGCCGCTCTGGCCGACGTGCGGCTGATCTTTATGAGCTGGCGTCGACCCAGAAGGAAGAAAAGCCCGCTGGCGCTCAGCGTTTCGATGTCGTTGTGGTCGGCGGTGGCGCGGGTGGTCTCGCCTGCGCGGCAAGCCTGTTGCGTCGTCGGCCGGGGTTGCTGGTCGCTGTCGTGGAACCCTCGACCGAGCATTACTATCAGCCGGGCTGGACCCTTGTGGGTGGGGGTGTCTTCACGGCGCAGCAGACGCGTCGTTCCGAAGTCGGGCTTATCCCGGCGCGTGCCAACTGGATCCGTCAGGCTGTCACGGCCTTCCTGCCGGAGCAGAACCGTATCGAGCTGGGTGACGGGACCCAGATTGCCTATGAGGCGCTTGTTGTGGCGACCGGGCTCAAACTCGACTGGGCTGCTATTCCTGGGCTGGCCGAGACGCTGGGCAAGAATGGCGTCACGTCGAATTATCGCTACGATCTCGCCCCCTATACCTGGGAGCTGGTGAGCAAGCTTGAAGAGGGTAAGGCGCTGTTCACCCAGCCGCCCATGCCGATCAAATGTGCAGGGGCGCCCCAAAAGGCCATGTATCTCGCCTGCGATGCCTGGCGTCGTCGTGGGGTGCTGGGTCGCGTGCAGGTCGAGTTCGATACAGCGACGCCCAGCCTGTTTGGCGTGGCCGATTTCGTACCGGCCCTGATTGATTACATCAAGAGCTACAGCATTGACCTCAACCTCAAGTCACGACTGGTAGCGGTCGATGGCGAGCGCAAGGTTGCAACCTTCGAGCGCGTTACGGAGGCCGGTACGGAGCGTGTCGAACGCGCATTCGACATGCTGCATGTTGTGCCCCCCCAGACCGCGCCCGATGTCATTCGTTCCTCGCCGCTTGCTGGCGCTGATGGCTTTGTGTCGGTTCATCCGGATACGATGCAGCACACGCAATATGCGAATGTTTTTGCCGTGGGTGACGTGGCCGGGACGAGCAATGCCAAGACGGCTGCCGCTGCACGTAAACAGGCACCTGTGGTGGTTGAGAACCTGATTGCCCAGCTTTCCGGACGCAAGCCGGATGCGGTGTATGACGGTTACGGCGGCTGTCCGCTGACGGTTGAGCGCGGCAAGATTGTACTGGCCGAGTTCGGCTATGGCGGCAAGCTGCTCCCGACCCTGCCGGGCTGGCTGCTTGACGGCAAGAAGCCCACACGCCTGGCGTGGTTTCTCAAGGAAAAGATCATGCCGCGCCTGTACTGGGATTTCATGCTGAAGGGACGCGAGTTTCTGGTGCGACCCGCCCGCAAGACCGAGGGCTGATCTCAACCAATGCTGTCGACCCCGTTCATGCCTGACGCGTTCATGTCTGCCTCGTCTGTCCCTGCTCTGGCATGCGGGAGTCTGGTTGGTCTGGTTCTGGGCCTTATCGGCGGCGGCGGGTCCATTCTGGCTGTCCCGCTGCTGATCTATGTTGTGGGGGTGCGTAACCCCCATATCGCGATTGGCACGAGCGCTTTTGCCGTCGCGATCAACGCGCTGGCAGGTCTGCTCAGCCATGCGCGTGAGCACACGGTCAAATGGCGCTGCGCCGGTTTCTTCGCGCCTGCCGGGATGCTTGGTGCGGCGCTTGGGGCGCAGCTCGGCAAGGCGATGGATGGACAGCGACTTCTGTTGCTGTTTGCCGGTCTCATGGTGCTTGTCGGGATCGCGATGATCCGTGGCCGTCACGACGAGGGCATACCGGGGGCGGCGTGCAATCGTGACAATGTCTGGAAGGTTGGCCTGTTTGGCCTGTGCACGGGCGGGCTGTCCGGATTTTTCGGTATCGGCGGTGGGTTCCTGATCGTGCCGGCACTGATGGCGGCAACGCATATGCCTGTCCTCAATGCCGTGGGCACCTCACTTGTGGCTGTTGCGGCCTTTGGCGTGACGACATCTGTCAGCTATGCGCTTTCAGGCCTTGTGGACTGGCCTTTGGCCTTGTGGTTCATCATGGGTGGCGTTGTCGGATGCTTGGTGGGGACGAAACTGGCGAGCCGTCTTGGTAAAGGGTCCGGTGCCACGTTGAAACTTCTCTTCGCTGGCCTCATCTTTGTCGTGGCGGCCTATATCGCCTATCGCACACTCTGAAAGCGCAGGCATTTTGTTCTATGCGCGCCTTCAGAGGGTCTCGCCCCTACCCTGAGGCGCCATGCGGCGTCATTGAAATATACCCGGAAAGATGAACCCCCATGAGCGCGCCTGACAGCAGACTGACGCAAGACGATATCCTATCGGCAGTGGAGGGGCTGGTGGCGGCCGAAAGCGACATGATCGCGAATATGGCCAATATCGCAGCGGTTCTCTTTGAGGCACTCCCGCGCATCAACTGGGCAGGGTTCTATCTGCTGCGTGAGGGCGAACTGGTTCTGGGGCCGTTTCAGGGGCGTGTCGCCTGTACCCGCATTGCGCTGGGGCGCGGGGTATGTGGCAAGTCTGCCAGCGAACGCAGTATCCAGCGTATCGATGATGTCCACAGCTTCCCCGGCCATATTGCATGCGATGCGGCATCAGCGTCGGAGATTGTTCTGCCTCTGGTCAGAGACGGTGAATTGCTGGGCGTACTCGACATCGACAGCCCGGAACAGGCACGTTTTGGCGATGCCGAGCAGGCTATACTGGAGCGCATTGTTACCCTCCTGCTCGAAGCCTGAGGCGAGATCGCGCGCGGCCTGATCGTGAGGGAAAGGTCATGTGCGCAGTCCGGCAGGAATATTGCCTAGGGCAGGAAGAAGGGATGAGAGCCTTTCTGTAGGTGTAACCCTCGACCCTACCCCGCCAAGAGAGTCAACGCCGATGGTATGCCTCTCAAATCTATTGGGGGGTGCAGCCCCGTCGTCGCCGCGCCGCTCAGCTGAGGCCATATGAGCGTGGCTGCGGCGGCATCGCATCCTCCTGTTGATTGAACGTCTCCTGCGCCTCCATTCGGATCGCGTGTTGCAAGACAATCGCCATCCGGCTCAGGCGCTCGGACGGTTCCAAACGACAATCGAAATCGGAAAGCTGAAAACAATGCCGCCTTCTGTCTGGCGTGGCACCATGTCCGATCTGTTCTCACCGCTCGCAATCTCCCGCATGAAAAAGGATGCGAGAGCCTCGCGATCTTCTTCGGCAACCTGATCGTTCAGGCGGGATTCCAGACGGTAGCGGCTGGTCTGTATGTGGTGAAGGCCTGCCTCATAACCCAATGCCATGAACTGGCTGAGCGTAAGAGCTGTTGTGTGCGAGGGGTCACGCAGCTTTTCAGCATGATCGTATTGGCTCTGGCAGGCTGGAGCGGGTGTCGCATCGATGACGACAATCCGACCGCCGGGATGACAGACACGGATCATTTCTGCAAGGCAGGCCTGCGGTGTTTCCATGTGATGGAAGCTGTAACGCGTCACCACCAGATCAAATTGTGCGTCCTCAAAAGGCAGCACCATCGCGTTTCCGGTCTGGAAAGAGGCTTTGACGCCCAGCCGATCGGCACGTGCGCTCGCCTGTGCGATCATCGCGGGGGTCAGATCCAACCCGGTCACCTCGGCCCCCGCCTCTGCCAGCGCGCAGCTGACGATGCCGGGCCCGCAGGCCACATCCAGCGCCTTCACGGCTGGGCCGGGCGCACAGGCATTCAAAGTCTGGGCCATGCTTTCCGCCTCGGCATGAATGGGCAGGTCAGCGAAAGGGGCCGCCCATCGGGTAAATTGCCGTATGACGGTGGCATTGTGCGGGTCAGGGGTGCCGCTCGGGGTCGCGGTTGCGGGTAATACAGACATGGTGGTTTCCTCTCCTTGCCGGACAGGATAGGAAGATCGCTAATGGCCGACTAACGCGCTTCGGCCAGAAAATGACGGGAACCGGCCAGATGAAAATCCTGAGCAGCACAGAGACCACGGCTGTTCTGGTCGAAGCAGGCCTCGACAGGCCGCAGCAGAAATCCTTTGCTTTGCGGCAATCGGCCGATGCGATTTTCTATGACTGGCACACGCATTCTTACCACCAGATCATCTGCGCCCGTGCCGGTACCACGCAGATAGAGGGGCCAGATGGGCGCTATCTCCTGCCTGCCGCCCACGCCTTGTGGATTTCAGCCGGGACGCCCCATCGCACCATGATCCGCAATCATGACGGCATGTCCTTCTTTCTTGCGCCGGACGATACGCAGACTGCGGTCGAGGCGATGACGACATTTCCTCTGACACCGATTTTGACCGAGATGATGTTCTACGCACTGCGCTGGCCGGATGGACCACACTCCGCTGATGCGCTCGCGCAGAGCTTCTTCAATACCCTCGCGCTGCTTTGTCATGAGCGGATCAAGGCAGCGCCTGCCGCCGGGCTCGCCTTGCCCATGCCAAGGCACCCACGACTGATACGGGCTATCGATGCGGCATTGCTTGACCCGGCATCGGCCACGATGACCCGGATTTGCGCCTGTGCTGCCATGTCCGAGCGCAGTTTCCGCCGCCATTTTCAGGCTGAAACCGGGATGGGCTGGCAAAGCTGGATGACCCAGGCGCGCCTGTTTCATGCGGCCCTGCAACTGGGGCAGGGGCAGCGTGTGACGGATGTTGCAGCAGAGTGCGGTTATGCGTCATTGAGCGCATTCGCCAAGGCCTTCAATCAACGTTTCGGTCTGACTCCTGCACGGTTCAGGGCATATGCGATGCAAGAACGCTAGGCAGGGTTGCTCATCGGTGCGGAGGTAATCCCACCCGGTCCTGCTGAAACAGGTTTCCCGCAGGCGTTTCCGAAGGACGACGACCCTCCGGTGGTGCGTGGCGGAAACCCATGGTCACGGCCCCGCCTGAACCCTGACCGGACCGTACTCTAATGTGCCGCGCCCGGTGGTGTGCTCTCGTAGCGGTCCCAGTGCGTGGCGAGGTCGCGCACGACAATGCTGCCAATCTGATAGGCTGCGTTTACCGACGGGATGAAGGCCGAGTAGCCTTTCTCATTGGCTTCGTCCGAGAGAAGCTGCGCGGCCGTCTGGCCCGGTGGGGGCATGTCGAAATTGCTGGCAGTGCGCAGGATGAGCGCGCGTTCGGGATCGACGCGCCCAGCCTTCGCCTGAAGGGCAAGAGCCTGACAGAAGGCCACATCTTCCTCGGCGGTAGTCGCCATCACACCCTGATTATCGGTCCAGTAGCGCACCCAGCGCTCGGCCCAGCGATTCATGAGCTTGCCCACCCAGAAGGTCTCACCCGAAATGGTATCACCCATCATGACAGAAGGCGGCTTTTGCGCTGCGGCATAGCCGTGATAGCGGGCGCGGCTCTGCTTCATGCCCTCGCTGTCGGGCAGGGAAACGGAACGGGTCAGCTCATAGGCCCAGCGGGTGAGACCGGGATTGAGGGTGTAGAGCATATCGCCTGAGAGGGAATGCAGGGGTGGGCGTGGTGTCTCGTCGGGGCGACTGCCCTGTACGGGCGTGAAACCGTCAGGCCAGTCCTTGGGAATTTCACGCGGGTCGATTAGATGGGAGAGCCCGCCATTGATGACGCGGGGTGCCCAGACGGCGGAGCCGATCGTACCAAAATTGGGATCGATCCCCGCGATGCCAGCCAGCACGAAATAGCTGTGGCGCAGGTCGAAACGTGGGTCGAGCAGCAGCGCCGTCATGGCAGAGGCCATATGCTCGGGGCCTTCGCCAGAAGCGATGGCAAGCACCTGCAACTCCGGGTTGTAATGCATGACCTCATGGTCAGTGCCCGGGGCGGGAAGCGTCTGGCTGAGCGGGAATTTCTCGATCCAGTTCTGATATTCGCCCGGTGTGTCGCCCGTGTCCTTGCCGATTTCAAAGGTCGTCACAACCACAACGCGCACAGGGATGGTGGCGGAAGAGGTATGACCCGTGGCCGGTGCTGTCGGCCCGGCAGCATGGGCGGGAGCTGCGGTCAGGCCCGCGGGAACACTGCACAGGAGAAGGGAGAGGGCGAGGCGGTGGCGAAGGCCTTTGGGGCGTGTCATCATAGGAAAAGGGGCTCGTGGCTGACGGTGTTTTCGAAGGCTGCGAAGTTCTGTTCGAGCTGAAGCTGAAGGCGCGCCTTGGGGCTTTTCTTCAGGAAATCGGCGCAGGCAAAGCTCTGCGGAGCCTTGCACAGGGTGATGACGTGATCTCCGTCCCACAGGCTGGTGCCGGGTATGAAGGCATAGGTCAGGCTGTTGCGCGAGATGGTCTTGAGGTCAGCATAGGTCAGGGGGGCAGTTGAAAGCGCCCTGACATAGGCCTCTGTGAGATTGCTGCGGGACACGCCCTCATCATCGGTCGAGAGCACGACCGGCACATGGGCGCGTCGATACAGCCCCATCGGATGGGCGGCACCGCTCACCCCGAGGATCTGGTCATTGCTGGTCAGGTTGATTTCCACCGCGACGCGGCGCTGGGCCATTTCACCCAGCAGGCGCACAGCGTCTTTTTCCCATGTGATGTCCACGCCGTGGCCGATACGGTCTGCGCCAGCAATCTCGACAGCATCACGAATATGGCTCTGCAGCCCGGTGACAGGCACCAGCGCAGGGGTGAGTTCGCCAGCGTGGAGACTCAGGCGCACATCGGGATAGAGCGCGCCAAGTTTTGCGAACATCTGCATGTGCAGGGCGTAATCGGCCATTGCCACGGCATCGTCTTCAGGGGCGACGAAGTTCAGGCCGACAAAGCGCGGGTCTTCATGGGCAAGTGCATAACCCGTATCGAGCTGCGCAAACACCTCGGGAGGGGTCATGGTCCTGATGGCCTGAAACAGATAGCGCACCGTCACAGCACAACCCGGATGGGCAGCAGGCGTATCGCATTGCAGGATGTCGCGCGCCTGATGCTCCATCTCATCCGTCTCATGGCGCGCTTCGGCCACGAGGCGGGGGCGTTCATCATGAAGCGCCTCATGGGCGGCATCGAGGTCGAGGTCGTGCAGGGGATGCTGGTCGCCAGCTTTCACCATGCTGCCCAGTGCGGGTGAGATCATCAGTTCCAGATAGACCACGTGATCGGCCGCAGCCTGATCGCGCGCCTGTGCAAGCATGGCGCCCTGGTGGGCCGAAAGCACCGGCGCAAAGCGCCCGAAAGTCGAGAAAAAGTGATCGTGCCCGGAGCGGTCTGCTGGCGTGGGAACGAAATCATGCATCGAAAGAGAATCGATCATGAGCTCGCGCGCGTCCTGTCGGGTGCGAAGCTGGGAAGCGGGCATATCGCCCGGCGTGGCCAGACGGCACTTGGTGGGCAGGATTCGTCCCTGCGCCAGAGAAACGCACAGGCCGTCCTGACCGGCCCAGTCAAGGAAGCTTTCAGCCGGAATGGCACCAGCCAGATGGTTGTGAAGATCGCCCCCCTTGGGAAAGCCGCGCAGAAACACGGTCAGGCGCGCTGGGTCATTACGCAGATGATCGAAAATGCGCGAGGTTGCCTGCGTGTCGGCTGTCTCGGCGCGGGCAGAGGCAGACGAAAAGACGAGCGGAACGGCAAGGGCGAAAGCGGGCAGGATGCGGGGCAACATGCCGCGAAACGTGACGAAACCTTTTGGGTTTTGCAAGCACGCGAACACACGGGATGTCGCTTTTATCGGCATGACGGCAGCACGAGGCTGAGGGAGCCACCCGACAAGGCTTCGAAGCAATCGTCTGAAATCAGGAATGTCTGTGCGGGATCAGTCGATTTGCAGCAGGCTGCACCGGAACTGAACCGGAACAGGGCCCGGACAGAAGCCGGGAGGCACCCTGCCTGCTGCACGGGGCAGAAGAGGCAGGAGATGCCTGGGTGCCGGATCGGGCGGCGTCGAGACGCTACCCATGACATCCGGCACGGTAGAGCGGCTTACTTGCCGGCCAGAGCGTCCTTGACGTTCTTGGCGGGGGAGTAGCTGAGCTTCTTGGAAGCTGCGATCTCGATCGTCTCGCCGGTCTTGGGGTTACGGCCCTGACGTGCTGCGGTCGAACGGACCTGGAACTTGCCGAAGCCCGGGATGGACACTTCGTCGCCCTTGGTGGCGGCTTCGATGATGCTGGCCCAGACGGTGTCGAGGGCGGTCTTGGCGTCGGCCTTGGTGCCACCGGTGGCAGCGGCGATGCGGTCGATCAGATCAGTGGACTTCATAGTGATCCTCTTGCGTTTGAAATGGCCGTGGAGCCTTAGGCGCAGTTCGATGAGAGAACAAGGCAGGAAATGCAATATTCCTGATTGTTCTCTGCCGTCGAATCTTTCAATCATACATGAGTTTCCGGAAATGGCGAAGGGGCCGCCCTCGTTCAATCAACCAGTTTTCACCTTTGAGGGGGGTAATCCATGCGTCAGACGATACGCTTCTATCTGGGGGAACGCCTCGTCAGCCTGAGTGATATTGCCCCCGACACAACCTTGCTGGACTGGCTGCGCCATGAGGGGCGTACCGGTACGAAGGAAGGATGCAACGAGGGCGATTGCGGGGCCTGCATGGTGATCGTGGCGCGGCTGCGTCAGGGCAGGCTTGCGGTGAAGGCCGTCAATGCCTGCATCCAGCTGCTGCCCATGCTGGACGGTGCCGCTGTTTTTACAATCGAGGATATCGGGACACCGGGAGCGCTCCACCCCGTGCAGGAGGCTATGGTAGCCCTCAACGGCGCCCAGTGCGGCTTCTGCACGCCGGGTTTTGTGATGTCGATGGTGGCCTATCGTCAGGCCGAAGGCGCATCGGATGACGATGCCGCGATCGATGCCGCGCTTTCGGGCAATCTGTGTCGCTGCACGGGTTACGCGCCCATCGTCAAGGCAATGAAGCACGCGCTTCTGGCCCCTCCTGCCGCCTTCGAGCAGAGGGTGGCAGAGATGACAGAGCGCCTCCACGCGTTGGCAGACGGTCAGGATGTGCTGATCGAGCATGAGGGCAGCAGTCTTTTCGTGCCCGCCACGGCGGAATCCCTGGCGCAACGGCTGACCTCGTTTCCGGATACAGTGATCGTGGCCGGGGCGACGGATGTGGGGCTCTGGGTGACCAAAGCCATGCGCCCTCTGCCGCGCGTCGCGTTCATCGGGCAATGCGCGGATCTGTTGCGTCTGGAGACGGGCGCCCAAGGCCCCTATGCCAAGGGTCTTTATGTGGGCGCCGCCGTCACCTACGAGGAGGCGCGCGAGGCGCTCTCGCGGATTCTACCCGATTTTGGCGTGCTGATTGGTCGAATCGGTTCCACACCGATCCGGAACAGCGCGACGCTCTGCGGCAATATTGCCAATGGTTCACCGATTGGCGATGGGCCACCCGCGCTGATTGCCGCCGGGGCAATCCTGCATCTGCATTGCGGCGATGAGAGACGGGATATGCCGCTTGAGGCGTTCTTTCTGGCCTATGGCAAGCAGGACCGCCGACCGGGCGAGTTTGTCGAGGGTGTGAGCGTACCAGCACCGCTGCCGGCAACATTCTATCGTAGCTACAAGATATCCAAACGCTTCGATCAGGATATCTCTGCGGTTCTGGGCGCGTTCGCCCTGCGATGCGACGCGCAGGGGCGTGTAATCGATGTGCGACTGGCTTTTGGTGGCATGGCAGCCATACCATGCCGCGCCCATCATGCCGAAAAGGCCCTGATGGGTTCCCTGTGGAACGAGGACGCTCTGGAAGCCGCCCGCGAGGCCCTGTCGCTGGATTTCAAACCGTTGAGCGATATGCGCGCCAGTGCGTGGTATCGCCAGACGGTCGCTGCCAATCTTCTGACGCGGTTTTTCGAAGAGAGTCGGGGTGAGACCATGCGTCTCGCCAAGGCAGGGAGCCTGGCCCATGTCTGATGTTCAGGGTCTCATGGACACGCCAATCGCCGGGTCAGGCAAACACTCTGCCGCCGAAGGCGCAGGCCCGGGTTCGATGAAGCATGAAAGCGCCATTCTGCATGTGACCGGGCAGGCGCAGTATATCGACGACCTCCCCGAGCCCAAGGGGCTGCTGCATGTCGTGGCGGGGCTGAGCGAAAAGGCCCATGCCCGTCTTGTGTCGGTCGATCTGTCAGCGGTGCGCGATTATCCGGGTGTGGTGCGCGTCATAACGGCGGCAGACATACCGGGAGACAATCAGACCAGCCCGGTTCACGCCAATGACGAGCCCCTGCTGGCGGTGGATCTGGTCCAGCATGTTGGTCAGCCCATCTTTGCCGTGGTGGCGACTGATCGTGCCATTGCACGCCGTGCGGTGCGTCTGGCGCGTATCGACTATGATGAACTGCCAGCACTGCTCGATATCGACGCTGCGCGGGCCAATGGAAGCCCTCTGGTCTGGCGCCCGCTGACGATGGAGCGCGGTGTCGTTGGTCCCGCTCTGGAAAGCGCACCGTGCAGGTTGAATGGCTGCGTGACGATTGGCGGGCAGGAGCATTTCTATCTCGAGGGGCAGGTGGCTCTGGCGCAGCCGGGTGAGGCTGGCGAGATGCGGGTCTGGTCCTCCACCCAGCACCCCTCTGAAACGCAGCATCTCGTGGCAAGCGTTCTGGGCCGCCCTCACCACTTGGTCACAACTGAGATCCGCCGCATGGGGGGCGGGTTTGGTGGCAAGGAGTCTCAGGCCAATGGATGCGCCTGCCTGGCTGCGCTTGCGGCAGAGCTGACCGGCCAGGCGGCCAAGATGCGCCTTGATCGTGATGATGACATGATGATTACGGGCAAGCGTCACGATTTTCAGGTGCGATACGATGTCGGCTTTACCAGCCTGGGTGATATTCTTGCCGTGGATATGGTACTGGCGGCCCGTTGTGGCTGGTCAGCTGATCTCTCAGGGCCGGTGACGGACCGCGCCCTGTTTCACGCTGATAACGCCTATTATTACCCCGATGTGCGTTTCCGCTCACAGGCACTCAAGACCAACACGCAGTCCAATACGGCTTTTCGCGGGTTTGGCGGCCCGCAGGGGATCGTGGCTGCCGAGCGTGTGATTGAGGAAATCGCGTTTGCCACCGGGCAGGACCCGCTCGATATCCGTCTGCGCAACGTCTATGGCACTGGTGAGCGCAATCTGACGCCCTACCATATGGTCGTTGAGGACTCGATCAGCGATCTCGTCATGACGCAGCTGGCAGAGCGCTGCGATTATCGCCGTCGCAAGGCGGCCCTCAGAGCGTTCAATGCAACCAGCCGCACGCTGCGCAAGGGGATCGCCCTGGTGCCAGTGAAGTTCGGCATCTCGTTCACGGCAACGCATTACAATCAGGCGGGTGCTCTGGTTCATGTCTATACCGACGGGTCGGTGCAGGTGAATCACGGTGGGACCGAAATGGGGCAGGGTCTGCACACCAAGATGGTGCAGATCGTCATGCAGGAATTTGCTCTGCCTGCTGACTCAGTGCGCATCACCGCCACGACGACCGGCAAGGTGCCCAACACGTCTGCCACGGCGGCATCATCTGGCGCAGATCTGAACGGTATGGCGGTGCTCGATGCTGTAAGCCAGATCAAGGGCCGCATGATCGCGTTTGCTGCTGAAAAATGGCAGGTTGCGCCCGAGGCGATTTCTTTTACGCCCGAGGGTGTCAGCATCGGGCAGGAATGTGTCAGCTTTCGTGATCTGGTGTGGCAGGTCTATTTCGCCCGTATCTCGCTGTCAGCCAACGGATTTTACAAAACGCCCAAGATTTCGTGGGATGCCGCCACGGGGCGCGGGCGACCATTCTACTATTTTGCCTATGGTGCGGCCTGCGCTGAAGTCACGCTTGACCTGCTGACAGGTGAGAACACGATAGACCGTGTGGATATTCTTCATGACGCGGGGCAATCCCTCAATCCGGCCATTGATATCGGCCAGATCGAGGGGGCGTTCGTTCAGGGCGCGGGATGGCTCACCACGGAAGAACTGGTCTGGGACGAGAAGGGCCGCCTGCGCACCCACGCGCCAAGCACCTATAAAATTCCAGCCTGCTCGGACCGACCGCATATCTTCAACGTGATGCTGCTGGAAAATGCCCCCAATCGTGAGGAGACGATCTACCGCTCGAAGGCCGTGGGCGAGCCTCCTCTGGTCCATGGCGTTGCGGTTTTGCATGCGCTGTCCGATGCGATTGCTAGCCTGGGCAACTACCGTCACTGTCCGGGGCTGGATGCCCCCGCGACACCCGAGCGGCTATTGCGCACCATCATGGCCATGAAGTCATCTGTTGCCCAGTTGTCATCTGCTGCCGTGGTTGCTCCGACGGGAGAGAGCGTCTGATCGACCTTGACCTGATCCGGCGCTGGCGACGCGAGGCGGTTGCCGTGCTCCGGATCCTCGTGGCCGACGCTGCTGGCTCGACCCCGCGTGAGGCCGGGGCGTTCATGCTGGTGTCTCACAACGCCCAGACGGGCACGATCGGTGGTGGAACGCTGGAATGGGAATGTCTGGCCCAGGCACGCCGAATTCTAAGCGGTGCCGCCCTTGCGCAGGAGCATCGCTATCGTCTCGGGCCCGAGGCCGATCAGTGCTGTGGCGGGGCCGTGACGATACGCTACGAACCGGTTTTCGATCTCGATCATGAATTGTCCTGCCTTGAGGCGGAACAGGCTTCATGGCCTGTGGTGAGCCTGTTTGGCGCAGGCCATGTTGGCCGAGCCCTGGCCCAAGCGCTTTCCCCCCTGCCTCTGGCCTTGCGCTGGATTGATTCACGAGCCGATGAATTCGGGCTTGTGCCCGAGGGTGTGACAATGAGCGTGACGCAGGATTGGGAGGCCGAACTCGCCTTGCTGCGCCCCGGTGATGGTGTGGTCATCATGACACCCAGCCATACGCTGGATGCACTTATCACGGCTGCTGCCCTCGATCGTGGCGATCTGGCCTATGTCGGCCTGATTGGCTCGCGCACCAAGCGACGGCGGTTCGAGGCCGGATTTCGTGCGCTGGGGATGGCACAGCACAGGATTGATGCGCTGGTCTGTCCTATAGGGCATCACGACGGCCCTTACAGGATCCGTGACAAGCGTCCTTCGGTCATCGCTGCCCTCGTTGCGGCGGAACTGGTCGTCAAACTCGTTCATGGCGACCATGCGAGCGATGGGTGTGGTTCGTCATAAGCAACGGAATGGCGGGAGGCCGTCCACTGCCAGCCCACTGGCCCGACGAGCTGTGATCAGCCATCTGGCAACATCTGCGCAGCCTCGCCCGTTGAACCCCCATCAGTAACTTATACCGAAGGAGACATTCATGACCGGCCCTGGCCCCATACGCGGCGTGTTATTCGATATGGACGGGCTTTTGCTCGATAGCGAAACCCTGTCTCTCGATGCCTTTACCCTCGGCGCGCGTGATCTGGGCTATGACATGGATCATGAATTTGCGCGCCAGATGATCGGCCTGCCCGGTGATGCCTGTGCCCAGCTGGTGATTGACAGCTTTGGCCCCGATATCGATCTGGCTGCATTGTTCAGGAGGCAGAATATCCGTCTGCATGAACTGGTTCAGGCGGGTAAACTCGTGCTGAAAAAGGGCGTGCTTCCGTTGCTGGAAATGCTCGATGCCCGCCAGCTGCCTCGTGCCATTGCCACATCCTCGGGGCGTGAGCGTACCGAGGCGCATCTGCGCCATGTGGGGATCTATGACCGGTTCGATGCCATCATCACGCGCGACGATGTGACGCGCGGCAAGCCGGACCCGGAGCCCTATCTGCGCGCTGCTGAGGCGATCGGGGTCGAGCCCGCCTATTGTCTGGCGCTCGAGGATTCCCACAACGGTGCCCGCGCGGCCCATGCCGCCGGGATAAGGGTCATTGTTGTGCCTGACCTGATGGCCCCGAATGAGGAGATCACGGAGAAGGCCCATGCAATCATGAATGATCTTCATGAGGTGTGCGACTTCATCGATCGCGCAGGCTGATTCTTCGCAGTTGAGGGGGGCGGGCGAGGGATACTTACCTGTCCCTTGTCTGCCGTATTCGATTGAAGCTTGTCAGAGGGAGCGCGTTGCGCCCTCAGCCGCTTCTAGTGACAGCCACCGCCCTTGCAGCCGGAGCATCCCCCGCAGGACTTGCCTTCCTTGGGCGTCGGGGCACCCGCCGCGTGAGGGACATGCAGGCCAAGCGCGGTTTTGATGCGGCGCGCATGGGCAGGAAACAGCCGGTTCAGCCAGAACACCACGGCGACCACGATAACGGCGATGACGATGAGAGTCTGGATCATGGGCCTTATCCGCTAAGGGCGACAGTCACATGATAGGTAAGAAACGACGCAAGATAAGCAAGGCCGAAAAGATAGGCCGCCGCACCGGCGACGACTTTCCATGAACGCGTCTCACGCCGCATGACAGCAAGGGTGGAGATGCATTGCGGGGCATAGACATACCATGCCAGCAGCGAAAATGCCGTGGCCATGCTCCAATGAGCGCTGAGTAATGGCAGTAGGGCACTTGCTGCGCTGTCTTCATTCGTACCCAGCGCATAGACGGTTGCCAGCGCACTCACCGCGACCTCGCGCGCAGCCAGGCCGGGTATGAGCGAGACGCAGATCTGCCAGTTGAAACCGAGCGGGGCGAAAATCGGCAGCATCCAGTGCCCGATATGGCCAGCGAGGCTGTAATCGATGGCGGCCCCGGTGGCATTGGCGGGCGGGGCTGGGAAGCTTGAGAGCGCCCAGAGAAGCACGTTCAGGGAGACGATGATCGTGCCCACGCGGGAGAGGAACATAACCGCGCGCTGCCATAGGCCCAGGGCCACGCTTTTCAGATTGGGCGAGCGATAGGGGGGCAGCTCGAGCATCAACGGATGCTCATCGGACGCCACACCGCGTGTCATGAGACGCGCGGCGACAATGCCGCTGAGAATGGCCACGAGGTAGAGCGCAAACAGCACAAGGCCCTGAAGCCCGAGAAAGCCAAGAACCGTTCGATGCGGTACGAAAGCGCCGATCAGAAGTGTGTAGACCGGCAGGCGCGCTGAACAGGTCATGAGAGGCGCGATCAGGATCGTCACCAGACGGTCGCGCGGGTTCTGTATCGTACGCGCCGCCATGATGCCCGGAATGGCACAGGCAAAGCTGGAAAGCAGCGGAATGAAAGAGCGTCCACTCAACCCGGCCAAAGCCATTACGCGGTCGAGCAGGAAAGCGGCTCTTGGCAGATAGCCCGTCTCTTCGAGGGTCAGGATCCAGAGGAACAGGATCAGGATCTGAGGGAGAAAAACGATGACGGTTCCTGCCCCGGCGAAAATGCCATCCGCCAGAAGGCTGCGCAAAAGCCCGGGTGGCAGGGGTGAGACCACCATCTGCCCCAGAGAGGTGATGCTGGCTTCCAGTGCATCCATGAGCGGCTGTGCCCAGGCAAAGACCGTCTGGAACATGAAAAACAGCACGACCAGCAGGATGATCGGCCCCCAGACCGGGTGCAGGAACCAGCGGTCGAGCCTGTCAGCCAGCCGGTCGCCACGCAAACTCCCTTCATTGGTATAGCGGGCGATAAGCTCGCCCGCCCGGGCATGCAGGTCGATCTCTCTGCCGAGTGTAGGCGGGGTCAGGGTCGCTGTCTGATCCAGTGCCGCAAGAAGATGGCTCACACCGTTCTTGCGCAGGCTGATGGTCGGGATGATGGGCAGATCGAGCGCTGCCGCGAGGCCCGGTACGTCGATTTTGAGCCCGAGACGCTCGGCCTCATCCATCATGTTGAGCACGACCAGCATGGGGCGGCCCAGTTGCATGAGTTCGAGCAGAAAGCGCAGATGCAGCCGCAGATTGCTGGCTGAGACGACGCAGATGATCAGGTCGGGCTGTTTTTCGGAAGGATGACGACCCATGCAGACATCACGCGTGACATCCTCATCCGGGCTGGTGGCACTCAAGCTGTAGGCGCCCGGCAGATCGAGCAGGCGTACTGACCGGCCATTGGGCGTCGTGAAATACCCTTCCTTGCGCTCGACCGTGACCCCTGCGTAATTCGCGACCTTCTGTTTGCTGCCGGTCAGCTGGTTGAACAGCGAGGTCTTGCCGCAATTGGGATTGCCGACGAGGGCGGCACGCAACGGAAGGGTCTCCGTTACGGTCGAGGTCACGGCATCCATCAGGGATCAGTGGTCGCGCTTGAGCGAGACGCGTGCAGCTTCGCCACGACGCAGGGCGAAGCAGGTGGAACCAAGACGAACGGCAATGGGGTCATGGCCGACCGGGCCGGTGGCGACGATCTCGACAGGTGCGCCCGGAATGAAGCCAAGCTCCCCAAGGCGCAGGGCGATCGGGTCATTTTCCGTGCGGGAAACGACCTGACTGATCACCGCGTGGGCGCCTTTGGGAAGGGAGTCGAGAGTCATGGGTCAATACACCTGTAATCTGGGGCGAGACGCCCTGAGAACGCTTCTCAATTGCCTAGATAGTCCTTCATGTTTTCTTAGGGAAGGGGGAAGGGGTGAAATCCTTTGATACGAGCGTGACATCGGCCTCTGTCCCGGCAATGACATGACGTGCGGCGTTGATGACTCTGACGAGTGCCGCGCGGGCCTGCGGGTTGTTTCGCCAGCAAGTGCTACCAAGCTGATGGGCTATAGTGTGGCAGAGCTCATCCGCAGAGGCGAGCGAGCGCGTAGAAAATCTTGTTATTCCGGCGTCCTTGAGGCGTTTTATTGCGGCGGGTCTAACAATTATTCACGATATCAATATATAGCGTTCACAAATGGCAAAACTCTCGGTATTATCGATGAAGCAACTATTTATAATTTCGTAATCATGTTATGATGAATATTTTAACTCATAAAATCAATAAGTAATCTCATCAAATTTTTTCCAAGTATTGCTGAAATTCTTCAATCTATTGATCTCGCTATTTTGATCGGGTTTCGTGGTTGATTCCGCATGAGGCAGAGCCTAACTGAATACCAAATGAGTTCGTCCAAGCGGGGCGAAATATAAAGTCACAATTCAGCCTGTATCGAGCACGCGAAATGTCTACAGATAACTCACGACCTATTCATGACGTCCTGATCATAGGTGCGGGTCTGGCTGGCCTTACTCTAGCTAAACAATTGCTTGACCGTGACTCATCGCTCGATATCTGCATCGTGCATAATCGCCGGTTTCCCTACCCGGAACGTATCCACAAAGTCGGTGAGTCGACGATCGAAATCGGTGCCTATTACTTGGCTGATACGATCGGATGCTCTGATCATTTGCAACGAGGCCATGTGCGCAAAATGGCGATGCGTTTTATCGAGACGCAGGGGAGTGCTCATGACGGGACATACAGGGAGGTCGGTATAGATAAATACCCTGAGCATCATACATTCCAACTCGATCGTGGAAAAATCGAGAATCATATACGCGGCCTGGTTGGTGATCGGGTTACATTGATTGAACACTCGCGTGTGCTCGATATCGACAAAGTCGAGGACGGTCATCTCATCTCTGTTCGCGACCATGAAGGCGTTGTGAGTAAGCGCAAGACGCGCTGGGTGGTTGACGCATCAGGGCGAGGACGCGTCCTGATGAAGAAATTTGGTCTCCAGAGAGAGTCGGCGCTAAATCGTTCGGCGGTCTGGTTCAGAGTGGCAGGTAAAATCGATATCAATGAGTTTCTGAACGAACAAGGTGAGAATAATCCGTTCCGTTTCAGTGAAGAGCGCGGCCACAGCACGACCCATTTAACCGGGAAAGGATACTGGGTCTGGATTATACCCATCAGTGGCGAAACGACTAGCGTCGGTATTGTATTTGATAATGAAGTTCATAGTCTGGCGGACGTGAGTTCATATCAATTGGCCTGTGAGTGGTTCAGGAAATACGAACCGTCATTTCTTCGCTACCTAGAAATGAAAAACTTCCCGGTTATTGATTTTGTTATGTCTAAAAATTATTCTTATCTGTCCAGTAAGTTTATATCCAGCGATGGTTGGGCGCTCACCGGTGAGGCCGGCGGTTTTGTGGATCCCTTATATTCCAATGGTACCGATTTCATTGCGATTTCCAACACCATGATCACCAATGCGATCACGCGCCCGAATGGCGAAAGGCAAATCGATCTGATAAACAAGGTATTGACCGAGACATACGAAAATTTCATTGAGACGCATAGAGGGGCGTTGCTCAATTTTGGAGACTGGAATTACGTATTTGTAAAAACAAGCTGGGATACTTGTTTTTACTTCATGTTCCTTCCAGTGCTGTATCTCAATGGAAAAGTCGATGAGCTGGATTTCTTCGATACATATATGAGTGATCTAGCCGAGTTTTATAATCTTCACAGGAGAGTTACTGATTATCTGCGTAAACCGGGTGCGTTACAGCATCTTCGAGACCTACCTAGATTTATAAATTTGGCAGGGTCAATGGTGCAATACGCGCATGCTTGCATGATCCTGCCCGATAAATCTGACGAGGTCGTATTGGCGCGACTCCGTGAAAACGTGAAGATTCTCGGGCAACTTGCTGATGCCATCACCGTGCATGGGGATTTTGAGAAGCAATTTCGTGATTTGCCCAACCACCTCCCGTGCCCTTGGCTTTTACCCAATGAGCACTCTGGGGGCGTCACGCTGTAAGCAAAATTGCCATCCCTCTTTTGCGGATCCGCTTTGATAGCTCGATATCGTAGAATGTGCTGTAAGGGCATCAATATTTAGTTCTGGAAAAAAGGGGAGATGATGCTCGGTAAACTCACTGCACGAATCATGCAGGGGGCGGGGGCAGAGCCAGCCGATCTCGTCATACGCAATGTAAGGCTGTTCGATCTGGTCACGGGTGACCTGCTGCCGACCGATATCGCGATCTGCGGTGATCGTGTCGTGGGTATTCTCGATACCTATGAAGGGGTACGTGAGATCGATGGGCAGGGACGCATTGCCGTTCCGGGTTTTATCGATACGCATCTGCATGTTGAATCGTCGTTGATCACGCCATTCGAGTTTGATCGCTGTGTGCTGCCCTATGGCGTGACAACGGCGATCTGCGATCCGCATGAAATGGCGAATGTGCTGGGCGGCGACGCCTTCGCGTATTTTCTCGAATGCGCTACCCGCACCGTGATGGATCTGCGCGTCAATCTGTCGAGCTGCGTGCCAGCCACACCGTTCGAAACCTCGGGGGCTGTTCTCGATGCGGATGCCCTCACGCACTACCGGTCCCATCCCAAGGTGATCGGGCTCGCTGAATTCATGAATTTCCCGGGCGTGCTTTCATGCCAGCCCAATTGCATCGACAAGCTCGTGGCTTTTGCGGGTGAGCATATCGACGGTCATGCGCCTCTTTTGCGTGGGCGCAAACTCAACGGCTATCTGTCTGCTGGTATTCTGACGGACCATGAGGCCACGCTGGCTGATGAGGCACTGGAGAAGATCCGCAAGGGTATAACCATCCTCATCCGCGAGGGGTCGGTTTGCAAGGATCTGGCAGCGCTGGCGCCTCTGCTAACCCCTGAGACCTCGCAGTTTTTTGCTTTCTGCACCGATGACCGCAATCCGCTCGAAATTGCACATGAAGGCCATATCGACTTCCTTATACGCAAGGCCATTGCGCTTGGCGTCGCCCCGCTCGCGGCCTACCGCGCGGCGTCCCTTTCGGCGGCGCGTGCTTTCGGCTTGCGCGATCGCGGGCAGATTGCTCCGGGACAGCGTGCCGATATCGTTCTGCTTGATGACCTCGAGACCTGTCAGGTCGCACGGGTCTTTTCGGCGGGGCGTCTGGTTGACGAGGCGTTGTTTGCAGCGCGTGAGACAATCGACCCACAGGGATATGGCACGATGCGCCTCGCCGCGCCGATCACTGCCGAAGATCTGGTTATCGCTGCACCGGGGGAAAACAGGCCTGTCATCGGTATCGTGCCGGGGCAGATCATAACGGACTTCCTGCATTTCGATCTGCCCGTGCAGGGTGGGGCGGTTCAGCCGGATCCGGCACGTGATATCGCGAAGATCTGTGTCATCGCGCGGCATGGCAAGAATGACAATATCGGCCGCGGCTTCGTCAAAGGCTTTGGCCTGAGCACCGGGGCGCTCGCCTCATCGGTGGGACATGACAGCCATAATCTCTGTGTCGTTGGGATGAATGACAGCGATATGGCGCTGGCTGTTGCGCGACTGGCCGAACTCGGTGGTGGCTTCGTGGCGGTCAGGGAGGGTCATGTCGTGGCTGAATTGTCCCTGCCATTGGCTGGACTTATGAGCGACAGACCCTTCGAGGTCGTACGGGCCGATCTGGAAAAACTGCGTGCGGCAGTCGGCGCCATGGGGGGCACGCTGGAGGAGCCCTTCCTGCAACTGGCGTTCCTGCCGCTGCCGGTCATTCCCCATCTCAAGATCACAGATCTCGGGATGATCGATGTGGATACCATGTCACTGCTATCCTGAACGTCGGACAAACAAGGTTGATCAGGGCTGCGCCGGCGTGCACCGGCGCAGCCTCTTGCTCAGAAGTTGGTGGTGAACTGGCCGCCAATCACAGCGGCGTCGTTGAATGTGGTTGTGGCACCGGGATGCTGAAGATACTGGAAGTCAAACTGCAGCGCCGTAGCCCGTGCCAGATGCACGCTGTAGAAAGCTTCCCAGACCTGTTCCCAGTTCTGCACGCCGTAAACGTTGCCCCACTGATTGGACACGAAAGGCAGCCCCAGAGCGACTGAGGATTCCTGCTGCAAGCGCACCGAGCGGCTCATGTTCATATGCTGGAACATGACACCGATCTGGTCGAGCGGGCGATGCCACGGCGTGCCGCTTTGAAGGAGGCCAATCCATTCATGGTCTCGCATGGCCACCACATTGCCCTGGGCGTAACCAACACCGCCGATCACGATCAGACCATCGGCCAAGCCTTTACCACTGCGCATGAGCATCTGGTCGAACATGAACCAGCTGGACCACATACCCGATTGCTGGCGCGCGCCCAGGCCGCTGGCCTGATAGGAGCCGCCGTAACGATCCTCATAAAGATGCGGGTAGCGTGAATTGTCGTAATAAAACCCGACCTTGTAGTGACCCAGCAGCTTGTCCTTGCCGAAAGCGGGATCCCAGCCAGCTTCGAACTGAGAGCTGAGCTTGCCCAGACCATCCTGGGCAAGGGCCCATCCTGATACACCGCCATTGAAGGCGTGCGGGCTGACGGCAAACAACCCGCCCATAAGATAGGTGCGCTCCGTCGGGCGCACGCGCAGCACGGCGCCAATATTGGCAGAGGGCCAGTCGCGTCCGCCCGGCGCATATTTGCCCGGCGCAAAATTGCCGCACACGCTGACATTCATGAAGTTACAGGCAAGTGCATCAAAGTCGAAAAACGTCCCGGTAGGGATCACACCGGCGGAAAGAATGACTCTGTCATGCAAAAAGGTCTTGTCAGCGTACATCGAGACAAGATGGGCGACGACATTGCCGCGCGCGCCGTAGATCTGCTCGGGGTTGGAGACATAATCGCCCAGCGAGTAGCTGAAATTGCGGCCATGACCGTTCACGACCAGCATATGTGTCCAGAATCCCTTGAACCCTGCCAGCTTCTGCCAGTCGATGTCGAGTTCGGCTGCAACCTGACCGGCAAAGACATTATCACGCGTACGCCCACCCGTGAGATTGCCCATATATTCCTCGTTAAGCGCTATGTTGAGGAAGATACCGCGCTTTTGCATCCAGCTTTGCGCCCCGCCCCAGTCACCCAGAAGATGCGGATTACCATAGAGGGAAGGAACAAGGGGCCCGATGGGCACAGCGCCCTGACCGGCAATGGGAAAACCCATCGCAACGTAATCGTCGCTCTCGAGGGTCTTGGCCGTCTGCGCCTGAGCGTGAACCTGTGTGGCCGAGACCGCACCGCAGGCGAGCGTCAGTGACAGGGCGAGAGAGGCTCGCCATCGCCTTGCGGGACGTCTTTTATGGCCCGCAGAGGGGCACGCGCCAGATGGGCTGGAAGGGGTGTGCGGGATCAGTTCTGTTCTGCTCATCACTCTGACTGGTCTGAGTTGGCCGCTGCCTTCAAGCGGCAGCGTGATTGCACAAGGCATTAACAGAAAGACATGTTCGCGCAACACCAAGAAAAAATACAAGATTTCGTGTGATATTGTTACAAACCCGTGAGAGGATTGAGGGATTTCTCACGCCTGTCCCCATCTCCACTCATGCCTCGTAGGTTTTGCGTCCGCCAACCCAGATCTCCCGCACGGTAAGCGCGGCATCCATCACCACCATATCGGACAGCTTTTCGCAGTCGAGCGTGCCACGGTCGTGAAGGCCGAGATAACGCGCCGGGTTGCTGCTCACCAGTGCGCTCGCCTCGGGCAGGGAGGCCCCATGAGCCACGGCGTTGCGCAAGGCCTGATCGAGCGTCAGCACGCTGCCGGCCAGCGAACCGTTTGGCAGGCGGACCACGCCATCCTTGATGACCACATCCTGACCACCTAGTGAACTCGGACCATCAGGCTGACCCGCGCCACGCATGGCATCGGTCACGAAAACCAGACGATCGCGCATGACGCGTGAGGCAAGCCGGAAATTGGCCGGATGCACGTGATGCGTGTCGAAAATCATTTCCGCATAGCTGGCGTCATGACACATCAAGGCGGTGACCGGGCCCGGATTGCGGCCCTCCACAGGCGACATGGCATTGAACAGATGGGTCCCGCCGCCGACCCCGCCTGCCGTACAGATACGGCAAAGGGCGGTCACGCTCGTTTCGTAATCTGCCGTGGTATGGCCGAGACTGACACGGATACCAGCAGCAGCGAGGCGATCTATGGCCTCATCGGCGTGCTCTATCTCGGGTGCAAGAGTCACCACGCGCACGCATCGGGCTGCCAGCACATCATCGAGCTTGTCGGAGGTGGGGGCGATGGTGAAAGGCGGCTGAGCCCCGAGCTTGTGAGGGCTGACAAAAGGGCCCTCCAGATGGACACCATGGATGCGTGGCTCATCGGAACCGGGATTTTCCATGATGCCGGCCACATCATGCAGTGCGCGCATCACATCGTCCCAGGGACGGGTGATTGTGGTTGGCAGGATTGTGGTCGTGCCATGCTGCATATGAAATCGTGCGAGCGTTCTAATGGCCTCGGGGCCATCCATCGTGTCAGCGCCGCCCCCGCCATGTACGTGCCCATCAATGAAGCCGGGCAGGATGTAACGATCGGTCGCCCCGGTAGCCGGCTCGATGGATCGGATCACATCATCGAAGGAAATGGTACCGGGCATGATACGATCTGGCAGGACGATCTGTCCGGTAAGCTGGGTAAGCACGATCCTATTCTCCCTGTGAGAGCCCGACGCGGCCATAGCGGCGGGCGTATCCGAGAATGATGAGATAGGCCGGAATGACGATCATGGCGAACATGCCCTGAAAGCCGAAGACCGGTTTAAGCCAGACATAGAACTGGGGCACGACCGCACCGCCGCTATACGACATGACCATGATGGCCGAGGCCATGGCCGTGAGATGACCGGCGCCACGTATGGCAATCGGGAAAAGGGTGGGCATGATCATGGCATTGGTCACACCCAGCAGTGCGACGCAGAAAACGGAGGTATAGCCTTGGGTCAGTACCGCCAGAACGGTAAGCACACAGCCGGCAAGGCAGGATAGCTGCACATAGACTTCCTGCCGTATGAACCGCGGTACGATGATGAAGCCCATGATATAGCCGACCAGCATCCCCGTCAGCGTCAGGGCCGTGAAGAATTTGGTCTCATCCAGAGGCAGGCCAAAGCTTTGCCCATAGGTGCCAATCGCATCGCCCGCCATTACTTCGATGCCGACATAAAGGAACATCGCAATGAAACCGAATACCAGATGCGGCTTGAAGAAGCTCGGGCTTGCGCCGTCGCCTGTCTGGATCGGGGGGGCCTCGAGATTGGGGAGGGGGGCGAAAGCCACGATGGCGGCAATAATCACCAGAATGCCGGCCATACCCAGATAGGGTAGATAAAGCGCCTGCACGAAATTGTTGAGCAAGGCTTCACGGACAGCAGGGTCGGTAGCAGATTGAGCTTTCTCTGCGACGGCACCGATATTGCGCATGACCAGGAGGCCAAGCACCAGAGGCGCTAATATCCCTGCGGTCTTGTTGCAGATTCCCATGATCGAGATGCGTTGTGCCGCGCGATCGGCAGGCCCTAGCAGGCTGACCAGCGGGTTGATTACCACCTGCATGAGCGAAATACCCGCCCCGAGGATCAAGAGGCCAGTCAGAGCACCCGGATAGATTCGCCACGCGACAAATTGTCCGAAAACCGCGACGCCAAGAGCCGAGACGAGCACCGAAAGGGTAAGCCCTGTCTTGAGGCCGAGGCGCTGGGCGATCAACGACGTTGGAATGGAGAACAGGAAAAAGGAAAAATAAAACGCTAGCGGAATGAAAAAGCTGCTGAACTCGCTCAGCGAGAAGGCCACGCGTACAAACGAGATGAGCGGACCGTTGAGCCAGGTGACGAATCCCATGGCGAAGAAAATCAGCGCAGCGATAGCCAGGGCGCTGTAGCCATAAGGGCCAACCAGCCGGTTATCATGTGAAGTGAGTTGGGACATTTTTCGGTAGATCCTCAACTTGAACGAGAAACTATTTATTTTACAAAATGAACTATGCGGATTATAGGTAAGATGCGCCAATCTAGCCAGCATCATTTGCAAGTTTCGGTTTCACAATAATCGGAAGTGCGCGAAGGCGCTGAATCTCTCGCCCCTCCTGTTGGGCGCCCACGGGCAGGAGAATGGAGCTGGCTCTGCGTCGGTGGGGCTGAGGAAATTCAGACTTGAGGATGACGCGTCAGGCAGGTCCAAGGTATCGCGATCCAGGCGTCGTCACGAGGTCTCACTCGGGAGCTGTATTGCCTGCGTGCGATAACCAGGAGGACATGGGCGATCGGGTCGGCGAAACAGGGCGATTCGGGCTGGTTACCGCGATTTTGCTCACCATATTGATGAATGGCAGTGGGACGCATGGCTGAACGCTGTGCGGCTCCATCACATCGTACCGATATGCCCTCCGGCGCGTCTCAACATGAAGGTCGGGGTAGGTGGAATATCCGGGTACGCATGGAGGCGCTCGGCAGACAAGGTTTGAATCTCACCTGATATAATTCCCTACATAAAACAATGTTTGAACAAACGATCGGTATATAAACAATAATAACTGTAAAAAAAATTATGCCTTGTATAATCACGGTGAATCAAAGGATAAGTATGTCCTAGGGTGATGGGTTATAGTTGGGTTTTATCTTATGGTTCTGGACGGAGGTATGACTATTTAGGTGGATTCAAATTTGACTTCCGGTTCGGATTGTATCACGCCTTCTTCAGGGGCAATGCTTCGGCGTCCTGGGATGTGGAAGATAGAAGACAAACAATTACTTTAGCAGATGAAATAAGAGATGTTCTCGACAGGCCATCATCGTATCCTGAGTGTGCTCAGCCGTTCCGGGCCGCAAAGTCGCACTGACCTCGCGCGTGTCCTCAATCTGAGCAAGGCGAGTGTGACCGCTCTGGTACGTGAATTAATAGAGCGCAACATTCTGGATGAGAGAGAACGGGTCTTCGGTTTTGGTCGTCCGTCGGTCATGCTCGGTCTCAGGCAGGATGCGGCGAGTTTTATCGGGATATCGCTGCAGAGTGACCCTGCCCACGTGGTGCTGACAGACCCTCACGGGCGCATTCATGCCCAGCTGACTTTTCCACTTCTATTCGATGTCGAGCCCTGTCTTGCTGCCATGGCCGAGGCCGCTGGAACGGTACTCAGCATGGCCCCGCCGGATATCGGCAAGGTTGCAGGTGTCGGCGTCGTCATTGCGGGGATTGTCTCGTCCGATAGCCAGACGTGCCTCGCCTCGGAAACACTGGGGTGGCATGATGCCGAGATTGGTTCGCGTCTGTCCGCCATGACAGGTTTGCCGGTCTTCGTTGAGAACGATGCGAATGCTCTCATTGTCGCGGAACAGCTTTTCGGTAATTCCGGCGATTTGCAGGATTTCAGTCTCGTCTTTGTCAGCGAGGGCATTGGCGGTGCGCACATCGTCAATGGGCGGCTTCATAGGGGGCGGCATGGGGGTGCCGGTGAGATGTCACACGCCCCGATTGCCATTGATGGCGAAGCGCTTCCATGCCGCTGCGGGAACAAGGGGTGTCTCGAAACCCTGGCAGCGCTCCCTGCCATTCTGGGAGCAGCGCGCCGTGTAGGCTTGCCGGATGATATTGAGGGTATCGATCAGATGGCGACGGATGGCCATCCCGAAGCCCTGACGATATTGCATAGGGCTGGTACGGCGCTGGGCGTGGCGCTGTCTCAGGTGATCCAGTTTGTCGATCCTGCCCGTATCGTTGTCCGCCTCGACCCTCATCTGGTTGAAAGCGTTTTTGCCCGCGCGCTACGTCAGGCAGTGGAAGCTCATGTTCTGTGTCGTGACAGTTACCTTACCGAGCTGCACCTGGCGCCGCTTCAGCCACTGGATTTTGCCACGGGTGCAGCCAGTCTGGCGGCTCAGCACTTCCTGTTCGGCAACGCCCATCTTTAATCGCGCTGCGCCTCAGGGGCGTTTGTGAGCGGCTTCGCCTGAAGGTTGCAGGTTGCGACGGGCAAGTTCCCTGTGCTTGGTCTTTCGAGGGCTGCACGTCTCCTTGCCGGGTTCTAGGCGTGCGGGGTGGGCGGGTCAGTCTGCTGCGAGGCGACCGGAAGGAGAAGCGAGATGGCACGTGAAGCGTGAACAGGGTGTCGTGCCAAGGCTGCGCGGCAAGTTCCATGAGGTCGACCGGTTACGGACCCTTACCGGAACGACGAGTCTGGAGATCTGCATTGACGATATGGCGGGGCTTGAAGCAGCCCAGCTTGATCAGGTCGATCGCATCGAACTTTGCGCAGCGCTAGACCTTGGGGGCCTTACGCCCTCAGGAGGGTTTTTGGCGCAGGCGCGGCGCTCCCGCGTGCCGATGTTTGTGATGATCAGGCCGCGAGCGGGCAATTTCATATTTTCTCCCGCAGATATTGCCCAGATGGAGAACGATATCGCGCTCGTACGGGAGGCGGGTATGGATGGTGTTGTGTTGGGCGCTTCTCTGGAAGATGGAACGCTCGATCATGCGCTGCTCGAGCGGCTGTCACTCGCCTGTGGTAGCCTGCACAGACAATTGCATCGTGTTTTCGACCTCACACCTGACCCGATTGCGGCACTCGATATGGCGATGGATCTGGGGTTCGAGCGCGTACTGACATCCGGGCAGGCCATTCGTGCGCCTGATGGTGCGGCCTGTTTGCGCAGGCTGAATGATCATGCGCGTGGTCGTATCGACATCATGGCTGGCAGTGCTGTGCGCCCCGACAATGTGGGAGACCTTATTGCGTCAAGCGGTGTGAAATCGTTCCATGCCTCTTGTCGGATAAAATCAGCAGTGCAGGATGGGCGACTGGATCATTTCGGATTCGCAGCGTCTCACGCTGTGACATCTTCTGCGGAGATCCTCCGGCTGCACGAGGCGATACGCACGGCATGCCCGGAGTGACCTGCTTCTGAAAAAGGATTGGGCCTGATGTTTCTCCCGAAAAGGGTAATCCGCTCCGGGGTTGCGCTTGGCGTATTGCTGGCTGGCTGTGCCGCGATCCGTCCTGCCTTGGCTGCGCCGCTGACCCCGGTCTTCATGCCCCAGCCTGCCAGCGTTGCACTGGATGCACAGAGCCTTGCGCTCACGGCGCTGCCGGATATTCACTGGTCACACGCGCCCACCCCCTTGCTGAAACGGGCTGCTGCGCGCTTCAGCGCACGTCTTGCAGCGGCTGGCGTTCGCCCTGTGACGGGTCATGGACCCACGCTCACGATCGACGTCGGGCGAGACCCTGCCTATCTGACGCTCGACGCGCATGAGGCCTATCAGCTGGATATCTCTGCCACGGGTATCAGGCTGACTGCCGATGGCCCTGCCGGTGTGATCCATGGTTTTGCCACGCTGCTGCAGATGCTGGACACGAGAGGCACTGCACCGGTGATTGCACAGGGGCGTATTGTCGATGCGCCACGCTTCAAATGGCGCGGTCTCATGTTCGATGTTTCGCGTCATTTCCAATCCACCGACACCATCAAACGCCAGCTGGATGCGATGGAACTGACAAAACTCAATGTCATGCACTGGCATCTGAGCGATGGAACCGGCTTCCGGGTGGAGAGCAAGCGCCTGCCACGCCTTCAGGAACTCGGCGGCCATAGCCGTTACTACACGCAGGATCAGATACGCGAGATCATCGCCTATGCCGCCGACCGAGGCATACGGATCGTGCCGGAATTCGACGTGCCGGGGCACACGCTTTCCATTTTGGCAGCCTATCCTAAGCTTGCCGCGCAGCAGCCCGTCGTGACGATGAAGGATTGGGTGAAGGATTGCGACGTCGCCTCGGGTAATGGCGAAACGACGACCCATTGCGCGAAGCACCCGAACCTCAATACGCCGGCAATGGACCCGACGAGCCCCAAAGTGCTCGAATTCGCCCGTATCCTGTTTGCCGAAATGGCGCGGCTTTTCCCGGATCGCTATTTTCATACCGGGGGTGATGAGGTCGTATCGAGCCAGTGGACCACCAACCCGCAGATCACGGCCTATATGCAGGCGCACGGCTACAAGGATGCGCCTGCCATGCAGGCGGCCTTTACCGCAGAGATCGAGAAGCTCCTCGCTGCGGATGGCAAGATCATGATGGGCTGGGATGAGGTAAGCGAGGCCCCCATACCCAAAAACGTCGTTGTCGAAGCCTGGCGCGGCTCCAAATGGATTGGGTCCGCCACGCGTGTCGGTCACCCGGTGGTCGTGTCATCGGGATATTATCTCGATCTGCTCAATCCCTCGACCACACATTATGCCGTCGACCCGTTTGATACGCGTGCCGATGGTCTCGCACCCAATCCGCCGGGGCAGAAACCTCGTCCGCTTGACGATGCCTTTACGCTCGACCCCAATGCGCCGCCGTTGGACGAGGCTCAGAAGAAACTGGTGCTGGGTGGTGAGGCACCGCTCTGGACGGAAGTCGTATCTGATGAAATGGTCGATGCGCGTCTTTGGCCGCGCTCCGCCGCCCTTGCCGAGCGTTACTGGTCCGATCAGTCGGTGAGAGACCCGCAGGCCCTTACAGAACAGCTTCCGCTGGTCATGAATATGCTCGAGACATTCGGCTTGCAGGCGAGTGATCATCAGGCCCGGATGATTGCCCGTCTGACCCCGCAGAATATCACGCCATTGACGCAGCTGGTCGCGATTACCGTGCCGGTGCGCAATTATGCAATCAACCGGCTTGCGAGCCACAAGGGTGATGAAATCCTGAGTTCCCCTGCGGCAATTGCGGGACCAGACAGCTTTGAAGGGAACGAATTCAACGCGCTTGCCGCGCGCTACAAGGCAGGAGATCGTAGCGTTATCGCTGCGGTGCAGGGCCATCTTTTGCGCTATATCGGCAACGACAAGGCGTTTCAGGCTTTGCCCGCGCAGCCAGTCATTGATGAGGTCAAGCCCGTCTCGGCTCAGATCGCAGCATTGTCGCAGCTTGGCCTGGACGCCATGCAGCCAGGCCGGAAGGACAAGGCCTGGCATGAGCATGCTCAGGCGCTCCTTGCCGAGCAGGATGCCGCTTACGCAGCGAGTGCTGACCACGAAGCCTCGAACCATACGAACCAGCCCCCGGGAGGGCTGTTGATTGCCATTGTACCCGGCATAAAGGCGCTGGTCGCCAACGCCGACTGAAAAAAGGGGCTCCGGATGATTATTCCGGAGCCCCTTTTCCATCCAGGAAAATATCCTGGGCGCTGATATGGAATGGACAGCGCCCCTAGATACGCCGCGCCACGAAGCCTACCTGTAAAACAGGCATTAAAAATGCGACGCAGCACACGGGATTTTCAGCGCGGCCGGAAGTCTGCATTGCGTCTCGTCTGCTCTGTCAGGGCAGAGGCGCTGGCCTCGTCCAGAATGACCGTGCAACGGTCATGAAGCCGAATGGCCGACGCGCTGACCTGCGGCGTGACATCACCTTCAAGGGCGCGCGCCACGATATCTGCCTTGGCAGAACCAAGCGCAAGAAGCAGAAGATGTTTCGCTTCGAGAATGGTCCCGACGCCCATCGTCAGGGCCCGATCAGGCACCTTTTGAGGGTCCCCACCGAACATGGCGGCGTTCTGCTCGCGGGTGCGCTCATTGAGCGTGACGCAGCGCGTGCGCGTGTCGAATGGCGAGGGCGGCTCGTTGAAGCCGATATGCCCTGTATCGCCGATGCCAAGTAATTGCAGATCAATCCCGCCCGTGTCGCGTATCGATTGCTCGTAATCCGCACATTCCTGCGCAAGATCAGCGGCGACCCCGTTTGGGAGGTGTACGTTTGCAGGAGAAATATTGACGTGACGAAAAAGCAGATCGTTCATGTAGTAATGATAGGACCTGCGGTCATCGGCAGAGAGGCCAACATACTCATCAAGATTGAAGCTGGTTGTGCTTGAAAAATCGAGCCCCTGCTTCTGGTGTAGTCTGACCAGATCCCCATAGACGCCTTCCATGGTCCGTCCGGTCGCCAGGCCGAGCACAGGCGATGCGCAGGAGGTCATCACTGAGGCAATTTCGGCTGCGGCGAGTCGCATGGCGGAGCCGGACTCTGGCATAATAATAAGGCGCATGGACGGTCATGATCCTGTGTTGTGAAGCCCCTGATACATCCGGGGCGATACCGATTCCATCTCCTGATAAGACCTCCCCCTTTGTTTATCGACATAAATTAAGTGAAAATCGCGGGATCGACACTCAAACGTGACGTAATGCTAGTTTTCTGGCGCTGATTTTACCGAAAACTGGCAAATCACTTAGTTTTTCCAATAAACAATTGCAGGGCGAAAATCAGCCGTCTAACGTTTTTCAAGAACGCGGAACGATCCGGACGGACAACAAACTGTTCTTCCTATCGCGGCCGATTTATTTTGAATCCTCCACGCAGACGGGAGTGGACCATGCGCCATCTAAGACGTGATCTCCTTGTTTTCTGTTACGCTATCGCAATGAACTCGGTAGTTGGCGCAATCGCCGTACAGGCAGCGGAAACGCCCGATGGAAGCGGACAGTCCGGCAAGGCGCCGGTTGCCGCTCCGGCGCATAAGGCAGGCGCTGCGCATCGCCGGGCGGGGAGTGCGACTGAGGGTTCTGTTCTGGGGCCCAACCCGCAGGCAGAGGAAATCTCGGTCAGATCATCCAGCCGTCATGCAGATGGGACGACTAATACCACCCCGGGCGGCGGGTTGATGCCAAAGCAGACTGCGCCGCGCTCACAAAGCGGGGTGACGCGCGACTTCATCGCCAAGCAGGCGCCCACGGGCAATATCTCGTCGATGATCGCTAATCTGCCGGGCGTGGTCTATGCCAATCAAAGCCCGCTTGCGACGGCAGGTGACAATATCACCATGCGTGGCATGAACCAGAGCCAGATCGGTTACCTGTTTGAAGGTGCACCGCTGGCTGATCCGATCAATTACGAGCCTTACACGGCGATGCTTGTCGATACGGAAAATCTGGGTTCTGTGACGGTCTCACAAGGCTCGCCCGATCTCAATGCGCCGACATTCAACGCGGTTGGTGGGCAGATTTCAGCGACAGCGCTGAACCCGTCGCACAAATATGGTGGCTTCATCAATCTGATGGGAGGCAACAAGAGCGCCAACAAGGAATTCCTCCGTCTGGATACGGGTGATATTGGCCAGACTGGCATTCGTGGTTTCGTATCGTTTTCGCACCAATCGAACAATAACTGGCGTGGTCCCGGCGGGCTGAAGCGCTACCATGTCGATGCGAAGTTCGTGAAGGAATGGGGGGATGGCAACTCGATCAGCGCCATTTTCGGCTTCAACAAACAGGAGCAGACGCCTTTCCGGTCGCCAACGGCGGCCCAGTGGAAGCAATGGGGCGAGGGGCTGACCTATAGCGATCACTACACGCCAGGGGATGCCAGCTACTACAAGCTTCAGTTGAGCAATCTGAACTCGCAGGATGTGGTGGTGCCCATGCATTTCACGCTGGCACGCGGGCTCAAGCTGAGTGTCACGCCTTATTATGTTCATCAGTTCGGCCCCGCTGTTGGTGGCGAGAATATTCCGGCATCCGGAGGTACTTTCGGGACGCAGGTCTATGGCAATCTGAACCAGCCTTACGTCACCAACGGCAAGATTGCGACAGTTGCGGTCGATCCGTGGAACCAGAAAGTCGGTGCCATCAATACGTCTCTCGACTGGACCTCCGGGCACAACACGCTGTCTGGCGGTTACTGGTATTCCTATGCAACGCATGAGGAGCACTCGACCTTCGCGACCGTGGATTTCTCGGGCAAGGCTGCCAATTCCTATGGAGCGTATGGCATCCGTGTGCCGGGCGGTGATCTGCTGAGCGGCTACAACCTCAATTTCATGCAGCAGATCAACGCGCTGTTCATTGCTGACACGCTCAAACTGCTCAATGACAAGCTGACGCTGAGCGCGGGCTTTCGTACGGTCATGGTGTCACGTCAGGGGACGAATGATGTACCCGGAGCCGATCCCTACAAGACAGTGCGCAATTACTTCGCACCTCTGCCACAGGTGGCCATTAGCTATGCGCTGACATCCAAGGACCAGATCTATATCAACGGCACGACCTCGTTCCGTGCACCGGCTTCGGTGCAGGCCTATAGCCAGATTTTCGATCCCAACTCAGTTGGGGCCACATCACAGCCAGGCAGCCTGAAGGGCGAGTACGGTATTGGTGAGGAAATCGGTTATCGCCATAACGGCACGCTGATCCATTTTCAGGTTTCGGCGTTCAACATGAACCTGACCAATCATCAGGTAAGCTCCACCTCCTATATTCCTGGCACCAATACGCTGGTTTCCATGCCCATCAATGTGGGTGGCGAGACGATCCGCGGTATTCAAGGTGAGCTGGGGCTCAAGCCCTGGCATCATTTCAGCCCTTATGTCTCGGCCCAGTACCTGCACGCGACAACGGATAATAATCTGCCTGTCTCGGCGACCAACGCAGCGGGTCAGTCTGTCATCGATTATCTGCCAACGGCGGGCAAGACGATGGTGGCCACACCGCATGTGACAGCGTCCGTTGGTCTGGCCTATGACGACAACAGACAGTTTTTCGGGAATTTCAGCCTGCGTTATATCAGCTCGCAATATTCCACGTTCATGAATGACCAGCGCATGCCGGGCTATGTCGTGTCAGACATCACGCTTGGTTATCGCCTGCCTCATGTCGCGCATTTGAACGGCCCGAAAATCCAGCTCAATCTGGTCAATATCGGCAACAACATCTATCGTTCCGCACCAGCCAGTTTCGTCACCAGCGCCCAGAGCCGCACAGGGATTTACGGCAATCAGACCAAGGCTGGCTCACCGATCTATCTCGTTGGTGGCAACTTCGCGGCTCTGGTTTCACTCTCGACCGGGTTCTGATCCGGGGGGATGAATAACCGGATCGACTTGACTCATCGCCCCTGCCCGGAGAATGTCCGGGCGCGTTTCAATGGCCTAGAGACGGGAAACACGTGCGGAACAACGATATTGTCGCCATTGATGGCGGCGGCACGAAAACACTCCTTCTGCGCGTCAGACCCGACGCCTCCCTTGCCGACATACGCAAGGCCGGTGGGTCCAACCCGTTTGACGTGCCAGAGTGGCGGAGCGTGATTACAGGGCTACTGGAGGGTCAGCAGCCCTATATTCGTGCCGCAGCTTTCGGCATGGCAGGATTTGGCGAGAGCGGGCGTCTCAGCCGCGAACTGACACAGACACTCGGCGCAGCCTGTCCCGCGCCTCATGTCATCCATAATGATGTCGATATGGCCTGTCGGGGCGCCTTTCTGAACGGGCCGGGTGTGCTGCTGCTTTCTGGCACGGGGTCGATGGCCTGGGGGCAGGATGAGCAGGGGCGGACAGCCCGTGTGGGTGGCTGGGGCAGTCTCTTCGGTGATGAGGGAAGTGCCTACTGGATCGGGCGTCTGGCCCTTGCGTATCTGGCGCAGGTTCTGGATGGGCGCCTCCCTGACGAGACCGGCTTTCAGGCGCGTTTTGCAAGGATGCAGGGCTGGCCGGAGGAAACTACCGGATCCACGAGCGCTCTTCAGGAATGGTATGCAGGGCTGCACGAGGCCCGACCGGCCGTGGCAGCCCTCACAGCAGGGCTGGGGCGACTGGCAGAGCAGGGGTGTATCGTCTCGCATGACCTGTTTGCGCAGGCGGCGGAGCACCTTGCGCGGCATGTTCATGCCCTGCGTCACAGGCTCGACGCGCCGCATCTGGCATGGAGCTATGCCGGGGGAACCATGCGCAGCCCTGTTCTGCGCGAGCGTATCACGCAGCAATGTGGCGTACCTGTTGCGCCGGGTCTGCCCCCCATCGGGGGAGCCGTGCTCGTTGCCGCTCAGCTTGCGGGCTGGGTTACGGACAGCGCCTTCGTTGCGCGCCTGGGTGAGGCGCTGGAGGCCGCCGGGATCAGCTAGGGCGCTTCGGCGCTCTCGCAGCCTCTATCGCGTAACAATGGTGAAGACGTGATGGCAAGGCGTGCCTCGCCGGTCTAGGGTGGCGAGATCACGCACCGGAATGGAGCTTGCGATGCGCGTCGCGCTTGGACAGTTTATCGTTTCGGCCCAATGGGAAGAAAACCTTGCCATAGCGAGCGGGATGATCGCGCAGGCCCGAGCGGGTGGCGCGAAGCTGCTTGTGCTGCCGGAGGGGATATTGGCGCGCGATCCGGCGGACCCGGACCATATTCTACGCACGGCGCAGAAGCTGGATGGTCAGTTTGTCACCGGGTTGCTCGCGGTCACACAGGATATCACGGTCGCGTTTTGCGTAAACGTGCCTGATGGGGCAGGGCGGTTTCATAACACGCTCGTTGTCATGGCCGATGGTGCTATCCTGACCTGCTACAGAAAGCTGCATCTCTACGATGCCTTTGCCATGCAGGAATCACGCCTGATTGCCCCCGGCCATGATCTGCCACCTGTTCTCGATATCGGTGGCGTACGGATCGGGTTCATGACCTGCTACGATGTGCGCTTTCCGGAAATCGCGCGTCATCTGGCGCTCTCGGGTGCGGAGGCGATTGTTGTGCCTGCTGCCTGGTTGCGCGGGCCCGGCAAGGAGCGGCATTGGGAAATCATGCTGGCGGCCAGAGCGCTTGAGAACACCTGTTATGTGCTGGGGGCGGGTGAGTGCGGTCCGCAGAATATCGGCAACAGCATGGTGATCGACCCGCTTGGCGTGGTGGTGGTGGCCGCGCAGGGCGTCCGGCCGGGGTTGATCATGGCGACGCTCGACCGGAGCCATGTGCAGGAGGTCAGGCGCATATTGCCTGTGCTCGAAAACCGTTGTTTCGCTGCGCCTGTTCTGCGCGACGATCTTTGAGAGCGCAGTGAGGATACAGGGCGTGGTCGCCTCTTTCTGGCGACAGTGCTGCCCTTGCAGCGCTCTCACGAAGCGGTGACCTCTCGCGAGCTTGAGTAAACCCGACCGGCTTTTTCATGTTTATCTCATGAATAACGTTAAACGGCACAGTAATTATGTTGCTGATAACGGGTATATTGAGTTCGGGTGGTTAGGCTCAGACATCCCCCAAAGATGTCGTCCTACAGCCTACTGAAAAGGTAGATAAAATGTCGGGAAACAAGGCAGCCCCTCCATTTCGCGAACGCTATGGCAATTTCATCGGCGGACAGTGGCGTGAGCCAGTTTCTGGCCAGTATGTCGATAATCACTCGCCAGTCGATGGCCGCGTGCTGTGCCAGGTTCCCCATTCCACCCCTGCTGATATCGACATGGCGCTCGATGCCGCCGAGCAGGCGCGTGAGTCATGGGGCCGGACCTCGGTGGCTGACCGGGCGCTTCTTCTGCTCAAGGCAGCGGACCGTATGGAGGCCAATCTCGACCTCATTGCCCGTGCCGAAACCTGGGATAACGGCAAACCGGTGCGTGAGACGCTCAACGCTGATATTCCGCTGGCGATTGACCATTTCCGCTATTTTGCCGGGTGCATTCGGGCGCAGGAAGGTAGTCTGGGTGAAATCAATGACACCACTGTGGCCTACCATTTTCATGAGCCGCTGGGTGTTGTCGCGCAGATCATTCCCTGGAATTTCCCGATCCTGATGGCTGCATGGAAGCTGGCGCCTGCGCTTGCCGCCGGTAATTGCGTGGTCATGAAGCCCGCCCAGACGACGCCCGCCAGTATTCTGGTGGTGATGGATATCATTGGTGACCTGTTTCCGCCGGGCGTGCTTAATATCGTCAATGGCAGCGGGCGCGATGTAGGGGATTACCTCGCGAAAAGCCAGCGCATCGCCAAAGTGGCCTTCACGGGTTCGACCGGCGTGGGCAAGACCATTGCTCATGCCGCGGCAGAAAACCTCATTCCTGCAACGCTCGAACTGGGTGGAAAATCCCCCAATATCTTCTTTGCCGATGTGATGGATCGTGATGATTCCTATCTCGACAAGGCCATTGAGGGTTTCGCCATGTTCGCGCTCAATCAGGGGCAGATCTGCTCCTGCCCGAGCCGTGCGCTGGTGCATGAATCCATCTATGAGCGCTTCATGGAGAAAGTGCTGCCGCGCGTGCAGGCCATCAAACAGGGTGACCCGCTCGATCCCGCTACCATGATGGGGGCCCAGAACTCGCAGATGCAGCAGGACAAGATCCTGTCCTATATCGCTATCGGCAAGGAAGAAGGGGCCGAGCTTCTGACGGGTGGCAAGGCGGCAAAACTTGGCGGAACGCTGGATGACGGCTTTTACATCGAGCCGACTGTGTTCCGTGGCAATAACAAGATGCGTATTTTCCAGGAAGAAATCTTTGGCCCTGTCTTGGCGGTGACGACCTTCAAGACCGAGGAAGAGGCCCTGGCCATTGCCAATGACACCGAGTTCGGTCTGGGTGCGGGCGTATGGAGCCGTGATGCGAACACCTGCTATCGCATGGGGCGTGGGCTACAGGCCGGGCGCGTATGGGTGAATTGCTACCACGCCTATCCCGCCCATGCGGCCTTCGGTGGCTACAAGAAATCCGGTATCGGCCGCGAGACGCACAAGATGCTGCTCGACCACTACCAGCAAACCAAGAACCTGCTGGTCAGCTATAGCGAGACGAAACTCGGTTTCTTCTGAAACGGGCAGGAAGGGGATTCTACCCCTCTCCGTGGCACGGGGCGATAAACCCCGTGCGCGACCGTCTTACTTGGATGTATCGTTATAAAATGCCGAAACGTCGCGCGTGAGCGCGGCGCGGCTGGCAGGGCGGGTGTAGAGCATATGCCCGCCTTCATAGAGATGCAGCGCAATACGATCGGCGCCGACCGGGATATGGTCCTTGGTCCAGCGCGTGGTGCCGAACGGGCAGGCCATGTCGAAATAGCCATTGGCGATGAAGATATGCAGGCTGGGGTCGAGCGCCAGCATCTTGCGCAGAATACCGACCTGATCGGTCATTTGTGAGCCGGAACTGGTGAATTTCCAGGCGCCGTTCACTTCCATGCTCAGCAGATCATAGGTGAGGTCGGTCTTGTAGCCGAGCTCATTGGCCAGATAGCCGCTATAGGCATTGCCATAGGCACGACCGAAACCGGAGAGCGTCATTTCCGGGCTCTGACCGTTCTCGATGCCATCGGCGTACGGGTCAGGGATCGACTGGGTGAAGTCGTAGATGCCGTACAGGCGGCCATCCCGGCTGCGCACATCATGCGCAAACGGGTTGGGCTCGCCCATTTCCTTGGTAATGACATCCACCGGCAGGCCGGTGCGGGCGGCGAGATCGGTATAGAATTTCTTCGCGTCATCCCCCTTGGGCGGGGCATTGGCGATGGTGGTCAGATACGGGCCGAGCGCATAGTGATAGGCCTCATCCACCGCCTGCGGCGTCAGCTTGCCGATTTGCGACAGATGCGAGGCGATGAAGGTGGGCAGCGCCATGGCCGAGGCCATCGGGTTGTTCGTGTTGTCCAGAAACTGCATCTGGATGGCGGGTGAGATCATCACGATGCCATTGACGATGAGGTTCTGCTGCTGTTGCAACGCATCGGCCACCTGTGCCGAGCGGATGCCGCCATAGCTCTCACCCACCAGATAATGCGGCGAGCCCTGACGCCCGTTTTCACCCACCCAGAGCGCAATGGCCTTGGCGAAAGCCTCGCCATCCTTGGTGACGCTATAGAACTGCTCGGCAGCCTTTTTCGGGTCGGTCGGCTGCGAATAACCCGTGCCCACGGCATCGATGAAAACCATGTCGGTGGCGGGCAGCCAGCTATCCGGGTTGTCGGCCAGATGGGCGCGCGCGCCATCTTCCGGATGATCCGCCGGGAACTGCAGCACGCGCGGGCCAGCCGCACCGAGATTCAGATAGGCTGTGCCTGCGCCGGGGCCACCGTTGAAGAAGAACGACACCGGGCGCGTCTGGGCGTTCGCCCCGTCTTTCGTATAGGCCACATAAAAGACCTTGGCGGAGGGCTTGCCCTCCTTGTCACGCAGCGTGACCGTGCCCGCATGGGCAGTATAGGCAATGCTCTGCCCGCCTGCGGTCAGATGATGTTTCGTGATGGAATCCGCAGGCAGCAGCGCCGCCAATCCCTCCTTCGGCGCCTCGCTCTTTGCGGGCTCAGCTGCGTGAGCAGCGGGGAGGAGGGGCAGGGCGAAGCAGGCCGAAGCCAGCAACGCCGCAACAAGAGTCTTGCGCGACATGCAAAGTCCTTTCGAGTTTGGAACAGTATAACAATCTCGGAAGGGGGTGCAATGCGGGAGGGCAGGATCAGGGCGCTGCCCTGAAACCCACCAAAGGGCAGGCACCCTTTGGAAACACGTTGTAGAGGTTGGCCGTGGAACGGCTGTTTTCGCTGTCATTCCAAACGTAGAGCATGATGATATATGTCCACGTTAATGAGCAGTTCGTAATAATCTACTCAGCACCTTTAAGGTATAGTATCATACATGCTGCAGTTCAAAGCGGTTAAGAAAATAAAATTATATAGAAAATGACATTTTACATTTGTGAGATTTAGAAATATATTTCATATATACTTACAATGCCATCGGTCGTAATTATATCCTTCTTGAAAGGAGGGTTCCTTGAACTCTCCAATTCCAAGGTCGGAGTTTATTATACATCAGGTTGAGAAACGATGGTGGCCGCGTGAGTTAACCAGTCGCGCACTTGTTGTGTATAAGTGTACCAATAATTTGACTTGGCAGCTAGATTTATAATCTGAGATAGTCCTACAGATCTTTCAACATTTAAAGTACTTATTATTTTTCCTATAAGATAATGCTTATCTTTTTCATATTCTATATCAGAAGAGATATCATAAATTTCTCTCTCACTACCAGAGAGATCGTTCGGGTCTAAACTCCTTATCATATGATGTATTTGAGACTCTGGGGATAAGCCGAAATCAGAAGAAGGGTTGAATTGTCTTATACCATCAACACACTTTTCTCTAAATTGTTCGCGCCCTTCTTCAGTCCCGCTGACTACTTTTTCCAACTGCGTTTTTCTTTCGTCTTCCTTCGAGAGAACATCTCCATCCAAAACGTAGAGCTGTTTTTCACGGTCATATTTTTTTGTTAGCGCAAGCCCCCCTACAACGCTAAAACAGTTACTTGCTGATCCGTAGAAAACCGTATTCACATGTCGCTTTATTTTTAATCTAGATGCTTCCCAATCAACGATAGACTTAGCAACATCGTCTTCAACGAATACTTCTAGCGTCCTAGTCATATCTCCTGTTAGTCTATGGAGTATATCTGGCGTAGTATTAGAAAAACACAACGTCTTTGCTTCTAATGGGTGCGTAGTTCCGCCCGCAATTACAGAAGAATCTTTGATTTCGATTGTGTGAAGATGCTTTATGCTAACAATGTCTGATTCAGTAAGTATTGTCTCTCTGTGAGATGTGAAAATTACCTGCAGATTCTTAGATGATGCTCTTCCGGAAATGGACCTGAGTAACCTTTTCAATGCATCTGTGTGAAGAAGAAGATCTATTTCATCTATCAAAATCAATCCATATTTTGGTGCGGTAAATACTGATGATAATATTTGTATAACTCTTTGCTCTCCAGCACCCATAGCTAAAGAGGAGTATTTTATGCTTTTCAATGATAATCCGGGAAATATTTTTCCATTTGCTGTCACATGAACGCTTAGTTCGTCATAATTTTTGTTAAATATATTACTCATTTCGGCTATAATTAGATCTGAATCATCATGTTTTTTTGTGCTGAACTTAATTGTTCCTGCTGCTCTTTCTTCCTCAATTCGCGGAACGCATGTTTTGATTCCAATAAAATCTACAAATCTTTCCGGCCTACGAATATATTTCGGAGACCATCGATCAGTCATTTTTCTGTAAGTGGTCTCTTCATGACTGATTTCTTGCGTGCCTTCTCGATAAGAATGGACCATGGTAAATTTGCTACCCTTCCACGTACTGTGTGTAGTGGGGGTAAAAAAATCGCTAAACTTCCAATTTTTTCGAGTTTTCCCACTTTCCGGTTTATAGCAGCAAGCTAAAGCGTGGAGAATGGTTGACTTTCCTGAGCCATTTACTCCAACAATAGAAGTTAGGTTTTTTTCGTCGAATCTTATTTCTTGAAGATTTCTCACACCCTTGAGGTGATCTATTTTCAAGTAATGTATTACTTGTTGCGATGCTGGCATTTTGAATATCCCTAGTTTCTCTCTTCTGGGGTGACAATAACCCCTTCGAGCTTTTTTGGAAATTCGAGCATGAGCATTTTGGCGTAGCAGGATGCTCCCCATGGAAGGGGCTCGTGACCTGTAACAGTTCGATACGCTGCTTGTAATCCGCGTCAGTCAACGCCGGCTAATAACCCAGCCGGATGTCCCTCAAATGCCCCATCGAGACGGCAAGATTTAAGCCCACGACCCTGGCTTAACGCCATATGATCTTGAACGCTATATCAAGAAGTGACGCATTATCCGCCCTTGTGAGGCTAAGATCTTGCATAGTCTAGATGAGTGCGAGCGCCTCCAATGCACAGTGCTCGAATAACTGCTTTCCTTGTCCCGTTGCCCCAAGTCGGGCATTCGGGTCTCCCCTCAACGCAGACGTAGTGCGCTGCTAAATTTCTTGGGATGAAAGGGGCTTCCGCCCCTTTCCGGGGGGCGGGGCAGAGTCCCGCTTTCCCTTACTTCCCCTTCAAATTCGGTGCCAGCATGGTGCGCGGGTCGACCAGGCGGTCGAAATCGGCTTCGCTGACGGCATTCAGGGCCAAGGCGGCCTCTTTCAGAGTGCAATCATGGTCCATGGCGTGATGCGCGACTTTTGAGGCCGTGTCGTAGCCGATGGTGGGGGCGAGGGCCGTCACCAACATGACGGATTCTGCCACATAGCGCTCGATGCGGGCGAGGTTCGGCTTGGTGCCTTCAATCAGGAACGTACGGAAGTTCTCGCTGCCGTCATGCAGCAGGGTGATGCTCTGCATGATGTTCTGGATAATGAGCGGCTTGTAGACGTTCATTTCCAGCAGCCCACCGGCGCCGCCGAAGCCTACCGCCACGTCATTGGCCATCACCTGCACGGCCAGCATGGCCAACGCCTCGGCCTGGGTCGGGTTGACCTTGCCGGGCATGATGGACGAGCCAGGCTCGTTTTCGGGCAGATGCAGCTCGGCAAAGCCGGCGCGCGGGCCGCAGGAGAGCAGGCGGATATCGTTCGCGATCTTGTAAAGCGCGCCTGCCGTGGTGCGCAGCGCGCCCGAGAAATGCACGAGCGCATCATGCGCGCCCTGCAGGGCGAACTTGTTTTCGCCGCTGACGAAGGCGGCGTCGCTCAGGCGGGCGATTTCGGCGCAGGCACGACCGGCAAAGGGGGCATCGGTATTGATACCGGTGCCAAGCGCGGTGCCGCCAAGGGCGAGGGGGTAAAGACCCTTCTCGGCTTCCTGAATACGGATGATGTTCTCGCGCAACATTCCGGCATAGCCGTGGAATTCCTGACCCAGCGTGACCGGCACGGCATCCTGCATATGGGTGCGGCCAATCTTGACGATGTCCTTCCACTCTTCGGCCTTGGCCTCGATGGATTCTGCCAGACGGGTCAGGGCCGGAATCAGCCTGCGACGGCTGCCCAGCACGACGGCCACATGCATGGCGGTGGGGAAGTTGTCGTTGGACGATTGCGACATGTTGACGTGGTCATTAGGATGAACCGGGCGCTTGCTGCCCAAAGCTTCGCCGGAAAGCTGGCAAGCGCGGTTCGAGATGACCTCGTTGATGTTCATGTTGAACTGGGTGCCAGAGCCGGTCATCCAGACATGAAGCGGGAACATGTCGGCATGCTGACCGGCCAGGATTTCATCGCAAACACTGGTGATCAGCTTGTATTGCGTCTCGCCCAGACGGCCGCTCTGTTGATTGGCGCTCGCACAGGCGCGCTTGACGATGGCATAGGCCTCGATCATCTCGCGTGGCATCAGCTCACGGCCGATGCTGAAATAATGAAGCGAGCGCTGCGTTTGCGCGCCCCAGAGCTTGTCGGCCTGGATTTCGATTTCGCCGAGGCCGTCGCTTTCGATGCGTGTATCGGTCATGTCAGATCTTCTCATAAGCACAATATTCGGGCGTCCAGACCAGAGACTGGATGCGTTCAAGCAATTCGTCATCGCTGAAAGAAGGGCAAACGCCATCTTCACGCGCCTGACGGGCGGCGGCTTCGGCCACGGCCAGAGCCACCTTGCGCAGCTGCGTGACGGGCGGCAGCAGATTGCCATCGGGGTTGCTGCGCAGCGGTGAAAGCGAGGCGAGACCGCGGGCTGCGGCCATGAACATGGAATCCGTCACGCGGGTCGCGCCGGTGGCCAGCAGGCAGAGACCGAGACCGGGGAAGATATAGGCGTTGTTGGTCTGGTCCACGCGATGGGTGCGGCCATGCAGGTCGAGCGGCGGGAAGGGGCTGCCCGTGCTGACCAGTGCGCGCTCATCCGACCAGGCCATAATGTCCTCAGGGGTCGCTTCGGAATGGGAGGTCGGGTTGGAGAGGGGGAAGATGATAGGGCGTTTGCAGGTCTTGCTCATCTCGCGCACGATGGTCTCGGTAAACAGCCCCTTCACGCCGGACACGCCAATCAGGATGCTGGCCTTGCATTCGCGCATGACGCTTTCGAAATCGGTGGGGTGGTCTTTCCAGTCCTTGCGGGCAAAAAGCGCCTGACCATCGGTCAGCCCTTCGCGCCCGTCCAGCAACAGCCCGTCCTGATCGAGCATGTAGAAGCGGGCTAGCGCGTCTTCCTCGCTCGCGCCCTCGTCGAGCATGACCTGAAGCAGCAGCTTGGCGATGCCCACACCCGCCGAGCCCGCGCCCAGCATGACGATGGTTTCGTCTTTGAGCTTGCCGTCATGGGCCGCATTGGCGCTCAAAATGGCAGCAGTGGTGACGGCCGCCGTACCCTGGATATCATCATTGAAGGTGCAAAGCCGGTCGCGATAGCGCTCAAGAATGGGGGCCGCATTGGCGCCGCTGAAATCTTCCCAGTGCAGGGCCACATGGGGCCAGCGTGTCTGCACGGCGGTCACGAAACGCTCGATGAAGGCGTCATATTCCGCGCCGCGTACGCGCTCGTGACGCCAGCCAATATAGGCCGGGTTTTGCAGCAGATCCTGATTATTGGTGCCGGTATCGAGCACGATCGGGAGGGTCTGGTCAGGCGAGATACCCGCGCAGGTGGTGTAGAGCGACAGCTTGCCAATAGGGATGCCCATGCCGCCTGCGCCCTGATCACCGAGCCCGAGGATACGCTCGCCGTCCGTGACGACAATCACACGCACATCGTCATAGGCGGGGTTGTCGAGGATATCTTCCATCGACTCGCGCTCGGGGTAGCTCAGGAACAGGCCACGCGGACGACGCCAGATCTCGGAGAAACGCTGACAGGCTTCACCCACGGTGGGAGTATAGACCAGCGGCAGCATCGCATCGATCTTACGGGTCAGCAGCGCGTAGAACAGCGTTTCGTTCGTATCCTGCAATTCACGCAGATGCACATGGCGTGCAAAAGGTGAGGGCAGGGCATCGAGGAATTTCAGCGCTGCCTCAACCTGCTGGTCCAGTGTCTGGACGGCTTTGGGCAGGAGGCCATGCAGCTCGAAAGCATCGCGCTCCTCGCTGGAAAAGGCGAGGCCCTTATTGAGGAATGGATGGTTGAGCAGATCCTGCCCCGAGAGCGCAACAGACAGCGTTCTGGTCATGGGCTTGTCTCCGGAAAAAATGGTCGGGGCGGTTTCGCCAGAAATCGCGGGCAGGAAGAAAAACATATGCTGAGTCATGTGGCGAGCCCTGATAGAGCTAACGTGATCGCAGCGTTATTATCCCGGCATTATTTTCCTGCCTCGCCCTCTGTGTTGTCGGCACGATGGGGTGGCTGTTGCGCCAGGGCGGAATTACCGGTGCGTGATTGCCGGTGCGCGATTACCGGCGCGAAGGTATGTCCGACCACAGGTCGATGTTCATGCCCGGTGGGCGTGTTGCGGTGTAAACCCCTCTCGCGACTGCGCGGGCCAGCACATCGGCGGCAATACTGCCCAGACGAGCCACCATCAGAGCCCGCCCTTCGTCCTTTATCGTGCGGCGCTGCGTTGAGAGTGCGAAGATCGTATCGCCATCGAAAGGCGAGTGGACGGGGTGAATGGCCCGGGCGAGCCCATCCTGTGCCATCATGGCAATGCGCTTGAGGTCGTCTTGGTCGAGGGTCGCATCCGTTGCGATGCAGGCCAGGGTCGTGTTGGCACGTGGGGCGGGGTCGAGTTTCGTACCGGTCCAGTCATCCGGGGCGATCGTAGTGGTGGAGACTCCAAGGCCGCCAAACTCCTGCCCCTGCTCGAAAGGGGCGGCCCAGAACTGACGCTGGTGCGGAGGTGTCACGGCACCAAGGCTGTTGACGGCAACAAGGGCTGCAACTGTGATTCCATCCTCCGTGACCCAGGAGGCTGAACCGATGCCTCCCTTGAGGCGGCCCGATGTCGCGCCGTATCCCGCGCCAATTGTGCCAAGTTCGAGGCTGCGCTGCGCATCGCGCACGGCCTGCATACCGAGTGCCCGATAGGGTGGGGTTTCGCCCCAGTTCTTGTCTCCGCCGTTATCGAGGTCATACAGGATGGCGGCTGGAACGATGGGCGAGACGGGCACACCCGCCACACGGCGCATGGCAAAGCCACGCCCCTGTGCGCCAAGCCATGCGGCCACTCCATCGGCTGCGGCTAGGCCGTAAACCGACCCGCCCGAGAGGGTGAGGGCATCGATGCGATGGACGAGATTCCAGCCATTCAGCGCGTCGGTTTCACGCGTGCCGGGACCGCCGCCGCGCACATCGGCAGCACAGGGTACGGGCTGGTCCGGCAGAATGACGGTCACACCAGTGCGGCGCACGCTGTCCTGCGCCTGCCCGATTTTGAGGCCCGCAACATCGGCAAGTGTGTTGGATTGCCCCACATGGCCGTGTGACGCGGCCCGGGTCTTGTGTGTGCTCGCAAGCGCTGTCGCTGCCAGGCTGGCGAGGCAGAAAGCACGGCGTTTCATGGCGGGGGTCCTTTGGGCATATGCTGGTTCGGGCGGGCCAAACTAGAGCGATTACACGCAAGGGAGCAATGAAGCACCTGCACTGGCCCGCGGTGAGTTAGCCAGCGGCACAAGGCGGTGCGCTTCCGGACAAGCATCATCCAGCCCAAAAGAAAAAAGCGCCTCTCGATCCCGTTGGGGATCGAGAGGCGCTTTCTCCGTTTCGCAACAGATCGGGTCCTGAAAGCTTTAGGCAGGAAGCTGATGGTGGTCAGCGTGCATGACCGCCGCGAGCCAGGGCCAGATTAAGCGCTCAAATATAATGCTCGCTCAGTGGGGCAAAGCCGTTGAAGCCGGTGGAGCAGTAGGTGGTGACATAGGCGCCGGTGGTCAGCAGCTCGATACGATCACCCGAATTCAGGGCGTGTGGCAGCTGGACGCGGTTCTTCTCATACATGATATCGACGCCATCGCAGCTCGGGCCGGCAACGACTGTCTCACCCGTGGGCAGACCGTCATGCGGGGTGCGGAAACGATAGCGAATGGCCTCGCCTTCGGTCTCGGCCAGACCGCCGAAACGACCGATATCGAGGTAGACCCAGCGCGGATCGCTTTCCTTGCCACCACGGCGGCTGACAAGCACGACTTCGGTCGAGACAACCCCGGCTTCAGCCACCATGAATCGGCCCGGCTCGATCAGCATCTGCGGCAGGGCATTGCCGAAATGCTCGGTCATGGCGCGACCAATGGCCAGACCGAACTGTTCGATCTCGGGAATGTCGTCGCGGTAACGTACGGGGAACCCGCCACCGAGATTGACCATCTTGAGATCGATGCCAGCCGCCGAGAGATCGGTGAAAAGCATGGCGACCTTGGCAATAGCCGCCTCATAGGCAGCCGTGCTGGTCTGCTGGCTGCCCACGTGGAAGGACAGGCCGTAGGGTTCGAGGCCGAGCTCGACCGACTTCAGCAGCAGATCCCTGGCATGATTGACCGTGGTGCCGAACTTGCGCGACAGCGGCCAGTCAGCGCCCTCATTCTCGACGGCAAGGCGGCAGAAAACGCGCGAGCCGGGGGCGTGTTCAGCCAGCTTTGCCAGCTCTTCCTCGCTGTCGAAAACGAACAGGTCGACGCCAAGACCGAACGCCTCCCGAATGGACGAGACCTTCTTGACGGTGTTGCCGAACGAAATCTGGCTGGGCTGTGCGCCAGCGGTAAGGCACTGGTGGATTTCACCGATGGAGGCCGCATCGAAAGACGAGCCCAGACGCACGAGGCGCTCAAGGATCGGGGCAGCCGGGTTGGCTTTGACGGCGTAATAGATCTGCGCAAGCGGCAGGGCATCACGCAGGGCATGATAGCGTGCCTCGACATGATCGACATCGACCACGAGGCAGGGAGTTGCCGGTTGCTGCTCGGCAAGATAGCGGACGATTTTCGGAGTCATGAGTCACTCCTCCCGAAATCCGCCCGGAACTGCACGGGCGGAATTGTTGCGAAACGGTCGAACGGACCGGCGATCAGGACGAGGCTGAGTGCCCGTGAAAGTGAGCAGGATCAGCCCGATTGCCAGAACGCTTGACGTCGTTGCGTAACCTACAGAGGGCCAGTGGCACGTGCGTTGCTGCGTGCGGCGCATATGGGACCAAAGTCCCCCTGTTGCAACTAAAAAATGGGCCGGACTTGTATTTTTCACATGGGGGCCGCAGTTGTCGCGTTTCAACGTCGGTGGGCCTGCAACGTTTCTCGTGCCGGGGCGTCATTCCGACAGTAAATCTGTGCCGCGCGCCGGGTGACATATGCTGTGTTCATCAGGCGGAACGGGGCTGCTTTGGTAGAAGGAAGTGTTTGTGGACGAGTCACCGACCCAGAAAACTCAGTTGTCGCGAGCTGCTGCAGAATCGGGCGGTGCCCTTGGGGAGGCACGACCGACCGAGATTGATACGACTGCAACGCGCAACGCGACGCCGGACCAGCGGGAGGAGGACACCTCAGTAGGGGAAGTCGACATCCCGGAAGAGGCCTTGGGTCGCGAAGCACCCGGCACGGGGGCACGAAGCCCCATCCACATGCCGCTGGGCGGCTGGAAACTGGTCATGCGCCAGACATTCAGCAATCTGGGATCGAGCCAGACCAGTCTCTCGGCTGCAGGCTGCGCCTTCTACGCCACGCTCTCGCTTTTCCCGGCCATATCCTCTTTGATTTCAGTCTATGGGCTGATTTTCGATCTGCAGACGGTCGAGCCTCAGCTCAATGTGCTGCGTAATCTGCTTCCGCCGACTGCGTTCGAACTGATTGCCTCACAGATCCATACGCTGATCGCCCAGCCTCATGCGTCACTGACTGTCGGCCTGATTTTCTCCACCGTGATCGCTTTGTGGTCCGCGTCTGCAAGCACGAAATCGGTGCTGTCTGCGCTCAACCTCGCTTATGACGTTCTGGAAACACGCGGTTTCTTCCGGTTCCAGTTTCTCGCTCTGGGGGTGACTTTCGGCGCGGTCGTGGGCGCCTGCCTTACGCTGGCCCTGATGGTGGCGTTCCCGGCGCTGATCGATTACCTGCCGGACCTGCTCAACAGGTTCGGTCTGCGCAACCTGCCGCCGGAAATCCTGTATCTCACGGATTACCTCATGAGCTACAGCACGCGCTACATCGTCCATTTCGGTGCGCCGGCTCTCATGCTGCTTTTTGTGTTCATGGCGGTGACGTTGCTGTTCCGCTACGGCCCCTGCCGCGACAAACCGGACTGGCGCTGGATCGTGCCAGGCTCGCTGGTCGCAACGCTCCTCTGGGTTCTGACCTCGCTCGCCTTCTCCTATTATGTGAGCCATTTCGCGAGCTACGGCTCAACTTACGGTCCCCTGGGCGCCGTCGCTGCCATCATGATGTGGTTCTTCGTTGGCACCTATGTCGTGCTGTTTGGCGCAGAACTGAATGCCGGGCTCGAGGACCGGATGCGAGGCTTCAACCCCAAGATGCCCGGTATGACCCGTGTGCAGGAGGAACCTGAGCCTGCGGCGGTACAAAGCGGGGATTAACGAGCGGGCGTAGGCGCGCAAGGGCCTGAAAACAGAAAAGGCACCGGATCATACCGGTGCCTTTTTCTATTGGAATCGTAAGTTCCAGAATTTTCGCTTAGAGGCGCATCAGGCATATGAGTGGCCCCGCGGCCTCTTACTTATGGTGATGGCGGGCGTGATGAACCGGTGCGTGCGAGGCTGAGGCCGTTTTAGCCTCATGCGGTGTCATGACCGGGGTCACAGCGTCCATCGCTTGGGCATTCGTGTCGTCGGCCTCTGCCTCGGCCACTTCGATCGGCTCGTCTTCCTTGATCGGCGCGCCGGCCGGGATTGGAGCAATCTTCACATGGGCTGTACCGCTACCCAACATGCCGATCTCTGCGGCGGCTGCATGGGAGAGATCGATGATGCGGCTGTTGAACGGTCCGCGATCGTTCACCGTGACGATAACAGAGCGTCCCGTGTCCTCGTTCTGGACGAGAACCTTGGATCCCATGGGCAGGGTCGGATGGGCTGCGGTTAGAGCATGACTGTCTAGGCGCTCACCGCTGCTTGTGCGATGGCCGGCAAGGCGACGACCGTACCAGCTGGCGACGCCATGTTCCGACCAGGCGAGGACATTATGGCTCGCAAGAGCAATGCGATGGGCCCGCTTGGCGAGGGCAAGCCGCACTGAAGAAGCCCAGGGCGCATGATCGGCGGGGGCTTCGGTCAGCTGGTCCGGCTGGGAGGTTGTTGCGGCATGAGCGCCGTGTTTTGGCGCGAGCACTGTGCAAAGCAGAGCGATGCCACCGATTCGAGCGCGGAGACGCTTCTTGCAGCGTTCCGTGGAACTGTATGCGCGTTTTCTGCTTTTCATAGATGTCACGACAGCGTGCAGCCTTTTGCCCAGTTACTCCGAACGAACGATTGCCCCGACAAGCCAAGGCGGCGAACGACGTGTGTATCACAGACCGGCCCGATCACGAAATCCTGAGGCGGGGCAAGGTTTTTTGCACCGCATCATCACCGTGAAACTGCCACCTGTCTGTCTCCTGTGTGGCAAGTGAGCCTATAAACAGGGCAGGAATGAGGCGTAATCCTGCGGTGCGGTGCAGGGAGGCTTTTACGCAAGTTGTGAAAGTGCTACGGGCTCCTCTCATGATTCGCCCGATGATTGCCGTGCTTAACGGCCCCAACCTCAACATGCTCGGAATGCGGCAGCCGGAAATATACGGCCATGCGACCCTGGATGACCTCGAACAGGTCTGCATCCAGGCTGCCGAGCAGCTCGATGTTGCCATCGATTTTCGTCAGACGAATATCGAGGGCGAACTGGTTTCCTGGATCCAGGAATGCCGGGGGAGGGCGCGTGGCATCGTGATCAATCCGGCGGCCTATGGCCACACCTCCATCGCTTTGCTCGATGCGCTGCTGGCCACCGGTCTGCCGACGGTGGAGGTTCATATCTCCAATATCCATCGCCGCGATGCCTTTCGCCATCATACCTATACCTCCCAGGCCGCTATTGGCGTAATCTGCGGGTTTGGTGTGCGTGGCTATGCCATGGCATTGCGTGCACTCTATGACATGATTGAAGACGAGGACGAACGATGAGCCGTATGCTCGTGGACGCGGATGCCATCCGGGCATTGGCTGATATTCTGACCGAAACCGGACTGACCGAAATCGAGGTCGCGGAAAAGGACAGCCGCATTCGTGTGGCCCGCAATGCCGGTGGTCAGGTTGTGCACGCTGTGGGCGCGGCCCCTGTTGCCGCAGCGCCGGTTGCAGCGCCTGCTCCGGCTGCTGCGCCGGTCGATGCAGCAAGCCACCCTGGCGCTGTCAACAGCCCGATGGTCGGCATTGCCTATCTGGCGCCCGATCCGTCGGCACCGCCTTTCGTGCAGGAAGGTCAGGCCGTTGCAGCCGGTCAGACCCTGATGCTGATCGAGGCCATGAAGACCTTCAATCAGATCAAGGCGCCGCGTGGCGGCACATTGAAGCGTATCCTGGTTTCCAGCGGTGACCCGGTTGAATTCGGCGAAGCGCTCGCCATCATAGAATAAGCATTATTGACTGAGTCTGGGGCCTGATGTTTTCCAAGATCCTGATCGCCAATCGCGGCGAAATCGCGCTTCGCATCCTGCGCGCCTGCCGTGAACTGGGCATTGCAACGGTTGCCGTGCATTCCACGGCCGATGCCGATGCCATGCATGTCCGACTGGCGGATGAGGCGGTCTGCATCGGCCCGCCTTCGTCGCGCGAATCCTATCTGAACGTGGCGGCCATTCTCTCCGCCGCGACCATTACCGGGGCAGAAGCCATTCATCCGGGTTATGGCTTCCTGTCCGAGAATGCCGATTTTGCTGAGACGGTCGAGGAGCACGGCTTCGTGTTCATTGGCCCGACCGCCCATCATATCCGTACGATGGGTGATAAGATTATGGCCAAGACCACCATGCGTGAGCTTGGTGTACCGCTTGTGCCGGGCTCTGATGGTGCCTTGCGCGATCTGGCAGCAGCGCGTGAAGTTGCTGCCAAGGTCGGCTATCCTGTGCTGATCAAGGCTGCCGCCGGTGGCGGTGGTCGCGGCATGAAGGTCGCTCAGACCGAGGATGAGATCGAGGAAGCCTGGTCGGTCGCTCGTACCGAAGCACGCGCAGCGTTTGGTAATGACGAGGTCTATCTCGAGAAATATCTCGACAAGCCGCGTCATATCGAGCTGCAGATCATGGCCGACACGCATGGCAATGTCGTGCATTTCGGCGAGCGTGACTGCTCGCTGCAGCGTCGCCACCAGAAGCTTCTGGAAGAGGCTGGCTCACCCGTCCTGACCGCCGAAGAGCGTGACGCGATCGGCGCCACCGCAACGTCAGCGTTGAAGAAGATGGGCTATCGCAATGCCGGTACGCTCGAATTCCTGTATCAGGACGGTCAGTTCTGCTTCATCGAGATGAACACGCGTCTGCAGGTCGAGCATCCGGTGACCGAGATGGTGTGCGACGTCGATCTGGTACGTGAGCAGATCCGTGTCGCGGCCGGTGAAGCCCTTGGATACGAGCAGTCGGACATCACGTTCAGCGGTCATGCCATCGAGTGCCGCATCAATGCTGAAGACCCCGAGACGTTCATGCCCAACCCCGGCACGATCAAGGTGTTCCATGCACCAGGCGGGCTGGGTGTGCGCATCGATAGCGCCATCTATGCGGGTTATCGCGTGCCCCCTTACTACGACAGCATGATTGCCAAGCTCATTGTCCATGCGCCGACCCGTGCAGAAGCCATTGCCCGCATGATGCGTGCGCTGGATGAATGTGTGGTCGATGGCGTGAAAACGGTCATTCCGCTGCATCGCAAGATTCTGGCGGACCCGCAGTTCCAGAAGGGTGACTACACGATTCACTGGCTGGAAAAATTCGTCGAATCACTCAAGAAGTAAGAAGCGCGAGGAAAAGCCCCGATGTCGGTATGTGTTGAAACCTTTGTTCTCACCTGCCGCTCGGGCAGCGTTCCTCAGGTTGTCGCCGCGCTTGAGGCGCCACTTGTGGGGCGTGCCGGTTTCCTTGGATGCTGGACAACCGAACTGGGCATCCTGAATCAGGTTGTCGTCATGTTCGAGAAGCTGCCGGACGACATCGTGTGGCCCGGTTCTGATCACGGCGTGCAGGGCATTGTGCAGCAGGAATGGACGCTCCACGCTGGAACGTCCCCGCAGCCCGGCACGTATGGCGGTGCCTATGAGTGGCGTCTCTATGATATCCTGGACGGGTGCGAGGCACAGGTCGTCGGTCTGATGGAGGCCTCGACTCCCGCGCGGGCCGAGATCTCCCCCGCCTACGCCGTTATGACCGCCTCCCAGGGCGCATCACGCCTCCTTCACATCTGGCCTTATGCCGATCTCGCGGACCGTGCTGCCAAGCGGAAGCTGGCGGTGGAAAGTGGTGCGTGGCCGCCAAAAAATATCCTGCCCCTGCTCGGCACCAGGCAAAGCAGTATCCTGACGCCAGTGGCTTTCTCGCCCAGCCGTTAAAGGCAACGCTGTCGGGCTTCGCGCCCTGCGCATCGGATGACCGAAGCTCGGGAAGGAATGTCGTCCTATCCCGGGCACAGACCAATGGTGACGGGTCCGTTCGGCTGAGTGGCCAGATTGTTGCGCCAGCAAACCTCTCGAATCGGAGCATACGTGCTAGGGGTACAGACTGGGTGTCGGTCAAATGCGCCCCTTCCTTCGATCCGGCTTGTTCGGTCTCCTCGAGCACCGGGGGCGATATCGCTCTGCGGAGACTTATCGTCCGACCGCCGGGACCAGGCCGCCTGCATGACCAGCGTCAGCAGGCCAGTATCCTGTCTCCCGACCGAAAGAGGGAGGCAGGGATCATGTCAGTGAGGCAAAGCCTCCGCGGTACCCGAAAAGCCTTCAGCTGCCATCGGGGTAATAGGCAGCTTTTGCAGCAGCCCGTTCAGGGTTTCCAATGCCTTGTCGAGTTGCTGGTCCTGACCGTTGAACGTCGCGACCGGCATGTTTTCGACGGCAATGTCGGGCTCCACGCCGTGGTTCTCTACGAGCCAATGGCCCTTCATGTCGAAATAGGGATGCTGTGCAGTGCGGGGCAGGCCGTTATCGGCCAGACGGTCGGAGTCTGAAAGCCATACGCCCGCTCCGGCTGTACGCATGCCAATCAACGGCCCGATGCCGAGCGCCTTCACGCCTTGCGAGAAGGTCTCGCCATCCGAGTAGGTGAATTCATCGCACAGAACAACGATATGCCCCCTGAAGGCCTGTTGCATGTTGCCTTGCGATGCCTTGCCATGGTCGGACCAGAACATCCAGACCTTGCGTAACAGCTGCGAAAGCACCCAGGAATCGATATTGCCACCCAGATTGCGACGAACATCGATAATCAGCCCGTCCTTATCGGTCTGGGCATAGAAGTCGCGTGTGAACGCTGCAATATCGTCCGGGCCCATGGCGCGCAGGTGCAGGTAGCCTATCCGCCCGTGGCTGTCCTTTTCGACACGCGCGGCGCGCTCGCTTTCCCAAGCACGCAGACGCAGACTCGTCTCCTGCTTGGCGGACACAGGCGTGACGATGGTCTGGAACTGCCTGTCCTTGCGTTTGAGGGTCAGCAGCACCTGCTTGCCCGCCTGATTGGCAAGCAGCGAAGAGAGGTCTGGCAGGTCGGCCAGGCTTTGACCGTTGAGGGAGACAATCAGATCACCCGGCTGCGCGTCGACATCCGGTGCCGCCAGCGGCGCGCGATCCTGCGGGAGATCCGGGTTGCCCGTGTAGATGCGATCAATCAGAAAGCCGCCCGGCTGGCGTGTCAGATGGGCACCAAGGCCGGCAATCAGGGTTTCATTGTCGCGGGTTGTGGTTTCAGCAGGGCGAAGCTGCGAGTGAAGCGCATTGAGTTCACCCATCATCTGGCCGAGCAGATCGTCCAGATCCGAGCGGTCACCTATGCGGGCCAGAAGCGGCCGGTAGCGTTCGCGAACACTGTTCCAGTCCACGCCATGCAGTGCAGGGTCATAAAAATGGTCTCGATGCAGACGCCACGCATCGGTGAACATGTCCTGCCATTCCGCACCGGGGTCGATGCGCAGTCGCAGGCCGTCGAGACTGATCTGTGACTCCGGCCCTCCAGCATCACCCAGCGTCGCGCCCGCCGGGACAAGCTGGATCTTGGGTCGCTGCTTTTCCTTGCCGGAGACCAGCATAAGTGTCTTGCCATCCGGTGTCAGGCTGAAATCCCTGAGATCTGCTGCAAAGACCTTGGGCTTGATCTCGTCGCGGGTCACCTTGACGGAATACAGCGTCATTCCGTCGTTCTTGGCTGTCAGGTCGTCCGGCTTTTTTGCCAGCAGGTAGAGATAGTCAGGCGCGATCTCGATCTGGCTGTAATCCGCCGCCGGGACGGGCAGTTGATACAGGCGTGCGGCCAGACCGTCGGGGTCGAAAACCGGGGTCTTGGCGTTCGAGGGCGCGGCTGGCTTCTCGGGGGGCTTGGCCGGAGCGGCCGGTTCGAGCTCATTATGCGGCGCAAAGGGGAAACGCGCGCTCTTGTGCAGGGCCAGCGCGAAAATTCCCGTACGAGGCCCGAACACGGGTGCGGGGTTGCGATCCCCCCAGGGGCTGCCATTGCTCAGCTTGAAAAGCCTGTCGGACAGGAACCACAGGAAGTGACCATCCGGGCTGAAGCGCGGCGCGTAGGAATCGTAGTCCGGCGTCGTGGCCCAGAGCGTGGCCCCTGTTTCAAGAGGATAAAGTGCGATCTGGCGCCGGACATTATCCCCCCGCGCCCGCGTAAAAGCCAGAGCCCGGCCATCATGGGACCAGACCACCGATTCATAATCGCTCTGCCCGTCGAGACGAGCATCGTCGATGAGTTTGTCGGTGCGTGTCGCAACGTCCAGAACAAACAGATGCCCGGCAAGATCGGTATGAGCGATATGGGTGCCATCGGGCGACACCCAGAGCCCGGTAGGCTCGCTCTTGCTGGCATGGGTCAGGGCCGTGCCTTCGGCTCCTCCCGTGGCCGGAAAGGCCCAGAGTTCGGATTCTCCGCCCTTGTCGCTGAATGCATAAAGCGTCTTGCCATCAGGGGAGAGGCTGGCATGACGCAACCGTGTGCTCGCTGCGGTTGCCAGCGTGATGCGTCTTTGCGGCCCCGCGCTGGCGAGCGCCACGTGACCACGCAGGGTCAGGGCGACCTGCTTGCCGTTGGGCGCGAGATCGATATCGGTCAGATAGGGGAAAGGATTATCCAGCCACTGAGGGCGTCGCGCAGCATTGTCACTGACAACATCAACGGGAATGAGCGTCTCGTTGCCGGTATCGAGGTCGAAGTGATAGAGGTCTGCCCCACGCTGATAAACCACATCGTGGACGCTCAGACTGGCCTGTCTGATGCCGAAATCATCATGTTGCGTGAGCGGATGGCCATCCGTGCCATCCAGCGCATAGCTCCAGAGATTGTCGCGGCCGCTCTGGTCGCTGATGACGATCAGCCGGTCTTTCCAGAGCATCGGGCGGCGCAGATTGACGTTTTGCGGCCCCAGACGTTCGGCTTCACCGCCGCCTTTGAGTCGATAGCGCCAGAGTTGCGCCACAGCCCCGCCGCGATACAGCCTGAGGTGGTCATGGGAGACGGCCGTGCCGAAACGGACGAAATAAAGCCATTGTCCGTCAGCGCTCAGGGCAGCGTCATTGGCATCGGCCAGAGGGTAGGTGCGCTTCGTGCCGCTTACGGGAAGGATCGCGCTTACCACGCGGCTCAGTCCCGGGCCCGTCGCGGGAGCCGAGCTGTAGAGAATACCCGCCTTTCTGTCCCAGCCGATGGGCATGACATTCTGGTTCTCGAAGGTGACGCGCCTGGCCGTCCCCCCTTCGACCGGCATGACATAGATTTCCTGCGGGCCGTCATAATTGGCCAGAAAGGCGACCTGCTTGCCATCCGGTGAGAGAATGGGATGCGGATCCGAGCCGATTGGTGCGGTCAGGCGCGTTGCGTTGCCGCCCTGCAAGGGGGCGCTCCACACCGATTGCTCGTCATCAAAGACAAGGGTCGTGCCTGACAGGGCGGGATCACGCAGATAGCCGGGCGCAGCCTGGGCAGGAGGCGAGGCAAGGCCAAGCAGGGTCAGGCTGGCAATAGCGGTACTGGCGAGAAGGGAGGAGAGACGCATAAACACCTTCTGGAGCAACGAAATTCTGTGATGCGGGAGAGCGGCGCGGAAGCCTCACCTCGAGGGGGTTGCAAATAGAAACTGTGAAGTGTCCTCAAACGCAAGCCTCATGGCCTGTATTCGGGTGCTGAGAGGGGGCCGAATGGCACAGGAAACGGCACCGGGAAGGGCCTTAGCTGGTAGCGGCGCGTAATCCGTACCCCGCGGCGAGGGGGCACAGAGGCAGTGCCAGCGCCAGAAAGGCGCCGAGTATGCTCAGCTCCACCCTGTTGCTTTGACCATTGGTCGCCGCATCGGCGGCTGCTGCGCCAAAGATCAGCACAGGTGAGGCGAGGGGCAGAGTCAGAAGCGGCAGCAGGATGCTGCCACGTCGCGCGCCCAGCACGAGCCCCGCCGCCATTCCCCCCAGAAGCGAAAGCAGCGCCGTGCCCGGCACGAGCCCGGCCAGCAGTGGCAGGATATCGCCCGGCGTGCCCCCCAGCATGAGTGTAAGAGGGCCGGCCGCAACGAGCAGGGGCACGCCGGTTGTCAGCCAGTGCGCGATGATCTTGGCAAGCGCCACCAGCGAAGGGGGTAGGCCCAGAAGCAGAAGGTGATCGAGGCCGCCATCATCAAGCTCGGCACCAAAAAGCCGGTCGAGCGGCAACAGGCTGGCCAGCAGCGCGCAGACCCAGATAATGCCTGGGGCCATGCGGTGAAGCAGAACCGGCGATGGTCCAAGCGCCAGCGGAAAGAGGCTGGCACAGAGCACGAAGAAAAGAACAGCCGCGAGCGTGTCGGCCCCAAAGCGCACGGCAAGAGACAGGTCGCGCCGGATGAGGGAGAGGAAAGCGCTCACCAGCATGGGTCACTCCCCTGAAAAGCCGTGGGAGTGAGAGCGAGGATCATGGCATCGGTCAGGGGCAGGGGAACATGGGTTGTGGCGATGATCATGCCACCCCGGGCACGATGCCGGGCCATCACATGCCCGAGTGTTTCGATTGCGTGCGCATCCAGCCCGAGGCTCGGTTCATCCAGCAACCAGACGGGCGCGTGGCGCAGAAGGAGGCGGGCGAAAGCGCCGCGTCTTTTCTGGCCTGCCGAAAGAAGGCGCGTCGGCAGATCAGCCAGCGTTATCAGGCCAAGGAGGTCGAGAGCCTGATCCAGCGCTGCACCCTTGTCCCCTTTTGTTGTTCGTGTCCCAAATAACCCGGCGTCAAGGCTCAGGTTCTGACGCAGGGTAAGAGCAGGCTTGAGCGCATCCTGATGGCCAAGATACGCGATATCCAGAGCCTGTGTCGGATCGAGCCTGTCGGCTGACCTCGTCTCGCCATTCCAGGTGACCTGACCACCCTGTGCGGGGCAGAGCCCGGCCAGAAAACGGAGCAGGGTCGATTTGCCCGCACCATTCGGACCCGTGAGCAGGATGGCCTCGCCGGGCGCGAGCGACAGGCTGAGTCCATCCAGCACCAGACGATCGCCGCGTATCACGGTTACGTCATGCAAACTGAGCCAGGGCGCTGGAGGCGAGGGAAAGCCTGACATTGTGCGGAAATAACATCTTCCTGAGAGAGTTTTATTCGACTCTGTGCGAATAAGGGTCGAGACTGTATAGAAGGCTCAGCCCTTGAGGGCCAGTTGACAAGGCAGGAGGACAAGCCATGAGAACCGTTGGACGGGATTCCCTGGGCGTGATGCGGGATCTGGAGGTTGATGGCCGAAAGTACCACATCTTCTCCCTGCCAGAGGCGGCGGCCAAGCTGGGCAATCTGTCCCGCCTGCCGGTCAGCCTCAAGGTTCTTCTCGAGAACGTTCTGCGTTTCGAGGACGGGCTGAGCTATCGCACTGAAGATGCGCAGGCCATTGTCGACTGGACGGCAAAGGGCCATTCGGATCAGGAAGTGCCCTTCAAACCGGCGCGTATCCTCATGCAGGATTTCACCGGCGTTCCGGCCGTGGTCGATCTCGCTGCCATGCGCGACGGCATCATTGCCCTTGATGGTGACCCGGAGAAGGTGAACCCGCTGGTGCCGGTCGACCTCGTGATCGATCACTCGGTCATGGTGGATGTGGCGGGCAGCGCCGATGCGCTGGAACGCAATGTCGAGATCGAGTTCGAGCGCAATGGCGAGCGTTATGCCTTCCTGCGCTGGGGCCAGGGCGCATTCGAGAACTTCCGTGTTGTGCCGCCGGGTGCAGGCATCTGCCATCAGGTCAATCTCGAATATCTGGCGCAGGCCGTCTGGACCGGAAAGGTCGATGGCAAGGACTACGCCTATCCCGATACCCTCTATGGTACGGACAGCCACACCACCATGGTGAACGGTATGGGCGTGCTCGGCTGGGGTGTGGGCGGCATTGAGGCCGAGGCCGCGATGCTTGGCCAGCCTATTGCCATGCTGATCCCGGACGTGATCGGTGTGCGCCTGGAAGGCGTTCTGCCTGAAGGCGCAACCGCGACCGATCTCGTGCTGACCATTACCGAAATGCTGCGCGCCGAAGGCGTGGTTGGCAAATTCGTGGAATTCTTCGGTCCCGCCCTTGATCATCTGCCGGTGGCCGATCGTTCGACCATCGCCAATATGGCGCCGGAATATGGTGCAACCTGCGGGTTCTTCCCGGTGGATGCGCTGACGCTGGATTATCTTCACCAGACAGGACGCGACGAGCATCGCATCCGTCTCACCGAGGCTTATCTGCGCGCCCAGGGCATGTTCCGCGACGCCGATACGCCTGAGCCTGTGTTCTCGAAGGTTCTGTCGCTCGATCTTTCGACCATCATCCCCTCACTGGCTGGCCCGAAGCGTCCGCAGGATCGCGTGGCCCTGACCAATGCGACGGCGGCTTTCGAGGACGCGCTGACGACCACGCTGGGCGTGAAGCCGGACGACGTGCGCAAGCGCGCCATCGTGGCCGGGTCGGATTACGACATCGGTCATGGTGATGTGGTGATTGCGGCCATTACCTCGTGCACCAACACCTCCAACCCGGCGGTTCTGGTGGCGGCTGGTCTGGTGGCACGCAAGGCCCGTGCGCTCGGTCTCAAGCCCAAGCCCTGGGTCAAGACGTCGCTCGCCCCCGGCTCGCAGGTGGTGACGGATTATCTCGACAAGGCAGGCCTCAGCGCTGATCTCGATGCGCTTGGTTTCGAGACGGTCGGTTATGGCTGCACGACCTGTATCGGCAATTCGGGCCCCATCGCCCAGCCGATCGTGGATGCGATCGAAGGCAATGGTCTGGTGGCCACGTCGGTGCTTTCGGGTAACCGCAACTTTGAAGGGCGCATCTCGCCCAACGTGCGCGCCAACTATCTCGCCAGCCCGCCGCTGGTGGTGGCCTATGCCCTGCTTGGCACCCTGCGCAAGGACATCACGAAAGAGCCCCTCGGCATCTCGAAGGATGGCAAGGAAATCTTCCTGCGCGATATCTGGCCAAGCAATGAAGAGATCGCAGCGCTCATCAAGTCCTCCGTCACGCGTGAGAGCTTTGTCGAGCGTTATGGCAGCATCTCGAAGGGCACGAAGCAATGGCAGGCTCTGGCCGTTGCCAGCGACGCCCGTACCTTCGCGTGGTCGGACAGTTCGACCTACATCCAGAAGCCGCCCTATTTCGAAGGGCTGACCAAGGAGCCGGGCGAGACGCATGACATCGAGAATGCGCGTATTCTTGCACTGCTGGGCGACAACATCACGACCGACCACATCTCACCGGCAGGCGCCATCAAGCCGTCTTCCCCGGCGGGCAAGTTCCTGAGCGAGCATCAGGTGGCGGTTGCGGATTACAACTCCTACGGGTCGCGCCGTGGCAATGACCGCGTGATGGTGCGTGGCACCTTTGCCAATATCCGTATCCGCAACGAGATGCTTCCGGGCGTCGAGGGCGGCATGTCGAAATACCTGCCTGATGGCACGGTGGCGTCGATCTATGACGTGGCGCATCGCTATCAGCAGGATGGCACGCCTCTGGTCGTGATTGGCGGGCGTGAATACGGCATGGGCTCCTCGCGTGACTGGGCTGCGAAGGGCACGAATCTGCTGGGCATCAAGGCCGTGATTGCAGAGAGCTTCGAGCGTATCCATCGTTCCAATCTCGTGGGCATGGGCGTTCTGCCTCTGACCTTCCGCGAGGGGACGACGCGCAAGACGCTGGGGCTGGATGGCACCGAAACGATCTCACTGGGTGGGCTCGAGTCCATTACCCCGCGTATGACCGTACCCATGACCATCACCCGCGCCAGCGGCGAGACCGAGCAGGTCGAACTTCTTTGCCGCATCGATACGCTTGATGAAGTCGCCTATTACAGGCATGGAGGGATTCTCCCTTATGTCCTGCGCGGGATGACCGAAACTGACTGATCACGCCGAGACCGTTCTCGACGCCAGAAACATCACCAAGAGCTTTGGGCGACATGTCGTGCTGCACGACATGTCGCTTCGCGTTAGGCGTGGTGACCTGATTTCCATCATCGGGCCTTCGGGCTGCGGGAAATCGACTTTTCTTCGCTGTCTCAATTTTCTGGAGATACCTGATTCCGGAACGATCCGGATCCGGGATATCGAAATCGACACGGTCGCCGGTCAGGGTTGGAACCGGGCCCAGGAGCGTCGTGCCCATAAGCTGCGTGCCCATGTCGGCATGGTTTTCCAGTCGTTCAACCTGTTTCCCCATCGCACGGTTCTGGACAATGTCATGCTGGCGCCACGGGCGGTTAAAGGCATGGCAACTGGCGATATCGCGCCGCTGGCGCGTGGTCTGCTGGCGAAGGTCGGGCTCGATGGTCTGGCTGACCGTTATCCCTCGACACTGTCTGGCGGTCAGCAGCAGCGTGCGGCCATTGCCCGCGCCTTGGCCATGAAACCGGCCATCATGCTCTACGACGAGCCGACCTCTGCGCTGGACCCCGAACTGGCTGAAGAAGTTTTGCAGGTCATGCGCAGACTGGATGAGGAGGGCATGACCCAGATCGTCGTGACGCACGATATGCGCTTTGCCCGTGCGGCATCGAACCGCGTGCTGTATGTCGAGGGGGGCCGCATCATTGAGAGCGGCGACCCTGAAGAAGTCTTTGCGGCTCCTGAAGATGCCAGAACGCGCCGCTTCCTGAGGTCACTGCTGTGAACGTCTGCACCGTGCCAAGGCGGGTCCTCGCCGGCGCCCTGATGGGGGTGATGCTTCTGATCGGTGGCCATTCTGTCCATGCCCAGACATCTTCACCCCCACCAGCGATAAGCAACACGGCTTCATCGTCGGTTCTGAACTGGGCCTCGGATGGTGAGGCCAATGTTCCCTATGTCTTTCACGACCCGGCGGACACGAATCGTCTAGAGGGATTCGAGTTCGACATGGTGCAGGAGATCGCCCGGCGTCTGAAACGTACACCGCATTTCGTGCAGAACGATTGGGACGGTCTGATCCCCGGCCTCCAGCGCGGCATGTATGACATGGTGGTGGACGGCATCGAGATGACGCCCGACCATGTGAAGGCGGCGCTCTTCTCGCGGCCTTACTATGTGACCGGCGATCGCATCGTGGTGCGTCGCGACCGTCAGGACCTTGCCAGTTTCGCGGCCCTCAAGGGGCATGTGGTCGGAACGATCAAGGAGACGCTGGCCGAGCGGCTGTTGCAGAACGAGCCAAGCATTACCACGCGCTCTTACGAAGAGGAAACCTATGCCTTTTCGGACCTGCGCAACGGGCGTCTGGATGCGCTCCTGCTCGACGGGCCCATCGCGCTTTTCTATGCCGGGGTGACCGATGATCTGGTGATCGTTGGCGAGCCGGTGGGACAGACCCGCTATGGCATTGCCTTCAAGCCGGGCAATGTCGCGCTTCATGATTCCGTCGATCGTGCGCTGGGCGACATGATGAGCGATGGGACGCTTCAGACCATTCTTCGGCGCTGGAGTCTCTGGACACCCGAGATGGCGGCCATGACGGGCGACCACACGGTGCGTGAGGTGCCTCCTGTCGCGTGGCTGCGCTATCGTGACGCCATGCGCAGTCAGCTTGGCTGGATGGGGCTGCTCCACCGTTATCTCGGATTTCTGCCCATCATCGGCAAGGCGGCCGTGCTGACCCTTGTGGTGTCGGCCCTTTCCATGATCCTTGCCGTCAGTCTGGGGCTCGTGCTTGCCTTGTGCCGCCACTACGGGGCACGCCCCCTGCAATGGCTGAGCGGTCTCTACATCGAAATTGTGCGCGGCACGCCTCTGCTTATTCAGGTGCTCTTCATTTTCTATGGTCTGCCGGGCATAGGGATCAAACTGTCGCCTTTCTTCGCGGGCGTGCTGGCTTTGGGCCTGAACTATGCGGCCTATGAAGCCGAAAATTATCGGGCTGGCCTCTCCTCTGTACCGCGAGGGCAAATGGAGGCGGCCATTGCGCTCAACATGACGCGCGCCAAGGCTGTGCGACTGGTGATCGTGCCGCAGGCTTTCCGCACTGTCCTGCCGGTTATGACCAACGACTTCATTGCCCTGCTCAAGGATTCTTCGCTGGTGAGTGTGATCACGCTGACCGAGCTGACAAAGACCTATATCCGGCTTTCATCGACCTATTATGACTATATCGGCACCGGGCTTCTGATCGGTGCGGCCTATCTGCTGCTCGGACTGCCTTTCGTCCGTTTTGCCCGCCATGTGGAACGCCGACTTGGGCAAAGCTTCACACGCTCGGGACACCACTGAAAACTCTGTTACAAAACTTCTGAGTCCGATGCAGAGGTAAGCGTGTCGTTCGCCGCAAGATTGTGCAGAGCGGGGTTCTTGTCCGGCTGACCCATTCCTCCCCCTCATGGCGGTTGCGAGTGGGCGCAATGCGATCAGAGCTCGGCCCGAGTGTTCGCCTCATAGGTCTCCGCATGGCGGCGATTGCGTAAAGATAGCTGAGAGCGGCGGCCCCCGCGATGGCCGCGTCACGCACGGCGGGGCGCGCGAGCAGATAGGCGAGATAGGCTAGAACGCTACGCAGTAAAAAATGTCTGAAGCCAGCAGGATCATTTGCACCCCACCCGTGAGGTACCCAGACAATACCAGAAAAAATGGTGATTCCCAGAAACAGTATAGCCGGGTCGTGAGCCGTGCGCGCTGCAATGATGGCAAAGGGAACCAAAACACTGGTGACGGTGATGAAACGCATGAAAAGTTGAGTGATCGGGTTGTGCCGGTTCACCACTCTCAATCCAACCTGACCTCGCAGTTTGTCGATCAATAGAGCCAAGGGAAACGGAATGGCCGCAGCCATGAAAACGGAGAAGAGCGGTAGCTTGTCACCCATCCAGACACCCGCCAGCGCCAATGATGACCAGGAGATGAGGCCGCCGAGCGGCATGGCCGACATGCATTACGCCAGGTAGGATTCGCGCAAGGTGTTGAGTGAGTCTTTGGACTAGTTATGCAAATATAGATTGTACTTGTATGGCACTAATGCCCTGAGTTTTAATCAATTTTCTAAATATGATCGATATGAAAGCGATATATTGGTGTGCGTGCTGATTGAGGAGCGTATTCGCGGATCAATGCGGCGATCGCAGCGACACTATGAAGCGAAAAATGATGTGGCACTGCCAACATGCGAACGCCTGCCTTCCCGCTCTTCAATCAAAAGCAGTTTCGATCAGGCAATGCTCAGATGGCTTTGACGCGCTTTAGGCGACGTCCTTCTTAAGGCACGCCGCCTGCACGACTCAGGGAGCCGATGGGTCGTGGGCAAGGTCCGGCGAAAATGTCGGGCTACCCGCATCATGCGTCATGGCCTGCCGGAGGAGCGGCACCCAGCGAGAGAACCAGCGATCGGTCTTTTGTATGAATTCGTCGGCTGTAGGAACCTGCGACAACGTCGTTTTGTCCCAATAGGGAAGGGGGGCCAGCAACTGGACCGTGCCGGTCTTGGTGGGGGCAAGAAGATAGGTGATGCCTGAGCTGCCCTTGGTCGCATCGGTGGCACCACTGCTTAGAATCCAGTTGGCGACCACAAAAAGGGAGGGCATGGGAAAGCCCAAAGCGCTCAGTCTCTTGAACGCAAGCTGAATCAGCTCATCAGACGAAATGGCACCATTCGGCCCCATGACGGCATTGGCGATAAAAGCGCATTCATTGCGACCATCGGGCCGATCGGCATAGATATGGGCGCGATAATTACGATCGTCGTGACAATGCGAGGCCGCTGACTGAACGACATCGAGAGGTAATTGCTCCGTGGCTGTCCGTGCAATCATGACGCCTGTGACAACACCACGATCGGTGCGCACTAGAATATTGATCAGCATAAGGCCGCCCGGACCGAATTGCCCGGTGAGCACCGGATGCCAGACTCCGGCCGGCAGGGGCAATGTATGCCCACCGAACGGTATCGTTCCTGTAAGTGACGCAGTGATATCGGGTGTCATCAGGCGATTGGTGTCGTCCGGCGCGTCTGCTTGTGCCTGAGAGCCTTGCCCGTTATTGACGGCCTGATCCCTCGCAGTGGATGCGGTGGCAGCGCCATTCGGGGGCTGCATGCCGGGCAGCCGCTGAAGCCATGGCGCATGGGCAAGCATCCAGGGCAAGGGGAAGAAGAGGCTCATGATCGTGAAAAAGATCATGATATAGATCATGAGGCGCCATGCAGGGGCACGACGCCACAAGCGGGTGAAAGCTGACACTGACTATCGTTCCGGCAGGGTTCAGGGTGTCAGTCGCGCATTGAGCGAGACCGAGTCGTCAGCTATTTCGGCTTTGACACCGTCGTTGCTCATGACGAGACGAACGAGCTTCGCATTATTCTGGCGCGCCAGGATCAGGCTTTCACTGACCATGTCTTCGATCGAGCGAACCAGATCACGTGCCGAGGCCCCGGCACCCAACTTCTGCTGACGCTGCATGAGTTGGAAGAGCAGGTAGGCATCGATACCACCAGCTTCGACATTAAGCCCATAACCCTTGATCATCGCCTCGATTTCCAGCGCTGCTACCCGCGCAAGATCGAGGTCGCGCAGCTGACGGAAGACAAAGATACGATCCAGACGGTTCAGGACTTCGGGTGCAAAACCGGCCTTGCGCAGGGCTTCCGTCGACTCCGCACGCATCCTGTCTGCGTCGTCATGGAGACGATCGGCAATTTCGGTCAGTGCTTCTGTGGCAATATTGGAGGTGAGCATGAAGATGGCGCGCGTTGTAGATACCTGAGCGCCAGTTGAGGCCTCGGTCACGTGACCGTCATTCCATGCTGTCAGAAATTTTTTGAAAACGTCTGGATGCGCTTTCTCGATCTCATCCAGCAACACGATCGCATCCGGCTTCTCCTGAAGGCCGCCCGTGAGCTTGCCGAAACTATCGGATCCTACATATCCCTTTGGCGAGCCGAAAAGCATGGTTGCAGCGTGTGGGCTGGACATCTGGGTCATGTCGAAATGAAGCAGGGGCCGGTCCATCTGCCGGGCGATCTGTTTTGCCAGGTAGGTTTTTCCCGTGCCCGGAGGGCCGGCGAGGAGAAAGATTCCGACCGGCTTGTTACGCACAGTAAGAGCGAGACGGCGTCTCAACTGCTGGGCAATATCCTCGCAAACCTGATCCTGACCGACGACCTTGGCGCGCAGTCCGGCGGCCAATTCCTCGGCATTGATCGCGACTTCCTTCTGCTCCTGGGCAAGTAGCTCTTCGAGCGCAACGCGGTTTGTCAGGCGGGCGAGAATATCCATAACGAAACCTTTGCGACGGCGAAGCCCCTTGCGGGCTAGTTTTGTGGAGCGCACCTCATAGAGGAGGCCGGATATCGAGAGCAGAGCGGCGAGACCGGCAACGGGAGGATAGGCGTCCCTTGCCCAGGAGAGGAAATGAAGCAGCATTCCCCCCGAAAGGTGAAGCGAAACAGCTGCCTGAATGCTCGCAAGAATCAGAAAAATCACCATCATGACGGGCATGAGGCGATTGAGGGCGGGCATCAGGGCTTTCATTGTACGATCACGTCCAGAACAATCTGCTGATCAAGGCTGGCGAGGGTTGGGAGAACCTGAGCGCCAAGCGCCGTAAGTATGCCGGTCTCTAGCCCCCCAGCTGGAGGCTGAGTCAGGGGGGATATCGTGACCTCGCCAGCCAGATAGATAGGTAGAACCACAGCCTGCAATTCGGGTTTGAGAGTAAGTCGCTGCGTTAAACCACCCGAGGTGATGGCAATAGACTGGCCGGGTAGCCCCGCTATCTGAGCGATAGGCATGCGCACCAACCGCATGCGGCGATTTTTCACAGCGGCGAGTATGTTTGCCCTCTGCTGGGTATCGAAGCCTGAATGCGCCAGAGCTGACGGAGCCTGCCCGGGGGCAATCAGGGCAAACTGTGCACCCAAATGTCTGGCATCTGCCCGGATCTGGGGTTCACGGTCTAGCGGAGTAGTTGAAGCTTGCGGTGCGCGAGCCGCTGTCACGCCGCCATGAGCCGTGTTTTGCCAGTAGGCACCCCCCATGCATGCCATGACAACGGCAGACGCCAGGACTAGCTTGGAGGTCAACCCGCCGCTCTCGCGAGGGGAGTGATGGCCGCTGCCAACTGTCCCATGGGAGAGCGGCTTGAGTTGTGGCTCGGGCGTATCGTTCATCGCTGCGACTGTGGCAGGATAAAAACCATGACTGCAAGAGCCCTGTTACACGGGGAGTGTAATCAAAAGTTACGCATCACGCTTCCTGCCATGCACGAGTCTTGCATCGACGGCCATCTTGGCCTAAACAGCCCGTATTCCTTTCATCTTTCGTCTTATCGGGGGGTGGCCTTGACGGGCCGCCTTTTTTTGTCTTGGCCAATGAAATTCCCAGCCTGAACGGTCTTGAAGCGCGTATTGCGCAGCAGATCGAGCCGACCCTGACCGATCTCGGTTACGAGCTCGTGCGCCTGAGCGTGCTGGGCCGCGAGACGCCGACCATCCAGATCATGGCTGATCGCGCCGATGGGTCCCTGATCGGAATCGAGGATTGTGAGCAGATCAGCCACGCCGTTGGCGCCGTGCTGGATGTGGATGATCCGATCCCTGGCGCGTGGACGCTTGAGGTTTCCTCTGCCGGAATCGATCGCCCGCTGACACGCCTGAAGGACTGGGACCGTTTTGCGGGTCATCTGGTCAAGGCTGAGCTCGATCTGCCGCTCAATGGTCGCAAGCGCTTTTCGGGTATCATCACCGGAACGCGTGATGGTGCAGCCGTGATTCGTCTGGATGACGGCGAGGAAGCCGTTCTGCCCATCGACACGATCCGCAAGGCCCGTCTTGTGCTGACCGACGCGCTGATTGAGGCGAGTGCCGCGATGCTGGGCATTGCATCCGAGGATGAAGGGGCAGAAGAAGAGGAGGCACCGCGTCGCAAGACGCCGAAGCTCAATCCTGCCAAGCCGGGCAAGGGATCGCGGCCCGGACGAAAGACACACTGAAGTTAGCGTTACTGGGTTTATCGCCTTTCCCGTTTCTGATGGTCCGCGCCGCAACGGTGCGCCGCATTTGAGGATTTCGTCTGATGGACACCTCCGTTACCCGTCCTGAGCTGCTTCTGGTGGCAGATGCTGTTTCGCGTGAAAAGAACATCGATCGTGAAGAAGTGCTGGAGGCGATGGAGCAGGCCATCCAGAAGGCCGGGCGCGCCAAGTACGGCCACGAAAAGGATATCCGCGCGACGATCGATCGCCGCTCCGGTGAGGTTCGTCTGTCACGCTGGACCGAAGTGGTCGAGACCGTGGAAAACGAGGACACCCAGATTCCGCTCGCCATTGCGGTGAAGTTCCAGCCTGAGATCAAGCTGGGCGAGCATCTGGTCGACCCGCTGCCGCCCATCGATTTCGGCCGTATCGCTGCCCAGACTGCCAAGCAGGTTATCGTGCAGCGTGTTCGCGAATATGAGCGCAAGAAGCAGTATAACGAGTTCAAGGATCGCGTGGGCGAGATCGTCAACGGCACGGTCAAGCGCACGGAATACGGTAACCTCATGGTCGAGATCGGTCATACGGAAGCACTGCTCCGTCGTGACGAACTGATCCCCCGCGAGTCGTTCCGTAATTCCGATCGCGTGCGCGCCTACATCTATGACGTGCGTGACGAAACGCGTGGCCCGCAGATATTCCTGAGCCGCACCCATCCTGCGTTCCTTGCCAAGCTGTTTGCGCAGGAAGTGCCAGAAATCTATGACGGCATCATCGAGATCAAGGCCGTGGCCCGTGATCCGGGATCGCGCGCCAAGATGGCCGTTGTCTCCAAGGATGCATCCATCGACCCGGTTGGTGCCTGCGTTGGTATGCGCGGCTCACGCGTTCAGGCCGTTGTAGCCGAGTTGCAGGGCGAGAAGATCGACATCATCCCCTGGAGCCCTCAGGCCGCAACCTTTGTGGTGAATGCTCTGGCTCCCGCCGAAGTGACGAAGGTGGTCATGGATGAGGAAGCCGGTCGCGTGGAAGTTGTCGTGCCGAACGAGCAGCTTTCGCTTGCCATCGGTCGCCGTGGTCAGAACGTGCGTCTGGCAAGCCAGCTCACGCGCTGGGACATCGACATTCTGACCGAGGCGGAAGAATCCGAGCGTCGTCAGGAAGAATTCCGCAAGCGTACCCAGCTCTTTGTCGATGCGCTCGATGTCGATGACGTGATTGCTGGCCTGCTGGTGACCGAAGGCTTCCACACCATCGAAGAGCTGGCTTACGCCGATCCGGATGAGCTGCATGCGATCGAGGGCTTCGATGAAAGCGTAGCCGAGGAGCTGATGCGCCGCGCCGAGGAATTCCTCGTGCAGAAGGAGCAGGAGCTGGACGACAAGCGTCGGGGCCTTGGCGTTGAGGATTCGATTGCCGAGCTGGGCGTGTTTACCAACGCCATGCTGGTGACGTTGGGTGAGAAGGGTGTGAAATCACTCGATGATCTGGCCGATCTCGCAGGTGACGAGCTTGTCGAAATGCTCGGCAGTGACAATATAGATGAAGATGCTGCCAATGAGATTATCATGGCAGCCCGTGCCCACTGGTTTGATGGTGAGCAGGCAGAAGCGGCCCCCGAGGAAGGGGAGGCTTCCGACGTCTGAGATCCACCAAACAAAGGCACCGAGTCCCGACTCCGATATCGAGCTTGACCTGATCGAACTCGATGATGAGAAGGGGCCGCAGCGGCGCTGCATCGTCTCTCGCGAGAGCGGGAACCCTGAAGTCATGCTGCGTTTTGTCGTCGCGCCCGATGGTACGGTCGTTCCCGATCTGGCGGCTAAGCTGCCAGGGCGGGGAATCTGGTTGAGTGCCAAGCGGGATGTGCTAGAAACCGCGCGGACGCGTCACCTGTTTTCTCGGGCAGCGCGTCAGCCGGTAAAGGTGCCTGAGGATATTGCGCAGGTGCTGGTTTCAGGAATAGAAGCGCGGCTGGTGCAGGGCCTTGGGCTCGCGCGTCGGGCCGGGCAGGCTCTCTGTGGGTTTGTTAAGTGTCGCGAATGGATTGCTGCCGGAAAGGCCGGCTTGGTGATCCAGGGATCGGGCGGAAGCCCGGATGAGTTGCGGCGTCTGATATCGGGAAACAACAAGGTTCCGGTGCGGACGTTACCGGCCCAGATGCTCGCGACGGCATTTGGGCGGGAACATGCGGTCTATGTTGTGATAGCGCCCGGTGCGCTCGCGCAGCGTCTGATGGCTGAGCATGAACGATTTTTGGGGCTGACCGATGGGTTGGTTCCTGAGCCGCGCAATGAGCGGCTCGGACGGGAACAGGCAGGTATATGAGCGAAGGCAACGAACGGAACCAGGGCACTCAGGCTCAGGGCGGTCAGACAGATGGCCAGAATGTCCAGGATCAGGGCGCCCAGGCTCAGGGTGACCAGGGTAAGGGACGTCTGTCCCTGCGTCCGGGCGGGCGCATGGAACTCGGGCGCACGGTAGATGCGGGCTCTGTCCGACAGAGCTTCAGCCACGGCCGCTCCAAGGTGGTGCAGGTCGAAGTGCGCAAGAAGCGCGAAACGAATGAGCGCAAGGACGGCCGCGGTGCTGCCGGTGGCCGCGGTGGCCGCGCCGGTGCAGGACGTGCGCTGACTCCTGCGGAACTCGCCATCCGCCAGCGCGTGCTTGAAGAGCAGCGCAAGGAAGCGGCTCGCGAGGCTGCGCGTCTCGAAGAAGAGAAGATCCGTATCCTCTCCGCAGCCGAAGAGGCGAAGCGTGAGGAAGAGGCACGTGCCGAGGCAGCAGCCCGCGAGGTTGAAGCCCAGCGTGAAGCTGAAGAGCATGACCGCCAGATGGCAGCCGCGGCTGAAGATCAGGCGAAGCAGGAAGCCCTCGAGGAGCAGCGCAAGGCGCGTGCCGCCGAGCGCGAGCGCGAGGAAGCTGCACGCCGTGCGCCGCTCGAGGCGACTGAGTCGGCCCGTCGTACCGGTGGCGTGCAGCTTGCTGCCCCGATGGAACGTCTGCGTCCGCTGGCCGAACGTGCCGTCATGGCGCCGCGTCCCGTCACGCCCAAGCCTGCGCCTGCCGCGGCCGGTGCATCGGCTGCAGCGCCTCGCAATGAGACCCTGCATCTGCGTCGCGGTGGCGCTGGTGGCGAAACCGAGGATGATCGTCGCGCTGGTCCGCGCCGTGCCCCGGCCGCACCGCCGCGCCGTGGTGCGCCAGCTGCGCCCAAGAAGAGTGGTGATTCGCGTCGTTCGGGCCGTATCGACGTCCGCGCCGCGATCGAAGGTGATGACGACAAGACGCGTTCGCTCGCTTCGGTTCGTCGCCAGCGCGACCGCGAGCGCCGTCAGGCCGAACTTGAGCGTCTCCGCGCCGATCAGGTCCGCGTGGTGCGTGACGTGATCCTGCCAGAATCCATCACGGTGGCCGAGTTGGCGAATCGTATGGCGCTGCGCCAGGCTGAAGTCGTCAAGGCACTCATGAAGATGGGTGTGATGGCCACGGCCACGCAGCTGATCGACGCCGATACGGCCGAACTGGTCATTAGCGAATTCGGCCATCGCGTCCGTCGCGTTGCCGAGAGCGACGTGGAACTGGGCATCGAGGGTGTGGAAGACCGCGAGGAAGACCTCGTGACACGCGCTCCGGTCGTGACCGTCATGGGCCATGTCGACCACGGCAAGACCTCGCTGCTCGATGCGCTGCGCACAACTGATGTGGCAGCTGGCGAAGCCGGCGGCATCACCCAGCATATCGGCGCCTATCAGGTGACGGTGCCCAGCGGCGCGAAGATCACCTTCGTCGACACGCCTGGCCATGAAGCGTTTACCTCGATGCGCGCCCGCGGTGCTTCGGTCACTGACGTGGTTGTGTTGGTTGTGGCAGCCGATGACGGCGTGATGCCGCAGACGATTGAGGCCATCAAGCACGCCAAGGCTGCCGATGCCCCGATCATTGTGGCGATCAACAAGATCGACAAGCCGGGTGCAAACCCCGACCGGGTACGTCAGGCCCTGCTGAGTCACGAAATCGTGGTGGAAGCCCTCGGCGGTGACGTGCAGGATGTCGAGGTTTCGGCGCTCAAGCGTACGGGTCTGGACAAGCTGGAAGAGGCCATTCTGCTGCAGGCAGAAGTGCTCGACCTGAAGGCGAATCCGAACCGCGTGGCTGAAGGTTCGGTCATCGAAAGCCGTCTGGATCGCGGTCGCGGTCCGGTGGCAACGGTTCTGGTGCAGAAGGGCACACTCAAACGCTCCGACATCGTCGTGGCTGGTGCCGAGTGGGGTCGCGTTCGCGCCATGCTGGATGACAAGGGACGCCAGCTCAAGGATGCTGGTCCGTCCATGCCCGTCGAGCTTCTCGGTATCACGGGTGTTCCCGGTGCCGGCGAACCTTTCGTGGTCGTCGAGAACGAGAACCGTGCCCGCGAGATCTGCGAGTTCCGTCAGCGCAAGCAGAAGGACAAGATGGCAGCCGGTCGTGCCGCAGCCCGCGGTACGCTCGACCAGATGCTGGCCCGTATCCAGGCGGGTGAGCAGAAGGAAGTGGCTCTGCTTATCAAGGCAGACGTGCAGGGCTCTGCCGAGGCTATCGAGGCTTCGGTGCTCAAGCTCGAGCATGAGGAAGTTCGTATCCGCGTGCTGAATGCCTCTGTCGGTCAGATCACCGAGAGCGACATCCAGCTGGCCAAGGCATCGAACGCCATCATCGTGGCATTCAATGTTCGCGCCACCACGCAGGCCCGTGAAATGGCCCAGCGTGAGGATGTGGATATCCGCTACTACTCGATCATCTATCAGGTGACCGACGATGTGGAGCAGCTGGTCAAGGGCAAGGTTGCGCCCAAGCATCGCGAGAAGTTCCTCGGTTACGCCGAGATCCGTCAGGTCTTCAACATCACGAAGGTCGGCAAGGTCGCGGGTTGCTATGTCACCGAGGGCGTGGTCAAGCGTGGCTGTGGCGTGCGTCTGCTGCGTGACAACGTGGTGATCCATGAAGGCGAGTTGAGCCAGCTCAAGCGCTTCAAGGATGACGTCAAGGAAGTGGCTCGCAACTACGAGTGCGGTCTCTCCTTCGCTGGCTACAACGACCTGCGCGAAGGCGACATGGTTGAGTGCTACGAGATGGAAGTGATCCCTGCATGAGGGGTTCGCGTTCCAAGGTGCCGGGCTTTTCAGGGCCCGGCGACGCCGGTGGCCCTTCACAGCGTCAGCTGAGAATGTCCGAAGAGGTCCGTCGTGTTCTTTCGGATCTCTTCGCTCGCACCGAGTTCCGTGATCCGGAACTTTCGGGCGTGCATGTGACGGTCACTGAAGTGCGTATCTCCCCCGATTTTCGCCACGCCACGGCTTTTGTCAGCCGTCTGGGGCGTAGCGATATCGAGGAAGTGCTACCTGCGCTCAAGCGCGTGGCGCCGTTCCTGCGTACAGGACTTTCCAAGACCCTGCGCTCGCGCATCGTGCCGGAAATTCATTTCCAGCCCGATACCGCGCTCGAACATGCGATGGAAATGGATGCGCTGATGCGCACACCGGAAGTCCGTCGCGATCTTGATTCCGAAGACTGAGTGGAGCGACCCGTCATGGGACGCAAAAAAGGGCAGGATATCGACGGCTGGCTGGTCGTCGACAAGAGCCTGAAAGTCGGTTCGACCGATGTGGTGAACAAGGCACGCCGCCTGTTCGATGCCAAAAAGGCTGGACATGGCGGCACGCTGGACCCCTTGGCGACGGGCATTCTGCCGGTTGCTTTTGGTCAGGCTACCAAGACGATCCCCTATATCATGGATGCCACCAAGCGTTATCGCTTCACGCTGTTCCTTGGTGAGTCGCGCACAACCGATGACCGCGAGGGCGAGGTCGTGCTGACAAGCGAGCATCGCCCCAGTGATGCCGAACTGCGCGCGGCTCTTCCCGCGCTCATCGGTGATATCATGCAGGTGCCGCCGGTCTATTCTGCGCTCAAGGTGGATGGCGAGCGATCCTATGACCTCGCACGGGCCGGACGACCGCCCGACCTGCCGCCGCGGCCTGCGCGCGTTGACTCCATCACGCTTGTCGACCGTCCTGATCGTGACCATGCCGTGTTCGAGGTACAGTCGGGCAAGGGCGTGTATATGCGCAGCCTCGCCCGTGATATCGCCCTGGCTTGCGGGACAGTCGGGCATATTGCCGTATTGCGCAGGACCAAATGCGGCCCGTTTGACGAGACCCATGCGATAACACTGGACAAGCTGGTTCAAAATGACGACAAGGCCGATGCACTTTCAGCGCTTCTGCGCCCGGTCTCGACCGCGCTGGCCGACATCCCGGCTCTGGCCGTGACCGACGCAGAAGCACAGGCCTTGCGCTTTGGACAGAGCCTATCTCTGGCCGATTGCGCCGCTCTGATGCTGACACCGCGGGAGGGTGACGTCCTGCAGGCCCAGGAGGGGGGGTGTCTTGTCGGTTTGTGCCGTGTCCAGGAGGGCCGTCTCAAGCCGATACGGATATTCGAGTCGTTTAAATACGGAGACAGAGATGTCGATTACAGCTGAACGCCGCACGGCGCTGATCGAAGAATTCAAGACCAACCCGACCGACACCGGGTCGCCGGAAGTGCAGGTTGCACTGCTGAGCGAGCGCATCGTCAACCTGACGGGCCATCTGCAGACGCACAAGAAGGACTTCCACTCACGTCGTGGTCTTCTGATGCTCGTTGGCCAGCGTCGTGGCCTGCTTGACTATCTCAAGCGCAAGGATCAGGGCCGCTACCAGACCCTTATCGAGCGTCTCGGCCTGCGCCGCTAACATGCTCGGCGGAGGGTCATGCCTCCGCCACCTCCCGTCGTCATTCTGGCGGCGGGATACCAGGCTTCGTCACTGAACGTTGAAGCTGGAGACAGAACCGGCCTTCGGCGTTTCAGGCCACATGGTGACATGCCGGTCCGATCCCGGCCTTTCTTGCCATGCCGTCCGAAACGCTGCCAGCCAGTCAGGGCCCGTTCCCTTCAGATCACCGTAACCGGTGCCAAAGCCCCCTAATCAGGACAGAATGATGTTCAACTACTTCCGCAAGGAAATCGACTGGGCCGGACGCCCGCTCGTTCTGGAAACCGGCAAGATTGCCCGTCAGGCTGATGGTGCGGTTGTCGCCACCTATGGCGATACGGTTGTGCTCTGCACCGCCGTTGGTGCCAAGTCGGTCAAGCCGGGCCAGGACTTCTTCCCGATGACCGTCAATTATCAGGAAAAGGCCTATGCAGCTGGCCGTATTCCTGGTGGCTTCTTCAAGCGTGAGGGCCGCCCGTCCGAGAGCGAGACCCTGATCTCGCGTCTGATCGACCGTCCGATCCGCCCGCTCTTCCCTGAGAACTTCCGCAATGAAGTGCAGGTCACGGCGACCGTTCTCAGCCATGACATGGAAAATGACCCCTCACTGGTTGCGCTGATCGGTTGCTCGGCCGCGCTCACCCTTTCGGGTATTCCCTTCTATGGTCCGGTTGGCGTGGCTCGCGTGGCCCGCATCAATGACCAGCTCGTCATCAACCCGACCATTGCGGAGATGAAGGAGAGCGCACTCGATCTCGTCGTCGCCGGGACGAGTGAGGGCGTGCTGATGGTTGAATCCGAAGCTTCCGAGCTTTCGGAAGAGATCATGCTCGAAGCCGTGACCGCAGGCCATGCCGCCTTCCAGCCCGTGATCGATGCGATCATCGATCTGGCCGAGCACGCCGCCAAGCAGCCCTGGGACCTCGAAGGCCCCACCAAGGAGCAGATCGCCCTGCGCAAGCGCGTAGAGAAGATCGGCACCAAGCTGATGGCCGACGCCTATAAGGAAAAGGCCAAGCAGGCACGCTACGAGAAGATCGCGACCGCCAAGGCACGCATCATCGAAGGTCTGACCGAGGAAGGTCTGGACGTCGATATGGCCAAGCCGATGCTCAAGGAGCTTGAGGCCCAGGTCGTTCGTGGCGCCATCCTGAAGACCGGCATCCGTATCGACGGTCGCGACACCAAGACGGTGCGCCCGATCTTGTCCGAAGTCGGCATCCTGCCGCGCGCCCATGGCTCCTCGCTCTTTACGCGTGGTGAGACGCAGGCTCTGGTCGTTGCCACGCTGGGCACCACCCAGGACGAGCAGATCATCGACGCTCTTGAAGGCGAGTACCGCTCGAACTTCATGCTGCATTACAACTTCCCACCCTATTCGGTTGGTGAGTGCGGCCGCATGGGAAGCCCGGGCCGTCGCGAGATCGGCCATGGCAAGCTGGCATGGCGTGCGCTGCACCCGCTGCTGCCGGGCAAGGACCGCTTCCCCTACACGGTGCGTATCGTTTCCGAGATCACCGAGAGCAACGGGTCGTCCTCGATGGCCACTGTTTGCGGTTCCTCGCTGGCGCTGATGGATGCCGGCGTGCCCCTGCCGCGCCCCGTTGCCGGTATCGCCATGGGCCTGATTAAGGAAGATCGTGGCTACGCCGTGCTGTCCGACATCCTGGGTGACGAAGATCATCTTGGTGACATGGACTTCAAGGTGGCCGGTACCGAATCCGGTATCACCGCGCTGCAGATGGATATCAAGATCACTTCGATCACGCCTGAAATCATGAAGGTGGCGCTCGAGCAGGCCCGTGACGGTCGTATCCACATCCTCGGCGAGATGGCCAAGGCGATCGATGAAGGTCGTGAGGGGGTCTCGCGCAATGCGCCGAAGATCACCACCATGAACATCGCCAAGGAGAAGATCCGCGATGTGATCGGTTCGGGTGGCAAGGTCATTCGTGAGATCGTCGAGTTCTCGGGTGCCAAGGTTGATATCAACGACGAAGGTGTCATCACCATCGCTGCCTCGAATGACGAGCAGGCCCAGAAGGCCATCTCGCGCATCGAAGGTATCGTGGCTGAGCCGGAAATCGACCGCATCTACGATGGCAAGGTCGTCAAGACCGCCGATTTCGGTGCCTTCGTGAACTTCCTCGGGCCGCGCGACGGTCTGGTGCATATCTCCGAGCTGACTGATGGTCGCGTGGCCAAGACCACCGATGTCGTGAAGCAGGGTGATGCCGTGAAGGTGAAGGTTGTCGGTTTCGATGACCGCGGCAAGGTCAAGCTGTCGATGCGCGTTGTCGATCAGCAGACCGGCGCCGATATCTCGGAGAGCGTCGGTGCAAAGGCCGCTCGTCCGACCAGGCAGCGTGACGCTGACTGATCTCCCGTTTCAGGAGGAGGGCCATGAATGGGCCTCCTCCCTCGGAGTACAACACAGATTATGATGTCGATTGATACCGTCCGCATGGCTGGCCGGGAGGTTCTCCCCCTCGTTGAGGGTGGTAAGGGCGTCTCGGTTTCGACCGGTATATCAGCAGGCCACTGGGCTGCTGCTGGTGGCGTGGGCACTGTCTCTGCCGTCAATGCCGACAGCTATGATGCAGATGGCAACCGTATCCCCCAGATCTATTCGGGCCGTACGCGCCGTGAGCGTCATGAGGAACTGATCCGCTACGCGATCGAGGGCGGTATCACCCAGGTTCGCATTGCCCGCGAAATTGCAGGCAGCAAGGGCATGATCAACGCCAATCTCCTGTGGGAGATGGGCGGTGCCGAGCAGGTGATCGAGGGCATCCTCGAGGGTGCCCCCGGGATGATCGACGGGCTGACCTGCGGCGCTGGCATGCCGTATCGTCTGTCGGAAATCGCCGCACGTCATAAGGTGCATTATTATCCGATCGTCTCTTCGGCGCGCGCTTTCAACGCGCTGTGGAAGCGTTCGTACAGCAAGACATCCGAATTGCTGGGCGGCGTGGTTTATGAGGATCCCTGGCGGGCGGGCGGCCATAACGGGCTGTCGAACACCGAGAACCCGCTTAAGCCGGAAGACCCCTATCCCCGCGTTGCCGCGCTGCGCAAGTCCATGAACCAGTTCGGTCTCGAGACCGTGCCGATCATCATGGCTGGCGGTGTCTGGTGGCTCGAGGAATGGGCGCACTGGTTCAATAATCCCGAGATCGGCCCGATCGTGTTCCAGTTCGGCACACGCCCGTTGCTGACTCAGGAGAGCCCTATCCCTGACGCATGGAAGCGCCGCCTGCGCCGACTGCATGAAGGCGATGTGTATCTCAATCGCTTCTCGCCCACCGGCTTCTATTCATCGGCTGTGAACAACAGCTTCATGCAGAACCTGCGCGGGCGTTCCGAGCGTCAGGTGGCCTATAGCAGCGAACCTGTGGGCGAGCATGATACGGCTCATGGGATCGGTGCACGCAAGCGCGAGGTCTGGATGACCGCAACGGATCGCGAGCATGTTCTGGCATGGGAGGCTGCAGGCTATACCGAGGCTATGCGCACACCGGATTCGACACTTGTTTTCGTCGCGCCTGAAGAAAGCCGCGTGATCGTGGCCGATCAGGTGGCCTGCATGGGCTGTCTTTCGGAATGTCGCTTCTCCAACTGGAGCCAGCGCGGCCCGAACTATACCAACGGGGCGAAGTCCGATCCACGTTCCTTCTGCATCCAGAAGAGCCTGCAGGACATTGCTCATGCCGATGACAGCATGGGGATCGAGGCCGCCGACCAGTTGGTTGATCATAACTTGATGTTTGGTGGGACGAACGCATGGCGTTTCGGTTCCGATCCGTTCTATGCTGATGGCTTCACGCCGACAGTCGGTCAGCTTGTCGAACAGATCATGACGGGGCGCTGAGCGCCCTCAAACAGCGGAGGTGCGAAACGGCATGATGAAGGGCAAGACCCGGCTTTCTGCCTCTCGCCCTCTGGCTGCCTTTCTGACAACCTCCACAAACCATCTCGCGCGTTATGCCATCACGCTCACGCCCGAGCAGCTGAGCCTGTACGAAGGCGCGCGAGCGGGCCTTGTCACGGCGCTCGCCCTGACCCCCTCCCTTTTCTTCGACCAACCCGTTCTCGCATGGATTGCCTTTGCCTGTTTTTGGGCCTGTCTGATCGATCCGGGCGGCCCTAATCGCGAGCGCTTTCAAGTTCTGGGCGGGTTCACGCTGGCCGGCACCCTTCTTGTGTTCGGGGTTTCCAGCCTGAGCCTGTTCGGTCCCTGGGCCACCGTGCCGCTTGTGGCGCTCATCGGTCTGGGTTGCGGTCTGGCGCGCATGTTTTCTCCGGCGGTCATGCAGCTTTGGGCGCTGGCCGGATGTGCCGCCGTTGCAGCCACCGGTTTTCCATCGCCTCCGCGTCAGGCGGCTGAGATTGCGGGTCTGTTCTTCGCGGGGGGTGCCCTGGCGACGCTGTTCTGCCTGGTGCTTTGGCGGCAGCAGCCTTATGCTCCGGCGCGTCGTAGCCTTTCGGCAACGTTCTATATTCTGGATCTGATGGCGCGCGAGTTGTCAGCCGGCCGCCTGCGTGAGGCCGTGCATCGTCAGGCGGCGCGAAACGCGATCGAACGTGCCCGAACCTTGCTGCTGATGCTCGATGCGCGTCATGGCAATATGCGCCTGCGCCGGCGTATGGAAGCGACACTCATGGCGGCCGAGCGCGTCTTTACCGCTCTATTGGCGCTGGAGCATCTCTCACAGAATGGGCCTTTATCACCTGAGCTGCGCGTCCTCCTCGGGCGGCTTGGTATGGCCTGCCACGAGTGCATGCGGCAGGTGGCGCGGCCTGAGCCCGATTTTCGTATTCTTGGGCAACTCGCACAGCGCCTCGACAGGGAGTCGCGCAACGGTGGTGTGGTGAACGCCATGCCTGTCATCGCCTGCGCCGCGGCTTTCCAGCAAATGATCGCCGCGTTTTCACGCCGCCATCGTGAGGAAGGTGAGGGACAATCCGGGCGCGGGCGCGCTTTGACTCCTTTGATATGGCGCCATGCACTTCGTCTTTCTCTGGCGCTTACCCTGACCCAGATCGTCTGTCTGTATGGCGGCGAAGGGTTTTCCTACTGGGCGCTGATCGCGGCACTGCTGGTCATGCAGCCAGCTGGCAACCTGACCATTGTGCGCAGCATGGAGCGTGTTGTGGGCAGCATCGGGGGCAGTCTGCTCGCGGCGCTTTGCGCTCTGATGCTGCCCGGCAAAATCCCCCTCCTGATCGCAGCGGTTTTTCTCTCTCTCGCTGCGATTGCGACCCGTGCTGTCAATTACACCATGCTGGTGTTCTTCCTGACCGGATTGGTGGTCGTTATTGCCGAGGCGCTGATGCCGGGAGGCGGCATCGTGTGGGCGCGCGTGCTGGACAATCTGATCGGCAGCGGGATCGCTCTGCTTTGCGTCCTGCTGCTCTGGCCCCAGCGCGGCGATTCCGACCGGGAGACGCTGGTCAGGCGTGCGATACTGGCCCATTGCCGTTATGCCAGCCTTGTTCTCTCGGGCGATACGGATCAGGGCCAGACCGACAAGGCGCAGCGTGAGGCCGGGATGACAACCATTGCTGCCGAGTTCTCTCGTGGGGGACTGCCTCTGTTCGGCGGGCTCGCGACGCAACTGCGCGATGGGGAGTCACGGGATGTGCAGGCCGTCCTGCGGGCGCTGCGTCGCCTGAGCGGCGAACTGACCCTCTATCGCTTCGATATGCAGAACGGGCTGCGAAGCCCTGACCTGCAGGAAGCGGAACGCTTCGAGCGGTGGGCGCAGGCGATCGCGTCTGAGGGAAAGTCCCGTGGCGTGAAGATCGTGCCGCAAGATGCCGAAAGGAAGGGCCCTCTCGCCATGCAGGAAGTACTCACTTGGCTCAATGACGAGACAGCTTTGATGCGGCTGGGGCAGAGGGCCGGGCTTCAGAACAAGGCGGCAGGAGATGCCGTGACTTGAGGCCGTCCCCACGTGCTCGGCAATAAGAGCAGCGAGAAATCAGATCAGGCAGAGTTCGGACAGGCTGCGTCTGAGCGCCGGGGGGAGGTTTTCGATCCCCGTCGCTGCGGGTGACGAGCCCAGATCGATGGGCGCGTCCTCGGGCTTCAGATAACGCCAGCCTTGGAATGGACGCATGGCGCGCGGCTGAACCGGAATGATCTCGTCAGTAACGAGGATATGGGTGCCTAACTGGCCATCAGGGCGCGTAAAGGGTCGGAACCCTATAATTGGCTGACGGCAGAGCACCAGCCCGCCCATCACCCGGAAAAGCGAGCCCTGCCCACTGATCTCATCGGCCTGTTTGGGCATTGTGCGCGTGCGTATGACACCGCACCCCTCGACACGCTCGCCGCGCTGCATCCAGGCGGCGAGTTCATCAAGGGTCGTGCAACCGACGACCAGTTTGATCATGTGCAGCAAGGATCAGTGCTTTCCCATGAAGCCCTGCGCCCAGCCGGCATAGAGCTTCTTGAAGCGATCGACATCGATAGTCTGTACGATGCTGACCTTGCGGACGCCCATTGCTTTGGGTGCCAGGGCATCAGGCCACACATAGGCGTGGCCATAGCCAATGCCCTTGCCGATCTCGACATCCATATAGGCATCCTGCTTCCTGGTAATGAGGGAGGGATCGGCCACGATGGCGCTCGTGACTTCATCCCACATGGCCAACGGGACATAGTAGCGCACGAGATAATCGGTGGCGGCCGAGCGATGATCTTTCGCAATGGCCTCGACCTCAGCCTTGCTGAGCACCACGTCATTGGAGACATTGGCAACAGAGGTGATATGGGCCCAGGGTGCGGTCAGGGTGATATGGGCGGCCTCGGGATCGAAAATCAGATTGAAATCCGATCCGTTATCCGCATTGCCGGTGACAGACATCATTGCTAGGTCAAGATAGCCGCCCATAAAGACAAGCTGCTTCGCCGTGCTCGCAAAGCTTGGATCCAGCCGAATGGCCAGTGCCAGATTGGTCATCGGGCCAGCTTCGATGATCGTCACCTCATGGGGGTGAGCATGGACCTGCTGGATCATGAACAGCGCAGCAGGGATGCCCTGAGGCTGAAGCGCGGGTTTGCCATCGGGGGTCGGGGCAACAGCGGGCTGCGTGTCAGGGGTCTTGTCCATAGACCCCATGCCACCCCACGCCCCTTTCCAGGGCAGGCTGCCATATTGCTGCTCGCGCAGGCGCGTGAGCGCCACTGTGTTGATCAGGGGTTGGGTTGCCCCGTCATAAACCGGCACATCACGATGCCCCGAAATTTCCAGAAAGCGGCGGATACGCGCGCTTTCGGCATTTTCCCAGTCATCGCCAGCCACGACCGTCAGGCCAAGAACCTTCAGTTTCGGGTTGTTCAGCAGGGGGATGACGGATTGGATGTTCGAGCCGCCCGGGCCCAGATAGTCATTATCGGCAATCACAAGCTCCGGACCGTTCCGGGTTTCGGCGGAGGCTGTGCCGATGGTGAGGGCGGCAAGCGCCAGACTGGCAAGGAAACAACGCATAAGCTGGTTTGACTCCGGAAAAGCGGGACGGTTCCCTGTGTCTCATACTGTGAGCAATAAAGTCTTAAGGGAAGGGGTGATGAACGTCATCTCGTGGCGTGCAGGGTGTTCATGCAGTCTGAATAATCACAAGGCTGAGGGGCGGTGACTCGCGGGTGATCAGAGGACCAGAGCACCCAGCAGGGCTTCGAGCCTCACACGACCTTCGTCCGTGGCAATGAGCCGGTTGTCCTGAAGGCTGAGATAATTCTCTTCCTGCGCCGCCTCGAAAATCATCGGGTCCACACACTCGGCCAGTTGGCGCCCTGTACGCTTTGCGAACCAGTCCAGATCGATCCCTTCGCGCAGGCGTAACCCCATCAGGAGCGCCTCGCGCCCGCGTTCCTCGGATGACAGAGGCGTTTCCTCGGTCGACCCGCTTCCTCGCTGTTCGACACGGTCTGCCCAGATTTCCGGAGCACGATGCCGCCGTGTGGCCAGAAGTGTGTCGTCCAGCGTCAGCCTGCCATGCGCTCCCGGCCCGATGCCGATATAATCCTGATAGCGCCAGTAGGTGAGGTTGTGACGGCTCTCGGCACCGGGGCGGGCATAATTCGAGATTTCGTAATCCCGCATTCTGAAAAGGCCTGCGATTTCGGCAGTCTTTTCATACAGGCGAGCGGCTTCATCTCCCTCAGGCAGGGTGAACCGCCCCTGTCGATAGAGCGCCTCGAACTTCGTGCCTTGTTCGATGGTGAGCTGATAGAGGGACAGGTGATCGGAGGCGAGGGCAAGGGCCTCGCGCAGCTCTGCCTCCCACGCGCCCAGGCTCTGGCCGGGGCGGGCATAGATCAGGTCGAAGGAAAGCCGCGGGAAGAGGGTGCGCGCTGTCTCCAGAGCCTGCACGGCCTGTCCAGCCGAATGTTCACGGCCCAGAAAACGCAGGGAGTCCTCGTTCAGACTCTGGATGCCGAGCGATATCCGATTGACCCCCGCCTGAGCAAAGCCGGCGAGTTTCTCGCGCTCCACACTGGTCGGATTGGCTTCGAGCGTGATTTCGAGATCAGGCGCGGCGTCGAAATGGTGCAGGGCATCCTGAATGATCAGGGCGACAGTTTCAGGGCGCATGAGCGACGGTGTGCCGCCACCGAAAAAGATCGAGCGCAGGCTGCGCCGCCCCGTGCGGGCAGCATCATGGGCGAGCTCCTGACGCAGCGCCGCTGTGAAGCGCTCATGCGGGATGACGTCGCGCACATGCGAGTTGAAGTCGCAATAGGGGCATTTGGCCAGACAGAAGGGCCAGTGCACATAGAGCGAGAGCGGCGGTGCTACGCTCAGATTGCGATCCTCACACCAAGCTCGACCACACGATCAGGCGGAATACGGAAGAATTCGGTGCTGGGCACAGCATTGCGTACCATCAGCAGGAACAGCCACATGCGCCAGATTGAAAGCTTGGGCAGGGTGGAGCGTACGACGAGCTCACGCGAGACGAAATACGACGCCTGGATGGCATCGAACTCAACCCCGGTCGCATTCAGTTCCTCCAGGGCCTTGGGCAGATTGGGCATTTCCATGAAGCCGTAGCGCACAATCACACGGTGAATATTCGGCGCCAGCTCCTGCACCATCGCACGATGGCCGCGCTCTGCTTCGGGCTGATCGAGGTTCTGCACCGTCACGAACAGAACGTGGTCGTGCAGCACCTTGTTATGCTTGAGATTGTGCAGGAGGCAGGTGGGGACGGTATCGGGATTGGCCGTCAGGAACACGGCCATGCCGGGCACCCTGACGGTGCGTGACTGCGGCAGACGCGCCAGAAAGGACGCCATGGGCAGTGAATCTGCCATCTGGCGGGTGCGGATCAGGCTGCGACCGCGCGCCCATGTGGTCATGAGAATGGTGGCAGAAACACCGATCGCCAGAGGCACCCAGCCGCCATCGGGGATCTTAAGCACATTCGCTGCAAAGAAGGTTCCATCGCTGAGCAGGAAGAACCCAAAGACGAGACCTGCCAGAGGAGCGCTCCAGTTGAACACGCGACGGAACACCACCATGGCCAGAACGGCCGTGCACATGAAGGTGCCTGTGACGGCAATGCCGTAAGCCGCTGCCAGAGCCGAGGAAGAGCGGAAGGAGAGAACGAGCAGGATCGACCCCAGGGCAAGCACCCAGTTGAACACGGGAAGATAGATCTGTGCCTCTTCCTCCGCGTTGGTGTGGGTGATGCGCATACGGGGCAGATAGCCCAGCTGGATAAGCTGGCGGCAGAGCGAGAAGCCACCGGAAATGCCGGCCTGGCTGGCAATCACGGTTGCCATGGTGGCAAGGAGCAGAAGCGGAATCTGGGCCCAGCCGGGGGCCAGATGGTAAAACGGATTTTGCAGCGCCGCCGGGTTGCGCAGAAGCAGGGCACCCTGACCCAGATAATTCAGCGTCAGGGACGGCAGGACGAAAAACAGCCACGCATAGCGGATGGGTGTCCGACCGAAATGCCCCATATCGGCATAAAGCGCCTCGGCACCTGTCACGGAGAGAACGACAGAGCCCAGGGCGATGAAGGCCAGCCATCCGTGATAGAGCACGAACTGCGCGGCGTAATAAGGCGACAGCGCCATCAGGATATGGGGCGTCTGGGCGATGGAATGGATGCCCATGACGGCCAGCGTCAGAAACCAGACCATCATGATCGGACCAAAGGCACGACCGATCTTGCCAGTGCCAAGTGCCTGCGCGCTGAACAGGGCGATCAGGATGATGATCGCCACCGGTATGATGATGTGGGAGGCTGATGGCACCGAGACCTCGATACCTTCAATGGCCGAGAGAACCGAAACCGCTGGGGTGATGATACCATCACCAAAGAAGAGGCAGGCCCCGCCAATACCTACAATGCCGAAGAACCAGCGATATTTCGGCGATTTGCAGACACGCTGTGCCAAAGACATGAGCGCGATGATACCGCCTTCGCCATCATGATCGGCACGCATGACGAGCATGACGTATTTGATGGTGACGACCAGCATGAGCGCCCAGAAAATCAGGCTCTCGATACCCATGATCTCCCAGCTTTCCGCCGGATGACGGATCGAGCCGACGATCTGGACAGAGGCCTGAAAGGCGTATAGCGGGCTGGTGCCGATATCGCCATAAACCACCCCCAGAACGCCCAGAAGACCGGCCAGACCGACAGGGGCTTTCTTGTGCAGGCCGTCATTCGCGCCGAACTCGCGGATGGAGCCCTGCCCGTCGGTTGCGTTTCTGACAACGGACCCTGGTTCTGCAGTGGTGGAACCTGGCTGTCCGGCAGGCCTGTCTGTCATTTCTGTTCCATCTCATGGCAAGCGCGAGGCAAGCACGGGGGCAAATACGATGCGTGATACACATAGATGTGAGCGATCACTGACATAAAGCCTGCCATACGATCATTCGTCCTGTCGCCGCAAGCATGGCGTGGCCGAAATCAGATGGTGGGACGGCTGCCGAAGATAGCGGTGCCAACGCGCACGAGTGTTGCGCCATGGGCGATGGCGGTTTCGAAATCGGCTGACATGCCCATGGAGCACTCTGCCAGACCATGAGCCTGCGCCAGCTGTGCAAGGTATGCGAAGTGGGGGGCTGGTGCCTCATCCTCGGGAGGGATGCACATCAGTCCCTTCACAGCGTTGCCAAAACGCGTCCGGCACAGCGTGATGAATGTATCGGCCTCCTCGCGCGGGATACCCGATTTCTGAGGCTCATCACCTGTGTTGACCTGCACGAACAGGTCAGGCAGGCGGCCAAGGCGGTCACCTGCCCGGGCGATCGCATCCGCCAGGCCAGGTCGATCGAGGGATTCAATGCAATCGGCCACGCGACATGCGTCCAGGGCCTTGTTGGTTTGCAGGCCACCGATGATGTGCAGGCGCAAATCAGGCCAGGTTTCGCGCAGGGCGGGGAACTTCTCTCTGGCTTCCTGCACGCGGTTTTCGCCGAACAGGCGTTGCCCGGCCTCAAGGGCCTGCTCGATGGCGGCAGCCGGATGAAACTTGCTGACGGCAACGAGTTGAACGCTTTCCCTTGGGCGCTGGGCTGTCAGGCAGGCGGCATCGATACGCGCACGAATCCGGTCGAGACGGGAGGAGAGCGTGTCGTTTGTCATGGCCATATCCGCAAGTTGTTGCTGTTAAGATGCACGAAGGGGTAGCGCGGCGCTTCGCGAAATGCCATTGGCAAGGCAATGTCCAAAGCACCTTCTCAGATTCCCGCCGATCCGACCCGCGATCTGGCCTTCGATATTGTCTGCGGTGTCGTCGAGCATCGACGTATGCTGGAGACGACGCTCGACCGCAGCCCGCTGACCGACCCAAGGGATCGTGCAAGCGCTCACCGGCTTGCGGCGACCGTGCTGCGGCATATGGGCAGCATGACCGAATTGCTGCAACCGCTCCTTCGTCGCGAGCCGCCGGCACCCGTGCGCTGTGCGTTGCTGATGGGCGTGGCCCAGCTGCGTCATCTCGAGACCCCCCCTCATGCTGCCGTGGGTACGATCGTCTCCCTGCTGCGTCGTCGTGGGCTGGCGCCCTTTGCCGGGCTTGCCAATGCCGTGCTGCGGCGTGTGGCGCGCGATGGTGACGAACTGGCCGAGGGCCTTGATGCCGATCGGCTTGATGTTCCGGCCTGGCTCTGGACGGCCTGGGGGCACCGGGCTCGCGATATTGCGGCCGGCCTGCATCGCGAGGCGCCGATCGATCTGACCCTGAAACCGGGCGCTGCGGCGCCGGAAGGCGGGGAGATGATGCCCAATGGCAGTGTTCGTTTCGCACCGGGGACGCGGGTGACGGAGCTTGAGGGCTTCGAGGAAGGCGCGTTCTGGGTTCAGGATGCGGCTGCCACCATGCCAGCGCGACTGCTGAATATCTCGCCGGGACAGAGCGTTGTCGATCTTTGCGCGGCACCGGGTGGCAAGACGGCCCAGCTGGCTGTGGCCGGGGCCAAGGTCTATGCAGTCGAACGCGAGGAAACCCGCGCCAGGCGCCTCAAGCAGAATCTCGAGCGCCTAAGGCTCGATGCCGAAGTGGTTGTCGCCGATGCCTTGCAATGGCAGCCAGAAGAGAAAGTTGACGCGGTTCTGCTCGATGCGCCGTGCTCTGCGACGGGAACATTGCGTCGTCATCCGGACGTCCTGTGGGTCAAGCGCCCGCGTGATGTGCTGGCGCTTGCAAAGGATCAGGATCGCCTGATCGATGCCGCTGGCGCCATGCTCAAGCCGGGCGGCATCCTGCTTTACGCCGTGTGCTCCCTTCAGGATGAGGAAGGTCCTCAGCGCGTGGCAGCAGCGGTCAAACGCGGCTGGGTGCTTGAGCCTTTTACGGCTGAAGAGCTCGCGACCATGCCCGAGGCACTCACAAAACAGGGAACATTCCGCACTCATCCCGGCATGTGGGCCGAGCAGGGCGGTATGGATGGCTTTTTCGCTGCAAGGCTGCGCAAGACGGCCTGAGAAGGTTTGTTCAGAGAGCGCCGCCCGATGGGGCCGTGCCTGATGAGCAGCCCGATACGGAACGATCGACACAGAGAGAAGGTAGAACGATGCCCCAGTTGAAAACGCCCCTGATTGCACCGAGCATTCTCAGCGCCGATTTTGCGCGCATGGGCGAGGAAGTCGAAGCCGTGGTGCGCGATGGGGCCGACTGGCTGCATCTGGATGTGATGGACGGGCATTTCGTGCCCAACATGACATTCGGCCCTGGCATGGTGGCAGCACTGCGCAATCGTACCGACAAGCCCTTTGACGTGCATCTGATGATCGAACCGGCCGATGCCTTCATTGAGGCCTTCGCCAAGGCCGGTGCGGACCATATTCATGTCCACGTGGAAAATAACCCGCATGTGCATCGCACGCTTCAGCATATTCGCGCCCTTGGCAAGAAGCCCGGCATTGCCATCTGCCCCGGCACGCCGCCCGAAGCGCTCGAATATCTGCTCGACCTCGTCGACATCATTCTGGTCATGACCGTCAATCCCGGTTTCGGGGGGCAGAAATTCCTTGAGAGCCAGGTGCCCAAGATCCGCAAGCTGCGCCAGATGGCCGATGCGACGGGGCGCGACATCCGTATTGGCGTCGATGGCGGCATTGATCTCGCGACAGCGCCTCTCGCGACGGGTGCCGGTGCGGATATGATGGTCGCAGGGACTTCCATCTATGGTCAGGATGATTATGCTGCAGCAATCAACTCTTTGAGACAGGTTGGCAGCCTGTCCTGATAACCTGATCTGGGGGAACATACCGGCATGCTCGGACGCTGGGCGCGTGAAGCTCGTCTTTCATTTGCCCGGCTTCCATCGAGTGTGCCGGGGCTTGCGCGTGCGCCAGACCGGCCTGTCCATGCCATAAGGGATATCTGGCCCGGTAACCCGGATCATGGTGCCCTGCTCGTTAGCGGCACGGCCCGATTCGAGGGGCGGTCCATACCCCTGCGTGTGACAGATTGGGAATATGCCGATGTTTCCCCGGCAACACGTGACTGGCTGCAAGGCTTTACCTGGTTGCGCGATCTGCGCGCACTTGGGAGCGACGAAGCCCGGCTCTATGCCCGTTCGATCGTCAGCAGCTGGCTCGATCAGCCGCCAATTGATCCCCTTGTGCTCAATGCTACGGCGACAGGTGCCCGTTTGGCCTCCTGGCTTGGCCATTTTGATTTCTTCGCGGCGTCTGCCAGTGAGGGGTTCAGGCAGAGATTGATGGATCGCCTCCTTGTAGAGGGGCGGCTGGTTTCCATCATGCTGCCTCTCGCAGAACAGGGGTGGCGCAATTTCACGGCGCTCAAGGGGCTGCTTTCCGTCGCAGTGGCCATACCTTCGCAAACTGGGTTTCTGCAGCGCTTTCATCGCTTCCTGGATCAGGAAATCGAGCGGCAGATTCTGCCTGATGGTACGCTGCGCGAGCGCAGTCCGCTGGCGCAGATGGAAGCGACGCGGGAACTGGCCGAGATCAGTGTGTTCATGCGCATGGCGCAGCTCTCTCCGTCGGAGTCCGTTCAGAACGCCCTCGCACGGCTCTGCCCCGTTTTGCGTGCGCTCAGGCACGGTGATGGTGGATTGGCCCTGTTTCATGGCAGCAAGGAACAGGATGATCGCCAGATAGACAGGATCATCCAGTATGGTGCGCGTCAGACGCTTCTGGCCTCAGCGATGCCGGATGGCGGGTTCTGGCGCATTGCGGCGGGCAAGGCCCTTCTTTTTGTCGATGGTGGTGCGCCCCCTCCGGTCAACTACGACCGCAATGCCCACGCGGCCCCGCTGTCTCTAGAGTTTTCGTTCGGTCGCCAGCGCCTTTTTGTGAATTGCGGTGGCGCTGCCGGCGGCTCTTGGAAGCATGCGCTGCGTCAGACCGCGGCTCATTCATCTCTCGTGGTCGAGAATACCTCATGCTGTGATATTGGGGCTGATGGCACGATCATTCGCCGTCCTGCCCATGTCACCCTGGCTCATCAAAGTCAGGACGGCGCCCATTGGGTCGATGCCCAGCATGATGGCTGGTATCCCGGTTTTGGTGTGCATTGGCGCCGGCGCCTCTATCTTGGCCCGACAGGGGAGGATCTGCGGGGCGAGGAATGTGTAGATGGCGAACGTCGCGTTGCCTTCGCCCTGCGCTTTCACCTGCATCCTTCCGTAACGGCCGAACTCGCGCCGGATGGCGATGAGGTGCTGATGCATGCAGGTGGCATGATCTGGCGTTTCCGCCAGGAAGGCGGGGCCCTGTCGCTGGAGAAGAGCGTTTATGCCGGTGGCGAGAAACCGGTTTCGGCCTTCCAGATTGTCGTGAGACCCGTCGCTCAGCCGGACCAGGTTCCACAGGATCAGGCTCTTCAGGCGGATGCGCAGCTCGATGGTCTCGCATCGGCAGGGCAGGCGTTACCAGTCGAGCAAGGGCAGGAATCTCCCGATGCACAGACGGCGCCCGACTCTGCTTCTTGTGAACACCTCTCTGGTGACGCGATCCCTGACGGAAACAACGCGCCCCCCGAGCGTGTCGTGCCGGTCGTTGAGGCGCTACCTTCCCGTCAGGTGCTTCAGTGGGTCATGGAGCGTGTCCCGGAATGAAAAAGAGGCGCTCGAAAGCCAACATCCCGCCAGGCAGCGGAACGGCATTGCGTATTCTCGAAATCACCAATGTCGATTTCGCCATGCGGCAGTTCATCCACCCGCTGATGCGGGCCTTGCGTGAAGCCGGACATGAGGTCGAGGGCGGCTGTGCCGAGGGGGATCATCTCGTCCCCGTTCGGGATGATGGTTTTGTCGTGCATGCCCTCCCCATGGCACGGTCCTACTCACCGGTTGCGCAATGGCGCGCGCTCAGAGCGATCATCCGGCTCATCAGGCACACCCGACCTGATCTTGTGCATGGTCATATGCCGATCAGCGGTTTTCTGGCGCGTATTGCCGCCTGGTGGTGCGATGTGCCGCTCATCGCTTATACCTGCCACGGTTATTTGTTCAACCAGCCGGGGTCCTGGCGGCGTCGGGTTCTGTCCTTCGTGATGGAGTGGCTGGCGGGACAAGTGACCGACCGCTACATGACCGTATCGCATGCCGAAGCGCGCGATGCCCGGAGGTTGCGTATCCACCCCTGGCCAAAAGCCGTCGGAAATGGTCGTGATCCGCAGCTCTACCGGCCTGATCAGACAATCCGGCGCGCGTATCGCGAGGCGCTTGGTCTGGATGACACGTCAATCGTGGTTATCGCAGTATCGCGCATCGTGCGCCACAAGGGGTATCCCGAATTATTGCGGGCGATGGAGGCCGTGCCTGGCGCTATACTCGTGATCGTGGGAGAGCGTCTTGCCTCTGATCATGGCGACAGCATGACCGCCGAGTTCGCCGCTGCCGCGTCCGTGCTTGGAAATCGTTTGCGCTTGCTGGGTTACCGCGAGGATACGTCAAGGCTGCTGGCTGCAGCGGATATTTTTGCACTGCCGAGCCATTTTGAAGGTCTCCCCATGTCGGTCATCGAGGCCATGCTGAGTGGTCTGCCAGTTGTGGCAACCGATATTCGCGGGCCCAATGAGCAGGTTGTGCATGGTGAAACCGGATTTCTGGTGCCGCCGGGTCTGGCGGCGCCCCTTGCCGATGTACTGAACCAGCTTGTGCGGGATCCGGCCTTGCGGACCGCCATGGGGCAGGCCGGGCGGGATCGAGCCACGCAGCTTTATGACGAGAAGAAGGTTCTGAGCCGTGTGGTGACGCTGCTGAGTTGATCAGAGCCAGCCATTCTGCCTTGCAATACGGCTCGCCTCGACACGGTTACGGGCACCTATCTTCTGGATGATATCTGAAAAGCAGTTACGCAACGTACCGGGCGAGAGCTCGAAGAATGTTGCGATCTGTTCGCTGGAGCGCCCGGATTCCACCAGGCGCAATATCGCGCGGTCGCGGGAATTCAGGGGATCATGTGCGGCGTCCCAGACCTGCTGCGCGAGACCAGGATCGATGGCGCGTCCTCCTCGCCCGACATTACGTAACGCGCCAGCCAGTTCGCTCAACGGCGCATCCTTGAGCAGATAACCCCGGACCCCGGCATTGAGTGCACGTTTCATATAGCCAGCGCGGGCGAAGGTCGTAACAATCACCACCACGGTTCGGGCTTTCTCAGCCTGAAGGGTTTCCGCCAGTTCGATGCCGCTCATTCCCGGCATTTCAATGTCGGTGAGGAGAATATCGGGGCGCTCCGACCGCGACAGGGTCAGGGCTTCAAGCCCATTGGCTGCCTTGCCCACGATTTCGAAATCGGATTCCATCGACAAAAGCGCCGCGAAGGCATCGCGCAGCATGACCTGATCTTCGGCAAGAACGAGGCGCAGCTTCTGCCTCATGACAGGTCTCCAAGCGTGATGATGAGGGTCAGGCCGTCTGGTCGCGGGGTCAAGTCAAGTCGTCCATCGATCTCGGCCAGGCGGCGACGCATTCCGCTTATACCATTCCCTTCTCGGAATGATAACAAAATATTGCTGTCATGGCGGGGCCTGGTCTGATCACGGACCATAAGCTCGAACACCGCCGTCGCGCGTTGCTGGAATGCGATATGACAGGTCGCGGCGTTGGCGTGGCGCAGGATATTGGTCAGCGCCTCACGCAGGGCAAAGGCGAGGACCGCCTCGGCGTATGCGGGCATCAGCCCCGGTTCGCCCGATGACTCCGTGGATATTCCTGCGTCATTCAATGCGGCGACACCAGAGGCGAGTTCATCCCGCAGAGAGGTCACGCGCATATCCGATACGACCTGACGCGTTTCAGCCAGAGCGTTGCGCGCTCGCTGACCAATCTCGTCCAGTTCATCCTGCGCCTTGCTGGTGTCGTGCGGCAGATGACGATGGGCAAGTTCGGATTTCAGCGCGATGATCGTCAGAGATTGACCGAGTGTATCGTGGAGGTCACGTGCGAGACGTTCTCGCTCTGCGATGAGGGTGAGGGAGCGTATCTCCTCCTGCGCCGCGGCAAGCGCCTCGTTTCTCTGGTGCAGATCCATCGACAGCACCATGGTGGCGAAAGTACCGATGGCGACAATGATCGTGATCAGACATCCAATGAGATCCTCATAGGCGAGCCATGTCAGCGATGCACAGACGCACAATATGACGGCGAGCATCGTGAGACCGAGGCGCCGGTTCGTGATGGCACCGCATGTCGCTGCGGCCGAGATGAAGAATACCCCCCAATAGCCGTGGAACGGTATGAGAAGGATACCTATGAAGGCATAGATCAGGGCTCTGACTGCAATCGGCACGGCAAGTCGACCTGGCAGAAAAGGTAGCGCCAGAAATACGGCTGCCCCCGCGATGAAAGCGACGATTCCTGCCAAACTTCCGCCACGCGTGAGCCAGGGAAGGGGAAAGAGAAGCAGGTAGATGCCCGAGATACTGCGGCGAAAGGCGATGCGGGAACGGGGGCCGAGGGTGATAGGCATGACAGGGCCTTGGTCTGACGCAGGGAGGGAAGATATGGAATCAGGCGATGGTACGGATTGGGGCCTCGGCTTCAGGGGAGCCTATCAGCCTGCTGCGCATAAGCCGACATAACGCACCCACCCAGCAGGCACTGGCTGTCCCGAGCCCGGCGACGACACTGTGAAGCGGCTGATTCAGGAAGAGAGAGGCCGCAGTTACGAAGAGAATGCCAACTCCTGTAAAGATATGCACAGGCTCATGCATGGCACGTCCCAGAGGCAGGTAGGAGGCGCCGATAACGAGGCCTGCGACAACAAGCATCAGGTCAGGCCGATGGACGGCCGACAGAACCATACCTGCCGCAACGAGGAGAACGACTCGCGCCCGGCGCGTGCGGCGAGCCAGTTGATGATCGTGAACGATCTCGGGGTCATGATGTGTGATGTCTCTTCTGAGGAACCCCCAAGCCAGCGGCAGGGAGATTGAGACTGTGATGATCAGTCCATGAGACGGGGCAATTCCAAGGGCGGCAAGACCTCTCATACTCCAGAGCGCGGCAAACAGCAGTCCGGTGAGATCGGTCAGGGCGTAACGCCAAGGTCTTTGAGCGGGAGTGGTGGGCATGATGCATTCTCTCACTGTCGGGATATCGAACCTGAGGATCGCAAGGCTCTGACCTGTGCGACAGTGTGCAGCGTCATGCGGGAGAGATGACCTGAGATGATAACGGCTTCATGTTGGTCAGAAGGGGTCAACTCCCAACAATCGGGCGGTGCGAGCGGTGGGCTGATTGCGTGTCGGGGCGATGATGTCCGATTTCATAAATAATATGTTGATATACAAGTAAAAACTTAACATAAAACCAGAATAGATGTTGTTGACTATATAACTATTTTTCGGGGTCCAGAAATGACGTCCATAATTGTCTTCGATAGTGATGATATCGTCGTTCATTTCAACGAAGGTCGTTCCGATTACGTTCTTGTAACGTTCATGGGCATTGGACATGAGGCTAATGCCACGGCATCTTATTTTGGTAAGCCGATCGTCGAGCGCGAGAACATCTCATGTATTGGTATCACAAATAAGGTCAGAAACTGGTACACTTCGCAGAATATGCATACGGCTCTGCGGCTTATCTGTAGTCTGATCAAGGAGAGATACCGCAGCGTCATTACGATAGGTCTTTCAGCCGGGGCCTATGCCGCTATAAAATATTCACGAATTCTTGGTGCTAGACGCACTTTGGCTTTGGGGCCGCAACTGACGATCGATGATCGGGAGGGGAATGTTCTGCCTGAATGGGCGGCGCTATGCACACCATCCATGAGAGGTATGGGCATCAAACCGCAGGATCTGCACGGTACGATCTTCACCCTATTCGATCGCCGTCACGTCGATGATCACGCGACCGTACAGCATCTTCTTGATTATGTGGATCAGGGCGCTCAAGCCGAGATCGTTCCGATCAACGTGCCGAGCGCCGGGCATATCGTCTATGAGAGCCTGAAGGGCAGCGCCAACCTGGTTGCGTTGATCGCTATGTTAAACGAGCAGGATGCGACCATGTCCTGTGCCCGGAATCTAAGGATCGCAACGTCCCGGTTTCGCCGATCCAACACAACGAACCTGTATAACAAGATCCAGAGCGGATACCGGAAATTTCCAAAGCTCGTCTATGATATATTATCCAGCGAGAGGTTCTGCCGCGATTTCCGGTATGATGATATCCTGCGCGACGAGACGCTTCTATTCAGGGTCTGTGCTGCGCTGAATGAGAAAGGCTATGTGCCGCAGTCACGTGCTCTATTGCGGGGGTTGATCGATTACTATGCATCGGGTGAATTCTCACCTGGTGGCGATGACCACGTCATTGTAGGGATGCCCGTCATGCTCGATCATCGTGGCCGGACATTGGGGTACTCATCACGCGAACGGCGTTTTACGAGCTCCAACATAGTCTGGATGGAAGGCGATGCGATTCCCGTCAGCCTCACCCATATCAACAGGGTCGCCTACCCCAGCATTTCGCTTTTCGGTAGGCGTTTTTTTCTCGATCTTGATGGCCATGATATACGGGCGTCTGTATCGCCGGGGCGTATTCACGCACAGTGCCGGGGAACAACCTGTGGCATCAGAAACCACGAAGAACGCTATCTGACCGTCGTGGGCGACCGTGAAATGGTGTGGTCCGCCCACCAGCTATCCTATGAAACGTTTTCCGTGGTCACGGTCTGATTGTCTGCTGACAGGAAACCACGTTCTTTTTGGGGGGGCTGCCCTAACGCGGGTGAGCGCAAGGAGCAGTGCTTACCCCGAGCATCTATGGGCGAACATGCAAATTGAAACGCTGCGGCAGGAAAACTCCTCAGGACGCATGGACGTCCTGAGAGCGGTGGTCAGACGATACGCAGCAGCAGATGACGCTTCTTGCCAGAGGAGAGCTTGAGCACCCCTTCTACAAGATCGTCCGGACCGATTACCCGGTTCTCGTCCTGAATGGGCTGATCGTTCAGCCTTGCGCCGCCTCCCCTGATCAGACGGCGCGCTTCGCTGTTTGTCGCTACCAGCCCCGACTCGCCGAACAGACGGAACGCCGGAATACCAGCTTCGAGTTCTGCGCGCGGCAGGTCGCGCGAGGGCAGATCGGCGGCAACGGCACCGGCCTCGAAAGTCTGCCGTGCGGTCTCGGCGGCAGCTTGCGCAGCGTCGCGGCCGTGGCAGATGGCCGTGGCTTCGGTGGCAAGGATTTTCTTCGCCTCGTTGATCTCGGCCCCTTCAAGCGCACCGAGACGATCACATTCCTCAACGGGGAGATCCGTGAAGAACTTCAGGAAGCGACCAACATCGGCATCTTCCGTGTTGCGCCAGAACTGCCAGTATTCAAAGACCGGCAGTTTTTTAGCGCTCACCCAGGTGGCACCCTTGGCCGATTTGCCCATTTTCACACCGGATGATGTCGTCACCAGCGGTGTCGTCAGGCCAAAGACCTGCTTGCCATCCGTGCGACGCGCCAGATCGATGCCGGCAACGATATTGCCCCACTGGTCGGAGCCGCCCATCTGGAGCACGGCCCCAAAGCGCCGGTTCAGTTCACGAAAATCATAGGATTGCAGGATGGAATAGTTGAACTCGAGGAACGTCAGGCCCTGCTCGCGGTCCAGGCGCTGCTTGACGCTCTCGAACGACAGCATGCGGCTGATCGAGAAATGTACGCCGACATCCTGCAGCAATTCGATATAGGACAGGCGATCGAGCCAGTCGGCATTATTGACCAGCATGGCGTCGCTCGATCCGGTGCCGAAATTCAGGAACTGGCGCAGGCTGATCTCGATGCCGGACAGATTATGCGTCAGCTTTTCCGGGCTCATCAGCGCTCTTGCCTCGTCGCGGAACGAGGGATCGCCGATCTTGGCTGTGCCGCCGCCCATGAGGGCAATCGGGCGATGGCCGTGCTTCTGCATCAGGCGCAGCATCATGATGGAGAGGGCATTGCCCACATGCAGCGAATCTGCGGTTGGGTCGAAGCCGATATAGCCTGCCACCGGGCCTTTGCTCATCGCTTCATCAAGGGCGGCAAGGTCGGTGCACTGGAAAATATAGCCCCGAGCCTGAGCCTCTTTCAGGAAAGGACTTTTCAGCGCGTGCTCTGCCATATCGGGTCATCCATCAGAATAGGGTCAAGGCTGGGGGTCCTAGCATGAAACCGCCCGGAAGCCGACCGGGCAAGCAGAGCTGCCCCCGAAAAAAGTAAATCGCCAATAAAAAAGGCGGGGTATGCCCCGCCTTTTCAACAGACCCGATGCCTTTCAGGCGTCAGTCGGCAGCGATAGCCAGAACGCGACGATTGCGCATGACAGTCACATGGTCTTCGAGCGCGTGGGCGACCTTGTCGGCCTCACTGGCAAAGATGTGGTTGGCGCCCTCGAATACGCGGTAATCAACCTCGACATTCTTCTGCGTGTTCAGCTTGTCGACCAGCTTGCGAATGCCCGGCTCCGGGGCCATGTCATCCTTGTCACCAGCGATCATCAGGCCACCGCAGGGGCAGGGGGCCAGAAAGCCGAAATCATAGTCATTGGCGGGCGGTGCCACGCTGATCCAGCCGCTGATTTCAGGGCGGCGCATCAGAAGCTGCATGCCCACGAACGCACCAAAGGAATAGCCGGCAATCCACAACTCGCTTGAGTTCGGGTTGACCATCTGCATCCAGTCCAGCGCGGCTGCGGCGTCTGAAATTTCTCCGATACCGCCATCATAGCGGCCTTGCGAACGCCCCACGCCACGCGAATTGTAACGCATGACGGAAAAACCCATTTTCTCGAACGACCGGTACATTGTGTAGGTAATGCGGTTGTTCATGGTCCCGCCATGAAGCGGGTGCGGATGCAGAACCAGAGCGAGCGGCGCATTGGGCTCGTCAGAATGGTGGTAACGACCCTCCAACCGGCCATCAGGGCCGGCGAACATGACTTCTGGCATCAAAATGCTTCCGAATTATGCCCCTGTCTGAGGGCGTGCCCTGCAGGGGAAATGTGTTTTTTATGGGAGATGAGGCTATGCCTGAAGACCCGGAGGCTTGTTGCTCCAGACCTGTTCAGGGACAGGTCATGATGACTGACGCGGATCTCTCAGCGAAGCGGCACCGTGGCGACACGTACCGAAGGGAAGGCTGGTCGGGCGTGAAAACCATGTAGGGATTCGGCAGGCGTTGAAACGCGCATGGACTAGCTCCTCAACGGTAAGGGAATATCAGGCGGATATTCCCTGAAGCGGCGCGGGCCCCGTGGGAGGGATTTCTCTCTCAGGGGCAGATCACCACGCCATCATTGGCGCAGTGTATAACGATGCTGACAGGTAAAATTCCACAGAAATCGTCATAACACGCCATTTCCCTTTCATGCGCTTTTGACTTGCACTCGGCGAGCGCAAGCCAATCTATAGAAAGATGACCGTTTATCTTGATGCCAATGCTACTGACGTTTTGCGTGATGAAGCCAGATTGGCGATGCTTGAGGCACTGTCGCTTGAGGGCAATCCCTCCTCGGTGCATGGGCCGGGACGCGCTGCGCGCCGGGTCCTCGAAGAGGCTCGAGACCGCATGGGTCGCTATTGCGGCGTAGGGCCAGAGCAGGTCGTTTTCACCTCGGGCGGGACCGAGGCAAACATGCTGGCCATACACGCCCTGACGCAGGGCGATGGCCTGCCCGGCGGGACGACGCGGCGGCTGCTGATTGGTGCGACGGAGCATGACGCCGTAAGAATGGCGCGTCCTGATGCCGTGATCCTGCCCGTGCTGGCAGATGGGACACTCTGCCTCGACGCGCTTGAAAAGACGCTTGCTGATGGCGCGCCGGCGCTCGTCTGCTGCATGGCCGCCAATAACGAGACAGGAATTATTCATCCGACGCAGGAAATCGCTGCGCTCTGCGCACGCCACGGGGCTCTGCTCCATGTCGATGCGGTGCAGGTGGCAGGGCGTATGGCGTTACCCCTTGGTTCGGTCACAAGCCTTGCACTGTCCGGGCACAAGGCGGGTGGCATCATGGGGGCGGGCGCCTTGATTCTGGGGGCCGAGGGACACATCACCCCGCTGATCAGGGGCGGCGGCCAGGAGCGTGGCAGGCGCGGAGGCACTCCGCCACTCCCCGCAATCCTCGGCATGATGGCCGCGCTTGAAGCATCCCGCCAACAGGACTGGTGCGAGATTGCGAGGCTTCGTGACAAGGTGGATGAGACGGCGCTCGCCTGCGGTGCACGTGTAACCGGAGATCGCAAGGCACCGCGCCTGCCTAATACGACCTCGCTGATCCTGTGGGGTGTGCCGGCTCAGACGCAACTCATGATGCTGGACCTGCAGGGCTTTGCCGTTTCAACAGGGTCGGCCTGCTCCTCCGGCAAGGTATCGGCCTCGCATGTCCTTCAGGCCATGGGGCTGGGTGAGGCGGCTGCCAATGCCATCCGAGTCTCATTGCCCTGGAACATCACCGAGGAGCAGATTGACCGTTTTATCGAGGCCTATACGTCCATGGCGCTTCGTCTGGGGGCCAAGGCAGCGTGATCTATCTCGATAATCAGGCAACGACGCGTTGTGATCCCGAGGTCGTGGCGGCCATGCTGCCCTGGTTCAGCGAGCATTATGGCAATCCACATAGCGAAGGCCATGCAGCAGGTGAGGCGGCAGCCCATGCCGTTGAAGAGGCACGCACTGCCATTGCGGCGCTGATCGGGGCGCAGTCACGCGAGATTATCTTTACCTCAGGTGCCACCGAGGCAAATAATCTGGCGATCAAGGGCGCAGCCCGGTTTCTGGCCCGCCAGAACAGTCCGAAGCGTCGCATCATTACTGTTGCGACAGAGCATAAATGCGTTCTGGAGTCGGTGCGCGATCTGGCAGCGGAAGGGTTCGAGCCCGTCATCTTGCCTGTCGGACCCGACGGCTTGCTGGCGCCTGAAACCTTGGCCGCTGCGCTGTCGCAACCGACGGCTCTGGTCAGTGTCATGACAGTCAATAATGAGACAGGCATCATTCAGGATATCCCACGCCTGTCTGCCATAGCCCGTGAGGCAGGTGCGCTGTTCCACACCGATGCCGCACAAGCCGCTGGCAAGGTGGCGCTTGATTGCGGTCTGGTCGACCTGATGTCGCTTTCGGCCCACAAACTCTATGGGCCCAAAGGCATCGGGGCGCTTTATGTGCGCCATCGTCCGAGGGCGCGCCTTCTTCCCCTGTTCTCCGGGGGCGGGCAGGAACGGGGATTGCGCTCGGGCACCTTGCCGACACCACTGATCGCCGGATTTGGAAAGGCGGCAACGCTCGCGAAGGCGCTGATACCGCAGGAGCAACAGCGCCTTGCCGGTCTACGCGATCAGCTTCTGGCGGGGCTTGAGGAGATCTTTCCCGGGGTGCGCATCAACGGTGCTTTGTCGCCTCGGGTCAGTAGCGCTCTCAATCTCATCTTCCCCGAAGGGGTCGAGGCGAGGGCTCTGATGGCGGCGCTCCCTGATGTGGCCTTGTCCACCGGATCAGCCTGTACCTCGGCTGATGTCACGCCTTCCTATGTTCTGACAGCAATGGGGCTCGAAGCAAAAGACGCGGCACGATGCTTGCGTCTGTCGGTCGGACGCTTTACCTCCACGCCCGAGATCGTGCAGGCGCTGGGATATTTCCGTCAGGCAGCCTGCGAAGTCTATCGCACCTCGTAACGAAGAAGCAGGGTAGAAACACTATGCCACACATGATTTTCGTCCAGCAGGACGGCACCCGCAGGGAAGTCGATGCGCCGGTCGGCCTCTCCGTGCTTGAAGTTGCCCACAAGCACGATATCGAACTCGAAGGCGCCTGCGAGGGTTCGCTGGCCTGCGCCACCTGTCATGTGATTGTCGATCCTGAATGGGCCGACAAGCTTTCCGCGCCGACAGACGACGAGGAAGACATGCTCGATCTCGCCTTCGGGCTCGAAAAGACTTCCCGTCTCGGCTGTCAGATCGTTATGACCGATGCGCTGGACGGTCTGGTTGTGCGTCTACCCAAGGCTTCCTGAAGCCTGAAATTCCGTTTTTTCAAAAGTAGAGAGATCTCATGCGTATCCTAGTTGCCATGTCGGGAGGCGTGGACAGTTCCGTAGTGGCCGCGCTCCTGAAACAGGAAGGGCATGAGGTCATTGGCGCCACGTTGCAGCTTTATGATCATGGTCAGGCCGTGTCCAAGCCTGGTGCCTGCTGTGCGGGCCGTGACATTCTTGATGCGCGTGCCGTGGCCGATCGGCTCGATATCCCGCACTACGTCATCAATGCTGAAGATCGTTTTCGCAGCAGCGTGATGGCCAGTTTTGCCGACAGCTATGCTCGTGGTGAAACGCCCGTGCCCTGCGTTGCGTGCAATCAGGGCGTTAAATTCACCGATCTGCTGAGCATGGCCCGTGATCTGGGCTGCGAGGCGATGGCGACCGGTCACTATGTGCGGCGTATCGAGGGTGAGGAGCGGTCGGAACTGCATCGCCCGTCCGACAGCTCGCGCGATCAGTCATGGTTCCTGTTCGCAACGACGCAGGACCAGCTCGACTATCTGCGCTTTCCGCTTGGCGATATGCCGAACAAGGATGCAGTGCGTCAGAAAGCCGAGGAATTCGGACTCGCAATCGCCGCCAAGCCCGATAGTCAGGATATCTGCTTCGTCCCCACTGGCACCTATGCCGAAGTGGTGGAGAAGCTGCGCCCGGAAACCAGCGGAACTGGCGAGATCGTCGATGAGACAGGGCGTATCCTGGGCCAGCATGAGGGCATCGCGCGCTACACGGTAGGGCAGAGCAAACGCTTGGGTGACATCCACACGAAGGATGGCCGCCGCCAGATTGTCAAACGCATTGACGCCACGACGCGCCGTATCATCGTGGGACCCAAGGAAAATGCCGGTCGGAGCGAATTCGCCCTGCGTGACATGAACTGGCTGATCGATGCGCCAGAAACCGGCGTGCGCTGCCAGGTGCAGATCCGGGCTCGCGAGGTGACGCGTGACGCCTGGGTCTATCCTCTTGCGGGTGGCGCACGTGTCGTGCTGGATGAGGCAGCCATGCCTGCGCCCGGACAGGCCTGCGTTCTTTATCGGGACAGCAGGGTTCTGGGCGGGGGCTTCATTCTCGCCTGAACAGGATTATCGTCATGGATAGCCTCGTCATCGGAACGCGCCGCTACTCCTCCTGGTCTCTGAGAGGGTGGCTCGCCGTGCGTTGCGCCGGGCTAAACGTGCCGGATGAGGTCATCGCCCTGCGCGGGGGCGGACAGACGAGCGAAATCCATGCGATCTCCCCAAATGGGATGGTGCCCTATCTGGTGCATCAGGGTGCCCGGATATGGGAAAGCCTTGCGATCTGCGAATACTGCGCTGAGGTCGCGCCCGCACTGTGGCCGGCCGATCGCGTGGCGCGCGCGGTGGCCCGCAGCGTGGCCAGTGAGATGCATGCAGGCTTTCGCGCCTTGCGTATCGCTATGCCCATGAATCTTGGTCGGACAAACCGTCCTTTGCTCGAAACAGGCGATGACGTGCTGGCGGACATTGCCAGAATCGATCAGATATGGTGCGAGACACGCGAGCGCTTCGGTGCAACCGGCCCTTATCTTTTCGGCGCTGATTTCTGCGCTGCTGATATCATGTTCGCACCGGTGGTATCGCGTTTCACCTCCTATGGGGTAACGCTTTCGGCTGTCGGTGAAGCTTATCGGCTTGCTGTACTCGATCATCCCCTGATGCGGGAATGGGCGCATCTCGCCGCGTTGGAGCCTGTTTCCTGGCAGCTTGAGCGTTACGAATCACTCGCCTGACCTCGCGTGTCGCAGCCGCGTATAGTTGGTGGCCGTATAGTAATAGAAACCGTCGTGAGGAAGCTTGGTATCGCTGATGTGGCGACCCATTGGTCGTTACGGAAAAGTTCGAGATTTTTTCTATTCCGACGCCAGTCATCTTGTTCATTACCTGTTGTAATAGGGTGCTTAAATGTCGGTCTGCGGTAGTAGATGCCGCTGTTTAAATAAAAGATAAGCCATATCTATATGTATCTTTTATTACAAATGATGGATTCTGGCTGTTATATCGCTTGTTCATTGCACCGTTGCGAGTTTTTGACAGTTCGGGCTTGGCGATCCTGGCCGGGCCGGGTATAAGCCGCGCCAAACCAGCCATGCCGTTTTGCTCAGGATACGGGTTTGGGCCCTCCTTTCCTGCAATGCACAAGACGGAACGGCGGGCCTCAAGCGACTTGCGTTAAGGACAGACGTGCATGATCACGCTCCCACCGGATTATCGGCCCTCCGACGACGAAGAGTTCATGAATCCGCTTCAGGTGGAGTTCTTCCGGCAGAAATTGCTGCGTTGGCGCAATGACCTTCTCAAGGAAGCCAATCTGACGCTCGCCAGCCTGTCCGAAGGCGGAATTCACGAGGCCGATGTCACTGATCGTGCAAGCGTCGAGACAGACAGGGCCCTCGAGTTGAGAACGCGTGACCGCGCCCGCAAGCTGATTGGCAAGATCAACCTTGCCCTGCAGCGTGTCGAAAACGGCTCGTATGGCTTTTGCGAAGAAACGGGCGAGCCTATCGGTCTGCGTCGCCTTGAGGCCCGCCCCATCGCAACGATGTCGATCGAGGCGCAGGAGCGCCACGAGCGTATGGAAAAAATTCATCGCGACGACTGATTCTTTTTACAAAAAAGCGCATTCGGGGCTTGCAGCTTTCAGGTTGAGAAGCTACGAAGCGCTCCAGTTGCTGCTGTAGCTCAGTGGTAGAGCACTCCCTTGGTAAGGGAGAGGTCGCGAGTTCAATCCTCGCTAGCAGCACCATGATTTCCCAGAAAAACATGACCGTAATTCCCATCGTCTCCCTCGATCCATCGGATGGGAAATGGGTTGCCTCTTGGCAATGGCAGTCGGACCTCCCTCGCGCAACCCGACCATATCAACGTCACTGAGAACCGATCAGACGGTCAAAACGAGCTTCGCAATCATGCCCGAGCGTGTCTCGTTTTCCTCTCTGGCACGCCTGTCCAGGCGGGCCAGAATGCGACGGGGCAGGGTGATGTTGATGTGCTCTACTGACTCGTCGAACAGCGCCGGGTTGACGGCAACAAATCCCCAGATCCAGTCTGGCCCTATCCATTCGCTCCCGGCGCGTAGCTGATCGAGAGACGAGGGGAATGGCACGTTTTGCCCGTTCTCGATGGCTTCCTCTATCCACGAGGTAATGGCCTCGGCCGCGCAGTTGACTGACTCGTCGAATGTGTCGCCTGCCGAGAAACAGCCGGGAAGGTCAGGTACAATTACGCTGAATGCCCGAGTTTCCGAGCCTGTTTCTATGACAATAGGATATATCAATGGCATTCTCTGTGCCTGTGCTATCTGAGGCTGGCCTGCTTGCGTGGTTGTGGCTCGTGCCGAGATCCTTCCTAAGATAAGAGGACGTGATCAAGCCCCCATGATACTCGTGGCATGATATGTGATGTGTAGACCCTGCCTTTCATTTCTGCCCATCCTACTTTTTCAGCCTACAGACCAATTCCTCACTAGGAATCGAGAACTCATACACACGGTACTCATGAGTGGGAAAGCAGCATATACAGGATGTATCGCCCTTTCAGAAAACTCCGCTGAGGCCCACGATCACGCAGTATGGAAGAGACAGGATCGGACTTGATTTGAACTGATCCCCTAGGCGTATACCTCCCTCGTTTATGTCGTGACGCTTGCGATTTTGTCCTGCTCCGCGTTTGACGCTCAATTGGCCACGATGCCCGCTGTGTTTGGCGGCGGATTTGGGGCAGTGAGAGCATTCGCAGTGCAATTATGGTGCGTCATTCGCGCCGCATCTGCGGCTTCCGCTGGAGGAACGGCTCGATATCGCCTATCGCCGCGTGAACAACGTTACCCAACGTCTGCTCTGTAAAGCCTGAACCAAGCGCTCTGCTTTCAATGAAGGGGGCGAACCAGATCGTACATGGCAAACTGGCAGTTAAAACCCGTAATGACTAAGGACCGTAAGTGGGTTGCCCCGGTCCTGCGCGCTAGAGGGACAGAGTGGGATGACGCTACCGCTTGGGCGGCTGTGTGTCGTCGGCATTGGCCGCATGCCTGCTGTTCATGGCGAGGCGATTGACGATATTATAGAGGCCCATCCATCTGGAGCCCTCAGCCGGGCGCGGCCAGAAACGGGCTGCGACCGCGCAGGATGCCACTATGAAGGTGCCAAGCACTGTGAGGTCTGACGCCAGGCTGACGGGAATTATTGGCATGATTGCAGTGTAGAATTGTTGCCAATCGATATTCATGCTCGGATTGTCCTGGAGAACGTTGTCGGAAAATAATCAGATACTGCGCGACGTGCCTGTTACAGCTTGTCCGAAATAGACGGCACGCTCGAGTTGGCGGCGCTTTCTGAGCCCGGGTAGGGCGACCATCTGGCCCTTCACGCTGGCTTTATCCCAGCGTAGTAGTTGCTCACCTGCCGCGCTGTATTGGCCCTGATTGAGCAGGCGGCGCAAAGTCGAGCGATACATTGCCGCGCTACCAATATTGAATTGCCAAGACAGAAGCGCTCCTTCCTGATTTGGCGTTAGAGGGACGGAAATGGAGTCACGCAGCTTCTTGCGCAGGTCAGTCAAAGTGCTCTGCAGTAGGTTCAGTGCGTCGTTTTCTGTCAGCGGGGGTGTTCTTGCTGTAACCGGACTGCCATCAGCGAGAAACCGGTTGCCAATGCCAATCGTCCAGTACCCCGCAGGGCAAAGATAGGGCGCAAGACGCAGCCCCTCGACATCATCACGGCGTAAAAGCGCCGTGGCGATCCTGATTGAATCATCCATTACCTTTCTCTTTTCTTGCGATTTATCGACAACTGATGCGCGACGACGGTGAGCCACGTGCCGCGGCTTAGACCTTTTCCCAAAGGCGTATCTGCCGGTCCCGTCTCAGCTGGAAACCTGCTTTCCGCCAAATCTGCGTGGAGCTGTTCGGCGCATGATGATCGCTTCAGGACACGCTTTCAGCGTTCTTCCCCACTTGGCAGGAATGAAGATAGCGCGTGTTTTTGGGCTGTGTTGCCGTGCTCTAGCGTCGGCCCTGTCGAGCTCTGAGGGTGGGGGAACGCGACTATGATCTGAACTGCAGATACCCTCAGAATGGATATATCCATATCATATTTTCGGATAAAAATGAATATTACGAATTTACGCTCTAATATAAATCTATAAAGTTATTCGGTATATTTTTAATGAGCCCGATTCATGGGAATGATGGGATCTTTGTCTTGCAAGTATGGAAGCCACTACTGCCTGCTGGCGCATTGGCGAAAGAGGATTCCCGTTCCTGAGCGATAGTCTGGCCTCAGCCAAGTCATGAGCGTGCACGTTTGGCTCGTTCCCCACCCGCCTGGGGAACACGGGAATTCGTGAAACCCTCTCCGCAAGGTTTCGTTTTAGCCCGAAGTGATGCCTCTCGGGCATTCACCCGGGGGAGAAAATGTGAAGCAGCGCGACGACTGGCATTTGACGGACGAGCTTGATTACGAACAGGGGCGTGGTGATCCTTTTGCGGCTGCTGTACGAGCCACCCGCATGCCTATGGTAATTACGGACCCGGGTCAGGCCGATAATCCGATTGTTTTCTGCAATGTCGCTTTCCAGGAACTGACGGGATATGACCGCGCCGAGATCATGGGCAGGAATTGTCGCTTTCTGCAGGGGCCTGATACTGATCCTGAGGCCGTCGCCCGGGTTCGGGCGGCCATCGAGGAAGGGCATGATATCGATGTGGACCTGTTGAATTATCGGAAGGATGGATCAACCTTCTGGAATGCGCTCTATCTCTCTCCCGTACGTGACGCAAAAGGTGATATCCGCTTTTTCTTCGCTTCCCAACTCGATGTGACAGAGCGCGTGCAAGCGCAGCACATCATCAACCAGCAGAAAATACTGGTCGAGCGTGAAGTTGAGCGCCGAACGGCGGATTTGCGAGATGCCCTTGAGGCGAAAACCATCCTCCTTCACGAAGTCGACCATCGTGTAAAGAACAACCTGACCATGATCGGGTCGCTTTTGCGCCTGCAAGCGCGCACGATTGATGATCCGGCGATCGTTGCCAAACTCGACAGCATGCTCGAACGTGTCGATGCGCTTGCTGTGGTCCATCGTCAGCTTTATCAGTCAGAGGATATCGCCGCGTTCGACATTGGCGGTTTTGTTGAAAACCTTGCACGCGACGTCGTCGGGTCGAGTGGCCGCGCAGATATACGTCTACTGTTGAAGGTGCGGCCGCTGATGGTCGATTCAGCCCATGCCTCCGCCCTTGGTCTCATCCTCAACGAGATCCTGACAAATGCCATCAAGCACGGTTTTGCGGATGGTCGGGCAGGCGTGCTCAGTCTGTTCGCCGGGGAGGAAAACAGGCTCGGCACAATCCGTATCTGTGATGACGGTCCGGGCATGCCCTCAGTCAAGCGAACCAAGAGCATAGGTGCGGCCCTGATCACCCGTCTTTCACGTCAGGCCCAAGCTCAGGCCACATGGAGTGACAACGGTCCTGGGACTTGCGTCACGATCACCTTCCCAAAAAGCGATACATTCTGATGGCAACTCCCATGGACGTTCTCATTGTTGAGGACGAGATGATCATTGCTATGGATATGGAAGCGCTGATTCGTGACAGTGGTCACGAGGTGGTGGGAGCTGTTGCGTCGCTGCAGGAGGTCGAAGCGCTGCCGGATCACGTTAGTCCGCAGCTCGCACTGGTTGACCTTCATCTCGCTGGGGGATCGAACGGGTTCGAGGTCTGTGCGCATATCCGCGGGAGATGGCCGGAAGCCCTGATCGTTTTCCTGACCGCAAACGTCTCAAAAATCCCCGAGGATTTTTCGGGGGCCCATGGTGTGATCGCCAAGCCATTTTCTCATGCAGGCGTAGTGAACGCATTGCGTTACCTGTCCGAAGGGGTGTTCGATCCACCACCCTCAGTGCCGCGCCCATCAAGCCTCGCAACCTCTGAGCATCTTCGCGAACGCTGGGCAAGCTGCGCCTGAGGCGTGAACCGCGCCAGATCAGGGGCAGTAGCGCCTGGCGCCGTGCACCCTGACCGAGCGGCTGGGCGTTAGAGGATACCGCCCGAGATCGGCATGGTGACGCCTGTGATGTAACTTGCATCCTCACTCAGCAGGAAAGCCACGGTGCCAGGGATTTCCTCGATATCGCCAAGACGACGCATGGGAACACCAGCAACCATCTCCTTCTTGACTGTCTCCGGATCGGTCGAAAAATACTGCGTATTCGTGGCCGCTTGCAGCTCAGTCTGGCGGTCCCACATGAAGCCCGGCCCCATCAGCGCTGGGGCAATGCCATTGACCCGGATGTTATGAGGCGCGAGATCCTTTGAGGCGACCTGGGTCAGGCCAACTACGCCGAATTTCGATGAGCCATAGGCGCCCATGTTTGGAGGGCCCTGCAGGCCTGCCATGCTGGCTGTGTTCACAATGCTGCCCGAACGGCGAGCAACCATGCGGCGCGATACGGCACGCAGCACGTGAAACGCCCCAACCAGATCGATATCGACGACGCGTTGGAAGTCTTCAACGGGGTACTCATGAATCGGAGCGAAGGCGCCCTGATACCCGGCATTATTGAACAGCAGGTCGATCGGACCGACGTTCTTCTCAGCGTAGTCGATGGCTTCCTCGACGCTGGCGTAGTTCGTGACGTCACAAACCACCGTCTTGACCTTCACGCCATGCTCGGCGAACTGCTTCGCCGCTTCGTCGAGTTTGCCCTGATCGAGATCGAGCAGCACGACGTGGCTGCCTTCTTTCGCCAGTCGGCGCGCCACGGCAAGCCCGATATTGCCAGCGGCACCGGTCACGAGAGCTGTCTTGCCAGCGAAACGTTTCGTCTCACTCATTGGTTGTCATCCTTCATGGTCGTATCCCGGCCTTTCGATCGGGATGCGCCGATAGACCCTGCCTTGCCCTTAGCGGCATAGGCGCGGGTCGGTTCCTCATAACTAGCAGTATAGCAGCGCTTTCGCATTGCTATGCATCAAAGGGTTTTAAGCATCCCGCCATCAACGAAATAGGATGACCCCACGCTGTAGGAAGCCTTGTCGGAGCACAGGAACACAAAGAAGTTGGCCAGTTCCTCGGGTGATCCAAAGCGCTTGATAGGGGCATGTTCGTCGGCAACCCCCTGCAGATAGGCTTCCCAGTCGCCACCGCTCTCGCTGGTTAGTTGCTTGGCGGTCTTGATCCAGTCAGGCGTCAGGATCAGGCCTGGATTGACGCAGTTCACGCGGATGTTGTCCTTGATCACCTCTGTCGAGAGGGTTTTCGAGAACATCATTAAGGCTGCCTTGGTGACATTGTAAATCGGCTCGTACCACAGCGGCTGAGCTGCACAGATGGAGGCATTGTGAATGATGGCGCCACCGCCACGCTTCTTCATGCCAGGCACAAGGCCGCGCGCGAGGCGAATGGCCGCCATGACGTGCAGATCCCAGTAGAACTGCCACTTCTCGTCAGAGGCTTCCATAATGGTCTCGTTCGAGCCCGTCCCGGCATTGTTGATGAGGATATCCGCACCACCAAAAGCAGCTTCAGTTTCACGAACGATGCTTTCGATACCCTCGCTCGTGGCTACATCGGCAGCAACAGGCAGGCAGCGCACACCAAAGCTTGCCGCAAGCTTTGATGCCGCTTCTGTCAAGCGTTCCTTGTCGCGCGCCACCATGACGATGTGAGCACCCTCACGGGCCAGACCTTCCGCCACAGCAAGGCCTATACCGACACTACCGCCTGTGATGACGGCAACTTTATCCTTGAGACCCAGATCCATTCCGATTGTCCTTGTGAGATCCTGCGTCGCCTCCCTGTGAGGCGACCCGTAGGCGGCATACTGAACGAGGGATCAGAAACGGGAGGAAGAGGGAGCGGCGCACAAGTTTGAGTGACATCGAACACGCTACGGTGAGGCTGAGCCGCCGGGTGGTGCGATCGCCGGTCGGCGTCCCGATTGGAGGTGCTTACGGTGATGGTCGGGTGACCATAAGGGATATGAGACTGAGCGTGCTACGATCCGAGCGGGTGACATGCATTCATGCTCCCTCTTCCGCCGGGCCTGTCGATAAAGTTTCCTCCACGGTATCCTGCGCCCCACGCATTCCAGGTGATCGCAAATCTGCCAGAGATTTCGCCTGTACCCGGCAGCTTCATCAGAGCAATTACGCCTTTCGACTACAAAAAATATACTCCGGGATCGACCTTATACTATTGATTTTCGGTATGACACTCGTAGTGCTGACGATGCAAAAAGACGAAAATTTGGTATGGGGAGCAGGCCAGCCGAATTGCGCTGAGAACCAAAACCAAAACCAAAACCAAACCTGAGCCCGCATTTTTCTTAAGGCGCTCGCTCTCGCTCGTGTGCCGGAGCAAGGGGCAGGGTAACGGATTGCACCCTGATTTGCAGCCGCTCCGGCATTTTCTCTTGCTCGTCATGTCAGGTGTCGGAGGCGGATATTGCTGTCGAGCGCGTGCTTTGCGTAGGACTGGGTTCGACCAGATAGGCCATGCATCAGTATGTGGTACAATATGCTGCGACACCTCTGGATGGGTTTGCTCATCTGATCAGCGAGTAAGGTCAGACGCACTCGGTGATTGCGGTGCAGGTGAGGGCGCTTGGCCGTAAACGCTGCGACCGGAAGCCCGTTCGTCACCCTCTTGGCGCACCAAATTGCGCCGAACGTCTTACAGTATGTTGTTTCGATGTCGGATTGATATGGTGCTCCGGTTTCACAAGGAAGCGTGGGCTCACTGCATGTGCCGCACTCGACCTCTCTCCTGACATGGTTCATCACCAGAGGCTGCATATAGATAGTTGTGTGAAAGGACGCATTTCATGATCAGATTGCATCAACTGAAGAGCCGGTGCTTTTTCTGCGTCATCGCATTGTCCTCAGTGTGTCTGACACCATTGCTTGCAGGATGTTCGCAGGACCAGAGACCGGCGAAAGCTGCCAATATGGCCAATCCCGCCTCGGTCTATTGTAAGGAGCAGGGCGGTAAGCTTGAGATCCGGCACGAGAAAGACGGCGAGGTGGGCTATTGCCATCTGGCTTATGGACGCGTGGTCGAGGAGTGGGTGCTCTACCGGGCGGCGCATCATTGAGCGCGTAGTTCGCTCAGCCGATGACGGGGAGGGGCGGTTTCACCAGGGCTGGCGAGACGTCGAATCCTCGCGATTTTGAAACACGTCAGCGTGGTAGCGCGGTTGTGAACGAGGGGTTAGGCGCACCATGCAAACAGCGAGTGTGCGACACCGTTAAGCCTCAACCGGGTTGTATCGACAGGTTCATGCAATCTGCTCAACCGTCTGCCTCAGAGCAGAGGGACGCCGTTGCTTCTGGCCAGTCTCTTGTCGAAGAGAAAATTCTCTGGGGGTCGCGGCACTGGATTTGCTGCGAAAGAGACGTAATATGGTCATCAAAGTCCTGCCCGAAACCCTGATCGCCAGCCCGCAGATGTCGGTGCGCGGGGTGATTTTCGACATGGACGGCCTTTTGTTCGACAGTGAGGCCCTCGGCATAGAGGCTTCCATGAGGGCGGCGCGACAATGCGGATTGTCTCTGCCGATCTCCCTCGCCCGAGCCATGATCGGCCTTTCAGAAGACAAGTGTTTTGAGCTTGTTACGGAGCAATGTGGCGTGGCAGGGCAAGCGGCGAAGTTCTTCGCTCTGCAGGAGGCGTGCTTTTCGGAAATGGTCGGTGAGGGGCGCTTGCAGTTAAAGCTGGGCGCCCTCAGTCTTCTCGATCTGCTCGACGCCAGAAATATCCCGCGAGCGATTGCCACGTCTTCAAGTCATGCGCGCGCCACAGCGCATCTCGCTGCTCTTGCCATGCCAGAGCGTTTCGACGCCATTGTGACGCGTGACGATGTAACCCACGCCAAGCCAGACCCCGAACCCTATACGCTTGCCGCTGCCCGTATTGGCGTGACTGCCGAGCTTTGTCTCGCGCTTGAGGATTCAACAGTCGGCGTCAGGGCTGCCGTTGCAGCGGGTATGCGCGTTATCATGGTGCCGGATCTGGCCGAACCGGACGACTTCGCATGGGCCAACGCTCTCGCCATTGTAGAGAGCCTCGATGTCGCCCGGGATTATCTCATGCGCTACGCCCGATAGGGTTCGGACCTGCGTGTCAGGCGGAGCAATAATAACGCAGCCTCCAAGATAACGCTCAGGCTACAAAAACTTCATGCTGTAATCAGAAAACCGGTGAGCCCGTTCAGCGCTGTTTATCACATGCCCGCGATTACTCGAGGCGGGTGAACACCCGCAGGGTTTTACAATCTCACCCGCCATCTCCTCAAATGCAAATCAGGCTTACGTAGTATTGAGTAAGCAAAAATCCATAATATGTTTCGTGTGCGTGGTGCCTGTCATGTTTCTGTCATGTCTTCAATAGGATATCCGGAAACAGCGCGCGTAACGTTAAATATGTGAAGAATGACATTGCTCCCGGTATGTGCGCTGGATTGGCGGAATCCAGAATTTCTCTGCTCAACAAGACATATTTTGACGTTTTTCCTTGCATTTCTCTTTTCCATGCCTATTTTAGGGTCATACACACGATTTCGTGATTGCCCAAACCCTGTGTGCAGAGAGCGCCGGTCGGTGCCCGCACAAACCGAGAGAGGACAATATCATGACCGTAGCTTCCGCTAATGCTACCGATATCCCCGCAGCCCTTCGCGAAGATGGCTCACTGAAACTCGTCATTTTCGATTGTGATGGCGTACTGGTTGACGGTGAGCATCTGTCGACCGCCAAGATGGCTGAAGAAGCCCGCCATTATGGCTGGAACATTTCCAATGACGAGGCCCACAAGATTTTCACGGGTGGTGAACTTGTGAAGATCGGTGAGCGCATCGGCCGTGAGACCGGCACTGAAATGCCCGAGAACTGGGATATGATGATGCAGGACCGCATCGTCAAAATGATGGAAACCGAAGCGGAAACCATCGATGGCGCCCATGACATGCTGCAGAGCGTGCATGATCTGGGCCTCCCCATCCGTATTGGCTCGAACTCTTCCGGTGCTGAAATGGAAGCAAAGTTTTCGAGCACAGGACTTGATGAACTGCTTGAAGATGAGCGCATCCATTCGGGTCGTGATCTCGACATGCCAAAGCCGCGTCCCGATCTCTATTTGCACGCAGCTGAAATGGAAGGCGTGCATCCTGAGAATTGCATCGTACTCGAGGATTCGGACACGGGTGCTGAAGCCGCTCGTCGCGCCGGTATGGCTTGTGTGCTGCTGCGCGACCTCAGTAAGCCTGCTCCCAGCTGGCCTGGCCTGCTGCGCATCGGGCATCTTTCTGAATTCCCGCTGATCCTCAAGCAGATTCTGGATGTGCAATCCGGTGCCAGGGCAATTGCTGCCTAAGGCCTGATACTAGTCCATTCGTGCAAAAGCCGTCCCTCGGGGCGGCTTTTTTTGTGTCTGTTCAGTTGGCAAGGCAGGCAACATTCGTGCCTCGCCCTGCGTTCGGCTTGCTCGGGATTTTCCTTTCCAACCGCCCGCCGGGCCAAGCAAGGACAGGCATCATGTCAGCAAAGGACTTCAAGATGGGTGATGATGTCACCTGGAAGACGAGCAACGGCGAAACCGAGGGCCATGTGGTTAAGACGGTTACAAAGCCGATGAAGATCAAAAGCAATGAGGTGAAAGCGTCCACGGACAATCCCAAAATCGTGGTGGAGAGTGACAAGACTGGCGCGAAGGCCGCGCACAAGCCAGACACGCTGCACAAGAAGTGACGCTGATGCAGGTTCAATCGTTTCGGCGCTGGAGAGGCGCTGCGCTTGCCGCTCTGGCTTTCGCTGTGGCTCCCGCAATTGCGCAGGCAGCAGACGGCAAGTGTGATAACGCGAAATTCCAAACAGATCAGGCCGGTTTTCTGCAAACAGGTCCGACGCATGTCGACCTGCCTGAACATGTCTGCGGAAAAGTCCTGTCGGTCACCACGCGCGCGCGTCATACGCGCAGCGGTGTCCATGGCTACTTCATCATGCAGCTGGCGCCCGGGCAGGTCATTCGTATCGTATCTGATCTCGACCGTATGAACGCGCCGGCGTGGCCATGGGTCCAGCCGGGCGATCAGGTAGAGGTCGTGGGCCGGTACTATTTCGACTCTGCGCGCAGTCAGGGCATTGACTGGACGCATCATGGCACAGGCCGACACTGGGCAACGCCCGGTTATGTCGTCGTGAACGGTACACACTACGAATAAAAAAGCGGTGGGTTTTCCCCACCGCTTTTTCTTCTAGGCTCATATGAGCCTGCCGTTCTGTCTTCCCTCTCATCCGGTGAGCGACCGGGGCGAAAGGGAGGTGTCAGCTATCGCTGGTCGCTTCCGACTTCTCGTCAGAGTCTTCCTCACCATTCTTCGGCGTGGCCGGTGTGGCCTCAAGGAAGTCGAAATGCAACGTGTTGTCCTTTAGACCGATGCGCACCGCACCGCCATTCGCCAAGGCACCGAACAATAGCTCCTCCGCGAGGGGCTTCTTGATCGTGTCCTGAATGACGCGCCCCAACGGGCGTGCGCCGTAATGGCGGTCATAGCCGCGTTCAGCCAGCCATTCCTTGGCCGCGGAACTGATCTCGATCGTCACATGACGGTCTGCCAGTTGGGCTTCAAGCTGCAAAACGAACTTCTCGACCACCCGGCCAACAGTCTCGGGTGTGAGATTGGCGAACGGAATGATCGCATCCAGGCGGTTGCGGAATTCTGGGGTGAACAGGCGCTTGATGGCGTCTTCATCCTCTCCCACACGATCCGTTCGGCCAAACCCGACAGCTTCCTTGCTCAGATCGGCCGCGCCCGCATTGGTCGTCATGATCAGGATGACATTACGGAAGTCGATGGTCTTGCCGTTATGGTCGGTCAGACGGCCATGATCCATGACCTGAAGCAGGATATTATAGAGTTCTGGATGCGCCTTCTCGATTTCATCGAGCAGAAGCACTGCATGCGGATGCTGGTCGATCGCATCGGTCAGCAAACCGCCCTGATCGAAACCCACATAACCCGGCGGCGCACCGATCAGGCGTGAAATGGAGTGACGCTCCATATATTCCGACATGTCGAAGCGGATCAGTTCGACACCCAGCGAGGCGGCAAGCTGCTTGGCCACTTCGGTCTTGCCCACGCCGGTCGGTCCGGAAAACAGGTAGTTTCCGATAGGCTTTTCAGGATCACGCAGACCGGCTCGGGCCAGCTTGATGGCAGAGCTCAGGGCTTCGATCGCCGTATCCTGACCGAACACCATGTTCTTCAGATCACGGGATAGGAGGCGAAGCGTTTCGCGGTCATCGGTTGAGACCGATTTGGGCGGAATACGCGCGATCTTGGCCACGATCTCTTCGATATCCTTGAGCGTGACCGTCTTGCGGCGCTTGCTTTCGGGCAGGAGCATACGCGACGCACCGGCTTCGTCGATGATGTCGATTGCCTTATCCGGCAGCTTGCGGTCGTGCATGTATTTGGCCGAGAGCTCGACTGCTGCCTTCAGGGCGTCATCGGTGTAACGGACCTTGTGATGGCGCTCGTAATTGCCTTTGAGCCCGCGCAGGATCTTGATCGTATCGCTGATGGAGGGCTCGGGCACGTCGATTTTCTGGAATCGGCGCACGAGCGCACGGTCCTTTTCAAAATGCTGACGGTATTCCTTGTAGGTGGTCGAGCCGATGCAACGCAGCGTACCGGCTGCCAGTGCGGGCTTGAGCAGGTTGGACGCATCCATTGCCCCACCCGATGTCGCACCAGCGCCAATCACAGTGTGGATTTCATCAATGAAGAGGATGGCGCCCGGCGTCTGGTCCAGCTCTGTCACTACCGCCTTGAGGCGCTCCTCGAAATCACCGCGATAGCGGGTGCCAGCAAGCAGCGCACCCATATCGAGCGAGAAGATCGTCGCATCGAGCAGCACCTCCGGCACATCACCCTCAACGATGCGCTTGGCAAGTCCTTCGGCAATAGCAGTCTTGCCTACGCCCGGATCACCCACATAAAGAGGGTTGTTCTTGGTGCGGCGGCACAGGATCTGGATCGTCCGCTCAACCTCACCATCGCGCCCGATCAGCGGGTCAATCTTGCCTTCCTCGGCACGCTTGTTGAGATCGACGCAATAGGCGGCGAGCGCTTCCTGCGGCTTGGCGGCCTTGCCCTGCTTCTCCTCACGTTCCCCTTCATCCTTGTCGCGCGACCCGGTCGGGGTGCGGCGGCTGGATTTGTCAGGTGCCTTGGCAATGCCGTGAGAGATGAAATTGACAGCATCGAGCCGGGTCATGTCCTGCAACTGCAGGAAATAGACGGCATGGCTCTCGCGTTCGGCAAAGAGTGCAACCAGCACATTGGCACCCGTCACCTCATCGCGGCCCGTCGACTGCACATGGATGGCCGCCCGCTGAATGACACGCTGGAAAGCCGCTGTCGGCTTAGGCTCGGTGGGGCGGTCGGAAGCAAGGCCCGCCAGATCCTTGTCGAGAAACTCGGTCAGATCGGCACGAAGCTTCTCCAGGTCTATTCCGCAGGCCTTGAAGACCGTCACCGAGTCCGTGTCTTCGGTCAGAGCCAGCAGCAGGTGTTCGAGGGTTGCGTATTCGTGGCGTCGCTCACCGGCGAGGGTGAGGGCGCGATGGAGCGTCTGTTCGAGCATACGAGACAACATGGGGGCGCTCCTTGAGGTCAGGCGTGACGGGTCAGCATGACAGGATGTAGGCAAATAATGGGTTTGTAAAAGGGTCTCTCCTGCCGTTTCCCTGGCAAGGCCGAATAATTTCGATTCAGGCTTTCTCGATCATGCATTGCAGCGGGTGCTGGTTCTGTCGTGCCAGATCCATCACCTGGGTTACCTTGCTCTCTGCCACCTCAAAGGTGAAGACCCCGCAGACGCCCACGCCCTTTTTATGGACGTTGAGCATGATGTTGGTCGCCTCCTCGCGTGATTTGGCGAAAAAGCGTTCCAGAACATGCACGACGAATTCCATCGGCGTGTAGTCGTCATTCAGCATGAGCACCTTGTACATCGCCGGACGCCGCGTTTCAGGGCGCGCCTGAATGACGACGCTGATATGCGACTCGTCGTTATTACCATCCTTGCGCGGTGGATCGTCCTCGCCCGCCAGATGAGGCAGGGTAGGGGCGGGGGTCACCGAGGCGTCGGCTAACCGGGTTCCTGAAACTTCTTTGCGGTACGGCATGATCCAGACCATATGGGATCGACAGGGCGTTCGCAAAGATCAATCGTGTGTTTTACTGGCGCTTAGCGGGCGTATCGACGCGATGACAACCGAGCCCCTGATGCTCGAATAAGGGTTGAAATACGCTTTTGGACGTCAATCGGGGTTATTAAGCGACGTTTACCTTATTTTTCCCTCAATTGTGGCAGATCATCGTGGACGGTTTGAAATGTGTCAGTCTATGATACGAATTAACGCCAGATTCCCGGGGGCACGAGTGACCTACTGCATGCAGTCCGCTACCAAGACGAACCTTATCAAGGTCACCCGGGCGGGCGAGGCGCGCAAATGGTCGGTATTTACCCGCGCGCTGCTCAGCGCAGGACTGGGACTGGGCACTTTAGCGGTCTCAGCGCCGGCACATGCTCAGTATGCGGGCCATGTCAGTTCCTATGTTGTGGACGTGAATAGCGGCGCTGTGCTCTCGCAGGTCGATCCCGACCTCCAGCGTTATCCGGCCTCTCTGACCAAGCTCATGACCCTGTATATGGCGTTTCGCGCCATGCGTGCGGGCGAGATCACGGCTGATACCCCGGTGCCGGTCTCTATCCACGCTTCCATTCAGGCGCCTTCGAAGCTCGGCCTGGTTCCCGGTACGCATTTCGTCGTGCAGCAGGCGATTCTCGGCCTCGTCACCAAATCAGCCAACGACGCTGCCTGCGCGCTCGGTGAATTGCTGGGCGGGGGCGACGAAGTCCGTTTTGCAAACATGATGACGCAGCAGGCGCGCGCACTGGGTATGTCGAATACGACGTTCCGCAATGCTTCGGGTCTGCCTGACCCCGATCAGGTGACGACGGCACGCGACCTGTCCATGCTGGCACAGCATCTGGTTCAGGATTTTCCTGAATATTACCACTACTTCTCAACGCCCATGTTTGCTTTCCATGGGCGCATGATTCCGAACCATAACCCGATGCTCAAAACCTATGCGGGTGCGGACGGGATGAAGACCGGCTATACCGATCTGGCAGGGCATAATCTGATCACATCCGCTCAGCGCAGCAATGTACGTCTTGTGGGCGTGGTGCTGGGCGCGCGCTCCAATCCCCAGCGCAACGCGATGATGGCGAACATCCTCGATCAGGGTTTTGCGGCGGAGGGTGTGGCTCCCATGGCCCCGCTGCATCCCCCTGTTGTTCTGGCACGCAACACACGCCGTCACGGGCATCTCTCTGCCGGGTCCGCTGCTGTTCTCGAAGTGGCCGAGGCGCCGACTGGCCCGCGTCGCTATCAGCCCCTTGCGCATGGTGCCAAGCACCACACAGTCGCGTCTGCAAAGCTGCGTATGGCTACGTCGCGTCATGTTGTCTCGACCCGGAAGACGAGCCGCCACCAGAAGGGTTGATCCGGTCAGGGGATAAAAAACGACGATCCGGCCTTGCTCCTCATGCCCTGGCAGCGCATTTTCTCTGCATCATCCGTGAAGTAGACAACATGAGCGGGAGCAACAGCAGGGTATGGACAGTATGGCGCACGACCACGGGATCACGATTTACACTGAGGACGATTTTGTTGGCCTGAGAAAAGCGGGTCAACTCGCTGCCGCCACACTCGACATGATCACACCCTATGTCGTGCCCGGCGCCAAGACCGATGATCTCAATCGTCTGATCCACGAATACACGCTCGATCATGGGGCGGTTCCTGCACCACTGAACTACCGTGGTTTCCCGAAATCCTGCTGCATCTCGATCAACCATGTCGTCTGTCATGGCATCCCTGGCGAGCGCTGCCTCAAGGATGGCGATATCGTCAATATAGACGTCACGTCCATCATCGATGGCTGGTATGGCGATACGTCGCGCATGTATCTGGTGGGGAACGTGCCCCGCAAAGCTGTCAATCTGGTTGATGCAACCTACAAGGCACTGATGCTTGGCATTGCGGAAGTTGCGCCGGGCAAGACGCTTGGTGATATCGGGCACGCCATCCAGAGCTTTGCCGAGGGGCAGCGACTTTCGGTCGTGCGCGATTTCTGCGGGCATGGCATCGGGCGTGAATTCCATGCCGAGCCGCAGGTTGTGCATTACGGCAAGCCTGGCAAGGGGCTGAAGCTGAGAGAAGGCATGGTGTTCACGATCGAACCCATGCTCAATCTGGGCAAGGAAGGCACCAAGACGCTCGAAGACGGCTGGACAGCCGTGACCCGTGATCGTTCCCTTTCCGCACAGTTCGAACATATGCTTGCCGTAACGAGTGAGGGATGCGAGATTTTCACGCTCTCGCCTGCCGGCTTTACCAAGCCGCCTTACGTCTGAAGCCAAAGGCTTCTGTCTGATCTGCAAGGAACGATTTACGTGAAGCGTGTCTGCACCCGGGTTGCGGCCCTGCCGCTCCTCCTCGCCAGCATTTCTGTCTCGAGTCTCGCCCAGGCTGCGCCAGCGGCCATGCCCTATGACCCGCTGGCCTTCGGCACGGTCAACCCGGCACTCAAGCCTGCAAAGCCGGTTGTCGGAACGCGCGGCATGGTCGTATCGGCCCAGCATCTGGCGTCGGAGGCCGGGCGTCGTATTCTGGCGTCGGGTGGCAATGCGGCTGATGCTGCCGTTGCGGTGGGGTATGCGCTTGCGGTTGTCTATCCGGCTGCCGGCAATATCGGCGGCGGTGGCTTCATGACCCTGCGCCTGCCAGACGGCAAGACGACGTTCATCGACTTCCGTGAGCACGCGCCGCTCGCTGCCACGGCCACGATGTATCAGGACGCACAGGGCAAGGTTGACTCCAAGGCCTCCATCGAAGGATGGCGGGCAATCGGCGTGCCGGGCACAGTCGCCGGACTGGATGAGATCCAGCGTCGCTGGGGCAAGCTCAGCCGTGTTCAGGTCATGGCGCCGGCCATCGAGCTGGCGGAGAAGGGCTTTGTGATCGGGCAGGGCGATGCCGATCTGCTGCACACCAGCACCGCGGCCTTCCAGAAAGATCCGCATGCATCGAAGATCTTTCTTCGTCCAGACGGTACACCGCTCCAGCCGGGCGATCGTCTGGTGCAGACAGAGCTTGCCCACACGTTGCGCAGCATCGCGAGCCAGGGGCCGGATGTGTTCTACAAGGGCGATATTGCCCAGCGCGTCGTAGCCGCCAGCAAGCAGAATGGTGGTATTCTGAGCCTCGCCGATTTTGCGGCCTATCACACGCGTGAGCTGGAACCGATCCATTGCAGCTATCGTGGCTACGATATCGATACAGCCCCGCCTCCCAGCGGTGGTGGCGTGGCTCTCTGCGAAATGCTCGACATTTTGTCTGGCTATGACATGAAGCGGCTTGGCCTGCGCACGGTGGCTGGCGTTCAGCGTCAGGTAGAGGCCATGCGCCATGCCTATTCCGACCGCCGCGATCTGGGCGATCCGGACTTCGTGAAGAACCCCGTTGCCCATCTGATCGACCCGGCCTATGCGGCCGCCATTCGTCAGGGTATCCCACTCGATCACGCCCTGAATTCCGATGCGCTGGTCGCGAGCGCCCCCCTGCCGGGTGTCATGCAGGCCCAGCCTGCCGAAGATCACGAAAAGCATGAGACAACGCAGTTCTCTGTAGCTGACCGCTCAGGCTTCGCCATTTCTGCCACCTACACGCTTAATGGCTGGTTCGGCGCGGGTGTTATCGGTGGGGATACCGGCTTCTTCCTCAATGACGAGATGGATGATTTTGCCGCCAAGCCGGGCAGTGCCAATATGTTTGGCATTGTCGGGTCCGAAGCCAATGCCATCGCGCCGGGCAAGACCCCTCTGTCATCCATGGCCCCCACGATCATCACGCATCAGGGCAAGCCTTTCATGGTGATCGGCAGCCCCGGCGGTTCACGCATCCCCACCATCATCCTGTCTGTCGTGCTCGGGGTGATCGATGGCGGGCTGGACATCCAGCAGGCCGTGGATCTGCCGCGTATTCATGAGCAGTGGAAGCCCTCGGCGATCGAGCTCGAACCGCGGGCACTCAGCCCTGATGTCATGCAGCAGCTTCAGATCGAGGGATACGCGCTCTCGCCGCATCGCCCCTGGGGTGTGGCCGAGGGAATTCTGTTCGGGCGTCCATCGGTTGCGGCACCTGAAAGCGGCAAGCTTTATGGGGGCTGGGACCGACGCCATGAAGGCGGCGGCGCAAGCGGATTGTAAAAAAACCTGATCCTGCCTCTTGCGCATGAGAGGCAGAATGGTGTTAACCCTGCACCGGGAGGTCGGCCTTGGACGGACGGCTTGCGAACCCGGTCAGGTCCGGAAGGAAGCAGCCGCAGTGAGTTTTGTTCGGGTCATGTGTTCGGCCTCCCACCCTCTGAAGCAGCCGGTCTCGTCGCGCGAGTCATGACGCCTTCAGATACCCCCTCCCACGATGACGATATTCCGCTGCCCCCGGTTGAGGCTGGCGGATTTTTCGATGCGCCGCAGGAAAGTCCCGTTGAAGCGGCTGCTCCTGCACCGGCAGCGTCCGTGGCACCCGCGCGGGATAAAAACGAGCGCAGCGGACCCTATCGTGTTCTCGCCCGCAAATATCGCCCCCAGCATTTCGATGACCTGATCGGGCAGGATGCCACGGTGCGTATCCTGCGCCGTGCCTTCCAGCTGGGCCGCGTTGCTCATGCCTTCATGCTCACCGGCGTGCGCGGCGTGGGCAAGACCACGACGGCGCGCATCATCGCCCGGGCGCTCAACTGCATTGGTTTCGATGGGCAGGGTGGCCCGACCGCTGATCCTTGCGGTGTCTGCGCCAATTGCACGGCCATTCTCGCCGATCGTCATCCCGATGTGCTCGAGATGGACGCCGCATCACGGACGGGCGTGGACGATATACGCGAAATCATCGAGGCGACACGTTTCCGCCCGATGCAGGGGCGCATGAAGGTCTTCATCATCGATGAGGTCCATATGCTCTCACGCAACGCCTTCAACGCGTTGCTTAAAACCCTCGAGGAACCACCTGAGCAGGTGACCTTCATCTTTGCGACGACCGAACTGCGCAAGGTGCCAGTGACCGTGCTCTCACGCTGCCAGCGATTCGATCTGCGCCGCGTGCCGCAGGAGATGCTCATGCAGCATTTCGCGGGCATTGCGGAGAAGGAGTCGGTCGCGTTTTCGGAAGAGGCGCTCTCCCTGATCGCACGCGCTGCCGATGGCTCTGTGCGTGATGGGCTGTCTCTGCTCGATCAGGCGATTGCGCAAGGTGAGGGCGAGGGGGCCGAGCGCATCGAGGCCCCCATGGTCAGCGCCATGTTGGGGCTGGCCGATCGTCAGCTCGTGTTCGACCTGTTCGAGATCCTGATGCAGGGCAAGGCCGAAGAGGCGCTCGCCATAAGTGGTCAGGCCTATGCGCAGGGGGCCGATCTTGGCATCCTCCTCGCCGATCTGCTCGATCTGATCCATGTAATCTCGCGTCTCAAGGCCATCCCGTCGCTGCGTCACAGCCGCGAATTGCCGGAGGCCGAGCGTGATCGCGGGGCCTCTCTGGCCGATCGCCTGCCCAATGCCGAACTCGGGCGCGCCTGGCAGATCCTGCTCAAGGGTATTCAGGAGGTCGAGCAAGCCCCTGATCGACGTGCTGCGGCGGAGATGGTGCTCATACGTCTGTGCTATGCCAGCACCCTGCCGACGCCGGATCGCGTGGCACGCATGGTCATGCAGATGCAATCCGAGGACCGCCCCGCCGGTGATATGGACAGGGAAAGTCTGACAGGTTCCTCGGGAAGTATGACCAGTCATGGCGCCGGATCGGTTTCCGCACAGGCGAGCAGTTCGCAGGGAATTTCGGGCAGTCATGGCGGCGATGACCGCCCCAAAGCCGCCCTGCGTCTGGTGGCTAATGGGGGTGTAGCCTACGACGCTGTCTCCAGTGCTTTGGCTGTCCCTGCGCCCGTTCTGACCCCGGTCGAGCCAGCGCCGCAGGATGAGGAGGTTGATGCTTTCCTGCCGCCCCTGCGTTCATGGCGTGAGATGGTCGCTTTTGTCGCACGCCAGTCCGAAGCCATGTTGCATGGCATGCTGCGCCATTCGGCGCATCTCGTGCGCTTCGAGCCGCCGCGTGTGGCCATACGCATGGCCCGTGGAACGCCACCGCGTATTGAAACCCGTCTGCAGGCCCTGCTCGAGAAAGCCTATCCCGGGCAGTGGCAAGTCGAAGCCTCGGATGAAGAAGGCGAGCCGACACTGGATGAGCAGGGTGCAGAGATCGTGGCCCTGCGTCGCGAGGAACTTCATGCGCACCCGCTGCTGCGTGCCATACTCGACGTGTTTCCCGATGCCCGTGTTGGCGAGCCGAAGGATCTCTCGCTCGACGAATACGGGCTTCCCCCCGAAGAGCTTGAAGAGCCGGAGAGCTGGACGGCAGAACCTGCCGTGCCCGATCTGGACTTTGCGCCCCTCGATGCCGATCTGATGGATGACGATGACTGGCACGATTTCGGTGGCAGCTCTTCTTTCTGACCTCAAGGACAAGACATCATGAAAAATCTCGCAGGACTGATGAAGCAGGCCTCACAGATGCAGTCGCGCATGGAAGAGGTGCAGAACACGCTCAATGCGCTCACGGTCGAGGGCTCCTCGGGCGCCGGGCTCGTTAGCGTAACCCTCAGCGGCAAGGGCGACATGCGCGGCCTGCGTATCGATCCGAAGCTGGCGGACCCGAATGAAGTCGAGATGCTGCAGGATCTGATCATCGCGGCTTTTGCCGATGCCCGCAGCAAGGTCGAGGCAGCCAATGCCGAGGAGATGCGCAAGGTCACTGGCGGGATCGATCTGCCGGCTGGCATGAAGTTTCCTTTCTGAACCTCAAAGGCCTGAAACCGTCTTACCGGTTGTACTGAGCAGGAGCGCACAGCCATGATGGGTGGTGGCGATGTCGAGAGGCTGATCCAGCTTCTATCCCGTCTGCCCGGACTGGGGCCGCGATCGGCGCGCAGGGCTGCCCTTGTGCTCCTGCGTTCCCCGCAGACAAGGCTTCTGCCTCTGGCCCAGGCCATGGAAGCCGCAGCCCATTCCGTGCGCAGCTGTTCCATCTGCGGCACGCTCGACAGCAGCGATCCTTGCAGCATCTGTGCCGATCCGGCGCGGGACAAGGGATTGATCTGCGTGGTCGAGACAGTGGGCGATCTCTGGGCGCTTGAGCGCTCAAGGCTGCATCCCGGCACCTATCAGGTGCTTGGCGGCGTGCTCTCGGCGTTATCCGGCACAGGTCCTGAGGATCTCAACACGGCATCGCTGCTGGCGCGGGTGGAATCGGGTCAGGTGCGTGAGGTCATCCTTGCGCTGGGGGCTACGGTCGAGGGGGCGAGCACGGCGCACTGGCTGCAGGAGAAGCTTGCTGCCTTCGACGTGACGGTTACCCGCGTCGGTCACGGCGTGCCAATCGGTGGTGCGCTTGATGTGCTGGATGACGGTACGCTGGCTGCGGCACTCTCTGCCCGGCGACCCGCGCACTGAAAATGACCTCTGCCCCATCTTTCCCATCGGGTATGCCCCGGGCTGCACTAATCACGGGTGGCGTAAGGCGCATCGGTCGGGCGCTGGTCGAGGCGCTGGCGATGGAGGGATTCTCGGTTGCCATTCACTGCCGCTCTCATGCGGATGAGGCGCGAGCCCTGCTGGCCACACTTGACGTAACGGGATGTGTTCTGGAGGCCGATCTCACGGATGAGGCGCAAACGGCCCGGTTGATCGGCGATGCCACGAAAGCGCTCGGGCCTCTGGGTGTCCTGATCAATAACGCCTCTGCTTTCGAGCGGGATGAGTGGTCCGACGTCACGCGCAGTTCGTGGGACCGGCATATGGAAACCAATCTGCGAGCGCCGTTCGTGCTGATGCAGGAATTCGCGCGTCTCTTGCCTGAGACGGCGCGAGGGATGGTGCTCAACCTGCTGGATCAGCGTGTCTGGAACCTGACGCCACATTTCATCAGTTACACCCTCTCCAAGGCAGGGCTCTGGACCCTCACCCAGACCATGGCGCTTGCTCTGGCGCCGCGCATACGGGTCAATGCCATTGGGCCGGGACCGGTCCTTCCGGCGGCAGGGCAGTCACAGGATCATTTCGACAGGATGTGTCAGAATGCGCCTCTCGGTATTGGCGCTGATCCGCAGGAAATTGTCACAGCCGCGACAGCTTTATTGCGAATGCCTTCAGTCACGGGCCAGATGATTGCGCTCGATGGTGGGCAGCATTTACAGTGGCGCCCATAACATCAGAATATAAGAGGCGCATAACTCCCCATGACTTCACCGACCTGCCGTATGGCTGATGGAGAGCGCTTCGGTTTCACAGTATCCCGGGTCCGGACACATCATCAAACCTATCTGGACCTGAATAGTCGTGATCACAGGCTGTCGCACGAGGCCCCGTCCGCCCTGACAGGCGAGACGCTGCTGATCACCTGGTCCTTCATGCCGGAATTCGCTCTACTGGTTGCGAGTGATGGGGCTTGGCCCGAGGCGCTTTCCAGTGGTGATACCAAAGCTTGGTGCCCTGCCTTTATGGCGCTGTCCGTGATCGACATGCAGGCAGGTCGTCATGCGCTCAAGAAATTCGGGAGACCCGAATTTCTCACGGCTGAAATCAATACGGGTCTGATCCACGACAACCGGCCGACCATATCGGATTGGGAGCTTTTCGAGTTCGAGTCCGTCAGAAAGCCGACGCCGGTATTATTGGGCGACTTCGCCGAGCAGTTCGGCATCATGCTTCATGCGCGTCACGATGCTGTGGCGGCTTTGCATGCGCTGCTTTCGGCTCCCGTGTGCTTCCTGCCTGCCCTTTTCGATATCCTGCTGACCATTTTGCGGCCGGATGTCCTGAAGGCTTTTGTGGCGTTATTCACCACCGATCTTGCCCGGGCCGTTGACCCTGCTACACGTGATGCCTTGCGCCTTCTGGCTGCCTTGCCAGGCGGAAAATGGATCGCCAGCGCCCTGCAGGATCTGCACGAATGGAAAAACGGTCGCATCCGCGCCTGCCTGAAGGCCGATGAGAGCTATGATTTTCTGGGCCTGCATGACCAGCGTGGTCCGGGCAGTGCCTATCACCTCGGCTCTAGGCTGCTGGGTGAAGCACGTCGTGCGGTCGTCCCGAACCACAAGCTGGCTGTTCTGGCGACGGCGCGTGATGAAGGGCTTTATCTGCTGGAATGGATTGCCCATCATCGTCGCATCGGTGTCGAGCAGTTCTTTATCTACACGAATGATCTGACCGACGGTTCAGAGGTGATGTTGCAGCGCCTGGCCGATGCGGGTGAGATCGTCTGGATTGACAATACCGGGGCCGCTCCTGCGCGGATCAACATGCAGGATAAAGCCTATTATCACGCCCTGACCATCGTGCCGGAATTGCTCGATTATCGGTGGTGCCTTGTGCTTGATCTCGATGAAATGGTGCTGCCCGGTGCCCATGTGGATTACAGCCTGCCGCCGCTTCTCGAGGCCCGTGAGCATGAGGGCGCCGAGGCGGTTGCCATCTCATGGCGCGTGTTCAATTCGAATGGTCACCTGACCTGGGCACCTGGCCTCTCTTCTGAACGTTTTGTTGAGACCGAGCGCCATCCGCTTATCAAATCGGTATTCCGCACCGGTCTTTTCTGTGGCGCCTCGGCCCACCACCCGGATGGAAAGAACAGGCGCGTCATCCCGTTCCTGACCATTGACGGGGAGCGTCATCGTGATGGTGATTTGGGCGAACACGATATCAATTTTGCCGTTCGCCCCACCGTCAATGCGATGATCTGCCACTATCATGTTCGCTCGCTCGAGGAATATGTGTGGAAATTCGCCCGCGGTGAGAACGACGGTAATGGTGTGCTCAAGATCAAGCACTTCCGCTACAATAATCCTGGTATCTTCAACCTCTTCACCACACGTTTCGACGCTGGCGGCCCCAAGCCGGCTCTGCCTCTCGCCGAGGATGTGCGCAGGGGTATCCGGCGTCTCTCCCGTCTGCCTGGCGTCGCCAAAGCCCACGAGGAGATTGAGAGACGCTTTGCAGAGCAATCACGGGATTATGTGGAGCAAAGTGCGGCCATCATGAAGGAAGATGATCGTATCGATGTCGAAACACGGGAGCGATGGTGCGCTCTGGTTGCCCAGTGGCGCGATATGCGCGGCGTTTCGTAAGGGAAGCGACGGGCCAGACCGCGACCGGGCACGGCTCAGGGGTGGGACTGGCGAGCAGGCGACACAAGCCCTGCAAAACCCGAGGCTAGATAGTTCTCCACCACCAGTGAAAAGGGGAGGCCGTCAGCCCCCCGTGTGAGCATGGCGGTGTTGCGCAGCAGGATATCCGGCGGAAGGTTGTCGCGTTCGCTCCGCAACGCCTCCCGTTTGAAATGCAACGCTGCCACCACATGGCCAAAAGGCAGGGTGGTGGTGTCGAGCAGCGTGTTCATTGCGGGTTCAAGACGCTCAGGCACATACCAGTTCCAGGCATCCGAGAGCACATGGGTCCCGCAGCGCAGGCTGACATGGCGCAGCCGAAGATGCTCATGCGCACTCAGCGAAAAATGGGTCCTGAAGGGCGCGGGCGGCGGCAGATTGTCAGTAGGTAGCGGAATGGCCGTGATTGCCACGCCAGGCGCGAGACGCCTGCAATAGTCTTGCAGCACTTTTGTGGCGCTGGGCTCGGCACGAAGGGCGCGGCCCAGTTGATCGGCCGCCTCGGCGTAGGAGAAGGAAGGGGCCATGCACAAAAGAAAAAAGCCGGTCAGACCGGCTTTTCCCAGGGAGATCAATTTTCGTTATCGTCGTTGTCGGTGGTGACTTCGATCTCGGAACCGAGATCATCATCGTCATCATCGAGATCCGATGCGTCTTCCATCACATCGTCATCGCCATCTTCATCGGCGTCGAGATCGACATCAATGTCATCCTCGTCGCTCTTGGGATCATTCTTGGTCTGATCCGCGGGGATGTCGCCACCGCGCTTGGGCTGGGGCAGATCGCTGGGCTGTTCTGCGCCGCATTTGGGGCAAATCGCGGGAGCGCGATTCAGGTCGTAGAAACGTGTGCCGCAGGAGACGCAGACGCGTTTCAGACCGAGTTCTGGTTTTGCCATGATGACTACCTGTCGATCCTGAACCGGTTGAAAAGGGAAACGGCTTGTGCCGCGAAGCACGGGGCCATGCCAGCTTGTGCCCGCAATGTCAAATGCCAGCGGGGATTTTGATGTCAAAACCTGATGTGAATCCGGTCTCAGCAATTGACAGGAAGGGGGCTCGCATCGGAATGAACGCTATCATGGAACATCATCCCTCCGCCCCCGTCATTCCTCTTTCCGTAGCGCGCAATCCTGGCCCGCTTCGGGGTTCGATTCGTGTGCCTGGCGACAAGTCGATCAGCCATCGCGCCCTGATGCTGGCGTCTCTTGCCAGTGGGCGTACTATCGTAACCGGCCTGCTGGAAGGTGAGGATGTGCTGCGCACGGCCGATGCCATGCGCGCCCTTGGTGCGACAATCACCCGAGAGACGGATCGCTGGGTCATCGAGGGCAAGGGTGTCGGTGCGCTGAACGAGCCGGACGATGTGCTTGATATGGGCAATTCCGGTACGGCCGCCCGGCTTTTGTCGGGTATCCTGTCCAGCCACGCCATCACCAGCTTCATGACGGGCGATGCCAGCCTGCGCAGTCGTCCCATGCGCCGCGTTACGCAGCCGCTCTCGGCCAACGGGGCCTGTTTTGCCACCAGACATGGCGAAAAGCTTCCAATGGCCATCATCGGCACGGGTGAGGCTGCACCGATTGCCTATTGCCTGCCGGTTGCCTCGGCGCAGGTGAAATCCGCCATTCTGCTGGCCGGGCTCAGTGCGACGGGCAGGACCAAGGTGGAGGAGCCTGTAGCGACGCGCGATCACACCGAAAATATGCTGCGCCATTTCGGCGTCGAGGTAGAAGTAGGGCTGACCCCGACAGGTGGTCGTATCATCACCCTGCAGGGACCTGCCCGTCTTGCGGCCCGCGACGTTGTCGTGCCGGCTGATCCGTCATCTGCGGCGTTCCCCATCGTGGCGGCCTGCCTCGTTCCCGGCTCGGAAGTCCGACTGCCCGGTATCGGGCTGAACCCCTTGCGTACGGGCCTGTTCACCACATTGCGTGAGATGGGCGCATCGCTCGAGATCGAGAATGAGCGCATCGAGGGTGGCGAGCCCGTCGGTGATCTCGTGGTGCGTGCCTCTGCCCTGCAAGGTGTCGACGTGACGGCCAATCGCGCGCCCTCCATGATCGATGAATATCCCGTGCTGGCTGTGGCCTGTGCGTTTGCCAACGGCACATCGCGCCTGCGCGGTCTCGAAGAACTGCGCGTGAAGGAGAGCGACCGCCTTTCTGCCACTGTGGCGCTGCTCAAGGCCAATGGCGCAACGGTACGTGTCGAGGGTGATGACATGATCATCGAGGGACGCGGTGGCGCTGAAGGGCTTGGTGGCGGTCTGGTGGAGACACGCATGGACCATCGTCTGGCCATGAGTGCCATCGTGTTCGGCCTGGCTGCGGAGAAGCCCGTGATGGTGGATGACACCGGCTTCATCAATACGAGTTTCCCCGGCTTCGTGTCGCTGATGACGGCTCTCGGGGCTGCGCTCTGATGCGCCTTATCATTGCTGTTGATGGCCCGGCTGCAGCGGGCAAGGGGACGTTGGCCAAATCGCTTGCTGCGGCACTGGGGCTGCCTCATCTGGATACAGGGCTGCTCTATCGCGCTGTCGCCCGTCAGATGATCCTCAAGGGACTGGACCCGGCTGCCGATAGCGGCGAGCAGGCGGCGCAGGCCCTCCAGCCCGAGGATCTGCTGCGTGATGACCTGCGTGTGCCGGAAATCGATCGTGGCGCGAGTTCGGTAGCCACACAGGCCCCTGTACGCTCCGCCCTGCTTCGGCGTCAGCGCGAGTTTGCGACAGCCAGCGGTGCGGTGATTGATGGGCGCGATATTGGCACGGTGGTTTTCCCCGATGCCGACCTCAAGTTTTTTGTCACTGCCAGCGCCGGGGTCCGCGCCCTGCGTCGCTACCAGCAGCTTCATGGGACAGGCGCCCGTGATGAAAGCGCGCTTTCTGCCCTGACGGCAGAAATCAGCGCACGCGACCAGAAGGATGCGGAGCGTCCGGTTTCTCCGCTCCGTCAGGCTGATGATGCCGTTCTGATTGAAACCGATGACATGGATGCCGGGGCTGTTCTGGCCCACGCCCTGTCGATCGTTAGGTCTCGTTTTCCGGCCTGAGCCAAAAGCCTGCAATCTGGCCGGGGCGGGTAGGGGGCTTTGTCCTTCGACCCTGTTCCCGGCAGATAGATGACGGGTAGGGACGCATCGGACGCCTTCTGTGCACGGATCGCTTTCTTGCACCGTCATCGCACTCATACCATCGCCGGGGCGTCCTGCAGCGCGAAAGCACCCCTGTGCCTACAGGTGTTCGACTTCATACGCGGCGCATGACTGAACGGCATGATCGGCGGCACTTGCGATCTGAGACGGAGTCGAGAGCTCGCACCCGATTTCGGCCCGGAAATACAGGTTTTTGTTGACAAGCACCCCGCTGCGGGTGTCTGACCACGGGCAGCGTAACGCCACCTGCGCTATCCGTTCTCCCGCGCCTTGCGGGCGATCTTTCCCTGAAGGCTCATGGGTGGCCCAGGATCATCGAGCAAGCCGTCCGGCCAAGATGTCGGGCGCAGACATTGGCCCGGTCTTCACGATCGGCCCAGGATTACGAAAACACATGGCTTCAGCCACCAACACCGTCGAAGACTTTGCTGCTCTTCTCGACGAGACCCTCGGCCAGGACACGGGCTTTGACGGCTCGGTTGTCACCGGTCGCGTTATCCGTCTGACGGACGAGTATGCGATTGTCGATGTCGGCCTCAAGAGCGAAGGTCGCGTCTCGCTCAAGGAATTCGGACCGCCGGGCACCGCGCCTGACGTGCGTCCGGGCGACGTGATCGAGCTTTATGTCGAGCGCTACGAAGACCGTGACGGCTCCATCGTGCTGTCGCGCGAGAAGGCCCGTCGTGAGGAGGCATGGACCTCGCTCGAGCGTGCATTCGCGAACAACCAGCGCGTCAACGGCACGATCTATGGTCGCGTCAAGGGCGGCTTCACGGTTGATCTCGGCGGCGCCATGGCGTTCCTTCCGGGCAGCCAGGTCGATATCCGCCCCGTGCGCGATGTTGCTCCGCTCATGGGCCAGCCCCAGCCTTTCCAGATCCTCAAGATGGATCGCGCTCGTGGCAACATCGTTGTCTCGCGTCGTGCCGTTCTTGAAGAGACCCGTGCAGAGCAGCGCTCCGAGCTGATCCAGGGCCTGAAGGAAGGCATGATCCTTGATGGCGTCGTCAAGAACATCACCGATTACGGTGCGTTCGTTGACCTCGGCGGCGTCGATGGCCTCCTGCATGTCACCGACATTGCCTGGAAGCGTATCAACCACCCGTCCGAAGCCCTGCAGATCGGCATGCCGGTTCGCGTTCAAGTCATCCGCTTCAACTCCGACACGCAGCGTATCTCGCTGGGCATGAAGCAGCTTGAGGCTGATCCGTGGGAGAACGTGGCGATCAAGTATCCGCCGGGTGCCCGCTACTCCGGTCGCGTCACGAACATCACCGACTACGGTGCATTCGTTGAACTCGAGCCCGGCGTTGAAGGTCTGGTACACGTTTCCGAGATGTCCTGGACGAAGAAGAACGTCCATCCGGGCAAGCTTGTCGCGACCTCGCAGGAAGTCGACGTCATGGTTCTCGACGTGGATAGCGCCAAGCGTCGTATCTCGCTCGGCCTGAAGCAGGTTCAGCGCAACCCGTGGGAGCAGTTCGCCGAAGAGCACAAGATCGGTTCGACCATCGAAGGCGAAATCCGCAACATCACCGAATTCGGTCTGTTCGTGGGTCTCTCTGCCGACATCGACGGCATGGTGCACATGTCTGATCTTTCCTGGGACGAAGCCGGCGAAGCAGCCATGGCGAAGTTCGAGAAGGGTCAGGTCGTTCAGGCCAAGGTGCTCGATGTGGATCCTGAGAAGGAGCGCATCTCGCTCGGTATCAAGCAGCTTCAGGAAGACCCTGCAGCCGATACCCTGTCGCGCGTCCACAAGGGCGACATCGTGACCTGCCTCGTGACGTCGGTTCAGACCAACGGCATCGAAGTGAAGGTGGACGACGTCCTGACCGGCTTCATCCGCCGCGCCGAACTGGCTCGTGACAAGGCCGAGCAGCGCCCTGAGCGCTTCGCGGTTGGCGAGAAGGTCGATGCGAAGGTTGTGTCCGTTGATCGCGCTTCGCGCAAGCTGGCCCTGACCATCCGCGGCCGTGAGGTCGAGGAAGACAAGGCAGCCATCAACGAATACGGTTCGTCCGATAGCGGTGCATCGCTCGGTGACATCCTCGGCGCTGCTATTCGTCGTCGTAATACCGAAGTGTAATCTGTCGTCAAAACGCAGAAACACTATGAAAGGGCTGCTTCGGCAGCCCTTTTATTTTTTCTTGTTAAACTGACACTCAACTTAATTATAAATTCACTCGCGAACACTTTTTCCCGACCGGCGATTAGGTTAAAGGCAGATCAATGGATGGACGGGGATTGCCCCGTTTATTGACGAGATGTGCAGGTGGGGATTTCATGGCTGTTATCTACAATACGAACTACACCCATAACCCGAATTCGTACCTGACCCTCGCGGTCGAGCGTGCTGCACGGGCATTGTTCGGCCATGACCAGATCTTGCTTGCTGATAACATGACCCTGGCCGCTGCGGCTGCGTCAGGCGAGCATGACACGCTTATTTGTATTGACGGCCAGCGTATCAATACGCAGCTCATGCGGCGCATCCGTCCTGCTTTCAAAACGATGATCCTTTGGACATTTGAAGACCCCTTTATGCGGGATTTCAATGTCGAGAACTCCCATCTTTTCGATTACGTCTTCACCAACGATCCGTCCTGTGCCGAGCATTATCGTGGCAAGGGGTTCTATCTGCCGCTCGGTGCCAGCCGCACGATCCATCATCGCGACGTCAAGGATGCCGAGGCGCTCGATTACGATATCTTCTTTGCAGGGACGATGTGGCCCAACCGCGTCGAGACGCTGCGCCGGATCATCGCAGCCTTTCCGCAGGCCCGCCTCAAGCTGATCTGCCCCGGCAATGAGTATCTGCCGCCGCTCCCCGCCGATCTGGCGGAACTGGCCATTCAGCGCCCGGTGAGCCACGAGGCTTTCATCGACTTCGCCAATGCCAGCGCCGTGACGCTGACCATGTTCCGTGACTATGCCAGCCACGGTGACGTAAGCCAGGCAACGGCTCCGGGACCGCGTTTTTATGAGCTTGGCCTTGCCGGTGCTGCGCAGGTTGTCGAAGCGCCCGAGAGCATGGACACCAAGTACTTTGCCGAGGTCGAGGGTACGTTCTTGGCACGCGATGTCGATGGCGTGGTGAGTGCGGTCGCAGCGTTGCTGAATGATCGCGAACTGCGCCGCAAGGCTGCGGTGGCAGCCCAGACCTCCGTGCAGGAGGGGCATCTCTACGAACATCGCCTCCGCTTCATGGCTGAGGTCACGAAGGCGAATTTCGGGCGGACAAAGCCGGGCAGCGAGATTGCCCCGCGCCGTCGCCGTCTGCGCGTTCTGATGTGCACGCACTCCACCATCCATGAAGCAGCCTGGGGCGGCGTCGAGGTCTATCAGCAGACCCTGTGCTCGATGCTGGGTCGTGAAATCGAGTTCTTCTACTGGCTCCGTCGCGGCACGCATTGCCGCCTGACCACGGCAAACGGGCAGGAAGTCGAGCGTTACGACGTGCCGGAAGTGGGCTGGATGGACGCCATGTGCGATGGTCCGGAAGAAATGGCGTTTTCCAATGCCATCAGCCAGTATAATTTCGATATCGTGCATTTCCAGCATCTGGGCCATCACGCCCTGTCGCTGCCGATCATCGCCAAGGCCTGCGGCGCGGGCGTGGTGTTCTCGGCTCATGATTTCTGGCTGATCTCGTCGCGTTATAACCTGCTGAACCAGGATCTTCGTTACGTCGAGGATGAGGTGAAGTCGGTTGTGGCCAGCGACATCATTCTGAAGGTCGCCGAGAACATCGAATATGGCGGTGAGCAGACCCGTCGGGCCTTTATCGCCAAGATGCTTCACTCGGTCGATCTCATCCTGTTCGGAACCGAACACTCGCGCAACCTGACGCATGAGATCTATCCGATCCTGAACCAGAAGAGCAGCCTGATCCTCGGTATCCCCTCCCCCGAGAACACGATTCCCATCGTGCCCAAGGCGTACGAACCGCTGGGTGAACGTCCGCTCGGGGTCGCGATTGTCGGCAACTTCCTGCGCACCAAGGGCGCGGATACCATTCTCAATCTGATCGAGATTGCCCATCCCGACCATTTCGAGTTTCATATCTTCGGTTATATCCATCCGGAATATGACGCGGTGATCAACGGCAAACCGCGCCCGAACGTGAAGGTGTACGGTCGCTATACGGCGGGCGATATTGCCGCGCTGCAGGTGGCCGATGTTGCGCTCAACCTGTCAATCTGGCCTGAAACCTATTGTATCTCGCTCTCGGAGGCCTGGCAGAACGGTCTCATTCCCATCGTGACCGATGTCGGTGCTCTGGGCGACCGCGTGAAGGATGGCGTCAACGGATTCAAGGTGCCGATCGGTCGAGCCAACATGGTGCTCGAGCGCCTCGAACTGCTCCGCTCCTGCGAGGGTATTCGCCGCAAGATCATGGGCAATATCTCGCCTGCGCTCTGGACCCAGGCCGAAACCTATGCTGACGACATGCGTGACGTCTATCGTGAAGCGGCCCCGGTTCGCGAGCTTGGCACGGCTGAGATGCAGATCGATGCCGGGCAGGTTCATCTGCTGCCCCATGCGTCGTGGCGTCATCAGGCCCCGCCGCGTCACATCTTCGATCCGCCAACCATTCGCGATCTGTCGGTGGAACTGCCCGAGACCGTTACGGACTGGTACTCGATCCAGGGCGCTGAATATTACATTGACGATGTCTGCCATTTCGTTCTGGCCGATAACGAGCCGGAGGATTTTGCCGGTTCGTATGAATTCCATATTCGCGGCTGGCATGTTCTGCCGGGCGTAAGCTCCGCAGGGTCGATGTATGCCGTCCTGATTGGTGATGATGACACCCCGATGATCTTCCTGCCCTGCTCTCGCGAGGCGCGTGGGGATGTCGTATCGATCTACCCCAACGCACCGCGTCGCTCGGGTTTTGCCGGTCAGGCTGCTCTGCGCGGCAAATGGTGTGAAGGACGCTTCCGTGTGGCGCTGGTCAATATCGTCAACGGGTCCGGCGCTTTCATGGTCACCTCGGTCGAGATTGCGGTCAAGGATGGCAAGATCAACGAGATTCAGGTCGAGCGCCCGTCCAACGACCAGATCATGGCTGATTTCACACGCGTTTCTCATGCGGATGGGCATCTGCGCGGCATCAAGCTGAGCCGCCTCAATCGTGAGATGACCACGCATCGTGCGCCGAACGATTTCCAGCACTATATCGATTCACTGAGCGGCCTCATCGGTGATCCGGCGCCCCTGCTGACCGAAGATGGCAATCTGTTCATCCGTGGCTGGGGCTTCTTGCGCCAGGTAGAGCGCGCCGGGACCATGTCGGTCGCTCTCGTTGGTGAAGCAGAGAATGACGTGTTCTTCTTCGCGCTCAACCGCTTCCTGCGTCACGACGTGAAGACGATCTTTGCCGATGCACCGCTTTGCGTCGGCTTCGAGGGCTGGCTCTCGGTCGCCTCGGGCTATGCTGCGGAACTTGCTGGCAGCTATCGTCTGTGTCTGGTGAATACGATCGGTGAAATGGTGGGGGTGAAGCCGCTGGATGTGGTGGTCAATGTGGCCGATGGTATTGTCACCTCCGTCGAGCACAGGGATGTCACCGAGGCTGTTGTGGCTCAGGTCAATGACAGCATCGAGGCACGCCACGCGTCCGAGCCTGCTCTCTGACACGCGGGGAAGATCTTCTCATGCAGCATGAGCGCATCCCCAAGTGGCGTCAGGTTGATGAAGACTGGTATCTCGGTCTTCATCCCGAGGCGGCTGAGGAAATCGCCACCAATGGCTTGCGTGACGCGACCGAGCATTACGAGACGATTGGGAAATCCTTCGGGTTTTCTCCCAATCGCTATTTCGATGAGGGCTGGTATCGTCAGGCCTATCCCGAGATCTATGCCGAAATCTGTCGTGGTGAGCTGGCCTCGGGCTTTGACCATTATTGCGCGGAGGGTTTTTCAACCTATGCGCCGCATTGGCTGTTTTCCGAGACCTATTACCGGGCACGCAATGGCAGCCTGCTCGACGCATCCCTGTCGAGTGGTTTCTATATCAACGGATATGACCATTTTCTCGAGATCGGTGATGTGGACGGGCTTGCCGGCCACTGGTTTGTCGATCCGGAGGCTGTAGCGCGGCTTGCGGTCGAGGCCCCGGTTGAGACTGGCGCAACGCGTGGCCTGTTCGCGGCTCTCGCTTTCGACACACCCGCGATTGCAGACCATCATCGCGTGTCCTGGTATTTCGACCCGGTCTGGTATCGTGAGCGTTATCCCGAGGTTGATCGGGAGATCGGTGCCGGACGTTATGTATCGGCCCTGCATCACTATCTGACCAATCAGACGCCGCGACAGTTCAACCCCCAGGCTTTCTTCGACGACCTGTATTATCTGCGGGTCCATGCCGATGTGGCGCCGAGCATCGATAACGGCTCGTTTCGCAATGGCTATGAGCATTTCGTCAGGTTCGGGGCGAGGGAAGGCCGCCGCCCGGCCGAGGGTATCAACCTGCATGTCTTTGGCGAAAAGCCTGAGATACGGGCATTACTCGATGCCGGGCTTTATGACAGCGTCTACTCATGCTGGGTGGCCCAGCGCCTGAGATATGGTGAGCAGAGTGACGTTGCGCCGCCGACCGAGGAGCAGACACGCAGGCTCTTCGAAGCCGAAGCCGCATTGCAGCAGCGTATCATCACCCGTAACGCGCCGGATTTCCATTTTGAGGGCGAGCCCGAGCTCTCCGTCATCATGGTGCTGCACGATAAATATGCGCTGACCATGCAGGTGCTGGCATCGCTGCGGGCGAATTATCCCGGCGCAATCCAGCTTATTCTGGTTGATTCGGCATCGAGCGACGAGACGACTCGGATCGAGCACGTCGTGCGTGGTGCCAAAATCATGCGCTATCGCTACAACATCGGGTATCTCGACGGGTGCAACGCAGCACTGGCTGAGGTGCGTGCGCCGGTTCTGCTCTATCTCAACAACGATCTGCGCCTGTATCCCCACGCGATCAGCAATGCGCTTTCGCGGTTGCATGCGTCAGAGGACATTGCGGCTGTCGGTGCCAAGCTGATCCGCAGCAATATGTGGCTCCAGGAGGCCGGGTCGATCATCTGGCGCGACGGTGCGACTTATGGCTACCGCCGCCAGGACAATCCCACGATCCCTGAGGCGAATTTCGTTCGCGATGTCGATTACTGCTCGGCGGCCTTTCTTATGGTCCGCAGCGCAATCGCCCGCGCCCTCAACGGCTATGAAACGATCTATCGTCCCGCCTATTTCGAGGATACCGACTTCTGTCTGCGTATCGTGCGCTCTGGGAAGCGCATCGTCTACGATCCCGGTGTCGTGGTCGAGCATCTCGAATTCGGCAGTGCTGGCAATGCGGGCTCGCATGCGCAGATCCAGATCAATCATCGCATCTTCGGCAAGCAGCATCAGGAATATCTGAGGCAGCAGCTTCCTGCCCATGTGCGTAATGCCGTTCTGGCCCGTTCCCATCGTGGTGCCCGGTGTCGCGTCCTGTTCATTGAGGATCGTATCCCCCTGCGTTCGCTGGGCTCGGGATATGTCCGCTCCAACGATCTGGTCTGGGCCATGAGCCGTCTTGGCTTGCAGGTCACGGTATTCCCGGTGTTGCCGAGACCTGCGAGTCACCTCGATCTGGCGACCAACTTCCCGGATGATGTGGAACTCATGGCGCATAGTGATCTCGGCGATCTCAATGCATTCATCGAGGAACGAGCAGGCTATTATGATGTTGTCTGGATTGGGCGCACCCATAACCTGACACGTCTTCTTCCCGTGCTTACCGAACAGAGCCGCCATCTGCCCGTTGACAGCGTCGTGCTCGATACCGAGGTGATTGCGGCACCGAGAACGATTGCCAAAGCGCGCTTCCATCCGCCAAAGGAAAAGCTTCTGCCTCTGGGCGAGATGGTGTCGCGCGAGCTTGAGGCTGCGCATTACTGCCAACGCATCGTGGTCGTTTCGGAGCATGATGCGGCCCTGGTGCGGGACGCCGGATATGAGAACGTGTCGATTTTAGGCCATGCCTTGCCGACGCGCCCGGATCCTCGCGGTTTTGAGGACCGGCGTGACATTCTGTTCGTCGGGGCTCTGCATGATGAGGATGCGCCCAATTTCGACAGCCTTTTCTGGCTGATCAATGATGTGCTGCCGGAAATGGACGAACATCTCCCCGACGATGTGCGGCTCACGGTCGCCGGTTTCGTCAATCCGGCGCTTGATGTGTCGGCACTGCGTTGTGCGAAGCGGGTGAACTGGCTTGGCCCCGTGGATGACCTGAGGGCCCTCTACGCGTCGCACAGGGTTTTCGTGGCGCCGACCCGATATGCTGGCGGCCTTCCGTACAAGGTGCATGAAGCAGCCTCTTATGGCCTGCCTGTCATGGCTACGCGTCTGCTTGCCAGTCAGATGGGCTGGGCCGACGGCGCCGAGCTGATCAGTGCCTCGAGTGAGGATCCGATCGCCTTCGCCTTCGCCCTCGCAGAGCTCTACGAGAATAGCGAAAAATGGAAAATGATCCGCTCCGGGGCTCTGCGGGCCGTGGAACGTGATTGCAGCCCGGCGCGATTCAGTCACGCGTTGGAGACGATTATCGAAGCAAGTGTGGCGCCCTGAGGCTGCCGCGTCTGATAATGGGTGCGGGGGACGCCCCCGGCCCGAAACGAGGAATGGACGGTAAGACCATGTCAGCAGAGAAGAAAAACGCGGGATCCAAGGCTGCTGGCAAGACGCAGCGCGTGCTCGTTTGCAGTGGCGGACGCTATGAGTCACAGGCCAATGCGCAGATCCGCGAGTCAATCATGGATGGTTGGGCCGAGTGCTTTGGCGAGGAAAATGTTGTCGCCGTGCATATCAGCGGTGCCGCAGCAGCAGTAGAGCGTATTCAGCCGACCATCGTCTTTGCTATCGGCTCCTATCTCCCGGAGAGCACCTATTTCGGCGAGGTCTGTCGCGAGGCCAAGAAGATCGGGGCGACGACCGTTTTCTGGGCAACAGAAGACCCCTACGAGCAGGACGCCAATTATCGCATCACGGATGACTTCGATGTCATCTTCTCCTGCGACCGCTGGGGTCACAATTTCTATCAGCGCGAGCGTGTCTATCATCTGCCGCTCGCAGCCAGCCGCAAGCTGCACTACGCTCCGATCGAGGCCGATGTGGAAAAATCGATCGATGTCCTCTTCTGCGGTGTGGCGTTCACGAGCCGCAAGGATATCGTGCGCAACCTGATGCCCACGCTCCGCAACCTGAACATCAAGATCATTGGTCCAGGCTGGGGTGAGTTTGGTATCGGTTTCTCGGATGCGCGTATCGAGAAGGCACAGCTTATCGAGCTGTATCGTCGCTCCAAGCTTGTGCTCAATCTGGGCCGCTCGCTCCATTTCGAAAACAAGCGCTTCATGATCTCACCCTCGACGCCCGGTCCGCGTACCTTCGAGGCCGCTGCTGCAGGTGCTTTCCAGGTATTCCATGAGGATACCTACGAACTGCGCCGCTACTTCACGGCCGATGAGATTCCGACCTTCTCGAACAAGATCGACTTTGATCGTCTGGTGGCCCGCTATATCAACGACACGCCGCTCTGCATCGAGATGGCGCGCCGTGCTCAGGCGCGCACGATGGAGGAACATACCTATGGCCATCGTATCCGCGCGGCCATTGCGGTCCTGAAGCGTGAGGGCTTCGTGCAGGGCTGAAGTCCTGCGCACTGGCGGGTGATCGATCCGGCCTGTTCGTATTGAAGCAGGTCGGATGGCACGATGAGAGATGCCCGCTTGCTCTGTTGAAATAATCGATATGTGATCGCACATGAGTATGCTGACGTCTTTTCTTCCTCAAAACCGATGATACAGTTTGTTACGTTCGTTTTGCGGGAGAAGTCATGCGTACTGCCGGTCTGTTACGTCGCTTTGCTATCCTGGCTGTCGTCGGGTTGACGGGGCTGTCGGCCGGAAATCCTGCTTTTTGTCAGGAGCATCTGACCGTGCATGGCGTGACCCAAGACGCTCTTGAGGATCATCTGAATTTCGAACTGGGGGAACGTCAGTTCGGCACGCTGCCACGATGGCATCAGCAGGTCTGCGTCGATATTCATGGCGTGCAGGAGCAGTTCGACAAAATGCTGTTCTCTTACCTCAAGAATACGGGGAGTAGTCTGGGGCTGTCTCTGTCGCGCGATTGCAGCGCAAAGCAGCTTTTCGTCTTCTTTACCGATCAGTCCGATGCTCTGGCTGACGGAATACACAAACTGAACCCTGATCTGTTCGTCGGTCTGGATAATGCACAGGAATATCAGGAGAGTAAGGTCGAAGCGACCCGCGACGAGGTCAGGCAGTTTCTCAAACCACGCGCCGTCAGGTGGCTGGCATCGTCGTCCATGCGCAACAAGAGCGATATGCCGCCGATCATCCTGCCATCGAGCTTTCCGGTTCGATATGCTGCGCCGGTAGTGGATAGCGCTCTGGGGAATGTGACAACCCGGCGGGACCTGACGATTGTTCTGATCATCATCGATATCAACCGCCTCAGAAATGAATCCTGGGGCATGCTGGGTGATCTGCTCTCGCTCGTTGCCTTTGCGGCGCCGCATCTCCGCGACGGTTACGACGACCGGAGTCTGCTCAGATACACGCAGAGCGAGATCCTTGAGGGACCGACAGGGGAGATGCTTCCCTATGATAGGGCCGTTCTGGCAACGCTTTATGCCCTCCCGGATGACTATGACCAGTCAGATGGCCTGAACTGGATGGCCAGTCATTTCTCCCCCGAGGCCCGCTCGCACTGATCGGGCAGCAGGTTCAGCCGCGTGTCAGATGATAATGGCTGCGCAGATCGGCCTCGATCTGGTCAGCATGAGCCCCATCGCGGGCTTCGATCATGATCTCCAGCTCCGCCGTCTGCACAGAAGGAGCGGCGAAGAGGCGCTGATGCGAGACCTCGATGATATTGCCGCCAGCATTGCCGATGCGCGTGGAGATATCAGCCAGCACACCGGGACGATCAGGGATCTGAAGGGTAAGCGACAGCAGGCGGCCATCACGGCGCAGGGCACGAAGTAGCGTGTTGGCAAAAATGCGTGTGCCGATGTTCCCGCCCGTGATCGGAAGAGCCACCCGCTTGTCCTTGAAGAGCTCGGGATAGGCCATTACTGCCGCCAGAGCTGCCGCGCCAGCGCCCTCGGAGACCTGCTTGGCCTGTTCGGCCAAATGGGCAATGGCTGATTCCACCTGAAGCTCGGTAACGACCAGAACACGGTCGAGAAGCGGGCTGACGGTTTCGAGGCAGGTATTGCCGATCTGCATGACAGCAATGCCTTCGGCGATGGTAGAGCCACCACGTGCCTGTACGGCCGCCTCGGGGAAGGCGGAAAGCGAGGCGTGACTTTCGACCTGTACGCCGATGATCTTCGTGTTGGGGCTTAGTGCTGCCGAGGCGATGGCCGAACCGCTGATCAACCCGCCACCGCCAATCGGCAGGACCAGATAATCGAGCTCAGGGCTGTCCTCGATCAACTCGATGGCGAAGGTGCCCTGACCCGCCATGACGGCTACATCATTGAACGGGTGAACCAGAACGAGGCCGTTCTCCTTGCGAATTCTCTCAGCCACCATCGAGGCTTCGGCAAAATCCTCGCCTTCGGTCACGACATGAGCGCCCCAGCCACGCGTGCGCTCGACCTTGGCCGAGGGCGTATGGCGCGGCATAACGATGGTGGCGTCAATGCCAAGCAGGCTGGCATGACGGGCCACGCCCTGTGAATGATTGCCTGCCGAGACCGCAATCACGCCGCGTTTCTTTTCCTCGTCGCTCAGCAGCGCCAGCTTGTTGGCGGCACCGCGCTCCTTGAACGAGGCGACAGCCTGCAGATTCTCGAGCTTCAGCCAGATATCGGCACCCGTCATCTTGCACAGGGCCGCGCAGCGAATGCTGGGCGTGCGCACAATATGGGGGGCAATCCGCTCATGAGCGGCAAGGATATCGGCGAAGGTGAGGGTGAGGCTTTCGGACACGGTCTTCTTTTCTTGCTTTGGGGCTGGCCGTCCGAAACCGCCAGACGCCAGCCCGTGCTGATGCTGATCCGTTTATTTGAAAGTGACGGCCAGAATCTCGTAGCTCTTGTCGCCACCCGGGGTCGGTACGGTCACGCTGTCACCTACCGACTTGCCGATAAGCGCCTTGGCGAGCGGCGAGGAGACAGAAAGGCGGCCCAGCTTGATATCAGCCTCGTGGACGCCCACGATCTGATAGCTGCTCTCCTTGTCCGTTTCCTCATCGACCAGTTCAATATGAGCACCGAATTTCACGGTGTCACCCGAGAGCTGCGAGGGGTCGATGACTTCAGCCGTCGAGATCAGTTCCTCGAGTTCGAGAACGCGCCCCTCGATGAAGGACTGACGATCGCGTGCAGCATGATATTCAGCATTTTCCGAGAGATCGCCGTGAGCGCGTGCTTCGGCAATGGCGCGGATGACGGCCGGACGATCTTCGCTTTTCAGCCGACGCAGTTCATCTTCTAGACGGGTCAAACCTTCACCGGTCATCGGAATCTTCTGCACAGCGCATTCCCCAAAACGAGTTCAGCCCTCGCGTAGCGCCCAGGAACAACAATGTTCCAAGGCCCTGCACGGGGCATGGATGGGCATGAGACAATCCCCGCCCGCAATTTGATCAGATAAATTAGGTCTTCCGGGGGGTAAATTCAAGGCGAGCCTCGAAATGAGGGCCTGTTTTGCACAGAGTTGATCATCTCGGGGAGGGGCAGGGCTCTGCCCTGAAACGCGCCAAAAGGCGGCCACCCTCTGAAAATCCGCGACTTGAGGATGTCGCATTCCGCCTCGAAGGCCTCAAAGCGGGGATGAAAGGGGCAAGCCCCTTTCCGCAGCGCGAGGCAGAGCCACGTCACCCTACCCGGCTTGAAACAGCCGGGTAGGGAAAAGGACAAAGCCTCGTGGTCTCAGAAAGCGCGTTTGAAGTAGGATTGAAGGGGCGCCACATCCAGCCCGCCATCCTTGATGGCCGAAATGGCATAGATCGCCGCACGTGCCCCGGCGAGGGTGGTGAAATGCGGCACACCGCCAAGCAGCGAGGAGCGACGGATATCGAAGCTGTCGCGCACGGCCTGCGCACCCTGCGCCGTGTTGATGACCAGCTGCACGTCACCCGAGCGGATGGCGTCCACGCAGTTCGGACGGCCCTCGAGCACCTTGTTCACGCGCTTGACGGGAATGCCGGCCTCTTCAAGGCGGGCAGCCGTGCCGCGTGTGGCGAGAATGCTGAAACCCATTTCGATCAGCTTGCGTCCAAGGGCCTGGACCTGCGTCTTGTGACCGTCGCGCACCGAAAGAAGCACCGCACCCGACTGGGGCAGCACCACCCCGGCGCCAAGCTGCGACTTCGCAAAAGCGCGCTCGAAGCTGCTGTCGAGACCGATAACCTCACCCGTGGAGCGCATTTCCGGACCAAGAATGGTGTCGGTATCGGCAAAGCGATGGAACGGGAAGACAGCTTCCTTGACAGCCACGTGCGGAGAGATGGCGTCGCCATCGAGCTTGAAGCTCGAGAGTTTGGCCCCTGCCATCACGCAGGCCCCGATCTTGGCCACCGGCACGCCGGTCGCCTTGGCAACGAAGGGCACCGTACGCGAGGCGCGAGGGTTCACCTCGAGCACGAAGACTTCCTGATCCTTGATGGCGTATTGCACGTTCATCAGGCCCACAATGCCAAGCTCACGGGCCATGGCTTCGGTCTGGGCTTTCAGCTCGGTCACGATAGCCGGTGAGAGGGTATAAGGCGGCAGCGAGCAGGCAGAGTCACCGGAATGGATCCCGGCTTCCTCGATATGCTCCATCACGCCTGCAACATAGACATCCTGACCGTCGCAGATGCAGTCCACATCGGCTTCGATGGCGTCGTTCAGATAGCGATCGAGCAGGATCGGGCCATTGGCGACTTCGGCACCCGCCAGAAGAAGGGTGGAGCGCAGGTAACGCTGCAGCCCCGCCGGGTCGTAAACGATCTCCATCGCGCGGCCGCCCAGCACATAGGACGGACGAACCACGACAGGGTAACCAACCTTTTCAGCCACGGCCTCGGCCTCACCCGGGGTGCGTGCGATGCCGTTCTCGGGCTGGCGCAGGCCAAGCTTGCGCAGCAGGGCCTGGAAGCGCTCGCGGTCCTCCGCACGGTCAATGGCGTCAGCCGGGGTGCCGAGCAACGGGATGCCGGCGGCTTCCAGCGCACGGGACAGCTTCAGCGGGGTCTGGCCACCATATTGCACGATGCAGCCCAGAATCTCGCCACCAGCCTGCTCGGTGCGGATGAGAGAGATCACATCCTCATCGGTCAGCGGCTCGAAATAGAGACGATCCGAGGTGTCGTAATCGGTCGAGACGGTCTCGGGGTTGCAGTTGACCATGATGGTCTCGAACCCGGCCTCACGCAGCGCATAGGCGGCATGAACGCAGCAATAATCGAATTCGATACCCTGACCGATGCGGTTGGGACCGCCACCGAGGATGACGATCTTCTTGCGGTCTGTCGGACGGCTTTCGCATTCCGGTACACCGAACCCGCCTTCATAGGTCGAGTAGAGATAAGGCGTGTCAGAAGCGAACTCGCCCGCGCAGGTATCAATGCGCTTATAGGCGGGCGTCACAGCGAGCCGGAGGCGGAATGCCGTCACTTCCTCGACGCTCTGTCCCGTCAGGCGGGCAAGCTGGCGGTCGGAGAAGCCCTGCGCTTTGATGCGGCGCAGATTGCGGGCATCCTGCGGCAGGCCATTGGCGGCGATCTCGTTTTCCGACACCACGATGTCATGAAGCTGGCGCAGGAACCACGGCTCGAAACGGCAGGCGGCGTTGATGTCCTCAAGCGAAAGTCCGGCGCGCATGGCCTGTGCTGCCATGAGAATACGCTCGGGGCGCGGCTCGGAAAGTGCAGCGCGATAGGCATCAAGCGAGCCATCGCCCGGTGCTTCGACAGGATCGAGTCCCGTCAGCCCCGTTTCCATCGAGCGTAGACCCTTCTGCAGGGCCTCGGCGAAGGAACGGCCAACCGACATGGCTTCACCCACCGACTTCATCGAGGTCGAGAGCAGGGCGGGGGCACCAGGGAATTTCTCGAAGGTGAAGCGGGGTATCTTCACAACAACGTAGTCGATGGTCGGCTCGAAGCTGGCAGGCGTCGTGCCGGTAATATCGTTGGCGAGTTCGTCCAGCGTATAGCCCACGGCCAGCTTCGCCGCGATCTTGGCAATGGGGAAACCCGTCGCCTTGGAGGCCAGCGCCGAGGAGCGTGACACGCGCGGATTCATTTCGATGACGACAATACGGCCATCATCGGGGTTGATACCGAACTGCACGTTCGACCCGCCGGTTTCGACACCGATCTTGCGCAGACAGGCGATCGAGATATCGCGGAGCTTCTGATATTCCTTGTCGGTCAGGGTTAGGGCCGGGGCAACGGTGATGGAGTCACCCGTATGCACGCCCATCGGGTCGATGTTTTCGATGGAGCAGACGATGATGCAGTTATCCGCCTTGTCGCGGACGACCTCCATCTCGAATTCCTTCCAGCCCAGCACGGATTCCTCGATTAGAACCTCGGTTGTGGGGGAGGCATCGAGACCGCCAGCCACGATCTGGTCGAATTCCTCACGGTTATAGGCAATGCCGCCACCGGCGCCGCCCATGGTGAAGGAAGGGCGGATAATGGCGGGCAGGCCCACTGATTCCAGCGCCGCGCGGGCTTCTTCGAGCGTGTGGGCGATGGTGCTGCGCGGGGATTCCACGCCGATTTCGTCCATGGCCTCGCGGAATTTCTGACGGTCCTCGGCGCGGTCGATGACTTCAGCATTGGCGCCGATCAGCTCAACATTATGCTTCTTAAGGAAGCCCGACTTGTCGAGCGCCATGGCGGCGTTGAGCGCCGTCTGACCACCCATTGTCGGCAGAACGGCGTCAGGCTTTTCCTTGAGGATGATGCGCTCGACGAATTCCGGGGTGATCGGCTCGACATAGGTGGCATCGGCCAGACCCGGATCGGTCATGATGGTGGCCGGGTTGGAGTTGATGAGGATGACGCGATAGCCTTCCTCTTTCAGCGCCTTGCAGGCCTGCGTGCCGGAGTAATCGAATTCACAGGCCTGACCGATCACGATAGGGCCAGCGCCGATAATGAGGATCGACGAGATATCTGTACGTTTCGGCATGGATCAGGCTGCCTTCTTGTCCATGAGCGCGACGAAACGCTCGAAGAGATAGAATGAATCCGACGGGCCGGGGCTGGCCTCGGGGTGATACTGAACCGAGAAGGCATCGAGCTTCGTGCTGCGGATACCCTCATTCGAGCCATCGAACAGGCTAGTATGGGTGATGATCACGTCCTCGGGCAGGGATTTGTCATCCACCGCAAAGCCGTGATTCTGGCTCGTGATCTCCACGCGGCCCGACGCAAGGTCCTTGACCGGCTGGTTCGCGCCGCGATGGCCGCGCTCCAGCTTGAAGGTCCTCGCTCCAAGTGCCTGCGCCAGAAGCTGGTGACCGAGGCAGATGCCAAAGATCGGGATATTGGCATCCAGCACGCCCTTGATGGCGGGCACCGCATAAACGCCGGTTGCCGCCGGGTCGCCGGGGCCGTTGGAGAGAAACACCCCTTCAGGGTTGTGCCGCAGGATTTCCTCGGCCGTTGCCGTGGCAGGCACCACGGTCACGTCGCAGCCTGCGGTCACGAGGCAGCGCAGGATGTTGCGCTTGGCGCCGTAATCGACAGCGACCACACGACGGCGCGTGCTGCGCTCTGCTGCGGGCTTCTGCCAGACGCCGAGTTCCCAGGAGTAGCTCTGGGTGCAGGTCACGTCCTTGGCCAGATCCATGCCTTCAAGGCCGGGCCAGGAGACAGCCTGGGCGCGCAGGGCGGCGAGGTCGAACTGGCCATTCTTCGGGAAGGCGAGCACGGCAGTCTGCGGGCCGCCATCGCGCAGGCGGCGGGTGATCAGACGCGTGTCGATGCCGGCAATGCCAGGCAGGTTTTGGCCGATCATCCACTGCGCGAGCTTCTGGGTCGAGCGCCAGTTGGCGGGCAGGGTGACGTCTTCCTTCACCACTACGCCTCGCGCGGCCACACGCTGGGCCTCGTCATCCTCGGCGTTCGTGCCGACATTGCCGATATGGGGGAAGGTGAAGGTCACGATCTGCCCGGCGAAGGACGGGTCGGTGAGCGTTTCCTGATAGCCGGTCATGCCGGTATTGAAGCAGAGCTCGCCAATAGCTGAGCCATCCGTATGGGCGCCAAAGCCGACGCCCCACAAAACGGTGCCATCAGCAAGAACGAGGGCGGCATTCGCGCCGTCAGGGCAGGTCTCTGTCATTGTCGGGGTTTCCTCCTGAGGCGTCTGCGGATCGAGGTCCGAAAGGGAAATGCCGGGCAGGCGCAGCAATGCGGCCCAGTGTTTGCCGGGAATGGCACGCGACTGGCGCCACTTGCGAATGGCTTCGGTGCCAACGCCGGTCAGGCTCGCCAGCGCCTCGGCGCCACCGGCCTTCTCGATGATCTCGTCGATATCCATACCCGTCTCCCTTGCGTCCTTTTCCACTCGGACGCTCGCGTGGTTGGTGCTAGATAAGCCCTTGAGACTAGATTGGGAAGTTTTTTCCCACTCACATGCGTTGCCTGATATGTGGGAAAAATATTCCCGAAATCATGTGGCGTGATCCGAAAAAGGAATGAGACAATGTCCCTGAGAGAACAGATCTCCACCGATCTCAAGACCGCCATGAAGGCCAAGGAGATGGATCGCGTAGCCCAGATTCGTGGCATCACTGCCCGTATCAAGGATCTGGATGTTGCGGCGCGTGCCAATGGCAAGGAAGTCGGTGACGAGGATATCCTTCCGATGCTGCGCAGCATGATCAAGTCACGCACCGAGTCCGCCACGATGTATCGCGAAGGCGGTCGTCCCGAACTGGCGGAAAAGGAAGAAGCCGAGATCGAGACGATCAAGACCTATCTCCCGCCCGAGATGGACGAGGCGACGCTCAATGCCGAGATCGATGCGGCGATTGCCGAGGCTGGTGCGACCAGCATGAAGGAGATGGGCAAGGTCATGGGCGTGCTCAAGGCCAAGTTTGGCAGCGCCCTCGATATGGGTCGCGTCAATCCTGTCGTCAAAGCCCGTCTGTCCTGAGGGCAGGCTGAACGATGGCGTTCGATCCTGGTTTTCTGGACGAGCTGCGTGCCCGCACCCCGATTGCAGCTGTCATCGGGCGCCGCACCAAGCTCAGCCGTTCAGGCCGCAACTGGAAGGCATGCTGCCCCTTCCATGGGGAAAAGACGCCATCCTTCTATGTCTATGACGATCACTTCCATTGCTTTGGCTGCGGCGTCCATGGCGATGTGATCTCCTTCGTCATGCAAAGCGAGGGACGCAGCTTCCCGGAGGCCGTCGAGCAACTGGCGAATGAAGCCGGGCTCGACATGCCCCGGCAGGACCCCTGGCAGGAGGCCCGATCGCGCGAGGCGCGATCTCTTGGCGATGTGCTCGAGGCTGTACAGAACGTCTATCGCCAGGCCCTCTATGCGCCTGAAGGGCGTCAGGCACTGTCCTATCTCAGGCGACGCGGCCTGACCGAGGCAACGATCGAGCGCTTCGGCCTTGGCTGGGCGGGCGAGGGACGGGGGGCGCTGCTTCAGGCATTGCGCGGGCAGGATATTACGGCCGAGCAGCTTTTGCAGGCCGGGCTGATGCGTGTAGATGAACATGGCGCACCGCGAGGCGAGCTGTTCTTTTCGCGTGTCATGTTCCCTATCCGCGACCGGCGGGGCAGGCTGATCTCATTTGGTGGGCGCACTCTTGGCGACGCCCAGCCTAAATATGTGAATGGCCCCGAGACCACGTTGTTCTCGAAGCGCCGCGCGCTTTACAATCTCGATCAGGCCCGCAATGCCTTGCGCGATCCGGCACAGAAGCTGGTTGTGGCTGAAGGCTATATGGATGTGATCGCCCTCGCACAGGCCGGGTTCGAAGCTGCGGTTGCGCCGCTCGGCACGGCGATGGGTGTTGAGCAACTCGAGCTTCTGTGGCGCGAGGCCTCGCATCCCATTCTGTGCCTTGATGGCGATGCTGCCGGGGCGCGGGCGGCGCTTCGTGTGGCTGAGTTGGCCCTGCCTCTTCTGACGCCGGAGCGCAGTCTGCAATTCTGCCGCCTCGACCCCAAGGATGACCCGGACAGCCTGATCAGGCGCGATGGCCCTCAGGCCATGCGTCAGGTGCTTGATGGAGCAACCTCTCTGGCGGACGAGCTGTTCCAGCTCATGCAGGCCGGTGTGAAGCAGGATGTGCCCGAGCAGCGTGCAGCGCTGAAAAAGCGGCTGGAGGCCTCTGCCGCACTGGTGGCGGACAGGGACCTTGCCGCTGAGTACCGACGTGCATTGATGGAGCGGTTTTTCGCATCGTCACGTCGGGGCAAGGGGCGGAGTGGGCCTTCACGGCCGGATTCCGGCAAGAGCCGGGTGCGAAATATTGCTGTAGGGGACGGGGCGGGAGAGCGTCTGCGGGTGCTGACGGTTCTGGTGCTGCGCCACCCGTCCATTCTGCCGCAGATCGAAGACCCCTATGGCCGCCTCGATCTGCCCCATCCGCTCGATGAGATCCGCGACACGATTCTCGACTGGTTTGCCGAAATCGGTTCGTCGGACCTCCTGACAGAGCAGAATGCCCTTGCGGCGCTCGATCATGAGGGGCTGGGCGATGAGGCCCGGCAACTGATTGCGCGGGGCGTTGTGCCCTCCGCGCAAGCCGAGACGGGCGGACCTTTCAATCAGGCCCCGCTTCAGCAATGGTGGCATTTCTTCGGGCTGGTCAATTTCCCGGCCTTCATGCGTGAGGTCGAGCAGGACATGCAGGCGGCACTGGCCAATCCCGCGCTGGAAGGACTGCCCGAGGCGCTGATGGTGCGGCTGCGTACTCTCGAGCGCCTGCGCCGCGGCGAAGAGGGCGATGACGCAGATTGACGATGCAGGTTTCGTAACGCGAAAAGAGCGCCCCCGGCCCTTGACTTCGTGGCCCGTATCGCCCACCTGCACGATGCCGAAATTGCTGGCGCTCGCGCTGGTGGATCGCAAATGAAAGACAGGTCGGCCTCAGGCTGGCGGGTGGGGCGGCGTTCTGTGATTGCAGAGCGCTGGCCAAGCGCGTTTCTTTCATGGCTGGTTTTAAGTGCGGCGTTCGATAGGGCGTGCGGGAGCAGGGAGTAGGGTATGGCGACGAAAGCGGCCACGGGAACGGAGCGGAACGCGCAGGACCAGGACGGCGATACCAATGTCCTCGACACGCAGTCCGGTGCCGTCAAGCGGCTCATCGCCAAGGGACGCGAGCGCGGTCACATCACGTTTGACGAGCTGAACGCTGTCCTGCCGCAGGATCAGATGTCCTCCGAGCAGATCGAGGACATCATGGCGATCTTCTCCGAGATGGGGATTCAGGTCGTCGAGAATGAGGAAAACGAGGACTCTGACGAAGCCGAGGAGAAATCCGAGGAAAAGGAAGAGGCCGAGGAATCCGAAGAATCTCCCACTGGTAATGTGAGCGAAAGCGCCGGTCGTACAGATGATCCGGTGCGCATGTATCTACGCGAGATGGGCTCGGTCGAGCTGCTGTCACGCGAGGGCGAAATCGCCATTGCCAAGCGGATCGAGGCGGGCCGCGATGAGATGATTGGCGGGCTGTGCGAAAGCCCGTTGACCTTCCGCGCCATTATTTCCTGGCACGACAAGCTCAAGGAAGGCGAGATGTTGCTGCGCGACATCGTTGATCTTGAAGCCATGCAGGGTGGTCCCTCTGAAGAGGAAACCGCCGAGAGCGAGAACGCCGAGGAGAACGAGGACAATCTCGACGAGGAGCCCGCAAACGAGGAAGGTGGCGACCCGGAGAGCTCCGGCCTGTCGCTTTCTGCCCTCGAAGAGAAGCTGAAGCCCGAGATCCTCGCGCATTTCGAGGCCATCGAGCCGCTATACGATACACTGCGTGCGCTTCAGGTGCGTCGCATCGAGACGCTGACCAGCGGGTCCGAGACCACAGGCTCTTCCGAGCAGGAATACGAAACGCTTCGTATGGAACTCGTAAAGATGGTCGAGCAGGTCCATCTGCACAACAACCGTATCGAGGAGCTGGTGACCCAGCTCAAGGTTCAGTTCCAGCGCCTCAATAACCTCGAAGGCCGCATGCTGCGTATGGCCGAGGGGTGCCGCGTCTCGCGCGATGACTTCCTGCAGAAATATCGCGGCTACGAACTCGACCCGAACTGGCTGGCCTCCGTTTCGGCGCTGCCCGGCAAGTCGTGGAAGAACTTCACCACGCGCTATGCCGAGCAGATCATCGATCTGCGTAATCAGGTGGCCGATCTGGCGCACAGCACCGGTCTGCCGGTCGGTGAGTTCCGTCGCGTCTATGCCGTGGTGTCGCGTGGCGAACGTGATACCACGCGTGCCAAGAAGGAAATGATCGAGGCCAATCTGCGTCTCGTGATTTCCATTGCCAAGAAATACACCAATCGTGGCCTGCAATTCCTGGATCTGATTCAGGAAGGTAATATCGGCCTCATGAAGGCGGTGGACAAGTTCGAGTACCGTCGTGGGTACAAGTTCTCGACCTATGCGACATGGTGGATCCGTCAGGCCATTACGCGCTCGATTGCCGATCAGGCACGCACCATTCGTATTCCGGTGCATATGATCGAGACGATCAACAAGCTCGTGCGCACCTCGCGCCAGATGTTGCACGAGATTGGACGTGAACCTGCACCCGAAGAGCTGGCCGAGAAGCTGGGTATGCCGCTTGAGAAAGTGCGCAAGGTGCTGAAGATCGCCAAGGAGCCGATCTCTCTCGAAACTCCGATCGGTGACGAGGAAGACAGCCATCTTGGTGACTTCATCGAGGACAAGACGGCGGTCATTCCGCTGGATGCCGCGATCCAGACCAATCTGCGCGAGGCAACCACGCGCGTTCTGGCCTCACTCACCCCGCGTGAAGAGCGTGTGCTGCGTATGCGCTTTGGTATCGGCATGAACACCGATCACACGCTTGAAGAGGTGGGGCAGCAGTTCAACGTGACCCGCGAGCGTATCCGCCAGATCGAGGCGAAGGCGCTGCGCAAGCTCAAGCATCCGAGCCGCAGCCGCAAGCTGCGCTCCTTCCTCGACGATAACTGATCGGCGGGAACGGCTCATGGAGCCCTGGCTTGAGACGATTCCGGAGCGTCCCACGACCGAAGTCACGGTCGAGGTGACGTTCCTTGAACGTCTTAGGCCGCCACCTTCGGCCCATATCGGCTGGCCTGAAGGCTATCACATCGAGCGCTGGCATCCTGATGTGGATGATTATCTGGCGCTTTACCGTCTGATCGGCGCTCCGCATTGCTGGTGGATGCGGTACATGATGCCTGCTGATACCCTTCATCGCATCATCGCTTCACGCCATACGGAAATCTGGCGTCTGATGGGGCCGCAGGGCGTGGCCGGTTTTTTCGAGCTTGATATGCACAAGCCGGAAACCCCTTATCTGTCCTATCTCGGGCTCGTGCCAGGCGCGCAGGGCAAGGGGCTTGGCCGCAAATTGCTGGCGGCTGCCATATCTCATGGCTGGCGCAAGGTTACGCGGGTCATGCGGGTCAATACCTGCACGGCCGATCACCCCAATGCGCTCCCCACCTACAAGGCTGCGGGCTTCGTGCCAATCATGGTCGAGGAAGAGCATTGGGCGGTGCCCGACGATCTTGGCCTCACCCTGCCGGCCCATCTGCTCCGCCCCTGAGCGCACCCATCGCTTGGACAAATAGGCGGGAAAGCAGGCTGTCGCTCGCATGGAAGCGTTCCGAGGCAGGAAAACTCTTGCCCCCGTAGGGACGTATGTGCTTTATGCCGCCTTTCCCTGCCGGACGAAGGCATCGTCCCGGCTATACCCGAGCCTTGTGGAAGAGGCGCTGATCCGACCGGTCCCGGTCGGGCGGTTGGGTTGAAGCAATCCGAAGGGAGCTCATATGCCGTTGTACGAAAGCGTGCTTATCGCACGTAATGATATCTCGCAGGCGCAGGTCGAAACCCTCGTCGAGCAGATCGAAACCCTCCTCACCCAGGATGGGGGTTCCATCGAGAAGCGCGAATTCTGGGGTCTGCGTTCGCTCGCATACCGCATCAAGAAGAACCGCAAGGGCCACTACGTCCTTCTCGGCCTGAATGCCCGTCCGGACCAGATCCGCGAGCTGGAGCGTCAGCTGAGCCTCAACGAAGACGTTCTGCGCGTTCTCACGCTGCGCGTTGAGGAAATCACCCAGGACCCGTCTCCGATCCTGTCCCGCAAGGGCGATGATCGCGGCGATCGTGGCAATTTCCGTGGTGGCAACTCCAAGCCTGCTGGTCGTTTCGACAGCGGCCGTGGCGGCCGTCGTGGCGACGATCGTGAAGAATACCGCGCCCGTGAGGGTGCCGAGATGGATGCGGAGTAATCGCGATGTCTGACGAGAACACCAACGAAATCAACCCGGCCGCCCGTCGCATTGCCGTCGGCGCCCGCCGTCCGTTCTATCGCCGCCGCAAGTCCTGCCCGTTCTCCGGCCCCAATGCGCCGAAGATCGACTACAAGGACGTGCGTCTGCTGAGCCGCTTCCTCTCCGAGCGCGGCAAGATCGTTCCGAGCCGCATCACGGCGGTTTCGGCCAAGAAGCAGCGTGAGCTGGCGCAGGCGATCAAGCGCGCCCGCTTCCTTGCCCTGCTCCCCTACGTGATGAACTGAGGAGACAGGCATGTCACAGACTGAAGTCATCCTGCTGCAGCGCGTTGAGCATCTGGGCCAGATGGGCGATATCGTCCGCGTTAAGCCCGGCTATGCCCGTAACTTCCTGCTGCCCCAGGGCAAGGCGCTCCGCGCCAACGCCCAGAACCGCCAGCGTTTCGAGACCGAGCGCGCACAGCTTGAGGCCCAGAACCTCAAGCGTCGTGAAGAGGCCGAGCGTCTTGCCGAGCGTATGCATGGCCTGAGCGTTGTCATCATCCGCCAGGCTGGTGACAGTGGCAGCCTGTACGGCTCCGTCACGACGCGCGACATCGCGATTGCTGTGACGGCTGCTGGCCTGAGCGTCAGCCGCAACCAGGTTGTCCTCGCCGAGCCGATTAAGCTGCTGGGTCTGGTCGAGGCACGCGTTGCCCTCCACCCGGAAGTGTCGATCCCGGTTACGGTCAACGTGGCCCGTTCGGAAGAAGAAGCCGAGCGTCAGGCACGTGGCGAAGCCATCGTCGCTGAAGAGGACGAATACGTTCTCGAAACCGAAGTCGAGGGTGAAGACGCCGCGGCTGAAGGTGAAGTCGAAGGCGCTGCCGTCTGAAAAGACGCATCGCTTAGCGATTGAATGTAAAACCCGGCTGCCTCAGGCAGTCGGGTTTTGTGTTATTGGGGCCAGTTGACGATCTCAGGTTTTCCTCGTTCAATTACTTGAATTGATGTGAGAAGAGCGGGATTGACCATGATATTTCTGCTGGACCGTGTTCTGAAGCGCTTTATCAGTGCCGGAGCACTCGACGTCATCCTGCCCGGTGGTGAAAAACGCCGCTACAAGGGGACGCGTCCCGGTCCGAGCGCAGCCATTCATGTCAAGACAGACAAGGCGCTGAGAGCACTCCTTCTGAATTCCGGGCTCGCCTTTGGTGAGGGCTGGATGGATGGCGACATCGTCTCGGTGGACTGCTCGCTTGAGGATGTGCTGAGCGTTCTCATGCTCAACATCCACGGTAGTCACCATCTGCTTAATCGCGTCGAGGAAAAGGCCCGTTTCGTCACGCGGTTTCTTCGGCAATGGAACGGGCAGAGGCGCTCACGTCGCAATGTCGCTCATCACTATGATCTGAACGGAAGACTCTACGACCTCTTCCTCGATGAAGACCGTCAGTATTCATGCGCCTATTTCACTTCTGACGACATGACACTGGAAGAGGCGCAGCTCGCCAAGAAGCATCATATTGCTGCCAAGCTGCAACTCGACCGGCCCGGCCTTGATGTGCTCGACATCGGTTGCGGCTGGGGAGGCATGGCCCTGACGCTGGCGCGTGACTACGGCGCCAAGGTGACAGGCATCACGCTCTCGCAGGAACAGCTTCAGGTGGCCCGCGAGCGTGCCCGTGCGGCGGGGCTTGAAGGGCTGGTAACCTTCAAGCTCATGGATTACCGCAAGCTCGACAGGCAGTATGACCGCATCGTTTCAGTCGGCATGTTCGAACATGTCGGCATAGGCCATTACGACACCTATTTCCGCACCCTGCGCAAGGCGCTTCGGCCTGGGGGTGTGGCGCTTGTCCATTCGATCGGACGTATGGATGAGCCGGGTTCCACCAACCCCTGGATCGATAAATATATCTTCCCCGGTGGGTATTCCCCGGCTTTGAGCGAAGTGTTTCCTGCAATCGAGCGGGCCGGCCTTTGGGTGACGGATTGCGAGATCCTGCGCTTGCATTACGCGAAAACGATCCGGCTTTGGCGTGAGCGCTTTGCGGCCAATCGCGAGAAGATCAAGGCGCTGTATGACGAGCGCTTCTGCCGTATGTTCGAGTTCTACCTCGTTGGGGTCGAACTGTCTTTCCGACTGCAGGGCCACATGAACTTCCAGCTTCAGCTGACTGCCGATATCGATGCTGTTCCATTGACCCGCGACTATATGGCTGGTCGTTGAAGCCTATTTTGTGCAGCACGGCTGGCCCCTAGTCAGCCGACTGACGTACGATCTCATACTTTGTTAAAAAAATAGGCTCTCGAAACCGTGACTCACGGTTTCGTTACGTAACTCTTTGTGCCAACGATTAGCGAATGAGAAACATTCTCAACCCACAAAATGGGGTGAGCCTGTCTGGCCCCGGAATCGTCCTCATTGCGGCACTTGGCATGACCTTGCTGCCTAATGCCTTGGCGGAGGGCAAACCTGGCGACAATGCTGTAAGCCCCGGGCGGACAGGGGATGATATCGCCACGCGTGACGCACCGAAGCGCCATATCACCCACCCGCACCGGGAAGGCCAGGGAGGCGAGACGAACGCGCGGCACCATCAGAACCATGAGGTGCTGACCGTAATGGGGGCTCGTGGTGGTTATGCCGCTGCCGAAAGCGCTATGGGGGACAAGCGCGCCACCCCGTTTCTGCAACAGACACAGACCACCAATGTCGTCACCCATCAGACGCTCGCGGACTTCTCGCCGCAGACCATGGAAGACATGGCGAAATACGTGCCCGGTATGGCAATCGGGAACAACTTCGGCGGTACACAGGATGCCCTCATCAAGCGTGGCTTTGGGGCTATTGATGATGGGTCCATCCTGCGCGACGGGGTGAGGATGCCCATTGGACGCAATTATCAGGGTGATACTGCCGAGCGCGTCGAGATCCTCAAAGGGCCAGCCTCACTGTTCTACGGCATGCAGGAGCCAGGCGGTGTGATCAATGTCATCACCAAGGCGCCCGATTTCCGGCGCTGGGGAGCAGCTTTGGGGACCCAGTGGAGCTCTCTGGGAGGTGGAAATGGTCATGTCGATGTTACCGGGCCGCTCGGAAAGACGCTGGCTTTCCGTCTGATTAGCAGTTACCGCAACGAGAATTACTGGCGTAATTTTGGCGCCAACAAGCAGATCCTGGTGGCACCGACACTCAGCTGGCATCACGAACGCTGGGATGGCGCATTGTCTTACGAATATGTCGCTTACGACAATGTGCTGGATCGCGGCGCCGTTTTTGTCGGGAATAATCCGGTTTCCGGTCCTCAGAAGCGTCTTGATGAACCCTGGACCGCGTCTTTTGGTGCCCGTCATCTCATCGCCAGTCATCTGGGCTACCGGATCGGGATGCATGACAGGCTCAGGCTGTCCGGTGGCTATAACCGCGACGATTATCATGACAGGCAGGCTGACCCTTCGAGCTACTCGGCGCGTACCGGCATTCTGCTACGTCGCTATCGTGCCAATGGTGGGACAATCCGTGCCAATGGCAGTGTCGCCCTCGATTATCTGGGCGATCACGATCTGTGGGGGATGCGTCACGAAATCACGGCGGGTATCGACTACGAAAACCGGAATCAGGATCAGGGGGTGTTCTATCAGTCAGCCAATCAGGGTGGCTTTACCCCGGCCAATCCGGTCTATGGGGGGCTGGAACCCGTCGGGCGCCCCAATCCGGCAAACAGCAATCTGCAGCAGAACATCAATACGGCATCTGGCTATCTCAAGGACAATATCCACCTGACAAGCAGCCTGATTGCAAGCGGCGGCGTGCGCTACCAGTGGTTCGGTTTGCGCTATGGCAGTGGGATTCCCTTCATCCAGACGACCGATGCATCCTATACAAAGCCGTTACCATTTGCCGCGCTCGTCTGGCAGCCATTCAGGAGCGTTTCGTTCTATGGCGATTATTCGCAATCCTTCGGCGCAAATCAGCTCTCCGCTGGCAGCGTGCTGCAGGGAGGCTACAAGCCCACGACGGGTCGGGAATTTGAAGTCGGGGCACGTTATGCGCATGGCGGCCTGACAGCCGATCTCGCCCTCTATCATATCCGCAAGAAAAACGTTCTCCAGACTGCGGGGCAGGATCGCGATGGCAACATCGTGCAGCGTCTTACCGGTCTGGCCGGGTCCAAAGGTCTGGAGGCAAGTGTAACAGGGGCACTGTCTGCCCATTGGAGCACCGTGCTCGCCTATGCGTGGACCGATGCCCGGACGCTGCGTGATACGCCTGCCACTGAGGGGCGCCAGTTGATTGGCGTGCCGAAAAACAGCGGGAGCCTGTTCCTAACCTGGAATGGCGTCTTGCCGTGGCACGCTATGTCGATGCGTGCAGGTGGCGGTGTCCATCTTGTGGGGACGCGCTCGGCAGCGCTTGATAACAGCTTCCAGGTGCCCGGTTATGGCACGGTTGATGCCTTTGCATCATGGACGGTGACGCAACTCTTTTTGCGGCAGATCAACCTGCAACTCAATGCGGTCAACCTGCTCAACCAGGGTTACATCATCGCTCCGACAGGGTCGGTTTACCGCAATAGCTGGGGGCAGGGGCGCAGCTTCGCTGTCGCGACATCGATTGCATTCTGAGGGGGAAGCGGGGGCTCAAAGCGACCCGAGGGGGAGGAAATGGTCCTCCCCGTGCAGAGACAGGGCAGATCCGGCGAGACGTGAACGGTCACCAAGGGAGGCTCTTGCGCGCCCGACTGGTTTTGTTCGCTTTCCTCTACCGGAATCCGGCACCCGTAACGGCTGGATTCAGCTAAGCTTGAGAGCTACTGCCGAGGTCTTGCCGTTGCGTCCGACTTCGGTCTCATAAGAGAGCGCCTGGCCGTCGTTGAGGGAGGAAAGGTTGGCCTTCTCAACGGCAGAAATGTGCACGAACACATCGTCGCCACCGGCATCCGGCTTGATGAAGCCATAGCCCTTTGTTGAGTTGAACCACTTGACGGTGCCTGTTGCCATAGCAAGGCTCCTTGATAGTATAGCGGCCACGCAGAAGAATTATGCGTGCAAACATGCTTTCGTGGATCTGTTTCGGGCGCCACATGCACCCGCATTTCCGGCCAAAAGCACCCGCGTCTACCCTGTATGGGCGTTCGCTCAGCCCAGTGCAAGCACTGAGCGCGGCTCAGCCCTCTTTGCAGACCAGTTTTGCAAGCGTGGCAAACTCGTCGATCGACAGTGTCTCGGCCCGCCTCGTCGCGATGATTCCTGCCTTTTCAAGCAGGGCCTCGCCGCCAATGGGACGCAACGAGGCACGAAGCATCTTTCTTCTCTGCCCGAAGGCAAGATGCGTCACATGCTCCATCGCCTTGAACATCGAGGCTGAAGGCTGGATGGGCTTCGGGACGATATCGACCACAGCCGACTCTACCTTGGGCGGGGGGGAGAAGGCACCCGCAGGGACTTTCATGACGACATTGCAGGTTGCGCACCACTGCGCCAGCACACCCAGTCGGCCATAGGCACCGGTATCGGGCGCAGCACAGATACGCTCGGCCACCTCAAGCTGGAACATGAGCGTCATGCGCTCCCAAGACGCTGCCTGACGTAACCATGCGACCAGAAGAGGCGTGCCGACATTATAGGGCAGGTTGGCCACGATCTTGCGTGGCGCGGGGCATAGCGTGGCACAGTCCAGAGACGTGGCATCCGCCTTGATCAGATGCAGCCTGCCTTGCGCGTGGGCGACAAGTTCATCCAGCAGGGGCCAGGCGCGCTGATCGATCTCAACCGCATGCACCGCATCGGCTTTCGTATCCAGCAGGGCGCGTGTCAGGCCACCGGGACCGGGGCCAATCTCGACCACCTGCCGTCCAGCCATGTCGCCAGCCAGTGCGGCGATCCGGGCAACGATTCCCGGATCGAGAAGAAAATGCTGACCGAAGGATTTCTTCGCATCCAGACCATGAATCCGGATTGCGTCACGCAGGGATGGAAGGGTCATCCCTGGTCCGACACTGGCTTGCCGTGGGGCTTGCCACCCTGTGCCGCACCGCCTTGCCCCGACCCGTGATGGGCAGGCTTGGCGGGGGCCTCATCATCGGCAGCAGCGTCATTGCTTGCCTTGGCCGAAGCGGTCTTGTCGTCCTTGCGCATCTCGATGACGGAGCGACGCTCCAGATCACGCTCGAGCTGACGCGAGGCCTGTTCGACGCGCTCATTCATCAGGCTGTCGGCAATCTCACTCGGGCTCTGCTGGGCAATATTCTTCTGCCCCTTGGTGCAGACCGTCAGCAGCGCGATACCATCAGAGGAGACAAGCGGGCGGCTCGACTGCCCGACGGGCAGATCGGCCAGTACCTGACGCATCTGCGGGTTCAGGCGCTCGAGGACGAGCTGACCGCCTGGATCGGAAGGATGCTTCTCACCCAGAGAGCGATTGAGCGCCTCCATCGACTCACAGCCATGCACAGATTGTGCGGCGGCCGTGGCTTTCTGGAGGGTCAGCTTCTGCTGATCCGTCGGCGCCTGTGGGTTGAGCGGTGAGGAGAAGGGGAAGAAGGCCTGACGTACCGTGATCATCGTGACGTTCTGATGGCCGATGGTGCGCTTGCCGTTGACCGTGACGATCACGTAGCCGCCCGCCACCTTCACCGGATTCGAAATGGCCCCGATGGGCATCTGGCGCACGATCTCGACAACTGGCGGGTCGAGGCTGTCTTCCTGCACCCAACCCATTGTTCCGCCGTCAAGCGCGGTCTGGGCCTGCGAAAACTGCGCGGCGACGATAGGGAAAGGCGCCCCGTTGCGCAGCTGTGTAATGATTGTCTTGGTAAATTCCAGCTCGGTTTCGGAATGGCGCGGATCGGCGACCGGAATGAAGATCTCGCTCACATTGTACTGCGCGCGGCCTTCCTCGGCACGGAGGGCTTCCTCGCGTTGGGCTATCTCACGCGCCGTGATACGCCCGCGGCCCGAAATTTCCTCTCGAAGCACCTGCATCCAGCCGATCTGCACGCGGATCTGGTCGATCAAGGTGGTGAGCGATACACCATCCTGCGCCAGTCGATCACGCAGGGCATTCTTGGGCATGCCATTGCGGGATTCGATGTTGTTGATGGCCTGGGCGATCTGCTGCGGTTCGACATTGATGTGACGCTTGAGGATTTCCTGCGTCTTGATGCGCTCATCGACCAGCTGACGAATGATCTGCGGGCGCAGGCGCTGCATCAGGTCGGCGCTGATATTCAGCCCCGTAGAGAGTGCAAAAAGCTTGCCGCGGTTATCGACGTCGCGCTCGGTCAGAACCTGACCGTTGATCGTTCCCAGAATGGCATCTTCCGGCGGATTGGCCGCCGGGGCGACGCTGCCATGGCCCGGGCGGGCATGGGTGGCGTGATGCGGGGTCGCTGCCACTGCTGTCAGAGCCGGCAGGACGAGGCAGGTGGCAAAGCCCATAAGTATCGCACGCAGGGGCCGGGCAGCGCCGGATTGCGGGGCAGCCCGGAGGAAGGGGGCGGTAAGGGTCATTGCGCGTCCGTCAGCCATTGATTCCGAAGGTACCGATTGTCTTGAAAGTGAGATTGAACAGCACCGTCGTATTACGCTGCTGGCCACCAATCGAGGTATATTGCTTGATCGCAAGGATGTCCAAGCCGAAGCAGTCATTGGAGTAGCCGATATCGCCACCCAGGCTGACAAACTCCTTGCGTGACAGCGAACGGCGACCATAGATCGAAGCGTGGTATTGCTTATAGGCCGTCGAGACGCCCGCTGTTACTTCGTTTGTCTTTGTATAATAGACCTGCGTCGGACCATTCAGTCGATAATTCGTCGCATAGAAGTAATAGGGCGTGACAGGCTCATAGATATACCCGGCATTCACATGGAATATGGGCACACCGACACTGACCAGTCCCTCGCCATAATCGAAGCTCTTGCGATAGGGGTCATAGCGGCCACGGGCCGTCAGATCGAGATAGCGGTTGGGACTGACGCGCACACGCGCCACAGGTGACGAGAGGTGATGAGACAGGCCCGAATAGGGGATGCGGTTCTGGGTAACGTGCTGCTGGATGCTCTCACCCACCAGAAAATCAACCACATGACCACGCCACGTCCAGTTACCGTGCACCCCGATATTGCCGCGCAGGCCGCCATCCAGACGATCCGTGCCAGTATAGCGGTTCAGTGCAAACAAGGTGCTGTCCGTGAACTCGTATTGCAGCGAATCTTCGTTCGGGATCATGCGGGTGGCACTATTGCCCATATTGGGCGCGGCAATTGCCTGCACAATGGGCTCAAGCACCTGCGACCCGTGACCATGTGCAAAGCTGCGCATGAAGGGCCAGTTCATCTTAAGGGCCACAGTGGGCAGGACCCAGCCCGTCGTATGCGTGCCGGTATCGGTATAATAGGTTGGCTGCTCTGTCAGATGGCTCGCCTGATAAACCGTGGCATCGAGACGCGCTGTCAGCAGCCAGATCTGGCCCAGCACGTTGTGGAATGGCCGGTTCCAGTTCATCTGGATCTGCCCGCGCTGATCGCGTGTTCCCTCGGGGCGATAGACGTTGAAGTCGTTTGTGCTGAGCGAGAATGTGCCACCCAGCGGATCCGTCTCACCTTGGAACGCATAGGTAAAGCGCGGCAGAACGAAAGGCAGATTCGAGTTACGGATAACGCCCTGGTTCAGGCCCTGATAGAACTGCCCGTCGAGACGCGTGTAGGAGCCCACGCCGAAGCCATCGATATAGGCTGTCGATTGCAGTGTTTCGTTGCCGTAGCCTGTGATGCGGTAGTCACGCATGTAGTTGGCCGAAGAGGCAAGATTGACGTTTGCGCCAGCGCGCCAGTGATCGTCGATATCGAAAATGGCATTGCCACGGACATAGCCCTGGATGCCGTTGTCGTTCGTGCCATCAACCGTATTGCCGAACGTGTTGACGTAGCTGCCTTCCTTATGGGTGCTGTAGGCCACGCCGCCCGTGAAATTGATCTTGCCGAAATTGAGCTGGTTTCGATACTGCCCGCTGATCTGCGGTCCTGTGCGGGTCGAGACAAGCCCCTGGACGGTCAGATCCTGCTGGTCGTCAATCGCCCAGAAATAGGGAATGGTGAAGTAGGTGCCCAGATAACGGTCATGCGGGTTGATCCCCGGGATCAGGAAGCCGCTCTGACGCTTCACGCTGGGGTCCGTCATCGAAAACAGAGGCAGGTACATGATCGGCAGTCCGAACATGTCCAGATAGGCGTGGCTGAATTCGATGCGCTTGTGTTCGGCATCCTGGGTCGCATTATAGGCGCGCAACTGCCAGAAGGGCGGCCGTGACGGATCCTTGGCGCAGATCTGGCAGGCCGTATAGACGGCCTTCGCCATGTCATTGATCTTGCCGTTGGTGCGCCTCATTCCATTGGCTGCCAGCTTGGCATTGTCTTCCATGCGCAGGAAGATGCCGCGTGCAATGCCGTCATGCATGCCGTTGCTGAGCTCGACATAGTCCGCGAAGCTGGTGCTGCCATCGGGCTCGACCATTGCAACGTGACCTGTGGCCGTCAGGACACCGGTATTACGGTCGAACACGATCTTGTCGGCGCGAAGTGCATGCTCGCCCTGCCAGACCTGCACATTGCCTGTCCAGGTTGCCACACCGCTGCGGGTGTAGCTCTCGTTATCAGCAAGATAGGTGACGGGATCGGACTGTGAAGACGGCTTGCCGACGGCAACTTTCGGCCCCGCCTGGCGCTGCATGGTTGCATCCGCCTCAGGAATGGCACCGAATGTCACCGTGCCCGCCAGCATGGAGGCAGCAAGCCAAGACCTGCGCCTGTGATGCGCAACGCGCCGTTTCGACATCAACCATCCTCCAGATGCAGAAGCAAGGCTACCGCCAAGCAGAGACCCGCGCCAGTCGGTGCCCATGCCGCCATGACAGGCGGCAACGCACCGGATTCACCAAATTGCGCCGCCACCTTCGAGATGGTGAAAAGCGCGAAGCCCGCCGCGATTCCCGAGCCCAGCATCCGGGCCACACCGCCGCGCCGGGTAGGGCGCATCGAGAAGCCGGCAGAGACGAGTGCCATTGTACCGCACAGGATCGGAAGAGCTAACAGAGTCTGGAAGTGCAGTCGATGCCGGATGGAGGAAAAACCGGACCGCTCGAGGAGATGGATGAAACCCGGCAGCGTCCAGACGGACAAGGTATCGGGCGACGCAAAGCTTTGCTCGACGCGACGCAGTGAGAGATTGGTCGGCAGAAGATAATCACCGATATGGATCGGCAAGTGGTTCGGCCTGACTGTCGCGGCATTTTCCAGCTTCCACGCACCTTCCACCAGTTCGCCGCGAGGGGCCTCGATACGGATGACAAGCTGATCGCGCGCATCGAGGCGGAAGATGCTGATGTCGTTGATCTGCAATTTGCGGTCCCGCAGAAAGACGTGACGCGCGTGCAGGATAGCTACACCCTGTCCGCCCTGCTCATCATCGAGCTGGCGCAGCCATAGCGCACCGCCATTAAGGGAGAGCGGCCCCCCGCCAGTCTTCAGATAAGCCTCGTCCAGCAACTCCGCCTTGCGGAACATGGAGGAGGAAAGCGGAGAGAGCGCCATCGTCCCGAAAGCGCCCATCAGAATGGCGCAAGCCAGGGGTGCCGCCAGAAACTGCCAGGCCGAGATGCCCGCCGCACGGGCAACAATCAGCTCGGACGAGCGCGTCAGACGCCAGAAGCACACGATACCCCCCAGCAGGATGCCGAACGGCATGATCATGATCATGAAATATGGCACATGTAGTCCGGCGATTTCGGTCACCAGGCTCGTCGGGACATCCGGTTTGGTGGCGACACGCCGCAGCAGATCGATGAAATCGAACAGGGAGACGAGCCCTGTCAGCGCGGCGATCATCGCCAGCGAAAACAGCGTGAAGATTCGCGAGATATAAACTGAAAGCGTGACCGACACCCCAGCCGAGGTGCCGCGAAACAGGGCCAGGGTATTACGCGCCATGAGATGTCTTCCGGCCGGAATTCAACCCTCTGGGCAGGAAGAGCCAAACTGCGCAGCCGATGGCAGGCAGAATCGCTACGCCCCAGAGAAGCGGGACAAGACCGAGATTTCGGCCTGCCAGATTTTGCAACATGAGAGACATGGCCATCAGCCCCACCACAGAGAGAATGGCGGCTAGCGGGCGTTTGATGTTGCCGTGGCGCGAAAAGGCACCGCTCAGCACGGCAACAAGTGCGATCATGCTGAAAGACAAAGTGGTGAGCGGTGAGGTCAGGCGCCTCCACCCTTCCACAGCGAACTTGCCCCAGTCTCGCTGCGAGACATAGCGCGGGTCAGGGTGAAAGAGCTCGGGGAGAGACATTTCGGAGGCGTCGCGCACTTCGGTGTCGGCCTGTTTGCTGCTGGAAAGATCGATTGAATTGCGCGTGAATGTCAGGACATTGAGCCGCCCGGTATGATGATCGATCTCTTGGCGGGAGCCGTTGAAGAGCACTACGCGCGGCTGGTTATCGACCACCACCATCGTTCCACGTTCAGCGATGATGGTTGCGCGTGCTTCAGGCTGGCGGTCATCTTCCACAAACACCCCGTGCATTTCCCCATCACGGTCGCGGCTGCGCACATAGACGGTCATGTCTTTCGAGAGCTGAGCAAACACACCGTCCTGAAGCAGGAAGGCCGCCATACGATTGCGGATCTCAAACTCATAGCGCCTGAAGGCGTGGTAGGAGACCGGGACAAGCCACAGGTTGAGAATATACCCAATAACGGTCGTGATCAGCGCACAGGCCATGGCTGGCCGCGCCAGCTGGAAAGGCGAAAGCCCCGCTGCCTGCATGACGGTCAGCTCACGATCGCCCGACATGCGCTGATAACCGAACAGCACGACAAGGAAGGTCGTGATTGGCAGGATGACCGCGAGGAAAGACGGGATCATCAGGGAGGTGAGCTGGATGAACACGCGCAGCGACAGGCCACGATCCACGACAAGTGATACGAAGCGCAACGACTGCATAAGCCAGATGAGCGCAATGGCACCACTGGTAATGCCCACCAGCCCAAGGAAAAGCTGACGCAGGATATAGCGTTCTCGCAGCAGCAGGGGAGAGCGTTGTTTGGAGCGTGAAGCCGAAGCAGACATGAGTATTGCCCTTAGCGTTTCGCCGGACGTGCCGAAAGCTGCATCTTGTTACGAATGTTCAGGATCAGCGCGGATCACGCAACCAGCGATCGCCGGTGTGGCGGCTATGCGCCACAAAAAAACCGGCCAGCAGACCTGCCACAGCAAAGGCGAATGTCCAGCCGGAAGGACGTATCAGCAGGAGGGACAGGGCAGGAGCCGCAATGAGTCCGATCAGCGTGCTGACAATTGTCTCTCGACGAGTGGGGCCGAAATGACGCTGGGCATGGCAGGTAGGGCATTCTTCATCCGTGCGCTGCATCTTGCCGCGGCAGACCGGGCACAGAACGACCGTTTCCTGCGCCGGTGGTCGAGGCACAGGAAGATAATTGCCGGTGATGACCGATCTTTGTCGGGGCAGGGGGGAGAGACGCGCCATGAAGTGCACATGCCGCGAAGCATGGGGGCAGCGCAATATGAAAATCAGGCAAGGTAGCGCGCTGAGACCAAGGCAAGACTGTTTCGACCCATCACGGTTCCTGCTTGATCGGCTGACCTGATCAGGCCGCGGACCCGCGTTGCGCTATCGTATTGCGCTCTCTGGCAGGCGTCTGATCGCCCTCTACTGTGCGAAGGTCCGGGGAAGCCCTTGAACGTGCCGGCCCCCGCGGGTCTGGGTGAAGAATATGATATGGCAGGCACGGTCCCCCCACCTCAGCCGCATCTCTTGGCAACGTGTATGATCCCCGTCTAGATCGTCCTGACAGGCTGATCCCGTGGGGGCCAGAGCCTCGATGGCTGCGCCTGAATGCAGGAGGTGAATCGTGCACAGATGGCGTGCTGCACTCGCCGGGGCCTTCGTTCTTCTCGCTGCCCTGATCTGCCTCGCAGGTGTTTCGGCGATGCGGTTTTTTGGACCCGCATCCGTTCAGCTGCCATCGGATGCCTATATCTGGCAGCGCCAATGGCGGGACGAACTGATCCGCTCTATCGCGCAGGCTGCGCCCTCTATCCAGACCTGGCACATTCTCGCCGCCGAGTTCGACCAGACCGGCCAGTGGCGTGATACGGCGTTGCTTAGCCCAAAACAGGTTCTGGCATCGCATCGTGTGATCGCCGTGTTCCGCCTCAGCGGCCGGATAGAGGCGCTCGATCCTGTGCAAACGGGCTACCATATCGAGCAGGTGCTCGCTCAATGGCAGACGCTCGGCCTTACGCCGGAGGGGATCGAGATCGATCATGACTGTCCCACCGCCCGGCTTGGCGATTATGCGGCGTGGCTCGATGCACTCCATCGCAGATTGTCGGGGCGCTACCGTCTGACGATTACAGCCTTGCCAAGCTGGATCGGCGCCCCGGCGCTCGGTTCGGTCCTGTCCCATGTCGAGGGCGTCGTCCTGCAGCTTCACGCCGTCAGCAATCCGGCGGGTGGATTGTTCAGGGCCCATGAGGCCCAGCGCGATGCTTCCCGCTTTGGCAGGATTTCGCCCGTTCCGTGGCAGATTGCGCTGCCAAGCTACGGTACGAAAATCATATGGGGGGAGGCGGGCCAGCCGGTCGCGGTTGAAAGCGAGATGGCACGCGGCATTGCCAGAGGGGCGGGGCAGGAACTGACCGTTGCTCCGGAGGAGGTTGCGCGGTTCATGCAGCGTATCGAACACGCGCCGCCCGCGGGTCTGGCGGGATGGATCTGGTTCCGCCTGCCGGTTGCGGGTGACCGACGCGCCTGGAGCCTTCCTGCGTGGTTGACGCTGGTCAGGCACGAGCCATTGCGCCGGGCACTCTCGCTTGGCCTGAACCCACAAGGTGCAGCTTTGTATCATATCGTGTTGAGAAATGACGGCACGATTGACGCCACGCTGCCGCTCATTATCCATGCTGACAAGGACTGTGCCGGTATGGGGGCGCAAGGGCCTTATCGTCTCGATTACGACCAGACTGGCCCGGTTCTTGTCAGAACGGGTGAGGCGCTTCTGCCGGTCGGACAGGAAATTGTTGCGGGCTGGCTGACCTGCCAGAAAAAGAAAGATCAGATCAATGTCTCAGCGCAGGACGTTACCCGACGCTTCTGAAGACCGTGCACCCCGTCGAAAGCGACTGACAGCAAGGCAGCGGGCCTTGCTTGGCGTGATGGTTCTGACGCCTGCAAGCCTTGTCGGCGTCATGGCGTGCGGTCCGTTCTTTCCCGAGCCGTTGCTGAATGACCGTACACACACGCTTGAGAAGCTGCCTTCTTTTTCGTTCTCCTATGCAATCAGACATCTTTATCCCGGACAGAAGGTAACGCCAGAGCCTTCGCCAGGGTCAGGGGCTATGTTGCCTCCGGATGAGGATAACCCAGCTGAAGCCCGGGCGCGTGATCTCTACCAGAGCGGCGCGCAGGCCTATCGCGACCCCAATAGCGCCGATCACGGGATCGACGCATTCAAGGCGGTTCTTGCGCTTCCAGACACAAGCAATGCTCATGAGAAAGTTGCGGCAGCCTTCATGCTGGGCAAGGCGTATAGTGCTTCGGCTTTTGCGTCAGCCAACGATCCGGAGCATGACCTGACCGAAGCCGCCCGGGCCTTTGCCCTGACGCGGTCGCTGGTCGAGGCAGGCGTAAATGATCCTGACGCCCTAGCTCAGGCCTCATGGGGTGAAGAGGCGAAGCTCTATCTGCGCGGTGCCAATGGTCTGTGCGGCTGGCACGAAATGGAGACTCACGCACCGTGCACGAGCAGCCTGAGGAAGGATCTGATTGGCAAGGCGCTCCTTCTTTATGTGCATCAGGTCGAATCCGGATCCTACGCCGGTGAGGACTCCCTGCGTTACGTCCTGGCCTGGGTCTCGCAATATCCCGACTTGGTGAGAGCGCTCGCCGCTGATCCGCTGTCGCGCAAGCTGCTCAGCGCCTATGCCCTGTCTTTCGACTATGACGGTGACCTCGCCCATTCATCCCTGAAAAATCTTGCAACTGCCGTGCATGAGCAGGGCGTCAAACCGGATGACGGAACCGATCTGCTGGCGGCCGCGGCCTATCGTCAGGGTCAGTTCGATCTGGCGCGGGATTTCGCTACACAGAATCCGTCCCCTCTGGCTGCCTGGGTGCGCGCCAAGCTGGCTGTCCGCGCCAATGACACAAAAGCCGCGACGCTTGCCTATGCCGAAGCGACCAAAGGGTTCCCGACACTGGTGCCTGCGCAAGACCCTGCCATTGCAGTGCGTATGCAGGGCGAGCAGGGTGTGCTGGCGCTATCGCGTGGCGAATATGTGCAGGCGCTTCTCTGGCTCTATAAAGCGGCGCAGCAGGCCGGACCGGGCAGTGATGTCGGAATCGATGCCGCCTATGTCGCTGAGCGCGTGCTGAGCGTGGATGAACTCAGGCAGTTTGTGGATGCCAACGTGCCTCCAACGCCGGCCGAAGCCTCCGGCGCCAGATCATCCGGGGTGCAGGATGACCAGACAGAACCTGCTGGTGAGCCCCCCGTCGAGACGATGCCGGATGTAATGCGTTCGCTCCTTGTGAGACGCCTGATCCGTGAAAACCGCCTCGCGGAAGCGCTGAATTATACGGATCACGACCACAAGGCAGGGTTCGCGCTTGAGAGCGCGCAAGGCCAGCCGCTCAATCTGACCTATGATCAACTGATCCAGACCTATGCAGAGGCGCTTTCGGACGCAAAGTCGCGCTGGACCCGGGCAGGGCGCGCGGAAGCCTGGTTTCTGGCAGCACGGATCGTGAAGCTCTATGGTATGGAGCTGACCGGCACGGAGCTGGGACCGGATTATCATATCTGGGGCGGGATTTATGGCTGGGGTGCCAACATCGATCCTCGCTCGGTGCAAGGTCCAGCAGCCCAGAAGCCGCCTGCCTCAAGAACCTTCGTCACGGCGCAGGAAATCGCCCGGTTCGACAGCAGTGCAGTCAAGCCCGATGCGCGCTATCATTATCGCTGGCTTGCCGTCAGCTATGCATCCCGTGCGGCTGACCTCCTTCCCCCGCGCTCGCAGGCTTTCGCGGCTGTGCTCTGTCAGGCAGCTGGGTGGCAGACCGATCAGACGCAAGCGCTCTACCAGCGATATGTGCGCGAAGGGGCCCTTGTCGATTTTGCTCCGAAATTCGGCAGTAGCTGCACGGTCAGGCCTGCTTTCGAGCAGACCCGTTTCTACGGGCTGCGTAGAACCTGGAAGCGCGTTCGAGCGGCGATCGCGCGTCGGCTCTGAGGGGCGTTGCGTTCGCGCAGGAAGTGTGGCGACAGGCTTGGTCGGATTTCAGGGGGTGTTCTCGTGCTCGCCTGTCGCGATGCGGGCCTCGACCGCCAGACGCCAAGGGGCATCTGCCGGGGCTTCATCCACAGCGCGCCGATACAGGGCGAGGCTATCGGGCGAGATATGACCGTCACGGCGTGTCTGGAGCTCTGCCACCTGCACGGCCAGATCGGGGATGAAGCGTACAGCTAGAACACGACGATACAGGCCGATAGCCTCATCGGGGCGATTCATGGCCTCATCCACCTGACCCAGCAGCAGGGCCGACCGGATGAAATCCGGGTCCTGAGGGGAGAGCGTTGCCACCTGCCGGGCCAGCTTGCCGAAAAGCGCCTGCAGTTCCGGCGAAACACTGCGCGTGCGGTCCTGATGCGGCTGGGGTGGAAGTGACGGATGACCGTTCACCAGGTAAAGCGCGAGCCCTGCGATGGGCAGCACGGGTAACCAGAGCACGGATTTCCAGCGCCGCATACCTTGTGAAACCTGCGCCCGATGGCCCTCGGGATTATCAGGATCCACAAGTGCTGCGGGCAGAGCGCGGGCTGTGAGTCCGTCATCAGGCAGCGCGTCGGCGGCGAGGATGCGACGCTGTATCTCCAGCCGTGCCTTACCCGCCTCAGTGGGGTCGATCAGCCCGGAGGCCATATCCCGATCGAGTTCGCGTAACTGCTCGCGATATAGCGCGAGGGCTGACAGGCGTGGCCCGACGGGTGGGATCTGGCGCTTCGACTGGAGGAATATCAGCCAAAGCAGCGGCGAGAGGGCCAGAAGCGTGACAAGCAGGAAACCGGGCCAGCTCATGGCTTGCTCTCCTCACGCAGCAGACTGGCCAGACGCGTGGCTTCGGCTTCAGTCAGGGGAGGTTCTTCCTGCTTGCGGCGCATCATCACAAGGGCTGCGCCAATACCGACGGCAACCGCCAGAGCCGGCATGGTCCAGAGCAGCAATGTGGCCATCGAGAATTGCGGCTTCAGCCGGATGAACTCGCCATAGCGATGGGTCATCCATGCCATGATCTGGGCGTCGCTCTCGCCTTTTGCCACATGCTCGCGCACGACATGGCGCAAGTCGCGCGCCAGCCCTGCGCTGCTATCCTCGATGGATTCGTTCTGGCACACCAGACAGCGCAATTGGGCACCTATGGCAGCCGCCCGCTTTTCCTGTGCGGGGTCGTGCAGCATCTCGGACGGATCGTCCAGCGCCAGAGCCCGACCGGATATCAGGGGTGTGAGGGCTAGCAGCGCTGTCAGCAGAACAACACCAAGCCACGCCGGAACGAGAGAACGAGAAGCTAGTCCTGATGGGCTCATTCTGACCTGCCATCACCAGTAGATGGGGCAGACGCCTGCGCGGCGAGAGGCAGGATCGTGTGATCCAACAGGGCTTCATCAAGCGCAGCCGCGCCGTGCCAGGCAATATGCCCACCCGGCATGACGAGAAAACTTTCGGGCACGCCGGTCACGCCCCAGTCGATGGCGGTCATGCCGCTTTCATCCAGGCCGGTGCGTGCATAAGGCGAGCCATCGCGCTCGATGAAACGACGGGCGTCCTGTGGCTTGTCCTTATAGGCAATGCCCCAAAGAGCAATGTCGCGGCTGATCACCCGCAGGGCGGCCATCTCTGCGACGCAGGGGATACACCAGGAGGCGAAGAAATTCACGAGCACAGGCACAGGGCTGGCTCTGAGGTCGGCGGTTGAGAAACCGTCACTCTGCCCGCTCAGACCGGGCAGCGAAAAATCCGGGATCGTCTCGCTCGCCTGATCGTTGCGGATGGCATGAGGGTCGAAGGAACCGTCCTGCATCGCTGCCAGCATCTTCCAGCATCCCAGCCCCGCAAGAGTCGCCCCGGCTACGGGAAGCACCATGAACATCCGGCGTCTTGTCAGGCGTGTCATGGGTGTATCTCCTTCGCGCCCGGCAAGGTAGAGGCTGTGCGGCCTCTGCCGGGCGCACCGAGGCGATGGCGCCGATCCGACAGCGAAAGCGCCCCCCCGAGAGCCATGATCACACCGCCAAGCCAGATCCAGGGGGCAAGCGGATTATTATGAAGGCGCAGCACATAGCGGGTCTGCGCACCTGTGCCATGACTCTCACCCAGCGCCGCGTAGAGGTCACGCAGCAGGTTGGTTCTTATGGCGACATCGGTCGTCACCTGATGCTGGCTTGTGAAATCACGACGTGACGGATGCAGATGGGCAATGACACGCCCGCCGCGCAGGACAGTCAGGTCTGCCACGAGCGCGCGGTAATTCGGGCCGTCCTCCTGTCTCGCGCCATCGAGCCGCCAGACCAGCGTACCTTGCTGGATCGTCTCCCCCACGCCGAGTTCCACCACAGAATGGCTCGCCTGAGACATGCCAGTGAGACCCAGTACCGTCACACCCACGCCGATATGGGCTAGAGCCCCGCCCCACACGGCGCGGGGAAGTCCTGCCACGCGCTGGCGCATGGTCCGGGGTATTGCGGTCCACCGGGTCGTGGTGATGCCAAGACGGATGGCCAGATCGGAAAGACTGGCCGCAATGACCCACAGCCCCGCCGCCCCACAGAGCGCGGGGAGGAGGCCGTCGAGCAGAATGAGCGCGGTTGCAAGCCCAACCACAGCAAAACAGGCCGCCGGATAAAGGCGCCCCAGCACCGGCGAGAGGCGTGCACGCTTCCAGGGCAGCAGAGGACCGATACCCATTGCAAGCAGGAGGGGTAGTGCCAGCGGAATGGTCGTGGCATCGAAAAACGGCTTGCCGACCGAGAGGGTCCGCCCCGTCAGGATCTGCATGAAGGGGGGGTACATGGTGCCAGTCACCACCACCGCGCACAGGGCGCAAAGCAGGATGTTATTGAGCACAAGCCCGCCTTCGCGTGAAAACGGTGCAAAGATGCCCCCCGAGGTGAGCGAGGGGGCTCGCCAGGCGAAGAGCACAAGCGACCCGCCTATGACGAGCGCAAGCAGACCCAGAATGAAAATGCCGCGGGCAGGGTCATTGGCGAAGGCATGCACCGAATTGAGAATACCCGAGCGTACAAGGAATGTGCCTGAAAGCGAGAACGAGAAGCTCGCTATGGCCAGTAGAACGGTCCAGATACGCAGGGCATCGCGTTTTTCGACCACGATGGCCGAATGAACGAGGGCCGTTCCGGTCAGCCAAGGAATAAGCGAGGCGTTTTCCACCGGGTCCCAGAACCAGTAGCCGCCCCAGCCCAGCACATAATAGGACCACCATGAGCCCATCGCGATGCCGCATGTGAGAAACGCCCAGGCCGCCACGGCCCAGGGACGGACCCAGCGGCCCCAGGCCGCATCCACACGGCCCTCGATCAGCGCGGCGACAGCAAAGGCGAAGGGCACGGCAAACCCGACATAGCCGGTGTAGAGAATGGGCGGGTGGAAGGCGAGGCCGGGGTCCTGCAGAAGCGGGTTCATGCCCTGCCCGTCATCGGGTGCTGGCCAAATGCGCTCGAACGGGTCGGAGGTGAGCAGGCAGAAAAGCTGGAACCCGGTTGACACGCCACCGAGAATGGCCAGCACACGAGCCTTGAGCACAAGCGGCAGGTTGCGGCCAAACAGGGCCACGGCGCCTCCGCACAGGGCAAGGATAAGCGCCCAGAGCAGAACCGACCCCTCGTGATTACCCCACACACCCGTGATCTTGTAGAGCAACGGCTTGCTCAGGGCAGAATTCGCAGCCACGTTCTGAACCGAGAAATCATCATTTACCGCGCAGGCAATCAGACTTGCGAAGGAAAAGCCCAGCGCCAGAAGCTGGGCTACAGCCAGCGCCGGGGCCAGATCGAGCAGCGCAACTCTGGCGCGTGCGGCCCCCCAGAGCGGCAGGATGAACTGGGCCAGTGCGATCACGCAGGCCAGAGCCAGTGCATAATGGCCCTGTTCGGCCCCCAGGACAGAAATCATGCGACAGACATCATGGTGTTGTGTGACCCTTGGCATCGTCACGGATCATGCTCGTCCAGCTTTCGGAACTGGGCGGTTTGCCATAGCGCGGGTCCCATTTGCCGCTGCGTTGCAAGGCTTCGGCCACTTCTTTCGGCATATAGGTCTCGTCATGCTTGGCCAGAACTTCAGAGGCTGCAAAGGGCGCGCCGGCATGATAGCTGCCAAGGGCGACCACACTTTGCCCTTCTCGGAACAGATCCGGCAGGATGCCCTCAAAGCGTACTTCGACGGCGGCTTGCCCATCCGTGACCCTGAAGAAATTGACCGGTGTCTTGCCATCCGTTTCGCGTCGAAGCGACCCCGCCACGACCATGCCGCCAAGGCGAATCACCCGGTCAGGCGCGGGTGGCTTTTGCACAAGCTGTGAGGGCGCCATGAAGAAGACAATGCTGGACGAAAACGCATTCAGCACCAGCGCCGTTGCGACGGTGAAGCAGGCGAGGCAACTTAGCACAAGCCATAAACGCCGGGATTTGCGGGTCATGCGACGCTTCGGGCGCGTCTGAAACAGCGCATCGCTCATGGAGTCGCCCCCTGGCTGGGGATCGACCCGGTATCGGGGCTTCCGATGCTGCGGTGTCTGGCTCCCTGCCGCTGTTCGAGCAGCGCAAGGCGGGCTCTGGCGCGGCGCAGCCGCATCACGAGAGGCAGGGTAAAGGCACCGATCATCACAAGCGTCGCGGCATAGGAGGCAACGATATAGGGCAGATGGGTCACGCGGCCGGTCCCTCGTGCATGAGCGACCGGGTCATGATCTGTCGGGCCCGGGCTTCAAGAATGGCGGCCTTGAGGCGGCCTGTCACAAGGGCGGCGAAGCCGAAGGCAAAGCCGGCCATGCAGCATGAAAGCGGCAGCAGCATGGAGGGCGGCATGGCAGGGGCATGGGTAAGCGTGATGCTGTCGGGCTGATGCAGGGTATTCCACCAGCTGACGCTGAACTTGATGATGGGCAGATCGATGACACCGGCAATGGCCAGAACAGCTGCGGCACGATAACCGCGCTGCGGGTCGTCGAAGGCCTGAATCAGCGCAATATGACCGAGATACAGAAAAAACAGCACGAGCACTGAGGTCAGCCGCGCATCCCACACCCACCATGTTCCCCACATGGGCTTCCCCCAGAGTGAGCCGGTGATCAGACAGAGCGCGGTAATGGCAGCGCCTAATGGCCCGATCTCGACGGCGGCAAGGTCGGCCAGAGGATGCTTCCAGACGAGGGACAGAACCCCGCATATGGCAAGAGCGGCATAGCCACCCGAGGCCAGTATCGCCATGGGAACATGGATATACATGATCCGCACGGCATCCCCCTGCTGCCAGTCTGCTGGCGACCAGATCAGCGCCCAGACCAGACCGACACCAAGCGTCAGGCATGACAGAAGGGCCAGGAGCGGCAACAGCCATTGCGCCAGCTTCAGGAAGCGCCCCGGATTGGCGTAACGATGCAGGAACGTTCCCTGTACGGGCCGTTCCACGCTTTTGCCTCCCTTGGTGTCTTGCGCAGTTCCTGTCACTTCGTGCTTCTCTCCCCCTCGATTGCGGTCATGATATAGCCCGCTTCAGCCACCATCCAATGCAGGTTTTGACGGAAAGCCGTCCTGATACGGGATTCATGGCGGGGGAGGGAGGCCATAAGGTGCAGTTTCTTCCGATAACCCAAACAGGTCAGGCCGATAAGAGAGGGACGATAATGCAGTACTGGTTGATCAAATCCGAACCCGAGGCCTTCTCATGGCAGCAGCAGGTGCGCAACGACATCGAGCCATGGACCGGTGTGCGCAATTATCAGGCGCGCAACAATCTCGCCGCCATGCGTTGTGGCGATCTGGCATTTTTCTATCATTCGGTCTCGGACAAGGAGATCGTGGGTGTGGTCCGGGTTGTCCGTGAATCCTATCCCGATCCGAGCGCCGAAGGCGGTAAATGGGTTTGCGTGGATGTTCAGGCCTGTGGGGCCTTTGAAAATCCGGTTTCTCTCGCGACCATCAAGGCTGATCCGGCTCTGGCTGACATGGCGCTCTTGCGTCAGTCACGTCTCTCGGTAGCGCCTGTCACCGAAGGTGAATGGCACCATCTTTGCCATATGGGAGGGTGGAACAAGCCAAAGGGCTGAGCCTGCCGCAACGGGCTCAAACGCCCGGCGCACCTTCAAGGACGCTTCGCAAAAGGGCGGCAAGTCTGGCCGGGTCGTCTTCTCGCAGCGAGGCGAAGCCCATGATGAGCCCCTCCAGCGGTGTTCGCTGGCAAAGGTCTGACAGACGCCCCATGCGATACCCCGCTGCACTGAGCGCTGTCAGGCAGGCTGTCTCGAAACCTGCATGTTCAAGGATCGCGCCGATTTGCACCCCGCCATGCGGCGGCGTGACATGCAGTCCTTCCACGGTTGAAAGAGCGTGATAAAGGGCCATGCCCCGCTGCTGGTAAAGACGCGCGATACGGCGCAGATGCGCCCGGTATTGCCCTGTTTCCATAAGGGCCGCGAGGGCAAGCTGGGCGTGCAGATTGGCGGCGAGGCCCATTGTGCGGTGTGCCGCCCTCAAGGATGCAACCAGTGGCTCGGGTACGGCCATCCAGCCCAGCCTCAGCCCCGGCAGCAAGGCTTTCGAGGCGGAGCCGAGATAGAGCCATTCACACCCCGTGCCATGCGCGGCAAGCGCGGCAATTTCGCGACCATGCCACAGGAATTCGCTGTCATAATCGTCCTCGAGTATCAGCGCATTCTGGGCTCTGGCGCGCTCAAGAAGGGCGAGACGTCTGTCCAGCCCCATGCGACCGCCCAGAGGGAATTGGTTCGATGGCGTGATATAGACGAGGCGCGCTTCGTGGGGCAGGTGGCTGACCTGCATGCCGTGATCATCAACCGGCACGGGGGCGAGGCGCGCGCCTGATGCCATGAAGCTCGCGCGGGCACCCATATAGCCGGGATCCTCTACGGCAACGACATCACCGGGGTCGGTCATGACCTGCGCGATGAGCGTGAGCGATGCCTGCGTGCCTGGCGTGATGATAATCTGCCCGGGGCTGACACGCAGCCCGCGATCGCTCGCGAGACGGGTGCTGATCGCCTCACGCAGGGCATGAGTCCCGTGATACCCGCCATAGGCGGCTTCATCGCCGTGATTCTGGCGCGCGACACGACGCAGGGTTTGGGCCCACAGATCGGCGGGAAACTGCGCCTCATCCGGGACACCGGGGGATAAGCGGCCTTTATCGCGTTGGTAGCTTGCAGCCCGTGGGTCCTGGGCCAAAATCCTGCCTCTGTCCGACAGGGTGGCCGTGCCGCCCTGAACCGTCCGGGGTGAGGGGAGGTTCGTGCAATGCACAACCGGGCGTCGTCCGGCCCGCATATCGAGGATACCTTCCGCCCGAAGCAGGTCATAGGCCGTGGCGACCGAACTGCGCGACAGGCCGAGCATGGCGGCGGCCTGTCGAGTCGAGGGCAAGGCTTCGCCATGTGCCAGTTTGCCCGATTTAATGGCGCGACCCAGGGCAGCGAAGAGCTGGACCGGCAAGGGGCCAGATGCGTGTGGATCGACGTTGAACAGGGCGGGCAGGTAAACTGGCATGGCGAAAAACCATAAAACCGGCTCTTGGATCAGTCCAGTTCCCGCAATAACGTCTTTACGACAGGCGCCACGTCAGGGGCCACATGCCGAGCGAGGAGCAGAAAACCATGATTCCCGATTACGCCAGGGCGAGGCAGGCACGGCGCGCGCATTATGATGAAGCGACCCTCCACGCCATTCTCGATACGGGGTTGGTCGGGCATGTCGGGTTTGTGGCTGATGAGCGTCCAATGGTCATACCGATGGCCTATGCCCGTATCGGCAGCACGCTCTATCTGCATGGCGCTTCCAAGACACGGATCATGGCGCTGGATGGCCAGAAGCTCTGCCTGACCGTGACCCAGCTGACGGGGATCGTCGTGGCCCGCTCTTCATTTCACCACTCGGTCAATTACCGCAGTGCGGTTGTGCATGGCACTGCGAGGAAGGTTCTGGCAGAGGAGCATCAGCTGGCGCTCGACGCCATAACCGATCATCTCCTGCCGGGCCGTTCGGGTGAGGTGCGGGCCATGACGGCGCAGGAACGCAAGGCTACAGGCGTCATGGCCCTCGACATCGAGTCAGCCAGCGCAAAGATCAGAACAGGCGGCCCGGTTGAGGATGATGCCGATCTGCCCTCCACGCAGTGGGGCGGCGTGGTGCCGGTTGTGACCGCTCTCGGGACAGGCCTGCAGGACGGCCATACCCCGGAAGGCACGCTGCCCCCCGCGTCGCTGCGCAAGGCACAGGCAAAATTCCTGGCCTAAAAGTGCAGTGTTGTCCGTTACCGGAGTCGCGACCGCGCGAGTTGTCACTCACCCGGTCGTGCATGCCGATGGGTAAATGCATTCGAGAGACTATCAGTTAGTTGCTGTCCTATCGGAGGCAGATTGAAGCGTGTGATCAGTTGGGCGGGGCTCGGGCATATATTCTGAACCGGTGGGCGCAACTGATTGGCGCTTGTGAAGATCCGGCAAGCCAGAAGCATGTCAGCCGTCAGATCGTGATGCAGTACCGCTGTGATGGTTCCATCGGAGAGAAGCGCCCTGTTATCGCGGTCGAGATCATGCGCGATGAACAGGCGCGGCTCGATTAGACAGTCCCGCAAGGCTCTGGCAATGGCGTGATTGCCGCCACCGATCGAGTATATACCGGCGATATCGGGACGGTCCCGCAGGGTGTTGGCAACGAGATCGTAGGTTTGCCAGTCCAGGCCGCGCCCTTCACCAAGCGAGACGATGGCAAGATGCGGCGCATATTGCTGCAGCCATTCGCGAAACCCGCGGGCGCGCTCTTCCTCGCCAACGAAGCGATTGCTTGAGACCACGACGAGAATGGATCGCCCCGCATGGGTCTCAGCGGGCATCCAGCCCGAAGCCAGCCATGCGGCCATGCCTCCCGCAGCATGATTGTCCATGCCGACATAGGCCTGTCTGGCGGAGTTCGGCAGGTCTGTTACCAGAGTGACGACCGGGATACGCGCCTTTGCGCAGGCCAGTATCTCTGCACGTATGGAGGGGTGATCGGGTGCCTTCAGCAGGATGCCGTTGGACCCGCGTTTCCTGATACGCGCCATGATGGCGGCAATTTCCTCACCGGTCGCTGTCTCGCCCAGATGAGAGCGTACGCGCATCAATACGGGAAGGTGCGCAGCAAGCTGGGCTTCGAGCGCCAGCCTTACGGCTGAGGAGAAACGATCAGGCGCTTCCATGACCAGGTCGATTGTCAGTCGGCTGCCATGCAGGGACAGTTCGAGGGTCTGGCGGGAGAGTTCGTCCATGGCCTGAAGCACGCGGCGTCGCATGCTGTCACGCACGCCCTTGCGATCATGCAGCACCCGATCAACGGTGGCGAGACTGACCCCGGCCTGACGGGATATGTCCTTGAGTGAATGGGCGATGGCCATGCTGCGTCTCCTCCGGTTCCCATGAGAAGCGTTGAAACTGTCCTGAGGTGTTTCTGAGGTGTTTACCGTATGGGGCGTGCGATTACACGATTGTAATCTTCTGACGTTACCTGCGATAGCCCGACGGAAAGCCGCCCGGTTTCAGGCAGGGATCGACAAGATGGAGATCGACAAGTGAAAGCGGACAATCTCTCTGTATTGCGGTCAAGCCGCAACTGGTACTCCCCGGATCATGCCACGCTGGAAGAGCTGCAAACGCTGACCGAGCGGCAGATCACGCCGCGCGATTATCCTCTGGCTGCCTCTATCGGTGCCGGGCAGGTTCCCCTTTTCGATTGCGGTGATATCCGGCGCCTTACCCTGACCCAGGAGGGACGTGAGCTCGTGATGGCCGAATGGGCGCAGGCGCTGCGCGACGGCCCGGGCATTGTGGTGCTCAAGAAGGCCTTTGATGATATGGCCGCACTTGACCACGTGACGCATCAGTTCGACGCGCTGATCACTCTGCAAAAACGCGATGGGGTGCAGTCGGGCGATCACTTCGCCAAGGCCGGAGCCAATGATCGCGTCTGGAACGCATTGGAAAAACTCTGCCTTTTCGATCCGGAAGGGTTCGCCCGTTACTACAGCAATGAAATGATCGCGCTCGTAAGTGAGGCCTGGCTTGGCCCGGCTTACCAGATCACGTCACAGGTTAATGTGGTTAATCCCGGCGGTGAGGCGCAGACGGTCCATCGCGACTATCATCTCGGATTCCAGTCCACCGAGCAGGTCATCCGCTATCCGGTGCATGTGCACGCCGTCTCACCTTTCCTGACTCTGCAGGGGGCGGTCGCCCATTGTGACATGCCGCTCGAGAGCGGGCCGACGCTCTACAAGCCATTCACTCAGCAATACGGCCCCGGTTACTTGGCAACCCAGAGTGCCGAGATCAGGGAGTGGTTCCAGAACACCCATGTGCAGCTCCCTTTGGAAAAGGGTGATGCCGTGTTTTTCAACCCGGCGCTCTTTCATGCTGCCGGGAGGAATCATTCCCGGTCCATACGGCGTATGGCCAATCTGCTTCAGGTTTCCTCCCCCTTCGGCCGCGCAATGGAAAACATGGATCGCGCGCGAATGGCCAAGGCTCTCTACCCTGTGCTCCAGCGTCTCCAGACCGAGCGGGCGCTTGGGCGCGGTGCCGTAATGCACGCTGTTGCAGCTTGTGCCGAGGGTTATGCCTTCCCGACCAATCTCGATCGTGATCCACCCATCAATGGTTTGGCGCCCCAAAGTCAGCAGGCTCTTATGACTCAGGCCTTGCAGGAAAACTGGGAGCCGTCGCGTTTCGAAGCGGCACTCGATGAACGTGTGCGCTGCACCCAAACCTGAGCGGGGGCCAGTTAGCTCTGCATCATCTGATGACTGAACGAGGCGAACATTCATGATACCCCAGGTCCTGAACACCGGTTTCCCGGTAAGGGATGAGTTCACTGCTCAGGGCCTGGGTTTTCCGGATGGTCAGTCATCCACTCGCGCACCACCAGCTTCGGTATCGCGACGCCAGTATCCGGCTGCCCTGATCCGGTTGCGAGGAATGGCTTCCTCATTCACCAGATGGTCGCGCAGGGCACGCACGGTATCGATCTCGGCCGCAATCCATACGTTGAGCGTCTCTGGGGCAGGCAGAACGACCAGGCGCAGAAGATCGGCGAGGCTTTGGCCAGCGGCCCTGTCACAGCGGAAGAGATCGACCCAGGCACGGCTCGTCAGCGGGTAGGTCTTGTCGCTTTCCTGCGTATCGAGCACCACAACGGCGCTGTGTTCGGGCGACAACTCTTCCAGCGTACGGGCGATGGCGGGCAGGCCCGTGTCATCGGCAATCAGCAGATGCGAGGTGAGGCGCTCATGCGGGATATTCGAGGCCTTGGGACCACCCATCCCAAGACGCTGCCCCGGTTTGGCCTGGGCCGCCCATTGGGTGGCCGGGCCTGAGTCGTGCAGCACAAAATCGATGATGAGTTCGCCGTTTTCCTCGTCAAAGCGCCGCGGCGTATAGTCGCGGGCAATGATACGCGGATCACGCGGTGCCGTGCGGTCGGCATTCATGTCAGGCAGGACAGGATGGGTCTCGCCGGGCTGGGGAAAGAACAGCTTCACATGGTCATCGGTCCCGGCGGTGACGAAATCATGCAGGTCGGGACCCGTAAAGACGACGCGCTGCATGGTGTCGGATAGCGGGATGATTCGTGCCACCTCGATCTGCCTCAGGCGAAGCGGATGGCGGATCTTGATGGGGGGCAGAGGGGGCAGATTGCTGGTCATGATGATTCCTTGCCCATGATTTCGGCGGCAGCGCGCATCAGGATGGCAGCGATCCGTCTGGCTTCGACAGGGCTGCAGCCACGATGCTTGTAGAGCGCTGCCTTCAGGTGATGACGCGCCTTGTGCAGCCCGTCTGCGGCCTCGGGATCGACGTCATGCAGTCCGGCAAACGCTTCGCGAACCTCGCTCATGCGGCTGCCAATGCGTGTCAGGATTTCAAGAATACGATCGGCTTCTGCGCGGTTTTCCGTCAGGTAAGCCTGCCCCTGATCTGTCAGGGTGTAGAGTTTGCGGGTTCCTTCCTGTGTGACCTCAGCCTGGCCGATCTCTTCCAGATAGGTCATGGCAGGGTACACCATGCCGGGGCTCGGCTTGTAGAAACCGTTTGTCCGCTCCTCGAGGCGGCGGATGATTTCGTAACCGTGAGCCGGACTTTCGGCCAGCAGGGCAAGAATGACCAGTTGCAGTTCCTCGGCGCTCAGCTTGCGACCGCCGGGAATGTCACCGCCCCGGCGGCGGCCGAAGCGGCCCCCGAAACCCCCGCCCATGCCACCGCCAAAGCGATGGTCCGAGCCGTGACCGAAACCGTCATGGCGATTGAGGGCATGACGTAGATGATGGCGAAAAAACATTTATATTCTCCGTTATATCTTTAGACTGTTCTATCTTAAGATATAACGCAAGAACTTTCGTAAGACTGATTCGCCCTGTGCTTGGAGGGAGAAAGAACGAGGCGTGTCGTTATGCGTGCGCTCGGATTGCCGGATGCAACGGGGGGAGAGCGAGGGTTCTTACCGGTTCCGGTCCTGATCCCGGTCAATGAGGCCGGGGAGGCGCCGTAGGAGCGCCGATGGCGTCAGGACCAGAAAGAGAAACTGACTGGTTCAGCAGGCCCAGACCGTCTTGATGTTCATGAACTCATGCAGGCCGAGTTCGGTCAATTCGCGCCCGTAGCCACTCGCCTTGACGCCACCGATCGGCAAAGTGGGGTCCGAGGCAGTGATACGATTGATGAATACGCCACCCGATTCGATGCGCTGTGACAGAGCGAGACCAAGGCGCTCATCCTGTGTCCACAGGCTCGCGCCAAGGCCATAGGCACTGTCATTGGCCAGCGTAATGGCATGATCGACATCCTGTGCCGTGATCAGGCAGGCGACAGGCCCGAAAAGCTCTTCCCTGAAGGCGGTCATGCCGGGGGTGACGTCCAGTAGCACGGTCGGCTCGTACCACGCACCGGGACGGTTCACAGCCTCGCCGCCGACCACAAGCCGCGCACCTTCCGCGATGCTCTGCTGCACCTGCTTGTGCAGGCCATCGCGCAGGTCAGTGCGTGCCATCGGGCCAATAAAGGCGCCATCACTCATAGGATCTTCGAGACGAAGCGCTCTTACCTTCTCGAGAAAACGTTCCGTGAAGGCCTCGGCAATCGGCGCTTCGAGGATGATCCGCTTGGCGGCAATGCAGACCTGCCCGCAATTTGCAAAGCGCGCCGTCACGGCGGCATCGACGGCCTTGTCCAGATCGGCATCAGCCAGCACGATGAACGGGTCAGACCCACCCAGTTCCAGAACGGTCTTCTTGCCGTTCTCACCGGCCATGCCAGCGAGGAGACGCCCGACCCTGACACTGCCCGTAACTGTCACGCCCGAAATCCGCTTATCGGCAATGACACGTGCCGTCTGCTCGCGAGCGAGATTGGCGGAGATGAACACATCGCCAAGATCGCAATCCTGCGCGATCTCGTTCAGCAATGCGCCGCAGCCCAGCGTGTTTTCGGCGGGCTTGACGATAAAACTATTGCCTCCGGCCAGAATGGGCACGGCAGCGCGAATGATCTGCCAGTACGGGAAGTTCCACGGCATGACCGCCAGCACAATGCCGGTTGGCGCATAGCTCAGATGGGCCTTGCCCATCGGTACGGGCATGGGTTTGTCCCTCAGCAGGGCTGGTGCGTGTTCGCCATACCAGTCGATAACCGAGGCGCATTTTTCGACTTCGGCACGCGCTGAGGTAATGGTTTTGCCCATTTCACTGACGGCAAGGCGCGCCAGTTCTTCCTTGCGCGCACGTAGCCCTGCCGCAAGACGGTGGAGCAGATCAAGCCGTGCGCCCAGGGTTTTGGCGCGCCATGACAAAAACCCCTCCTGGGCACGGGCCAGCATGTCATCGACCGCCTGCTCCGACAGAAACGGGTAGCGCCCCAGCGTTTCTCCGGTGGCCGGGTTGACCGTGAATACGCAATCGCCTGACGCAGGATGGGTCATGATCTTTACCTCTGGTTATTGTGCCACATTGCCGTGCCTGCCGCATCGGACTGGGCCACGACATCGGTCTGACCGTTGCCGGGTGAGCCGGCGTAGTTGTGATAGACCCCGTTGGTATAAGGCGGCCGCACGGGTGCATTGAATTTCACCGGCCAGCCCAAAAACGAGAAATGTGACGGGGCGTCATTGGGGATCTGGGTGCTCTGATGAGCCTCCGAATTCGGCAGTCCCAGTGCCGGATGGGCACGGACCTTGTACGAATAATCTCGCAGCGAGTTGTCGAAATCCTCGGTCACGACATAGCCGTGCGGCGGCGGCGGGGCACCGCCATCGGGCAGGGCCACTTTTTCAACCGGGGTGAGGGGGTGTTCCATCGCCTTGAGCTGCGAGGCCGGATCGGCCACCGCCATGCCGGTACCGAATGGCGCCATGAAAAGTAATGCGGTGAAAATGCGGGTAAGTGGGGTGGTGAAAAGTGATCCGGGCATGTCCGTGCTCCTGCCTGCCTCTGTAGGGTGCTAACAGGGGCGCGTCTGTTTCGTTTTTCTATGAACCTGTAAGATGTAAAAAAACAGGCTTTGTCACAATTATTGGTGACTGCCGCACCCGTCGGGCGTTGCCCGTCATGAAACGAATTCGGCGCAGGCTGTGCAGGCGACCCGCGAAAGCAGGAGCCCGAGGCCCGAACGCCAGTGCAGGGAGAACATGACCCATGGCTACAGCAAACGGATCGACGATCCCCGGAATCGGTGAGATCGCCCCGATGAACCTCGATAGCGAGTCGCTCGCCCAGCTTCAGGCGGCTCTGGCCAAGGTCGAACATGGGCGCGGCGTACTCGTGCGCCTTGCGGATCTGATGGGTGGCGCTGTGGGTCAGGCGACCCGTATCGGCATGCAGGGGCTGGGCATGGCTCCGGCGATCCAGACAAAGCTTCAGGGTCTGGCTGAAGCCTCGATTGCCCGTGCCTTCGATATTGCGGTGCTCGGCATGACGCAGGAATCGGTGACCAAGGCCCCGAAATGGCGTGACCCGGCGGCTCAGGCGGCAGTTGCGGTTTCAGGAGCGCTGGGCGGTTTCGGTGGCGTGGTCGGATTGATGCCCGATATCGGATTCACCACACTCACCATCATGCGCGAGATTGCCCGCATCGCCCGTGAGGAAGGTGAGGATCTGAGCGATGACGAAACCCGCCGCGCCTGCCTCGAAGTGTTTGCCCTGAAGGGATTTCTTGCGGGCCAGAATGCCGATGAGAGCGAACTGGGCTTTTTCTCTGCCCGTGCCCTGATGCGCGGCAAGCCGATTGTCCTGCTCATTGCTGAGGTCGCGTCACATTACGGCATCGGGCTTTCGCGCAAGTTTGCCCTGCAGATGGTTCCGGTTGCCGGTGCGCTCTGCGGCGCGTCGCTCAACGCGGCTTTCCTCTCACATTACAGAGCGCTTGCCCGAGCGCATTTCACCATCCGACGCCTTGAGCGTCAGCATGGCCCAATTGTGCGCGATACCGCCCAGCATATGCGCCAGACAGGCGCTGACGCCGCATCGGCCTGACGGGTCCAAGGTGAGAGAGCGCCACGTCGTGCCATGGCGCGTTTCTCACCCCCGGGTCAGACTGACGAGAGCGGGGCTTTCGTGCCTTGCGTGAGGTCAGCGCTCACGCGGGGAAGTGAAGGTCTCCAGCAATCCGACCGGAACGATCTGCAATGAGAAGATGGCGGTCATGACGAAGCAAAGGCCGCGATAATGTGGGGCCACGAGCGCGAGCACGGCGCTGAGCGCGATACCGATGAGATAGACGAAAGTCAGTGGCATGGTGAACCTCCCGGCAGGATGCGATGACAGATCGCCTATCATGGTGCTGCATTGTCTGGCCATGACAAATCCCGGCTTGCGGAAGAGTTGCCGGGAGCTAGTGACATGAGGCCTGCCAACTATGCCTTAAGCTGTAGTGAGACTGCGAAACGGGACAGAGGATGACGGATCCGATCACACCGGAGCTTCTGATCGAGGCGTACCGGAACGGCATTTTTCCTATGTCGGACGGGCGCGATGCCAGCGAGATCAGCTGGCATCGTCCGCATGAGCGTGGCGTTCTGCCGCTGGACTCCCGGTTCCACCTTTCGCGCCGTCTGGCGCGCACAGCGTTGCAGGGCAGATTCGCGGTGACGACCGATCGCTGCTTCAATGATGTCATTCGCCTTTGCGCTGAAACCCCCGGCCGTGACGAGACATGGATCAGCGGTCGTATCCAGGCCAGATATACCCTGCTGCACCAGCTCGGTTATGCCCATTCCATCGAGACATGGCGCGACGATGTGTTGGTTGGCGGGCTCTACGGGGTTCAGATCGGCGGGACCTTCTTTGGTGAGAGCATGTTCTCGCTTTGCACGGATGCGTCCAAGATCGCGCTGGTGCATCTTGTCGCTGCACTGCGCCTTGCGGGCTTCGCCCTGCTCGATACCCAGTTTCCCACACGGCATCTGGAAACATTCGGCTGCCTGACCGTTCCAGACCACGCCTATCGCTTGCTACTGGACCATGCCCTCGGGATTGAGGCATCGTGGAGCAAGGATGTTTCACTGGGCAGACTTCGAGATGAAGTCATCCGTCTGCGCGATGGTATAGAGGCTCGCTGAGGCATGAAGGAGGGAACACCATGTCGGTATTCGATGTAAGAAATGCGGCGTTACTGTCGCTGGCCCTGTCAATGACGGCCGGTGCCGCCACGGCGATGGCGCAGGAAAGCACGGGCGCCCACCCCCGGCTTTCGCCAGCGCGTGACGTGACGGTGGTCTATTCCGTCCAGCCCGAGAAAATGCCCCAGCCGGTACAGGCTATCGTGCAGTTCAAGGCTGAGGGCGACAAGCTTCGCATCGATTCGCCCGACCATGCAGGTTCGACCATTCTCGATCGTCCCGCCCAGCGCGTGACGCTGATCATGCATAAGCAGCGCGTCTATACGAGTTTTGCCCCCAAGCATGGCCTGCGCAACCCGTTCATGCTCGACATGTCCATGCAATATGCGCCGGATGGTACCGCAACGGTGGCAGGGCTTGTCTGCAACAAGTGGACCATCACGACGACCCACGGCAAAGCGGCAGCCTGCGTGACCGAGGACGGCGTTATCCTGAGCGAGGAAGGCGTGGATGCAGACGGGCTGCATGGCAAGCTTGAAGCCCAGAAGGTGACTTACGGCCCGGTTGCCGATACCCAGTTCCAGCCGCCTGCCGATTATCAGCAGATCACGGCGCAGATGCCCATTCCGCATGGCGCTGGCCCGCAGAGCTCCGCGGCGCCCAGATGAGCCAACAATCGCTAAGGGTCAGCCTGCATAATCGTACACGCGCCGCGCTGCGCAGGGCGGCGCTGGCCACCCTCTCTGTCGGTGCGCTTGGTCTGACCTGCCATTCCGGCATGGCGTACGCTGAAGACGTACAGGCAACGCCTTATGTTACACCTCGCGTCGATGTGGACGTCACCTACGAAGCCAAGGGGCCCGATGGTCAGGCCTATCGCCAGCGCATGCGCTGGAACGCTGCCCATTGGCAGCAGCGTCTCGATATGGAGACGACCGGGCTCATCATGCTGACGGATTACAAGGCGCATCGTCTTTCAGTGATCGATACGCGTACGAAAACCTACACGGTCTCTGGTGCACCGGATGCGCAGTTCGCCCCGCCCGGCACCCCGGCCGCCGGTCGCTGGCAACGCGGGACGCAGGATCGTGTCGCGGGGCAGGGATGCACACACTGGACCACCACGGACACAGACGGTCAGGTCGGCGATTTCTGCTACGATGACAACGGCGTCCTGTTATCCGCGAGCCATAACGGTCTGGAGGTGATCAAGGCGCTTTCCTACGCGATGACTGCCCAAGGGCCAGAAATCTTCAGGGAGCCGGAAGGCTTCCATGAGGCCAAACCCATACAGGTTGATCATCAGTAGGGGGAGCGAGCTGTACCTCTTGTTGCGGGACGACCTGCCTGCGTGCTCCAAGATGCCGCTGGGTTTCAGAAATCCGGCATTCTGGGGGACCTCACCGGATCAAGAGGTATGGCGATACAAGGGTGGGTCGGTCATTCGCCTTTCCACACTTCAGATACCGCGCAAAAAAGGGGCAGCTTCGTCGGCATGCCCCTTTTTTGTTACGGCCATGGCCGCCATGGGATCCATCAACGCGTCTGAGCGATTATGTTACATTCTAGCCCGGTTTTGGTCCTGTTTGGTCCCAAAATCGACACCATATGGATGGTATAAACTGGATATCGGATCGGCCACCCGTTTCAGGCCGATCTGACGAGGAGGTTTCTTCATGCGTCATATCCTGAAAATTGGCCTTGCGGCTCTGCCCCTGATCGGCCTCATGGGAGGCGCTCCAATGGCACAGGCTCATCCCGGCCCAGGCTGGGGCGGACCCGGCTGGCACGGCGGCGGCGGCTGGCGCGGTGATCGCGGCTGGCATCGCGGCGGTAATGCCTTCGTTGGCGGCCTCGTTGGCGGTCTTGTTGGTGGTGCCGTAATCGGCGCGATTGCACGGCCCTATGTGGCACCGCCGCCACCCCCGGTGGTCTATGCGCCGCCCCCGCCGCCGGTTGTGTATCAGCCGCCTCCGCGGGTGGTTTACCCGCCGCCGGTTGCAGTTTATCCGTCTTACCCCGCCTATCCGGCATACTGAGTTCAAAGGCTAAGCATCCATTATGGTCTCCATTGGTGACAGGGCCCCCGCTTTCTCCTTGCCTGATGCAACTGGTCAGGTTGTCGAAAGCGAAGCCCTGAATGGGCAGCCTTATCTGCTGTATTTCTATCCGAAGGCCGATACACCCGGTTGCACGACCCAGGCCTGCGACCTGCGCGATCAAAAGCAGACGCTCAGTTCGCTTGGTCTTCGTGTGATCGGGGTCAGCCCCGATCCGGTTGAAAAGCTTGAACGCTTCGCCCGGAAATACGGGCTGGATTTCACGCTGGTCAGCGATGCGGACCACAAGCTTGCCGACGAGTACGGCACGTGGGTTGAGAAAACCATGTATGGCAAGACCTATTTCGGCATGGAACGCAGCTCGTTCCTGGTCGATGCCGAAGGTGTCATCCGGGCCCTCTGGCGCAAGGTCAAGCCAGCAGAGCATGTGGCGCTGGTGACTGAAGCCGCCGCTGAACTGTAGCGTTTTTCGGGTATAGTGCCGCACGACCCCTTCCATCGTGCGTCCTGGCGGGCGTTCCGTCTCGCGACGCTCATTGTTGTAACGCCGGTCACCATCATTGCGGTGGCTGGGCTGGCGTTCCTGTGGCGTTTGTCGCTTGGCCCGCTGGATGTCACAGCCATTGCCTCACGTTTTGCGCCGGTCACAATCCAGGCCAGCAACGAGACAGGGCGTCCTGCCGGCAGGCTGAGCTGGGAGCGTCTGTTTCTGAGCTGGCAGCCTGGCCTGCGTCATGTTCATCCTGAACTTGTGCTCAAGGCGCAGGATCTGCGTATTCTACGCAAGGACGGCAGCCCAACGCTGGCGTTGTCGCAGGTCGATCTGGCCCTGCGCATGGGGCCTTTGCTACGCGGGCGTGTCGAGCCCACACGTCTTGCTGCACAATCGGGACGGATCATCTTCGATCGTCAAGAAGACGGGTCGATCGATTTGGACTGGCCCGATGCGAGACATCGCAAAAACGCCGCTAATCCACTTTCACTCGATCATCTGGCGGCACTCGACCTGAACGCTGTGACGGTGCAACTCCGCCATGCGCTGTCAGCCAATGGTGTTGGAGCCTATGCCGATCGCGCTGATGCTACGCTTTTCTTGAACCATATCGTGCTGCATCACGATCCACGGACAGCCGATTATGCGTGGACCGGGTTGGTCGAAGGCAAGGTGAGCCCGGGTCATGAACCGCCGATCGGCTTCAGCGCAGCCAGTTCATTCGCCGTCAGTACATCGGTGGCGGGGGATCTTTCCTGGCGCGTGACGGTCCCCCCTTTCACGCCTGACATTCTGCGCGGTTTCGTTCCCTATGCCGGTGACTGGCATGTGCCGGTCGGATTGCAGGCCTTTTTTCTGGTCAGGGGCAGCACTGGCAAGCGGCACCCTGCTGGCGATGGGCCGCTACAAGGTATCCCGGTCACGCAAGGGCAGGTTGCCCTCTCTCTCGGCAAGGGCAAAATCGATCAGTCAGGAGGCGACCCTCTGAACGTGGAGTCGGGTCATGTCTCCGCCCATATCGCCCTGCCTGAGGGGCGTCTCGTCGTCGACCGGAGCGATGCCGCTATCGCGCTTGTTGATGATACAGGCAGAACCGACACATTCCAGGCGCATGGCCATCTTGAGGCAGACTCGCTTCGCTCTGCCCGGCGGATTTCGGGGGGAGTTTCCCTTACGGCGACACCGCTCGATGTCCCCCATCTGGGTTCCATCTGGCCACGCTTCCTGATGAAGGGCGCGCGCCGCTGGGTCACCAATAATCTGAGCGCCGGTACGACAGACTCACTGCATCTTGATGCCATTCTCGGCAGTGACGCGGGCTGGGACCAGCTACGCCCCCGCAAGACCGACGCGTCCCTGACCATCGAGCATGCGACTGTGAACTGGCTTCGGCCCGTGCCGCCCGCACGTGATGTCGCCGCGCGTTTCAGCTTTGCTGCCCCGGATGTCCTTCGCATCGACTTTTTGCATGGCACCCAGCCCGCATCCGATGCGGCCCATGCCGGTCTCATCCATCTCGATGGTGGCTCGATGTTGATCAGCGATCTTTTTGCCCATGATCAGACCGGCACGATTGCACTCGATCTCTCCTGCAATCTGGGCGACTGTGCCACCCTGCTTGCCCATCCAAGGCTGCATCTGCTCTCGCGGCATCCACTGCCGTTTACGCATCCAGCAGGTGCAGTGAAAGTGAGCGAAACCATCACGCTGCCGCTTTCGTCGCATATCGAGAATGACCAGATCCACGTCAACGCACGGGCGCGGTTTGACCACGTCACCCTTGGCAATGTTGTTCTGGGGCGGCAACTGACCGAGGCGTCGGGCAATCTGGAAGCGACTGAAAAGAAGCTCGCGCTTCAGGGGCACGGTCTGCTCGACGGTGTGCCGACCGATGCCACGCTGAACGAGAATTTCCTGAGCCGGTCAGGCGGGCTGCGCGAGACTGTTCATGCCGTATCGGTTTTCGATGAACAGGCTCTGAACAAGGCGCATATCGCCAATAACGGCCTGTTTAAGGGTACGGCGCAGCTCGTCTCTGACTATCATGCGGCATTCGATGGTCATGCCAATCTGGATCTTGCACTTGATCTCACCCAGGCAGCCCTGACGATTCCCGTCTGGAGCAAAGCGGCCGGTATCGCGACAACAGCTTCCGCCCATATCGGCCTGCGCGATGGCAAAATGGTTGCACTCGATCGCATCAGCGCCGAGGGGCCAGGCCTGCATGTCGAGGGCGACAGCCGACTGGTCGAGGGGCAGGTCCAGGCCATTAATCTGAACGGATTCATGATTGGCCGCTCCAACGGGGATGCAGTGATCGAGCTGCCGACACAGGCCAATGCAGCGATTGCCGTGCGTATTCATGCGCAGGACCTCGATATCGCGACCCTGCTGCACCGCGACGATGCAAAGCCCGGGGAGGAGCAGGGCGGCAGTGCGGTGACCGGCAGCGCATCGAGCGGTCCTGCCGAGAGCGCGTCAGGCAAAAGTACGGCGCCAGCAGGTCAGGACTGGACTGTCGATATTGCAACCGACCGCCTGTTCTACAACGCGCAGAAATTTCTGGGGGGTGTGACCGCGCATCTGGAGCATCGCCATGATCGGCTGGACCGTGCCCGGTTCACAGCGGTCAGGCCCGTTGGCGTGGCGTTCGATCTTGCCCCGCATGAGGCCGGGCGTCAGCTCATGCTCCGTATTGATAATCTCGGTCGGCTTCTGAACGAAACCGGTATGACGGATCGTCTTGAGGGCGGGCGTGCGCAGATTTCCGGTCAGGTAGGAGACGGCGATACGGGGCGCGTTCCGCCTTTCAAAGGGATGATTTCTGTCTCACCCTTCGCGTTCAGGCAGCCACCAGCGGCACTGACAGCGGCTACCCATCTTTCTGTCTTCAACTGGTCCCAGGCCAGCCATGACCGGTTTGAGGTTCAGCATCTTCATCTGCCGATCAGAGTGCGGGATGACGTCATGACCATTCATGAGGGGCATCTTGGCAACCCGGCGCTCGGGGCCACGCTGGAAGGCAAGATCGATCTCGACAAGGGCGGGCTCGATCTGCGCGGGACAGTCGTGCCTATCTTTGGCCTGAACGCGGCACCGGGGCGGCTGCCGAATGTGGGCAAATTGTTCTCGCCGGAAAAAGGGGGTGGCTTTCTTGCCGCGACCTTTACGGTCAAGGGGACGGCGGGAAATCCGGATCTGTCGATCAATCCATTCGCCATGCTTTTACCCGGCGTCATGCGTCAACTCGCCAAATAGGGCACCCTGTACCGGTCTGACGAAGGGTATATTTGCCCCGGTGATTGGCCTTGCGTAGAGAATAGCCCGTAATCGTTCCGACGCATGATGGATCTGAAGCATCTGTTCTGTGCGACGTTCGTCCGCATGTGCACGTTCCTGCTTAGGCTGGCGGTGACGCGATGAGATACGTGGTAAGTCGAATAGAGCAGGATTGCAGGAAGGAAGAGGCCAGCGCGATGCAAGATGATGGAAATGCAGATCTGTTCGGCACGCCTTCCCCTCGCAAGGAAGCCGCGCGCTACGGGCGCCCTGCGGTACATTCTGCTCCGATGATGCCCCCTGCATCGCAAACGGGCACCGCGTCCACGCCGACGTCGCGACAGACGCAGCCGCTGGCGGACAGGCTGCGCCCCTCCACACTGGCGGAAGTCGTTGGTCAGGATCATCTTCTCGGCCCAAAAGGGCTGATCAGCCAGATGCTTAGCCGCAACACGCTGCCAAGCCTCATCCTGTGGGGCGGACCGGGATGCGGCAAGACCACGATTGCGCGGCTGCTTGCCCGTGAGGCCAAGCTCAGATTCGAGCAGATATCAGCCGTTTTCTCGGGCGTGGCTGATCTCAAGAAGGCTTTCGAAACCGCCTCGCGCTTCCAGCAGGAGACAGGGCGAGGGACGTTACTCTTCGTTGACGAGATCCATCGCTTCAACCGCGCCCAGCAGGATGGCTTTTTGCCTTATGTCGAGCGTGGGACCGTCATTCTGATCGGTGCGACAACGGAAAATCCGTCATTCGCTCTCAATGGCGCGCTTTTGTCGCGCTGTCAGGTGATGGTGCTCAACCGGCTGGACGATAACGGGCTCGAGAAGCTGCTCCAGCGTGCCGAAGCCCTGTCCGACACAAAGCTGCCACTCACCGCAGAGGCACGTGCTGCCTTGCGTGCCATGGCAGATGGCGATGGGCGCTACCTGCTTAATCTGGTCGAACAGATACAGGCCCTGCCAGCCGGGGAGCTGCTTGATACGGCGGGGCTGGCCGGTGTGGTGGCTCGTCGGGCGGTACTTTACGACAAGGATCGCGAGGAACATTACAACCTGATCTCGGCGCTGCATAAATCGCTGCGCGGATCAGACCCCGATGCGGGACTCTACTGGTTTGCCCGGATGCTCGAAGGCGGGGAAGACCCTCGTTATATCGCCCGCCGCCTGACGCGCTTTGCGGCAGAGGATGTCGGCATGGCTGACCCCACAGCGCTTCCGCTGGCCGTGGCCGCGTGGGAAACATATGAGCGTCTGGGCAGCCCCGAGGGCGAACTGGCCCTGGCGCAACTGGTCGTGCATCTGGCTACGGCGCCGAAATCGAACGCCGTCTATCGCGCTTATAACCAGGCCCGCAAACTGGCCCGCGAAACGGGCAGCCTCGGACCGCCACACCATATACGCAACGCCCCTACGAAGCTGATGCAGTCGATCGGCTACGGCAAGGGCTATGAATATGACCATGATACGGAGGATGGATTTTCGGGACAGAACTACTTCCCCGATGAAATGGCGCGCGTGTCACTCTATCAGCCCACCGACCGTGGTCGGGAAAGCGAAATCAGAAAAAATCTGGACAGGCAGGCCGCAATACGGGCAAGCCGTCGCCCATGAGTGTTACGACCCGTATTGTCAGCGAAGATGAGGCCGATATGCGCCTCGATCGCTGGTTCCGCCGCCATTATCCCGACCTCACCCAGGGGGCGCTGCAAAAGCTGTGCCGCACAGGGCAGGTGCGTCTTGATGGCAAGCGCGTGACTGGTGCAAGCCGTCTTGCCCCCGGCCAAAGCCTGCGCATACCGCCTTTGCCTGCTCCGATGGCGGCGCAGCCCGACCGCCCCGCCCCGCTCGACCCGCAGCTTGCCCGCGAGATCGAGCGCATGGTGGTCTATCGTGACGATCAGGTGATCGTGCTCGACAAGCCATCCGGCCTACCCACACAGGGTGGACCCGGCATCACCAAGCATATCGACATGATGCTCGATGGCCTGCGTGGCGACCTGCCCGACCGGCCGCGCCTCGTGCATCGCATCGACCGCGACACGTCCGGCCTGTTGCTGGTTGCCCGGACACCGGGTGTTGCCGCCAAGCTGGCCGCAGCCTTTCGCGGGCGCGATGTGGACAAGACCTACTGGGCGATTGTCGTCGGGCGCCCCATGCCCGGCTCAGGCGTGATCGATCAGCCGCTCGCAAAGCTCGGGGCCGGAAACGGCGCCCTCATGATTGCCGCTACGCGTGATGACGAAGACGCTGTAGTGGCCAAGACCGATTATGAAGTGGTCGATGCGGCGGGTAAACGCCTTTCATGGCTTGCGCTCAAGCCCCTCACAGGCCGCACCCATCAGCTGCGTGTGCATTGCGAAACCCTCGGCACGCCTATTCTTGGCGACCCGAAATATGGTGGCAAGGCCGCGCATATGGAGGGTTTTATCGACAGGTTGCATCTTCATGCGCGTGCACTGGAGTTTCCGCATCCTGCCGGTGGGCGCCTGCGCGTAGCGGCCCCATTGCCGCCCCATATGCGTGACACATTCAAGGATCTCGGCTTTACCGCCGGTGAGACGCCGCGCCCCGAACGGATCGGGGGCAAGACCGGCAGGAAATGACCAAGGAACTCGTCAAATGAAACGTCTGACTGCGGCGCTCATCATCATTCTGGTGCTGGCGGCAGGCCTGGCCGTGACGGCCCATGTCCTGATCGATCGCTCATCGCTGAAGGAGGATGTGATTGCTGCGGTCAAGCGACAGACCGGCCGTGATCTCGCAATGGCGCGTTTCTCGGTTGGCGTGCTGCCCTGGCCTTCCTTTAGCGCCTATCAGGTGACGCTGTCTGACGAGGGGGGCGATGGCGTGACGCCGATGCTGCGCGCACGCGACATCCGCGCGTCGATCGCGCTCATACCATTGCTTTGGCGCGAGATCCGTCTCGAAAACCTGACGGTGATGCGCGGTGCGGCAATCCTGCATCGCAACGAATCCGGGCAGGCAAACTGGGTATTCCACCCGCTGACCAGCAAAACCGGTTCCCCGTCGGGACACGTGTCTCACCCGCAAGCCCGATGGAAGCTGCAGATCGGCTCTGCCAAACTCGACAATATGGCGATCTCCCTCGATGACAGACAGGGTCACCACAGCGGTGCCATGACTGTAGAGCGCGCCGAATTCGACGGTCTTTCTTCCTCAGCTCCCTATCTCGATATTCACGGGCGTCGTGGGGATGCCCCGTTTCGCGTCAATGGCCATATCGGCCCGCTCTCGCTGTTTCAGGGAGGTAACCCTCCTTGGGCGGTCAGTCTGGGTGCGACACTGGGCAGGGATGGCAAACAGCAGGACTGGCTGAATTTCGATGGTCAGATCACTGATATGCGCCATCTCCACGGTTTTTCGGGCGTATTGCGCGGTGAACTGGCCTCACTCAAGGATGTCGAATCCCTCTTCCCGAATGCCAATCTGCCCGATGTGAAAGGGCTCGGAGGCGAGATCGGGGTGTTCGATGCCGACCCACAAGCCGAAGACAGCGGTCTCGATCTCTCGCGGCTGGGTGTGAACCATGTGCATCTGCATGCCGATTCCATCCCGTCATGGCATGGGCTGACTTCCAGCGCGGTTCATGCCGATGCCGACACGCTCTCCTCGGCCCTGACGGTGAGTGGCGTCGTCAATGGTGCGCTGATCAGCGAACTGGCACCGGGCGTCGCCCTGCAGGGACGTTTTGGAACTCTGGCGCAGGCTGGTTCGGCCTGGCAGTCCGGACTTGCAACGCCGCTCCCGGTGGCGGTGGATCTGCGGGATGTGTCCAAGATCGGGACCGGTTCCGGGCTTACGGCCCATCTTTCCGGTCAGATCGGCGCGGATGACTCCACGCTTGCTCTGGAAGGGCAGGCACGCACGCTCAATGTCATGCAGGCAGCGTTGCACGATGTGACGTTCAAGGGGGAGGTGCAGCGCGACACGTCCGGATCCATTCAGATCAAGGGGCTGAGCCTCACGAGCCATGAGGCGACGGGCGTGATGGATGCCTCGATGAAGGCCCCCCTCCCATCTGCCATAGACGGAAAGCTCCAGTTTTCTGCTCTTGATCTCGACGCCCTCAAGGGGCTGTGGCTGGGTCGACGCGATGAGGGAACCGGGACGGCAGCGCAAGCCCCTGTGCCAGCCGGACCGGGCGCCTCGGGAGCTTCGTCTCCCGCGTCCACAGCGACCTCGCCTGCACAGATGCCAATTGCGGGTCTGATCGGCGTAGCCGGCAACGGTGCTGCAGCGCCTCAACCTGCAGCCAAAAAAGATTCGCCTACCGGCACTGTGGGCGATACCGACAGCACGACCGGCTTGCAGCGCTTCATTGACCAGGGGCAGGCATCGATCGATGTTTCTGCCGCAAAGCTGCGCTTCAATGGTGCAGATTATAGCGACGTCTCCGGGCATATCGCCTTGAACAGCGCCAAGCTGGCCATCGAGTCGATCAAAGGGGCGGGCAATGGCATGACGCTTGCCGGGCGTGCCGTTTACGACCGGAGTGTGTCGCCTGCCTCTGTCAGTGTCGTTTTTTCTCCGGTACTCTTCCCGGCCACGCTGGCGCAGACCCTGCTGTCAATTCCAGACCTGTTTCATGGGCCGTTGATGCTGGTGGGTGAACTCGATGCACGGGGTGAGACACGCGCAGCGATGCGCGACACCCTGCAGGGGCATCTTGGCCTATCCATGGTGGGTGGCACGATCGATACCAACAGGCTTGGGGCCTATCTGGGCGATGCGGCGCGCTCGCTGCTCTCGCATCGGGAATTGCCGGTGCGCTGCCTTGGGCTTCACGCCCGGTTCGAGGGAGGGCAGGCCCAGCTCGATACGATCGGTATGGAGGCTGGTGCGCTTACCCTGTCTGGCCACGGTGTTTACGGTCTCGCTGACGAAATGCTTGATCTGCATCTGGTGCCGCGTATCGGCTTTGGCGGCACGGGGGCATCAACCCCGGTACTGGTCAAGGGAACGCTCGATGCACCCAAGGCAAGCCAGGAGGCAACCGAAGGGGGACGTTTCCAGCTGACAATCGGCGGCAGCCAGCCCGATACCTGTCCCGATATCCTCTCCGCTGCGCGTGAGAATATGTCAGGTGAAGCAGCACCTGAGCGCAAGAAGCATTCGCAGGCCTCTGAATTGCTGCATGGTTTGGGGATATTGCATTGAGCCAGACGATCAAACGTTTCTGGAAAGCCGTTGAAGTCGCAGCGTATGGGCCCGATGGGCATTACGCTGTCATGCTTGACGGGCGTCCTTTCAGACTGCCCGGCGGAAATTTGCTGACCACATCCTCTGCAAGGCTGGCTGATGCTATTGCTGCCGAGTGGCGGGCCATCCCTGAAGGGGAGGCCTTTCGAACCGCAGATCTGCCTATGACGCAGATGGCTGGTACGGAAATCGAGCGTGTCCGGCCTGACCGCGAGCAGATCATTGGTGGCCTTAGCGCCTATGGTGAAAACGATCTGCTTTGTTACCGGGCTGTCGGGTCTCTTGGCCGGGAGCAGGACGCTCTGTTTGATCCGGTTCTGGCCCTGTTTGGCAGCAGGCATGGTGTTGTGCCTCAGGTCACGCGCAGTCTTCTGCCGCTCTCCATCGCTCCTGAGCTTCAGAAGGCTTATGGGGCCGCCCTTGAGCGTATGGATGACGCAGCCCTGACTTGTGCCGCAATCTGCGCACCTGCAACGGGAAGCCTGATTCTGGCGATTGGCCTGGTCGAGGGATGGGTGGACGCTGCTTCGGCACGGCTGATGGCCAGTGTCGAGGAGCGGCACCAGATGGCGCAATGGGGCGAGGATGATGCGCTGATGCAGGAGATTGATCGCAACGCGGCAGATGTGGAAATTGCGTTACGGTATCTGGAGCTTTCTTACGGAGCTGAGACGAATCAGGCATGATTTTGCCATGATCGGCCTTTAACCCTTGCCTTCAGTGGACATCACACTCGGTGACCATTGGTTACTCGACCCGCTCTTCGCGATTTATTAGAGGGTTGTCGGGTAATCAGAAGAATTTGTGCAAGGATCAGGTATGTCTTCTCGTATTCAGGCCGTACTGGATGAGAACGCCGCTGCTGCAAATCTCATCCGTCGTATTCCGTTCAAGGTGCGCTCTGCCCATTTCGTGGCACGTTGCGTCCAGAATGTCTGGCTGCTCCTTGCAGCAACCCCGGTCATTGTTGTGATCTGCGCCATCAAAGGCTGAGTTTCGCTCATCCGGCCTTCGCCGGGAGGCAAGATCGCACGGTATGAGCCGTCCAACGGCGCAGCTCTTGCCGCCCTTGCTGCACAGCAACGAAAAAGCCCGGCGCAATGGCCGGGCTTTCTGCTTTTATACGCTCTGTATTTCGCTCAGGGAACGAGTACTGTGGCGACAGCCGTGGCTGCAATGCCCTCTTCGCGGCCCGTGAAGCCAAGGCGCTCGGAGGTGGTTGCCTTGACCGAGATGCGGTCAACATCGACCTGAAGTAGCGAAGCAAGGCGTTCGCGCATGGCCTGAGCGTGAGGGCCGATCTTGGGACGTTCGCAGATGAGCGTTACATCGGCATTGATCAGCATGCCGCCGCGCTGGCGGATGCGCTCGCCCGCGTGGATCAGGAAACGCGCGGAGTCCATATCCTTCCATTCATTATCCGTGGGTGGGAAATGGCGGCCGATATCTCCCTCGGCGAGCGCACCATAAATGGCGTCGCACAGGGTGTGGATACCGACATCGGCGTCGGAATGGCCCGCCAGCCCGCGATCATGGGGGATGGTGATACCGCAGAGGATCAGGGGACGGCCGGCCTCGAAGGCATGAACGTCATAGCCCAGCCCCGTGCGCGGGAGTGGGGTCGAGCCGAGCAGTCTTTCGAGACGCACGAGATCCTCCGGTAGGGTCAGTTTGATATTATCTTCAGCGCCCTGAACGAGGGCGACCGGATGACCTGCGGCTTCGAGCAGGGCTGCGTCATCGGTGACGGGCCCCTGATGCGTGCGGTGCAGGTCGAGCAGAAGCGGGAAATGGAAGCCTTGCGGCGTCTGAGCACGCCACAGGGAGTCGCGGCAAACGGTTGTGTCGACCAGGCCGTCGCGACCGCGCTTGAGCGTATCCGCCACGGCAACCGCAGGTATGGCACCTGGGTGCTTTTCGAGCGCCTTGAGCACGTTCTGTACCACCTCGGCTGGCACGTAGGGGCGTGCGCCATCGTGGACCAGAACGAGATCGGGTGGCTCAGGCAGGCGTGCTAGGGCCTCAAGCCCGGCGCGCACGCTGTCCTGACGCTCACGCCCCCCTGCGACAGGCGGCAATGTCTCGATCCCGTCGAGGGCCTGCAGCAGCAGCGGGTCATCACCAACCGGCTGGATAAGGGTCACATGGTCGCGCAGCGCTTCAGCTGCGTGGCGAATGACGGTTTTGCCACCAAGCAGCAGGTACTGCTTTGGCATGGCAGACAGGCCGGTGGCCGGCGCGGCGCTGGCATCAGCGAAGCGGCGACCGGAACCGGCGGCGAGGAGGATGGCAGCAATACGCATGATGTTCAGGGAATGGGGATTTGTCCCTGCCGCGTCAAGCCAAGAAAAAAGGGCCCCGCAGTGACTGCGGAGCCCATGACCTGTGCGTCACACGTCGAGTGTGTTTCAGCGACCGATGTCGCGTAGGCGGATACCCTTGTTCAGCTTGTGCTCGAGAGACTCCAGCGACACGCCACGTGTCTCAGGCACGAAGGCAAGAGTAACGAGGATGAACACTGCATTGAGCGCTGCATACAGCCAGAAGGTGTGCGAGGCGCCCAGTGTGCCAAGCAGCGTCAGGAACGTGGCGCCTACGACCATGTTCGCAATCCAGTTGGTGAAGGTCGAGCAGGCAATGCCGAAATCACGACCCTGAAGCGGCTGCACCTCGGCGCAAAGCACCCAGATGAGCGGGCCGGCAGAGAAAGCGAAGCCCGTGATGAAGAGCAGCAGAACCCCGACCGAGAGATAATGCATCATCGTGCTCGAATCCTGGCCGAAGGAAAGCAGGATCGCGAGTGCCCCCATGCCAATGGCCATGATGACGAAGCCGGCAACGAGCATCGGGCGACGACCCCAGCGATCGACGAAACCAATGGCGATGAAAGTGGCCAGCATGTTGACCAGACCGACGATGGCGGTGCCCCACATCTGCCCGTCCTGACCGAAGCCGGCTACTTCGAAGATACGCGGGGCGTAATACATGACGATGTTGATGCCGGTGAGCTGCTGGACGATCTGCAGACCAATGCCAAGCATGACGGAGCGACGGAAGTTTGGGTTTTCGAGGAACATCGAGAAGCCGCGCTGCTTCTGTTGCAGGCCTTCCTGGATATCGCGGATTTCGCTCTCTGCTTCGGCACGCGAGGCGCGCAGCGAGGCAAGCGTTTCGAGCGCCTCGGCATGACGGCCACGCAGCATCAGCCAGCGCGGGCTGTCAGGAAGGAAAAGTGAGCCCACAAGGAACACGGCACCCGGAACGGCGACGATACCGAGCATCCAGCGCCATGACCCCGAATAGGCGAACATGGCGTCCGAGATGAAGGCGAGCAAAATCCCGATGGTGATCATGAGCTGATACACCGAAATCAGGCTGCCGCGATGCTGTTCGTCAGCCACTTCCGAAATGTAAAGCGGTGCCACGAAGCTGGCGATACCAATGGCGAGCCCGAGAATCGCACGCGCGACGATCAGCAGAGTGACAGAATGGGCCACGACACAGCAGATGGCGCCGATCACGAACAGGGCAGCACTGAAGACAAGCGCCTTTTTGCGGCCGAGGCTATAGGAAAGACGCCCGGCAATGAGTGCCCCAAGGGCCGCGCCGAACATCATGGAAGAAACGATCCACTCCTGAGCGGTATCACTGGCCTGAAATTCCTTGGCAATAAAGCCAAGGGCACCGGAGATGACGCCGATATCGAGACCGAACATCAATCCTGCGACTGCCGCGAGAATTGCAGCAAGCATCATTTTTCCAACCAGCGGAAGCTTCGTTTCTACTGGGTTGGACGAGGTAACGTTACTCATATGAGAAGACCTTAGTCGAGAAAGCCGGGGGCCGGGCCTGCAGAGGAATCGCTGTTGTCACACAAGAAATCCCAAAGTCCGTGTGATCTTTAAGGGTTTGTCACGTTAATTCAAACCAAAATCGTTGTGATCCATATAATGGGTCACCGGCTGTGTCTGGAGCCTGGTTCAAGCGGGGGCCGGTCAGGGACGAGCAGTGAGTCGGTGCGGGCTCAAATAGCGACTTAGTTCATACACGAAAAAAGAAAGTAACCGGCATTGATGGGAATATAACCCATTGTAAGAGATTACCCCTTTCCGGAATCTTGTCGCTATATCGTAAATAAAAAGATAACATAAATACAAGATAAGTAGAGATAAATACAAATTATTCTTATCTGATATAACTCTACCTTAGAGTCATTCCATAACTGGTCGAGACTTGTCAATAAAACGGGTCCATACATTGCTCAAGCAATAAAGCTTTCGCATGTAAATGGATTCTTCTCATGTCTATTCGCATTCACGCTGCAAAAACTTTTTCGGCACTTGCCTTTTCAGGCGCTGTCTTTGGTCTGGTCTCGCTGGCTTCTGCCTCCACGGGGCATGAGCTGCGCGATGGGGTAACGGCCACCTCGAGCCTTGCCTATGCTGGCCCGCGTCCGCCTGCCGGTCAGAAGTGGGATCCGTGTGAGATGCAAGGCGCGTGTGTGGTCCGCAAGGTTTGAGGTTGCGAGTTTTTAACGACGAAACGCAGCTGTTATATTAGTGTGCTTTCAGAGGGGCACATCCCTGCGTTGAGGAAAAAGACCTGAAACTCGTTTCGAGCATCGATCAAGATGGGTGAGGCTCAGTGCCGATGGTGCTGGCCTCCTTTTATCATGCCCTGAGCGCGGCTCTGCGTTGGGCTGTGATCGTGTTCCTGCTACTCTGCAGCTTCGCGAAGATGGCCCTTGCGCGCGACGCCGACCTGCCCATGCAGAGTTTCACGCAGCGTGACGGGGTGGATAGTTCCTATATCTTTGGCCTGGCTCAAGACCACGAGGGCTATCTGTACCTTCTGACCCAGAGATCGCTCTATTTTTTCTCCGGGCAGCGCTTTTATCAGGTTAAGGTTCAGGAAACACCCAATCAGCCTAATTTTGCCGATAGTGTTCGTTTCCTCCCCGATGGCCGGGTTGTGGTTCTCCAGCGCGGAGGGCTCAAGATATCCCAACGCGCGACAAGTAGTCGGGTATCGCCCTTATTGCTGCGTTTCAGGCGCTTGAAGACCCCCGGCCTGGGACGTATCGAGAATGTCTTTCTCGATGCCGGACGACTGACCGTTGTCGATTCTCAGGGTGTGCATCTGTGCGAAACCCCGGAGGATAGTATCCTCTCCTGTCAGGCGCCGATGGCTGGCAGCGCGCGGGCGCTTGTCTACCAGATTGGTGATCGTGTTTTCTATCGCGAACCCGGCGGAAACCAGATGCGCGACCTGACGGGGCTTCGGGTCTTCAGGCTTCCCTGGGATGCCGAGATATCCGGTTCACCGAGCAGCCATGCCGATCGCAGTTTTTATGCGTTCGAGCGCTATGCGTTGCTCGTGCCAAATGTCGATGGCACCTTCGCCAGACTGCCAACAGATTGGGTGCTTGATCAGGGAAATCTCCGCGAGCGCCCGAGTTTTGTCGTGGAGACGCCGGATGCGACGGTGTTCTTTGACGGCAATCGCCTGCGCTCGTTCAATGGGCAATACTGGACCCTGCCCAATCATGACCTCGGCAGGGAGCAGGATATTCATTTTGCGTATGCTGACCGCAACAGGCAGCTCTGGACTGTTCAGGACTCTGTCGAACTGGTCAAGCTCGTCGGTTGGGGAAGTTGGGAAAACCTTGAACCACAGAGCATACGGTCTGTCTGGTCTGTATTGTCCGGGCCCGAGAGAACACTACTTCTGACAGATCAGGGACTGTACCAGCTCGACCGGAATGAGCTCGGCGAACGCCTGAGGGAGGGAAATTTCTTCTTTGGGCTGTCCGATGGCAGGTCGGGATACTGGATGCCCGTGGACGATCGCGATCTGCTGCATTGTCTTTTCCAGTCGGGACACTTCGCGTGTGACCGGAAAATGCCAGTGCAGCGAATTCTTGGGCTGGCACTGTCTTCCAGGGATCATACGCTCTGGATCGCATCCGATGACGGGATGCTGGCTATGCCCGGGGACGGTACGGCCCAGCCAAGCCTTGTTGAAGACGAGAATGGTCAGCCGCTCAGCAAGCCAGCGAGCGCCATAGCGCTTCGTGACGATGGCACCCCGTGGGCAATCATAGGTAATGCCCTTTACAGAAGAGGGGCAAACGGCCGATGGCAGCCGGTGCTCACACACTGGGCCAACGGGCATGATTTTTCCCCGTTGACCATGGTTTTTTCGTCCCATGACGATCTCTGGGTCGGGGGCGTGCGTGCGCGCACCGGGCTTGTGCATATCCATCTGGATGGCAACCGCATCGGTAGTACCCGTCAGATCGGGGTGGAGTGCACCGGTTCACAGATCATCTTCAGCCTGCTTTGGGATCGCCACAGACGACTATGGGTTGGCACCGAAAACGGGCTTGCGGCTTACGATGGGCGGCAATGGATCAGGGTGACGCGGGATGATGGGTTGATTTCCGCAAATATCAATCAGCAGGGTCTGACTGAAGATCCTGACGGGTCCATCTGGATCACCACGACGAGAGGCGTCTCACACCTCCTGCATCCGGAGCATCTTTTCGAACCAACGGACCTCAAGCCTGTCTTTATCGAGGCACGTCTTGGTGGGGCCGTATTGCCGGAACACGCCATCCCTTTCACCCGCGACCCTTTGATCGTGACGCTCGGGACGCTCAATACTGCGCTCGCCTCGACAACCTATTTTCGTTATCGCCTCGAGGGGGTCGATCAGGACTGGGTCACCACAACCACGGGTGACATACGTTACAATTTCGTTCCACCCGGTCATTCAAGGCTGATCGTTCAGGCAATCAATGACAGCCGGAATATCATCTCCCGTCCCATCGTTCTTGAAATCAGGATGGAGCGGCCCTGGTGGATGGCTTGGCCACTCATTACCCTTTACGTCGTCTCTGTCGTGGTTCTGCCCTACACGCTCAATCGGGTTCGCTTCCGCTATCTTCTCAAGAGACAAAAGCGCCTCGAAGCGCTCGTCGATGAACGAACCGGTGAGATGCGTGCGGCGCAGGCTGCCCTTGAGCAGCAGGCGCGCCAGGACGGGCTGACACGACTGATGAATCGCCGCACGGCCGAAGCCAGTGTGCTGCGTCTGCTCGAACGCAAGGGACGGCCCGATTATGAAGGATCTCATCGCTCGGTAACGCTGGCCCTTTTCGACGTGGATTATTTCAAATCGATCAACGACACCTTCGGCCATATGATCGGCGATGAAATCCTGGCGGAAATCGGCGCACGTCTGTTGCGAGACAAGCTGCCAGAGGAAATCATTGGTCGCTATGGCGGTGAGGAATTCCTGATCGTCATACAGGGGGATTTTGCCTCCACGCGCCGTCGCGTGGAACTGTTGCTGGCGGGCTTGAGTGACCATCCTTTCGAGACAAAGGTTGGTGCTCTGACAATCGGGTGCAGTGCCGGCCTTGCGCGCAGTGTGCCGGAAATCGAGTCACCCCGCGAGGTGTGGATGGAAGCCCTCGAAAGGGCCGATCAGGCGCTTTATCGTGCGAAGCTGGAAGGCCGCGGGCGTCTTGTCGTCAGTGAACAAGACCAAGACGATGAGGACTATCAAGACTGAAAGCGGGAACGACGACCTCGAAGCGTTCACCCGTGGCGGGCACGATCATGTGGTACATCCCGCGCATGAAGCCACACGCTGTGGGCAGGGCCACGCCCGATGTATATTCGAAGACTTCCTGCGCGATGAGAATGGGCTGCTCGCCGATCACGCCATCGCCATGAATATGGTCGGTCTTGCCGCGCCCATCGGTGATTTCCCAGAACCTGGTCAGAAGCTGGATCGTCTCGCTGCCGCCATTCTCGATCCGGATATGATAGGCCCAGGCAAAATGATGGTCTTCCGGCTGGGATTGGTCCTCAAGCCAGAAAGTGCGCACAGAGACCGTCACCCCCTGGGTTGTGGCCTCGTAGCGAGGCGCAGCTTCCATGGCTTCGGCAAGGCTCGCTTCAGGGTCGGCCACGAGGCGGGGAGGGGCGGGCTTTTGTGACATGCCCGCCTTGTATGCCGATGAAGCGCTGGAAAGCAATCAGCCTTTGAGCGCAGCAAGCCCTCGCTGAAGATCTGCAATCAGGTCGCTGGCGTCTTCTAGCCCTACCGAGAGACGGATGGCGCCATCCGTAATCCCGAGTTTTGCGCGCTCGGCTGCATCGACCTTGGAGTGAGTCGTCGTAGCGGGATGGGTGGCGAGAGACCGGGCATCGCCCAGATTGTTGGAGATCGCAATCAGCCTAAACGCATTGAGGAAGCGGAACGCTGCCTCACGGCCGCCTTCAACTTCAAAAGCGACCAGTGAGCCGCCATTGAGCATCTGCTTTTCAACCAGGGCGCGCTGGGGGTGAGAGGCAAGGCCCGGATAGGCAACACGGGCAATACCCGGCTGGTTCTCGAGGAATTTTGCCACTTCGCTGGCATTGTGAGCCATGGCGTTGACGCGCAGAGGGAGTGTTTCGAGCCCTTTGAGCAGCACCCATGCATTGAACGGTGAAAGGGCGTTGCCTGTATTGCGGGTAAAGGGCTGGAGAACTTCCTCAATCCACTGCTTGCGGCCCAGAACAGCGCCGCCAAGAACGCGGCCCTGCCCATCGATATGCTTTGTGCAGGAATACAGAACCACGTCGGCCCCAAGGGCCAGAGGCTTCTGCCCGACCGGTGAGGCAAACACGTTATCGACCATCAGCAACGCGCCTGCCTCGTGGGCGAGATCGGCAATGCGTTCGATGTCCAGCACGTCGAGCATCGGGTTCGAGGGGCTTTCGATCAGCACCGCACCGGCTGGCTGCGAAAGTGCTGCCTCCCACCCGGCCCAGTCATCGCCATCGACAAGCACAGTCTCGATGCCGTAGCGCGGCAGCAGATTGGTCACGATCCAGTAGCACGAGCCGAACAGGGCGCGGGACGCAACCACACGGTCGCCCTGTTTCAGATGGGACAGCAGGGCGGATGAGACCGCCCCCATGCCACTGGCTGTCACGATGCAGGCCTCGGCTTCTTCCAGCAGGGCCAGGCGTGACTGAAGGGCATCGGTCGTGGGATTACCGAAGCGGGAATACTGGTAATGGGTGACGTCGCCGGTGAATGTGGCGGCTGCCTGCTCGGCGCTGTCATAGACAAACCCCGAGGTGAGGAAGATGGCTTCGCTGGTTTCGCCATGTTCGGTACGGCTGACATCCTCGTGCAACAGACGTGTCGAGGGACCGAAATTATTTTGAGTCATGGGATGGAAACGCTCCAAAATGCACCGTGATCCGAAGGGTGCGATTCTGGCCGTGGAAAACCTGGAACCAAACTGGTTCCGGGCCTCTTTAGCGCTGTTGTTTAGCCTCGCCGCAATCCGGCCGTTCAAATCGCGAGGGTTCTGCCGCGTGCGGCACCACGGTAGTGACTATGCGCAAAGGCAGTGTCTGTCGTCAACCGGCAGTGGGACGATTGCATAGCGCAAGCGACTGGGATAGAAGGGGCACCGTTGCGGGTGTAGTTCAATGGTAGAACGGCAGCTTCCCAAGCTGCATACGAGGGTTCGATTCCCTTCACCCGCTCCAATTTCCCGAAAAACTGGGTGCTGAGACTAGCCGCGAAGAAGTTTCTTCTTCGGGGTCTCGTCTCCCTTGTCCTTACTATCCTTGTCCGCCTTTTGCGGTGCCGGCGCCGTGACAGGCGCACCATCCTGGTAGGCTGTTCCATTCCAGGTCCAGCGATCATTCTTGTCGATCAGCAGATCATGCATGCCGTTGTGACGGCTCGGCAGGACAGATATGGCCCCGCTTACCGAGTCGAGCACAAGCTTCCAGCCACCCTTGTGACGCAGATAGACCGAAGTGGAACAGCCCGCCGAACCGCAAAGACGGGCGGATTGCAGCTGTACGAAAAGTGCCATATCACCCCGGTCTGTCGAGAGTGGTGCCGAGGCAACCAGAACGACAGGTTGATCATCATGTTTGGCGGCATCCGCCAGATCGCCCGCACTCAGTTGACGGGCCTCCTGATCGAGATTGGTACCAGGCTGCGCCGTGAGAATGACGGGATGCGGCCCATTGCCTGATGGGGCCGACTTCTGATGCGTCCGGGCCAAGACTGGTGCTGCTATAAGGCCCATGATGGCAATTCCCGTCACTACCACACGAAAACGCATCGGATTGTCTTTCATTTTGCCCGCACGAATCGCAGGGGCCGTTTTTTCACGCCGGTTTATTACGCATGTCTGAGCGTAACGACCAGTACATCACGATAGGCCGGGCGGGCTGGGTCGATTGGCTCGACGGGGGTGACCCCGTGGTACACACGATGGTCATCGACCAGAGCCGTGTCGAGGGGGGACTCGAGCGTAAACGAACCGACTTCCTGACGATGATCGTCGTGAATCGTCGTGACGCCGGAAGCGACATTTTCGCGACTGACCATCAGAACGAAAACCCAGTCTACACCATCACGATGCATTCCCTCCGGCGTGGGGCGGCCCTGATTGCCAGCCTGAGCCTCGATACGGAACTGATGCACTTCCGCATGCCAGCTGTCGGGTTGCGTGGAGGCTGGCGTCATACGTAATGCCAGAAGATGGGCGGCATTGAGAATGGAAAGCATGACCGGATGAGAGGCTATGGCATCCTCTATGGGGCCAAACCAGCGTTCGATTCCGCCATTGAGCAGGTTGTAGTCGCGGCTCTGATAGTGGGGCTGATGACGCTTGCGGTCGATACGCCCACCCGCCAGGGCATAGGTGGCGTAACGCCGTTTGCGATAGCGTCCGCCATCCGCCATGTACCGGTCGAGCCCGAGCCGGTTCCAGCTCTCGGCGAAGCGCGCCCAGTCCTCGAAACCGAAAGACTTGAGGAAGGAGCGCATGTCGGGCCCACGCTCGAAGGCAAAGCCACGCGCCTGCAGCGTGGCGACCATATCATCGAGGCGTTGCGCCTCGGCGGGGGGGAGGGACTGTGACCGTTGCAGGGGCATGAAGCGAGACTACCGTTGATCGGGTGTTACTGGTCCAGACGAGGGCGGGTCGGATTCAGATGAGCCTTGAGGAAGGCAGCTGTTCCGCGGGCCAGTCCCATGACGCCAATCTGATGCTGACGGAAGATCAGATCATGAAGCCATCTCGGGGCGAGGCCGCGCAGGAAGCCGCCACCGAAACTCGTCGAGGCACCAACCATGCCCCACCCGTTATAGTCTCCCAGAGACACGACCGCACCACGGTCACGGTAAACAAATGTCGAGGGCTCACGGCCCTGAGCGATGACCGGTATGGCGCGGCCAAGATAGATACCCTGCTGGCGTGCAACCTGCGCTGTGGCGGGAAGCGGGGCGTCGTTGATACGCGCGCAGTCGCCGAGAGCAAAAATTGACGTGTCGCTCGTGGACTGCATGTGATGGTTCACGACAAGCTGGCCGCCACGGGCAATTTCGAGCCCCTCGAACAGTTCGGTTGCAGCACTGGCGCGCACACCGGCAGCCCATACACGCAGCGAGGCCGGGATGACGCGCCCGTCCTTGAGGTGAAACCCTTCCTCATCCACTGACGTCACCATGGCCTCGGTCAGAACGGACACGCCCAGAGCCTCGAGCTGTTTGCGCGCATCGTTCGAAACGCGCTCGGGGAAGGCGGGGAGAATACGCTTGCCCGTCTCGATCAGGGAGAGGCGCAGCACGTTGCGTCTTGCATCCTTGCCATAACCGGGAGCGAGATCGATGGCGCTGCACAATTCGGCGGCGAGCTGCGTGCCGGTTGCGCCACCGCCGACAATACCGACTTCAAGCTTGCGGTTGCTGGCCGCGGCATCACGGAAAGCTGCCCGGAATTTCTCATGGAACGAGCTTGCATCGGGCAGTGAGTCGATAAAGGTGCAATTGGTCATAACGCCCGTAATGCCGAAATCATTCGAGCGCGAGCCAAGCGAGACCACCAGCATGTCGTAGGGTACGATCTCGTCATTCGCGAGGCGTATCTCGTGCTTCTTACGGTCAACGCTGCTCAGCGAACTCTGGATGAAGCGGAAGCCGAAACGGCGGCTGGCCTCCACGAAGGTCGTACAATCCCGCGTTTCCTCACCCGTACCTGCTGCAAATTCGTGCAGCATGGGTTTCCAGTAATGGACGGCGCCCTTGTCGATCAGCGTGGTTTCGATGTTGCGATGGCGGCCGCGACCGAGGGTCATCGCTGTTTCCATCCCGGCAACACCGCCGCCGATGATGACCACGCGAAATCCATTAGCCATGAAGTTTCCTCCGCAGTGTCGTCCGGGCAGGAATTACGACACTGATATGATTGCTCTTGTTGTGAGCGCGTCTCGCTCTCAACCCATAATGTGGGAGCAATCAACGCGGTCGTCCAGACGCGAGATGCGTCGCAGCGATCAAAAAAGGACGAACACGGTACTAAATCAGAAAAGGATGAGGCGCAATGCCGCACGCAGGCACTGAGAATGGACGCAGACGCGGTTGAACAGAGGCCTGTCCGCTGGATTCGGGAGAGGGGGGGGGAGCGCCTAAGCGCTCGGGCTCCAGTGGTCACGCAGAAGAGGACCGCTAGAGCGAAGGCCGCCATGCTGGGCCCGGTTGGCGGGCCCAGCGGTCGTGGCTCAGCTCCGGTAGGAGCCGTTGATGTCGATATAACTGTGAGTCAGATCACAGCTCCAGATCTGTGCGTGGCCATTGGCCAGCCCGAGATCGATCTGGATATCGATGTCCTGACCCTTCATATGGGCTACCACGGGGGTTTCATCATAGCCTTCGACAACCGTTCCCTGTCGGGCGATCCAGACATTGCCGATGGCGACGGAGAGTGTGTCGCGATTGGCTGGCTCACCACTTTTGCCTACGGCCATGACGACGCGGCCCCAGTTGGCGTCCTCACCGGCAATAGCCGTCTTGACCAGCGGGGAGTTGCCAACGGCGAGCGCGATCTTCTTGGCCGATTCGTCTGAAACGGCACCGCTCACACGCACCGTGAACATCTTCGTTGCCCCTTCACCGTCACGAACGACCATCAGGGCCAGTTCGAGCAGCAGGGAATCGAGGGCTTCACGGAAAGCCGCCAGTGCCGGATCGGTAAGGGAGGTGATCTCGTCATGACCGGCCTGCGCCGTGGCGAAAACCAGCACCATGTCTGACGTTGATGTGTCGGAATCGACCGTAATGGCATTGAAGCTGCGTTCTGTGCCCTCGCGCAGGAGCGATTGCAGCACATCATGGGAAATTGCGGCATCGGTTACCACAAAGCCCAGCATGGTGGCCATGTCGGGTGCGATCATGCCGCTGCCTTTGGCAATGCCCTGCAGGGTGACGGTCTTGCCCCCGATCTCGACCTGCCTTGTGGCAGCCTTGGGAAAGGTGTCGGTGGTCATGATGGCGCGGGCGGCGTCTTCCCAGCCTTCGGGCGAGAGCACCTCATAGAGCTGAGGCATCGCATCACTGATGCGCTCGGCATCAAGCGGTTCGCCAATGACGCCGGTCGAGGCAAGAAATACCTCTGTTGCTGGACAATGCACGACACGCGCAGCGGCGGCCGCCGAGATTTGCGTGGCGATCACGCCCGCGCGGCCGGTAAAGACGTTGGCATTGCCCGAATTAACCACCAGCGCACGCGCCTTGCCCTGCGCCAGAGCTGCACGGCTCCAGTCGATGGGAGCGCCGGGGCATTTGCTGCGCGTGAACACGCCCGCCGCCGTTGTGCCGGGCACGAACTCCATCATCATGAGGTCAGTGCGATCCCTGTAGCGGATCTGCGCGGCAACAGCGCCCAGCCTGACACCAGCCACCGGCAGAAGGCGCGGCAGGGGTTGGGCGAGGGGGGAGCGGGGGAGGGCTTTTGCCATGATCTGTCTCCGAGCTTTAAACGTCGGAAAGAGGATGCACGGCTTGGGGCTCAGGTCCAGCCCCCCGCCCCGCAATGGGGCGAAAAGACCGGAATTCTGAGTGAAAAGTGAGCGTTAGGCGCTCACCTCCATGTGGCGATTACTTCTTCGCCGGGGCTGCAACCGGGGCATCGCTGATGGGCTTGCCCTGGGCGTCGTAGCGCACGATCTTGACCTTCTTCTGCGCGTCATCGACGATCTTGCGCACGTTGTCACGGATCAGCTGCTGACGGATTTCGTCATGCACCTGGTCCAGCGGCGGCACAGGGGCTTCGCGCGAGGCCAGAACCTGAATGACGTGCCAGCCATACTGGGTCTTGACCGGGGTCTGGCTGATCGTGCCGGGCTTCATGGCGAAAGCGGCCTTCGAGAATTCCGGCAGCATGTCGTCTTTCTTGAACCAGCCAAGATCACCGCCGCTTGCGCCCGATCCCTTGTCGGTCGAAAGCTTCTTGGCGAGATCCTCGAACTTCGCGCCCTTGTCGAGCTGCTTGATCACGTCCTTCGCGGTTGCTTCATCGGCCACAAGAATATGGCGGGCATGAATTTCCTGCTCACCCTTCTTGGAGGCGTAATTCGCCTGATAGGCCTGCTTGATGGCGTCTTCCGTCACCAGCGGCGCAACCTTTTCCTGCAGATAGGCATTCTGCAGCGCGTTGTCGGCGGCATCCTGCATCTGGGCCTTCACGTCCGGCTTCTTGTCGAGGCCTTCCTTGAGTGCGTCGATCTGAATGGCCTTCTGGCTGACCAGCTGGTTCAGCAGGATATTGACCAGCGTGTTCGGCGGCAGCTGGCGCGCCTGCGGGGGCAGGCTGGCAGCAGCGTGCTTGACGTCATCAAGATAGATCTTCTGTCCATTGACAGAGGCAATCAGCGGGTTGGCATCGGCAGGGGCAGCCGGGGCAGCGGCCGGAGCCGCATTCGCCGGGGCGGCAGGCGCAGGGGCTGCGAAAGCCGGAGCCGCCAGAGTCGTGCCGGAGATGAGAGCGGCGCAGAAAAGGGCCGGGCGGGTAAGCCGCATGGAGAAATAACCTCGAAAAACTCGTGGAACTTTGTCCAGCATGGCGCAGGCTTGGGCGCTCGGCAAGGCCGACAGGGGCGCGATATCGGGTTTTGATAGCGCTCTTCATGAAGAAAACGTGCGTTGCGGGGCTTTGAGCGACGCTGAACGCCATGCTGCTCGGTTGACCGGGGCAAGGGCGCGCCTTATCTCATTTCCCGCGTGGACAATCCCGATCCGGCTTCGGCGGATGTTTCGCGTGACCGCCTTGACCGATCGCCGCCTCTCAACCGGGCGAATTCATCGGTGCAGGCGGGTCGGGATGATCCGCACTCCAGTTCGCGGTCCTGCTTCTAGCGGACCAGTTCGCCAGAAGGACAGTCATGTTCGCTCGTATTGCCCGCGCCATGTTCGGCACCGCCAATGATCGCTCACTGAAGGGCTATCAGAAGCGCCTGCCTGAAATCAACGCGCTTGAGCCTGCCATTCAGGCTCTCGACGATGATGCACTGCGCGCAAAGACCGAGGAATTCAAGGGCCGTATCGCCGGAGGTGAGAGCCTCGACAAGATCATGCCCGAGGCCTTCGCCGTGTGCCGCGAGGCATCGCGCCGTGTGCTCGGCATGCGTCATTTCGACGTTCAGCTCGTGGGCGGCATGGTGCTTCATTCCGGCCGTATCGCTGAAATGCGCACAGGTGAAGGCAAGACGTTGGTGGCGACACTTGCTGTCTATCTCAGTGCGCTGGCCGGCAAAGGCGTGCACGTTGTGACGGTGAACGACTATCTGGCCAAGCGCGATGCCGAGGAGATGAGCAAGCTCTACAGCTTCCTCGGCCTGACCACGGGCGTGATCATTCCCAATCTGTCGGACGATGAGCGCCGCGCTGCCTATGGGTCGGACATCACTTACGGCACGAACAACGAATTCGGCTTCGATTATCTGCGCGACAATATGAAGTACACGCTGGAAGAAATGGTCCAGCGTCCTTTCTATCATGCGATCGTCGACGAGGTGGATTCCATCCTGATCGATGAGGCGCGTACACCGCTCATCATCTCCGGGCCTGCCGATGACAGCTCCGAGCTGTATCGCGGGGTGGATGACGTGGTGGTTCAGCTCGTCAAGCATCCCGAGGCCTTCGAGCGGGACGAGAAGCTGCGTACGGTCATCCTGACCGAACAGGGCTCAGACATGGTCGAGGAAATGCTGCGTGAGGCCGGCGTCCTGCATGAGGGCGGCCTTTATGACGTGCACAACATCGCCGTCATGCACCACGTCCAGCAATCCCTGCGTGCCCACACACTTTTCGCCCGCGATGTCGAATATATCGTCCGTAGCGGCAAGGTGGTCATCATCGACGAGTTTACAGGCCGCATGATGGATGGCCGTCGTTATTCCGACGGGTTGCATCAGGCACTTGAGGCCAAGGAACACGTCGAGATCCAGCCTGAGAACCAGACGCTGGCCTCGATCACCTTCCAGAATTATTTCCGCCTCTATCCGAAGCTTTCGGGCATGACCGGCACGGCCATGACCGAAGCTGACGAGTTTGCCGAGATCTATAAGCTCGATGTGGTCGAGATTCCCACCAATCTCCCCGTCGCGCGCAAGGATACGGACGACGAGGTCTACATCACGGCCCGCGAGAAGTTCGAGGCTGTAGCGAACCTGATCCAGGACGTCGCAAAATCAGGGCAGCCGGTGCTGGTGGGGACGACCTCCATCGAAAAGAGCGAGCATCTCTCCAACCTGCTCAGCTCCAAGAAAATCCCTCATTCCGTGCTGAACGCCCGCTTCCATGAAATGGAATCGCAGATCGTCGCACAGGCCGGTGCGCCGGGCGCCATCACCATTGCCACCAACATGGCGGGACGTGGTACGGACATCAAACTCGGCGGCAATTTGGATATGCTGATCCGCCAGAGCCTTGAGAAGATCGAGGATGAGGCAGCGCATGAAGCCGAGGTCCTCCGTCTGCGTGAGGAAATCGCGGTCAATCATGGCAAGGTCAAGGAACTTGGCGGCCTGTATGTGATCGGTACCGAGCGCCATGAAAGCCGCCGTATCGACAACCAGCTGCGTGGCCGTTCCGGCCGTCAGGGTGATCCGGGGGCATCACGCTTCTTCCTGTCGCTCGAAGACGACCTGATGCGCATCTATGGCGGCGAGCGCATGGGCGCGTTCTGGACCAAGCTGGGCATGAAGGAAGGCGAGGCCATTGTTCATCCCTGGCTGAACAAGGCGCTTGAGCGTGCCCAGAAGAAGGTTGAAGCGCGCAATTTCGACATGCGCAAGAACGTCCTGAAATACGACGACGTCATGAACGATCAGCGCAAGGAGGTTTATGCCCAGCGCCGCGAATACATGGCGATGGACGATGTATCGGGTATCCTGCAGGAACTCCGCGAGCAGAGCATCGAAGAGATGGTCCATGCCCGCGTGCCCGAGAAGGCCTTTGCCGAACAGTGGGAAAGCGAGGCGCTCGAAGCCGACCTGCAGTCGCTGCTCAACCTGACCCTGCCGATTCGCGAATGGGCAAAGGAAGACGGCATGGATGCCGATCTGATCATCCAGCGTGTGGAAGAGGCGGCCACGCAGGCGCAGGCCGCACGCTCGGCCAATATTGGCCCGGAGATCATGCGTCATATCGAAAAGCAGGTGCTGCTCACCTCGTTTGACGGGGTGTGGAAAGAGCATCTTCACGCGCTTGATCAGCTGCGTCAGGGCATCGGCCTGCGCGCCTATGGTCAGCGTGACCCGCTCAACGAATACAAGCACGAAGCCTTCCAGCTCTTCACCGCCATGCTGGACGACATGCGTATCCGCGCCACCTCGACCATGTCGCGCATCGAGGTGGTCCAGCAGGCCGATCCGTTCCCCGGTTTCGATGGTCATGCCGGTTTCGAGGGGCAGCAGATCTTTGCGTCCTCCGATGAGGGGGCCTCATCGGCCGGGCTTGAGCCGCGGCAGGTAGGCATGCAGCCGGGCGGGATGTTCCAGGCCCCGGCAGCCATGGGCATGAATGTGCCCGAGGCCGAGGGCAGCTATGCGCAGGAAACCCCGCGCAATGCGCCCTGCCCGTGCGGGTCGGGCAAGAAATTCAAGCATTGTCATGGCCGTCTGGCCTGAAGAAGAACGAACAGTCATACGGTTTAGGAGGCTCTGATGGCCGGTCATTCGCAATTCAAGAACATCATGCATCGCAAAGGTGCGCAGGACGCCAAGCGTGCCAAGCAGTTTGCGAAGATCCTGCGTGAAATTACGGTTGCTGCGCGCTCGGGCCTGCCTGATCCGTCATCCAACCCGCGCCTGCGCGCCGCCATGATCGCGGCCCGTGAAGCCAACATGCCCAAGGACAATGTCGAGCGCGCCATCAAGAAGGCCAGTGGTGCCGGTGGCGGTGAGGATTACGTGGAAGTCCGCTACGAGGGCTATGGCCCGGCGGGTGTTGCCGTGATCGTCGAGGGGCTGACGGATAACCGCAACCGTACCGCGAGCGAAGTGCGTGCTGCGTTCTCCAAGCATGGCGGGTCGATGGGCGAGAGCAACTCGGTGTCCTTCATGTTTCAGCGTCTGGGGGTCGTGACCTACCCGGTTGCCGCAGCTTCCGAGGAAGACATGCTGGATGCGGCCATCGAGGCGGGTGCCGATAATGCCGAGCTCACGGCTGATGGCCACGAGATCACCTGCGCCATGGAAAACCTCTTTGCGGTGCGTGATGCACTCGAGGCACGTTTTGGCGAGCCGAGCTCGGCCAAGCTCGACTGGCGCCCTGAAAACACCGTGACCCTGGATGAGGAAAAGGCACGTTCTGTGCTCAAGCTCATCGACGTTCTGGAAGACAATGACGACATCCAGGCCGTCTATGCGAATTTCGACATTCCCGACGACGTTGCCCAGGCACTCGCTGCTTGATCCGTCTGCTCGGTATCGATCCCGGCCTGCGTTTCATGGGCTGGGGGCTGATTGATGTCGAAGGCAACCGGTTGCAGCATGTCGCCTCCGGCGTGATTGCCACGGATGGCGCCGAGTCCGTACCGCTGCGCCTGTGCGAGCTTCATGGTGCCCTGCAGAAGCTGATACGCGATTATCAGCCTGCCGAAGCGGCGGTTGAGGAAACATATGTCAACCGCAACGGGGCTTCGACACTCAAGCTCGGTTATGCGCGCGGTGTCGCCTTGCTGACCCCGGCCTATGAAGGGCTCCCCGTGGCGGAATACGGCGCGATGATGGTCAAGAAATCCGTTGTCGGCACCGGGGCCGCCACGAAGGAGCAGGTGACCATGATGGTCAAGCGCCTGCTGCCGGGTGCGGTCATCCACAAGGCGGATGCATCCGATGCGCTGGCGGTGGCGATCTGCCACGCCCATCATCGGGAGACGGCGCGGCAGGTCATGTCTGGCAGACGGATGGCCTGATCGGGTTCGCAGCCTGATTGATAACAAGACAACAGGACTCGGGGCAGGGTGCCATGACGCGTGAAGTGAGGTGGGCATGATCGGGCTACTGACAGGTATCGTGGTAAGCACGGATACGGATCGCTGTATTCTCGACGTCAATGGCGTGGGCTATCTCGTTTCGGCGTCGAGCCGGACTCTGGCGAATCTGCCTGCCGCCCCTGAAAAGACACGATTGCTCATCGAGACCGTGGTGCGCGAGGACGCAATCCAGCTTTTCGGCTTCCTGACTTCGGATGAGCAGGAATGGTTCCGTCTGCTAACCACCGTTCAGGGTGTCGGGGCCAAGGTGGCGCTGGCCATTCTTTCTGTGGCGACACCGGGCGATCTGGTTCTGTCCATCAGCGCTGGCGACAAGGCGGCGCTGACCCGTGCGGCGGGCGTTGGTGCCCGTCTGGCCGAGCGCATCGTGACAGAGCTCAAAAGCAAGGTGGGCAAAATGCCCGCAGGCGGCGCGACTGCGGTCGGGCGTAGCGTCACGGGCAATGCAGGCTCTGTGGAAAGTGACGCGTTGCAGGCACTGGCCGGTCTCGGTTTCCGCCGCGCCGAGGCCTGGCCTGTGCTCAGCCGCATTCTGGTCGAGCATGAGGGGGCAACGCTGGACAAGGTCATTCGTCTGGCGCTCAAGGATCTGGCGCGATGACGCAAGGCATGGCCCGGTCAAATGAGACCAGCAGCAGGGGAACAGGGGCGAGAGCATGAATGACACGGATAGAGGCCCACTGACCCCCGAGCGTCGTATGGAAGATACCGATCACGGTTTGCGTCCCCAGACGCTCGATGATTTCACCGGGCAGCGGGCCAGCCGCGAAAACCTGTCCGTTTTCATCCAGGCGGCCCGCAGTCGGGGCGAGGCGCTGGACCATGTTCTGCTGCACGGGCCACCGGGCCTCGGCAAGACCACGCTGGCACAGATTGTGGCGCGCGAGCTTGGCGTGGGGTTCCGCGCCACATCGGGGCCGGTGATCCAGCGCGCCGGTGATCTCGCAGCCATTCTGACCAATCTGCAGCCCAATGACGTACTGTTCATCGACGAGATTCATCGTCTGCAACCCGCCATCGAGGAAGTGCTCTATCCGGCGATGGAGGATTTCCAGCTCGATCTGATTATCGGCGAGGGGCCGGCCGCCCGCTCTGTGCGTATCGATCTGGCGCCTTTCACTCTGGTTGCGGCCACAACGAGGGCTGGCCTGCTTGCGACACCGCTGCGCGACCGTTTCGGTATCCCGCTGAGGCTCGTGTTCTACACGCCCGAGGAACTGCGGCTGATCGTGTCCCGTGGCGCCGCCAAGCTGGGCATGAACCTGACCGAGGAAGGGGCAGAGGAAATCGCGAGGCGCTCGCGTGGGACACCGCGTATTGCGGGCAGGCTCCTGCGTCGTGTGCGTGATTTCGCTGCTGTGGGGGCGCCGCATGACCGGGCGATCACGCGCGTGATGGCTGATGCCGCGCTCACGAGGCTTGAAGTCGATTCGGTCGGGCTGGATGCCATGGACAGGCGCTATCTCAAGCGCATTGCCGAGCATCATCATGGTGGCCCTGTCGGAGTCGAGACCCTGGCTGCGGCGCTGGCTGAGGCGCGTGACACGCTAGAAGATGTGATCGAGCCCTATCTGATTCAGGAAGGGCTTGTGCTGCGCACCTCGCGGGGGCGCATGCTTGGAGAGCGTGGCTGGACCCATCTCGGCCTTGCGGCGCCGGCCTCGGCCAGTGAGGCACAGTTCGATCTGTTGAGGGAGAGCGATGAAGGTTCATAAGATCGGTTATCGTGTCTATTACGAAGATACGGATGCGGGCGGAATTGTTTACCACGCCCGCTATCTGGCCTTTGCCGAGCGGGCACGAACCGAGGCCCTGCGTATGTCAGGCACACCCGTTTCGATGTTGCAGGAAGAAACGGGTCTCGTCTTTGTCGTAACGAAGCTTACGGTTGAGTATCTACGCCCATTACGCCTGGATGACTGGGCAGAGATCACAACCACGATTGAATCTGTTGGCTCTGCACGTTGCCAGTTGCGTCAGATCGTGTCGTGTGGCGACATGCACGCCGCCACGCTGACAGTCGAGCTGGCATGCATCATGCAGAATTCCGGGCGGCCTGCCCGAATTCCGCCGCGATGGCGTGCATCCTTGGAGGCATTGTCGAGCCAGACCTGAGGACAGGCGGCATGTGATGATGCGTGACGATTCGGGATAGGCGCGTATGAGGCATGCACTGTATAGGCGTGATGCAGAACGAAGCCTCAGGAGGTTTTTTTGGATCGAGCGGTAAATGCGGCTGACCTTGGGGCCGCCGCTTCTGGTTTGTCACCGTTGGACTTGTTCCTGCATGCATCCATCGTGGTGCAGCTGGTCATGGTGGGGCTGATCTTGTGCAGCGCCTTTGTCTGGGCCGTGATCATCGAGAAGATCATCCTGATTCGCCGCGTCAATCGCGAGGCGACAGAATTCGAGGATCGTTTCTGGTCCGGCGGCAGCCTGGAGGATCTTTATGATTCCGACGGCGCAAAGCCGCTTCATCCGATGGCTGCTGTCTTCGGTGCGGCCATGGGCGAATGGCGCCGCTCTGCCCGCATCACGGGGATCGATCTGGCGCGCGGTGGTGTGCGTGATCGCGTGGATCGCGCGATCAACATCACGGTCGCCCGTGAAATGGATCGGCTGAGCCGTCGCGTGGTAGCTCTAGCTACTATTGGTCCCGTTGCCCCGTTTGTCGGTCTGTTCGGCACGGTGTGGGGCATCATGCACGCCTTCGGCTCGATCGCGGCCATGCACAACACGAACCTCGCTGTTGTGGCTCCCGGTATTTCAGAAGCCCTTTTCGCAACGGCAATCGGCCTCGTCACAGCAATTCCGGCCTATGTAGCCTATAACGTGACCAGCTCTGCCCTTGATCATTTCGCTGAGCGCATGGATGCGTTCGGTACCGAATTTGCCGCGATCCTGTCGCGACAGTCGGAAGAGCGGAGCTAAGACCCATGGGCATGTCTGCAGGGGGCGGCCCCGCACGCGGCCGCAGGCGACGCCCGGCGTCGGAAATCAACGTCACACCGCTGGTGGACGTCATGCTTGTGCTGCTCATCATCTTCATGGTGACAGCCCCCATGATGACGAGCGGCGTGAATGTGGATCTCCCCAAGACCGATGCCAGCCCGCTCAACGCTGATACCAAACCGATAACGGTCTCAATCAAGGCCGATGGCGGGACCTATTTGGGAGATGACCCGGTTTCGGCCGACCAGCTCGTCGCCCAGCTTCAGCAGGCCGCACAGAACGACAAGGAGCATCGCATCTTCGTCCGCGCTGATGCTCATATCAATTACGGACAGGTGATGGACATCATGGGGAAGATTACCTCAGGTGGCTTCACGCACGTGGCGCTGCTCGCCCAGCAGCCCGCCGCGGGCCAGTAACCAGAGGAGAAGCAGCCTTGCTGCGTCCCCGTCGGTCCGATGTCCGGCGCTTCCGCTATGCGCTGGGAGCGTCGGTTGCAGCGCATGCGCTGTTCATCGGCTTCCTTCTCGTGCGGCTGCCCATGAGCAAGCCCCCCGAGCCCCCCGAACCGCCGCCAATCGAGATGGCTTTCGAGGATTCCGGTCCTCCTGCCACGCCGCACAAGGCCGATACGCCAGCACCCAAGCCAGCGCCGGCGCCAGCCCCTACGCCGACAGACGCGCCGCCCGCTCCGACGCCGCCGACTCCTCAGCCTGTGGAGGAGCCGCCACCACCTGCGCCGCCGCCGCCGCCCATTCCGCCTCCGGCGGAAAGCAAGACGCCGCCTCTGCCTGACGTGAAGACACCTGAAAAGATGGTTGACGACTCGGCCGAGCCTATCAAGGCCTCGCCGCCCAAGCCGTCTCCCCCTTCCGCATCGAAGCAGGTTGCGCCACCTTCGCCCCAGACACAGCCTGTGGACAAGCTGCCTGAAACGCCGACCTTCTCGCATATCACGCAACCCAATGCGGCGAAGAAGACCCAGGCGGATTCGCACTCGCTGCTTGCGACACTCGATGCGCTGCGCGCCGACCAGAAGCAGACGCATCCGCCGAAGGCGCGCGCCAACCCACAGCAGGGCGGGGCGCCCAACGGGGGTGGTGCGCCGAATGGCGACATCACCAACGCGCTGAGTTCTGCCCAGCAGAAAGCGATTGGTGGCTCGGTGCGTCGTTGTTATTCGGAAGATACCGAAGCGCGTAATTATGCCTCATTTAGCGCGCATCTGATTGTGACGATCGATGCGACCGGAGAGGCGAGAATGGCGCGTTTTGCTCCCGATACCCAGGCGAAGGCAGCTTCCGACCCGTCCTATCGGGCGCTGGCCGAGCGTGCACGCGATGCCGTGCTCAGCCCGACCTGCTCGAAACTTCCCATCCCCTCGAACCTTCTGGGCAAGACGCACGAGCTCAAATTCGTGTTCCGCCCCTGAGGTTTTCAGGTTCATGATCCTCCCAGACCGCAAGAGACCCGCATTCATGTCACGCGATACGTTCAGTTTCGACAGGCCCCTGCTGACCGACGACCAGGCGCAGAGCCTCTCCTCCCTGTTCTCACGACGCTCGGTTCTCGGTGCGTCCCTTGCCGCTGGCGGTCTGCTGGCCACGCCGATTGGCGCCTTCGCGCAGAATGCCGCAGGCGGCGCGCCCGGCGAGGCGGAGATCACTGTTGATCAGGCCCGTACAGCGCCTATCCCCATCTCCATCCCGTCTTTCGGTCCCGGACTGGGCGAGCAGATCACCAGTGTGGTCACTGCCGATCTCGACAGTACCGGCCTGTTTACGATCCTGCCCGGCTCCTCTGGCACGCCGGATTTTGCCGCGCTCAAGGCGCAGGGTGCACGCGCCGCGGTCACGGGGAGTGCTGCGGGTTCGAGCAGCACGCGCGTCGAGATGCGTCTGTGGAACGTTCTGACAGGCGAGCAGATCCAGGGCACGGCCTATACGGCCTCAGCTGGCAACTGGCGTCGCATCGCCCATACGATAGCTGACGTGATCTATGAGCGCATGCTGGGCGAGAAGGGCTATTTCGATACGCGCATTGCGTATATCGCCCGTACTGGCCCGCGCCATCACCAGATCACGCGTCTTGCGGTGATGGATCAGGACGGCGCCAACAGCCACATGCTGACCTCGGGTCAGTGGCTGACGCTCACGCCGCGTTTCAACCCGGTGCGCGACCAGATTGCGTTCATGTCCTATGCCAATAACCGTCCGCGCGTTTATACGTTCGATCTCGGCTCGGGCAGCCAGCGTATGTTGGGTGAATTTGAGGGCATCTCCTTTGCCCCGCGTTTCTCCCCCAATGGCAGCCAGGTTGTGCTCTCGGCAACGCGTGGCGGCGGGTCGGACATATTCGTTGTCGATCTTGGCTCGGGCTCCAAACGCCAGATCACCAATTCCGGTGCGATCGATACGAGCCCGTGCTTCAGCCCCGACGGCAGCCAGATCGTGTTCAACTCCGACCGTGGTGGATCGCCGCAGCTCTACATCATGAGTGCATCAGGCGGCGGCGCGCGTCGTATTTCCTACGGTCACGGCACGTACGGGTCGCCAGTCTGGTCGCCGCGTGGCGATGTGATTGCCTTCACCCGTATTGCCAATGGTCGCTTCTCGCTTGGTGTGATGGGACCGGACGGAACGGGAGAGCGCATCCTGACCGAGGGCTTTACGGTCGAGAGCCCGACCTTCTGTCCGAATGGTCGCGTTATCGCCTTTTGCCGCCAGTCGGCAGCCGGGGCAGGGGGCGCCGGGTTCTCCAGTGGAATCGGCACGATCGACATCACCGGATTCCATGAGCGGCCCGTACGCACCAGCACGGGCGCTTCTGATCCGGCCTGGTCCCCGCTTCAGGGCTGAATAAAGCCGTGAGGCTGTGTCTCTGATGCCGCTTTTTGTGGCGTTGGAGACACTAATTCTGAATTTCTAATGAAATCCACGCGACTTGGTGCGCGATGGTAGTCATGCCGCTTGACCGCGCTTTGTGGGAATGAGTATGGCCGATCTTGGTCGTCGGGATCGGTAAGGCCCAATGGTTATGGTAACCAGCAAGCAAAACGGGAACTCCGACCTTCGTAATTAGTTGTCGTCACGCTTCCTGGTCCCGGATGGGGACTATATTCAGGGTTGGCAAAAATGAATTTCAAGCTTCTCGGTGCGCTTGGCCTTGCAGTCGTTCTGGCTGCATGCTCGGATGAATCAAACAAGGGTGCATCGACCGGTGCAGGCGCAACGGCTCAGGAAACCGGCGCTGCGCCCGGTAGCGAAGCCGATCTGGTCGCCAATGTCGGCGATCGCGTCTTCTTCGACCTGAACCGCAACACGCTCTCCAGCGATGCACAGGCAACTCTGGACAAGCAGGCAGCATGGCTCGCCCGCTACCCGCAGGTCAGCGTCGAAATCGCTGGTAACTGCGATGACCGTGGCACGGAAGAGTACAACATTGCGCTCGGCCAGCGTCGCGCGAATGCAGCTCGTGACTATCTGGTTGCCAAGGGCGTTGCTCCTTCGCGCATCACGACGATCTCCTACGGCAAGGACCGTCCGACCGCTGATGGTGACGACGAGCAGGCATGGGCTCAGAACCGTAACGCGATCACCTCGGTCAAGTAATCGGTTCGAGACTGCCGGATTGTTCGTGGTTCTGACCTGATTTTTCACGTCAGCGTCTCGACAACCTGCCAACTCTGACGATTGATTCTCCCCTGCGACCTGTAGGGGATGAATTCGGATCTGACAAAACCGGCTGGTGCTGTGGCATCAGCCGGTTTTGTTTTATGGAACGTCTGATTTACAAGTCCTTTTGAGCTATACGGCGAAGGATCATGCGCGGCATGATGCCAGCCATCACGATCTGACCGAAGGATGCGCCATGCGCGGTGCCCGAGTTTCCCGCTTCCTCATTCTCTCAACCGTCGCCGCTGCAACAGGGCTGGGGCTCTCACCTGCACAGGCTCAGGTCACGAGCCGCGAGGGTATCGCGCTGCAAAACCAGATCCAGCAGCTCTCGCAGCAGCTTCAGCAGGTGCAGTCCAGTGCATCCTCCGTGCCGGTGAGTGGCAATGCCGCCCCTGCCGTCAGTTCAGGCAACGGCGATCTCGTTTCCCAGCTTCTGCAGCGTGTCTCGACGCTCGAGAACGAGAACCGGGAGATGCGCGGAGAGCTCGATCAGCTGACCAATCAGGTCCAGACGCAGAATGCGACGCTGACCAAGCAGATTGGCGATATGCAGTTCGCCGCCCAGAATGGAGCCGGTGGCGCTGCGGCAGGCGCTGCGTCCAGTGTCGGTGCCGGTGCCATGACTGCGCCAGCCACTTCCAGTGCGCCACCCGCAGCGCCCGCAGATAAACCGGCGACCGCGCTGGATCTGCTCAAATCCGGTCAGGCTGCCCTGAAGAGCCGTGACTATGCCACGGCACAGAGCAATGCCGAGCAGGCGCTGAAACTGGCCAAGACGGCCAATGGGAAGCTCGAATCCCAATTCCTGCTCGCCCAGTCTCTCGCGGGGCAGAAGCAGTATCGCGATTCCGCTGTTGCCTATTACGACGCTTATAATCGCTCCCCCAAGTCCACGCGCGCGCAGGAAGCCCTGCTTGGCGTCTCAGCCTCCATGCTGGCAATGGGCGACAAGAACTCGGCCTGTCAGGCCCTGCAGAAGCTCGATTCCGAGTTTCCTTCGCCCACACCGCGCGTGAAGGCTGCCGTCACAAGCTTCAAGGGCCGTGCCAACTGCCACTGAACGGGCTGATGCCTACAGCTGAAACTGTGGACCGGCCATCCCAGCCGGGTGCATGGCCCATCGCAGCAGGGGAGTTTGCGGCCCTCATGCAGGGCTTCGGGGCTTTTCCATCTGATGAGCCCCGCTTTCCACTCGGTGTCGCAGTTTCGGGGGGGGCAGATAGTCTCTGTCTTGCCTGGTTGCTGCGACGCTGGCGACGTGCCGTCAGGGCATTTGTTGTCGATCATGGCTTGCGGCAAGACTCCGCAGCCGAGGCTGCGCTGACAGCGTCCAGACTTGAGGCGCTCGATATCCCCGTGAGCGTTCTGTGCATTCAGGCGCTCGATGGCACGCGACGATTGCAGGAGACCGCGAGGGCGGCCCGTTATCAGATCCTCGCCGAGGCCTGCGCCGCCCATGGTATTCTCGATCTTGCATTGGGGCATCATGCCGGCGATCAGGCGGAGACCTTCATCATGCGCAAGGCGCATGGAAGTACACCCTATGGCCTTGCTTCCATGGCGCTCAGTCGTGAGACGCCGCATCTGCGCTATCTTCGCCCTCTGCTGTCAATTGCGCCGGAGCGGCTTCGTGCCACACTGCAGGCGCAGGATATAGAATGGGTGGAAGACCCCAGTAACCAGAAACGATGCTTCGAGCGTGTCCGTATACGGCAGGATATGGACGCCTCAGCGCGGTGCGATACGCTGGTTGAGGCAAGCATTTACGGAGCACTACGTAACAGACGATCGGAGACCGTTGCACATTGGCTCGCCTCGATCCGCCTTGATCCTGCCGGATATGCCGTCATGACAACTTTGCCCGATGACCCGGCCCTCCTGGGGCAGCTCTGGCAGATGATATCCGGCGCGGCTTATCCTCCCTCTCCATCGGATCTCGCCGGATTGATCGCGTCGCCGCGTGCGATGACGCTCTCAGGGGGTATCCTGCTCAAGGCAGGGCGGTATGGCCAGGGGTGGATCCTGGCACGCGAGGCAGCAGCGATCCGTGGGCAGTCAGCCTTGTATCAGGGGCTCTGGTGGGACCGGCGTTTCAAGGTGCGGGGTGCGCCGCTGCAGCCTGGGCTGAGCATTGGCGCCCTGGGGCCGGAATCACGCCGCTATCGTCACCATCCATTGCCCTCTCGAGTACTGGCCGCCCTTCCAGCCTTATGGCGAGGCGGCAGCGTCGTGGGTGTACCGACGCTGGGTGAGGGCATTTCACAGGACTGGCCCGGCTTCGAAGTCGCGTTCGAGCCTGCCGTGAGCCTGAGTGACCGGTCAAGATGGCCAGATTACCGGGAAACCGTGAAAACTTGATCGTCGGGGGGTGGGAACGTCCCCCCAAATGCTTATGTTATGAAAAAGATCAGCGCTGTTGTCGGTTCAGGGCAGCAGACGGGGCTACCGACGCCGACGTCTCTCCTCTGGGGGCACGCCGGCCGCATGGCCTGGCACCTGTTATTTGGAAACAATAGAGACCGTGATGAACAATTTTGGCCGCAATCTGGCACTCTGGGTGATCATCATCGTTCTGGCGTTGTTGCTCTTCCTGGCGTTTCAGCCCACGGGAAGCCAGCACGCGGCGCAGCAACTCGCCTATTCCGATTTCGTAACCGATATCGATGAAGGCAAGGTGCGCTCTGTCGTTGTGCAGAACCAGAACATCACAGGCACTTTGAAGGACGGTACGTCTTTCGAGACCTATGCACCGGTTGACCCTGGCCTCGTGCCACGGATGACGGGTAAGGGCGTGGAGGTTGTGGCCAAGCCGCTTGACGCAGATGGCAGCCCCATCCTGCGTGCGGTCACGAGTTGGCTGCCGATGATCTTCCTCCTGGGTATCGGTATCCTGTTCTTCCGGCAGATGCAGTCGGGTAGTGGCCGAGCCATGGGCTTCGGAAAGTCGCGTGCCCGCCTTCTGACCGAGAAGCAGGGACGCGTCACATTTGACGATGTGGCCGGCATTGACGAGGCGAAAGCCGAGCTTGAGGAAATTGTCGAGTTTCTGAAGGATCCGCAGAAATTCACCCGCCTGGGCGGCAAGATTCCTAAAGGCGCGCTGCTTGTTGGCCCTCCGGGCACAGGTAAGACCCTGCTCGCGCGTGCTATCGCGGGTGAAGCCAATGTACCGTTCTTCACGATCTCCGGTTCGGACTTCGTCGAGATGTTCGTGGGTGTCGGCGCTTCCCGTGTCCGCGACATGTTCGAGCAGGGGAAGAAATCGGCGCCGTGCATCATCTTCATTGACGAAATCGATGCGGTTGGCCGTCATCGCGGCGCAGGTCTGGGTGGCGGCAATGACGAACGCGAACAGACCCTCAACCAGATGTTGGTGGAGATGGACGGGTTTGAGAGCAATGAGGGCGTTATCCTCATCGCGGCGACAAACCGTCCTGACGTGCTCGACCCTGCCTTGCTCCGCCCCGGTCGTTTCGATCGTCAGGTTGTGGTGCCGAACCCGGATGTTGCAGGGCGTGAGAAGATCCTGCGCGTCCATATGCGCAAGGTACCGCTGGCGTCGGATGTTGATCCCAAGGTGATCGCCCGTGGTACGCCGGGATTCTCCGGTGCCGACCTTGCCAATCTGGTCAACGAGGCCGCTCTGCTCGCTGCCCGTCTGGGCAAGCGCACCGTGGCAATGCTCGAATTCGACAATGCCAAGGACAAGGTTCTGATGGGCGCCGAACGTCGCTCACTGGCCATGACCGAGGACGAGAAGAAGAAGACAGCGTACCATGAAGGTGGCCATGCCATCTGTGCCCTGCTGACTGCCGGTTCCGATCCTATACACAAGGCGACCATCATTCCACGTGGCCGTGCGCTTGGCATGGTTCAGATCCTCCCGGAAGGTGATCGTCTTAACATGAGCCGGACCCAGCTCAAGGCGCAGCTCGTGCTGGCCATGGGTGGCCGTGCTGCTGAAGAGATCATCTTCGGCGCCGAAAATGTCGAGACCGGTGCCTCTGGTGACATCAAGATGGCGACGAATTACGCGCGCCGCATGGTCACTGAGTGGGGCATGAGCGAGAAGCTCGGCATGGTCGCTTACGGTGATAATGGTCAGGAGGTATTCCTGGGACACTCCGTGACGCAGAACAAGAACGTGTCCGAGCAGACCGCGATGGAAATCGATCGCGAGATCCGGGTTTTGATCGATACGGCGTATCGTCAGGCTCACGCGCTCTTGCTGGAGCATATCGACGCGCTGCACCGGGTCGCCAAGGCACTTCTTGAGTATGAGACGCTGTCTGGAGATGAGGTTGCACGTGTACTCCGCGGTGAGGAGATTACCCGTCTTGAGGTAGACGATTCGACTCCTGAAAACCGCCGGTCATCGGTGCCCACGGTCAAGGCCAAGACGGGAGGGTCAACAGAAGCACTGGATCCGTCGCCGCAACCAGGCTGAGGCTCGCTACTATTGAGGAGAGGGGGCGCAAGCCCCCTTTTTTCGTATGGCGCGGTGTGCTTGAAGAACCTCATGTCTCGCGCAGAAGCAAGCGACAGGAAGGGCGATCATGAGCAAGCAATCCAGTACAGGCCGCAAGCTGTTTGGCACTGACGGTATCCGGGGCAAGGCCAATACTTTTCCCATGACCGTGGACGTTGCCCTTCGCCTTGGGCAGGCAGCAGGTCTCTATTTCCGTCGTGGTGCCCATCGTCATAGCGTTGTACTTGGCAAGGATACTCGCCTCTCGGGATACATGATTGAAAGCGCCCTCGTATCAGGCTTCCTGTCGGCTGGTATGGACGTCATCCTTGTTGGGCCTCTGCCCACACCGGCCATTGCGATGCTCGCACGCTCCTTGCGCGCCGATCTGGGGGTCATGATTTCGGCCTCCCACAACCCGTTCGGCGATAATGGGATCAAGCTGTTCGGTCCTGATGGCTTCAAGCTCTCTGACGAAGTTGAGGCAGAGATCGAGTCCATGATGGCCCAGGATCTGACGAATCAGATGGCCTCTCCTGAAGAAGTGGGCCGCGCGTCGCGTCTCAACGATGCAGCCGGGCGCTATATCGAGTCGGCCAAGGCAGCCTTTCCCAAGGGATCACGACTCGATGGCCTGCGTATCGTGCTCGACTGCGCCAATGGAGCGGCCTATCGCGTAGCCCCGGCAGCCCTATGGGAGCTGGGTGCCGAAGTCATCAAGATCGGGTGCGAGCCCAATGGGGTGAATATCAACGCGGCTTGCGGATCAACCCACCCGGAGACCTTGCAGCGTGCTGTGCTGGAGCATGGTGCCCATCTCGGGATTGCGCTCGATGGAGATGCCGACCGTCTGATCATCGTCGACGAGAAAGGCCAGATTGTGGATGGGGATCAGATCCTTGGTCTGATCGTGTTGTTTCTCCAGAAGAACGAGCGTCTCGGCAGCAATGACGCTGTCGCAACGATAATGTCCAATCTCGGTCTTGAAAAGAAACTCGCCGAGCATGGGATCACCCTACACCGCACTGCGGTGGGTGATCGCTACGTGGTTGAGAAGATGCGCGAGCAGGGGATCAAGCTTGGTGGCGAGCAGTCAGGCCATATGATCCTGTCCGATTTCGCAACCACCGGTGACGGACTGATTGCCGCGTTGCAGGTCCTTGCGGTGCTGGTCGAGGAAGGGAGGCCAGCCAGCGAGATCCTACGTGTATTCGAGCCGTATCCCCAGTTGCTGCGCAATGTGCGTTATCAGGGAGGCGATCCGCTTTCGACCGAAATGCTGGCACAGGCGAGGAAGGCGGCGGAGACGCGTCTTGGAAGCACTGGTCGTCTGGTACTGCGCAAGAGTGGAACGGAGCCGCTCATCCGTGTCATGGCCGAGGCCGAAGACCCCGCTCTTGTCGAGGAAATTGTCGCTTCGATCTGTGATGCCGTTCAGCGAGCCGTCGCTGCCTGATGCAAGGCCGGGTCCTCATTGTAGCAGGCAGCGATTCCGGTGGAGGCGCTGGGATACAAGCCGATATCAAGACGGTGACCGCACTGGGCGGCTTTGCTATGACGGCCCTGACCGCCGTGACCGCGCAAAATACGTCAGGCGTGAGCCGGATCGAGTATATGGCGCCCGATATGGTGGCAGAGCAGATGACGATGGTGCTTGAGGATATCGGCGCTGACGTCATCAAGCTCGGGATGCTCGGCAATGCGGGCATCATGGAGGCTGTGGGCCAGGTGCTGGCGCAACACTCCTCCATCCCCTGTGTGATTGACCCGGTGATGGTCGCCACGAGCGGTGCGAAACTGATAACACCGGATGGTGAGGTCGCTTTGGCGCAACTCTATAAGCGCTGTTTCATGCTCACGCCGAATTTGCCGGAACTTGAGGTGCTCCATGGTACTGCCATCTCGTCTGAGGATGACATGCTGGAGGCTGCTCGGGGTCTGGCCCGGTCGCAGGGGATCGAGTGGGTTCTGGCGAAGGGTGGCCATTTACCCGGGCCGCATTTGACGGATATCCTCGTTAACCGGGAGACCACACGCTTATACACCGATGGACGGATCGAGACGCTTCACACTCACGGCACAGGGTGCACTCTAGCCAGCGCGATCGCTACCGGTCTTGCGCAGGGGCTGGATGCTCCGGCGGCGGTGACGCGGGCGCGTCATTATGTCCGGCAGGCCATCTTGCAGGCACCCTCCTATGGAAAGGGAACTGCCCGCCCGATGAACCATCTTCCTTCGTCAGAGCGCGGGCTGTAGCGCTCCAAGAGAATGCTGGGATGGCTCCGTAACCGGGACCACAGAGACAGGCTTGTTTTCGTCACGAAGAACGTAACCCCGACCCCAGACTGTGCCAATCATCTGGCCCGCGCCAAATTGCTGCAATTTGCGCCGTAGCTTGCAGATGAACACGTCGATGATCTTCATTTCCGGCTCGTCGATGCCACCATAAAGGTGGTTGAGGAAGGCGTCCTTCGTCAAAACATTCCCACGCCGTAGCACTAATAGCTCCAGTATGGCGTATTCCTTGCCGGTCAACTGTACAGGATTGCCATTGACCGAGGCACTCTTTGCGTTGAGGTCGAGCGAAAGCGGTCCTACCGTCATGACTGTTGTGCTGAACCCTCTTGACCGGCGTAGTACAGCCTGAAGTCGTGCCAGCAATTCGTCAGTATCGAACGGCTTGGTGATGTAGTCATCGGCTCCGGCATGGAGTGCCTTGATCTTGGCCTGGGGGCGCGTCATTCCGCTCAGGACAATAATCGGGGTCTGGATCTGGGTTTTGCGGACCCGTCGGATGACTTCATATCCTTCCAGATCTTCGAGTGTCAGTTCTGTAAGGGCAAGATCATAATCATAATGGCGCAGCATATCGATTGCTTCATGCCCGGTCTGGGCATGATCAACAGTAATACCGCCCTGTTTGAGTGTTTTGATCAGCGCTTGAGCTGTAGCTTGGTCGCTTTCCACAAGAAGGAGGCGCATCTCATCAATCTCCAGGGTTGATGAGTCGTAGTTACTACCTAAGGTTGCTGCCGGCAAGAAAAATACTTGTTTAACGGCAAAACATTTCTTGGTGTAGGTAACGAGTCTTTAACGGATTAATCTTACAATTTCTCTGAAACAGGCGTTCGAATCCTCGGGCAAATCGAAGCTGTATCTAAGGTTTTTCGGTGTATTTTATAGTTTCGATTACACTAACATATAGAGTATTTAACGGCCGTTAACGAGCCTCGACCTGAGCTCGTCTTGTAGAGGGCGCCGCAACACAAGGGATGCGCGCTCAGGTTGTATTTCCAAGCGCCTATTCTTCATTGATCACTCCAACGGCATGTGCCTTTGATCGTGAAATTAACTAACCTGGGCTGCTCAACGATGGCGATGTTGATGATTTCGTCATGTATTTTGGCAAGTCACGCGCGTCGACGGGCCGGTAATGAGAAGTGAGTGCCGTGCGAATCAGGAAGAGCACCCGGCTGCAAAGATGGCATGAGATGGTGGATCGGGCGCAGGCCCTGACTGCGGTCCTGCGACGGGAAACCGGCGTGCGGCGCGCCAGGCGTAATGCCGAGGCCGAAATCGTCAGCGCCGAGCGCAATGTGCTAGCTTCTAACGATGAGGACAGCGCCGTTGAAGGGTTCGTCAACTGGCTTCCGGAAGCCCGTGCGTCGATTGAACGGGCGAGACTCGCGGAGCGCGAGGTCGCCATCGATGTTGCCGTGGCGTATCAGGCATTCATACAGGCGCGAGCCGCTATCAAACGCTCGCAAACAGGAAGCACGACTGAGGGGGCGGGGCAGGGAGAGGCTGAAGCTTTGAGCGATGCCCCCAAAGCATAAGCGCCATGCAGGCCGGTTGGGCCTAAGTCTAGAGGCTGAACGTCTCGGGGTGTCGCTAACGCGATCCGATGATGCTGAGGCAGTGCGTTTTCAGGCCCCCTCAGTCGTGAGCCACGGGCGACTGCCAATGATGACGCATGCAACTGGGTGGGTGGCGTCGCGGAGGAAAGAGAGATAGGTCGATCCACCATCGTCGAACAGGTCGGTACGGGCGCTGAGGATGGCGCTGACCACACCGGCTTCACGCGTTGCAAGGGTTTCGGCGGCATGACCCATAAGGCGCTGCACGGCCTTCTCGAGGGCGGTAAGAAGGTCGCCGCTGTCCCTGCCACACGCACCAAAACGCGCCTGAGTGCGATCCCAGTCTTCGCGGGAGATGAACGCCGGAATACCATTCTCAGGTGTCTGACGCTCCGCCCGTAAAAGCTGTCCCGTTTGCGCCAGGCCGAGGATATCGGCCTCGGGCAGGGTTGCCGGGTCGAGGGCAAATTCCTTCATGTCTGCTACTTTCTGCTTCAAGGATATCCGGGCCTGACGTGGCCCGGACGTGACCTTCAGGATACCCGGTTCAGTTATCCTGACCCTGCATCTGCCCCGGTGGTGTTCCCATAGCCTGCATCAGTGCAGTCACCTGATCCGGATGGGCGTGAAAGAGGGCAACATTGGCTGGGTTCGGTGCAGGCAGACCAGCGGGCAGAGGCTGACCATTTGTCGCAGCAACTGTCATCCCGAAGGCGGTCATACCCATCACGAACGTCTCTGGCGTGAAGCCGTGTGCGCTCAGGATGGCAGGCAGACCCGGGATGGCTTGCATCTGGGCGATTGTCGCCCGCAGCGACATTTGGGTGGAGTTGGGCGGTCGGATATTGGCCGCCTGAAGCGCCTGCACGGTCTGGGCTGCACGCGGCATGAAGTCGGCAGGCAGGGGATAACCCAGCCCTGCCTCGATATCCTGCCTCATTTCGGGCGGGATGCTCTGCTGGCTTTGCGCACCAGCGGGCGCGTTCTGCGCCAAGGCGTTTGTTGCAACCAGAGAAGGTGAGACGGCAAGCGCAAAGCCTAACGCAGCGAGTTTTGTCAGGTGCATTTTCATCATACCCACGCCCCCTTGCGCATCAGCGGTGTCGCAGTGCCATCCTCAGCCAGACCATCAAGGTCGATCTTGTCCGAGCCGATCATCCAGTCGATATGGATCATGCTTGTATTGGCACCGCGGGCAGCGAGCATTTCAGCCGAGGCCCCTTCGGTGTCGAACAGGCATTTGGTGTAGGCCTGGCCAAGCGCAATATGGCTCGAGGCATTTTCATCGAACAGCGTGTTGCGGAACAGGATGCCGGTGTCCGAGATGGGCGAGGCATGGGGCACCAGAGCCACTTCGCCAAGGCGGGCGGCGCCTTCATCTGTTTCCAGAATCCGGCGCAGCGCATCTTCTCCCTTGCCAGCATGGGCCTCGATGATACGCCCCTCAGCAAAGGTCACGCGGATTTCGTCGATCAGCGTGCCCTGATGAAAGAGCGGCTTGGTGCTTGAAACGTGTCCGATCACCCGATGGCTGTGAGGAGTCGTAAAGACCTCTTCGGTCGGTATGTTCGGGTTGCACTCAATCCCGTTTGTCGTGCGCTCGGCACCGCCCGCCCAGGCGTGGCCATCTGCAAGGCCTACAGTCAGATCCGTGCCGGGGCCGGTGAAGTGTAGGGCATGAAAGCGGCGCTCATTCAGCATCGCCGCCTTGGCATGCAGGGTTGCATTATGCTGTTTCCAGGCAACGACAGGATCAGCCGCATCCAGTCGGGACGAGGCAAATATGGCGTTCCAGAGTCGGTCCTGCGCTTCCTGCGTCGGCAGATCGGGAAAGACCTGCGCAGCCCAGCTGGCTGTTGCATAGGCAACAATCGTCCAGTTGGTATCAAAGCGCGTGATGATCTCCATGGCCTCACGGCTGGCACGCGATGCAGAGCGGCTTGCGCGTGACACGCGGGCCGGATCCTGCCCGTTGAGCAGGGTCGGATTACTGCCGGTAATGGCTAGGCGCGCAGCACCTTCCCGATAAGCCCGTGCAATGCCATCCGCCATCCACTGGGCGCTCTTGTCGAGGCTCTCATCGGAGGCAAAGCGATAGCGTGCCAACGTTGCCTCATCATCGGCATATTGCGTTGTGACGAGACTCGCGCCGGCGCGATAGGCGTGCTCGGTGATGCGGCGCACCAGCGAGACGGCCTCCAGCGGCGCGGAAATCACCAGCTCCTGGCCGGGCTGGAGATTCAGCCCGATGCGAACGGCAACTTCACCGAGTCTGTCGAGACGCTCGGTGAATGAGAGGGTGGCTTCAGACATCACGTTTCTCCTGCGGGGCAAGCCTTTGTTCGACTTCGGGTCGGTGCCCTGCTCACCTCGGGTGAGGGGCGCCTGATCGAACGAGATTACTCGCCAAATGTCTCGGCATGATGGGCGCGGCGCGGCGCACGGCGTTGACGCTCGTTGCGCTGTGCCTTGTCCTGCGTCGCGGGTTTGTCATTGCGTGGCCCGGTACGGATCTCGACCTCGAGTTCGCGGATACGACGTTGCACACTTTCCTTCAGCGAAGGCGATGTATGCGGCTTCATTGTGGCGAGCGTTTCCTTGAGGTCACGCAGCTGCTTCTGCTTCTCGGCCAGGTTGCGCCGGATGGGTTGGTTGTCTGAGAGCTGTCCTGTGTACGAACGCATCGTGAAATCTCTTTATCTGCCCGGTCAGCCCGGGACTCGTTTTTCGGCATGGAACCAGACCGACGACTCATCGCGCCGGGCCAGCCCCGTCATGTGAAGGTCAGAAGGGTGACTGCGCTGACACTCAGCGCGCGGTCAAACCCATTGAAGCAAGCGCCTCGATCAGGCGGCTCATCTCATCATCCGTGCCGATCGTGATGCGAAGCCAGTCGCGTATGCGAGGGGCACTCAGCTGCCGGACGATGATGTGGCGCTCCCGAAGCCCGGCCAGCAGATCGCCAGCCTTGTGCGCGGGATGGTGCACCAGAACGAAATTGGCACAGGAGGGCAGAATGTCAAAGCCCAACCCGCTTATGACCTGCACAAACCTGTCGCGGCTCGCCATAACCCGCCCGGTGGTCGAGGTCAGCCAGGCCGTATCGGCAATGGCGGCAGAGGCCCCGGCCTGGGCGAGGCGGCTGAGCGGATAGGAGTTGAAACTGTCCTTGACCCGGATCAGTCCCTCAATCAGGTCCGGGTGGCCTATGGCGTAACCAACCCGCAGCCCCGCGAGAGCACGCGACTTCGAAAGGGTTTGCACAACCAGCAGATTGTCATGCTCCCGGGTGAGGGACACAGCGGACTCGGCGCCAAAATCGACATAGGCTTCGTCGATGATGATGGTGCGGTCAGGCTGCAGCGTTGCAAGGTGCGAGATCGCCCCGAGTGACAGGGCGTGCCCGGTATTGGCGTTAGGATTGGCAATCGCGATGCCGCCGCACGGGATGGCATAATCCTCGATGTCGATCTCGAAGCGTTCGTTGAGCGGTATTTCCTGATAGGGCTGACCGAACAGACCGCAATAGACGGGATAGAACCCATAGCTTACATCGGCGAAGAGCATGGGCGCTTCCGGTGCGATCAGCGCCCTGAAGGCATGGGCCAGCACTTCGTCAGACCCGTTACCGACAAAAACGCGCTCCGGCACTGTGTCATAGACCGACGCGATGGTCTGGCGCAGATCACGGGCTGTGGGGTCCGGATAGAGCCGCAGGCTATCGTTGCAGCCTTCCTGCATGACGCTCAACGCGGCCGGGCTCGGTCCATAAGGAAGCTCGTTGGTGTTGAGCTTGAGGATATCAGTGAAATGCGGCTGCTCGCCCGGGATATAGGGGTGCAGATCCGCAACCAGCGGGTTCCAGAACCGGCTCATGAGAAATCCGCTTCGCTTGAGGTGAAAAGATGGCTCTGGCCATGCGATTCCGCGATATCGAGCACGGACAGGCCTTCTGCATCACGATGGGCAGGATTGGCACCCTTCGAGAGCAGAAACCGCACCATATCCTGACGTCCGAACATGACGGCAAACATGAGCGGCGTGCGGCCCAGATGGCTGGGTATATCGAGACTGGCGCCTGCACTGACGAGCAGTTCGGCCACGGCAAGATGCCCCTTGAAGGCGACCCCCGACAGGGCTGTCGCACCTTTTGCATCCTGCATGTCAGGGTTGGCGCCGCGTTCGAGAAGCAGCGCCGTCGCGGGTAGGACGCCATTATAGGCCGCTACGATCAAAGCCGTGTAGCCGCGGCTGTCCTGTGCATCGACTGCCATGCCTGCATCGAGAAATTGCGTCAGCATGTCGGTGTCGTCCACGCGGGCGGCATCGATGAAAAGCGCGGTGATCTGTTCTGGCGAAAAACTGCCTGCCGGCATCATCTCGGTCATCGTGGGGTGGAGACTCTCATTCCTGAACTGGCGCGGTCATGGGGATCGCAGAGAGAAATTATAGCCGAGCCCCGGTGGATCCGAAAGAAGGCCGGTAGATTTAGATGGCTCGTGCCCTATGGTGACTTGCCCTCTGATGCTGCGCCCGAAGCGCGTCTTGCGAGGAAGTCGGGCGATGCAGCGAGCCTGTTTGGGTCGGCCGATGCGGCAGGGGCTAAGGGCTGCTATCCATCAGATGAACCGTTGCAAATGGTGGGCTCGCTTGTGTGGTGCCATCGCTCGATTGCTGATGGTTGTCGTCTGCTCGAGAGCCATCTGGAGGTCGCACGGAGCGTCTCGAAGGCCATTGGGTGCCGATGCGAGGCAGCCCGAGATAAAGCGCCCCGAGCCGTTGATTCAGGGCCGGAAGCAGGTGGTATCGATACCGGGCGACCGGGCGCCTCAGAGGGTATAAGAACACCTTGTTGCATGGCTCTGCTGACGCGGGGTGCGCCCAAGGGTGCGCCATCACGGGAGCGAGGATCGCATCGCCTTAATATTCTTTTGCCATGATGATGTACCCGACCCGTAAACGCGTGAATGGAGTGGCATCTTCCCGGCGCTATGCGTGTTGATCGTCACAAGAGGGTGGTCTGGCTGGAATTCGCGTTCGCGGGAAGTGCATGATGGGGAGCTCTCCAACCAAGTGCGCGTCGGGGCGAAACGTTGGAGGGGGTGGCGGCGCGAGGGGCAGGCCGATGCAGTCCCTCAAAGCGCCTACTACCCGGTCGCCTCAGCGCAGAACGACCTGTGTAGGACCTATGGGTTTCACGGCTGCCCGGCCAGCAGCGCCCTCAGCGAGACAAGCGGAACAGACGGGCGTCAGATTTCTGAGCCGTCCCGCCTCGATTTCATCGCTCATTATGAAGATCGTATGACAACCCGGGCGGACCACCGACACGCCTTGGACGGGCCGTCGGGCGGGGAAAAGCGATAAGAGGCGGGTTCACAGCAACTCCATCTACTGATGTGCGGCCCAAGTTGCGACCGTGGCGCGGCAAATCCTGCAAATTTTCGTGTAGTCGAGCAGTCGTGATGGTTTTGGCTCTAGCACAATGTGGGCAATGGGCGTTTTATGCGCAACGCAATGTATTGCCTGGCCGGTAGGCTTCAGTCTGGTTTCAATGCTGTCGGGAATTTGAGGCAATATGTGCAGTCCAGCGGAACATCGCGCTGACCAGGGCGTATGGTCAGGGTGTTTGGAAACCGCCTCCCCACGGTGCGCCGTGCAAGGTGAGGGTGGTCGCTGACTCTGCATGGTCGCCGATACGAAAAGGATCCCCGATGGGGTTGTCTCGGACAGCAAACCGGTCTTGAACATTGGTGTCTGTCCGGCTGATGGTTTTCCATCGCAGAGAGTTAATTCGGAGGTCGATTTTTGATGCGTTCTTGTAGCAACCCGTCCGCGTTCGGCGCGGAAACCGGTGGAGCGGCCGGCGCCAGTGTCTCTGACATCGCGCAGCTGAGCATCAACACCATCCGCACCCTGTCGATGGATGGTGTGGAAAAGGCCGACTCAGGCCATCCGGGAACGGCCATGGCGCTGGCTCCTGTCATGTACACCCTCTGGCAGAACGACCTGAAATACGATCCGGCCGATCCGCTGTGGCCTGGCCGCGACCGTTTCGTGCTGTCCGTCGGTCACGCGTCGATGCTGCTGTATTCGACGATCTACCTGACCGGCATCCGCGATGTGGTGAAGGACAAGGTTCTCGACAGCCCGTCGCTGACCCTCGAAGATCTCAAGCAGTTCCGTCAGCTGAATTCCAAGACCCCTGGTCATCCGGAATTCCGCCACACCTCCGGCGTTGAGACCACCACCGGCCCGCTGGGTCAGGGCTGTGGCAACTCCGTCGGTATGGCAATGGCCGAGAAGTATCTCGCTGCCCATTATAACCGCCCCGGCTTCGATCTGTTCGACTACCACACCTACGTGTTCTGTGGTGACGGCGATATGATGGAAGGCGTTTCGTCCGAAGCGGCTTCGATGGCAGGTCACCTGGGTCTGGGCAACCTGATCTGGCTGTATGACTCCAACCAGATTTCGATCGAAGGTTCGACCGATCTCGCCTTCACGGAAAACGTGGCTGAGCGTTTCCGCGCCTATAAGTGGCACGTGGTGACGGTCAACGATGTCAATGACATCGCCGCTGTCAGCAAGGCTCTTGAGGAAGCCCGTTCGGTCAAGGATCGTCCGAGCCTCATTGTGATGCACACGGTGATTGGCTTCGGTGCGCCCAAGAAGGCCGGTACGGCCTCTGCCCATGGCGAGCCGCTTGGAGAAGAAGAAATCGCCGGCGCCAAGAAGGCCTATCACTGGCCCTGGACCGATGCTTTCCATGTGCCGGAAGGCGTTCTGGAGCACTTCCAGGAAGGACTCGGCAAGCGCGGTGCCAAGGCTCGTGCGGAATGGCATGCGCTGTTCGATCGCTACACCAGCGAATATCCGAAGGAAGCCGCCGAGCTGCGCGCGATCTTCGAGCGTCGCCTGCCGGAAGGCTGGGACAAGGATATTCCGGTTTGGGAAGCCGACGCCAAGGGCGTTGCCTCGCGCGCCAGCTCGGGCAAGCTGATCAACGCCGTCGCCAAGAACATCCCCTGGATGATCGGTGGTTCGGCTGACCTTTCGCCCTCGACCAAGACGAACCTGACCTTCGAGGGCGCTGGTTCGTTCCAGCCGCCGCAGTGGGGTGGCACTTATGGCGGTCGCAATGTCCATTTCGGCATACGCGAACACGCCATGGGGTCGATCTGCAACGGTATGGCGCTGGCTGGCCTGCGCACTTACGGTTCGGGCTTCCTGATCTTCTCGGATTACATGAAGGCCCCGATCCGTCTGTCGGCTCTCATGGAGCTGCCGGTCATCTACATCTTCACCCATGACTCCATCGGTGTTGGTGAAGACGGTCCGACACATCAGCCGATCGAGCAGCTGGCCCAGCTGCGCGCCACACCCGGTATCATGACCATTCGTCCCGGCGACGCCAACGAAGTGTCTGAAGCCTGGCGCACCCTGATCCCGCAGACGCACAAGCCTGCCGTGCTCGTTCTGAGCCGTCAGAACCTGCCGACGTTGGATCGCAGCAAGTATGCTTCCGCTGCTGGCGTAGCAAAGGGTGCTTATGTCCTGGCAAGCTGTGAAGGCAAGCCGGATGTGATCCTGATGGCTTCGGGTTCGGAAGTCTCGCTGGTGGTTGACGCCTATGAGAAGCTGACCGCCGAAGGCATCAAGGCCCGCGTCGTTTCCTTCCCGTCCTTCGACCTCTTCGAGGAGCAGGATCAGGCCTACAAGGACAGCGTGCTGCCGCCGGACGTCAAGGGACGTGTGGCTGTTGAACAGGCTGCCGCTTTCGGGTGGGATCGTTACACCGGCATCGGCGGTTCGATCATCGCGATGAACAGCTTCGGCGCCTCGGCACCGCTCAAGAGCCTTCTCACCAAGTTCGGCTTCACGCCGGAGAAGGTTTACGACGCGGCCCGCGAGCAGGCTGCCCGCAAGTAAGACGACTACCGGGGCCTGACCGTTTCCTCGGCGGTCGGGCCTTTCGGGGCCCTAGCGTGCTTTGGCCCCCTCAACTTGAGGTCAGGGTCGGAAGGCCGACCTGAGCTGAGACGGGTGTCCACAGGGAACCCGTCAGGTGGACAGACAGGAGTACGTCATGGACGTCGAACAGAAGCAGGGTGCCGCCACGAGCGGGAACCCGCTGCGTGACCTTTCCAAATTTGGCCAGTCACCCTGGCTGGACTTCATCCAGAGATCCTATACTGCCGATGGCAGCCTGCAGAAGCTGGTGGACGAAGACGGCCTGCGTGGCGTCACTTCCAACCCCGCCATTTTCGAGAAGGCCATGGGGTATGGCACGGATTACGACGCCCAGATCAAGGATCTGCTGGCGAAGGAAATCCTCTCCCCCGGTGAGCTTTACGAGAAGCTGGCCATCACCGACATCAAGGCAACCGCTAAGGTCATGCACCCGGTATTCGTGCAGACCAAGGGCCTCGATGGTTATGTGAGCCTTGAGGTTTCTCCTTATCTCGCTTTCGACACCAAGGCCACGGCTGACGAAGCCCGCCGCCTGTGGGCTGCCGTGAGCGAAGAAAACCTGATGATCAAGATTCCGGGCACGCCTGAAGGTGTTCCGGCATTCCAGGATGTCACCTCGGAAGGAATCAGCGTCAACGTCACGCTTCTTTTCTCGCTCGAAGCCTACAAGAACGTTCTCGAAGCCTACATCAAGGGCCTTGAGATCCGTCATGCAGCGGGCAAGGATATCAGCAAGATCGCCAGCGTGGCGTCGTTCTTCGTCTCGCGCATCGACGGCAAGATCGATAGTGCCATCGACCGCCGCGTGAAGGAAGGCGACAAGGACGCCGAGGCGCTGAAGGCTCTGCGTGGCAAGGTTGCCATCGCGAACGCCAAGGTCGCCTATCAGCATTATCTCGAAGTGACCGCTTCCGAGCGCTGGAAGAAGCTGGCCGCCGCGGGTGCGCACCCGCAGCGTCTGCTCTGGGCCTCGACGGGCACCAAGGACAAGACCTTCTCGGACGTTCTCTATGTCGAAGAGCTGATCGGTGAGGACACGGTCAACACCATCCCGCCCGCAACCTTCGATGCCTTCCGTGATCATGGCAAGCTGCGCGCCAGCCTGACCGAAAACGTGGAAGATGCCTTCAAGGTGCTCGAGCAGCAGGCCAAGCTCGACCTCGACCTCGATGGCGTCACCAAGACCCTTGTAACAGAAGGCTGCGCTTCGTTCTGCGACGCTTTCGACCAGCTGCTTGGGGCGGTAGCAAACAAGCAGGCCACGTTTCTCGGGTCCAAACTGATCGAGCAGAAGGCCGAACTTCCGGCCGATCTGAAAGCCGCCTCTGATGCGGTTCTCGAAGACTGGCGCAAGACCGGCAAGGGCCGCAAGCTCTGGGCCAAGGACGCCTCTGTCTGGACTGGCGGTGACGAAGCCAGCTGGCTGAAATGGCTCGATATCGTCGATGAGCGTCTGGCTCATGTTGCCGAGCTCGAAGCCTTCGCCAGCGAAGTCAAGGCCAAGGGCTTCAGCGATGTGCTGCTGCTCGGTATGGGCGGTTCGAGCCTCGGTCCGGAAGTGATTTCGGAAACCTTCGGCCAGATCGCAGGCTTCCCCAAGCTGCACGTGCTTGACAGCACGGACCCGCAGCAGGTGAAGACGTACGAGAACGCTGTTGACCTGAAGAATACGCTTTTCATCGTCTCGTCCAAGTCGGGCGGTACGCTGGAGCCTAACATCCTGAAGGCCTACTTCTTCGCCGCTGCTGAAAAGGCGCTCGGCTCGGCCCCCGGCAAGCATTTTGTTGCCGTGACCGATCCTGGCTCGCATATGGAGCAGGTGGCAAAGGGCGATGGCTTCTGGAAGATCTTCTACGGTGAGAAGCAGATTGGTGGCCGGTTCTCCGTGCTGTCCAATTTCGGTCTCGTCCCCGCAGCCGCCGCCGGTCTGAACGTTCGCGCGTTCCTCGAATCGGCTCTGCGTTCCGTAAAGGGCGCTTCGGCCAGCACCCCGCCGGCGCAGAACACGGCGCTTCAGCTCGGTGCCATCCTTGGTGCGGCCGCAACGAAGTTCGGTCGTGACAAGGTGACGATCATTGCTTCACCCGCGATCTATGACCTTGGCGCGTGGCTCGAGCAGCTTCTGGCTGAATCGACCGGCAAGAAGGGCACTGGCCTGATCCCGATCGATGACGAGACCCTCGGTGCGCCCGGCGTTTACGGCAAGGACCGCGTCTTTGCCTATCTGCGCCTGACCGATGCGCCTTGCCCGAACCAGGAAAAGGCCATCGCTGCTCTCGTTGCCGCCGGTGAACCGGTTGTGACGATCGACTTGGCTGACAAGCTCGATATCGCCCAGGCGTTCTTCCATTGGGAATATGCTACGGCTGTTGCAGGCTCGGTGCTGGCAATCGATCCGTTCGACCAGCCGGATGTCGAGTTCAGCAAGATCGAGACCAAGAAGCTCACGACCGCCTTCAACGAGACGGGCAAGCTTCCGGCCGAGACGCCGTTTGCAACCTCGGGTGCGTTCGAGTTCTTCGCTGACGACACCAATGCCGAGGCATTGGGCGGTGGCGATGCGCTGGCAATCCTGAAGGCGCATTTCGGTCGCGTGAAGGCTGGCGACTACGTGGGTGTTCTCGCCTATGTGGAGCGTGATCTGAAGACGCGCGAGTGGATCCAGAACGTTCGCCTCAACCTGCGTGACCAGCTCAAGGTCGCAACGGCAGCCGAATTCGGCCCGCGCTTCCTGCATTCGACCGGCCAGGCCTATAAGGGCGGCCCTGATAGCGGTGTGTTCCTTCAGATCACGGCAGATGATCATGCCGATCTCGCTGTGCCGGGTGAACGCTTCACGTTCAGTGTGGTGAAGGCAGCTCAGGCGCGCGGCGATTTCGACGTGCTGTCCGAGCGTGGCCGTCGCGCCCTGCGTGTGCATATCAAGGGACCGCTTGAAGCTGGCCTCGCCGAACTGGCGACGGTCATCAAGAAAGCCGTCTGAGACTGACGCAATCCGCCCCGCTCCAACGGGGCGGATTGTTTTTTGACGTGGTAGTTAGAGGGCACAGGAAAACTGTGCAGGAGTTTTAGAGATGCAAATCGGTATTGTTGGCCTTGGCCGTATGGGCGGCAACATTGCAGTGCGCCTGACCCGTCATGGTCATGACGTCGTGCTGTTCGACCGCACGCCTGAAGTTGTGACCAAGACGTTCGACCGTGCCGAGAAGGGCCGTGCGATCGCCGCGAACTCGGTGGCCGATCTGGTCAGCAAGCTTTCGGCAGAGCGCAAGATCGTCTGGGTCATGCTGCCGGCCGGTGAGATCACCGAAGCCTGCGTGCAGGAACTTCGCGGCCTGCTCGGCAAGGACGACATCGTGATCGATGGTGGCAACAGCTACTACAAGGACGATGTCCGTCGCGCTCACGAGCTGATGGAAAAGGGCATCCACTACATCGACGTCGGCACGTCGGGCGGTGTCTGGGGCCTCGATCGCGGCTATTGCATGATGTACGGCGGCACCAAGGATTCGGCCGATCATATCGACCCGATCCTGAAGGCTCTGGCACCGGGCAAGGGCGACGTCGTGCGCACCATCGGTCGCGACCGTGAGGGCCTCGATCCCCGCGCTGAGGAAGGCTATCTGCATTGCGGCCCGGCCGGTTCGGGTCACTTCGTCAAGATGGTCCATAACGGCATCGAATACGGCATGATGCAGGCTTTCGCTGAAGGCTTTGACGTCATGAAGTCGAAGAACTCGCCGGTCCTGCAGGAAGACCAGCGCTTTGACCTGAACATGGCCGATATTGCTGAAGTCTGGCGTCGCGGCAGTGTCGTGTCGTCCTGGCTACTCGACCTGACAGCCGATGCACTCGCCAAGAACGAATCCCTCTCCGAGTTCTCGGGCGAAGTGGCCGATTCCGGTGAAGGTCGCTGGACGATCGAAGCCGCTATCGAGGAGTCGGTGCCGGTTCCGGTCATGACGGCCTCGCTCTTTACGCGCTTCCGCTCGCGTTCGGGCAACAACTACGCAGAGAAGATCCTCTCTGCGATGCGCTTTGGTTTCGGCGGCCACGTCGAGAAGAAGTGACATGACGGGCCGGGACCTTCTCTGGTCCCGGCCCTTTTTTTTTCTCTAAGCTGTCTGCCTGAATGCCAGCGGGAGTCCGAATGCTCCCGCTCGCACTCCGGCTTTCCGATTATCGACTAAAAAGGTTTGGCATATGGTCGACGTTTCCGCTTCAGCACATGCGGCATTGTCCAATAACGAGACAACGCGTGGGGTTCGCCAGGCGCCTCCCGGGTCCATGGTCATTTTCGGCGGTGGTGGCGATCTGACCAAACGTCTTCTCGTCCCTGCTATCTATAATCTGGACTCCGCCGGTCTTCTCAGTGAGGATTTCTCGATCATCGTGGTCGACTGGGCCGAGATGACGACAGAAGGGCTGCTCGAGCAGCTCAAAGGCGCGCTGGATGACTTTGTCAGCAAGCGTGGGACCAACGCCACGACGCTGCGTCAGGATGTGTGGAACCGCCTTTCTCAAAGCATCACCTATCTCCGTGGCTCGTTTGAGGAGCTCTCGACCTTCGAGGCCCTCAAGGAACGTCTCGGTGAGCGCTCTGCCGTTTTCTACCTCGCAGTCGCTGCAAGGTTCTTCGGTCCGATCGTCGATCTTCTGGGTGAAACAGGGTTGGCCGAGCAGACCGATACAATCTCCCGCCGCGTGATCATCGAAAAGCCGTTCGGTGCGGATCTGGAATCGGCTAAGGCACTGAATGCCCGTCTGCTGCGCTCGCTGGACGAAAACCAGATCTATCGTATCGATCATTATCTCGGCAAGGAAACGGTCCAGAACATCTTGGCCCTGCGTTTCTCTAACGGCTTTTTCGAGCCGCTCTGGAACCGTCAGAACATCGATCACGTGCAGATCACGGCAGCCGAAACCGTTGGTGTCGAACGCCGCGGTCGCTTCTACGAAAGCACGGGTGCCATTCGTGACATGGTACCGAACCATCTGATGCAGCTTCTCTCCATGGTTGCCATGGAAGCCCCGACCTCCTTCGATGCCGAGGCCGTGCGTGACGAGAAGGCCAAGGTGCTGAGTGCCATCCAGCCAATCGACCTCTCTCAGGTCGTGCGCGGTCAGTATGTCAGCGGCTCTTTCGGCGTGGGTGATGAGGCTGAAGCGCTTCGCGGTTATCGCGAGGAGCCCGATGTCGCGATGGGTAGCCAGACAGAAACCTATGTTGCGATGAAGCTGCGTATCGATAACTGGCGCTGGGCTGGCGTGCCATTCTATCTGCGCACTGGCAAGCGTCTACGTCGTCGCAAGACCGAAATTGCCATTCACTTCAAGCAGGCACCCTTCGCGCTGTTCCGTGATACGCCGGTGGAGAAGCTCACCCCCAATATCATGGTGCTGCATATCCAGCCGACTGAAGGCGTGACCATGCAGTTTTCGGCCAAGGTGCCAGGTCCTTCGGTTCGCCTCGGTGGCGTACGCATGAAGTTCGACTATTCCGACTGGTTCAGCGAGGGGCCGAGTACCGGCTATGAAACGCTGATCTATGACTGCATGATTGGCGACCAGACGCTCTATCAGCGCGCCGATACCATCGAAGAGGGCTGGCGCATTGTGGAGCCTGCCTTCACGCAGAACATCGCTGACAAGTCCCCGCTCTGCTTCTATCCGGGCGGCCTGGACGGCCCGCGTGAAGCCGATGAGCTGCTCGCGCGTTCTGGCCGTCGCTGGCTTGATCTGAACAACTGAGATCGTTGGAAAAACGACAGGAGACCTTATGACAATCGAACTGGATGCCATTCACGATGCTCTCCCGCCCGAGGCATCCAGAATTCGGCTTGTCGTCTCCGATATCGACGGAACGCTGATCGGCCCTGACAAATCCCTGGCACCGTCGACACTCTCGGCCGCGCAGGATCTGGCTAAGGCCGGTATTGCCCTGTGTCTGGTCAGCTCCCGTTCGGCAGAAGGTATTTTGCGCTACCATCGGGAATTGTCGCTCCAGACGCCGTTCGGGGCGCTCAATGGTGGTCTGATTGTCAGCCCGGACGACGAGATCCTTTCTCACCTCGTCCTGCCCGAAAACTGCGTGGTCTCGGCCTGTGATACCTTGTCGGTTCACAAAATCGACACCTGGCTGTTTCGTGACCATGACTGGCTGATCCGCGATCCGGGCGCCTATTATGTAGCCCATGAACGCAAATCGGTCGGTATCGAGCCCGTTGTCGTTCCCGACTTCCGGCCCTACATGGCCGGTGTCGGCAAGATCATGGCGGCCAGTAGCAATTTTGCGCTTCTGCAGCGTATGGAAATCGAGATCGGGGCCATGCTCAAGGGGCAGGCCAGTGTGCACCGGTCGTCGGATTATTACCTCGATATCACGCACAAGGATGCCAATAAGGGCTTCGCAGCCCGTGCTCTGGCAGACCGGCTTGGCATACCCATGAATGAGGTTGCCTGCATTGGGGACATGTCCAATGATGTCCCAATGCTCAGCGCTGCCGGGCTCGGCATCGCTATGGGAAATGCCAGCGAGGAAGTCAGCGCCCATGCCCATGTGACGACAGGGCGAAACGACGCAGATGGCTGGGCGCAAGCCATGCGTGACTACGTTCTCCCCCGTGCACCGGGCGCGGCCTGAGGCGAGGGCCTAAAGGCAGAATCGTCGTGCGGCATTGCGGCGCGACGGCCCTGCGAAAGGCCCCCTGGAAGCCCTAGAAGAAGGAATGAGACAGATGAGTGGACATGATGTGACCTCGGCCCGGCTCGTGGTTCTGGAAGATGGCGAGGCCGTTGCCCGTAAGATGGCGCAATGGCTTCTTGACCAGGCGCTCGCAAAGAAAGACGGCCCGTTCGTTGTCGCGCTCTCGGGTGGCTCGACCCCCAAGCGCCTCTTCAAGATCATGGCCGAGCCGGCTTATGCCGCCCAGTTTCCGTGGCGTCGTACCCAGATCTTCTTTGGTGATGACAGGCATGTGCCCTTCACCCATGAAGACAGCAATTTCCGCATGACAAGCGAAATCCTGATCGATCAGGTCGACCTGCCGCCCGAGAACGTTCATCCCATCCCGGCCGATGGCACACCGGAGCATGATGCGGCTCTTTATCAGGCCGCCCTGGTGGATGTTTATGGCAGCCATCACCTCATCCCAGGGCGTCCGCTTTTCGACGTGGTCATGCTCGGCATGGGCCCCGACGGTCACACGGCATCGCTTTTTCCGCGTCAGCCTATCCTGCAGGAGCGCGAGAAATGGGTGGCGGCCTGCACACCGGACAACGCACCGCATGACCGCGTGTCACTGACCTACACAGCCATCCATTCCAGCCGCGCTGTCGTGTTCCTGATCGAAGGAGCAGGCAAGGCCGAGATGCTTGCACGTGTGAGGGCGGGTGACGCCTCGTTGCCGTCGTCGCATATCACGTCGGAAGGTGAGGTCGTGTTTCTCACGGACAAGGCAGCTGCCGGAGATCTGGCAAATGGCTGATCTTAGCGCACAAGATGCCGCAGCACGTGTCGCCGAGCTGAAACGAGAGGCTGCGACCCACGCCATTGCCTATATCGAAGATGGCATGGCCGTCGGTCTTGGCACAGGCAGCACCGCAAAGTTCATGATCGACGCGCTCGGAGAGCGCGTCCGTCGTGAAGGTTTGAAGATACGCGCAATTCCGACCTCCGAGGCCAGCGCGGCCCAGGCCCAGAGCCTGAACATCCCCATCACCAATTTTGCCGATGATCCGTATCTCGATGTCGCTATTGACGGCGCCGACGAGGTTCAGACCGGCTCGCTGTTCCTCATCAAGGGGCGCGGTGGCGCGTTGCTGCGTGAGAAGATCGTGGCGGTCTCGGCGCGCAAGTTCATCGTGATCGTCGATGAGAGCAAGATTGTGACAGATCTTGGCACCCATATGCCTGTGCCCGTCGAAATCATCCCCTGGGGCTGGGAGCGTGTCGAGAACCTGCTGCGTCAGACGGGTGCCAAGAGCTGCATACCGCGTCGTAATGAGGACGGGTCGCTCTACATGACCGACAACCACAACATCATCATCGATTGCGATTACGAGCGCATCGAAAACCCGCGTGGCCTGGCGGACCGCATCATTTCGATCACGGGTGTGGTTGATCATGGGCTGTTTCTGGACATCACCAGCGAAGTGCTGGTGGCGGGCGTGTCCGGTCTGCAGAGGCTCAAGGCATGAGCGCCGCGCATAACCCTGCCGCCGATCGTGCGGCGCCCGGGCTTTTTGTCGTCATGGGGGTATCGGGCTGCGGCAAGACAACCGTGGCACAGGGGCTTGCCGATCATTTTGGGTGGCCGTTTCAGGAGGGGGATGACCTTCACCCGCCGGCCAATGTCGCCAAGATGCATAGCGGCATCCCACTTGATGACTCAGACCGCGCGCCGTGGCTCAAGATCTGCCACGAATGGCTTCGTGATCATGCGGGAACCGGGGGCGTCCTGACCTGCTCGGCCCTCAAGCGCAAGTATCGCGACACCCTGCGTAGCGGGTTGAATGTCACCTTCGTCTATCTCGAGACCAGCGAGCGCACGATCGCCGAGCGCCTGAAGCATCGCATCGGCCATTTCATGCCGCCATCGCTGCTGCCCAGCCAGCTTGCCACGCTGGAGCCGCCAGGCCCGGACGAGAATGTGGTGACTGTGGATAGTGCGGGTACGCCCGAGATCGTCATGGCAAAGCTGATCGCATCATTGAAATCTAAGGCCGGCTAGGCTTTTCCTCAACATCCGGATCGATTCACGTGCAGTTTGTGGATCGATCCAAAAAACCTTTCATCAGATTCTATCCAAGCTCGTGAACAGCTTATGCACAGGCTGATCCGCAGAGTTGTTCCTCGAATCTGGGGATAACCTCTGCCCGCCTTCACGTGTCATGGAGTGATGGACCGGCCTGATGCGGAATTCCGCCCTATTTCCCTCCCAGCCTGACACAAGGCCGCTTTGCTGGTGGCAATTTGCCCGAATCCGGGCAGAGAGATGGCAGGTGATATGAGTTCTTCCAAGCGAGCCATACGGCTCTTTTCCTTGACCGGCGTCGTTCTGACCCTCGCGCTTCTGCCTGGCTGCAAGCACCATCACACCACGCAACGCGAAAAGGATCCTTCTCCACCGCCCATGCCCGCCGTGGCCCCCGCGCCGGCGATGAGCCTGCGCTTCTTCAAACATGGTGTCAGTCAACGGGCCGGGCAGGCGTTCATGGCCTACGAGCACCGGCTGGACCTTACCGTCCCCGATCATCTTGTCGGTGCCCATCTGGATGCGGCGCGCGCGGCCTGCGCGGCGGCGGTGTCGTGCGAACTTGTATCGTCGAGTGAGAATACGGAGGAACTGGGGCAGGGCGTATCGCAACATTCTGCCCGCATCGCCGTGCGATTGCCCCATGATCGTGTCGAGGCCTTTATGAAAGCTGTGTCATCGCCCCTGCCGGGCGAGGAAAGCCGTAATATCGTCACGCGTGCAGCGACAACGAGCGAGACCGATCTGCAAAATGACGTCATCGATGTGGATCGGCGTCTGGCGCAGATGACGGCCTACCGCGACAGGCTGGAAGCCCTTGAGGCCCAAAGTGCCGGCCGTACCGACGACCTGATCAAGGTCGCCAAGGAACTCTCTGAAGTACAATCCTCGCTTGAAGATGCACAGAAGGAGAAGAACGGCCTCTCCCGCCGCATTGATACCGAGAGGGTCGATGTCAGCTTCGAGGGCGCGAGGGCAACGTCCACACCTGTCCGACAGCGATGGAACGAGAGCACACAGATTTTCATGGAGACACTGGGCGACGTCTGGTTCTTCCTGATTCAGGCCGTGGTCTGGGCTCCTCTGGTCCTGATAGGCCTCCTGCTGGTTCGTCGTGCGATACGCAAAGGCTGGTTCAGACGCGACTAGGGATCATCGTTCGCTGGCTCAGCTTAAAGTGAGCCGGCAAACCCTTGCAGCTGCGATGCGTCAGAACCGATATCAAAGATTAAAAATTCTGTAATCGGTGAGGGGTTCGCTCTGTGCATTCATTTTCCGACCGGTCGCATCGGGCAGACAGCGTGAAAGACCATGGCAGGCCCATCGAGACGGATATCCCGGCCCGACTGGACAGGCTGCCCTGGTCGCGTTTCCACATGCTCATCGTCGTGGCCCTCGGCATTACCTGGATTTTGGATGGGCTGGAGGTCACAATCATCGGCTCCCTGGCCCCATCGCTCGAACGCGGCGATACGCTCGGTCTGAGCGCCGATGGGATTGGTTTCGCCTCATCGTCCTATGTCGCGGGTGCTGTGCTGGGGGCGTTGCTGTTTGGCTGGATGACGGACCAGCTCGGGCGAAAGCAGATCTTCTTTCTCACTCTAGCCCTTTATGTCGTGGGCGTTGGCGCATCGGCTTTCTCTTGGAATCTGGGCAGCTTTGCCGTTGCCCGTTTCCTGACGGGCATGGGTATTGGGGGGGAATATTCCGCCATCAATTCGGCCATCGACGAGCTCGTGCCAGCCCGGCTGCGAGGGCGGGTGGATGTCATGGTCAACGGCACTTTCTGGGCTGGGGCGGCTTTTGGCGCGCTCGGCTCGGTGTGGCTGCTGAATACCGCGCTTATCCCTGTATGGCTGGCTTGGCGCGTGGCCTTTGCCCTTGGCGCCCTGCTTGGTGTGGCCGTGCTGCTGTTGCGCACCTTCGTGCCGGAAAGCCCCCGCTGGCTCATCACTCACAGGCGTGTGGAGGAGGCCAATGCCATCGTCAGCCACGTTGAATCGCATTGTGCCGAACCGCAGGGAGGATGGGCGAGCAAGCTGCCCACGGTGCTTATCTATCCGGCCGGGGTCTTCAGCCCGATGGAGATGATCCGCATCATGGTGATGCGCTATCGCGGACGGTCGCTCTACGTGCTGGTCCTGATGATATCGCAGGCGTTTCTCTACAACGCCGTTTTCTTCACCTACGGCATGGTTCTCACCCAGTATCACGGCGTCTCTGCGCGCGAAGTTGGCTGGTACATTCTCCCGCTGGCAATCGGCAACCTGATCGGCCCCCTTGTTCTGGCGCGCTGGTTCGATACCTGGGGACGGCGCCGCATGATTGGCCTGAGCTACGCCATATCGGGCGTCCTGATGGTCATCGTTGCCTGGGCCATGGGGGCTGATCTGCTGACAGCCACGACCCAGACGCTTTCGTGGTGCGCGATCTTCTTCTTTGCGTCAGCGGCAGCATCATCAGCCTATCTCACCGCAAGCGAACTGTTTCCGCTGGAAATGCGGGCATTTGCCATTGCGGTCTTCTACGCTGTGGGCACCCTGTTCGGGGGTGTCGCGGCACCTGTCATCTTCGGCCATTTGATTGGCACGGGTCGGCTATCGCTGCTGGTCGTCGGGTATCTCGTGGCTGCCGCTCTGATGCTGGTGGCCAGTGTCGTCGCCTGGATCTGGGGTGTCGATGCCGAAAACCGCTCGCTTGAGGAGGTGGCCCCGCCGCTCTCTGCCCTCTATGCGGCTCGTGAGCAGGAGGCGATGCATTCCGGCGCATGAACAATTTGCTCCTGCTCCAGACGGCATATCACGGGTGTCGCCCCCAGATCAGGGAGGAGACAGTGTCTTGCGGGCAGCTGCTCCCTTGGGTCTGTTCTCGGACGAACGGCTCTGCGGTCAGCTCTGATAGAGCTCCAGCGGCAGGCCATCAGGATCGGTGAAGAAGGTATAGAGCTTGCCTGTATACGGGTCAGTACGGATCGGCTCGCAGGCCACGCCATGACCCGTCAGATGATCGACGGCGTCTTGCATGTTACTCACGGAAAAGGCGAGATGACGCAGCCCGGCAGCTTCCGGCTGGGTCGGTCGCGAAGGTGGGGTTGGAAACGAGAAAAGCTCGATCTGGGTATCGCCAATGGCGATGTCGCATTTCCATGACTGCCGCTGCGCACGCCAGACCTCACGGATAATTTCCAGCCCCAGCACCTCAGTATAGAAGCTGCGCGATTTCTGATAATCCGAGGCGATGATCGCGATATGATGGACGCCGTTGAACATCGTCTGACGCCTATTGCTGTCGGGCTTTGCGGCCATTGGAGAGTTCTGTCACGACGCCATGCATGGTGCGGAGTTCCTGTTCGGTCACTTCCCCACGCTGGAACAGATGACGCAGATTGCGCACCATACCAGGGCGCTTCTGCTCATTGCGCAGGAAGCCGCACTCGTCGAGATCTCGCGTGAGATGGCCGAGGAAGTTTTCCAGCTCACCCTTGGTCGCTACATGTGTCTCGTTTGTCATCAACGTGCGTGGCGGCGTGGTCTCGCAGGCCATCCACCACTCATAGGCCATGATCAGCACCGCCTGAGCGAGATTGAGTGACATGAAATCGGGGTTGAGCGGATAGCGTATGAGGATATCGGCGCGCGCCATGTCCTCATTATCGAGCCCTGCGCGCTCCGGACCGAAAAGCAGCCCTGCCTTGAGCCCCCGATCGGCAATTGCGCGCAGTTCTGACGCGGCACCACGGGCCGTCATGACGGTCTTGACGATATGGCGCGGGCGCGGGCAGGTCGCCATGACGTGGTGGAGATCGGCAACGGCCTCATCCACGGTGTCAAAAACCTGCGCCTCGTCCAGAATCCGGTCGGCACCGGAGGAGGCATACCAGGCGCGCTCCTGCGGCCAGCCATCACGTGGCGCGACGATACGCAGATGGAAGAGACCGCCATTGGCCATGGCACGGGCCGTCGTCCCGATATTCTCCGCAAGCTGCGGGCGTACCAGAATCACGACCGGGCTGAAGGCCCCGATCGGTCCGATATCGGCGCCACCATCACGACCCGTCATGCGCGCCTCCATTTCGTTCCCTGTGCGGTATCTTCAAGAATAATCCCCTGCGCGGCCAGATCGGCCCTGATGGAGTCTGCCAGGGCGAAATCACGCGCTTTCTTGGCCTCAGCGCGCTGGACGATCAGGGCATCAATGGCTCCGTCATCCGATCCGGCACGGAACCAGTCATCGGCCGACTGGCCAAGCAGGCCGATCATGGCGCCAGAAGCCTTGAGCGAAGCCGCTGCCTGTGCATCGCCAGCGAGGGCAGCATCGGCCAGCGGGTGCAGGCAGGAGAGGGCGAGAGGTGTGTTCATGTCATCGCAAAGGGCGGACATGAAATCAGCATCGACTGCGCCGGGTGTGACAGACGGGTGTTTCTCAAGGGCGCGATAGAAGCGATCGAGCATCCGCTTCGCGTCTTCGAGTTTTTCCCAGGTGAAATCGAGCACCGAACGGTAATGGGCACCAAGCATGAGCAGGCGCAGCGCCTCGGCCGGGGCGCGGGTCAGCACCTCGCGAATGGTGAAGAAATTGCCCAGAGACTTGGACATTTTCTCCCCATTGGAGAGCAGCATGGCATTATGCAGCCAGTATCGCGCAAAGCTGCTGCCCGGATTGCAGCAGAGAGACTGGGCCCGTTCGTTCTCATGATGCGGGAAAAGCAGATCGTCGCCCCCGCCATGAATGTCGAAACTCTCACCCAGATAACGATGGGACATGGCCGAACATTCGATATGCCAGCCGGGGCGGCCGCGGCCATACGGACTGTCCCATCCAGGCTGTTCCGGCGTGGATGGCTTCCACAGGACGAAATCGCCGGGGTGACGCTTGTAGGGCGCGATCTCTACCCGTGCACCGGCCAGAAGATCGTCCGGGCTACGTCCGGACAGGGTGCCATAACTCGCGCAGCGATCGACCGCGAAAAGAACATGGCCCTCTGCCTCGTAGGCGTGGCCGCTTGCGATCAGCTGGGCAATCATGGCCAGCATGTCGTCGATATGGTGCGTGGCGCGGGGCTCGATGTCGGGTGGCTGGATGCCCAGCGCTGCGACATCTTCATGAAAGGCGATGGTCGTGCGGGCCGTCAGGCTCGCGATATCCTCACCATTATCCCGTGCCCTGGCGGTAATCTTGTCGTCCACATCCGTGATGTTGCGGACAAAGGTCACACGCGGGAACAGCGTACGCAGCAGGCGGACCAGAATGTCGGCGCTGAGCATGGCACGCAGATTGCCGATATGCACGGCGTCATAAACCGTGGGTCCACAGTAATAAACGCGCACATTTTCAGGGTCCAGGGGCGTGAAAACCTGTTTCCGCCGCGTCTGGCTGTCATGAAGGGACAGGGTATAGGGTGGGGTGGCCATGGAGTTGAGTAGATGCGTCAGCCCCGCGCCCCATGCAACTCTAATTTACGGCTTTTGGTGCTGGTTTTCTTTCGGCACTGCTATAATCAGGGCTGCATGACAGAAATTCGCTCTTCCGCAACGGCCCCGCGCTGGGGTGAACACCTGCGTGCGCTGATCAGAATTGCCGCGCCGCTGAGTTTTTCGCAGTTGAGCGAAATGGCCATGAATGTCACCGATACGGTGCTGCTTGGCAGTCTGGGTGCCACGGCGCTGGCGGTGGGTGGCATGACCACCAATCTCTTTTTCTGCACGTTCATCACGTTTCAGGCGGCGCTGGGTGGGGCCAGCATTCTCATCGCGCGGGCACGCGGCCGTGCCTTCGCGTCGCAGGAGCGTCTGGAAGATCTCTCGGGCATCGTGACATCAGGCGTCTTGCTTGCTCTGCTGCTCTGTCTGCCAGTGCTGGCCATTCTGCTGCCCGCAGGGTCGCTGCTTAGTTTCTTCAACGAGCCCGCCCTGATCGTTTCACAGGGCAGCCGCTTCATGCATCTGCTGCTATGGGCGCTTCTGCCCAATCTGGTCATTATCGGGCTCCTGCGCATCATCCTGCCTGCGTTTGGCAGTGAACGTCTGCTGCTCTGGACCATGCCGGGTATGGCGGTCATGAACGGCTTTCTCAATGCAGGTCTGATCCATGGGCGCTTTGGTCTGCCGCGTATGGGGCTGTGGGGTTCGGCCTGCGCGACCATCGTGACGGGCTGGTCGGTTGCCATCCTGCTGGTAATCCTTGCCCGGCGCCAGTCCTTACTCAGGCCGCATCTTCGCCTGACGCGGCCCGATCCACGCGCCATGATGGAAATGCTGCGTCTGGGGCTGCCCATGATGGGCGCAACCGGCGCAGAATTGCTGGCGTTCCAGATGACAGGGCTTCACGCTGGCGCGTTGGGGGCTGTCTCGTCGGCGGCACATCAGATAGCGCTCAGCGTGACCAGTACCGCATTCATGATCAGTCTGGCGCTCTCGCAGGCGGTGAATATCCGGGTTGCGTACTGGCTGGGCGCTGGTGCTCCTGCGGCGGCCCTGCGCGCCACGCTCGGGGCGGTCATGCTGGTGGTATTATGGACATGCTTCACCGCCACGATCCTGCTCGTCTTCCCGCAATACATCGCCGGATTCTATGTCGATCCGCATGGTCAGGATGCGGCGCAGGTCATTCCACTAGCTGTGACGCTTCTTAAAATTGCGGGGATCTTCCAGATTCTTGATGGCGTGCAATGCGTCTGTTCTGGCGCGCTTCGCGGTTGCCATGACACGTTCATGCCAATGGTTCTGATGGTGGTGACCTATATCCCCGTATCCATCCTCGGGGGCGACTGGCTGGCGTTCAAGGCAGGTTATGGGGCTGCAGGGCTCTGGATCGGCCTCGCCACCGGGCTCGGTATCCTGTCGGTCCTGCTGTCGATAAGGCTGGTGGTCACGCTACGGCGCAAACTGCGAGAGGGGCAGGGGGCGCTAGCCCCTGCCTGTGCGGAGCCCGCCTGAGCAGGCCCCGCTTATTGCTAAGTAATCGGTGGGTTTCGGCGAGATCAGGCCTCCGGGATACGGATCGTCTGGCCGGGATAGACGCCATCATGATGAGCCAGCTCGGCTTCATTGGCCTTGTGCAGATCCTCTGCCGTGACATCCGCATCCGTTTTTTCGGCAATGGCATCCAGCGTCTCTCCGGGTGAGACCTGATGAAATACCGGAGCAGGGGTACCCTCTGGCACTGTGATATCGGCATGCACCGTGTCGATGCCGGCAATATTGCCGGCGGCGAGGATCATGGCATCGCGTTCGGCCGCGCTTTCAGCCTTGCCCTTCAGGGCGATGGTGCTGTCGCGCACCGTGATGTGCGAGACGGAAAGCTGCGACATGCCATATTGCTTGAAAGCGCGTTTGATGAGGCTCTCATGCGGAGCCTTGGGTGCGGGGGCACCGGCCGGGTTGATGGCCGCAACCTTTGCTTGCTCGTCAAGCTTGCGCCCGGCAGCACGATTGAACTTGAAAATGGCCATTACGGTCCTCCCTCGGGTAACTTGCGTTTATTATGCCATGAGACATGGCGTGCATCCATGCAGACGCAGCTGCGTGTGTGTTGTTCCGTCGATCCGAAATTTGTGAGCTACGCAAGATCTCCACTGGTGCAGAACGATGAAAGGCCCACCCCTGCCGCCGCAGACATGGGCAAATTTGATTGACACCGCAGAGGGGGTCCTGTAGGAGCCGCCGCTATTGCCGGGAACGTGGACATGCCGGCCGTTGTCAGATCGGGTTCTGCATCCCGTGACAGCGGTTCGAGGGATGCGCCCGTCTTTCCTAATTCGGGGGAAGGCCTACCGGCGCAACATGAGGTTGTCGCGCAGCGTCAGGACAACCCGAAGTCGAAGCGAGTTCTTGCACATGAGCAAGCGCCAAGAGAGCAAGTATAAAATCAATCGCCGTCTGGGCGTAAACCTGTGGGGCCGCGCCAAGTCGCCGGTCAACAAGCGGGAATACGGCCCCGGTCAGCATGGCCAGCGCCGCAAGCAGAAGCCCTCCGACTTCTCGATCCAGCTGATGGCCAAGCAGAAGCTCAAGGGCTACTACGGCAACATCAGCGAAAAGCAGTTCCGCAAGTACTATGACGAAGCCGTCCGTCGTAAGGGCGATACGTCAGAGAACCTGATCGACCTGCTGGAGCGTCGCCTGGATGCGGTGATCTACCGCCTCAAATTCGCGATCACCCCGTTCGCTGCCCGTCAGTTCGTCAGCCACGGCCACGTGACGGTCAATGGCCGCAAGGTGAACATTCCTTCCTACCTTGTCCGTGACGGCGACGTCATTGAAGTGCGTGAGAAGTCCAAGCAGCTTGCTGTCGTTCTCGATGCCGCCCAGTCCGCCGAGCGTGACGTGCCGGAATACATCGAGGTCGATCATCGCCAGATGAAGGGCAAGTTTGTTCGCAGCCCGCGTCTGTCCGATGTGCCGTACCCCGTGCAGATGGAACCGAACCTCGTGGTCGAGTTCTACTCGCGCTAAAAGACCCGTTTCTTCCGGGTGTTTCTGGCCAATGCCGGATCGGGTTCACCCCCGGTCCGGCATTTGTCGTTTCTGGTATTTGCCGTTTTACCGAAGGTTAGTTTTCGATGTCCGAAGCCGCGTCCGCCTCCGTTTCTGCCACGGGCCTTGCCAGCGAGATCCGGCGCCGCCGGACCTTCGCCATCATTTCGCATCCTGACGCCGGTAAGACGACCCTGACAGAGCGTATCCTGCGCGCGGGTGGCGCCATCCAGCTTGCAGGCAATGTACGCGCCAAGGGTGAGCGCCGCCGTACCAAATCCGACTGGATGGGTATCGAGCGTGACCGCGGCATTTCGGTTGTGACCTCGGTCATGACCTTCGAATATGGCGGCTGCGTGTTCAATCTGCTCGACACGCCGGGCCATGAAGACTTCTCGGAAGACACCTACCGTACGCTGACGGCTGTCGATTGCGCGGTCATGGTGATCGACGCGGCCAAAGGTATCGAGGACCGTACGCGCAAGCTCTTCGAGATCTGCCGTCTGCGCGATATCCCCATTGTGACCTTCATCAACAAGATGGACCGCGAGGCGCAGGACTGTTTCGGCCTGCTGGACGAAATCGCCTCGACACTGGCGCTGGATACCTCGCCTGCGACATGGCCGATTGGGCGTGCCGGACATTTTGCCGGAACCTATGACATGCGCACGCGTGAGATACGCGGTGAGGCCGCGACACTCCCGCAATCCGACGCGCGTATGGTGGCGCTCTCCGAAGAGCTCGAACTCGCCGAGGCTGCGCTTCCCTTGTTCGACCGTGAGTCGTTCGACGCCGGGCATTTGACGCCGGTGTTCTTCGGAAGCGCCATGAAGGAAATTGGCGTGACCGATCTGCTGGACGCCCTGGTAGCCTATGGGCCTGAGCCACGTGCGCAGCCCAGTGAGACGCGTGAGGTCAAGGCCGATGAGGAACAGGTAACGGCGCTGATCTTCAAGATCCAGGCCAATATGGACCCCAACCATCGCGACCGTATGGCTTTCGCCCGTATCTGCTCGGGACGGCTTACGCGCGGCATGCGCCTGAAGCACGTCCGCACAGGCAAGCAGTTTGCGCTGCATACGCCACAGTTCTTCTTTGCGCGTGACCGTCAGCTTGCGGAGGAGGCCTTTGCGGGTGACGTTGTCGGGCTGCCCAATCACGGCACATTGCGCATTGGCGATACGCTTAGCGAGAGTGAAGAGCTTCGTTTTACGGGCGTGCCGCATTTCGCGCCCGAAATTCTGCGTCGTGTGCGCCTGGATGACGCGATGAAAGCGAAGAAGCTGCGTCAGGCGCTTGTGGAACTGGCAGAGGAGGGTGTTGTGCAGCTGTTTCGCCCGCAGGACGGGCTGCCACCCATCGTAGGCGTTGTCGGCACACTTCAGCTCGATGTGTTGCAGTCGCGTTTGCAGGGCGAATATGGCGTCGCCATCGGCTTCGAATCGACGCCCTATACGATTGCCCGCTGGGTGACGGGCGAACGTACCAAGATCGAAGCCTATTCCATGGCGAACCGCTCAGCCATGGCAGATGATCTTGACGGCGATCCCGTTTTTCTTGCGAGCTCAAACTTCATGATGCGCCGCATGGTCGAGATGAATCCCGATCTAGCGTTTCACGATATCAAGCAGATTGGCCTGAGCAACTGATCAACTGGCTGCTCTACGGGATGCTGTTTGAGTAAGACCCAACATGACGTTGTCTGGAATGAAAAAGCCCCGGGAGACCGGGGCTTTTTTCTTGCCTTAAGAACGTGTCGTTCAGAGGGTCAATAAAGCGATCGCCCCAAGAGCGAAAAGCCCACCCACGAGAGCGCCGAGCATGAGGAAGACATTCTCGCCCTCATGATGAAGCGGCGTAATACCGGTGCGGTCCGAACGATCGATATGATAAGTCTGAGCCATGGCCAACCTCCCCGGAGGGGCAAAGCGTGAAATGCTTTTCCTCCGAATGCATTACTTATATGTAATATTTTCGTCACTGAGAAAAGGGGGAGGCAGAAAAGAAAAAGGCCCCCGGCACGAATGCCGGAGGCCTTTATTCTGGAACCGATCAAAAGGCCTCCGGGGAGGCCTCTTTCTCAGGCCGAAATCAGCGCAGGATGATTTCGACGCGACGGTTCTGCGGCTCGCGGGTGTTCGGACCCGTCGGGACCAGCGGGTGCTGCTCGCCGTAGCCGTGGATGTCGATCGCAGCGGCAGGAACGCCGTCACGGATCAGCTCAGCCTTGACCGACTGTGCGCGACGGACCGAGAGGCCCATGTTGTACTTCTGGCCGCGTGCACCGGGGTGAGCAGCAGAGTTGTCGGTGTAGCCGTTGACTTCGATGCGCGTCGTCTGGACGTGCGTGGAAGCCTGAGCTGCCTGTGCAACGATCTCACGAGCGCGGCCCGTCAGGTTCGACTTGTCCCAATCGAAGAACACCAGGTACGTGCGAGCAGGCTGCACGACCGGGGGAGCAACGACGGCAACCGGCGGCGGCGGCGGGGGAGCCGTGTCGAAGGCATAACGCAGGCCCAGGATGAACTGGTGCTGGAAGCGGTCACCGAAGTTCACGTTGCCCTTGTGCAGGCCCGTGCCGTTACGGTTCCACGAGGTGGAGCGGTATGCACCATCCGTGAAGGTCTGGCCGATCATACGGTATTCGGTCGTGAGCGCGAGGCCCGGGACGCCCGGAATGTCGTAAGCTGCACCGACGATGCCCTGATAGGCAAAGCCACCCTGCGTGCCGCCAACGCGATTAACAGCGCCATTGGTGTAGGCGGTGGTGATCGGGTTGTAGTGCTGCCACAGGTAACCTGCACCGACACCGACGAACGGCGTGACGGGCACGTTGATGCCGAACTGGGCCAGATCGATGTCATACAGAACGTTGACAAAGCCGCCATAGGACTGGTCGGAACCGCTGGTCGAACCGGTCACCGGTGTCGTGTTGCGGTGGTTGATCTGGGAGTAGTTGTAGACGCCTTCGATTTCAGCGCGCAGGCCGTTGCCGAAGCCCCAACCGAACGAACCGAAGCCCGTGAAGCCGTCCTTGTGACGGAACTTCGAGCTCGTGCCGCCATTGCCGGTCGTGCCGTCGGCCTGGGTCGTCGGAGAGAAGTGAGCGTGCTGGGTCTGAACCAGATTGTAGCCACCGCCGATATTGACATACGGGCCGGTGATGGTGCTCGCCATGGCGATCGTCGGGGCGGCTGCCATCGACGTCATGGCCAGAAGTGCCGTGCGGAGACGCATTAGTTTCGTCCTCATAAATTCATCCATTCAAGCCTGCCGTTTTCCCTCCGGAGAGGCGAAGCAACAACAAGCTCAGCGCGATGCATAAGTGCGTATAGAGCCGTCAGTTCCGGTTCAGGAAGTGAGTTCCATGGGTATTTGACGATTAGACGAAATAGCCGTGTCAAAACTGCAACACTCCATTCCGCCCGATTAACAATTTCTTATGCAGCGAGCCGTTCTAACGGGTTTGTTCATGAATCGCGGCATCAAGGGATCGTGAGGAGAATGGCTGTTCTGTAAGGAGAAAACGCCATTTCTCCGGTTTGTCGTTACGCGAAGCAACCTTCCCTAACCAAAACGTCACGCACCGTGTCCATTTCAACATCACGCGTCGTGAACGCCTGGCCGATCCCGCGAATCAGCACGAAGGAGAGGCGTCCATCGCGCACCTTCTTGTCGCGTGCCATTGAGGCGATCAGTTCGCTGGCGCTGAGCGTCTCATCGAACCAGTCGAGACCGGCGGGCATGCCAAGGCCACGCAGATGGGTGTCGATGCGTTCCAGGTCAGCACGTGGGCACAGGCCGAGGGCGACAGAGAGGGCAGCGGCCAGATGGAGCCCGATCGATACAGCCTCACCATGCAGCAGTCGCCCGTCATAGCGAAAATGGGCCTCAAGAGCGTGGCCGAAGGAGTGACCAAGGTTGAGCAGGGCCCTTCCATCCTGTGCAGCCGTTTCCCTTTCGTCATCCATTACGACTTTCGCCTTGAAGGCGCAGGCACGTTGCACGGCCTCGCCAAGGGCAGCCGGGTCGCCGTCGAGAAGGCCGGCGCCGTGGGCTTCGCACCAGGCAAACAGGGCGGGATCGGCAATAATGCCTGCCTTGACGATCTCGGCATAACCCGCGACGCGCTCACGGCGTGACAGCGTCGCCAGTGCCGAACTGTCTGCCAGAACGATGCGCGGCTGGTAGAAGGCCCCGACAAGATTTTTGCCAGCGCGGGCATTGAGGCCCGTCTTGCCCCCTACCGAGCTGTCGACCTGAGAGAGCAATGTTGTCGGGATCTGGACGAAAGGAACGCCACGCAGGACGCTGGACGCCACGAAGCCGGAAAGATCGCCCACGACGCCACCGCCAAGGCCAATGACCGTTGTATGGCGTTCCATCCCGTGGTCCAGAATGTCGTTGATCAGCGCGGCATAACGGGTGAGCGATTTCGACTCCTCACCCACCGGAACGACGAAAGGGGTGGCGTCGATACCGGTCTCGCCCAGTGCACCAAGCAGGCGCGGGAGGTGGAGCTTCGCCACGGTTTCATCGGTGATCACCACCGCACGCTTCTGGGGCAGGATGGGCGCCAGATAGGCCCCGGCACGGCTGATCAGGTCGGACCCGATCAGAACCTCGTAATGATGCGACTCAAGCGTTACGGGTACCCGAAGCGGGTGGGCATAGGAATCGAGCGCCTCGATAATGCGCTGAGCACCATGATCGATGCTGTCATCTCCACAATCCACGACGATATCTGCCTCTGCATAAATGGGGTGGCGCTGCGCCTGAAGCGCCGCAAGCGTTGATTCGACATTGCCCTTGTCGAGCAGGGGGCGACCTGTGCGGCCCGAAACGCGACGCACCAGCACGGGCAGGGGGCAACGTAGCCAGACCGACCGGGCGTGGGCCTTCACCAGACGGCGCGTCTGCGCGTCGATGAAGGCGCCGCCCCCTGTTGCGAGCACCTTGGCAGGCCCCTGCAGCAGGCGCTGGATCACCCGTCTCTCACCATCACGAAATGCCGGCTCGCCATGACGGGCAAAGATCTCCGAAATGGTGCAGCCCGCAGCACGCTCAATCTCAAGATCGGCATCCACGAATTCCAGACCGAGTCGAGCCGCCAGACGGCGGCCGATTGTCGTCTTTCCGGCGCCCATCAGGCCGACGAGAACAATGATCGGGTCAGCAGGGTTCGGGGCAGGGAAGTCCGATCCGGTTGCGGGATCAGGCAGGTCGGGCATCGGTTCGGTTCGATCGGAAAAAAAGGTGGGGCGTGACATTCGGGCAAGGCTAACATACAGGAAAGCGGCTCGCCACCGAGCAGCCCCGGCAGGGCGCGGCCTGTGGCTGAAAATCTTGCCCACACGCCCGTCTCCCAGGAGTTTTTCATGTCCATGCTGAGCTTTCCCCGGATCGCCCTTGCACTCGTTGTCCTGATCGTTCTGGGTCTTGGCGGAGCTTTTCTGAAGCTGGGTATGAACCCGCCGCTGCCCGTACAGACGATGGTGCACAAGGATCTGCCGGGAACGCAGTTCGCCGCGACAACGGCTGATTCCGCACCGGCCATGCCGGGTGCCGCCCCCGCCAAACCCATGCCCGCCATGCCAGAGCCCGTCGCAGCGCCCACGCTCCAGCACTGAGCCAATCCCCCATGTCCGGGGTTGAAGGGCTCCCCCCGGCGGCAGAGGCTTTTCTGGAGATGCTGGCGGCGGAGCGCAATGCGGCCCCGCGCACCCGTCAGGCCTATGCCTCGGACCTTGCGGATTTCATTGCCTTCCTGAAGCGCCAGAATGAGGGTGAGCCTGCGGCTCTGCTCGAGGCAGGGCAGACAAGCATCGCTGCCTATGGTGCCTGGCAGGGGCGTTCGGGGCTTTCATCAAGTACCGCAGCACGACGGCTTTCATGCCTGCGCCAGTTCTTTCGCTTTGTTCAGCGCGAGGGGTGGTCGGATCATGACCCCACGGAAAGCATCCAGATGCCGCGTCTGGAGAAGCCGCTGCCCAAACTCCTGTCGGAGGCGCAGGTGGAGCGTCTGCTCGATGAGGGATGTCATGGCCATGACGATCCGCGGCGCGATCTGGTCAGTCGTACGGCGCTCGAACTGCTCTATACGACCGGTTTGCGTATTTCGGAGTTGCTCTCTCTGCCCGGGCGTCTGTTCAGGCGTGAGTCGGAAATGGTGCTGATAAGGGGGAAAGGCGGGCGCGAGCGGCTCATACCGATTTCCCACGCAGCCCGCGAAGCCGCTCTGGCGCTGCTTCATCACGACCGGGATATCGATAGCCCCTACCTCTTTCCCGGTCGCAACCCGGCGCGTGCCCTGACCCGTCAGGGATTCGACAAGATCCTGCTCCAGGTGGCGCTTAGGGCCGGGATCGATCCCGATCTGGTATCACCCCACGTGCTGAGACACTCCTTCGCAACCCATCTGCTGGAGCGCGGGGCGGATTTACGCGCCTTGCAGATGCTCCTTGGTCACGCAGATATCGCGACGACCCAGATCTATACCCATGTGATGCAGGAGCGGCTGCGGCAGGTGCTTAACCAGCATCACCCGCTTTCGGATGATGCGCCATGATGAAGCGACGGATTGTTGTGGAACATGAACCCGTGCTATCGGCGGGGCATGCGTCAGTATCTCGATTTCGAAAAGCCGGTTGCCGAGCTTGAAAACAAGATTGCCGAACTTCGCCAGATGGCCAAGGACGGCGAAGGCATCAACATTGCCGACGAAATCGGCAAATTGTCCGACAAGGCGGAAAAGCAGCTTCGTGCGGCCTATACCAAGCTGACGCCGTGGCAGAAGGTCATGGTCGCGCGCCATGCGCAGCGTCCTCGCGCTCTTGATTACTTCAAGGGGCTGCTTGAGGAATATACGCCGCTTGCCGGTGATCGTCTGGGGCATGATGACCAGGCCATCGTCGGTGGTCTTGCCCGCTTTCGCGGTCAGGCTGTCATGGTGATCGGCACAGAGCGCGGTTTCGACATGGAGTCGCGCCTGCGTCATAATTTCGGCATGCCCAAGCCGGAAGGCTATCGCAAGGCGCAGCGCCTCGTAGAGATGGCTGGCCGCTTTGGCCTGCCGATCCTGACATTCATCGATACGTCAGGCGCATGGCCTGGCATCGATGCTGAAGAGCGTGGTCAGGCGCAGGCTATTGCCCGTTCGACCGATTGCTGTCTCCGTGCACCGGTCCCGCTGATTGCCATCATCATCGGTGAAGGCGGATCGGGCGGGGCTGTTGCCCTTGGCGCCGGTGACCGCGTTCTGATGCTCGAACATTCGATCTATTCGGTCATTGCCCCGGAAGGCGCCGCGTCCATCCTCTGGCGCGACCCCAAGCAGGCGGCTACGGCGGCCGAGGCGCTCAAGCTGACAGCTCAGGATCTTCTCAAGCTGCACCTGATCGATCGTATCATCCCCGAGCCCATCGGCGGGGCGCAGCGTTTCCCGGAAGAAGCGATTGCCGCTGTCGGTGACGCCATTGGCGATGTGCTGGCCGAACTCATCCCCTTCGAGGGAGAGAATCTCGTTGCAAAGCGACGCGAGAAGTTCCTCGCGATGGGGCGTGATACGCTCTGAAGCACCGGTTTACGGACGGGGTCTGACGGCCCCGACCCGGAAGGATGAAGAACCGCCCGGCCAACAGGTCAGGCGGTTTTTTGTGCTTTTCAAGGGGCAGGTTCACCCTCGATCGGCGTCACCCCAAGCGAATCGATCAGTTGACGGACGCGCTCACCGGCTTGCGCCACCTGATCTGAATCGTAGCCCTTGGCGACGAGAGACACGCCTTTTCGCCCGTCTGCACGTTCAAACGGATAGGAGCCAAGGTCGAGCGTAGGGAAATCGTTCTGGATTGCCTCCAGCCCCTCTGCCAATGTCCCCTCACGCAAATCCGCATGCCATGCCACGGAGCATAGAGGGGCCCCGCCTTCGAGGGTTGGGAGCAGGGCGTTGAACATGGATTGCATGATCGAGGGTACGCCCGCCATCACATGGACATTGGCAATCGTAAAACCCGGAGCAATCGAGACGGTGTTCTCGATCGGGACAGCGCCGCGCGGTAGCCAGGCCATCCGCTGCCGCGCCTTGTTGAATTTCTCCTTGCCCAGATAGGATTCCAGCTTCCGGTAGCTTTCCTCGTGAATTTCGAGGGGGACTCCAACGGCCTCCGCGACGCAGGCGGCAGTTATGTCGTCATGGGTCGGGCCGATGCCGCCCGTGGTAAACACATGGTCGAACATGGCGCGACAGGTAGCAACCGTGTCGATGATGCGCCGGGCCTTGTCCGGAATGACGCGAACCTCTTCCAGCGCAATCCCCGAGCGGGCGAGGCCGTTCGCAATGAAGCGGATATTGGCATCCTGCGTGCGGCCAGACAGGATTTCGTTGCCGATGATGAGAAGACAGGCGGTGGGTGGCATGGGGTTTCCCTCTGATCGCCGGGGAATGATAACTTCGTCAACCATACAGGGTGTCCTGACGTTAAATCCCGACACGTCGATCAACTTTGAGTTGATGAACCTGACTATGACCTTTTCGCAGGAGACAGGAAATGAGCGATCTGAACAGCGAACCCTGCGCATCATGCGCTTATGACATCCGCGCCGATCTGGGTGAGGGGCCGGTCTGGATCTCCAGCGAAAACGCCATCTATTTCGTCGATATCAACGGTCGCAAGGTCCATCGGTTCACACCGGGGCTGGGCGAGGCCCATCACTGGGTCGCCCCCGGCAAGGTCGCGTTTCTGCTTCCAGTGGAAGACGGTACCTTTCTGGCAGGGCTGCCTGACGGGCTCTACCGGTTCGACCCTCAGGCCAGCAGCTTCGAGAAGGAACTGGATGTCGAGGCCGACAAGCCCGGCAACCGCCTGAATGATGGCTGCGTGGACCTGCACGGGCGCGGCTGGTTCGGCACAATGGATGATTCGGAAGAAGCGCCGAGCGGCTCTCTCTATTCGGTCCATCATACCGCAGAAGGGTTTGTGCTGCGCCATCACGACACGGGATATACGGTCGCCAATGGCCCCGCAGTCTCGCCCGATGGCAAGCTGCTCTACGCCTGCGATACCCCCAATGGTGTGATCTACCGTTTCGACCTTTCCCCGGATGGGGCCTTGTCGAACAAGCGCATCTTCGTGAACCTGCCTGAGGACAAGGGCTATCCCGACGGCGTTGTGTCAGACAGCGAAGGCAATATCTGGTGTTCGACTTGGAATGGCGCTCATGTGCGTTGCTTCACCCCCGATGGGGTCGAACGCGCCTCCTTTGCAGTGCCCGCCATGAATGTCACCAAGGTCGCGTTTGGTGGTGATGATCGCAAGACGGCCTATGTCACGAGTGCACGTCAGGGCCTCTCCGATGCGGTCCTTGCCCGGTATCCGCAATCGGGAAGTCTCTTCACTTTCCGTGCCGACAAGGCAGGATTGCCGCAGCATCGCATCGCCCTGGTCAAGGCGTACTGAACGCTGCCTGCAGGTCAACCCGCCAGCAGTTCCCTGAGAAGGGGAATCAGGGGACGGTCGGGCGCTGGCATGGGGAAGCGATCCAGTTCATCCACCGGCACCCAGGCCAGTTCCTGTCCCTCACGCGGTACGGGCTGGCGTCGCCAGCGTGTGCAGAGATAGAGCGGCATCAGTAAATGCCGCCCCCCTATGTTTTCGGAGACGAAAGTGAAAGGGGCGATACAGCCCGACGAGATATCGACCCCCAGTTCCTCATCCAGTTCGCGAATCAACGCCTGTTCGGGCGATTCATGGGGTTCGACCTTGCCACCCGGGAATTCCCACAATCCGGCCATCGGTTTGCCGGGCGGCCGACGGGCCAGAAGAACGCGCTGCTCCCGATCGATCAGCACGGCTGCGACGACCAGCAAAACGCGTGGCCCATTACCCTGTGTCACGGGCGTTGCCTTCTCCACTGTGCGATCCAGCCTGTAGGTAAGCACCGGATAGGGTTCCGACCCGCGTGAAATGAAGGGAACACGTGTCGTGCCTGAGCGCACGAAGGCCAGGCGGTCAAGCAGAGCGATCGAAGGCAGGTTATCTTCCGCCACATCTGCCATGATCTTCGTGACCGGAAGTGTCTCGAACGCCCATTCGACCACGCGTCGCACGCAGGCGCTTGCAATGCCTTTCTGCCAGAAAGGGCGCCCCACCCAGTAGCCGATTCTCGCCGTCTGGGTCGATCGATCCATCGACAAGCCAATGCAGCCAACAAGCCTGTCATTGTCGCAAATGGCGAAATGCCAGGCTTTGCCGGCTTCCTGACGCTCGATAGTGCTCGCAATCCATTGATCGGCCAGCTCCCGGGGGTAGGGAAAGGGGAGATGGCTGAGCATGCGCACCACACTCCAGTCATTGACCAGATTGTGCACAGCGGCACCATCGGTCGGCTGAAGCGGGCGCAGACGGTAGGGCGAGACCTCGAGTATCAGACTCATTCGGCGGCCTGAGCCCGATCCGGTTCGGTCAGTGCTTCGGCATCCTGAGTCTGTGTTTCCGGCTGAATGCCCGAACGACGCAACAGGTCGCGCAGGGCGTTGATGACCGGAAAGACTTCCTGATTGCGATCACCGCCAAGCTCGCGCCATGCCTTCTGCTCAAGCTCCACAATCTCGCGGTCCTCGGCGAAGATCCTGTTAGTGAACCCGACAAGGAGCGGCCAGGCGAGCTCGAGCGCTCCCTTGAGCTTGGGACGTCGAATCGAGAGCAGGCCGAATACGCGGCATGTAAGATGCTCGGCGTCCTGCGGCACATAGACGATCCAGAGATCCATCACGGGTGGTTCGTCGCCCGTACGGATGTGCAGTGTCTGATAGGGATAGACAGTGCGGATGGTCATGACGTCGCGATGCGCGAATTTCGCGCTGGCATCACGACGCTCTCCGAAGATCAGCGCCTCGCCCCAGGGCTGCTTTCCACCCACGCGGGCAAAGCTGTAGCGCGCCTCGACCATGCGTGGCTCATCGGCACCGCCAAGATAGCGGGGCTTCATCTTGCCCATCTGCTTCGAGTGCATGAACTGATGGTTCATATCCATCAGGTTCTCATGCATGAAGCTGTAATGGCAGTTCACATGCTCGCCGAAACGGCGGGTCTTGTAGGCTGGGTCGGCAACGGAGCCGAGCTGCGGGAAGGGGGTCGTTTCCGCCTTGGCCGGATCACCGGGGAAGATGAAGATCAGCCCCTCGACCTCACGGCATGGATAGGTGCGAACGCCATTGGGGAGTTTACCCTTGCCCAGATAGGGCACATCGATGCAGCGCCCCGAGCGGCCATAGGCCCAGCCATGATAGCAGCACTGGACAGCCTCGCCTTCGACACGTCCCTTGCTGAGCGGTACCTGCCTGTGCGCGCAGCGATCCTCCAGAGCGAACACGGTGCCTTCATGCGGGCGCACGAGCGCAATGGGCTGGCCGGCAAAACGTGTCGCAATGGTTTTTCCTTTGCGCAGTTCACGCGACCACGCGACAGGGTACCAGTAATCGGGATCACACTTGACCCGGCGCAGATCAACCACGTCGCTTCCCAGCCTCATGGCGTCTGAACAGCGCTGCCCTGATCTGGCGTTCTCGGATGTGTCGTTAATGAGGCTTTCCGTCATCGGTATCCCTGTCTTGACCGCCTCATGGCCAGGCCTGGCGATGAGCTGGCGGCCCTGAGCGTGGCTCTGAAATCCTTGCAACCCTGTGCAGGAGCGAAGTTTAGCAGGCTTGCGGCCAGAGGGAACAGCACCTTTGCGTCACGAATGTTCACTGGGGAACTTATGGTCGTGAAATGCAGAACGGGCGACAGATAATTGCTGAAACTGGCCGGTTTGTGCTGGCTATCTGCGACAAACTGTGTTTTTTTTGTCTCATTCGATCCGCTAACGAAAGAAAATTCCATTTCGAAGTTGTAACGAGTTTTCGATGCTGCCTAGACTGATCCTGGTTCACGATCCCATGGAGAGACAGCTCGAACGATGTTTACAAAGCGAAGAATACTGGCGGCGGCGACCCTTCTCTCCTTCCCATTCGGGTTCAGCTACGCTCAGGCGGCTACGCAGCCTGCCGAGCAGACCGCGCCAAAGGTAAAAAAGAGCGGCGTCGTTCACCAAAGAACGTCAATCGGCTCGGATCAGCCCCTTCACTCCGTTCCCAAGATCCGCACCCGCAAGGCACGTGATGCGAGCGGCGATAGCGGTGAGTCCGTCATCGTGACGGGTACCCATGCCTTCAATCGCAAGGCCCGCGACAGCGCCGTGCCAGTCACCGTGGTCTCCGCCGCCACCCTGCGCCGCTCGGGCCAGCTCAACCTGGCAGATGCCATTACGCGCGTTGATCCCTCCATCACGGTCACGGCCAACGGTGCCGATGCCGGTGCGCTGACCTCGGCGATCCGTATGCGTGGCCTGAACCCGAACGAGGTTCTGGTGCTGGTCGATGGCAAGCGCCGTAACACGACCGCCAATATCTATGCCGATGCGGGCCCGCAGCAGGGTTCGACCCCGGTCGATCTGAACATGATCCCGGCGGGCGCGATCGATCACATCGAAATCCTGCGTGATGGCGCAGCCGCCCTTTACGGCTCCGATGCTATCGCAGGTGTCGTGAACATCATCACCAAGAAGACCAGTCATGGCATCAACACTGTCGCGCAGACGGGTGCCAATGCCTATAACGGCACCGGATGGCAGTATCTGATTGGTGCCGATGGTGGTCTCAAATGGGGCAATGACGGTTTCGTCCACCTGAGCGGTCAGGTCTATCACACCGATCACTGGGTCTCGAAGCTCAAGAGCACCGACGACCATCGCTGGACGACCAGCTCGAGCTGGCCCGCCAACTCCAACAACATTCTCTCCAATCCGGAAGAAACACGCGAAAATCTCTCCATCGAATGGGGCAAGGGTATCACGGAAGGTATCGAGACCTATGGTCTGATCACCTATGCCCATCGCCATTCCGAGGCTTACGAGAACTATCGTGTGCCCACCGTGGCACCGAGCGCCTATCCTTATGGCTTCTCACCGCTGGAGACGATCGAGGAGAACGACTTCCAAGCCAATCTGGGCCTCAAGGGTGATAATCTGTTCGGCTTCAGCTGGGATCTGAGCACGCTGTACGGGCAGGATGACGACGATATCGGAAACAAGAACACCTTCAACCCGAATTACTACAAGGCCTATGGGTTCTCGCCCACCACGGTGCGCGCCCAGAGCTATTCTCTTGCCCAGTGGACCAGCAACTTCGATGCCCGTCGCAACTTCCGTATCGCGGATGTCGTGCCGATGACGCTGGCCTTCGGAGCCGAGCATCGCCTGGAAATGTATACGATCAAGGCGGGCGAGCCGGCTTCGTATGAGCTTGGCGGCACACAGGGCTTTGCCGGTCTGACGCCGCAGAACGCCGGCAAGTGGCAGCGCAATATCTGGGCGGGTTATCTGGATGGCGACTTCCATCCGCTGCCGCACTGGGACCTCGATTTTGCCGGCCGCTTCGAGCACTACACCGATGTCGGGAATACCGAGAACGGCAAGGTCACGACGCGCTACGACATCACCAGCAAGCTCGCAATCCGCGGCACGATCAGCAACGGCTTTCGTGCGCCGACCATGCCCGAGCAGTATTATTCGGCGCTTAACGTTTCGCCGACTGGGGCTTCGGGTTTGCTCCAGACTGTTGGAGCGGCAGGCAAGTCAATCGGTGCGCAGCGTCTCAAGCCGGAGCGGTCGACCAGTGCGGAGGGTGGCATTATCGCCGAGCCGCTCAAGGACTGGCACATGTCCGTCGACGTCTACCAGATCAATATCCGTGACCGCATTATCGGCTCGGCCACGGTCAATGGCCAGACAGCGCTCGACGCAATCTCGCTGACAGGCGTGAACATTCCGAGCGGGATTGCGGATCTAAGCAATGTGACGGCCAATTACTTTGCCAACGTGGCCAGCACGCGCACGCAGGGTCTCGATCTGCAAACCGATTATCTGTTGCGTCTGCACCGCTACGGCACGCTTAACCTGAGCGCGATGCTCAACCTCAACCGCACGCGCATCAGCCATATCAACACCAACGCTTTCGGGGAACCCGCAGCCAATGCGCAGACGGTGGGTTATCTCACCACAGGCTCACCGCGCAGCAAGCTGATCCTGAACGCCTACTGGACGTATCATCAGTGGGACGTGAACCTGCGCCAGACCCGCTATGGCGAGACCAAGTCGCTGCTGACCTATGAGGATTTGGCACCAGCGGCGATCAAGTACTCCAATACCCAGTGGGCAGAATTCAAGAACACCCCGGCTTGGCTGACAGATATCGAAGTCGGTTATCGCTTCACCGAGCACTGGCATCTCGCTATCGGCGCGAACAATATCTTCAATCAGCGCCCGCGCCACGTGAACCCGATCAACAACTATCTGGGGCCGAAGGTCTACGACACCGACTCCTCCGGTATCCCGATCTATGGCGCCTATTACTACGGTCGCCTGAACGCGACGTTCTGATCGTTCTGCCATCCATGCAGGGACCAGCCAGAGGGTCCCTGCCAACGCTTCCCTCCGGGTAAGCTTTCCAGGTCGGGCCGGTGCATAACCGGCCCGGCTTTTTTCATCCCAGCGTTGCGCTGAGATGGTCGATGAACTGGGCGGCAACGCGGCCGGAGCGGCCCCCACGTTCCATAGCCCATTCCAAAGCGTGCCGATGCAGCGCCTCGGTCGAAATGGCGAGTCTGCGGTGGGCTGCATAGCCGTCAACAATCGCGAGATAGGTTTCCTGGTTGCAGCCATGCACCCCGATCCACAGTCCGAAGCGGTCTGACAGGGAGACTTTTTCCTCGACGGCTTCTTGCGGGTTGATGGCGCTGCCGCTCTCGTTTTCCATCATGTCGCGCGGCATGAGATGGCGACGATTGGACGTGGCATAGAACAGCACGTTCTCGGGGCGGCCCATGATGCCGCCATCCAGGACCGACTTCAGCGATTTGTAATCGGCATCCTGTGTCTCGAAGGAGAGGTCATCGCAAAACAGGATGCAGCGCCGGGGCTGGGCGCGCAGGATATCGAGCAGTCGGGGGAGGGTGGAGAGATCGTCGCGCTGGATCTCGATCAGGACAAGGGCATGGGGCCGCTCGCGATTGGCCTCGGCAAAGCACGCCTTGACCAGCGAGGATTTCCCCATACCCCGCGCACCCCAGAGCATGACATTATTGCCTGTGCGACCCTGTGCGAAATGGCGCGTGTTTTCCAGAACCAGCCGGGTCTGGCGATCAATCCCGCGCAGCAGAGAGAGATCGACCCCGTGGACCTGCGCGACGGGTCGCAGGCTTGCGGACGCCCCCTGCCACATGAAGGCGTCGCCTGTCTCGAGCGTGGTGGCGCTGGCCGGTGCGGGTGACAGGCGTTCCAGAGCCGATGCAATACGCTCGAGTTTTTCGAGCAGAACGGGGTCCATAGGTTTCTCCCTTGTTCCAAAGCCGTGCTTGACGTGCAGGCGCGGTCAATTATGGTCCGGCTGCAATCCGGTCCGTCCCATGACGTGTCCGGTCCCTGACTATCGACATATGGAAGAAACGCATGCTCGCCAACAGCGGGATTATCTCATTCCTCCCGATGATCCTCGTGTTCGTCGTGTTCTATTTCGTGCTCATCCGTCCCCAGCAGGCACGTCAGAAGGAACTCAAGGCACAGCTCAATGCGCTGCGTCGTGGTGACCGTATTGTGACCAGTGGCGGCATCATCGGCGTGGTTCAGCTTGCCCGCGAGGGGACCAAGGAAATCGAAATCGAGATCGCGCCCGGCGTGAAGATCCAGCTGATGCGCGAAAATGTCTCGCAGGTTCTGACCAGCACGGCCAAGCCGGCGAATGACGGTGGCAAGCCCGCCAAGTAAGGCGCAGCGGTCCGTACAGATCGAAAAAGGCCGGCCCCGCAAGGGAGCCGGCCTTTTTCATGGGATAACGTCTTGTGCTGCCCCGTAGATAGTCCCCAGGGACAATCCTCAGGGCAGTCCGGAACGATATCAGGCAGAGAGCAGCTCTGCCTCGGCAAACTCGTAATTGGCAAGCTTGTCGAGATAGTTGGTGATGTAGTCAGGGCGACGGTTGCGGAAGTCCAGATAATAGGCGTGTTCCCACACATCCAGACCCAGCAGGGCGCGACCCTGGCCTTCGGCCAGCGGGTTCGAGCCATTGGCTGTCTTGGTCACGGCAAGCTTGCCATCATTGCCAAGAACCAGCCACGCCCAGCCCGAGCCAAACTGCGAGATGGCTGCCTGCTTGAAGGCGGCCTTGAACGCGTCGAGACCACCGAGATCGGACTCGATCTTCGCAGCCAGCTTGGAGGGAACCTGACCGCCATTCGGCGCAAGGTTCTTCCAGAACAGGATATGATTCCAGTGCTGGCCCGCGTTGTTGAATACGGGAGCCTGTGCGGCATCACCCTTCACGGCGAGGATGATTTCCTCAAGGCTCTTGCCCTGAAGCTCTGGCTTGGCTTCGACAAAGCCGTTGAGCGCCGTGACATAAGACTGATGATGCTTGCCATGATGCAGCTCAAGCGTTTCCTGGCACATGCCAGAGGCGGCGAGCGCACCGGACGAGTAGGGAAGGGACGGCAGTTCGAAAGCCATGGTCGCGTCTCCTGGACTGTCATGGTGAGGGCCAGACGGGCTGTCTGGCCACAGAAGGCAGCTATGGTGCGCAACCGGTTTCGTCAACCCGTTGCGGCACCGGTTCGTGTCGCGCTGATCTATCAGCTGTCGTGCTTGACGACGCTCTTTTCGATCGCGCCGAGCAGGGCAGAGTAATCGTCGTTGGCATGGCGCTTGCCCGAGAGGGCCAAGGCCTGGTCTGCCACAGCAATGGCAGGGCAGAAGCTGTGCGTCGTTCTAGCCGCACTGATGAGCAATCCCATATCCTTGGACATGAGGCGGGTGGGGAATTGCGGCGAAAAATCGCCCTGCTGTGCAGCGCCGAGCTTGCGCTTGTGATGCGGCGAAATGACGGCCACCTGAGAGAGCGCTTCATACAGCATGTCACGGTTCAGGCCGCTATCGAGACCATAACCCACAGCTTCGGCAATCACGTTGAGCGTTGCGCCCATGATGCCGTTGATGACGAGCTTTAGGCGTGTGCCTGCTCCGACATCTCCGGCATGAATGGTGAGCTTGCCGATGGCGTCCAGCACGGGCGCGGCGGCGGCAAGATCCTGTTCAGATGCCCCCACCAGCATGACGAGTTCGCCCTTTTCGGCTTCGGGGGTGCTGCCCGACATGGGGGCGTCCACGAAGCGTAGTCCCTGCTTCTCAGCAAGTTGATGCAGCCTATCGGTCGCTTCGGGGGAGATCGTGCTGCAATTGATCACCAATGTGTTCGAACGGGCACCGGTTAGAAACCCGTCCTCGCCTTCTGCCGAAGCAAAGATGGCCGCGTCATTGGGGACGCACAGAATCAGGATGTCGGCCTTCTCTGCAAGTCTGCGCGCCGACGCCTCAACCGGGGTTTCCTCGTCCTGCTTGCGACCCGATGGCGTATAGGCACAAACCCCATATCCCGCTTTGCGAAGATTGCGTCCCATCAGCGAGCCCATCGCGCCGTAGCCGATAAAGCCGATTGTGCCTGAATTGCGCTGGTTCATGATGAAGCTCCTTCAATGCCTGCTGCCGGGGGTTAATGCAAGCTGCCTGTCAGGGTTGCGCCGCCCGGTGCACTCGCCATCGCGGCATCCGGCCCCTTGAGGATCCTTGGGCCGCGCTAGATGACTGACACGAAAACAGTCAAAGCGACGCCTGGGTCGCGCTCATTGCGGTCAGCTGTGCGAGGGAAGAAGCGATTGTGTCAATACATATCCCGGTGTGCGACGGGAACCCTGCAAGCAGCAGGCCGTCTGGAAGGACAAGTGCGTCATGGGGTTTGAAAGGGATCTTTGCCCATGGCACGCCATAGGCATCCAGGGTTGAGATATGGGCGGCAACGCCCAGATTGACCACAATGTGCAGCCCCTTAAGACTGGTGACGAGCTGGGAGAGACCCGTATGGGCGTCCTTGCGCATCAGAGAAGCTGGCCGTTTCTGATCCGGCAATCCATGTGTCGATGATCTTCGAGACATGGTAGCAAGCATCTGATTGGGCGCGACAAGATTGTGGAAAACGAGATGCGGTGTCTGACGCGATCGGGGTGCCTGGAGCCTGAGCGCGGCATTAAGTGCTTGCGCAAGCTGTGTGCGTTGCTCGGACGCGATCGCGCCAAGGCTGACGATCAGGATGCACGTTTCCTTCGCATGCGCTGGACTTGCCATGCCTCAGGCTTCCCCTCGTGACGTCCTTCAGTCATCCATATCATGATCGACGGTGACATCCGCTGGATGACGAATAGGGTTGGACCGAGGGCGGGCAGGGGTATCGGCCTGTCGGCGTGTGAACTCGGCCGCAATATCTCCCAGCTCGATGAACTGATCGACCTGTCGACGAAGGTCATCGCCGATCAGTGATGGCGAGGAGCGGAGGGATGAGACCGCAGTCACACGAACGCCCCGTCTCTGTATGGCTTCCACAGCGCGGCGCAAATCGGCGTCTCCGCTGAAGATAACGGCATGATCGATCTTGTCGGCAAGCTCCAGAAGATCCACCGCCAGCTCGACATCCATATTGCCCTTGAGGCGGCGGCGGCCGGATTGATCGGTGAATTCGCGCGCTGTCTTCGTGACCAGCATGTAACCATTATAGGCAAGCCAATCGGTCAGGGGCTTGAGTGGCGAATATTCCTCAGTTTCTGGTATTGCAGCGTAGTAATGGGCGCGCAACAGGCGGGTGCCGGATTTCAGATAGCGCAGAAGCCTGCGATAATCGACTTCAAATCCAAGAGTTTTCGCAGTGTAGTACAGGCTCGATCCATCTATAAAAACAGCAGTTTTCTCGTTCTTGTCGAGCATGTCTGATCCGTATTAGAAATATGTCACGACGGGACTTCGCGACAATCAGTTGGAATTACCCAGGAAGTTTAACAAATGCGGGGCGGATAAAACAGTGAGCGCTGCATTTCGTAATGGTTAGACTATGTCAGTCTGGTAAACAAAGCGGTTGTTAACTTTGTTTCCCAAAAGGCGAAGGTCAGACTGCGTGTATGGGACAATCGCCGTAAAGATTGTGCCGACCCACCGGCTATGCTATTTTGCACAATTCACGTCGATCCGCGGAAATTGGTTGGGAAGAGTTTTATGGCACGCGTTACCGTTGAAGACTGCATCGAAAAGGTTCCGAACCGCTTCGAGCTCGTTCTCCTTGCTGCACAGCGCGCTCGTGGTTTGTCGCGTGGCGAAGAGATGACCCTCGATCGTGACAATGACAAGAACCCTGTCGTGGCTCTGCGCGAAATCGCGGAAGACAAGGTCAATCTCGGCACGCTCAAGGATGGTATCGTGCGCTCCCTGGCCCGTGCACCCGAGCCTGAGCCTGTCGATGAAGAGGTGATGGACCTCATCCCGACCGATCAGAACATTTTTGGCCTGCAGGATGTCTCTTCTGAAGAAGAGCACGCGCACATGGCCGAAACCATGTCCACAGCCGAGCTCGAGGCGTCGTTCGAGGCAGAGTTCGGAGGACGCGGCCGCCGCTGAGTCCTCTTGCGGTGCCGGGCCGTTCTGTGGTCCGGTAGCGTATTCAACGATCTAGGTTGCGGGAGAGAGTACCGGCATGTCTGACACCCTTCTCTCCGGCGCCGAGCACAGCACGCCAGCGCCTGAAATCCTCGCCGCTGAACCGGCCAACGTGGCGCCTGCCATGCCGTCGATCAGCGGTCTTCTCCGCCGCATTGCCGCTTACGATCCGGAAGCGGACCTCAAGCGCGTGGAAGAAGCTTACGAGGTGGCCGAAAAAGCGCATCGCGAGCAAAAGCGCGACAACGGTGAACCCTATATTATCCACCCCATCGCCGTAGCGAACATCCTTGCGGGTTTTCGCATGGACGTGCCTTCGATCATGGTCGGGCTGCTGCACGATACGGTCGAAGATACCGGGATCACCCCGGCCTTTCTGAAGGATCGCTTCGGTGAGACGGTGGCCAGTCTGGTCGATGGTGTGACCAAGCTGACCCGTCTGGAGTTGCAGTCGGACCGAACGAAACAGGCGGAGAACTTCCGCAAGCTTGTTTTGGCCATGTCGCGCGATATTCGCGTGCTGATCGTCAAGCTTGCCGATCGCCTGCACAACATGCGCACCCTGCATTATGTGCAGAGGCAGGATCGACGCCTGCGCATTGCCCGTGAAACGATGGATATCTATGCGCCGCTGGCCGAGCGCATTGGTATGGACCGCGTCAAGACCGAGCTGCAGAACCTCTCATTCGAACAGCTTGAGCCCGAGGCCGATGCAACAATCCGGGCACGCCTGAACTTCCTGCGAGGTCACGGCGCGGATATCATCGAGCAGATCAAGCATGAACTGAAGGCGCTCTGTGCCGAGGTCGGTCTGCCCCAGATCGACGTGACGGGGCGGGAGAAATCGCCCTATTCCATCTGGGCCAAGATGCAAAAGCGCAATGTCGCGTTCGAGCAGCTTTCCGACATCATGGCATTTCGCGTGATCGTTCCCAGCCGTGACGCCTGTTATGCTGCACTGGGTGCCATCCACGGCGCCTATCCGATGATTGCGGGGCGCTTCAAGGATTACATTTCCACGCCTAAGGCCAATGGCTATCAAAGCCTTCATACGGGCGTGACCCTGCGACAGCCGCGAAACCAGAAGATCGAAGTTCAGATCCGCACGGCGGACATGCACAATTTTGCTGAAAACGGTGTGGCGGCGCACTGGGCCTACAAGGAACGTGACGAGGCGCAGGCGTCCAATAGCGAAGTTGCGGCTCTGGGCCTCAACAAGCTGCGCTGGGTGCAGGATCTGCTTGAGATCCTTGAGGATTCAGAGGCACCTGACGAGTTTCTCGAAAACACAAAGCTCGAACTGTATCAGGATCAGGTTTTCTGTTTCACCCCCAAAGGGCAGCTGATCTCCCTGCCGCGTCGCGCGACGCCCGTTGACTTCGCCTATGCGGTGCATAGCCAGGTTGGTGACGCCTGCGTAGGCGCCAAGATCAACGGCCGCCTGATGCCCCTGCGCCATGAATTGCAGAATGGCGATCAGGTCGAGATCATGACGGCGCGTGGCGGGACGCCTTCGGCGTCCTGGGAGCGGTTCGTCGTTACGGGCAAGGCGCGCGCGCGCATACGCCGCCATGTCGCGTTGCAGCAGCGTCAGGTCAATCTCGATACCGGGCGCACCGCGCTGGCCAAGGCTTTCCGTCAGGAAGGTGTCGATGGCAGCGAGAAAGTGCTGGAATCGTTGCTGCGCGATCTGCGTCAGGCCAGCATCGAAGATCTGTATGTTGCGGTTGGCAATGGTCAGCTCGGGCCGCGTGACGTGGTCAATGCGGCTTATCCGGAATTACGCCAGACCCATCGCGCGCCTCGTATGGTGCCCGGTCTGTCCGGTCGCCTTGGTGGGGGTGTCGGTACGGCGCCGCGCTATGGCGCCAAGAGCGGTTCGATCATCACCGGTATCGGCTCCGGGATTGCGACCCATTTCGCCGGGTGTTGTCATCCGCTGCCGGGTGATCCGATCGTGGGCATCATCGCGCAGGGCAAGGGCGTGACCATCCACCAGCGTGCCTGCCAGAATTTGAGTGCCTTCTCGTCCACGCCTGAGCGGTTCCTTGAAATCGACTGGGATTATGAGGCTCTGGCGCAAGGCGAGCGCGGCGCACCGCATATCGGGCGTGTCAGCGTGATTGCTGCCAATGAGTCGAGCGTTCTGACCACCCTCACGAATACAGCGTCCAAGCATAATGGCAGTGTCGTCAATCTGCGCATTCTGAACCGCCAGCTGGATTTCATGGAAATTCTGGTCGATCTCGAAGTGCGTGACGTGCGGCACCTGTCTGCCATGATTGCAGCGCTGCGCTCGGCGCGGGGTGTCATGCAGGTCGAGCGCGCCCGGAACTGAGCTGCGGGATGATCAGGGGAATTGGCACGGATCTGTGCGATATGCGTCGTATCGCACGCGCTCTTGAGCGTTCAGGGGAAAGATTTCTCGAGCGCAGCTTCACTGCGGCGGAGCGCGCCTATGCGGATACGCGCAAGGGCGATGGCCGTATCGGTATCCTTGCCAAGCGATGGGCGGCCAAAGAAGCATGCGTCAAGGCGTTGGGTACCGGCTTTCGAGACGGTATTGTCCTGACCGATATCGAGACAGGCAATGATGCATCGGGTAAACCCTTCCTGACCCTGAGGGGCGAGGCGGCGCGTTGTCTCGCTGCGCTGGCCCTGCCGGGAGAGCGGGCGGAAGTCCTGCTCAGCCTGAGTGATGAAACACCTTATGCACTGGCCTATGTGATCGTGCAGTCAGTTTCCTGTACTTCGTGATAGCCTGTCGCCAATGCCCCACCACCTGCGCTAGAACCCGGATATGACCGACCAAAATCAGGAGGCACGTGCCTCCAGGAAAAAAGAAGACACCCCCCTTGAGATCGTGCGCTTTGTCGCGATCTGGATTGTCGTATTGCTGGCGATACGAACGGTGGTTCTCGAGCCGTTCAATATTCCCAGCGCGTCCATGATCCCGACCCTGCAGGTGGGCGACTACATTATCGTCACGAAATTCGATTATGGCTGGTCTCGATTCTCCATGCCATTTTCGCCCCATCTCTTTGAGGGGCGCATCTGGGGCGCGTCGCCGCATCGTGGCGATGTGGCAGTGTTCCGCTATACGCAAAATACGTCGGTCGATTATATCAAGCGCATCATCGGTCTGCCGGGTGATCACATCCAGATGCGTGCAGGCGAGCTTTATCTTAACGGCACGCTGGTGCCGCGCCAGTCGCTGGGCGCCTATTCCGTGATGGATGAGAACCGTTATCCGCAGACGGGCATACGCTATCTCGAAACCTTGCCCGGGAGTGCGGGTGCCGCGCCCGTCACGCATCAGATTCTGAAGCAGACGGATGAGGGTGAACAGAACGACACGCGCGAATATGTCGTGCCCGAGGGTTACTTTTTCGCGATGGGCGATAACCGCGACAACAGCGGGGATAGCCGTTTCCAGCGCGATAATGGTGTAGATCTCGGCTATGTGCCGATGGTCAATCTGGTGGGCAAGGCACGCTTCGTGTTCTTCTCGTACGAGGCCGTTCATCCTCTCTGGCAGTTCTGGCAATGGCCCTTCGAGATCCGCTGGAGCCATCTTTTTGCGACCATGCATTGAGGGTGGCTCATGACGACTCATGACGCCATAGCGGAGACGCTCCAGAAGGCCCTTGGCCACCAGTTTGCTGATCAGGGGCTTCTGCGACAGGCGCTCACCCACCGTTCTGCCGTCTCCGCCCGTCAGGGACGGCGCGCGCCACGTCAGGCCGCACGGGTTGCGAGCGCAGCCTCGAACGAGCGGCTGGAATTTATTGGTGATCGTGTGCTCGGTCTGCTGATGGCTGAATGGCTGCTTGAGCAGTTCCCCGATGAGCCCGAAGGGGCGTTGGGGCCGCGCCATGCCTCACTGGTCTCGCGCAATGCTCTTGCCCCGATTGCAGAGAGCATCGGTGTAGCCGAGGCGCTGCATATTGCGGAACATGAGGAGCAGGCCGGGATACGCAGCCTCGCCAATGTTCAGGCCGACGCGATGGAGGCTCTGTTAGGAGCGCTCTATCTCGATGGTGGACTGGAGCCGGCACGACGTTTCGTGCGCGAAAAGTGGGAGGATCTGCTGACCTCGCAGATCACGCCGCCCAAGGACCCCAAGACAACCCTGCAGGAGTTCGTTCTTGCACGGGGGTACCCCTTGCCGGATTACGAAACGCTTTCCATGGAAGGTCCCTCACATGCGCCGCGCTTTACCATCGCGGTTTCTGCTATGGGGGAGAAAGGAGAGGGCGTTGCGGGTAGCAAACGCCAGGCCGAGAGTGAGGCTGCTACTGCCCTGCTTCGGCGATTGAACCGTGGCCGTAAAGGCACGAAGGATAGAAAATGACAACACGTTGTGGTTTCGTCGCCCTGGTCGGGGCTCCGAATGCCGGTAAATCCACCCTGATCAACCGTATGACCGGGACCAAGCTCTCGATCGTTAGCCCCAAGGCCCAGACGACGCGCTTTCGCGTGCTCGGAATCCTGATGCGGCAGACTTCCCAGATTCTGCTGGTTGATACGCCGGGCATCTTCAAGCCAAAGCGTAAGCTTGACCGTGCTATGGTGGCGGCGGCGTGGACGGGGTCACAGGACGCCGATATCTCGCTCCTGCTGATCGATGCCAAGGCTGGCATACGCGAAGAAGCCCAGGCGGTCATTGATACCCTGGCGAAGCAGAAGCGCCGTGTCTGGCTTGTGCTCAACAAGACAGACCTCGTGACCACGCAGCAGCTTCTGCCCCTGACCAAAGCCATTACCGATCAGTTGTCGGTCGAGCATGTGTTCATGCTCAGCGCCCGTTCGGGTGATGGGGTAGACGATCTGCTGGATTATCTCGCAGCTGAACTGCCTGAGGGGCCTTACCTCTATCCGGAGGACGATCTGACCGATCTGCCTGATCGTTTGCTGGCAGCTGAGCTGGTGCGCGAGCAGATTTTCATGCAGACCCATGAGGAAATTCCCTACCAGGCCACGGTCGAGACAGAGAGCTTCAAGGAACGTCCCGATGGCTCGGTGCGCATTGATGCCACGATTTATGTCTCCCGGCCCGGGCACAAGGCCATTCTGATTGGTGAAGGGGGACGCAAGATTCGCAGCATCGGCGAGCGGGCCCGTCTGGATCTGGGCCGGTTGCTTGAACGGCCCTGCCATCTTTTCCTGAACGTGCGTGAGCGCGCGGGCTGGGATGAGGAAAAGGCCAGACTGCGTGCCATCGGGCTGGATGACGCCTGAGAAGTTCTTGTGAGGACAGGCCGCGCCCTATAAGAGAGGCGCGGGCCGTGTTGGGCCCTGATCAGGCCGCTGTGAAAGAGGATGCGATGACCGGAACTTCTGCAGGATACAAGCGCGTTCTTCTCAAGGTTTCGGGCGAAGCCCTCATGGGCAAGGGCTCATTCGGTATCGAGCCGCAGATGGTCGAGGCCATCGCGAACGATGTGGCTTCTGTCTCACGCAGCGGCATCCAGGTCTGTCTGGTGATCGGTGGCGGAAACATCTTCCGTGGTGTGGCCGCCGCAGCGAAGGGCATGGACCGCGCCCAGGGTGATTATGCCGGTATGCTGGCAACCGTCATCAACGCTCTGATGATGCAGAATGCTCTTGAGCGCGCAGGGATCGATACCCGCGTGATGTCCGCCATCCAGATGTCCTCCATTGCCGAGCCCTATATCCGTCGTCGTGCCGTGCGCCACATGGAAAAGGGACGCGTGGTCATCTTTGCTGCCGGTACGGGCAATCCGTTCTTCACGACTGACACAGCGGCAGCACTGCGCGCCAACGAGATGGAATGTGATGTTCTGCTCAAGGGTACGCAGGTCGATGGTGTCTATTCTGCTGACCCGCGTCGTGTGCCGGATGCCGAGCGTTATGATGAATTGTCATACATGGACGTGCTGTCGCGCGATCTGAATGTGATGGACGCAACTGCCATTTCGCTGGCGCGTGAAAACCGACTTCCAATCATTGTTTTCAATATTCATGCCCCCGGTGCGTTTGCGAGTGTCATGCGCGGTGAGGGGCGTTTCACCCGTATCATCGAAACGGCCTGAGCAGGGCCATCTGCCGGGTGTTCCGGGGGATCTCGCGAGGGCTCATGGCCTTCGGGATAACCCGGCAATGCCATACCGCCACTTAAGGGACACTTCCCCGGTCCGGACGCCTGAACCGTATTGAAGGAGAGACCAATGCCTGCCGAACTGAACGATCTGCTTGACGATCTGACGCGCCGTATGGATGGCGCCCTCGAAAGCCTGCGTCGCGATCTGTCTGGCCTGCGCTCGGGCCGCGCCAGCCCGAACCTGCTCGAGCCGGTTCGCGTCGAGGCTTATGGCAGTGAAGTGCCGCTGTCGCAGGTGGGCTCGATTGCCGTTCCCGAAGCACGCATGCTGACGGTCTCGGTCTGGGATCGCGGTCTCGTAGGTGCCGTTGAGCGCGCTATCCGTGATGCCGGTCTTGGCCTCAATCCGGCTGCGGATGGACAGACCGTACGCGTGCCGATTCCCCAACTGACGGAAGAGCGTCGCACCGAGCTGGCCCGCGCTGCCGGGCGCTATGCCGAAAACGGCAAGATAGCCGTGCGCAACGTGCGCCGCGATGGCATGGACCAGATCAAGACGCACGAAAAGAAGAGCGAAATCAGCCAGGACGACATGAAGGTGTGGTCTGATGGCGTGCAGAAGCTGACTGACCAGTACATCAAGAAAGTTGATGATATGCTGGCGGACAAGGAACGCGAGATCAAGCAGGTCTGATTGAAGGCTGTGTCCTCCTCACGCGCACATAATGCTCCGGCTGCAGGGCTGGACCCCGCGACGGTGCCTCGCCACGTGGCCGTCATCATGGATGGTAATGGGCGCTGGGCGCGAGCGCGGGGCAAACCGGTCATGGCCGGGCATCGCGCAGGCGCAGAGGCCGTCAGACGCTGTGTCAGGGCGGCCATCACCGCTGGCGTGCGTTATCTGACGCTTTATGCCTTCTCGTCGGAGAACTGGAATCGTACCAGCGAGGAGGTTTCGGACCTGACGTCGCTTCTGCGTTTCTATCTTCGGCACAAGGTTGCGGAACTACACGAGCAGAATGTCCGGCTCGATTTCATCGGTGACCTGACCCGGTTCGATGCCGGGTTGCGGGCCGAGATTGATCGTGCGCGCACGCTCACAGCGCGAAATACCCGTCTGACCATGATCCTTGCGCTGTCGTATGGCGCACGTCACGACATGCTGAGCGCGGCGAAAAAAATGGCCATCGCCGCCTCGCGTGGCGAAATTGACCTGGATGGCTTGGGCGAGGCTGCTTTCGGCGATTTTCTTCAGACCTCTCCTTTTCCCGATCCGGACTTGATCGTGCGAACCAGTGGCGAGAGGCGGCTGTCCAATTTTCTGCTTTGGGAGTCGGCCTATGCCGAACTCGCGTTTCTGGATGTGATGTGGCCGGATTTTAATGAAGATCATTTCGCTGGCCTCATGAGCGATTTCTCTCGACGCGAGCGCCGCTTCGGCAAACGCCTCGCACCGGATGGCGCCCTGTGAGTCAGCAAAGTGCCGCCCAGCGCTGGTCTGATCTGCGCCTGCGCCTCATTTCAGCAGCTATTATCGTTCCTGTGGCGGTATTCTGTATCCTCATGGGCGGGCTGGCCTATCGAGCCATGATCCTGCTCGTCAGCCTCGGGCTTGTTTATGAGGCTATGGCAATGGCGGGGCTGCGATGGGGGCGCGGTGCCTTGCACTGGCGCGGCTGGCTGCTCCTCGCTTGGCCGTTGGCGGCACTGCTCGCTGCCATGAGGGGCGAGTGGCGCGTTGCATTTGCTCTTGTATTCGCGGCGGGTATTTTCGGCGCTGCCCAGTGGGCCTGCGTTGCTGTGGCAGCGTTGGGGGGGCTCTCCCTCTTCTGGCTGAGAGAGCCTTCGCACGGCGCTGTACTTGTGCTTTTTGTTGTGGTGGTCGTTATCGCCAGTGATAGCGGCGCCTATCTCGCGGGACGTGTTTTCGGCGGGGCAAAGCTCGCGCCGCGCATTTCTCCTGGTAAGACCCGTTCTGGCGCGGTTGGTGGCCTGGTGGCGGCCGGTATAGCGGGCATGACAACAGCGTTTTTCTCTGGTCTCGGCTCACCTCTGGGTGGGCTCCTGTGGGGCATGGTGCTCGGCTGTGCCTCGCAATCCGGCGACCTTGCCGAAAGCGCGGCCAAACGTCGGGTCGGGATCAAGGACTCCGGCAAGCTTATTCCCGGTCACGGCGGTTTGCTTGACAGGTTTGACGGGCTTCTTGCTGCCGCGCCTCTTGCAGCGCTGCTTTCCCTGTGCGTGCCCACACATGTTTTCTGGGATGCCACGCCCCATGATGTGATCGTGGCTTTGACACATTACCTCGTTTCATCTTCTGCTTCATCGCATTGATCTGGAGTATCCTGGGATCATGACCGTCTCACCACGCAGCATCACCGTTCTCGGCAGTACTGGCAGTATCGGCTGCTCGACGATCGATCTCCTGCTGGCAGAACCGGCACGTTTCCAGATCCGGGCCCTTGTTGGTGGGCGCAATGTTGCCTTGCTGGCAGAGCAGGCAATCGCCCTGCATGCGGAAATTGCCGTCATCAACGACGAATCCCTGCTGGAGGAACTGCGCGACCGGTTGAAAGGGAGCGGCGTCCAAGCGGCGGGTGGACGCAAGGCGGTCATCGAAGCCGCTGCCATGGAGGCCGACTGGACGATGGCCGCCATTACCGGGGCCGCAGGGCTTGAGCCAACCCTCGCAGCGACACGGAATGGCCGCGCTATCGCGCTCGCCAACAAGGAGGCGCTCGTCAGCGCCGGTGACGTCATGCTGCGTGAGGTTGCGGCAGCAGGGGCGACCCTTCTTCCTGTTGATTCCGAACATAACGCCATCTTCCAGAGCCTGACAGGCAGCCCGATCGAGAGCGTCGAGAAGATCGTGCTGACCGCGTCCGGCGGGCCGTTCCGTTGTGCCTCGATTGAAACCATGCGTGCCGCCACACCGGAACATGCGCTCAAGCATCCGACGTGGAGCATGGGGGCCAAGATCACGATCGACTCTGCCTCGATGGCCAATAAGGGACTCGAAGTGATCGAGGCCGCCCGCATCTTCGGCCTGAGCAACGAACAGATCGACGTGCTGGTTCATCCCCAATCAGCTGTTCATGGCATGGTGCAGTTCCGCGACGGCAGCCTTATTGCGCAGCTCGGTGCGCCCGATATGCGCGTGCCCATCGCCAACACCCTAGCCTGGCCCGAACGTATGCAGACCAACGCGCCGCGTCTCGATCTGGCGGCGCTTGCCCGTCTGGATTTCGAAGCGCCAGACGAGGTGCGTTTCCCCGCACTGCGTCTGGCCCGTGAGGCCCTTTGTGCCGGGGCGGCCTCCCCCACCATTTTCTCTGCGGCCAACGAAATCGCCGTCGAGGCCTTCCTCGGCCGTCGTATCGGGTTCCTCGGGATCGGGGACACGATAGCCTATGCCATGGAAAAGCTTGGGGCTCCCAAGCTCGATACCCTTGATGAGGTGCTGCACTGGGATGCAGAAGCCCGTCGCGTAGCCGAGGCCTTCGTATCGCGCGAGCGCAGCAATTCCCTGAACGGTGCGGAGACGCTCCATGCATGAATTCGCGGTGACGATTCTTGCTTTCGCCCTCATCCTGGGGGTGCTCGTTTTCGTTCACGAGATGGGGCATTACCTTGCCGCGCGCTGGCGCGGTGTGAAGGTCGATACGTTCTCGATCGGCTTCGGGCCTGCGCTTTATCGCTGGCATGACCGCACGGGCACGGAATGGCGTATCTCGGCCGTTCCACTTGGTGGTTTCGTCAAGCCGCATGGGTTTGAAGACCCCGAGGATGCAACGCCTGAGCAAAAGGCGGCGTGGGTCCCAGGTCAGACGTTCCACGACAAACCAGTCGGCTCGCGCATGTTGGTGATCGTCATGGGCCCGGTATTCAACTTTGTTTTCGCGATCCTGCTTTTTACGGTGCTGTATATCTCGGTCGGCAAACCCGAGTTGAAGAACGAAGTCTCGCAGGTTGTGCCGCATAGCGCCGCGGAAAAGGCCGGATTGCAGAAGGGTGACGTGATTACCCGGCTGGGATCGCTGGATGTGTTCAATTTTGCCGATATCCAGGCGCATGCCGTGAAGATGCCGGGCGAGAGCACGACGCTCGGGATTCATCGCGGTGACCAGGACCTCAGCCTCCCCATCACCCTGGACCGCGTTCCGGGCAAGCTGGGTGCCCCGGACACGGGCAGCATCGGCATCATGGCACAGTTGGTGCCTGGCAAGCCGATGGGTTTTGCAAGCGCTGTTACGGCAGGGCTGCATGAAACCTGGCTGGTCTCGGTGCAGACATTACAGGGCGTCTGGCAGATCATTACGGGTCATCGCAGTGCGCGAGAGCTTGGTGGGACGATCCGGATTGCCCAGCTCTCAGGGCAGGTGGCCCATTACGGCTTTGCCAGCATCCTGTCTTTCATGGCGCTTTTGTCCATCAATCTGGGCCTGATCAATCTCTTTCCCATCCCACTGCTCGACGGTGGGCGGCTCGTCTTTTACGCGGCTGAGGCTGTGCGGGGGAAACCTGTCTCACGCAAGGTACAGGAAATCAGCTATCAGGCCGGGTTCGCCATCATTGCTGCGCTGTTCCTGTTTTCTACCTTCAACGACCTATCGAATCTTGGTCTGTTTCGCTAGGAAAACGCTGGAAGTGCCTGTCACTGACACAGAGTGTTACGACACTTCATGTGGCAGGACGCTTGCTCAGGGGGGCTAAACCGGATACGTCCGGATGAAGTGGGCCAGCTGCGGAGTAGTCGCTTCGTTGCGGAAATTTAAATTGTCTGAAATAAACCTTCACGTCGGGTTGATGAAGTTAAGGAACGTCCGTCTTGTCAGGTAAACGCCTCGTTCTCCTTGCTTCGGTCTGCATACTCCCTGTTTGGGCAGGGAAGGCCGAGGCTCAGAAAACCCGCCGTCCTTCGCATCACCAGGCAGCCGCATCGCGGCAGGCCAATGGGCAGATGATCGAGGCGATCGACGTGAAGGGTAACACCCGCATCGAAACCAGCACCGTGCTGTCCTATATGGTGGTGCAGCCCGGTGACCGTTTCAACCAGGACGATCTCGATCGTTCGCTCAAGACGCTGTATGCGACCGGCCTGTTCAAGGACGTGACGCTGCGTCGCACGGGCGGCACGCTGACCGTGGACCTGATTGAGAACCCTATTGTCAATCGCATCGCCTTCGAGGGCAATCATGCGGTTAAGGACGAGGATCTGCGCAAGGAAATCGCCATGCGACCGCGCGCCGTGTTCTCCTCGCAGGCGGCTGCGGCTGATCGTCAGAAGCTGCTCGATCTCTATGCCTCGAAGGCCCGTTTCGGCGCGACCGTTACGCCGCAGATCATCAAGCTGTCGCATAACCGTGTCGATGTGATCTTCAAGATCAACGAAGCGCGCCAGACCCTGATCAACAAGGTCGTGTTCGTCGGCAACAAGGCGTTCAGTGAAGCCCGTCTGGCCTCTGTGATCTCGTCCAAGGAGACAGAGTGGTATCGCTTCTTCTCCTCATCGGACGAGTATAACCCTGAGCGTGTGAAGTACGATGCCGAATTGCTGCGTCGCTTCTATCTGCATAATGGTTATGTCGATTTCCACATGATCAATGCGACGGGTGAACTCTCACCTGACCGCAAGAACTTCATCATCACCTTCACGGTGGATGAGGGGCCGCGATACCGCATTGGCAAGATGGATGTGCGTTCCAGCCTTCGTCACGTCGAAGGAAAGGATCTCAAGCAGTACATCGATCTGTTCCCGCATCAGTGGTACGATGGCACTGCCATCCAGAACAACGTGACGGGTATGCAGGAGCGTCTGCAGGCGACAGGCCATCCGTTTGCGATGGTTCGTTCCGAAATTGCCCGCAATCCTGAAAAGCGCATTGTCGATCTGCTGTTCGATGTGAACGAAGGACCGCATGTCTATGTCGAGCGCATCGACATCAACGGCAACACGGTGACCAAGGACAAGGTCATCCGTCGTGCGCTGCCTATGGCAGAGGGCGACCCGTACACCCCGTTCGATCGCAAGTACTCAAAGGCTGCGCTTCAGGATCTCGGCTATTTCAGCACGGTTTCCGTCGATCAGACCCAGGGTTCGGCACCGGACAAGGTGAACGTTGCGGCGAACGTGGTTGAGAAGCCGACCGGCGAATTTTCGCTTGGTGGTGGTTACTCGACTGACGTTGGTATTCTCGGTAACGGCTCGGTCAAGCAGCATAACCTGCTTGGCACGGGCATGGATGCCGGCATCTCCGGAACGGTTGCGTATTATCAGAAACAGGTCGATCTCTCGCTGACCGATCCCTACTTCCTGAACCGCAATATCGTTGCTGGTATCGATATCTTCGGTATCGAAAACAACTATCAGACCTATCAGTCCTATAAAGAGGGCCGTTACGGTATGACGCTGCGCATGGGGTATTCGTATAACAACTACCTCTCGCAATCCTGGAGCTACTCGCTGATCGATCGTCGCGTCGGCAACATCTTCAGCCAGAGCGATATTGCGACCTACGGCTATCAGTATGTGCCGTCCTATTATGTGCAGGATTCGGCAGGCTGGTCGCTGCTCTCGCAGCTGAGCACCACGCTCACCTATGACCGTCGCGATAACCGCATGCGTCCGCGCAAAGGCTATGTGCTGAACCTGAGCGGCGATTTCGCCGGCGTGGGCGGCGACGTGAAGTATCTGCGCGCCAAGTTCGATGGCCAGTATTATGTGCCGCTCGATTCCGTGACCGGTAACCATGACTGGGGCCTGCAGTTCAAGGGCGGCGTCGGCTATATGGGCGACTGGTCCAAGAGCAGCAATGTCAGCATCATCGACAACTTCTATCTTGGTGGTGAAAACCTGCGCGGCTTCCTGCAGGGTGGTGCCGGTCCGCGTACGGGTCATACAAGTATCGATAACCCGCTACCGGGTCAGGAAGATCTGATCGGTGGTCGCTTCATCTACACGGCGTCTGCCCAGCTTAACTTCCCGCTGCCCATGGGTGAGGATGTCGGGATTTCCGGACGTTACTTCGTCGATGCCGGTAGCCTTGCAGGGCTGCGCGTAAAGAATCTCTACACCAACCCGACGCAGGCCAAATACACGCCTGTCACGGGTAACACGCTCACACCGCGTGTTACCACGGGTCTTGGTATTTCCTGGAAAAGCCCGTTTGGCCTCGTAAATATCGACGCCGCCGTGCCGATCCGCAAGTCGCGCAACGACCGTCTCTACCCGATCCGTTTCGGCTTCGGGCAGCAATTCTGATCTCCGCTTACCGCTCTGTGCTATCGCCCGCCAAGAAGGCGATAGCCACCCGGTCTTGAACAGAGGTTTCCATGTCCATTTTCTCGGCAGCCCGTTTCGTGGCTGCTTCGGCACTGCTCGCTTCCGTCAGCCTGCCGAGCCTGGCCCAGGCACAATCTGCCCAGAACGCCTCCGGCAATGGTGGCTGGTTCGTCCCCAAGACGGCCCAGCAGCCGGCTCCTGCCGCGCCGCATCCGGTTCGTCGCGTTCCTGTCGCGCAGCCTATGGCGCAGGATGCTGATGAGCCGATGCAGCAGCCGGAAACACCGCCCGTTCTGCCGCAGCCCCCTATTCCTGACTCGCCCGATCTGCCCAAGGCTGCACCGCCGCCGGCCGCCCTGCTCGGTGTGATCAGCATTCCGACCGTCATGCGTCTCTCGAGCGCGGCCGCCGAGGCGCAGCGTGTTCTGGGCGAGCGCCGCGACAAGCTCGCCGCTGCCGCCCAGAAGGAGCAGGCTGGCTGGCGTGCCGAGCAGCAGAAGCTGCAGGAAAGCGCGCGCACGCTGACTTCAGAGCAGATCCAGCTGCGTGAGCGTCATTTGCAGGAGCGTCGCGCCAAGGCGCAGCGTGATTTTGCCAATCGCGCCCGGATTATTCAGGAAGCAGCCAATGTTTCCCTGAACCAGATCGAGCGTGAGCTGGTTCGTATCGTGCGTCAGGTTGCTGCATCCCACAGCATGAACCTCGTTCTGCATAGCGAACAGGTCGCCCTGCATGTCGATGGTCAGGACATCACGGAAGAGACAGCCAAGGTTCTGAATAAGGTTCTGCCGCACGTCTTCATCCCTGCTGAGGATGTCGATCCTGAAGTGCTGGCAAAGTCCGGCAAGATGCCGACCACTGCGGATGAGGATACGAACTCGCAAGTTGGCCCCGGTCCCGCCGCACCGCCGGCGGCTGCTGCGCCGCAAGCCGCTCCTGCTTCTATCCTCAGAAAGCACTGATCTGTCATGACGCTTTCCCTGCCAGACGCTCTCCCCGGCGATCCCCGCTTCTTCGGGCGTCAGGGACCGTTCTCGATCCGGTCGCTTGCCGAGTGGGCGGATGCCGAGATCGTGGGGCAGGGTGAGGCGGGTCAGCGCATGTTGCGTGGTGTGGCGCCTCTTCAGGCGGCCACCGCGCAGGAAGTGAGCTTTCTGGATAACAGGCGCTATCTTCCGCTCCTGGCGGAAACCAAGGCTGGTGCCGTCATTCTTGCGCCGGCGTTCAAGGACAAGCTTCCAGAGGGCGTTGTCGGGCTGATCAGCAAGTCACCTTACCTCGCCTGGGCTCGTATCGCCGCCCGTTTCCACCCGGTGCCCCCATCGCGTCCCGGCGTACACGCGACAGCGTTTGTCGATGAAAGCGCTGTCCTGGGAGAGGGTGTCGAGATTGGCCCGTTCGCAACGATTGGCGCCAATGTGCAGATCGGGGCAGGGAGCGTCATCGGTCCTCACGCAGATGTGGCGCAGGGTGTCGTGATTGGCGCATCGTGCCGCATCGGCGCGCATGTCTCACTGTCTCATGCCATTCTCGATGATCGTGTCACCCTTTATCCGGGTACGCGTATTGGACAGGATGGCTTCGGCTTTGCTGTCGGACCGGCCGGGTTCGAGACCGTTCCACAGCTGGGGCGCGTCATTCTGGGTCATGATGTCGAGATTGGCGCGAACTCGACCATTGACCGTGGTTCCATGCGCGACACGGTAATCGGAGCAGGAACGCGCATCGATAATCTTGTCCAGATCGGCCATAATGCTCAGCTCGGTCGCTGCTGTATCGTGGTGTCGCAGGCTGGCATTTCTGGTTCGACAGAACTGGGTGATTTCGTCACGATTGCTGCTCAGGCTGGTCTGATCGGGCATATCAAGATTGGTGAAAAGGCCCGTATCGGCGCACAATGTGGCGTGATGTCGGATGTTGAGGCCGGTGCGGATGTCATTGGAAGTCCCGCCATGCCTTTCCGCGAGTTCTTCCGCAATGTCGCTTTTCTGCGCAGACTGGCGAAGAAGGACGGCAAGCCTGACGCCTGAGCACGACCGGTCGGGCAGTGGTCATGACTACAGAGTTTTGCTAGAAGCAGGCGGACACGTTAAACCTGTTGTCATGTAACTGACAATTGGGCGCGGTTGGCAGGGCCGACCCGCTCAGGAACGAGAAGTGAGCAGAACATTGGACGCCTCTGCGGAAGAGAAAAACAAGGAAGTAACGGCGCAGGCCGGCACGGCTGACAACGGCGCAGCCGAGGTCGCGACAGTGGATATCGAGGCTATCGATATCATGCGTATCATGGCCGCTATCCCGCATCGCTATCCCTTCCTGATGATCGACAAGATGGTCGATATCAAGCTTGGTGAGTCGGCGACCGGCATCAAGAACGTTACGATCAACGAGCCTTTCTTCACCGGGCATTTCCCGGCGCAGCCCGTCATGCCGGGCGTGCTCATTGTCGAGGCCATGGCTCAGACAGCGGCGACGCTGGTCGTGCTCACACTGGGTGAGGCTTTTGAAGGCAAGCTCGTCTATTTCATGACGATCGAGGGTGCCAAGTTCCGCCGGCCGGTCGGCCCCGGTGACCAGCTGCACATCACTGTCGTGAAGGAGCGTGCCCGAGCCAATGTGTGGCGCTTCAAGGGTGTCGCACGCGTCGATGGCGTGTCGGTTGCCGAGGCGACCTTCAGCGCCATGATCATGGGTTAAAACAGCTTCGTGGATCGTTCCGTGTCAAATTGGCCCAGCACTGTCAGCATTCATCCCAGCGCCCTGGTCGCACCCGAGGCGATACTGGGGGAGAATGTCACCATCGGGCCCTGGTGTTCCGTTGGCCCCGATGTCTCGATCGGCGAGGGGGCCCGCCTTCATGCCAATGTCATCATCGACGGGTTGACCGAGATCGGTGCGCGGGTTGAAGTCTTCCCCTTCGTGACGATCGGTCTTGCGCCGCAGGACCTCAAATACAAGGGCGAGCCGACACGCTGCGTGATTGGCGCCCATACCGTCATTCGTGAAAACGTGACAATCCATCGCGGCACGGCACAAGGAACGGCGCTTACCCAAATCGGCTCGCACTGTCTGATCATGGCGAATGCCCATGTCGCGCATGACTGCATGATCGGTGATGGCGTGATCATCGTGAACAATGTGGTCATGGGCGGTCATGTCGAGATTGGCGATGGCGCCCGTGTCATGGGGGCGGCTGCGCTGCACCAGTTCGTGCGTATCGGTCGCGGTGCGCTGGTTGGTGGCGTATGCGGCGTCGAAGCTGACGTCATTCCCTATGGCAGTGTGCTTGGTAACCGGGCGCGTCTCGTAGGATTGCATTGGATCTGGCTGCGCCGCCAGGGCGTCAGCGCCGAGGAAATCCAGCAGATGCGTCGCGCTTTCCGCATTCTTTACCCGCGCACTGGCCGCAATGAGCAGGTGCTCGAAGCCCGTCTTGCGGCTGTGAAGCGTGACTTTCCTGACAGCCCTCGTGTGCAGGAAATCATCGCTTTCATGGAAGTCCAGAGCCGGCGTGGTCTCGTCCGCGCCGCCAGCCCTGCGCAGCTCTCCGCCGAGACGGAGGGCGTGTGACTGCCGCACCGGTCGGCATTCTGGCAGGGGGTGGTCCGCTCCCTTTCCAGGTGGCCGATTCAGTGCGCGCCCAGGGAGGCGAGGTTTTTATCATCGGGTTTCAGGACTTTGTTGATCCCGATCTGATCCGTGCCTGGCCACATCGTATCATCCGTCTGGCTGCGGCGGGCGAAATTCTCTCCACACTTCGTGCTGCCGGTTGCCGCGATATCGTGCTTATCGGCCCGGTAAAGCGACCGGCCCTGCGTGATCTGCGCCCCGACGCGGAAGGTGCGCGTCTGCTCGCGCGGGTTGGGCGCGCGCTCTTCTCCGGTGATGACGGATTGCTCGGCGCGCTCGTGCGGATTTTCGGTGAAGAGGGCTTTCGCGTCCGTGGCGCCCATGAATTTCTGACCCGATCGCTCGGTCGCCCCGGTGCCATGGGGCAATACGCGCCGGATGATCTTGCACTGAGCGATATCAGACGCGGTGTTGCTGTCGTGCGTGGGCTGGGTGCGCTGGATATCGGGCAGGGGTGCATCGTGCAGGATAGCCTCGTTCTTGCTGTTGAGGCTATCGAAGGGACGGATGCCATGATTGCGCGGGCAGGGGGGCTGCGCCAGCCTGGCCCCGGTGGCGTGCTGGTGAAGATGCTGAAACCCGGCCAGGAAAAGCGGGCCGACATGCCGACGATTGGCCCTCAAACTATCCGGAACGCCGCCACTGCCGGATTGCGTGGCATCGCGTTCGAGACGGGAGGCACCCTTCTGACGGATCCGGCCGCTTGCGAGGCAACCGCCGACCGCTCAGGTCTGTTTCTCTATGGTCTGAGCCCGGCCGAACTGCTGGGCGCTGACTGATCATCCTGTCCGGTGTGCTGCGCATTCCGGACCCAACTGCCCGGGAGAGCCACAATGGCAAGCTATCTGCACACGATGATACGCGTTCAGGATCTCGATAAGAGCGTTGCTTTCTACAAAATTCTGGGGATGCGTGAGATCCGTCGTCGCGAAGTGCCCGATGGTCGCTACACGCTGGTCTATATGGGGTTCAACGACAACGCCCATGGTGAGGCGGAAGTTGAGCTCACCTATAACTGGGATCAGGAAGGTCCTTACGAGCTCGGGACGGGCTTCGGGCATTTTGCGATCGGCGTGCCTGATGCGGCCCGTACCGTCGAGACGGTCCGAAGCAATGGCGGCAAGGTCACGCGCGAAGCTGGGCCAGTCAAGTTCGGCACAACAATCATCGCCTTCGTTGAAGATCCCGATGGCTACAAGATCGAGATCATCCAGAAGGACACGTTCTGAGGGAAAGATCGGGCGGGCGCATGACTCACCCGCCTTGCGCCTCGCCCGGACATGGGGCGGGGCGTCTGGTGACCCTAGTTCGCCACGCGCGAGCGCTTGAGGCGTTCGGTCGCCTTTTCCAGTGCTTTGACGATGCTGGCGGCGTGCCGTTTGACTGTCTCGTCACCATGCGACGTCAGCAGGTCGGCAGCGAGAAGGGCAGTCGCCAGATCGTTGCGCAGATCATGACGAAGCCTTTTCAGTCTCGCTTCGGCATCGGTTGGTGGCGTTTCATCGCGCAGTGTCATGGTCAGACTCCTTGATTTGATTGACAGCGCAGTTTCAGGCCCGTAAAAGCCCGCGCACAGAGGAAGATGGCGTCAGCCTTGTGTCGTCTTCTTGTCGGGGGTGAAGCCAGGGGCCTCACCATCATTCATTGCCTTGAGGAATGACGCCATGAAGCGTACATATCAACCGTCCAAGCTCGTTCGCAAGCGTCGCCACGGCTTCCGTGCACGTATGGAAACCGTCGGTGGCCGTCGCGTCATCAACAACCGTCGCGCCAAGGGCCGCAAGAAGCTCTCGGCCTGACTCCGACTTGGCGGGCCTGCCTCAAAAACTTCGGAAAAGACCCGAATTTCTTCGGGTTGCGAGCCGCGGGCGCAAGGTCGCCACATCGGGGCTCGTGCTTCAGGTTCTGAAGACCGAAGACGAGGCGCCGGCCCGCGTCGGCTACACGGTTACCAAAAAAGTCGGGAACGCCGTTGTGCGTAACCGCACCCGCCGCCGCCTTCGGGCGGCGTTGGCGCATGTGGCGCAGGACCATGCGTTGAGCGCAGTGGATCTGGTGCTCATTGGCCGCGATTCGACACGTGGCCGGCCCTTCGGCAAGCTGATTGCCGATCTCGAACATGCCTTGAAAAAAGGTCAGGCCCTGTGATCGGCCTGGGCAGAAAGCTTCTGCTTTCGTGCCTGCTCGGCGGTCTGCATGTCTATCGCCGCTATATCAGTCCCCAACTCGGTACGAACTGCCGGTTTCACCCCTCCTGCAGTGCCTATGCCCAGGAGGCGTTGCGCCGACACGGTCTGGTGCGCGGGATATGGTTGACTGTGAAGCGACTGCTGCGCTGTCACCCCTATTGTCGCGGCGGATATGACCCCGTGCCCTGAACGGGGCGGCTTTGGATGGTTGCAAGGGGCTGTAAAACGCCTAATTCACCTCCGCCCTATTGTTTTGTGACCCGATTTCGGTCACTTCAACGGCTGCGACCGTGGCATCCTGCCGCCGGGCGCGCAGAATTGTTTACTTTCATGGAAAGACCGGCACTCGGCTGATGGATATCAAGCGCATCCTGGTGGCAACCAGTCTCTCGCTCGCGATCGTGGTCGGCTTCGATTATTTCGTGCCTCAGCACGCAAAGAAAGATGCTGAAACCCAGACGGCCGGGCAGGTTCAGGGCAAGCAGCCCCGAGCTGATGGCAAGGTTTCGGCCCTGCCTGTCGCCGCGCCGGGCGGCGCACCTGCCAATGGGCCTGCTGTTCCCAACGGACCGGCTGGACGCATTGCCATTGAGGGGCCGGATGCAACCGGATCCTTCAGCCTGCGCGGGGCCCGTTTCGACAATCTGGTGCTCACGCATTATTTCGAGACGCTGGACAAGAATTCGCCGCTCGTTCGCCTCCTGGAGACGGATGAAGGGCCGCAGCCGAGCTTTGTCGAACTGGGCTGGCAGGCGCCATCAGGCTCTACGATACGCCTGCCGGATGCCAATACCGACTGGTCGAGCGATGACAAGACGCTCTCGCCCGACCACCCGGTTTCCATGCAGTGGGATAACGGTCAGGGTCTGATTTTCCGAATTCAGATCAAGCTTGATCGTCGCTATCTTTTCGCGATCACCCAGAGTGTCGAGAACAAGGCCGGTGGGCCGGTTTCTCTCACGCCCTATCAGCGCGTCGAGCGTGATTACAAGCCGCTCGAAACTGGCGGTATGATCGTGCAGGAAGGCCCGCTTTCGGTCATGAATGACCGTCTGGACGAGGAATCCTACAAGACCATGCGCAAGGGCGCTGGCAAGCCCGACAACACCGCCTGGTCGGCTGATGGCGTGGGTGGCTGGGCCGGAATCACCGACAAGTACTGGCTGACGGCCATTATCCCCGACCAGAAGGCTGCGGTGACCGTACGGTATCGCTACGTGCCCAACGCCAAGGAAGGCTCATATATTGTCGATGCGCTCTCGAGCCAGCCGATCCAGATCGCGCCGGGTTCGAATGTTGCCACGACAAGCATGATTTTTGCCGGTGCGAAGGAAGTCAATCTCCTCGACCAGTACACCGACGATCTGCATATTCCCTATTTCTACAAGGCCGTCGATTTCGGCTGGTTTGCGTTCCTGACGCGCCCGATGTTCCATGTGCTGCACTGGCTCTACAGTCATGTCGGCAATTTCGGCATCGCCCTGCTGATCCTGACCCTGATCATCAAGCTGATCCTTTACCCCCTAGCGACGAAATCCTTCGCCTCGATGGCGCGTATGCGCACGCTGGCCCCCCGTATTCAGGCCATTCGTGAGCACAACAAGGGCGATCAGCTGGCGCAGAACCAGCAGATCATGGCGCTCTACAAGGAAGAGGGTGTCAATCCGGCGGGAGGCTGTCTGCCGCTGCTCGTTCAGGCCCCGGTTGCTTTCTGCCTTTACAAGGTGCTGAACATCACCATCGAGATGCGTCACGCGCCCTTCTATGGCTGGATCCGCGATCTGTCAGCGCCCGACCCGACCACCATTTTCAATCTGTTTGGCCTGCTGCCATTCAACCCGAGCTTCATGCCCGAGATGCTCCATATCGGCATCTGGCCCATCCTGTTCGGCTTCACCATCTGGCTGATGCAGCGTCAGAGCATGGTGAGCATGGATCCGGCGCAGCAGAAGATCATGCAGTTCATGCCGGTCATCTATACGATCTTCCTTGGTCGTATCTCGGCAGGTATCATCATTTACTACACATGGAACAACGTACTCAGCTATGGTCAGCAGAAGCTGATCCAGAGCCAGATCGATCGTGCCCAGAAGAAAGGCGGAAAGGCCGTCAGCAAGTCGTGAGCCAGAAAGAAGATCCGACAGTCTTCAGTGACGAGCAGATCGAGGAAGGTCGTCTGCTTTTCGCATCGGAATGCGAATTCTTTTTCGGTGCGCAAAAGCTCGACCAGCTTCCCCCGCTTGCCGGTCCGGAAGTGGCCTTTGCCGGTCGCTCCAATGTGGGCAAGTCAAGCCTCATCAATGCCCTGACCGGACGTAACAGACTGGCCCGCGCCTCTTCCGAGCCGGGACGCACCAAGCAGCTCAATTTCTTCAATCTTGGTGATCGTCTCGCTCTGGTGGACATGCCGGGTTATGGCTTTGCCAAGGCGGCCAAGTCGGTCAAGGAAGAATGGCAGACCATGATGTTTGCCTATCTGCGCGGACGCCCGACGCTCACGCGCGTCTTTCTGCTGCTCGACTCCCGTATCGAGCTGAAGCAGGCAGATCGCGACGTGATGGAAATGCTCGACCGCGCCGCAGTGCTGTTTCAGGTCGTACTGACCAAGGCAGACTCGATGGGGTCGAACAAGCTCAAGGCCAAGATGGCCGAGGTGCAGGCCGTGCTGGCCAAACATGCCGCGGCCTATCCACATATCGCGACCACAAGCAGCGAGACCGGACTGGGCATCGAGACATTGCGTGCCGAGATCGCCCGGCTTATCGCTGGTGCGTCACCTGAGGGGATGCAGGGATGAGTAAGGATATCCCGGAGCTGACGCTTCCGGACATGAGTGATGAGGGGCAGCAGCAGGCGGCTCTTTTGGCCAGCGCATTGCCGTTTCTGCGGCGCTATGCGGGCGATACCATTGTCGTGAAATATGGCGGAAACGCCATGGGCAAGGATCATCTGTCCAGCGCTTTCGGGCGCGATATTGCCCTGCTGAAGCTCGTGGGCATCAACCCCATCGTTGTGCATGGCGGCGGCCCGCAGATCAGCGCCATGCTCAAGCGCCTGAACATCGAATCCCGCTTTGTCGATGGCCTGCGCGTGACCGATCAGGCTGCGATCGACGTGATCGAGATGGTGCTTTCGGGCAGTGTCAACAAGCAGGTGGCCGACCTCATCAATCGCGCCGGGGCTCTGGCTGTCGGCATTTCGGGCAAGGATGGTGGCCTGCTGCAGGCGCGCAAGCTCCTGCATTACTGCCGCGATGCCCGCTCGGGCAATGATGAGGCGCAGGATCTCGGTTTTGTGGGTGAGCCCGTCAAGATCGACCCCCGCGTTCTGTTTTCCCTGCTGGGTTCGGGGCTTATTCCTGTCATCGCACCGGTTGGCGTAGGCGATAAGGGCGAGACCTATAATATCAATGCCGACACGGCGGCTGGTGCCATCGCTGGTAGCGTCAATGCGTCGCGCCTGCTGATGTTGACCGATGTGGCGGGTGTGCTTGACGAAAATGGCAAGCTCATTCCCGAACTGACGGCTGATGAGGCGCGTCGCCGCATTGCCGACGGGTCGATATCGGGTGGCATGATTCCAAAGGTCGAGACCTGTCTCGCTGCGGTCAAGGCAGGTGCCAGTGCGGCTGTGATCCTCGACGGTCGTGTGCCTCATGCCTGCTTGCTGGAGCTTTTCACGCATAAGGGATCAGGCACGCTCATCCGCGCCGCCTGATCACGCGCTTTCATGCGCGAAGTACCAGTCCAGGTTTGCCTCCTGGGCAATCGAGAGAGCCATGCGGGCTCTCTCGAAAAACACATCGAGCGTATCATGCGATCCTGGCTCACGCGTCACGAGCCCGATCTTGACCGAAACAAGCGGATTGGCGCCGGCTGAGCACATATATTTACGACGGCAGATCTGTTCGGCCCGCTCGACCGAGGCAAAGCGGTCTCCGCCATCGAGCCAGAGAACAAAGCTTTCACGATCCAGCTGTCCCATCAGATCTGTCGGGCGTATGGCGCGTTGGAGAAAACTGATGGCGTCACGCACATGGGCGATCTGTTCCACAGCTTCATCGGCCTCGACCGTTTCGCTGGGTGTGTCAAGCAAGCCATGGAAACTTACGAGCATGAGCGTGGCCGGGATCTGCTCGCGGTCCAGCCGTGCAAAACGCCGCTCAACCTTTTCTCGAAACAGCGACCAGACTGGCAGATGGGTCAGCGGGTCGAAGGGAAGGGCACGCAGGAGCGCACGATAGCGATGATCCACCTCGATCATGGCCGCCGCGGTCTGCGCCAGCGTGTTGAGGATACGGCGGCACGATGCCGTGCGCCGGCGCGACATGCGACACCCATAATAGACGACAAGGCCAATCTCTCCCTGATGGCGTATCTCCGCAATGGCCCGCAGACAAAGATTGGTTGTGGTTCTGATGCCGCCCAGACGGCTGCGGAAATCGCCGTCGCGTATCGGCCACGAGTGGAGGATATGGATTTGCGGTTCAGTGGGCGGCGGTATGACGAGAGGGCCTGAGCTCATGATCAGACCGCGCTCTGGGCGCGTGACGAGGCAAAAATGGTCGAAAGCCTGTTTCAGTCCGTCCGGAACCGATATGGCAGAGCGGAGGATTTCGAGAAGTCTGGCTTCAAGAGCTGCCTCTTCTGCATGAGGGTTTTGTCTGCGGCGTGGGGAGGGGAAGGCGCGTGACAGGCGGATACGAGCCGAGCGCATGATGTCGGAAAAAAGGGCGTCCATCATGATTGTTCCTGGAACCGGGGGGTGGCCTGTCAGGCCAGCAGCGAGAGACCGAAATTGATAGCAGGGCTTTATCGGTGACGGCTCGCATTGACTATAAGCCGGGGTATTTAATTACTCCTTAACGCATCGTTTGCGGAAGATTCGTTGACTTCCGGGTGCGTCCTGAGCATGGTCCGCTCACTCGAGTAACCCTGTCAAAGGATGGCTGATAATGCCTGTTTCCGATCTCCGCACCGTGATCGACTCCCTATGGGAGCGTCGTGACACGCTCAACGCCCATACGGAAGGTGAGGCGCGTGAGGCGATCGAACAGGCCCTGACATCACTCGATGAGGGCAAGCTGCGCGTGGCCGAACCCACGGATGGTGGCTGGGTTGTCCATGAGTGGCTCAAGAAGGCGGTGCTGCTTTCCTTCCGTATTACGGATAGCCGCGTGGCCGAACGTGCCTGCGGAGGCGTTCCCGGCTTTGACAAGGTACCCCTGAAGTTCGACGGCTGGGACCAGTTCCGCTTTGCAGAGGCCGGGTTCCGCGCCGTGCCGGGCGCCATCGTGCGTCGCTCGGCCTATATCGCTCCCGGCGTGGTGCTGATGCCAAGCTTCGTCAATGTCGGCGCGCGCGTTGATAGCGGCACGATGGTTGACACCTGGGCCACCGTGGGCTCCTGCGCCCAGATCGGCAAGAACGTCCATATCAGCGGCGGTGCCGGTATTGGCGGCGTGCTTGAGCCGCTCCAGGCGGCCCCTGTGATCATCGAGGATGATTGCTTTATCGGCGCGCGTTCCGAGGTGGCCGAAGGCGTGGTTGTCGAGCGCGGCTCCGTGCTCTCCATGGGTGTGTTCATTGGTGCGTCCACCAAGATTGTCGATCGTGCCACCGGCGAGATCTTCATGGGTCGTGTGCCGGCCTATTCCGTCGTTGTGCCGGGCACGCTGCCGGGCCGTACCCCCGATGCGCCGCATCTGGCCTGCGCCGTCATCGTCAAGCGGGTGGATGAGCGCACGCGCTCCAAGACCTCCATCAACGAATTGCTGCGCGACTGATTGTGCCGCTCGATGCCGTGACCCTGGCGGGCCAGCTGATTGCCTGCCGTTCCGTAACCCCGGCGGATGACGGGGCGATGGATGTCCTGTCCCGCACGCTTGAGGGGATGGGCTTTACCTGCGAGCGGGTCGACTGCGGCCCGGAGGGCGAGCGCACGCCCAATCTCTTTGCACGGCTTGGCGCGTCGGGGCCGCATCTCTGCTTTGCAGGACATACTGATGTTGTGCCGCCTGGCCCAGGCTGGGTGCATGACCCGTTTGGTGCCCAGCACGCTGATGGCATGCTCTACGGGCGTGGTATTGCCGATATGAAGGGCGGCATCGCCGCCTTTGTAGGGGCTGTCGCCTCTTTGCTGGTCGAGCGTCCGCTCAAGGGGTCTGTCAGCTTTCTGATCACAGGGGACGAGGAAGGGCCGGCACTGCACGGCACAAAAGAAGTCCTCCCCTGGATGGTGGCGCATGGGCATCGTCCCGATTTCTGCCTTCTGGGTGAGCCCACCAACCCCGCCCGCATGGGTGAGGTAATCAAGATCGGGCGTCGTGGCAGCCTCAATGCCTGGATCACCGTCGAGGGTGTGCAGGGGCATGTGGCCTATCCGCATCTCGCAGATAATCCGGTGCATCGCCTGCTGCCGATACTGAGCGAATTGACCGGGCGTGTGCTGGATGAGGGTAATGAGCATTTTGCGCCATCATCGCTGCAGGTTGTCAGTGTCGATGTCGGCAATCAGGCGACCAATGTCATTCCTGCCAGGGCCACGGCGCTGCTGAACATTCGGTTCAATACGGCCCACAAGGGGGACGATCTGGTTGCCTGGATCAGGGAGGTGGTTGCGCGTCATGCGCCTGCCGGTCATGTCGAGGCCAGCATCAGCGGTGAAGCGTTCCTGACCACACCCGGTGCGCCCGTCGAAGCCCTCTCCAGTGTCATCGCCCGTCATACGGGGCGTGTGCCTGCCCTCGATACAGGCGGCGGCACGTCCGATGCGCGGTTTATCGCGTCCTATTGCCCTGTGGCGGAATTCGGTCTTGTCGGTGCGACCATGCATAAGGCAGACGAATGTGTGGCGATTGCCGATCTGGAAATGCTTGTCCTGATCTATCGTGATTTTCTTGAGGCCTTCGGATTGTGACACCCGGTTCAACTCCTCCGGCGGAAACACCTGGTGGTGCCGCAACACGGATCATTCGTGGCGTGGTGCGTCTGGGCCGGGGCAAGGCCGAAGGGATCGAGTCTTTCGGCAATACGCCTGAAGCTCTTCTCTCGGCGATTGCACCGAGTGCCGCCCTTTTTCTGGTTCTGGCCCTGTCGCAATTCGTGCAGGGATATGATGCCACTGAGGTCACCAAGGTTCTGATCCTGATCACGGCGCTGCTGCTGCGTCTCGTGGTTTCCCAAGCTTTGGCTTCGGTCTGGGGGAAGGCGGAGGGCTGGTTGCGCTACGCTACGGCATTGCTGTGGTCAGCATGGCTGCCGATGGTGTTATCTCTGGTGGTGTTGAGCATCGCGCAGATCATCATGCCCGGTATCGTGACATCACGCCTTGCGCTGGCTGTCATCATGATTGGTATCGAGGCCTATGAGTTCTGGCTCTCATGGTTCGTGGCCAAATCCGGCCTGGGGCTCAAGGGCGGCAGGGCGGCACTGCTTGTCGTTGTGGTGAACCTCGCTGTGGCGTCGCTCTATCTCATCGCCATTGCGCTTCCGCCGCATTACAACGCGCTCAAGGAACTGATGGGTCCGCTGCCCAAACCGCATCCCTGATCGCCTGAGCCCCTGCGCAGGGCAGGGCTCAGGTGAACGGGTCCAGCTCGTAGCCCACACCGATCAAGCACAGGCCATCCGGCGGGGCTGTGGGGCCAGCGACACGCCGGTCGCAGGATTCGAGAACGTCACGGATACGGGCGACCGGCCACTGGCCGCTACCGACAAGCTGCAACGAACCCGCCAGATTGCGCACCTGATGATGCAAAAAGGACCGTGCCTCCACGTCCAGCCGCACAAACGTCCCCTCACGGGTGACATCCAGCCGGTCCAGCGTGCGGATCGGGCTGCTCGCCTGACAGGATGCGGCTCTGAACGATGAGAAATCGTGCCGCCCCAACAGGCTCTGGGCTGCCTCATGCATCGCCCCGGCATCGAGGGGGCGCCGTATATGCCATACGTGATTGAGGTCGATCACCGGGCGGGTAGGGCGGTTGAGAATGGTGTAGCAATAGCGACGCGAGATGGCGGAGAACCGCGCGTGCCAGCCCGGGCGTGCCTGTGCCGTCTCCAGGATCGCCACGCGATGCGGCTTGAGGTGAAAGCTGACGCCGTCACGTATCTGTCGCGCGTCGAGGCGAGGGTCATCCGGCAGATCGAGCTGCACCACCATGGAAGAGGCATGCACCCCCGCATCGGTACGCCCCGCCGTGGCCGTCATGACGGGGGCATCCCCGACGAGGCGTGATGCAGCCTCTTCCAGCAGGGCCTGCACCGACACGCCATTGTTCTGGCGCTGCCAGCCAACAAGCCCCGTACCGTCATACTCGATTCTGAGCGCCCAGCGGCGATAACCGCCGGCCGGTTCATCACTGCCCAAGGCACGTGCCTTTCGGCATGGGGGTGCCACGCAGGTAATCGGTCGCGTTCATCATCGCCTTGCCGGGGCGCTGAAGCCGCAGAATCTGCAGGGCATCGTCACCGCATCGTACCGTCAGCGCATCATCCAGAACTGTGCCAGCCGGGACATCCGCCCCATCCGAAGCAGCGAGCGGTATAAGCTTTGCCTCACCGATCTTGAGTACAGTCCCGTCCTGTGTGGTGAAGGCACCCGGCCAGGGCGTCAGACCGCGTATCTGGCGGTCGATGATCGTCGCAGGCTGGTTCCAGTCGATGCGGCCTGTCTCGCGGGTAAGTTTCTCGGCGTAGGTCACGCCCTGCTCAGGCTGCGGGACTGGGGCAAAGGGACGGCGGAGCGTCTCGAGCAACAGTTCTGCACCCAGAAAGCTGAGGCGATCATGCAGCGTTGAGGCGGTTTCGGCGGGGGACAGATCCACAGCGGCTTCTGCCAGCACATCGCCGGTGTCCAGCCCCGCATCCATCTGCATGATCGACACGCCCGAGCGGCGATCACCAGCCATAATGGCTGACTGGATGGGCGAGGCGCCCCGCCAGCGCGGCAGCAGGCTCGCGTGGATATTGAGACAGCCCAGTTTCGGAGCATCGAGCATACGCTGGGGCAGGATCAGCCCATAGGCGACCACAATGGCGCAATCGACCTGGAGGGATTCGAAGAAAGCGAGTTCCTCCTCGTTCTGCCGGATCCTGACCGGGGAGCGCACGGCGATGCCCTCGGCCTCGGCTGCGCTCTGAACGGGCGAGGGACGTAGCGCCTTGCCGCGCCCGGCCGGGCGCGGAGGCTGGGTATAGACCTGCACGACCTCATGCCCGTCGGCGATCAGCGCCTTGAGAACCGGCACCGAGAAATCAGGCGTGCCCATAAACACCAGACGCATGGTTTCAGCGGCCTTTCTGTTCCTTGGCGAGGCGGCGCATGATCATGTTGCGCTTGAGCTTGGAAAGGTGGTCGACAAACAGGATACCGTCGAGATGGTCGATTTCGTGCTGAAGGCAGGTGGCCAGCAGGTCATCGGCCTCCATCTCGATCACTTCACCCTCGAGATTACGATAGCGCATCCGCACGCTCAGGGGGCGGATGACCTCTGCATACTGGTTGGGCAGGGAGAGGCAGCCTTCCTCGCGGGCGGCGAGCTGCTCGGATTCCTCGATGATTTCGGGGTTGATGAGCACCATCGGGTTGCGCTCGCCCTCATCGGCAACATCAACGAGCGCAAAACGCAGGCCCAGACCGATCTGCGGGGCAGCAAGGCCGATACCCGGTGCCTTGTACATGGCAGAGAACATGCCTGGCAGGTGGGACTTGACGAGAGCCATGTCGTCAGCCGTGACCTCACGGGCAACCGCCCGCAGCACGGGCTGCGGCGCAACGAGGATGGGCGTGGGCGTAATGGACTCGATGTCCGGGAGGAAGGAGAGCGCTGTCATGATGGAGCGGATGTAATCGGTCAGGTGCCGGAAAACCAGTTCTAAACGGGGCATAAACCTCAAAGAACGGCAATTCCTGCAAGGGCTCTTGCTTGCACCACGCACCAAACATGACCATATCGGGAAAGTGATCCGGCGCCGCAATCAAGGGCCGGGTTCTGTTACCGTCTCGCTCATGGAGGAGGCTGCATGTCAGGCCGTCTGTTTACGTCACCCATGTTTCTCGGTTTCGATCATCTGGAGCAGATGCTCGAACGGGCCTCGAAAACAGCCTCTGATGGCTATCCCCCCTATAATATCGAGCAGTTGAACCAGACCACCCTGCGCATCACACTGGCCGTCGCCGGGTTCGTGATGGACGATTTGCACATCACGCAGGAAGATAACCAGCTGGTCATTCGTGGCCGCCAGACCGATGACAGTCAGGGTCGCGTGTTCCTGCATCGTGGCATTGCAGCGCGTCAGTTCCAAAAGGCGTTTGTTCTGGCCGAAAACATCGAGATTGGCGAAGCCTGGCTCGATAACGGTCTGCTCTATATCGATCTGTTCCGCCCCCAGCCCGAAGTTCGGGTCAAGCGCATCGAGATCAGCGCCGGGCGTCGCGAGACGGGTGTGACGCGTGCCACCCATATCGAAATGCCCAAACCCCGTCGCACCCGCGCCATACGCGATCTTGACGACGATTGAGGGCGATCAGGGCCTTATTCGGGCAACTGGCGAGATGACCAGCCCGGCACTGTCATGGTATCGGGCTGAAAAGAGAGAAAAGCGATGAGAAAAAACACGCGCGATGATGCCGGAAATGACGCACCCGCCCCGGTTGCCGATCTGCGTCGCATGTCGCATGACGATTTGAAGGCGTTCGGGATGAGCCATGTCGCCTATGTCAAACCCGTGGTTTACGAGGGCGAAGCTGCCTTTGCGATCCACGCGGCGGATGGCACCCCGATGGCGCTGGCGGAAGATCGTTCGAGCGCCTTCGAAGCCATTGTCGACCATGAAATGATTCCGGCCTGGGTACACTGACCATGACCACCACGCCTGACACCATCCAGCGTTACGCCGAGGAACACCGCCTGAGTGGGGCGGTGCGTCATGGCAATACACTCTATCTGGCAGGGCAGGTTGCAGATGACGCATTGCTCGATACCGAAGGCCAGACTGCCGATATCCTGCGTCAGATCGATGTACTCCTGACCGAGGCAGGCACGGACAAGACCAAGCTCCTCTCGGTGCAGGTCTATCTGACCGATATCACCGAGATTGATGCGATGAATCGCGCCTGGGATGCCTGGCTCGACCATGACCATAAACCGGCACGGGCGACAGTCGAGACGCGTCTCGTCGATCCGCAATGGGCTGTCGAGATCACAGCTATCGCCGCCATCTGAGCCGACCATCCCCGTTCGTTCACCCTATGCTTGCGCCAAGCGACGCGGCATGGGGGTGCGACCAACGCATCACGATGCCATTCGGGCTTTCATGCGAAAATCCCGGCGCCTCTGCGCCGAGCCTGCAATGCCGAGGGCTTCACGATATTTGGCGACCGTGCGTCGCTGGATGGCGATGCCGCCTCGCTGAAGCATCAGGGTAATCGCCTCATCGGACAGGATCGCCTCAGCCGTCTCGGCTGAAACGACTTGCCTGATCCGGTTCTTGATCGCCTCGGCACTCGTCTGATCCGTCTCATCGCCCAGGCCGGTGGAAAAGAACCGCCGCAGGGGAATGACGCCGTGCGGCGTGCCGATCATGCGTGTCGCGGTGACGCGACTGACGGTGCTTTCATGCAGCCCCGTCACCTCGGCAATGCGGGTCAGAGTCAAAGGGCGCAGGGCATCGATACCGTTATGCAGGAACAGGATCTGATGACGCGCGATGGCGGTGCATATCAGCAGGAGCGAGCGGGCACGCTGCTCAACAGCGCGTAACAGGTTTTGCGCTTCCTGCTTCTTTTCCTGGGCCCAGCCCCGGGCTTCGCGATCAGCGGTCTGTAGCCGCCGATACAGGCGTTCATCAATCGACAGCCCCGGCCATGTGGCCTCGTTGAGCGCAACAATCGGTTCTCCCTCAACGAGATGAATGAACAGATCCGGCGCAGGCTCGGGGGGCGGGGGATCGAACCCTGCGCCGGGTCTGGGATCGCAGCTGCGTAGCTCCTGCAACAGCTCGGCATAGTCCTGGCTGTCAAGGCCACAGGCTTTTTGCAGGCGCTCATGCTCGCCTCGGGCGAGCCAGTCGAGATGACCCAGTAGCGTCGCAACCGCGGGATCATGGCGGTTCCTCGCTTTGAACTGGGCGGCAAGGCATTCAGCCAGTGACGTGGCAAAACACCCGGCTGGCTCGAAAAGCAGCATGATGTTGCGAACCTGCTCGATGCTTTCCAGCGCTGCGCCGGTAAACGCAGCGAGATCGGGTATCGGGGTATCGAGGCGTCCCGATTCATCCATTGCGTCGAGCAGAGTCAGCGCAATATGACGCTCGGCGGGCTGCGTGAAGGCCTTGTTGATCTGCCAGAGAAACTGCTCAAGGCGTGTCGGGGCAGGGGCCGATGGCTCGCGGCTGGTCGGCTCGTCACTGTCGTACACGCCATGACGAAGAATGGGGTCATCATCCCAGGAGGCGGCATCGTGCCAGTCACTGGCATCAGGCTCGAGATCGCCCGGCAGATCGCTATCCCGCCAGTCCGGGTGGGCCATTGTGTCGGGTTCCGTGCTGCCGGCTTCTCCCGCAGGGGGGCTGACAAGCAGGAGCGGATTGGCTTCGGCCAGAAGAGAGAGTTCGGCCAGCAATTCATGGTTCGAAAGCTGCAACAGACCGATGGCCTGTTGCAGTTCCGCGGTCATGACAAGACCAGCGGTCTGACGCGCCTGAAGCGAGAGGCGCGCCATCAGGACTCAGAGGGAGAAATTTTCTCCCAGATAGACGCGTCGTACGTCCTCATTGGCCACGATCTCCTCGGGGATGCCTTCCATCAGCACCTGACCCGAATGCATGATATAGGCCCGGTCGATGACCTCAAGGGTTTCGCGAACGTTATGATCGGTAATCAGCACACCAATGCCACGGTCCTTTAGGTGGGACACCAGATCGCGGATTTCGCCCACGGCAATCGGGTCGATACCGGCCAGAGGTTCATCAAGCAGAATGTAGTTCGGCTGACTGGCGAGGGCGCGGGCAATCTCAAGACGGCGCCGTTCGCCGCCTGAGAGGGCCAGAGAGGGCGAATGACGCAGATGCGAGATACCGAACTCGGCCAGCAGCCCATCCAGCATGGTCTGGCGGCGGTCGTAATCGGGCTCGACCACTTCCAGCGCCGCAAGAATGTTCTGCTCGACATTGAGGCCGCGGAAAATGCTGGCTTCCTGCGGAAGATAGCCAATACCGAGCCGTGCACGACGATACATGGGCAGCTGGGTGATATCGGCGCCATCGAGGGTGATGGTCCCTGTGTCAGGCTGAACCAGACCCACGATCATATAGAAGCTTGTCGTCTTGCCAGCACCGTTCGGCCCCAGCAGACCCACGGCCTCGCCACGCTGCACCTGGATCGAGACGTTACGGACCACCTGGCGCTTCTTGTAGCTTTTGCCGATGCCGTGCGCGATCAGTCCTGTCTGCACGGTGGGGTCATCGTGGATCTGCTGCAGGATGACGGTCTCGTTGTCGCTCATCAATGCGCGTCTCCGGGCTTGCTGCTGCCAGCTTCGTTGGGGATGACCAGACCTTCGATACGCTGGCCGGGTGCGGGGTTCATGATGGCAACCCCCGTCTTCATGTTCACGATGGCCGAGGCGCCGTTATTCTGGTTCTGGCCACTCGTCACGTGCACATGGCCGATAAGCCGCGCCATCTGCGTGTCGAACACATAGACGCCCCTGTCACCTGTCGCGGTCTCATTGGGGGTACGCAGCATGACATGGCCCCAGGCATAGGCGCGATCGAGCTTCGAGCTACGAGCGGTGCCATCGCCACCCGGTGCGGGCGCAGGGGCAGGATTCGCGCCGGCGGGGGGCGTGGAGTCCGGCTTGCTGAACGCCACCAGCACATCAGCCTTGATGCGCTTGCCGTCATTGGTGGTTACGGTGGCATCGCCACGACCGACCGACATACGGGTCTGGCTGTGATATTCCATCACGTCGCGCGCGGTCATGACATCCTGCGGCGTGGTCAACTTGAGCGCCTTGCCTGTCATGACGAGAACGCCCTGATCGATGTCGTAAAGCGCCTTGTCGCCCCAGGCCTGATCGGTGCTGGTATAGATATGAACGTGCCCGATGGCCTCCATGCGATAGAGCTCCATCGATCCGCCCATGGCGCCGTCATCGCCGGGCTTTTTCTCGCCGTCCTGCTGCGTTGAATCATCCTGCGGCTTGGGGGCGTTGGGATCAGGCGCTTTCTTGCGCAGAAAACCGATGAGCTGATCCGCATCAATCGTCACGTCGCCACGAACAGCGCGCGCCTGATCGACGAAAGTGACCGTCTGGGCGTCGTGATCATAGGTCTGCGGACCAGCGGAGCTGATATTGACCTGCTCGCCATGCGACATGTCGAGCGCCTGGGCATGAGCCTGCGGGCAAAGGAGGGCCTCAAGCGAGACGCCGGCAAAAGGAAGACCCATAAGGAGCGATCCCAGGGTCAGGGCAGGAATGAGGCGGCGCATCATGGGGCCTTCTGCGTGGAGGAGGTGCGGGCAGGGGGGGTGAGCGAGGGCATGGCATCCTGACGGTCATCATTGCGTATGACACGCTGCGGCCCCACGAACTGCAGAAGATTGGCGTGCTGGTCGATAAAATAGCCCTGGGCGTCGAGTATGCCAAATGGCCCCTCTGCATGAACCCAGTCATTCGACGCAATCACGCTGCGATGAAGGTCGATATCGGCGGTTAGACCGTTCAGCAGTGTGCCGTCGTCCCTGCACAGCACGACATGGTCGGTCAGATTGAGCGTTTGCTCATGCTGCATGTAAACGCCCTTGTCCGCCTTGATTTCGGCCCAGCCGCCGCCCGCCATATGCGTATCGGCTACCGGGTCGACCAGATCGACACGATCGGGACCGTTCTGATGGGCGATGCGTGCCGTAATCATATAGGGGCGGTTATGGGCATCGAGGCCGCGATAGATAGCCCCTTCGAGATTACCGCTCTCGACCCGCATCTGCGCCATTTCCTGCATGACGGCACGGTTGGCACTGAGCCAGCGCGCGATTTCCGGCCAGACAGCGATCGAGCCGAGAAGAACAGCGGCCGTGAGCGGAAGCGCCCATTTTGCCGTGTCGAGCAGGCGACGGCGCGAGGCAAGGTCCGACGATGTCGGGATATTGCGCTGGCGGGACTGCCCCTGTTCACGCATGGCCTCGCGCAGGGCGGCAAGCTTTGCCGCATCACGCGCAAAATCCTCGCGTTGCGGCGGCTTGCGGTCCTTGTTCTCCTGCGTCCCGGTCATGCGACGCCTGTGCGAAGCAGGTCGTGCAGATGGATGATACCGACCGGTCGCTGTGCCTCATCGAGCACGAACAGACTATTGATGGCCTTGCGCCTCGCGGTCATCAGATGAATGGCCTCCTGGGCGAGCATATCGCCATGGGTGGTGATTGGCGCGCGGTTCATGATGTCACCCGCCGTTGTCCTGTCGAGGTCGCGGGTCAGGGCCGGACGTAGATCGCCATCGCTTACGAGGCCGATGAGAACGCCGCTGGGGTCGACGATGCCCATACACCCGAACGCCTTGCGTGTCATTTCAATGATGACGCCCGATAGGGGCATGTCAGCCGTGCCAAGTGGCATGGCCTCGCCCTCATGCATCAGCCGGCGCACCGGGCGGAGCAACGCGCCAAGGGAGCCGCCCGGATGAAAGGCGCCGAAATCATCAGCGGTAAACCCGCGTCGTTCGAGCAGGGCAACGGCGAGGGCATCACCGAGGGCAAGCTGCATCACCGCGCTGGTCGTGGGGGCGAGCCCCATCGGGCAGGCTTCCTTGCTGCGTGGCAGACACAGCACAATGCTGCTGGACCGGGCCAGCGTTGAGTTGGGCGAGGATGTCATGCCGATGATGGTGATCGCATGGCGCGCGGCATGTTCGAGCAATGCGGCCAGTTCGGCCGTTTCACCGGATTGCGAGAGAAGCACCAGCACGTCACGCGCTTCGATCATGCCCAGATCGCCGTGGGCGGCTTCAGCAGGATGGACGAAAATGGAGGATGTGCCGGTAGAGGCCAGTGTCGCCTGGATTTTTCTGCCGATATGGCCCGATTTGCCGATGCCGGAAACCACGACGCGCCCCTTTGTGGCGGCGATACAGGCAACGGCCTGGCTGAATTGGTTCCCCATCGCCTCTGGCAAGGCGAGCGCGGATTGCAGCGCGGCCAGTCCGGCGGCCTCGGCGGCAAGGGTGGCCTGGGCACTCTCGATTGCCGCGTTACGGGCGTGCTCGGAATCGGTAATCAAAGCGGAGCTGGAACGTGAAAGCTCGGTCATGCGTCCTCTTCCCGCTTTGCTGGCCTCAGGTCAATTACCCTGCCACGCCAAGCAAGGCGTTTCTATGACACGCCATGCGAATATCATACCGAGCGGAGCAGAGCAGAAGGGGAAGCGCGTCAGGGCTCAGGCGCGATGGGAGAAGATATCGGGCTCTTCATAGCCCAGGATATCAAGCTGCCCACGGGCTGGCAGGAAATCGTAGCAGGCCTGGGCGAGCTCACGCCGGCCTTCACGGATGAGCAGGGCCTCAAGCTTGGCCCAGAGTGCATGCAAATGAAGCACATCCGAAGCGGCATAGCTCAGTTGCTCAGGGGAGAGAACTTCCGAACCCCAGTCAGACGTCTGCTGCTGCTTGGCGAGATCGACACCCAGCAATTCGCGGCACAGATGCGCCAGGCCATGACGATCGGTGAAGGTGCGCACCAGGCGGGCTGCAATCTTGGTGCAGATCACGGGCGCGACCTTGATGCCAAGGGCGTGCTGAAGCAGTGCCACGTCGAAGCGCGCGAAATGCATGAGCTTTGTCACGCTTTCATCAGCCATGAGCGCCTTGAGATTCGGGCAGTCCTCGTAGCGACCCCCCAGCGATTTCGGACGGATCTGCACCAGATGGGCTTCGCCGTCACCGGCAGAAAGCTGCACGAGGCACAGACGGTCGCGATGCGGGTTGAGGCCCATGGCTTCGGTATCGACGGCGACGACCGGACCCAGATCGAAATCGTCGGGGAGATCACCATCGTAAAGATGGATCGAAGCGCTCGGTGCGGCCATGTCTGGAAAACCCTGGGGCTAGAAAAAACGGAAGCCGACGATTTCTCGTCGGCTTTTCCGTTTTTCGTATGGTGCCCAGAAGAAGACTCGAACTTCCACGTCCTTGCGGACACAGGTACCTGAAACCTGCGCGTCTACCAATTCCGCCATCTGGGCTCAGAGGCTGTCCGGGGCGCCGTTTTTTTTCGGCATCCCGTTCGGTGAGGTGGCGTTTACCGGTGGATGTGGGGGGCGTCAACACCCCCCGTTGAAAAAAGAGGATTTTTTTATGGAAAACCCGGTCATCACCTTATTTGGCGGCAATGGCTTCATCGGGCGCGCACTCGTGCGCCAGCTTGTCGCGAAGGGGCATCATGTCCGCGTGGCCTCACGTGCGCCGCACAAGGCGGGCTCTCTTGTCGCCGAATCACCGCCGGGAACGGTCTTGCCTGTTTATGCCTCGGTGACGGATCGTGCGTCGGTGCGTGCAGCCCTGCAGGGTGCCGGGGCGGCCATCAATCTGGTCTCGATTCTGACAGAGAAGGGCGGGGCGACTTTCCAGCGCATGAACGCCGAGGCACCGGAACGCGTGGCTGAAGAGGCGCGTGCTGCAGGCGTGAAGCGATTCGTTCAGGTTTCGGCCATCGGTGCTGCGCCTGATTCGCCTTCACGTTACGGGCGTAGCAAGGCAGAGGGCGAGCGCAGGGTAAAAGCCGCATTCCCTGAGGCGACAATCCTGCGCCCAAGTGTTGTGTTCGGTCCGCAGGACAGCTTTCTGCGTATGTTTGGCCTCATGGCAAAAGTCCTGCCTGTCCTGCCTGTCTACTTTCCCGGAACGCGCCTTCAGCCCGTCTATGTCGAGGATGTCGCGAAGGCTGCCGCGCTCGCCCTGACGGAAAGCGGTCTGGGCGGAAGGCTGTTCGAGCTCGGCGGTCCTGATCGTCTCACCATGGCCGAGATCATGGCTTTCGTGGCGCAGTCCGTGGGGCGCACACCCCGACTTCTGACGGTGCCAGAGCGTGTTGCCCAGATACAGGCCAGTGTGATGGAGGTTCTACCGGGTAAGTTGCTGACGCGGGATCAGCTCGCGATGCTTTCGCAGGACAATATCGTGTCATCCGGGGCTGAGACCCTCGAAACCCTCGGAGTCGTTCCCCGGAGTGTGTATGATGTGGCACCGGAATATCTGAGCCAAATCAGCGCGTTGAGAATGATTCGCAAATAAATGGTCCGTTTCGGACCTAATAATTTGATATTTCTGTGTGTCCGCGCCATAAATCGTCAATATGGCCAGTGATAGGTAAGCATTGATGACTTATACGGGTCGTGAGCTTGTCTTACCTGTCCGTCATGTTTTTTGAGCGAGGCGACATGCGTCCGCTCGCCCTTGGGGAGGACGTGTCGTGGCCGAACGTATGCTGCAATTTGTGTCATTGCCGCAGGAGATGCCTGAGAAGCGTGACGCTGCCGAACGCCGGGAGGATTTCGGTGAAATCTACCGCGCTTTTGCGGTTGATCATGCCGAGCGTCAGGCCAGCCGTTGCTCGCAATGCGGCGTACCTTTCTGTTCGGTCCATTGCCCCCTGGGCAACAATATTCCCGACTGGCTGAAGCTGACGGCCGAGAACCGTCTGGAGGAGGCCTATCGTCTCTCCTCGGCGACAAATACCTTTCCTGAAATCTGCGGGCGCATCTGCCCGCAGGATCGTCTGTGCGAGGGCAACTGCGTCATTCAGAAGGATTTCGAGGCGGTTACGATCGGTGCCGTCGAGAAGTTCATCACTGAAACGGCTTTCGAGCAGGGTTGGGTCAAACCGCGCCTGCCGTCTTGCGAGCGTTCACAGAGCATCGGCGTAGTCGGTGCTGGTCCGGCCGGGCTTGCTGCGGCAGAATGGCTGCGGGCCCTTGGCTATCAGATTCATGTCTATGACCGTCATGATCGCGTCGGCGGGCTGATGGTCTATGGCATCCCGAGCTTCAAGCTTGAAAAGCACGTGCTGGCCCGTCGTCATGAGTTGCTCGAGGCACAGGGCATTGTCTTCCATCTTTCCACCCCCATAGGGGAAGGTGAGGGCGGCCTTTCTTTCGAGGCGCTTCGTGAAAAACACGATGCGGTCTTTCTGGGGACGGGCGTCTATCGTTCGCGTGAGGTTGCCGTGCCGGGCAGCGGACTGGGCGGTGTGGTTCAGGCGCTCGATTTTCTTACGGCGTCCAACCGCCGTGGTTATCATGAGACGCCGGGCGATGACTCCGTGCTGCACGCCAGGGGCAAGCATGTGGTGGTGATCGGTGGCGGTGATACGGCCATGGACTGCGTACGTACCTCCATCCGCCAGGGCGCCGAGAAAGTGACGTGCCTGTACCGCCGTGACCGGGCGAACATGCCGGGCTCGGTGCAGGAAGTGAAGAACGCCGAGGAAGAAGGCGTGAACTTCGCCTGGCTTGCGGCTCCCGAGGCTTTTCTCGGCGACGGCACCGTTAGCGGCGTGCGTGCCCATAAGATGCGTCTGAGCCTGCCCGATGCGTCCGGCCGACAGTCGGTCGAGGCCGTGCCTGAGAGCAGCTTCGTGATCGAGGCCGATCTGGTGATCAAGGCGCTGGGTTTTGACCCTGAGGATCTGCCGGGTGACTGGAATGCGCCGGAGCTGGCCGTGACCAAATGGGGCACGCTCAAGGTCACACCGGGACGATTCGAGACAAGCGTGCCAGGCGTTTTCGCAGGCGGCGATATCGTGCGCGGGGCCTCGCTTGTGGTTTGGGCCATTCGCGACGGACGTGAGGCCGCAGCTGAAATGCACCAATTTCTCTCTGGCACAGAGAGCATGACATCAGACCATGCCGCACAGGCAGTGGCGGCGGAGTAAGGGCCATGACCGAGAAGAGCTTCATCCAGTCCTATCAGGACAATGTCCGCGCCCTCGAAGGCCTTTATGACCCGACCATGGAGCGTGATGCCTGCGGCGTCGGGCTCGTGGCGGCACTGGACGGCAAGCGCCGTCGTGACGTGGTTCTGGCCGGTATCGCGGCGCTCAAGGCGCTCTGGCATCGCGGTGCGGTCGACGCCGATGGCAAGACCGGCGACGGTGCGGGCATCCATGTCGAGATCCCGCAGGATTTCTTCGCCGAGGCGATTCACAGCGCCGGTGATGACCATATCGAGGGTCGTATTGCCGTTGGCATGATCTTCCTGCCCAAGACCGATCTGGCCGCGCAGGAAGCAGGACGAGCGATCATCGAAAGCGAGATCCTCGATTTCGGCTATGGCATCTATGGCTGGCGTCAGGTGCCGATCGACACGGCCTGTATTGGTGAGAAGGCTAACGCGACGCGTCCCGAGATCGAGCAGATCATGGTGCGTAACCGCCTGAACCGTTCGGAAGCTGATTTCGAGCGCGATCTTTACGTCATCCGCCGTCGTATCGAGAAGGCTGCAGCAGCGGCTCAGGTCGATCTCTATGTGTGTTCGCTGTCGTGTCGTTCGCTCATCTACAAGGGCATGTTCCTTGCCGAGAACCTGACGGATTTCTATCCGGATCTTCTCGATGAGCGTTTCATCTCGCGCTTTGCGATCTACCACCAGCGGTACTCGACCAATACCTTCCCGACCTGGAAGCTGGCACAGCCATTCCGCCGTCTGGCGCATAATGGCGAAATCAACACGCTTTCGGGTAATGTGAACTGGATGCGCAGCCACGAGACGCGTCTCGCGAATGCCGAACTCGACCCCTATATGAGCGATCTCAAGCCGGTCGTTCAGGCGGCGGGCTCAGATACCGCCATGTTCGACAACGTGTTCGAGCTGCTCACCCATGCCGGGCGCGATGCCCCCATGGCCAAGACGCTGATGGTACCCGCCAGTGCCGGTGGCAATGCCGCCATGACTGACAAGCATCGGGCGCTGTTCTCCTACTGCAATGCTGTGATGGAGCCGTGGGATGGCCCTGCCGCCATCTGTGCGACCGATGGGCGCTGGGTTGTTGCCGGTCTTGACCGCGCGGGTCTGCGCCCGCTGCGCTATACCATCACGCAGGACGATCTGCTGATCGTGGGTTCCGAAGCCGGTATGGTGCGCGTGCAGGACGCCAATACGCGCATGAAGGGACGCCTCGGGCCGGGCGAGACGCTGGGTCTCGACCTTCAGGAAGCCAAGCTCTATGCGCCGCAGGAGCTGCTCGATCTTCTGGCCGAGCGTCAGGACTTCACCGCCTGGACGAAGCATATCCGTAATATCAGCTCCGTTGTGCGGGGCGATGTCGCCGAGCCGGTCCTGTTCAGCGCCGATCAGCTGCGCCGACGCCAGCTGGCCATGAGCCTGACGCATGAGGAAATGGAGACCATTCTTCATCCCATGGTCGAAACATCGGCAGAAGCCATCGGCTCGATGGGTGACGACACACCGCTTCAGGTTCTGTCGAGCACCTATCGCGGCTTGGCCCATTACTTCCGTCAGGGCTTCAGTCAGGTCACAAACCCGCCTATCGATTCCCTGCGCGAAATGAACGTGATGAGCCTCGTCACGCGCCTTGGTAATCTGGGCAACATCCTCGACCAGTCGCCCGAGCAATGCGACCTGCTGCAATTGCCGAGCCCTGTGCTCACCACGGGTGAGTTCGAGGCGCTGCGCAATTTCTGTGGCAAGGACGGCGCGACGGTCGATTGTACCTTCCGCGCCGCCGATGGCGAGGCCGGGCTGCGCGACGCTATCGCGCGCATCCGCCATGAGGCCGAGGATTATGTGCGCGGCGGCTGCACCCATCTCTTCCTCTCCGATGAGGGACAGAATGAAGAGCGCGTCGCGATCCCGATGATCCTCGCGACCGCCGCCGTGCATATCCATCTCGTGCGTCAGTCCCTGCGTACCTTCACCTCGCTCAATGTCCGCTCCTCCGATGTCATGGATGTACACGGCATGGCGGTGACGGTGGGCGTGGGCGCCACCACGGTGAACCCCTATCTGGCGCAGGAATGCATTGCCGATCGCTTGCAGCGTGGCCTCTTCGGCGAGCTGTCGCTGCGCGAGGCGGTAGAGCGTTATCGCAAGGCGCTCGACAAGGGTCTGCTCAAGATCATGTCGAAATCCGGCATTTCCATCGTTTCAGCCTATCGCGGTGGCTATAATTTCGAGGCCATTGGTCTGTCGCGCGCGCTTGTGGCCGAATTCTTCCCCGGCATGCCGTCGCGCATCTCGGGCATCGGTCTGCCCGGTCTGGCCCGCAATGCGCTCAAGGCGCATGAAACGGCTTATGCGGGCGGTGTGGACGCCCTGCCGATTGGCGGTTTGTACAAGCTGCGTCGCAAGGGCGAGGTTCACGCCTTCAGCGGCCAGCTCATCCACATGCTCCAGACGGCCGTCTCGACCGACAGCTTCTCACTGTTCAAGCGTTACGCCGATGCCGTGCGTCGTCAGCCCCCGACCGCTTTGCGCGATCTGCTCGATTTCCGCCGCGTGCGCGAGCCGATCCCTGTGGAAGATGTCGAGAGCATCACCTCCATCCGCCGTCGTCTCGTGGCTCCGGGCATCTCGCTTGGCGCACTGAGCCCGGAAGCGCATGAGACGCTCGCAATCGCCATGAACCGCATCGGCGCAAAGTCGGATTCAGGCGAGGGTGGTGAGGATGCTTCGCGCTTCACGCCGCGTGAGAACGGTGACAATGCCAGCTCGAAAATCAAGCAGGTGGCCTCGGGGCGCTTTGGTGTCACGGCGGAATATCTTAATAATTGCAGCGAGATCGAGATCAAGGTCGCCCAGGGGGCCAAGCCGGGAGAAGGCGGACAGCTGCCTGGCTTCAAGGTGACGGAACTCATTGGCAAGCTGCGCCATGCCACGCCTGGTGTGACGCTCATTTCGCCGCCGCCGCATCATGACATCTATTCCATCGAGGATCTGGCTCAGCTCATTTACGACCTGAAGCAGATCAACCCGGAGGCGACTGTCACCGTCAAGCTCGTGGCCCGTACAGGCATTGGCACGATTGCCGCCGGTGTGGCCAAGGCGAAGGCGGATGCGATCATGATCTCGGGCCATTGCGGTGGCACGGGGGCGAGCCCGCAATCCTCCATCAAATATGCGGGTCTCCCCTGGGAGATGGGGCTGACCGAGGCCAATCAGGTGCTGACGCTCAACCGCCTGCGCCATCGCGTGACCCTGCGTACCGATGGCGGTCTCAAGACCGGGCGTGATGTGGTGATGGCCGCTATGCTGGGTGCCGAGGAATTCGGCATCGGGACAGCAGCCCTCGTGGCCATGGGCTGCATCATGGTGCGCCAGTGCCATTCCAATACCTGTCCGGTGGGCGTGTGCGTTCAGGACGAGGCGCTGCGCGCCAAGTTCGAGGGTACACCCGAGAAGGTAATCAACCTCTTCTCCTTCATTGCCGAGGACGTACGCAACATTCTGGCCGAGCTTGGCTTCAAGAGCGTCGAGGAAATCATCGGCCGTACCGATCTGCTGCGTCAGGTCTCGCGCGGCGCGGATTATCTGGACGATCTGGATCTGAACTCGCTGCTGGTTCAGGCCGATCCGGGGCCGGATGCACGTTATTGCACCCGTGAAGGGCGCAATGAGGTGCCGGAGACGCTCGACGCGCAGGTCATCGCCGATGCAACGCCGCTGTTCGATCATCGCGAGAAGCTGCATCTGCACTACACGGTGCAGAATACGCATCGCGCCATCGGCACGCGCGTTTCGTCGCTGATCACCCGCAAATTCGGCATGAAGACTCTGCCTGAGGGGCATCTGACCCTGCGCCTGCGTGGTTCGGCCGGTCAGTCGCTGGGTGCTTTCGCAGTCCAGGGCCTCAAGCTCGATGTCGTGGGCGATGCGAACGACTACGTTGGCAAGGGCCTGTCGGGTGGCACCATCGTCGTTCGTCCGTCTCCCACCGCACCGTGGCGGTCGGAAGACAACGCGATCATTGGTAATACCGTGCTTTACGGTGCCACTGCCGGGTCGCTTTTCGCGGCGGGGCAGGCAGGCGAGCGCTTCGCTGTGCGTAACTCGGGCGCGACAGCTGTGGTCGAGGGCTGTGGTTCTAATGGCTGCGAGTACATGACTGGCGGTACGGTCGTGATCCTCGGCCATATCGGCGATAATTTTGGTGCCGGCTTTACGGGCGGCATGGCTTTCGTACTCGACAAGGAAGAGATGTTCGAGCGCCGTGTGAACCCGGATACGCTTCTCTGGGCGCGTATCGAGCCCGGCAGCGTATGGGAAGAGAACCTCCGTTCGCTCGTGCAGCGTCATGCCGATGAAACCGGCAGCGCCTATGCAGCCGAGCTTCTGCATCGTTGGGATCGAGTACTGTCGCAGTTCTGGCAGGTGGTTCCGCGCGATTATGCCCGCATCATCGGCTACGAACTGCCGGGCAAGCAGGAGGCGCTTTCCGCCTGAGCGGACAGGGCATCACGGGATCGCTTGAGGCGACGCCCGTAATGCCCATTCATAGCCAAACAGGCATATATTGCCTCTGAATATCTATTTTATTACCGAAAAGTCATTCGGTAGGGTCTAGCCCTCTCCCTCGGTCAATAGATCGCAGGGTCTCTTCTTCGAGGGTTATTCATGCCGTCTCAAGTCTCGACTTCAAAGGGCGTGGCGTCATCGGTCGCCGCTCTGGCCCTGTTATCGAGCGTCTTTTTCATGTGGGGCTTTGCGACTGTCCTCAACGACATTCTCGTTCCCCACCTGAAGGCTGCCTTCTCGCTCGACTACACTGCCTCCCTTCTGGTGCAGTTCTGCTTCTATCTTGGCTATCTGGTCATATCCCTGCCTGCCTCGCGTCTTGTTTCGGCCCTGGGCTACAAGAACGCGGTCATTCTCGGGCTTGTCGGCATGGCAGCGTCCTGCCTGCTTTTCATCCCTGCCAGCGCGTTTTTCTCCTACGGGTTTTTTCTGGTCGCGCTGTTTCTGCTGGCTGCGGCCATCACGCTGCTTCAGGTTGCAGCCAATCCGTATGTGGTGGTGATTGGTGATGAGGCCTCCGCATCGAGCCGCCTGACGATGGTTCAGGCCTTCAATTCGCTCGGCACGACGCTTGCGCCGCTGTTTGGCGGCATCCTGATCTTCGGGCGCAGCCATGAGAACTCGACAGGCGGCCAGCTTGCCGAGACGGCGGGGCAACACATCCAGGATGCCCAGATGGTGCAATTGCCGTACGGGCTGATTGCACTCGTGCTGCTGGCCATGGCGCTGGTTGTCTGGCGTTTCCCACTACCGTCCATCGATGCGGGCAGCCGAAAGGTGACGACCTCCGGGACGCAGCACAGTGTCTGGCGTCATCGCAATCTGTTCTGGGGCGTGCCCGCCATATTCCTCTACATGATCTGCGAGATTGGCATTGGCAGCACACTGGTGAATTTCATCTCACAAAAACAGATTGGCGATATGAGCCATGCCCAGGCAGCGCATTACGTGGCCTTTTTCTGGGGTGGGGCCATGGTGGGGCGCTTTGTCGGTGCGGCACTCATGCGGCGTGTTAGCCCGCATCTGATGCTGGGTCTCGCCAGCCTTGCCGGGGCCATGCTCATTCTGGTGGTTGTCTCGTCGAGTGGCGGGCTGGCCATGTGGGCGTTGCTCCTGACCGGGCTGTGCCACTCCATCATGTTCCCCACGATCTTCTCGCTCGGTGTCGCGGAACTCGGCCCACAGACAGAGCAGGGGGCGGGGTGGCTCATCATGGCCATTGCCGGTGGGGCAGCTGCGATTTTCCAGGGCGTGCTGGCAGACCATATCGGTCTATCCCTGTCCTATCTCCTGCCCTTTGTCTGTTACCTCTACCTTCTTTTCTATGCCAGCTGGGGGTCCGTGCCGCGCCGCCATGCGTCGGCAACCCGGGAGACGATATCATGATCAGGATTGCCGTTATCGGCGTCGGGCAGATTGCACGTCAGCAGCATCTCCCCGCCCTTGCTACGAGTTCGGCTTATCATCTGGCGGCGGCGGTATCACCCGTGCCGGTCACGATGGAGGTGCCGGTATTTGCATCCATAGAGGCCTTGATCGAAAGTCATATCGACATCGATGCCGTCGCTATCTGCACGCCGCCTTCCATGCGTTATGATCTCGCCATGCAGGCGCTGGAGGCGGGGTGGCATGTGCTGCTTGAAAAGCCCCCGACCCTGACGCGAAGCCAGGCGCAGGCTCTGCTGGCCGTCGCGCGTCAGCGCGGACTCACCGTGTTTGCAGCATGGCATTCGATTCATGCGGCGGCTGTGCCGAGTGTTGCAGCTTACCTGAAAGAGAATGACCCGGTCAGGGTAGAGATTAGCTGGAAGGAAAATGCCGATAAATGGCATCCCGGCGCGGACTGGCTGTGGCGCCCCGGTGCGCTGGGGGTTTTCGATGCAGGGATCAATGCCCTGTCCATTCTCTGCGCCGTCAGCCCCGAGGCACTCGTTTTCGAGCAGGCCTCGCTTGATTTCTTTGCGCAGCAGCAGGCACCGGCGCGGGCCCGTCTCGCGCTTGTTGGTGCGCGGACCCGTTGTCCCGTATCAGCCAGTTTCGACTGGCGGCATGAGCGGGAAAACGAGATATGGGAAATTATCTGGACCATGCCGGATGGGGCGCAGCTTCTTATGTCGGAAGGGGGCGCGAGGCTTTCTCTGGGAGGGAAGGTGATGCCCCTCGCCGAAAGTCGCGAATATGACGGGGTGTATGACAGCTTTGCGGCGCTGATTACGGCGCAGGACTGCGCTCTGGATTTGAGACCGCTGGATATTGTGACAGAGTCACTAGCCTATGGAACGCGCCATCACCGGGCAGATGAATTTCAATAAATATGTAATACAATTTGTCAGATAGGCCGATCATCTGTGTTCGCTAGCCTGTAGCACCTGACAATCACCAGATTTCAGGTAATGCAGGCTCTGGATACTTGCCTTTCTGTCCTGTCGGGTCCATCAAAAACGCTACAGGTCAGACAAAGAGGCGTGGTCCATGACGCGGAAATTCCCCGGTATCTCTGCAAGGGTCGCAGTACTTTGCGCGCCGCTTCTCGGTTCGGTGCTCATCAGCGTTCTGGCCTCGGGGGCCGCGTTTGCCGCGCCTATGCAGTTTCAGCGCAGTCTGCTCAATACCGGGGGTAAAAGCCCGGAGTTCTGTCTGCGCTTTGCTGCGCCGCTCGATAGCCAGGCAGGCCCCCATTATGCCGATCATGTGCAGATTACGCCCAGCCTGAGGCCTGAAATCTCGCTGCGCAACCGCGATCTGTGCCTTGGTGGTCTGGCCTGGGCCACCCGATATAATGTCACACTCACCAGCGGCATGCATGATGCGCGCGGCAACGTGCTGGCTGATCCGGTGGTGGTCAGCATGGCGACGGGTGACCGGACACCAAGCCTCAGTCTTGCAGGTGAGGGCTTTATCCTGCCCCGTCACAGCGTGGCCGGCCTTGATGTGCAAACTGTCAATATCGAGCGTGTACGTGTAAGTGTGTGGCGCCTGTCGCCTGTCGCCACCCAGAGCATGACCAGCGATGAGAGTTATCCTCGCGTCGATACGGGCGTCACCTCGCTCGAAGGCTATGAATTCAACAATCTGCGCGAAAAGCGTCTGAGCCAGATCTGGACCGGGACGATGGATACGCCGGGCACGCGCAATGCCACGACCGTCACGGCCTTTCCGATTGCGCGTGTGATTGCGGGCAAGAAGCCTGGGCTTTACCTCGTTACGGCTGAAAGCGCGCGCACGCCCAAGAGCGATAGCCGTATCGCTGCGCCTCATACCCCGCCGCGTACCAGTGACAGCTATGATGAGAGTGAGAGCCTCTCCATTGCCGCTCATTGGGTGAATGTGAGCGACATGGCGCTCACCACCATGCGTGGCGCGGACGGCCTGCATGTCTTCGCCAGAGCGCTCTCGACGGCGCTGCCTATGAAGGGTGTCTCGATACGGCTCGTGTCTCAGGGGGGGGATGACCTTGGTCAGGCGGTCAGCGATGCAACAGGTGGGGTTGCGTTTCCGGTTGGGCTGATAAAGGGCAAGGGGGCAGATCAACCGGTCTCACTCATCGCCATGAGCCCGACCGGAGATTACGCGACGTCCTCCCTCACTCAGGCGTGGTTCGATTTTTCCGACCGCGAGGCTGAAGGGCACAAGGCACCGGGGCCGCAACAGGCAGTGATCGCGACTGATCGCGGAATCTACCGTCCCGGCGAGACCATCAATACGACCCTGATTCTGCGCGATGCGCAGGGCCGTGCGCTGCCGGATCTGCCGCTCGACCTCGTCCTGCGTCGACCGGATGGCGTAAAGGCGCAGACCCTTCACCTGACACCACAAGCCTCTGGCGGCCTTGTGACCAGCCTTGCCCTTTCGGCCGCAGCGGCAGCGGGAAACTGGACACTTGAGGCCTATGTCGATCCCACGTCACCGCCCGTGGGACGCGCCTCGGTTCTGGTGCAGGATTTCGTCCCCCAGACCATTGCGGTCGATGCCACCCCGGCTAGCCCTTTCATTACCGAGGGGCAGAAGCTCGGCATCGCGGTTGAAGGGCGCTATCTCTATGGTGCCCCGGCTGCGCATCTGAGGGGAGAGGGCGTCTTGCGTGTCATGCGTGATGAGACCCCCGTCGCAGAGGCAAAAGGCTTCGTGTTCGGGTTGCAGACCCAAAATTTCAGCCCTGACCAGCAGAGCCTTGCAGTACCCGACACGGATGATTCAGGCCACGCTGCACTGAGCGTCCTGCCCGAAATCCCCAATGGGCTCACACTGCCGCTCAAGGCAGAAATCCGCCTCAGCCTGTTCGATCCTGCCGGGCGCAGTGTCAGCAAGATCCTGACGCTGCCCATTCGTCGCAACAGGCCGCTGATCGGTGTGCGTGTCACCCCACCTGCAAGTGGGGGGGAACTGGAAACCCGCTCGGTCCCCGTTGATGTGATCGCGCTCAATCCCGATAACAAGGCATTGGCCAATCACGTCCTCAGATGGACAATCGTGCGTGAAAACGAGACCTATGACTGGATCAGGAACAGCCAGGGTTGGCACTTCATTCGTCATGTCATTGATGAGCCGCTCCAGAATGGCACGCTGACAACAGATGCCTCGGGGCGGGCGCATTTCGCGACTGAACTGGATGGCGGGCGCTATCGCGTCATTCTGAGTGACCCGCAAAGCAACGCAGCGAGTTCATCCCGCTTCGCCACGGGTTGGTGGTCGGATTCTACCGAAAAGCCCAATGCGCCTGATCGCCTGAGCCTGACCGTGCGCGACAAAATCCTGCCGGTGGGTGGTGAAACCGTTGTGCATGTGCAGGCGCCTTTTGCAGGCGAAGCACAGATCGTGATTGCGACAGACAAGGTCGAGAGCACAAAAACGGTCACCCTGCCCAAAGGCGGACTTGATATCCCGGTGAAAGCGGAAGCGGGCTGGCCCGGTGGCGCCTATGTGCTCGTTACAGCCTATCGACCGCTCGATACGCCTGTGCGTCCGCATGAGCCGTCACGGGCGGTGGGGCTTGGCTATATCGGTCTGGACCAGTCGGCGCATCACCTCAAAATCGCACTCGATGCACCGGCTGTGCTGAGGCCGCAGGGTCACGCAGTACTTCCCCTGACCGTCACGGGGGGCAAGAAGGTTCACCTCGTGGTCTCGGCGGTGGACCAGGGTATTCTCGCCCTGACGCAGTGGAAGCTGCCGGATGCGTTCGATCTGGTTTATGGGCGCCGCGCCTTCGCGCTCGATATACGCGACAGCTACGCGCATCTCATGACTCCGGTCGGACAGGGCGGCGAGATTCGCGAAGGTGGTGATGAGGGCGGCGATGGCGGGGGCGGGCTTTCTGTCACGTCCACCCGTATCGTCTCGCTGTTCTCGGGCATAATCACCACGGATGATGCGGGTCATGCTGCCATACCGCTGGATATTCCCGATTTTGAGGGCACGTTGCATCTGATGGTCACGGCCTGGTCGGACGACGCCCTGGGCACGGCGGAATCCGACGTGCTCGTTCGTGACCCGGTCTTTGCCGATCTTACCCTGCCGCGTTTCCTGGCGCCGGGCGACGTGACCGACAGTCTGGTCTCGATCGTCAATACCGAAGGCGAGGCTGGACGTTATACGGCAACCCTGAGCGCCACAGGGCCGATCCGCATTACGGGGCCCGGGCATTTCGAAGCCAATCTCGCAAAGGGCGCACGCCAGTCGTTTCGTGCCGGTTTGCAGGCCGGTGACTCGGGCATCGCCCACATGACGATCAGGGTGCAGGACAAGGCCGGTCGGCCTGTGCTGACACGAGGCTGGGATCTTCAGGTCAGGCCGGGCCATCTGCCCTTCACCCGCTCGGTGGTCAAGCCGCAGGCACCCGGTGAAAGCTACGAGGCTTCGGCCGATCTGCTGGCACCGTTCGAGCCCGGCAGCTCGCGGGTGACGCTGGGCTATTCCGGGGTGCACGGGATTGATACGATCGGCCTGCTTCAGACGCTCGAGGCCGGATATGGCACTGACAGCGTTTCGCTTGCAGCCTCGGCACGCGGGCTTCTGGCCTTCAAGGGACACGATGAGCTGGCACGGCTGACCGTGCCCGAAGGGGCGGATAAACGGATCAACAGTGCCATTGCCATGCTCGTCGATCGCGAGGATGCCGGTGGGCGTTTTGGCTCATGGCGCTTGAATGATGGCCGTCTGTTCCCCTGGGAGCAGCTCTACGTCGTCGATTTTCTCGTCCATGCCAAAGAGGCTGGATACGGGGTGCCTGCGCCTGCGCTCGATCGTGCGCTGGACTGGCTGGAGACTTCCCAGGCCCAGAGCCCCGGGGATGCGAGCCGTGATGAACGCAATAGCGAAGGCGCGGTCACGCCTGAGACACGCGCTTATGCGCTCTATGTTCTCGCCCGCGCGGGAAGGCTGGATATCGGTGCCCTGCGTGCGCTGGGTGACCGTACGACGGCAAGGACAAGCAATGGCGTATCGCGCATCTATTGGGGTGATACGGCAGCTAACGCGGCTTTCGCCGATGCGCTGGCGCTTGGACATCTCGCCGGTGGGCTCTCGCTGGGGAATGAGCGTGGCATGAGCAACACGCTGTTCGGGATGGCGGTCGATGCCCTTGGCCCGGTCCGCTCGGGTCGACCGGCGGCTTCCGATCCGTTCTACTGGATCTATCTGCGTGATCTGGGCGGTCTCGTGCCGCTGGCGGCAGAGAGTGGCAACAAGGGGCTTGCGCAGAAACTGATCGATCGCTTCGGCCAGCTCGACGTCTCGCTCTCGTCACTGCCTGCCGAGACCACAACAGCAATGCTCGAGGCGGCCCGCGCCATGGAACGCCCCGACCCGGCGCGCGGGATTGCCGTCAACGGCAAGGAGATGCCCCGTCCCATCGCCATGCCTGTTGCCTTCGCGCCCGAGCCATCGGCACTGCAGGGTTATCGCCTGACCAATACCGGCACGACCCCGCTCTGGCTGACCGAAACCGTGACGGGCACCCCGCGAGAGGCGCCGGACGCCGTTAATGCGGGAATGACCCTTCGTGTATCCATGCTGACCATGAGCGGCGATCCGTACGATCCCGGCCAGGGGCATCAGAATGACCGGTTCATCGTGCTGGTGCAGGGTGAGGCGCAGGACCGGAACGCGCATCACTGCCTTCTGACCGATCTGCTCCCGGCAGGCTGGGAAATCGAGAGCCTGGTGCAGGCACACGGGCATGGCATGGGTCGTGACCGGGACGGTGATGAGGGAACCGACGATGATGACAGGCGCGAGGCTTCTCAATCGGGTGGCTCCATGTTTGCCTCTCTGGGCGAACTCACCGTGCCGCATCATGTCGCGATCAGGGATGATCGTCTGACGGTCGCTTTCGATATCGCTGGCGGATCCTATCGCCCGAGCGATGCCAATCTGCTGGCTTCAAATGCCTTTCGTCTGGCCTATATCGTGCGCGCCGTGGCGCCGGGGCAGTTCCTGCGCCCCGAAACGATGGTGAAGGACCGTTTCAGCCCGTCAGTGATGGCGCGCAGTGCTTCGAGCCGGATTGTCATCGCCCCACGATGAACGAAGGGCGCGAGATACCGGCGGTTAGTCCGGCGCGTAATCCGGCGCGCCGTCTGGCCCGGTCGGGCCAGATGGTCTGCGCCCTTCTGGGTTGTGTCACCCTGACGGTGGCGCTGCTCTGGGGGGCAGACAGGCTTTTTCCGCCCGATATGTCGCGTGCCCGCGCCTTCGCCCTGTTGATGCAGGACAGGCGTGGCGAGGTAATGGACGGACGGGTGAGCGGCGATGGCGCATGGCGTTTCGCCACACCGGCCGCATCGGTCGATCCGCATTATCGCGCCATGCTGCTCGCGATCGAGGACAGGCGTTTCTGGCTGCACCCCGGAATTGATCCCCTGTCGCTGTTGCGGGCGGGTTATCAGCTCACCACCCGCGGCCATATTGTCTCGGGCGGCTCGACGCTGGCCATGCAGACGGCCCGGCTGCTCAGCCCGCATCGTCACAGCTGGCGCGGCAAGATTCAGGATATGGCGCGGGCGCTTCAGCTTGAATGGCGCTACGGGCATCGGGGTGTTCTGGATCTCTATCTGACACTCGCGCCGGAAAGCCGGAACATCGAAGGCATACGCGCGGCGTCGCTCCTCTGGTTCGGGCATGAGCCCCTGCATCTGAGCGATGAGGAGGCGGCCCTTCTGATCATGATGGCGCGTCATCCGGAAGCCCTGCGCCCCGACCGTCATCCGCAGGCGGCGCACAGGGCCGTTGCAGCCCTGCTTGCGGGCCATCCATCCCTGCGCACCGCAGGGGAGGCGACGCCCTTCGCCCTGATACCCGCCGGAATCGTCCACGAGGCGCAGGGTGCGTTGACCTGGCAGTGGCGGCAGGGGACGCGCAACGTCTATCAGGCATCGCTCGACCGGCGTATCCAGAGCAATCTCGCGCGTATCCTGCGCCAGACACCCCCGCCGGAAGGGGGCACATGGGCTGTTCTGGTGGCGCAGCGCGACGGGGGTATCGCGGCATGGCAAGGCAATGCCGGCAATGGCTGCTCGGGCTGCGCTGCGGATATGATCACCTCATGGCGCTCACCGGGGTCGACGCTCAAGCCTGCAATCTATGCGCTCGCCTTCCAGCTCGGCTATCTGGCGCCCGATACGCTCATACAGGATCGCGCCACGCGCTTTGGCGGCTACGCGCCACGCAACTACGACCGCGTCTTTCATGGCACGACCACCATACGCAATGCCCTGCAACGGTCGTATAATCTGCCAGCCGTGAGGGCGCTCGACATGATTGGCGCGTCCTATTTTGCCGGAACGCTCGATGCCGCCGGCATAAGGCTGAAACTTCCACCGGCGACACCGCCGAGTCTGGCCCTCGCACTGGGGGGTGTTGGCATCACGCCGCTCGATCTGGCGCGGCTCTATGGCATCTTTGCCAATCACGGCATGTCACGTCCGGTCGGACTGGACTGGCCCGTCGCGCCTTCTGAGGGGATGAGAATGATCGGCGGTCATGCTGCCCATCAGATCATGTCCATCCTGCGCGGCACGCCGTTGCCTAAAGGACGCATCGACACGCAGGACCAGCGCATGGCGTTCAAGACAGGCACTTCATACGGGCAGCGCGATGCCTGGGCCGTTGGGGTAAGGGGGGACTGGATTGTCGTGGTCTGGGGCGGACGGCCTGACGGTACCGCTGTGCCCGGCATTACCGGCCTCGGTACCAGCGCACCGTTGCTCATGAACGTTTTCGACATCCTGCCTCCTGAAGGAGATGAAGGCCCGGATGCCATGGCGCCCGCAGCCTCGTTGTCGCCCGCTTTGGTGAGGGCGCGTGACAATGCAGGGCCGCGCATCGTGCAACCGGGCAACGGGGGCGTGGTGGAGTGCTTTGCCGAGGATGGTCAGGTCACCCCGCTGGGGTTGGTGGCCAGCGGGGGAACGGAGCCCTATCGCTGGCTCGTCAATGGCGTGCCACTCGACACACCGGTGGGGATCACGCCGTCATGGAAGCCGGACAGCCCCGGCTTTGTGCATATTGCCCTCGTAGATGCCACCGGTGCCGGCAGTGCGGTGGATATCAGGATCCGTTGAACGCTGGGCGGAGGAGCGGGCCCTCTTTTTTCACACTGCGCGTTTTTCGAGCGTTATAACCTATCCGGGCTCAAGACCTGTCGTCATGGGTGGGCAGGGGAAGCACATCCTTTGGCGGAGTCCAGCCGCCGCCTGCTGCCTGGTAGAGCGTGGCGATTTCGGCCAGTCTCGATGCCCTGACCTGTACAGTCTGAAGCTCGGCTGACAAGGCTGCGGTTTCGGCATTGGCGACATCGAAATAATTGACATAGCCGGTCGCGAGTTCCTTGCGTGCATCCTCGAGGGTGTGGCGTCGTGCCTCAAGGCTGCGTTGCAGACTCTCTTCCTGTGCCGCCAGTCGGGTTACGCCAGTAAGGGCATCCTGCACCTCGCGAAATGCCTGAACCGCCACCTTGCGGTAGCTCCATGCGGCCTGGTTGCGCTGCGATACCGCCATGCTTTCACGGGCTCGCAGAGCGCCGCCCTCGAAGATAGGCGCCAGCATACTACCGCCCAGAGACCAGATCGTGCCCGAGATGGGGGTTGTGCCCCCCGCCGTGCCGATGCCGGGATTGATACTGATATCGGGCAAAAAGGCGGCACGGGCGGAGCGCAGGGAGTGATCGGCTGCGATGATCTGATCTGCTGCCGCAATAAGATCGGGCCGGTTGGCAAGCAGACGCGCCGGAACGGGGGTTACCGCTGGAGGGAGCGTGAGTGCGGCGAGCGGTTTGCCTTGCGTCAGACGCGCCATCTCGTCACTGGGCATTTCGCCTAGAAGCACGGCAAGGGCGTTCTCCTGCTGTGAAATCTGCAGGCGGGTCGACTCGATCTGGGACTGGGCGTCGCTGACCAGAGCGCTCGCCTGATCGAAAGTGCTGGTTTTCTCATAGCCGGTGGCAAGCTGGTGGCGCACGCGGACCAGTTCATTCTGCCGAACGATCAACGTGCGTTGCAGCACGTCCAGCGCCGTGCGCGAGGCCTGAAGTGACACATAGGCACGTACCGTATCGCCGATCAGTGCCAGACGGACGGCTTCCCTGTTCGCGGCGCTGGCAAGGGTCTGGATCCGGGCCGCGCGGGTCTGCTCGCGCAGCTTGCCGAACAGATCGAAATCGAATGTCAGGCCACCGCCAAGGATATACTGGCTGAAATTCGATCCGAAGAGGCGGCTATTGCCGATACCAAGAGCCTGACCGTCGATATGGGGAAGCTGGGCACTGAGGGCGAGGCGCATTTGCGCACGCGCCTGCATGACATTTTCAGCCGCCAAAGCAAGATCGGGGTTGTTGTTCAGCGCATGGGCGACAAGAGCCACCAGAACAGGGTCGCCGAACTGTCCCCACCATTGCGGGTCGAGCTTCGTGTGCATCGCTGCCTGGTCACCCTGCCGCCATTGTGCCGGTGCCACCACGGCAGAGCCTTTCGGCAGGTTGAAATCCCCCTCCTGACACCCCGTCGCACCGAGCGATAAAAGGCATAGCCCGGTCAGGATTTTGGCAGGATAGTATCGCCGCCAACCATAACCAGTCTTCATGGCGTCTGGGTTCCTGCTGTGCCGGTGTCAGCCGTGGACCGGGCAATATCGGAAGACGACTGAGGCGGCGTGGCGACGTAGGATTCGACCGACATGCCCGGGGCGAGGCGATCGGCGTTGGGCTGGTTCGGGTCAATGGCTATGTAGATGCCGATACGCTGGGGAATTTTCACGAAATTGCCCGTCGCATTATCCGGTTTGACAACTGCAAATTCTGAGCCCGTTGCGGGTGCGATACGGAAAACCCGTCCTGTGAATTTCTGCCCGTTCAGGCCGTCCACGGTGAAAGAGGCCGCCTGACCGATGCGGATATTGCCAGTCTGGGCTTCCTTGTACTCGGCAACCACCCAGCGCTCACCGGGGACCAGAGAGAATAGTGCGGTGCCTGCTCCCACATAGGCGCCGATATGCGTGCCGCCCGTGCGGCCAATCACACCATCACTGGCCGCACGTATATGGGTGCGACCGAGGTCGATGCGCGCCGAGTCAAGGGTTGCAGCCGCCTGACGAACCTGCGCGCTGAGAACTTCTTCCTGCACATCCGCCGCTTTCACATCGGCCTGTGCGGCACGGATATCGGCCTGAGCCTGACGCAATGCCGCTTGGTCGGAACGCAGGGCATCGAGGCCGGAATCATATTCCACACGCGACACGCTCTGATCGCCCACGAGGGCCGCCTGTCGCCGATGATCCGCCGTGCTGCGTGTCAGGTGGGCCTGTGCCGTCATCAGGGCCGCCTGACGCTGGTCGAGCCGCGCACGGGCCGAGGCCTGGTTCTGTCTGTTATTGTCCAACGCCGCCTGCCTGCTTGCAAGATCGGCTTCGGATTGTGCCACGCGGGCGCGATAGGTGCTTTCGTCAATCTGCACCAGAAGCTGTCCCCTATGTACCGGGGCGAAGTCGGTCACGAAAACCCCCTCGATATAACCCGGCACTTCAGGCGCCACGATGGTGACATGGCCCTGCACATAGGCATCATCCGTGCTTACACCCTCGGTCCCGAAAGGGGCTAGGCCGAAGGTTGCCAGCACACAACCGATGGCGATGAAAGCCAGCAAGGCCACCACGCTCAGTATGGTGATGCTGCGTCGGGGGGGATGCCAGACCGCGCCTGATGGGGGCGCTGCGGGCGCCCCTCCCGATGCTGTCTTGCCGGGAGGCGGCGCATTCTGGTCGGGGGGGAGAGAATGTGTGTTGGTCATGAGAGGCGCTTGTTCGTGAATTGCATGAGATGCCGCCCGATGAGGAAGAGGCCGATCAGAATGGCGGCGCAAAGCGCCAGGACGGCCACGAAACCGAACAGGTTTAGATACCCCATGATGGCGGATTGATCCGAAAGGGTGCTGGAAACACCACTCAGGCCTCGACGCGCCGTGGCGAGGGAGAGACTGGCTGTGTCGTCGAGGCGTGAACTGAACCCGGTCAGGGCATAGCGTTCGTAATAATACTGGATACTGCCCAGCAGGGCCGCCCCCGTGACGCTGCCGATACTCTGCGTGATGGCAAAGACATAGATGGTGGAGATGAAATGGCTCGTATCCGATTTGAGCACCAGAATGACACCATAGAGCAGGGCCGGCCCGACGAAGAGCGTGGTGCCGAAGCCCAGCAGCATCTGTGAAAGATACATGTCGGCAGGGCGTGTGAGGCCGTTACTGCCGGAATCAAGCCATGCGGCAAGGGCGATGGCGAGCAGGGCCACGATGCACTGATAGGGGATTGCACGGGCCGAGAGGGTCAGCGCCATGACGGTCATCCCAGCCACCATGCCCAGAATCACCAGCAGATAAAGCGTGTGATACTGGTCATTGAGCAGCCCCGCATGACCGAGCAATCCGATAGCACCGGTGTTCTGCTCTGACAGCAGAAGCCGTTCCATGATGGCGACAAACGCAAAACGGAAAATCGTGCCGGTACTCAGCCAGTCGATCTGGAGCAGCGGACGCGTGCGGCAGAGCTCAACTGCTAGAGCCGCAGCGCCAAAACCGATTGTGCCGACAAGCAGCCACCCGATCCAGGGGGTGTCTGTCCACCACATGGTGCGCCCGAAAGTCAGGAACGAGGCAAGGCAGATCGACATGCCGCACAGGAGCAGGGCTGACATGCCGTCCATCTTCTCGAAAACGCGGCCCATATTGGTTTTCGGCAGGGGCAGCAGCAGAACGAAGGCGAGTTGCAGGGCAGCGAAGGCCGTGCCGAGGCACGCAAAGCCATGATTGCCCGAGCGGGTCAGCGTTTCGACGGGAATAAGGGCCGCCAGCGGGATGGCGATCTGTAGGGAGGTGATGGCAATGGCGATGGCCATGACACGATGCGATTTGGGGAGCGCTTGGATCAGGTAATAAACGCCCCCCGCAACGCTGGTCGATACCATAAGCCCGTTGCTGGCACGGTTGATGATCAGGGTTGCGAAACACGGGGCGGCGATCAGCAGCAGCCCGGTTGCCACATTCACCCCGAGCAGGGTGATGAGAAAGAACATGATGCCGAATTGCTGGCGCCCCTTGATGACAACCAGATTGGCAAAGGCCGCCGCCCCGACAAACGCGGCGATCAGCCATTCCGCCTCGGCTGTGGTCAGCCTGGCTTCACCGGCTGCGCTCCCGAGATTGCCCGAAAGGAGGGCGTTCTGGGTTGAGGCAATGATGGGCATGAAAATGCCCATGCAGGCATAGAGAACCCGACGCCACATAGGGTGATGGGCGATATAGGGAGCGCCCAGAAGAGGAGGGCGCTCCAGTCCGGCGGTCGATTGGGCGTCGCTCAGAAGATTACACCTTCTGAAGCTAATGTCCTCATGCAGTCATACGGAAGAAGCCGCCTGTCTGGATGCAGAATCGCCGCAGGGAGTTTGGACTGTCCAAGTAAATATAACATCGATCTGCGCATGGTATGCCGATTATATGGCAGACTATTTATGAGTGGGTGCGTGACAATGGTGTGATGCGCGTTAATTAAACGCAACCGTCATAGTATTATGGTGGCGTATCTCTGTTCTGAGGGCGTTTCGAGCTCGAGACCCTATCTTCTGGCGCGAGGCTTCATAGCGTAACGGTGTGGCACCTGCTGCCTGATGGGCCAGGGCACCGTGGCGTTCGATAAAGGCTTGCTGCTCAAGTCTCTCACAGTAATCGAGGTAGCGGATCATGGCCCGTTCAGCCCTTTCAGTCGCGCCATGCACTTTCTTGTAGTGGCGCCACAGTGCCAGAGCGTTGACCGACCAGGCATCATAAACATGCTCGGTCAGTCGAAGGCGAATGGCGCGGGGCAGGGCATCGAACGCCTCCCATGAATCGCCTTCCAGCCTGCGCCAGATCGTTTTGCGGCAGGTGCCGTCATTATCTGCGGATGCCTTGCGTATGGACGCTCTTTTTCCGGCAGCCCCGGGGGTGAGTCGGCTTTGCACGTTCGCAGAACGGATAGCGGCAGGCGAGGCGGAATCGTGATTGCTCATATCGTTATGTTATAACGTACCGATATCTGCGTCTATCGTCGTTCTGCAGTTCGGGCTAGCCTGATCGCAACCCTCTCAAAAGCGGGCTGAAAAACGGGAAGGATGCAGGATGAGCGTATCGGATCAGGATGGCATGTTCGACCAGGTCGGTTCAGGCTTCATGCCGTTCCATGATGCCGAGGCAGCGCTTGACCGGATCGAGGCGCTTTATGACGAGGGTGCATCCCGGCTGCGCAAGGCCTTCGAGGCGCGTGAGCCAGCGGAATCCTGTTATCCCTATCTCGCTTTTTCTCTCGCGCGCGGATCGATCCCCCATGATGTGAAGCCGCGTTTTGGCGTTCTGCTTGAGCCCGGTTTCTATGGCACCACCCTGACGCGGCCTGCGCTGTTTCGCAGCTACTGGCGTGCCCAGATCGAGAATTTGCTCGAATGTTATCGTCAGCCTGTGCATGTCGGGCTCTCGCGTCGCCCCATGCCGCTGCCCTACGTCATGGAAGAGGCTGTGACTGGCCTCACCGAGAGTGATCTGAAGATCCTGCAGGATAATTACGCCTTGCCGGATCTGCATGCGACAGATGACCGCATTGCCAATTGCGAAATCATACCGGACCCCGACGCGCCGAGGGCTCTCGCACTTTTCACCGCAGAGCGGACAGATTATTCGCTTGCGCGGCTGCATCACTATACCGGCACGGCGCCCCGTCATTTCCAGCGCTTCATTCTGCTGACCAACTATCAGCGTTATGTTGACGGCTTTCGCGATTATGCCCGTGCACAGGTCGACGCCGGCGGCGAATACAGCGCCTTCGTCGAGCCGGGCGATGCGATCTACAGCAAGACCGGTATGTCGGGGCAGCCTTCAGCCTCTTTGCCGCAGATGCCCGCCTATCATCTCTGCCGCCCGGATGGTGATGGCATCACGCTCATCAATATCGGTGTTGGCCCTTCCAACGCCAAGACGATCACCGATCATCTGGCTGTTCTGCGCCCTCACTGCTGGCTTATGGTAGGCCACTGCGCCGGGCTGCGTCGCACCCAGCTGCTGGGCGATTACGTGCTGGCGCATGGCTATGTGCGCGACGACCATGTGCTTGACGACGACCTGCCGACATGGGTGCCCGTCCCCCCGATTGCAGAGGTGCAGGTGGCGCTGCAGGAGGCGATGGAGCGCGTGACCGGGCTGGACGAGCGCGAGATCAAGACCAGGCTGCGCACAGGCACGGTCATGACGACCGATAACCGCAACTGGGAGCTCCGTTTGCGGGCGCTCTTCACCCAGATCAATATGAGCCGATCCATCGCCGTGGATATGGAATCCGCCACCATTGCGGCCAACGGATTCCGGTTTCGCGTTCCCTATGGCACGCTGCTTTGTGTGTCTGACAAGCCATTGCATGGCGAGCTGAAGCTGCGCGGAATGGCGAATGCGTTCTATCGCGAGCGGGTCAGCCAGCACCTCATGGTGGGGATCGAGACCATGCGCCTGCTGCGTGAGCGGGGGGTGGATAGTCTTCATTCGCGCAAGCTGCGCGGCTTTGACGAGCCGGCTTTCCGCTAGGGCATCATTTCCCCGACGCGACACGCACTCTTCCACGGCAGGGGCGATACCCCTCTTTCTGTCCCATCTGGTCGTCACCAGATGGGATGGGACAGACAAAGATAACAAGGACCCGACGACATGGCCCAAGCCGACAGCCCTACCTTGCCCCGCTGGGATCTCTCGGATCTGTATGCCGGCCTCGATGACCCTTCCATCGAGCACGATCTCGCCTGGTGCGATGAACAGGCAAAGGCTTTCGCCGAACGCTGGAAAGGCAGGCTGGCTGAAGCGAGTGCCAGCGATCTGGCCTCTGCCATCATAGCGTATGAGCGGATCGACCAGCGCATGGGCCGCTTGGGTGCCTTCGCGCAACTTGGCTTTGCGGCGCGAACGACCGACCCGGCCACAGGGCGCTTCTCACAGGGCATGACAGAGCGTCTGACGGCAATCTCATCGCATCTGCTGTTCTTCACGCTTGAGCTCAACCGACTGGATGATGCCCATCTGGAAAAGCTGCTGGAGGATGCCGAGCTTGCCCGCTGGGCGCCCTTCCTGCGTGATCTGCGTGTATGGCGGCCCTATCAGCTTTCTGATGAGGTGGAACAGGTACTGGTTGAGAAGTCGGTGACGGGCAGGGCTTCGTGGAACCGGCTTTTTGACGAGACCATGGCCTCCCTGACGGTCACGCTCGATGGCGAGGAGCGCCCTCTGGGTGACGCGCTCAACCAGTTATCGAGCCCCGATCGGGAGAAACGTCGTATCGCAGCCGGTGAGGTGAGCCGCGCTCTGGGGGCTAATCAGCGCCTTCTCGTGCTGATCACCAATACTCTCGCCAAGGACAAGTCCATCGAGGATGGCCTCAGGGGCTTCCCGCGCCCCTCATCGAGCCGCAACCGGGCAAACATGGTTGAGGATGGAGTGGTCGATGCGCTCGTCTCGGCAGTCGACGCCGATTATGCCCGGCTGGCACATCGCTATTACAGTCTCAAGGCAGGATGGCTTGGCCTCGACAAGCTTCAGCATTGGGACCGCAACGCCCCGCTCCCCGATGACGAAGACAGGCTGATCCCGTGGGAAGATGCCAAGACCATCGTGCGCGATGCCTATGAGCGTTTCGACCCGCGCCTTGGTGCGCTCGTGGGGCGCTTCATGGAGAATGACTGGATCGACGTGCCGCCAGTGCCGGGCAAGTCATCCGGCGCCTTCGCCCATCCGGTCACACCGGACACCCATCCTTACGTGCTGCTCAACTATCACGGTCGCACGCGCGATGTCATGACGCTGGCGCATGAACTGGGACATGGCGCGCATCAGCTTCTCGCGGCAAAGCAGGGTTATCTGCAATCCTCGACCCCGCTCACCCTTGCCGAGACAGCCTCGGTGTTCGGCGAGATGCTGACATTTCGTGCTCTGCTGGACGCGGAAGACGACCCCGCGCGCAGGCGCCGCATGCTGGCCGGCAAGGTCGAGGACATGCTCAATACGGTTGTGCGCCAGATTGCCTTCTACCAGTTTGAGGTGAAGGTGCATGATGAGCGCCGTAACGGCGAGCTGTCTCCAGAGCGTCTGGGCGAAATCTGGCGCGAGGTGCAGACGCGCAGTCTTGGTCCGATTTTCGAGTTCACTCCCGATTATGACACCTACTGGTCTTACGTCCCGCATTTCGTGCACTCACCGTTTTATGTTTACGCCTATGCGTTCGGGGATTGCCTGGTGAATGCGCTCTATGGCGTTTATCAAAGCGAACAGGACAAGCAGGGTGGAACAGCCGCGTTTCAGGATCGTTATGTGGCGATGCTGGAAGCCGGGGGCACAAAGCGCCATGCCGATCTGCTGGCGCCTTTCGGTCTGGATGCGACCGACCCGGGGTTCTGGCGCAAGGGCCTGGATGTGATCTCCGGCTTCATTGACGAGCTTGAGGCTCGGGAAAAACAGGACAAGAGCGCTTAACCGATGAGCACACCCAAGGATCTGGATCAGACTGGCCTGTTTGGCGAAATCAAGCGCATGGCGCGTGCCTCGGGCACGGTCGGGGGTATCGCGACGCGCGTGATTGGCAACAAGCTTGGTTTTAAATCCAATCAGGCCATTCATGCCAATGACCTGCGTGCGGCTCTGGGAGGGCTCAAGGGGCCGCTCATGAAGGGCGCGCAGATACTCTCCACCATCCCCGGTGCCCTGCCCGAGGAATATGCCAACCAGCTGGCAGAACTGCAGGCCAATGCCCCGCCGATGGCCTGGAGTTTTGTGCGCCGCCGTATGGTGACTGAACTCGGTGTGAACTGGGAGCGGCAGTTTCGCTCATTCTCCCATCAGGCCATGGCGGCGGCCAGTCTGGGGCAGGTGCATCGTGCGGTAACGGCAGAAGGGCAGGATGTCGCCTGCAAGTTGCAGTACCCCGATATGAACGCTGCCGTGGAATCCGATCTGCGTCAGTTCAGGGTGGTGGTCGGGCTTGTGCAGCAATTCCTGCCAGCCATCAAACAGGATGAAGTCGTGCGCGAGCTGGAAGAGCGCCTGCGTGAGGAACTCGATTACGAGCGCGAAGCCTCGCATATGCGGCTCTATCGCGACATGCTGCAGCATATTCCTGAGGTCACGGTACCACTGCCTGTCGAGGCGCTTTCCACCCGTCGCCTGCTGACGATGGAGTGGGTCTCGGGCAGGGGTATCCAGAAGATCCTGGATACGAACCCGACCCAGGAAGAGCGTAATGCCATTGCGACCGCACTGTTCAAGGCGTGGTACACACCGGTCTATCGCTACGGCATTATTCATGGCGACCCGCATATGGGCAATTTCACCATTCGCCCCGATTGGGGGCTCAACCTGCTCGATTTTGGTGCGATACGGATTTTCCCACCGCATTTCATCAAGGGTATCATCGACCTCTTCAATGCGCTGCGTGACAATGATGAGGACATGGCCTTTGCAGCCTATGAGGCTTGGGGCTTCAAGGGGCTGTCGCGTGAGACAGCTTCGGTGCTGAACGAATGGGCGCGTTTCATCTATGGCCCGCTGATGGATGACCGCGAACGTTTCATTCAGGAAAATGACGACCCCAATTTCGGGCGTGATATTGCTGAACGCGTTTATGAGGGGCTCAAGCGCACGGGCGGCGTGCGTCCGTCACGTGAGTTCGTGCTGGTCGATCGCTCTGCCATCGGTCTGGGGAGCGTTTTCCTTCGCCTGCGCGCCAAGTTGAACTGGCACAAGCTTTTCCAGGAACTGATTGCGGATTTCGACGAGGTCGCTCTCGCGGAGCGTCAGCAGGTGGCACTCGCCGCCGCTCGCGTGCCGCCGCCGCTCAACGGTCTATAAGTCCTCCCCGGCTGGCTTCCGATCAAGACTACGTACCAGCCGGATGTAGGAACGGTGTCTTTCGCGCATTGTTGTGTTCCGCCTTCTCGCTGAGGGAAGGAAGGGCGAAGCCTCTTTATCGCAGGGCATAGTGGTGAGGGGTCTGTGACGTTGTTCCTACCCCTCTGCTGCCACATGCGGCGGCACTACGTGGGATGCGGTGAAGCCTTCGTGGTGACTGGTGTCTCGGCGAACAGCGTTCCTGCATTTACAGGCAAATACACCTTTCGCGAGGCTAAATAATGAATAACGCAATATAGATTATTCATTGCTCTTATATCGTATTGCCTCAGTGGGGATCATTGATGCGCCGTCTAGGGGAGGCATAGTATGATCATCTCACGTGGACTATAATGAATTTTGAAAAATACCATCCGTATCTCAGATGGTCTTGGTCTCTTATTCCATGAATTTTGATATATACATGCATTCATTTGACATCTATGCAATGTAAATTCATGGAACATCTCGCTTATGTGAAGGTATTAACGTTTCCATAATCCAAATCGGAGTAGTCGCGACGCGGTAGGTCGGTTATTTAACGGGGATATTGACGAGCACGTGCCCATTGCTTTGGGCAAAGCAAAATAAGAGTGTCGTAAAATGGTTCAGCCCCTACTGCCTTATGAACTGACCCAGGGTCGCTATGGGCCGATGCTGGCCAATAAATGCGATTTCTTCATCGGGCAGGCCTTAATTCGTTACGGCGAATATGGCGAAGGCGAGATGGAGCTTCTGCGGCAGTTCATCAGGGGGCCGGGTACCATCGTCGAGATCGGCGGTAATAACGGCAGCATGACGGTGGCTCTCGCCCAGGTTGCCGCAAGGGTCGGGGCTGATGTCGTTGTTTTCGAGCCTCAGCCTTTCCTGTTCCAGAATCTCTGCGCCAATCTGGCTCTGAACGCGCTCGATAATGTTGTCGCCTGGCCTTTTGCCTGTGGTGCGGAGCGCGGTGTGCTCGGGTTTGAACGCCCCGATTACCGGCAGCTTGGCAATTTCGGTCGTGTTTCCATGAGCCACGACAACAAGGCCGAGCAGGTGAAGGTTCCGTGTGTACGGGCCGATGATATGCTGACGGACAAGCACCCGTTGCTCTTCAAGATCGATGTCGAGGGTTTCGAGCTTGAGGCATTGCAGGGCGCCTCGGAAACCATAGCCCGGTGCCGACCGGTCATTTTCGTTGAAAATGACCGGCCAGATCGCTCAGCAGAGTTGATAAAGCATCTTTGGGCGCAGGATTATATTCTATATTGGCATGTAACGACGCTTTATAATAAAAACAATTACCGTAATGACCCGGAAAATATCTACGATAACACAGTGTCGTGCAATATGCTGTGTGCGCCCAAAGAGCTCAATCTCAATGTGCAAGGCATGATCGAGGTCGTGGATTTGACCTTCCATCCTTTCGCTCACGAACAGACTTCATAACCCGAGCGCTTACGGTTGGTCCTGAGGCTTTACGCCTTGGGCCACCGACGCTCCCTGATTACGTGCCGTTACCGCCATCAGCAGGGGCCTTGCCGGCCGCATGGTGATTTCCATCCGGCCGGGTGGGGCCTCGCGCAGCATCGGGGTAAGGGCGACATGGCGTAGCATGAGCGCCATGACAACAAGGGCCTCGGTTTCGGCAAAGCTTGCCCCGATGCAGATGCGTGGACCTGCGCCGAAAGGCAGATAGGCAAAGCGATCGATCTGCTTTTCCTTGCCATCGGGCTGACTCATGAACCGCGACGGGTTAAAAATCTCAGGTGCCGACCACAGACTCCTGTGCCGGTGCAGAGCGCAGATAGGTACAATCAGTCGCGTACCGCGATGGAGCTGCACCCCATCCAGCTCGAAGGGTTCGCTCACCTCACGAACGATCATCGGCGCCGGTGGCGTCATACGCATGGATTCACGCAGTACGGCACGTGTGAGGGTGAGCTGCTGGACCTGCTCCATAGCAAGCGCATCGCCCCCAGTGCCATTCACATCATCAGTTCCCAGCACGGCATCGATTTCCGCCTGCACGCTGCGTGCGATTTCGGGGTGACGACCGAGACGGTCGAATGTCCAGGCAAGCGCCAGCGCTGTGGTCTCATGACCTGCCGTCAGGAATGTCAGCAGATTATCGATGATCTCCTCATCGCTCATCATCCGGCCAGTCTCGGGGTCACGCGCTGCAAGGAGCCGCGCAAGCAGATCATCGGGCAGGGGTGACGGCCCACTTTCCTGCGTCGAGAATTCGGACGGCGTATCGTGTGTCATCGCCGCGCGGCGGCGTGAGATCTGGATCATCGCCTCACGACGCAAGGCACGGGCCGCGGCAAGGCCGCGTGCCTTGCCCGGATGGGGCATCCATTCGGGGGTGCCAAGCAGGTCGCCCAGGAGGCTCCAGCGCGTCTGATGAAGGAATACCGCCAGTCCGTCAGCCATAGCATCGGCATCGACGGCTTCGGGGTCAGACAGCATCGTTTCAATGATGATGCGACCCGTAAGCCGCATCATGATTTGCTCGATAGCAACCTCGCCGCCCTGTCTGGCCAGATCGTGCACACAGGTAAGAGTGGCCCGCGTCATGGCGGGCAGGAAGGCAGCTGTGGCATTGGCTCTGAAAACCGGGGCAAGAGCCTGACGCTGCCAGCGCCAATGGCTGCCCTCGGCCGTCAGCAAGCCCTGCCCGAGCCCGGGCCCGATGGCACGGCGTAGCCCTTCGCCCTTGTCGAGTGCATGGCTGCGGGTCACGAGCGCTTCTCGTATCAGGTCTGGCGCACAGACATAGACGATATGCTGTCGCATCAGGCGACGCTCGACGAGGCGCTCGTGATAGACCGCCTCGGGCAGGGCCTCTACCGGGTTTTTCATCGTGGCGTGCAGCGCCTTGATCTGGCTCGGCAGGGATCGGACGGAGTTGAGCAGGGATGACATTGCGGATGGACTCCGTTATCTAAGGCTAACACCTTAAACCGTATAAGGTGATCACCTTAGAAAGCGAGCGTAGATATGGCGCGGGGTCCTTCCACACGATCACGAATCCTTGAGGAGGCGCGCGTCGTTGCCAATGAAGTCGGGTTTGATCGCCTTACCACGCGTGAGCTTGCCGAGCGCTGCGGCATCAATGAGGGAAACCTCTATTATTACTTCAAGACGAAGGCCCAAATCGTGCAGGCTCTGTTTGCCCTGTTTGAGACGGATGCGCGGGAGATCTTCTCCTCCGGGCCATTCATCCATCGGCAATTCAATCGCGCCGAACTCATTGCCGCCATCGAGCAGGCCATCAGCCTGTTGCGCGAATGGTGTGTGCTTAGCTGGCATTATCGGGCGCTGATGCGCGACGGTAACGCGGTATTCCGCCTTGCGCCGGAGATTCAGGACGCCGCCATGAGCCTGAATCGCGATCTGTCGGCACGGGTCACAGGTCTTGTCCTGGAACTCAGGCGGCTTCGGGCATTATCGATTGAGGATGACGCCATACCGCCGCTCGTCGCCAATATCTTCATCGTATCAAGCTACTGGCTTGGCTATGTCATCCACCAGACAGGCATTAGCGATCCAGATGACAGCCATCTCTCATGGGGTTTCAGCCAGATCATGGCGCTCGTCTTTCCCTATCGCACCTGGCTTGCGCGCCTGATCATGACAAGGCACCCGGATATGATCGCTTTCAACGGGCGAAACAGTGATGGAGGCCAGGATTAGACTGCCTCGAGGAGGGCTGGCGGGCGGTCTGCCAGCATGTGGCCTGTCTTGGGGGGCAACCCCGCCACGCTCTTCGCGTCTTGACGGGTTGAAACCGTCACGCATGTAAGGAGAGCAGGCCACATGGATCAGGGGAATGACGCATCGCTTATCCTGACGCTGGAATTCGACCCGGCTACGCAGAATTGGGCGCAGAATATGCGCAGCACGCATTTCCCAGCAGCCCGCAATATCGTCCCTGCTCATGTGACCCTTTTTCACGCCCTGCCATCATCGTGTCGCGGCCGCATCGGCGCGAATCTGGCGACGTTGGGTGATGCGCCCGAGATTACGATCGGTGCACCCTATCTTTTGGGGCGCGGTGTGGCCTATGCAATGAAATCGCCGGAGCTCGCCCGGCTGCGTGAGGATCTCGTCTCGATAGTCGGGAAAGAGAGCCTGACCCGTCAGGATGCCGCGTCATGGCGGCCCCATCTGACAGTCCAGAACAAGGTGTCCCCGGAAGAGGCCCGTGCGCTTCTTGCAGACCTACAGACGGCCCCCCATCCGGTTAGGTGCCACGCGGTGGCTCTTCGTCTCTGGCGCTATGAAGGCGGCCCCTGGACGTTGCTCAAGCGGTTCGCGTTCATCACCGCCTGAGCGGGGGACAGAAAAGACGCTGCGACCCTATCGGGGCGCAGCCGCCGCCTCGTGAGGGAGCAATTCCGAAGGGCGACAGGCCATTATCGCCTCGGGCTGGATGTGGCGCCGGGTCTGGTGCGGGCCTTGCATAAAAACCGGATGATCCCTCCCGAGGCGTTGGGCTATCGGGAAAACAGGATCACGCCATCTGCTGGGTGCTTGATGTCGCACCCGGCAGACGGAAACGGATCAGACGTGAAGGCCCGGAGCTTCCTGACCTGTTGCTGCGACATATTCATGATAGCCACCGTCATAGCGGTGCAGCCCTTCCGGCGTGACTTCGAGCACGCGATTGGAAAGTGCTCCCAGAAAATGCCGGTCATGCGAGACGAACAGCATGGTGCCCTCGTAATTGGACAGCGCGCGGATCAGCATTTCCTTGGTGTCGATATCCAGATGGTTGGTGGGCTCGTCCAACACAAGGAAGTTCGGCGGATCGAAGAGCATCAGCGCCATGACGAGACGGGCTTTTTCGCCGCCCGAAAGGACGCTGACATATTTCTCGACATCATCCCCTGAAAAGCCGAATCCGCCTGCCAGAGCCCGCAGCGAGCCTTGAGCAGCAAGCGGGAAAGCGTGCTCCAGTGTTTCGAAAATGGTGCGGCTGCCATCGAGCAGATCCATGGCATGCTGGGCAAAATAGCCCATTTTCACACTGGCCCCAATGCTCACACTGCCTGAGTCAGGCTCGCTGGCTCCTGCAATCAGTTTGAGCAGAGTGGATTTGCCAGCACCGTTCACGCCGAGAATACAGCAGCGCTCCTGACGGCGGATCAGCAGGTCGAGATCCTGATAGATCACGCGTGAGCCATAGGCCTTACCAACCTGCTTGAGCGTGGCAACAGCATCGCCAGAGCGCGGCGCAGGGGCAAAGTCGAAAGACAGGGTCTGGCGGCGGCGCGGCGGCTCCACACGATCGATCTTGTCGAGCTTCTTGACCCGGCTCTGCACCTGGGCGGCATGGGAGGCGCGTGCCTTGAATCGTTCGATGAAGGCGATTTCCTTCGCCAGCATCGCCTGCTGACGGTCGAACTGCGCCTGCTGCTGCTTTTCATTCAGCGCACGCTGCTGCTCGTAAAATTCGTAATCACCCGTGTAGGAGGTCAGCGTCCCACCGTCGATTTCGAGGATCTTGTTGACAACACGGTTCATGAAGGCGCGGTCATGCGACGTCATGAGAAGCGCACCCTCGTAGTTTTTCAGGAACTGTTCGAGCCAGATCAGGCTTTCCAGATCAAGATGGTTGCTCGGCTCATCAAGCAGCATCACGTCAGGCTGCATGAGCAGGATGCGGGCCAGCGCGACGCGCATTTTCCACCCACCCGACAGAAGCCCCACATCGCCGGACATCATTTCCTGCGAGAAACCGAGGCCGTGCAGCACCTCGCGGGCGCGGCTGTCCAGCCCGTAACCGCCGAGTTCCTCGAAGCGCGCCTGCACATCGCCAAAGCGTTCGAGAATGGCGTCCATCTCATCCATTCTGTCGGGATCGCACATGGCGGCCTCGAGCTCTGCCAGCTCCGAAGCAATCTTTGCGACTTCGCCTGCGCCGTCCATCACCTCGGCCACGACCGAGCGGCCATCCATTTCGCCCACGTCCTGGCTGAAAAACCCGATGGTGATGCCGCGGTCCTGGAACACCTGACCTTCATCGGGAGATTCCTGCTTTGTGATCAGCCTGAACAGCGTGGTCTTGCCGGCGCCATTAGGCCCGACCAGACCGATTTTCTCGCCCTTCTGGAGGGCAGCGCTCGTCTCGATGAAAATGACGCGCTGGCCGTTCTGCTTGCTGATCGAATCGAGACGGATCATGGAACCTCTGGGTCACGGGGGAAGGTGGCGTTGATACGGGCTCGACCCGTAATGTGCAATTACGATCACGCTGCGGATATTTGACGCAGGCGTCAGATCGCGCTTCCCTTGCTGTAACGTGCCCCTGCAACCTGGCACCATCATGGGAAACAAGAATGAAAAAAGGCAATCGCCTCCCTGAGCGGCTTTATGGGCTGGCCATGTGGGCCGTTTCAGCTGCGTTTGCGGTGTTTCTGATCGGGCTTGGCGGTCTGGTTATCGATGATCTGCCGCGCCGCGCAGGGGATGTCGCCTATAAACCCGTCTATCCTGACACACTGACGCAGCATGCGCGTTCGATCAGCACCGAGGAGAATGCGCTGCGCGCGCAGCGCGAAAGCGGTGAGATCGCGCTGGAGGCGGCACATAGTGCAACCAGCAGCGCGAAGGAGGCCTTCCAGGCCTGGCTTGAGACTCGCAAGGCGACGACCGACCCGTGGCAGGACACTGAACTGACCCGTCGTACCGAGGCGCTCGAGCAATTGCAGCAGCGCGAGCATCAGGCAACGCAGAAGATCGAGGCGATCGATCAGCGTGTGCATGAGCTCAGCCAGCAGAAAACGGCGATCGAGCAGGAACGCGATACGATCGCGCAGGCTTACCGGCCTGTCTATGCCCGCGCTGTCTTCATGGCGCAGATGCGCGTGTTTCTCATGCGTCTTGCATTTACCTTGCCGCTTCTGGTGCTCGCCATCTGGCTGGTCATGCGCAAGCGGCAAAGCGCTTACTGGCCACTCTATCGCGGCTTCGTTCTGGCCTCGCTTTATTCGTTCTTTGTCGAGCTCGTCCCCTATCTGCCGAGCTATGGCGGGTATGTGCGCTACGGCGTGGGCGCAGTCCTGACGGTTGTTATCTGCGTCGTGCTGATCAGGAACATGCAGGCTTATCTGGCGAGGCGCCGTATTGCTGAAGCAGAGTCGGAAAAGGAGCGCCGTCAGCGCGTTGATCGCGAACAGGCCTATGCCCGTATCGAGAAGAAGATCTGCCCCGATTGCGATCGGCCTATCCTGCAGGTCGAGGGCATGGACACGAATTACTGCGTCCATTGCGGTTTGACGCTCTATCAGCATTGCCTGCGCTGCGACACGCGCAACATGGCATTCAACCGCTTTTGCCTGAGTTGTGGCGCGAAGGATCTGGGACAGGTGCCTGAGAAAGCCTGTTCAGATGTCGGCCCGGCTGAGGGGGCACAAATTGCTGGCGCAGGGCCTCAAACGGCAATCTGAGTTATGCTCAAGGCGTGGACGCGCATTGCACCGGCCGGGAATGATGCGTGAAGAGGCTTCATCAGGGAGTAGGGAAATGCAGGACGCTCTGCGCATTGCGCGAATTTCAACCGAAGATTGTCTGCCTTTGCGCCGCGAGGTGCTTTGGCCAGCCCTGACTGAAGATGAGTGTCGCGTGCCACAGGATCCCGAGGCCACGCATCTCGGGGCGTTTGTCGGCGAGACGCTGGTGGGCTGTCTCTCACTTTGCCCCATCGGGCCGGGACTGTACCAGCTGCGCAAATTCGCCGTGACGGGGCGCTGTCAGGGGAAGGGGATCGGGACGCAACTGATGCGCGAGGCGATCGACACCTGTCGGGTGCTGGGCGTCACGCGCCTTGAACTCGATGCCCGCAGCACGGCACGCGGCTTTTACGAGAAATTTGCCATGCAGCCGATGGGGGATCTGTTTTTCAAGGGGCCGATCGAGCATCAACGCATGGCGCTCGTCCTCTGACTGTCGCTGCGGGGCCGATATGATGGCCCCGCTTCGCAGCTCTTTCCGTGTTTCAGGCTCTAAGGGTTTTCCTTGCCTCTGAGGCTGGGGTCATGAACTCACGTCTGATCAGCTCAATGACCCATGCCCACAGCATATGGCCGATTGTCTCGGACAGGATTTCCGCTCGCGGGAGATTCCACAGGGCGGGTGCCCAGTGCCCCAAAGGCAGCACCATGCCATGGAACACCACCGTGACGACCAGCCCGAAGGCAACACCCTGCCAGAGCGCAATGCGTGGCTCATAGCGCCAGATGACGCAATAGAGCAGCGCGAAAACGATGGAAAAGAGGTGATGCACGAGCAGGACACCGCCCTGCACCAGATGGTCCGAGTAGTGATAGACAAGGCCACGAACGTCGATGCCGAAATCACGTAGCATCTCGGCGGGTGGGCTGGGGCGGTCCGGCGTGCGGGGCGGCAGGGGAACTTCGGTTCCCCATTTGACGAAGCTGGACAGGTTGCCACCAATAAATCCTGCCCACAGAGCCTTGTTAAGGGAGGCCTTTTCGGTCTTGTTCCCGGTCAATTTGAATGTCCATCGATCTGTTGAGGTGAAGCTTCCCCACCTGTCTCGCAGGCAGGACGCTTCATACGATAGATTGTTGTGGCGCCAGAAACAGGACGGGAATTGCTGAAGGCCAGTTCATCAAGACGTGAGTCGGAAATATAGAGCCAGTCTTTCGCAATTGCGAAGCCATCGGCCCAGTCCAGAACCGCCGGGTTGCGATAGCTGAAGTCGATTTTGGGTGTCGTCGCTCCTTTGGGGAAACTCAGGGCATAAAGGCCGTGGTTCTCGATATCCCCCACCCATAGTCGCTGGCAGGAATCCATCTCGATACCGCCGCTCATGACCGATTGGCCAAGATACTCTACCCGTTTGTCCAGCTCCGCATCGGTGAGCTTAGCATTGCGCAGATCCGAGGTCGCGATGCGCCAGTAATGATGGTCGGTGAGCGGGCGATAATAGAGCCACTTGCGGTCGGGTGAGAGCGCGATGCCATCATCCTGTGTGACGGGGAGCGTCTTATCTTTCTTGCGCGCAAGCTCCCCATAGATGTGAAGATGCTGTTTGGGATCGGCGATCCCCGAGCGCGTATTGGCCAGAACCAGACGATAGGCCCCGGTATCGAGATCCATCACCACCAGCCCGCCACGCCCCCATTCATTGGTGATATAGGCAGTGCGTGTGCGCGTATCCACGCGCACATCGTTGAGTGAGTCAGCCGGAGTGATGTCGGGGCCGAAATGATAGATCTGGTAGAGTTGCCCGGTTTCGGCGTCGAATTCCGCCAGTTTGGGCGGCAGGGTTTTCTGGTCCACCGAAGGGAGCGATGAATCCAGCACCCACAGATGATTGCGGTCATCCACCCACAGGGCCGGTACAGAAACCCATACTTCCTTGTCCACCGGATGCGGGTCAAAGCGGTTCCAGCCCGCATCGGGAAATGGCTGGAGGGCGCCGGTCGCAGGGTCGATCCGCACGACACTCGCACTGTAGCGCTTCATGGTTGCCGGGGCAGAGGCATAGACGATGCCGGAATGCGAGACCCCAACCCCGATCATGTTGAAATCCTTCGGGAAGCGCTTGACGACCTCCAGCGCCGTCGTGCCGTCTTTCGGAGCGATGCGCTGTGTGGCCGCATCCGGCTTGGTTGTATCGGGTGCTGGTGCAGCCAGTGCGCGAGGTGCGGCAGAGAGGGCAAGCAGAGTGACTGCGCTCCCCCCGATCAGGAATCGATAAGGCGTTTTCATGACAGGCCGGCTCCCTGTGTGGCGACATCGAGTGTGAAGATCGTGTTTTCAGCGCACATGAACAAACGGTCGCGCTGGGTCCCGCCAAAGCACAGGTTGGAAACACTGCGCGGCAGGCGCAGGCGGCCGATCATCCTGCCTGCCGGGTTATAGACAAACACACCGCACAACCCGAGCGGGCCATTGGCCGCGACCCAGAGATTACCCAGCCGGTCTGCCTTGATACCATCCGGCATGAGCTTGTGACCACCAAGGGTCATATCGGCAAAGACGCGCTGGTTCGTGAGGGCCGGGACGCCATTCGTGCCGGGTTGAGTGCCCCCCGGTTTCTGCACGTCAAATGCGTAGATGTTGCGAAACCCGCCACCTTTGGGGCTGAGGGCGCCTTTTTCGCTGGAGACGATATAGAGCGTCTTCTGATCGGGAGAGAAGCATAGCCCGTTCGGCCCCGCGAGGGCGTCGCCATCGAGAAGCGAAGTAAGGTGACGCGTGTCGGGGTCGAGATGAAAGACATGGGTTGCCTGTGCATGCTCACCCCCTATCTGCTCTGTCGCTTCCAGATCCAGATTCCAGGTAAGATTGCCTTTTGCCGGCGTGGTCCCGTCGGGAGCATCCGGGTGCCCTTCCCATAATCTGTCGCCATAAGGCGGGTCGGTGAACCAGATCCCGCCCTCATGATCGACCACGATATCATTGGGTGAGTTGAGGCGTTTGCCGTTGAAGCTCTCCGCGAGCACTGTGCAGCGCCCGTCATGCTCCCAGCGGATCACCCGGCGCAACCCGTGCTCGCAGGTGATAAGCCGTCCTTCGCGATCGAACGTATTGCCGTTGGAGTGGTAGCTCTCCTTGCGGAACACCGTCATGCAGCGTTCTTCTGGCAGGTACCGGTACTGTGTGCTTCCCATGACATCGCTGGTGATAAGAAACCTGCCCTCGTTTGACCATGCAGGCCCTTCCAGCCAGAGCACCTTGCCTTTCCACGCCTGAACAAGCGGCGCGTTATCGAGGATCACCGCCGAGAAGGACGGATCGTAGGAAATGATATCGGGGTCGGGGGTAAAGGCGACGGGAGCTTCGGGGCCCCAGAGGCGCGGCGGTGTGCTGACAACACTCGGCGGAGACAGCGCCGTATCAGCTGGAACGTCATGGGCCGAGGCTTTCCGCCGCATCAGGGGGGCCACAAGCGCTGCGCCCAGCGCGGCGCTACCGATCCGTATCAGCCCACGCCGTGTTGGGGAAGGAGCCGAACCTGCCGGGCCTGGATCGTCGGCGCCGGAAAGCTTCTTTTCACGGGTAGCGACTTCTGGGGCGGGGGGTGTGGCAGGTAGCATGAGGCGTGTTCCTTTCGCAGGCTCGGTTCCATGGTCGCCGCGCAAAGCGACGGCAACGGGACGGGATCAGTCATTGAAGGCCGGGGGCGGGGTCAGGTTCCGGGCGGATCAACAAGGGTATCAGGTGGAAATGTGATGCTTGTGTTATAAATCACGCTAAATTAGTGATCAGGCTGTGGCCAGTCGCAATGAAGAATTGCCCGATTACTATTCGTGATCGATACGAGACCAGTGCTGTGCCTGAAGATCCGGCCTTTCTTCTTGTGAGGTCAGACATCATCATGGGGGCGCTCTGTTCTGACTGATACAGCACTTCCGCTCGGCGCCATTTGGCGCAGTCATTCTGCCGCACCGATGAAAGGGCTCGTAATTTGCTCCTGATCACTATTGCGCGTGTCCGATGATGCGCACGTGTTACGAACTGGCTGACAGATGGCGGATCTGTCATGGAGGGCGGGCTTACGGTCCGGTGTCAGCACCTCATGCTCAGCCGGGCTCGCTCATTGCAGGATGACCGGAATGGACAGTTTTCTCGCGCACCCTCTGGGGGCCATCATTGTATTCACGATTATCGTCGGCGTCGTCTCGACCCTGATCCTCGATCTCTACGCGCTCGTGCTCGACAAGGCTCTGGGTCTCCCCCAGACCAATTGGGGCGCGGTCGGCCACTGGCTACAGGGCATGAAGCAGGGGCGCTTCGTGTTCGAACCGACGGCAAGCGGGGTCTACACACCCGGTGAACACGGGCTTGGCTGGCTGTTTCATTACGTGGTGGGCTGTGCCTATGCCGCCATGCTGCCGGTTTTCTGGGGTGTGGCGTTCATCGCAGCACCCACATGGCTGCCGATCATCCTTATCGGCGTGGTCCTGTCCACCATTGCGGGCCTGACACTTATGGTACCGGGTATGGGAGGCGGTTTTCTCGGTCTCAAGACGCCCAACCCGGTGAAGCTTTACGGTCTCGTGCTGCTGGCCCATGCAGTCTTTGCCATCGGGCAATATGCGGCAGCGATAGGGTTTGCGTCCTGCTTTTGAGGGACACGTTCCCCCGGCCACGAGTGAGGGGCTGAATAAGGCCGGGATGCGGGGGTTTCCCCCGCATCCCGGTTCGGATCATACGCCTGCTGGCCGGTTCAGGCTGCCTGATCGCGGCGCGCGGATGTGACGCTCGTCGTCTCATGGGGAGGGGTCACGGTGCGACGCACCGCATCTCCCCAGCCGCGCAGCAATGTCAGGCGCAGGGCGCCGTCGATATCGGGCGTGAAAAGCCGCTCCTGCTCCCAGATGGTGCCGATTTCTTCCAGAGACTGCCAGACACCTGTGGCCAGGCCTGCCAGAAAGGCAGCGCCAAGAGCCGTTGTCTCCAGATCCACCGGGCGCTGCACGTCGGTATCGAGGATGTTCGCCAGAAACTGCGAGAACCAGTCATTGGCTGACATACCGCCATCGATACGCAATGTTTGGGCCTGCATGGCGCCGTCCTCACGCATGGCGTGTGCCAGATCGAAAGTCTGATAAGCGACCGATTCAAGCGCTGCACGGGCGATATGCGCCTCGGTCGAGCCCAGCGTGAGGCCACAGATCAGACCGCGTGCTTCCGGATCCCAATGGGGGGCACCCAGCCCGACAAAACCGGGCACCATGTATACCCCGTGGCTATCTGGCACACGCGTTGCCATGTCATCGGTCTGGGAGGCATGGGTGATGAGGTGCAACCCGTCACGCAACCATTTGATGGCAGCCCCGGCCACAAAGATGGAGCCTTCTAGCGCATAGGTGGTCTTGCCACCGATACGATAGCCGATTGTGGTCAGAAGCCGATGATGCGAGGTGACGGGCTTGTCACCCGTGTTGAGCAGCATGAAACAGCCTGTTCCATAGGTTGCCTTGGCCATGCCGGGTTTGAAGCAGGCCTGACCCACAAGCGCTGCGTGCTGATCGCCCGCCATGCCGCCGATGGGAATGGACTGGCCGAACAGGGCCGGATCGGTCATGCCCAGCTCACCGCTATTGTCGCAAAGAGCGGGCAGCAGGGCCTGAGGGACGTTGAACAGGGCCAGAAGCTCTTGGTCCCATTCCTGTGTGTGGATGTTGAACAGAGCCGTGCGGCTGGCATTGGTGACATCGGTGGCATGCACTTTGCCACCGGTCAGGCGCCACAGGAGGAAGCAGTCAATTGTGCCCATAGCGAGTTCGCCGGCCTCGGCCCGCGCCCGCAAGCCGGGAATATTGTCGAGCAGCCAGGTGATCTTGCTGGCAGAGAAATAGGGGTCGAGGAGCAGGCCGGTCTTGGCGCGCACCATTTCCTCCGCACCATCGCGTTTGAGCTCGGCGCAGAAGGCGGCTGTGCGCCGGTCCTGCCAGACGATGGCGCGATGCACCGGCTTGCCTGTGCTGCGCTCCCAAAGCACGACGGTCTCGCGCTGGCTGGTAATGCCTAGCCCGGCAATCCTGTCGATACCTCCGGATTGCTCGATGGCCTCGCGTGCCGTGTCGAGCGCATCGCGCCAGATATCCTCGACATCATGTTCGACCCAGCCGGGGCTGGGATAATGCTGGGTGAATTCACGCCGTGACAGAGCAAGAGAGCGCGCCTTGCTGTCAAACACGATGCTGCGTGTGGAGGTCGTGCCCTGATCGATGGCGAGGATATGGGTCTTGCGGGTCATGGTGATGGTCCTTGAAATACGCGTGGCATGTCGGTGCCGGTGCAGGCTGTCTTATGAAATCGGGTAGGGGTGGCCGATCGGATTGTTCCGGTCGGCCGGTGCCTCACAAGGCTGGATCTAATGGAGCGTCGTGGCCTCGTTGACCCGCGAGGCAAACACGGATGCCGGGGTAATGACGGGGGTGGTGGCAACGGGGTCGGGCAATGTCTGGGCTGCGCCTGTCGTCGCGCCTGGGTTGTAGTTCGGCATGAACGGGCGGAGCGTGAACTGATAGATGCCAGCACCCACCACGCCACCAACCAGCGGGCCTGCGATGGGAACCCACCAGTAATGCTGGGGTGCCGGAAAAGCGGAAGCTCCCCAGCCGGCAAAGAAGGCAAAGGTACGTGGGCCGAAATCACGTGCGGGGTTGATGGCCCAGGCATCGAGGAAGCCGGAGGAGGCACCGATGGCTGCAACGAGCAGACCGATGATGAGGGCACCCGAATTCGCCTGTGGGGCCTGGGTGTTATACTGGCAAGTGATGGCGAAGATGCCAAATACCAGCACGGCGGTCAGGACGATCTGCACCACAAAGGAATGCATGGCCGTCACGGCAAGGCCGGGATGGGTAAAGAACACCCCTGCGGCCCCGCCATCACCTGCACGGGTGAAGTGATGGGTCATGTTGTAGTGATCGATGACCGGATGGAAATTGAGATAGACGACCGCAGCCCCGGCAATACCGCCCAGCACCTGCGCGGTGCAGTAAGGCAGGACCTTTTTCCATGAAAAGCCACGATACAGGGCGAGAGCGAGGGTTACGGCGGGGTTGGCATGGGTGCCGCTTACAGCCCCGGTGGCATAGATGGCGATAGTGACGCCAAGCCCCCACACGATGGCCACGCCCCAATAGGCGTTCTGATACGGATTGGGATCATAAAGCACGATCATCGCCGCGACGCTGTCGCCGAAGATGATGATGATCAGCACGGCGATGAATTCGGAAATCAGTTCGCCGAGATAGCGTTTTCTTTCTGACATGAGAAAATTTCCGTCAGCCAGAGTGGGAGGGAGAGGCGGGAGGGAGATCAGGCCATTTCGTGGGCGGGGCCGGTCTCGACAGGCGGGGAATTCCGGCGCGATCGCCGGGCGATGTAATCCTCGAGAGCGCGTGTCTCGCGAGGGGAAAAACGAAGGCCGAGCTTCGAGCGACGCCAGAGAATATCCTCTGCGTTGCGCGCCCATTCATGGTCGATCAGATAATTGGCCTCGGCCTCATACAGATCGGCTCCAAGGCAGGCCCCCAGCGAGGGAAGGGCGCTGGCATCGGGTGTATGCCCGGCGGGAAGGGCATTTGCTTGTGTGCCCGTGCCGGGCTGGGTGGTGTGCGCTTCTGCGCCTTCTGTCATCAGTGTTTCGACCAGGGTGCCGTAATTGCGCACGAGCCGCGTTGCGGTATCCTGCGTCATTCCCGGCACATGCTTCATGAGCAGACGGACGCGGTTATTGAAATCTGCCCGCTTGAAATTGCCGCCGGGCAGGGCGGTATCGGCCGTCCATGACGTAACCGGCAGTCCGGGCAGATGGGGCGCGAGCTTTTCAAGAGCGTGCTCGGCGAGCTTGCGGTAGGTGGTGATCTTGCCGCCGAAAACGGACAGCACGGGGGCTGCGCTGTGATCGACATCGAGCACATAGTCGCGCGTCACGGCTGAGGCGCTGCCCGAATGGTCGTCATAGAGCGGACGTACGCCAGCATAGCTCCACACAACGTCATCCGGCGTGATGGCGCGTTTGAAATAGCGGTTCACGCTCTCGCAGAGATAGGTGATTTCCTCCTGTGAAATGGCTACGGCACCGGCGTCCTGTTCCCAGGGAATGTCGGTCGTGCCGATAAGGGTAAAATCCTTCTCATACGGGATGGCAAAGACGATGCGCCGGTCCGGGTTTTGCAGGATATAGGCCTGCTCGGTCTCGAACATGCGGGGCACGACAACGTGGCTGCCCTTGATGAGCCGCACATCATTCCTGCTCGGTACTGACAATCTGTCCTTGAGCAGTTCAGCCACCCAGGGGCCTGCGGCATTGATAAGGGCTCGGGCGCTGACCTGCCTTGTCTGACCGCTCGTCTCGTCACGAAGGGTGGCGATCCAGCGATCCGGGTGACGCTCGGCCCCGACCAGCTTTGTGCGGGTGCAGATTGTTGCGCCGCGTCGGGCGGCATCCATGGCATTGAGCACGACGAGCCGGCTGTCCTGCACCCAGCCATCGGAATATTCGAACCCCTTGCGGAATTCGTTGCGCAACACACGCCCTGCCGGGTCCTGCTGGAGCTTGAGCACGCGGGTTTTGGGCAGGGTCATGACGCGGCAGAGATTGTCGTAAAGGAAGAGCCCTGTGCGCAGCAGCCATGCCGGCCGCAGCATGGCTGAATGAGGCAGGATGAAACGCATGGGCCAGATGATGTGTGGCGCAATGCGAAGCAGGTTTTCACGTTCGTTGAGCGCCTCGCGCACCAGCCGAAATTCGTAATATTCGAGATAGCGCAGCCCGCCGTGTATCAGCTTTGTGCTGGCTGAAGATGTATGGCTTGCCAGATCATCCTTCTCGACCAGCAGCACGTTCAGGCCGCGCCCTGCGGCATCGCGCGCAATCCCTGCGCCATTGATGCCACCGCCCACGATCAGCAGGTCGTGCTCGATCGGGTCGGAACCCTCATTCGGGTGGTTGGGGGGGGGGCCGCTCATGGGGTGAGACCTTTCGAGGGGAACAAACTCGAAAGTCTTACTAGATCAAAAACGAAAGAAAGCGAACATTAAACGTTAACTATAACGCGTTTGTGTTATTTGTGTGCAAAATGTGGGTCATGCTATGTGAAGTCTAACATTCGCCGCTTCAAGCGCGGCAACGAATGGGGAAGAGGGCATACGATCCGTCACGAAGTCATCAATGCTGGAGAGATCGCCCACCCGCCCCACTGGGTTGCGTGTGAACTTGGTGTGGTCAGCCAGCAGAATCACACGTCTCGCATGGCGCATGATGGCGCGGGCGCATTGTATCTCATCGAGATCGAAATCAAGTAGCGTGCCATCTTCCTCAATGCCGCTGATGCCGATAACACCGAAATCGGCCCGGAAGCCCGACAGGGATTCCGTCGCGCCTGCGCCAACAATACCGCCATCCTGGGGGCGCACCAGTCCACCTGCCAGCACGGTGCGAAAATCGCGCTGGGGCGACAGGGCAACTGCAACATGCAGATTATTGGTGATGACGTGCAGGTCTTTATGGCTGGTCAGGGCCCGGGCAAACGCCTCTGTCGTGGTGCCGATATTGATGAAGAGCGAACTGCCATCGGGGATGAGCCGTGACGCACATTGCCCGATCGCCTCCTTGGCACGGGAGTGAAGGCTCTGGCGCTCGCCATAGGCGATGTTCTCGGTGGAGGAGGCAGGGCTTGCCCCGCCATGATAGCGCGCCACATGTCCCGCCTCGGACAGGGCATTGAGATCGCGCCGGATGGTCTGGACCGTGACCCCAAGACGCTGCGCCAGATTCTCATTGGACATGAAGCCATGGGCCTGGACCAGCGTCACGATCTGCCTGTGACGGGGCGAATTGAGGATATCCTGCATCATGAACCCCTGTCTGCCATGACGCGTTCTGTCATGCGATACCGATGCCGACAATCTCGCTTTTGAACCCGCGATCTGGCGCGCTCTTGTGACAGCCCTTTTGAAAGCCCATTTTCCTGCCATGGCGACAGCAACACGATCCACGATGGAAGCGATCCCCGAGCACCGGCTTATGGGGTTCAGGCCCGAACGACAGCCCGCAAAGGAAAAGCTGCGGCGTCTGGTCGTCAAATCCGAATACGAGCCCGCGGGCGACCAGCCCACCGCCATTGCGGAACTGACGCAGGGCGTGAATGATGGGGAGGTGGATCAGGTTCTGCTGGGTGTCACGGGGTCGGGCAAGACCTTCACCATGGCCAAGGTCATCGAGGCGACACAGAAGCCGACTCTGATTCTGGCGCCGAACAAGACACTGGCGGCGCAGCTCTACGGCGAAATGAAGCAGTTCTTTCCCGATAACGCGGTTGAATATTTCGTATCCTATTACGATTATTACCAGCCGGAGGCCTATGTGCCGCGCTCTGACACCTATATTGAAAAAGACAGTCAGATCAACGAGCAGATCGACCGTATGCGCCATGCTGCCACGCAGGCGCTGCTGGAGCGCAACGACGTTATCATCGTGGCCTCGGTTTCGTGCATCTACGGTATCGGCTCGGTCGAGACCTATTCGCGCATGGTGGTCAAGCTCGAGGCGGGCGGCAGCATTGATCGTGATCGACTGATCAAGGCGCTGGTCGAGTTGCAATACCGCCGCAACGACGCGGCTTTCGAGCGCGGGACATTCCGCGTGCGTGGCGAGCAGATCGATATCTTTCCGGTGCAGAACGAGGATCGCGCCTGGCGTGTCTCGCTTTTCGGCGATGAAATCGAGGCCATCACGGAGTTCGACCCGCTGACAGGTAACAAGACGGCCGATCTCACAGAGATAAGCGTCTATGCCAATTCACATTATGTGACACCACGCCCGACGCTCAATCAGGCCATGATCGGTATCAAGGCGGAACTGCGCCAGCGCCTAGATGAGCTCAATGCTGCTGGCAAGCTGCTGGAGGCTGAGCGCCTGCAACAGCGCACGATTTTCGATCTCGAGATGATCGAGACCACAGGGGCCTGCAAGGGCATTGAAAACTATTCCCGTTACCTCTCTGGTCGTGGCCCCGGCGATCCGCCACCCACCCTGTTCGAGTATCTCCCAGAGGATGCGCTGCTGATTGTCGATGAAAGCCACGTGACGGTGCCGCAGATCGGGGGCATGGCGCGGGGTGACCATGCGCGCAAATCCGTGCTTTCCGAATACGGTTTCCGACTGCCTTCCTGTCTCGACAACCGGCCCCTCAAATTCGAGGAGTGGCAGGCCTTGCGCCCGCAGAGCGTGTTCGTTTCCGCAACACCCGGCCCCTGGGAAATGGAACGGACCGCCGGCGTGTTTGCCGAGCAGATCATCCGTCCGACCGGGCTGATCGACCCTGTCACGATCGTGCGCCCTGTCGAAGGACAGGTGGATGATCTGCTGGCTGAAGCCCGCGACACCATCACGGCGGGAGGGCGTGTTCTCGTGACCACGCTCACCAAACGCATGGCCGAGGATCTGACAGAATATCTCGGCGAGGCCGGGATCAAGGTGCGCTATCTCCATTCTGATGTGGACACGCTCGAGCGCATCGAGATCATTCGTGATCTGCGTCTTGGCGCTTTTGACGTACTGGTTGGCATTAACCTGTTGCGTGAGGGGCTCGATATTCCTGAATGCGCGCTCGTTGCGATCCTTGACGCAGACAAGGAGGGTTTTCTGCGTAGCCGCACATCGCTGATCCAGACGATTGGCCGCGCGGCGCGTAACGTGGATGGCCGCGTTCTTCTCTATGCTGACAAGATGACGGGCTCGCTCGAATTCGCGATTGAGGAAACAGCGCGTCGTCGTGCCCGTCAGGTGGCATGGAACGAGGAACACGGAATCACACCGCAAACCGTGCGTTCGCGTATTGGCGATGCGCTATCGTCCGTGTTCGAGCAGGATTACGTGACGGTCGGACCTGATGAGGCCGGGGACACGCAGGAATTCGTGGGCAAGTCGCTTGCGGCTTCTATTCAGGATCTGGAAAAGCGTATGCGTGCTGCGGCGGCGGACCTCGATTTTGAGCAGGCCGCGCGCTTGCGAGATGAAATCAAGCGGCTTGAAGCGATCGATCTCGGGCTTGAGCCTCCCCCCTTGCCGAGTTCAACCGCAGGGCGTAGCGGGTTCAGGAGCAAGGACAAGACGCCACGACCGCTCGGCCCGGGCGGCGGGGGTTATGACCCCAACAAGAAGCGGGGCGGTGGCAGGAGAAAAGCAGGATGATCGAGTTGAAACTGGGCGAGGCCCATCTCGGATTACTCCCCGCTCTTGGTGGCAGTCTCGCCTTCTGGCGGCTACGCGGGCGCGATCTGCTGGTGCCGACCGCGGATCCGAACCTTGTCGCACAGAAAAACACGCCCGTTGCTGGCTATCCCTTGCTGCCCTTCTCCAATCGCATCGCGAATGGTGCATTCAGTTTCGAGGGCATCCCGTGCCAGCTGGCGCATAATTTTGTCAGTGAGCCCCATGCCATCCACGGCAATGGCTGGGAACGCAGCTGGGAAGTGGCCCAGCACGATGCCGAGCGGGCCATTCTCTATCTCGACCATGATCCCGCCAAGGGGGACGATGCGGCGCAATGGCCCTTTGCATATCGGGCTGTGCTCTCTTTCGTGCTGCATCGTGAAGAGCTGGATGTCGAAATCCTTCTCGCCAATCGCGATACGCGTGCACAGCCTGTCGGTATGGGATTTCACCCGTTCTTCGCGAGAAGTGACGACATGACATTACAATTCGGGGCGCGAGGGATGTGGCAGAATGGGCCGGACATGCTTCCCACCACTCTGCAGCCCTATGAGGGCACGGAGTTTTTCGACAAGGCGAAAGTCGTTGGGGCGACACGCCTTGATAACTGCTTTGCCGGGTGGGATGGCAAGGCAACGCTCGGTTACCCCTCGGCTGGCTATGATCTGACGATTGAGGCTGATGCGGCGTTCTCGCATCTGGTGGTCTTCACCGCGCCGGAAAAACCTTTCGTGGCGGTCGAGGCCGTGACGAACATGAACAACGCGATCAACCATCCCGAGATACTGGAAAACGGGCTGCATGTTCTCGCGCCGGCTGAGAGAATATCGGGTGTCATACGCTATCGCATCACCGAGCAGCGCAGCTGAATTTTCGTGTCCGACGCTTCCCGTATTGCCCTCAGCCAGTATCTTACCCCTCAGGGGGCCGCACGTATGCGTGAGGAATTACGGGAACTCATGCAGGTTGAGCGTCCACGCATTGTGGAGCTCGTCTCTTGGGCAGCGGGCAATGGCGATCGCTCTGAAAACGGTGATTATCTGTACGGCAAACGTCGGCTGCGTGAGATCGACCGCCGCGCCCGATTTCTGAGCAAGCGACTCGAGCATGCCATGATTGTCGATCCTGCCAGCCAGACAACGCGCGACCGTGTGTTCTTTGGGGCGAGCGTTGCCTATGCCGATGAGGACGATGTCAGACATGATGTGACTATCGTCGGCTGCGATGAGGCAGATCTGACCCGGCGGGAAATCTCGCTCGTATCGCCCGTCGCGCGTGCCCTGATGCGCGGCCGTGTGGGTGATGAAGTGAGCCTGCTGACCCCTAACGGGACGGTCACGCTGGAAATTCTGGAAATTGCCTATCCGCATTGAGGGGGAGCCGTAAGGTCCCGCGAGGCTTTCTATTTGCGCATGCTTGGCAGGGTGCACGCTCATGATATGGGTGTGGCGTGATGCAAACGGCCCCGCAGGGCAAAAGCCAGGGTTCGTACCTGGTTTGTGACGATGACATTCTGGTTTGCAGATACCGAAAGGACGAAGACGATGGCCCTACGCATAGCCGTACAGATGGATCCGCTTGAGCACGTCAATATCAATGGGGACTCCACCTTCGCCTTGATGCTCGAAGCCCAGAGACGTGGGCATGAACTCTTTGTTTATCCTGTGGACTCGCTGTGTCTCGGCGAAGGCGGGGCCGAGAAGACGCTGCATCATGGTCGGGTTTCTGCGCGGGCGCGTCCGGTCACGGTGCAGCGCGTGCAGGGGGGGCATGCGACCTTCGGCGCAGAGCAGCGTCTGGATCTGGGTGAGACCGATGTGGTGCTGATGCGTCAGGATCCGCCCTTCGATATGGGATATATCACCGCCACCCATATGCTCGAGCATGTCCACGGTGTTGGCCCCGGCAAGACGCTGGTCGTGAATGACCCGAAAGCCGTGCGAAACGCTCCCGAGAAGCTGCTGGTCACGCATTATCCCGATCTTATGCCCCCGACACTGGTCACATGGGACACTGAGGCGCTGGCCGAATTCCGGGCCCGCTATGGCGATGTGATTCTCAAACCGCTCTACGGTAATGGCGGGGCGGGTATTTTCCGTATCCGTGAAGGTGATGAGAATTTTGCGTCATTGCTGGAATTGCATTTCAGCCGCTCGCGTGAACCGCTCATGATCCAGCGTTATGAGCCGATGGTGCGCAAGGGGGACAAACGCATCATTCTGGTCGATGGCGAGCCGATCGGTGCGATCAACCGCGTTCCTGCTACAGGCGAGGCCCGCTCGAACATGCATGTGGGTGGTAGGGCGGAAGCCGTCGCCCTTACGGCGCGCGATCAGGAAATCTGCGCGCGTATCGGATCATATCTGCGTGAAAATGGGCTCATCTTCGTCGGGATCGACGTGATCGGCGATTGGCTGACCGAGATCAACGTGACCTCCCCGACGGGCCTGCAGGAACTGGACCGTTTCAACGACATGAACAGTGCCGGCCTGGTCTGGGATGCCATCGAAAAGCGCCTCTGCTGAGGCGTTTATTCAACTTGGCGTCTTGTTTTCGACATATGCGACAGAGCGGGGCGAAGGGTGTCAATCGGAATGCTTCGGGGCATTTTCCGGGATCGATGGGTCGGTATCAGAATTCTTGGCTTCAGCGCCCGTATATTTAAACGGCAGCGCGACCTTTGATACATCGAAGTCGGCAGGTGTCGGCGGGGTCGCACGTCCGTAGCGGTTATCGTACCACTCCCGAATATTGTGTCTGAACCGAACGATAAAAATCGACGCCCACAGTCCGATTGCCAGAATGAATAAACTAAGATCGAAGAGTGACATGCGGATCAGTTTCTTTCCAGGAGTTGTCCGAGCAACCCGGGCTCGGGCGCTCTCCCGTTATTATTGCCTATCTTCTAGGCGTTGCCTGTGACGAAATGCAAACCGCCCCTCGCCAGTTCTGACGAGATACGCTAAGAGCATCTGATCTGTTCGATGCCTGCCACGCTGGCTGCGGTCGGGCGACAATTTTGAATGGCCGAGGTCTCGCAAGGGGATTTCGGGACAGGTATCAGGACAAAACCAATGATTTTGTGCGACCAGACGAACGAAGCCTGATGACACGACCGGACCCCCTGATCGACCCGACCGTCTCCCTTGACGATACGCATCCTCGCCCCCGCTCTGCCCTGGACGCTGATGCTGTCCGCGCAGCTTATCGCCGCTGGGCCAAGGTGTATGACTCCGTGTTTGGCGGCGTCTCCGCATTCGGTCGTCGCCGTGCTGTCGCCGCTGTCAATGCGTTGCCGGGCCAACGCGTGCTGGAGGTTGGGGTCGGTACAGGGCTTGCGCTGCCGCATTACAATCGCGACAAGCATATCACCGGTATCGACCTCTCCGAGGCCATGCTCGAGCGCGCCCGTCAGCGTGTAATCAACCAACAGCTCGGCAATGTCGATGATCTGCTGGAGATGGATGCTGAAGCGACCACTTTTGAGGCGGGAAGCTTTGATATTGCTGTGGCGATGTTCGTCGCATCCGTCGTGCCAAGCCCACGTCGTCTTCTGGGCGAGCTCAAGCGCGTGGTGAAGCCGGGCGGCCATATCCTGTTCGTCAATCATTTCCTTGCGACGGGCGGCGTCCGGCTGGCTGTAGAACGCGGTATGGCCCGGGCTTCCCGATCGCTTGGCTGGCACCCGGATTTTGCTATGGAATCCCTGCTGCCGCCTGAAGATTTGAGCCGCGCAACCATCACGCCGGTCCCGCCTGCAGGACTGTTTACGCTCGTGACATTGCCGCTCGAGAAGGATAGTAAGGAAGAGACGGCCCTGGTTGCCTGACACGTTTGTGCCCGACAAATCATACCAGACTGGCCTTGATCTCAGGGTCCCTTTCCAATGCTGATGGCATGAGGACCCCCAGGACGGAATAAGGAACGGGTCTTGTTACAGTTGCCGATTTCGAGACGCCGCGAGGGTCTGACATTGCGGGCCGATGGTGCTGCTTTTCTCGCCCTGGCGCTCTTTTGCGGTCTCGCAGGTGGTTTCCTCGGGTTTGTTTCCCAGAATACCGGCCCAACCCATGCGCTGGGCCATGGATTGCTGCTCGATCTTTTTGTCCTGATCCCGGCTTTTCTGGGCGGTATGGGACGATTGATCCTGCCGGGTGAGCTGACATCCCTCCCGTCCTTGATGGTCCGTTTTGACCGCGTGGCTCTTGTCGCCCTGTTCCTCGGGGCGCTCTGCGCGCTTGGCGGTGTTTCACGACCTGACCTGTTTGCCGTCTCGATGGGGCTTTGGTCGGTTGGTGTTGTGTTGCTGGCGCTGTCGACCATCGTCAAATGTCTCGAGTGTCGCGTTGTGCGCTTTCGTGACCTGTCGCCCTTTACCTGGTCACAACTTCTCGCGTCACTTGGCTTGATCGTCATCGTCCCTGTTGTCCTGGCTGGCCTGTGCCATGACCTCGTGGCGGGCGGGGATGCGCAAATTGTCGCTGGCGTGTGGCTCGGTCGTATCCAGGTTCCCGTACTGGCCCTTGTCATGCAACTCGCCCTCGGAGCGATTGCAAACCTCGTTTCCTTCCATTCAACCCGTGCCAAGATCGTTCTGCCACTGCTTATGGCGGTACCGACGCTTGGTGTATCGGTGGTCTGGGCGCATGGCGTTATCGTGCCGGGGCTTTCCGAGGCGTGGCTTCTGGGGGCAGGCGTTGCCCTCCCTTGTTTCGGGATCATGGGGCTGATCTGCGCTTCTCTGTGGCGTCGCAGCTTCACCATGACCTATGCGCTCTCCTGGAGCTTTCCGGCGCTGCTTCTGCTTTCTGCGGGGTGGGTGCTCTATCTCTTTCCCGCGCGTCCGGAGGCCTTTCATTCCGCCATGCTGTTTGGCGCGGTGTTTGCGTTGTTTGGTTGCTATTATCGCTGGCAGGCCCAGCTGGGCGATATGGCCGCACCACTCTGGCTTGGTCGTCTTCATCTTGTTTCGATGGGGATAGCGGTGCTGGCCATGATCCCGTTTCTGCCCATGCTGCGTCATATCGGCGAGGCCGGCATGATGGTCTCACTCTGCTGTGTTGCCTGCCTGGGCGTCAGACTGATCTTGCCATCGCGTGAGCCTGCGAAAGTCGACCTTTCATGAGTGCCTCACAATCATTGCCGCATGTCGAGCCGGGGTTCGATCGCCTTCAAGGGGCGACGCTCAAGGACTGGCTTGCGCTGCTGAAGCCGCGTGTCATCTCGCTGGTCGTGTTCACAGGTGTGGCGGGCATGGCCGTGGCACCGACATGGCCTTCGGTTCCGCTCGGTCTGATCGATATGCTTTGCATATGCGTCGGGGCAGGGGCGGCCGGTGCCATCAATATGTGGTACGACCGCGATATTGACGCGATCATGAAGCGGACTTCGGTGAGGCCCATTCCGGACTCTCGTATGGATGCCGATGGCGCCCTTATCTATGGCGTTGTGCTGTCGCTGGCGTCAGTGGCTCTGCTGTGGCTGGCGAGCAATGCCCTTGCTGCGGGTATTCTGGCGTTTTCGATTTTCTTCTACGCCGTCATCTACACCATGTGGCTCAAGCGGAGCACACCGCAGAATATCGTGATTGGCGGAGCAGCCGGAGCCTTTCCGCCCATGATCGGTTGGGCCGCAGCAACAGGCTCCATGAGCGTATTGCCGGTGGTGATGTTTGCCATCGTGTTCCTGTGGACGCCGCCCCATTTCTGGTCGCTCTCGCTCTACGCCTGCAAGGATTACACGAAGGCTGGCATCCCGATGCTGCCCGTGGTGAAGGGGGCTCGTCATACGCGCTGGAATGTCTTCATCTACACGCTGATCCTGCTGGCTGTGTCTTTGGTGCCGTCCTTTTGGCATCTTTGCGGATTGATCTACACGGTAAGTGCCACGGTTCTCGGGCTGGGCTTTGTAGGATTTGCCTTGCGTGTTCTGCTCGACAAACAAGACGAGACCGGGGTGAGCCTGACGGCTGACAAGCCTGCCCGCTATGCCTTCCGGTATTCGCTGGCGTATCTGTTCTTCCTGTTTTCAGCCCTGCTGATCGATCGGGTGTTGTTTCCATGATGAAAAACGAACTCGCCGTGCGCCGTCAGGGGCGGATCATGGGCCTGCTGGGTGGTCTGTCACTGGTCATGATCTCTCTTTTCGCCCTGACCTATCTGCGTCTCTGATACCCGCGGGCGCTCTCGCAACTGCGGCCCGATCCCGCGCCAGAGGGGTACGAGAGATCCGCTACTTAGGCTGCACGCCTGTGGTGCTGCCTTAAGGTAACGATGAGGATAGGGCCGCAGCAACGCCACTGATTCCCGTGGGTCTTCCGGCTGCCGGATATGTTTGTGGTGCCGGGGCCAGCATCGTTCTGGTTGGCCGCTACTATCCCTCTGATCGGGACGATGCTCGACTCTTCAAAAGGGTCTGAGACAACGCTGGCGGTGCTGCGAGGCAGAAGCCGCCGCGAGTCATTGCATAGGCAGACAAAGAGGCTGAGGGGCGGTATAGCCGTGATGGTGAGGGCAGCGTTACGTCGTGATAACGATCAGCCAATACGACCAACGACGATTTGGCATCTGAAAAGAACGGCTGCGCTTTGGGAGGATGTGTCCGAGTGCCGTTGGGTCCGAATACCAGACACAGACAAGTGGGGCTGGCATATCCGGTACGGATTATCGTCGATGCCCCGACAATCCGCTTAATGCGCCCCCTTCGCGTCAAAGGGGCTAGCCCGCACCTCGTCGATTTCGGGACGATGCAGTCGATCGTTCAAAGCGTGCCCCACCCGAAGGAGAGATCATCGGTGACTTCCCCATACACAAAAGCCGAAGCCCTCAGGGGCTCCGGCTTTCTGTTCTGGAGGCGGTGGGAGGCGGTAGAAGCTACCCGTCCTCCCGGGTCAGCAATCACCCGACCTGGCCCGGCATAAACGCAGCCTTGCCCGCCGTTTCAGCCAACCTGCTGGATGGCTGAAAGTACCCAGTTGCCGCGTCCATCGGCACGCACGAAGGTCCAGAGTTCTGTCACCACTTGACGCTCGGTTTTGCTGCCATCAATGACGTTGCCGAGCTGATCGGTCGTGACGTCATACAGCGAATACTGCATGGCAACGGTGGCATAGGTCAGGTTGCCCTCACGCCATGCTTCCGAGAGATCGCCGCGCATGAATTGCACGTCCGATACGATATTGCGTGCACCACGGCTCGCATAATCGGCCAGCTGCTCGTTGAAATACGACACCATCTCCGGTGTGGCCATGCTGGAGAGCGCCCGCATGTTCTGAGCACTCCAGGCAGCCTGGATGTCGAGCAGGAGGCGCTGGAAGTTCTGGTAATCGCTGTTGTTCAGCGTCACGGCCGGCGCCCCGGCGCCACCCGAAAAGCCGGGGCTCTGGGGGGCACTGGCGCCACCTTGACGACGATTGCCGAGCCAGCGCAGCACCATCACGATAATGAAACCGAACAGCGCAATCTGGAACAGCAGGCCGAGGAAGGAGAGCCCCCCGCCGATACCACCAAGAAAACCGTGGCCAGACAGCATGCCAAACAGGCCGGCACCCAGCAGGCCACCCACAAAGCCGGTCATGAAGGGGCGGCGCTGTGCAAAGCCGTAAGGCTGGCCCATCGGGCGCTGCACCGGGTTGCTATAACCTGGTGACGGGGATGAGGGGGCATAGCTTCGCTCCATGGGCCGGGCCTGATAAGGCGCCGTCTGGGTCATGGGCGGGGGAGAATAGGTGCGGCTTCCCCGGCTTCCCATGGAGCGACCGCCACCGGGGCGCGCATCGGCCGGGGCGGCCAGAAGCGGGGCAAGGGCAAGAAGCAGAAGAGAGGCGCGGAACAGGCGGCGTGACATGAGAACTCCTTACTGGCTTCCGGCAACGCTCATGGCGTCGATCCTCAGTGTCGGGGCATCGACACCGTGGCGGAAGACGAGATCGTCGGCGGCACGCAGGACCGCGAACATCTCGATGAGATTACCTGCAATGGTCAACTCGGCGACAGGTTCCGCAAGCTGACCGTGACGAATCATGAAACCCGACGCGCCACGGCTGTAATCGCCTGTCAGGCCGTTGATGGAAGACCCCATCATCTCGGTCACATAGATGCCCTCGACAATGTCCTCCATCAGCGCAGCGCGTGATCCCGTTCCGCCCGTCAGATAGAAATTACCGACTGCCGGAGAGGGGGGACCACCTACGCCACGCGAGGCGCGACCGTGATTGACCAGACCAAGCTGGCGGGACGAGCGACCATCCAGAATCCAGTCCGTGAGCACACCGTTTTCAACGAAGGCGAGGGGGCTGGGCAGCAGGCCCTCGGCATCGAAAGGCTTGGAACGCAAGCCGCGCGGACGCGTAGGGTCATCGATGACGCTGAGGGCTTCCGGCAGGATACGCTTGCCCTTGTGGCCGGACAGGAACGACGTGCCGCGTGCGATGGCAGAGCCATTGATCGCACCCGCCAGATGGCCGAGCAGGCTGGATGAGACACGTGGGTCGAACACCACCGGGAATGATCCGGTGCGCGGCTTGACCGGGTTCATGCGCGCGAGAGCCCGTTCAGCCGCCTCGCGTCCGAGCAGCGCAGGGCTATCCAGATCGGTCAGATGGCGCGTGCTATGTCCGGCATAGTCACGCTGCATGCTCGGCCCGTCACCGGCGAGCACGCTGATGCCGTTGCTATGGCTGGTCTGGGCATAAGCGCCGCTGAAACCGCTGCTTTCAGCCAAGGTGATCTCGACGCGGCTATAGCCCGCAGAGGCGCCATTGCTATTGGTGATCCCCTTGATACCGAGGGCGGTTTCCTCGGCCTCGCGCGCCCGGGCCAGTAAAGCATCGAGGCTCGGGGCTTCGGTCGGATCGACCATATCGAGCGCCGCGATATCGTACACGCCCTGCCGGTCGGGATCGACCGTACCGGCCCAGGCATCCTCCGGCACCACATGCGCCATGGCAACGGCCTGTTGGGCAAGCGCCTCAAAGCGGGACGGGTCGAGTGCCGTGGCCGAAACACTGGCCGCGCGCTTGCCCACGAACACCCGCAAGCCAAGCGCAAGGGTTTCGGAGTGCTCCAGCCCTTCCGGTACGCCCTGACGGCACATGGCCGAAACCGAACGCGAGGCCACCATGAGCGCATCGGCCCGATCGGCTCCGGCGCGCTTTGCGGCTTCGATCAGGTCTGAAAGACGCTCCTGGTCCTTGCTCATGCAACAAGCCTTTGGCTGATGGCCTCAAATGACGGAATGGCCCCCACCGGGCCAATGGTTGCGAGCGTGGGGCGGGCACGAAACAGTGTCTCGGCGGCGCAGATCATGGCCCCTTCATCCACAGCATCGATTTTTGCCACGGTCTCGCTCGTGTCGATAATCCGCCCGAAAAGCTGCATCTGGCGGGCAATCTGCTCACAGCGGCTGCCCGTGCTTTCCAGCGACATCAGAAGCGAGGATTTGACCTGTGCACGAGCACGCGCAATTTCCTCCGGACTGATGCCATCGTTGATACGGCGCAACTCGTCCAGCAGGACCGGCACAAGCTCCGCTGCCTCCTGCTCGCCCGTTCCGGCATAGATGCCGAAAAGCCCGCTATCGAGGAAGGGCAGGGCGAAGGAATAGACCGAATAGACAAGGCCGCGCTTTTCGCGGATTTCCTGGAACAGACGCGAAGACATGCCACCGCCAAGGACGGTCGAGAGCAGCATGGTCGCATGATAGGCCGGGTCATTATAGCTGACCGAGGGAAAGCCCAGCACGATATGCGCCTGATCGAGCTCGCGCTTCTCGCGATGCTCGCCACCGAGATAGGTGCATCCCTCACGTGAGGGTGGCTGATGGTCGGGCAGATCGCGAAAATGCTCCTGCACCATTTCCAGCACGGCATCATGCTGCAAATTGCCAGCCGCGGCGATGACCATGTTACGCGTGGTATAATGCGTCTGCATGTAGCGCATCATGGTCTCGCGCTTCATCGAGGCAATGAGCCCCTCGGTGCCCAGGGTCGGACGCCCCATAGGCTGATCGCGGAAAGCCGTTTCCTGAAAATGGTCGAAAATGATGTCGTCAGGTGTATCGTTCGCCTGACCGATTTCCTGCAGGATCACACCGCGCTCGCGCTCGACTTCCTGATCGAGAAACGTGCTGTGGGTAAGGATATCACCAATGATGTCGATACCGAGCGGGAGGTCTTCCTTCAGAAGCTTGACGTAATAGGCCGTCTGCTCGCGGGCCGTGTAGGCGTTGATATGCCCCCCCACATTCTCGATCTCTTCGGCAATACGTGCGGCGCTACGGCGCTGCGTGCCCTTGAAGGCCATATGCTCCAGAAAATGCGAAACACCGTTTTCCTCTGCGCTTTCGTTGCGCGTGCCGGTGGCAACATAGGCCCCGAAGGAAACGGTTTCGACGCGCTCCATCCTCTCGGTTACGACAGTGAGGCCATTGGGAAGGGTGGTGACGGTAATCGGATCGGTCATCGAGTGGTGATGGTCCTGAAATCGAAGGAAAACGGGGTCTGTGAAAGGAGATGGCGTCGCGGAGGGCAAAATCCTAGCCCCCCGCGCTGGATGATCGTGCCAGGGCGTGTCTGATGCCTGCCCGGATGTCAGGCCGCGTGAACGTGACCGGCCAGATGACGCCTTACGGCATCCTCAACGAGGTTGAGCTCATTGGGCTGCGTTTCGTAACGCTCTTCACGGGCGAACAGATCCGCCAGATGCGGCGGTAGCGCCGGGTCGATACCCGTGGCCTTGCGCACAGCATCGGGGAACTTGGCTGGATGGGCCGTGGCGGCCACGATCATCGGAATTCCCGGCTCCTGCTCCTGACGGCCAGCAGCCAGTCCGATCGCGCTGTGCGGGTCGGCCAGATAAAGCGAGTTGTCCCAGAGCGCCTTCATTTCGCCCAGCGTTGCCTCATCATCGAGCATGAGAGCGCCAAAACGCTCACGCGCACGGTTCCATACGGCAGGATCGACGCTCATGCGGCCTGTCTGGCGGAAATTCTGCATGGTTTCCCGGCAGGCAACCGGATCGCGATCGAGCAGTTCGAACAGCAGGCGCTCGAAATTGGATGAAATCTGGATATCCATCGACGGCGACAGGCTTGGCTCAACGGCGCGCATGCTCATGTCGTTGCTGGTCAGGAAGCGGGTGAGAATGTCGTTGCGGTTCGAGCCAATGCACAGACGGCGGATTGGCAGCCCCATCTGGCTGGCCGCCCAGGCTGCGAGCACATTGCCGAAATTGCCCGTCGGGACGGCAAATGAGACCTCGCGATCAGGCGCACCCATCATGAGGGCAGCGCGCACGTAATACGGGATCTGTGCGGCAATACGTGCCCAGTTGATCGAGTTGACCGCGGAAAGGCCGATCTCATCGCGAAAGCCGGTATCGGCAAACATGGCCTTCACCAGATCCTGACAATCATCGAATGTCCCCTCGACGGCGATGTTCAGGATGTTGTCATCGTGAACAGTCGTCATCTGACGGCGCTGCACATCCGAGGTGCGGCCCATCGGATGCAGGATCGCAACCGAGAGATGTGGGCTGCCACGGAAAGCCTCGATGGCCGCAGAGCCGGTATCGCCCGACGTGGCGCCCACGATCGTCACGCGCTGGTTGCGCTCGGTCAGGACATGCTCGAAAAGCTGGCCAAGCAGCTGCATGGCCATGTCCTTGAAGGCGAGGGTGGGGCCGTGAAACAGCTCCATCGAGAATAGCCCGTTCTCCACCTCTACCAGCGGGGCGATGGCGGCATGCGAAAAACCGGCATAGGCCTTCGCGCAAAGCCCCTGCAACGTCGGCAAATCTATGCTGCCCTCGGCAAAGACCGAAAGGATCTTCGCGGCCAGATCAGGATAGGAGAGGCTGCGCATGGCGCGCCACTCATCTGCCGTGAAGCGGGGCCAGGTTTCCGGCATGTACAGCCCACCATCCTCTGCCAGACCGGCGAGCAGGATATCTGAAAAGGAGCGCGGGCGCGCATCGCCGCGGGTGGAACGGTACTGCATGATGGCCTTCATGATTGCGTGGCTGGAAAACCGGGGGCGAGAAAAAGACGAAAAAGATCAGAAGAAAAAGAAATGGCCCGTATTTCAGGGCAGGGCAATGCGCAACAGCTTGGATCCGACCGGAATGTAAAGCTCCCCCGCGCCCGTGGTGCTGTGCCCGGCGTCGCCCGGCACCCATTGCGGCATACCGGCCCCGACCAGTTCATGCGATGACAGAAGGATATGCGGATGCCGTGCGGTGTCGAAACTCAGAACGCGCCCCTCGCTGATATCGGTCAGATAAAGCGTGGCCTTGTCATCGATCGTGATCCCGCTGACGGTGGGCGTGCCACGCCATTGCGTCACCCCTTCCATGAGTTCGGACGGGGTCACGGAAGGATCGTTCAGCAGATCGGCGGAGAGGCGGTAGATCGGCCCGGTAGGGGCCAGCTCGTAAAGCCATTGACCATTGGATTCGAGTGCCAGATAGGCGAGGTCGCGCGTAAGTGGATGCCCGTCCTTGCCCGGTACCGAGTGGCCATCGATGGTCAGGGGCACATGCCCGCGTGCCGTGGGGTAGCCAGCGAAAAACCGCGTGGCCGCATGACGTCTGAGGTCAAGCACGGTCAGGGCAATGCCGCCTTCATCAGCCAGATAGGCCATGTCGCCATGAACGGCGAATGCCGTAAAGCGGGATTGGGGCGTGTATCCTTCGGCGGGGATCTCCTGCGTCTGGAAGACCCGCCCTGATGTCGGGTCAAAACGGATCAGGCGCGGCGCGGTCTTGTCTGCGCCCCCGTCGAGCAACCACAGCGTACCGTCAGTGCCGTAAGCCAGGGCAACGGGCGAGAGAGACGTGTTGACGTGAGGCTCTGTGCCGCCATCCGGCCAGATAAGTGTCAGAGGTGAGGCGACGGGCTTCGAAGTCTGATCTGCGCTCAGACTCATCAGGCAGTCATTTGCGGACCCGACGCCTTGTTCCGTAGCGTCGCATAGAAGGACGATCTGGTTGTTCTCGAGGGGGAGGGCCTGTTTCCAGCGGCGTGACTCGGGCAGATCGATTGTCGCAACCACGCGCGCGCCTTCGGTATCGGAAACCCAGGGGCGCTCGTGAGACGCTCTCGCCGGTGCCGCATGGGCAAAGAGGGCAAGGCTGGCAACGGCCGAAATCGCTCGAAAACGGAATCTGAGCGGGTGGAACGGTGGCAGGAAGCGGCTGGGCAGAGAGCGTGAGAAGGCGACCATATCTCCTTTTAAGGCCAATCGGCCCCCTTGCAAAACCATCTGTTGCAAGAGCGGCATTTTGCCGCCATCGGATTGGGTGACACCCCATCACGCATGGAAGGAACGGTTCGTGCTTGCCCTGTTTGTCAGATCAGCCCTGTCGGGTGTGTTGATTGCCTGCGCTTCGATTGTGGCGCGCCGCTTTCCCGGTTTCGGTGCACTGATTGCCTCACTACCGCTGGTATCCGTGCTGGGCATGATCTGGCTGTGGCGTGACCGGCCCGACGCGGCCAACATGGCCGATCATGCAGAGGCGACGTTCTGGTACGTTCTGCCCTCCTTGCCCATGTTCCTTCTCATCCCGGCGCTGCTTCGACACGGGGGCGGGTTCTGGCCCGCACTCGGTGCCGGCTGCCTGCTGACGATCGTACTCTACCTTGCGGTGACTTGGATCGGGCCGCGCCTTGGGCTTGTCCTGTAATTGCGCGTTGAACCGGGTGCTCCGCGCGGTTGTAACAGGCACTCAGACGTTTCATGATCAGCATCATGTCAGATACGCGCTCAAGGGCTCACGCCTCACGGATTGATACGGGTCTTGCCCTTCTCGCAGGTGGGGAAACCGTGCAGGCGGAGGCCATCTTCCGGGAAATACTCGCAGCCGATGTCGAGTGTGCGGGGGCGTGGCATGGGCTGGCCTGCGTGGCGCGTGCCCTGGGGCAGCCCCGCGTGGCCATTGCCTCAGTCGCACAGGCCCTTCAGTTGGAAAAGAATGACCGCGAGAAATCGCGCTTTCACATCACGCTTGCTGCGGCGCTGGATGAGGCCGGACACCTGCGAGAAGCGGTCTCGGCCTGTCGCGTGGCCCTTCTGCTTGAGCCGCGCGATTTCAGGGGCAAGGCGTTTCTCGCCGAGCTGCTGCATCGCAGCGGACAGGGGGACGAGGCTGAACGTGAATTCCGTGAGGCACTCACGCTTTATGCCGACCCGGCCTCGTTGCTCGCTCGCCGCGGCGCCTTCCTGATGGCGCAGCGCGACTTCGTGACGGCATCCGAGACGTTCAAGGCACTGATCGCCCGGTTGTCCGTCGGTGCTGGCTACGACAGCAATGCAGGCCATGCCAGAGACGCTGACAAGACTCTGCGGCAGGCACAGGCGGCAGCCTATGCCAATCTTGGCGCAGCGTGTTTCGAGGCAGGTGCCATGAGCGAGGCGCTGACCGCCCTGCAAACAGCGTTATCGCTCGATGTGCCAAGCGCGCAGACGCTCAATAATCTGGGCCTCGTCTATCATGCGCTCGGTGCTTTCGCTCAGGCTGAAAGCCTTTTTACTCAGGCGCTCTCCCATGCCCCTGATGATGCAGGCATCAAGGGGAACCATGCGACGCTTCTTGCCGAGACCGGCAGGGAGCGTGAGGCCGAACAGGCTTTCTGCGCCGTGCCGCAGCCGCCCCCAACTGGCACTGCTCCCAACAATGCTGCGGGGACTCTGGCCTTTCATCGTGCACGGTTCAATCTCGGCGTGCTCCAGTTGGCCCGGGGTGATTACGCGCAGGGCTGGACAAATTTCGAGCACAGGCTCGCTCTCACACCGCTACCGTCAGACCTGCCGCGCTGGTCGGGTGAGGAAACCGCTCAACGCGTTTGCATTCAGGCCGAGCAGGGATTGGGGGACGCGTTGCAGTTCCTGCGTTTCGTACCTTGCGCGGCTGAGCGGGCACCGCTCCTCCTGTCGATACCGGCACCGCTTCAGGGGCTACTTCGCGCCATGCCATCCCTGACGCCGCTTCTTCGTTCAGGTCGTGTCATTCTTGAAGGCGAGGCAACGCTCTTTTGCCCGATGCTGAGCCTTCCTTACGTACTGGGTGTGGAGCACATCGACGCAACGCCGAGCCTTGATCTCGGGGTTGCGCCCGAGCCAGGCCGCGTGGGTATTTTTCATGCGGGGAGCCCGACCTATCGTTTCAATGCGCGTCGTTCATTGCCTGTTTCGATGCTCGCGCCGCTGGTCGCTGTGCCTGGTTATGAGTTCGTCAGCTTTCAGGCCGAAGGGGAGCGTGCGGCGGCCCCGGCATTTGGCATGGCGCAGGGCGTTGGTCCCATATTGCTCGACACGGCAAGGGAAATGGCCCGATGCGAGCTGATTATCGGCGTGGATAGCCTGCTGGCCCACGTGGCGGGATCGGCGGGCATGGAGCTCTGGCTTCTCGACCGCGTCGGGGGAGACTGGCGCTGGCAGGGGCCTGACTGGTACGCGAGGACACGGGTGTTCCGCCCTGTCGATCACGCGCCGCCTGCTGAGGCGTGGCCTGTCGTGGTGACACGTGTCGCTCAGGCCCTGCGTGACAGGGGAAGCAAGAAATTGGCGCCCTGAACTTGTGCGCGCTTGATCGTTAACCCTGGGGCGCGCTATCGCTCAGGCCGCGACGGGCTTGAGCGGTCGGGTGGTATCATCCTGATTCATGGTTGCCAGCAGGGCAGTACGGATTTCCGCCATACGGGTTTCGGAGGTGACCTTGGTCCCTACCAGATCGCGCACATAGAAAACGTCGACCGCCCGCATGCCGTAGGTCGTGATATGCGCTGAGGAAATCTGCAGTGACTGCTCACTGATGGTACGGGTGATATCGTAAAGCAGTCCGGGGCGGTCACGCCCGTTGATTTCGATGATCGTGTGACGCTCCGACGCGCGGTTGTCGATCACGACACGGGCCGGAACATGGATGGCCCTCATACGGCGTGTCGCGCGTTGATCGGCAAGGCGGTCGAGTTCAGTACCGATGGCGAGGCGGCTCGATAGAGCCTGCTCGATCAGACTGTTCAGGCGCGCCAGTTGCAGTGGCGTGTCAAAGGCGCGTCCGTTGCTGTCCTGCACCCAGAACGTATCGAGCGCCATGCCATCGCTGAGCGTATGAATACGGGCATCGACGATCGAGGCGCCGGCAACGGCGAGTCCCCCGGCGATTTGTGAAAACAGCCCTGAATGGTCGGCACTGAAGATGGTGATTTCGGTCACGTCACGCTGAGGAATCGGGGTCGCCTCGATTGTCAGCGGAGCCGAATGGATTTCGGAATCAAGAACCAGTCGTGCGTGGCGGATATGGGTATCGGCGTCAAAGCCCAGCCAGTAACCGGCATAGCCCAGTGTCAGGAAGTGCTCGGCCTGATCGGCGGCGACACCCTGCTGAAGCAGGCCGTCACGCACCAGTTCCTTCGCGTGGCTTACACGTTCGTCGCGCTCTGTCGCTGCCAGACCTCCTTCGAGAACCTCGGCAACGCGGCTGTAGAGCTCGCGCAGCAAAGTCGCTTTCCAGGCATTCCAGACATTCGGGCTTACGGCACGCATATCGGCAATGGTGAGCAACAGCAGCAGGCGGAGGCGCTCTGGAGACTGGATGATGTCCGCGAGGTCGAGAATGGTGCGCGGGTCGTCAATATCGCGACGGAAAGCGGTCTGGCTCAGAAGCAGGTGATGCAGGATGAGCCATGAGACCGTCTCGGTCTCTTCGGCATCCAGTCCAAGCTGCGGACAGACATGCTGTGCCACCTCTGCGCCGAGAACCGAGTGATCGCCACCGCGCCCTTTGGCAACGTCATGCAAAAGCGTGGCGACATACATGGCGCGACGCGACTGCATGTCGCGAGCCAGATCGTAAACGAGCGGAATTTCATCCGCCATCGCCCCGGCCTCGATCCAGCCAAGCATACGCACGGCCTCGATGTTATGCTCATCGACCGTGTAGATATGATAGGTATCGAACTGCATCTGCCCGACGATACGCGACCAGTCAGGCAGCAACGCGCCAAGAAATCCAGTATCGTTGAGAATGGTGAGCCAGTCTGCGCCGCTGGGGCGGGCATGTTCCCGGTTCATCTCTGTCGGGCGCATGAGAAGCGACAGAAACACCCGCATGGTCATCGGGTCGTCACGCAGCGAGGCGATCCGGCGCTCATTGCGTATGAGTTGCTGGATGGCGGTCGGATGCAGTTCCAGATTGTCCTGGAATGCCGCATCGAGCATCCGGACCATCAGGCGCGGATCGTTCTCGAAGCACTGCGCATCCGCGGGCGCAATCTGGTCATTGATCAGTCGGAAATGGCTGGCATCTGCAGGCGTCAGGGTCGTTCCCCGATAGGGGGCCTCTCGAACAGGGCCTTGCAGGCGTTCCATGATGCTGGGTTCGAGGATGCGGGTCAGGCGCATGACCTCACGCGTGGTGAGGAAGTAGTGGCGCATGAAGCGCTCGACGCCCTGTTGCCGTCCATGACCGGCATAGCCCATACGGCCGCCAATGACAGGCTGGACGTCAAAGGCCAGACGCTCGTCAGCCCTTCCGGCGATGTAATGAAGATGCAGCCTGATGGTCCAGAGGAAATTCCAGGCGCGTCGTGCGCGGTTGGCTTCCTGCTCGGTCAGGAGCCCCAGTGTCGTGAAAACGGGTTCGTGCGGGCGGTGAGGATGGGCGGGGTTGATGTCGCTGCTGTCCTGAAAGACCCGCGTCATCCAGTTCAGGGTCTGGAGGTCACGCAGGCCGCCGCGTCCCTCCTTGATGTTCGGCTCAACCATATAGGGGTTGTCGCCAAAACGTTTGTGACGTTTCTCGCGCTCGTCGATCTTGTCATGGATGAAACACAGGGCGTTTGCTTCGCTTCGGCTGAAACGCGCACCGAGTTCGACGAACAGGCGCTCTGCCCCGGTGATCCGTCGCGCATCCAGAAGGGTGGTGCGTATGGTCAGATCTTCAGCAGCCGCTTGCTGGCAGCCTTCAATGGACCGCGTGGCATGACCCACACGAACGCCCAGATCCCACAGGAAATACAGCATGTATTCGATCTGCGCTGTCGTTTCAGGCGCGGGCATCTCGTCAGTGAGAAAAAGCAGGTCGATGTCACTATAGGGGGCAAGAAGGCCACTGCCATAGCCACCCGTAGCGCAGAGACTGAGCCCGTCTGCCGGGGCCTTGGCCGCCGCGCGGGACAGGTCGAAAAGGCTCGCGATGGCCCCATCCATCAGCTGCGCCAGGGTTGAGGCGGCAGCAATGCCCTTGAGCTGGCGCCCCTCGAAAAGCCTGCGGATCTCGCCGTGATGACGACCGATATGACGGCGGAAGAGGCTGACGGCATCCTCGCGTGAAACAGAGCCATCCGGCTGACGCACACGGTCGAGGGCCGTGGTCAGGGCTGACTGCATGTCGGTTTCAAGGAGGGAGATGGGTTCGCGCATTAAGATCCGTCGGTCAGGGGCGTTAAGGAATACCTGAATTTGCTATCTTCAGGTCAAATCGTTCTTTGTTTCAAGCGCAAGTTTGCGTAGCGCGTAGAGGGCCTCCAGAGCGTCGCGCGGCGAGAGGGTGTCGGGGTCGATCGTTTCCAGCGCTTCACGCAGGTGATCTTTCGCCACAGGGGGAGGCGGGGCGGCCGCAAATAGTGGGAGTTGCGGCCCACTGCGCCCCTGATCGCTCTCAAGGGCTGCCAGCAGGCGCGTGGCACGCTGTACGACCGGTAGCGGAACGCCTGCCAGCTGGGCCACGTGTACCCCCCAGCTCTTGCGTGCCGAGCCCTTGCGCACCTCATGCTGGAAAATCACCTCGCCCTGCCATTCGCGCACCGCCATGGTGAACGGTGTCAGTCGGGGCATCGAATCGGACAGGCTGCACAGCTCATGAAAATGCGTAGCGAAGATAGTGCGTGAGCCGAGCTGCGAGTGAAGCGCCTCAAGCGTGGCCCAGGCGATGGCAAGTCCGTCGAGCGTGGAGGTGCCACGGCCGATCTCGTCCACCACCACAAGTGAGCGCGGCCCGGCCTGACGCAGGATGGCGGCTGTCTCGGTCATCTCAACCATGAAGGTCGAGCGTCCGCGCGCGAGATCATCAGCAGCGCCCACGCGGGAGAACAGGCGATCGACGATGCCGATACGGGCTTTCTCCGCCGGAACGGGCAGACCGGCCTGGGCGAGGATAACGGCGAGGGCCGTCTGGCGCAGGAAGGTCGATTTGCCGGCCATGTTGGGCCCGGTCAGCAACATCACGCGCTGGTCGGGCGGCAGGTGGCAGTCATTGGGAATGAAGCGCGTGGAACGGTCCAGGGCAGCTTCAACCACGGGGTGACGGCAGGCCTTGAGCGCAAAGCTCTGATCCTGTGCCATCTCGGGACTGCACCAGGTGCCACCTTGGGCCAGACGCGCACTGCCAGTCAGCACATCGGCCAGCGCAAAAAGCTCCGCCAGTTCGGGCAGGGCAGGATGGGAGACAGTCTCGGCAACCAGCGCGGCGAACAGACGACGCTCCAGCGCCCCGGCGCGGTCGGCAGCTTCCAGAATAGCCCGGTCGAGGTCGAGCAGTTCCTCTGTGGTGAACCGCACCAGATTGGCCGTGCCCTGCCTGAAGGAAAGCTCGGGGCAATCCCGAAGCCTTGCCCCATGCAGCGCCGAGGTCTCGATGATGTAACCCAGTTGCGCGTGATGTTTTATCTTGAGCGTGGCAACGCCGAATTTCTCGGCATAGCTCTGCTGAAGCGCTGCAAGGGTACGTTTGCTGTCGTCACGCAGGCCACGGTAACGATCGAGATCGGCATCATAGCCGGTGGCGATAACCCCGCCATCCTCGATACGGGCGGGCAGGGAGTCTGACAGGGCTTTTTCAAGCGTCTCCAGCAGGGCATCGGCGCGGCCGTACAGCCCGGCGAAAAGCGCCCGGATGAGCGAAGGCGTTGCATCATCGCAAACCGGTTCGAGCAACGCCACGAGTGCGTCAGCCGCTTGCAGCAAATCACGTGTGGCAGCCAGATCACGCGGCAGGCCGCGCCCCGCCGAGAGGCGGCCCAGGGCGCGGGCAAGGTCGGGACTGCGCCGCAGGATGGGCGTTGTCGCCTCCATCAGCCCCGGCTGGGCACCAATCCAACGCCAACCTTCCTGGCGGCTCTGGATGAGCGTCAGATCGGTAGAGGGGGCTGCAATCCACTGGGCGAGCAGGCGTTGCCCGGCTGCGCTGACACAGCGATCCACCGCTGAAAAAAGCGTATGCGTGGTCGTGCCGTCCCTGGCCTGTACGAGATCGAGGCTGGCGCGTGTTGCAGGATCGAGACCCAGCGTCGCGGAATCATCCCGTCTCAGGGGGCGGGCGATACGGGGCATCGCACCGGCCTGGCTGCGACGCACATAATCAAGCACCAGGGCGCCTGCGCGGATCTCCTCGTCGGTGAAGTCGCCCAGAATGTTAATTTGAGGGACTTCAAAAATCTGCGCCATGCGCGTCCGTGCTGAATCGATGCCGGGCGGAACCAAGTTGGGGGCGACGCGCAGCGCGAAGGGTTCCGGGATAAGCGCCGGGTCGGCAAGGATTTCCGATGGGTCGAGGCGGGCGAGCAACTCCTCGATCTGGGTACGCGGCAGCGTCGTGGTTTCGAACGATCCGGTGGAGATATCGATCCACGCCGCGCCGCACGCATCGCTGGCGCGTGGTTTGCGCGCGGGGGCGGAAAGGGCGAAGAGAAGGTTGGGGCGACCGGCTTCGAGCAATTCGTCTTCGGTCAGCGTCCCTGCCGTGACAAGACGCACGATAGCCCGCGACAGGGGGCCTTTCTGGGGAGGATCACCCGCCTTGCGCGCGGCTTCGGTCTGCTCCGCCACAGCCACACGAAAGCCGCGACGAATCAGGCGGGCGAGATAGGCTGGGGCGGCTGCAACCGGGACGCCGCACATGGGGATCGGCTCTTCGTTATGCTTGCCCCGTGTGGTCAGGCTGATATCGAGCGCCATCGACGCCGTTTCGGCGTCGGCGAAAAAAAGCTCGTAGAAATCGCCCATACGGAAAAACAGCAGCGCATCGGGTTCCTGCGCCTTGAGTGAAAACCACTGCGCCATGGCAGGCGTCGCCCCCTCGGCAGAGGGGATTGCACCCGTAATCGCGGGGGTCGTCATGCTGGATATCGGATCTGTATGTCGCGCCACATGACACAAATCCTAACGTTACAGCGCGGTCCTGTGAACTCTCTGTCGAGGCACAAGGCGCGATCGCCTTGGAGCCATGATTATTTTGCAACGCTTGTCTGTGCGGTCAGGAAGCCAGCGACATATAGCCGTGCAAATCACTCAGGTGCGGAGAGATGTAATGTGCGGGGCGCCGTCACGCCCCGACCTGATTTCGAACGCCTAGTATGATCTCAACGGGCGCGGCCGCGTCGCAGGACACGGCGAAGCAGGCGGTCAGGCTGCGCAACCCCGAAGGCCCAAAGGGCGGCGAGGTAAACCACACCAGCCAGCCCCATGAGGATGCCAAGCATCATCGCCCGCATGAGGCCATGCCACATGACCAGACCCGGCGCGATGAGGCGTGCCAACGTGACCGTGACAAGGGCCATGAGAAACGAGGCGGCGATGACACGCAGCAGGCGGCCAACCAGAGCTGCATCCGGACGGAATACAGATCGCCTGTGCAAGATGACGGCAAGGAAGCCGAGATTGACTAGAGCCGCGATCGTACTCGCCAGCGGTGGTCCGACATGGGTGAGCGGGCGATAGAGGGCGAGATTGAGCGCAAGATTGAGCGCAAGGGTGAGAAACCCGATACGCACTGGCGTGCGGGTATCACCATGCGCGAAAAAGCCGGGCGAGAGCACCTTGATCAGAATGAAAGCGGGCAGGCCAAGCGCATAAGCCCGTAGCGATTGCGCTGATGAAAGCGCGTCCTCGGTTGTGAATTTTCCATAGCCGAAAAGCGTCGCCATGATTTCCGGCGCAAGGGCTAGCAGGCCGAAACAGGCCGGAAAGGTCAGGATGGACGCATAATCAATGGCCTGATTGAGCGTTTTCTGTCCGCCTGCCGTGTCGTGCTCAGCGGCATGACGGGTCAGAACGGGCAGAAGCGTCGTTCCTGCGGCGGCCCCCAGAACACCCAGTGGCAGCTGGTTGACGCGATCGGCAAAGTAGAGCCACGAGATCGATCCTGCAGGGAGCAGGGTGGAAATCAGCGTATCGACGGTCAGATTGAGCTGTGTGGCGCCAGAGCCAACCAGCCCCGGCCAGAGCCGACGCAGCATGTCACGCATCTCGCCCGTCAGGCGAGGGCGCGGCAGGGTCAATCGCACACCGGCTCGTCTGACCGACCAGAGCAGAAGGCCAAGCTGGACGAATCCTGAAACCGTGATTCCGATGGCGGTCCAGGTGGCGGTGTCATGAAACACCAGCGCGCCAAGCAGGATGGTGGCGATGCCCACGATATTGAAGGAAACATAGGCCCCGGCTGCCATGGAGAAACGATGCAGCCCGTTGAGCACGCCCGCCACCAGAGCGGCTGTGCAGATCAGGATCAGATAGGGGAAGGTGATGCGTGTGAGAGTGACCGCCATTTCGAAGCGGCCCCCGGCATGATTGAAACCCGGCGCGATGATCTCGATGATCCAGGGCATGAACACTTCACCCAGGATCGTGAGGCCGAGCAGCCATGCGCTGAGGCAGCTCAGGGCCTGCGAGGCAAAGCGCGAGGCATCTTCCTGCCCATGTGCTGTCAGACGTTCGGTGAAGAGCGGTACGAAGGCTGCGTTGAAAGCCCCCTCGCCAAAAAGCCGCCTGAACATGTTCGGCAGCCTGAAGGCAATCTGATAGGCGTCCTGCACCGGGCCAGCACCCAGAAACGCTGCAAGAAGCTGGTCACGCACCAGACCAAGGATACGGGACAGCATGGTCCAACCACCGACGGTGATCAGGTTTCGGAGCATTCCGGGCTTCCAGTCAGAGAACAAGCTAAAATTGAACGCGCCTCTTTAGACGCAACCGCGCTGGAGCGCCATCGGGTCGGGGAGGATTGGCTACGGGGTCATCAGCATGACGGCGCCCACCCATCGCGGCAGAGAATGGCTTTCCTGTGGCGGTGGATGGGCGCGGCGAAAGATGGATGCCGTCACGTCATGACCACACGAAGGCATGGCCAGCCTAGCTTGCAAAGCCAGACATATCCTGAGTTTGTTCCCCCTATGCCGACAGGCCGCTCTCTTTCGCACGTTATCTGACGGTTCGATCGTGCAGCAAAGGCATGGCTGCCCCTGCGAGCTTTTCCTTGTGGGCAGCTATCTCCCGGGGCTAGAGAACGCCCTTCGGGCAGCGCGTTGGCGGGATTTTTTCCTGCGAGCCTCAAAAAGTGGCCCGGCATCAAGAGAAGATGGATCCGGACAGCCGGATGTCGAACAAGGCGAGCGAGAGATGAGCCCTATAGTGCTTTCACTGACCAGTTTTGTCCTCGCGGCTGGGGTATTCACCCTCGTCCCCGGGCTCGATACGGCATTCGTTCTGCGCAGCACGACCATTTCAGGAACTCGCACAGGATTCTGTGCCGCGCTTGGCATTACGCTCGGGCTTTTTGTCTGGGGGGCGAGCGCCGCTTTCGGGCTGACGGCGTTGCTCGCAGCCTCAAAACTCGGTTTCACTATCGTGAAATGGGCGGGCGCCATCTATCTGTTCAGTGTCGGGATACGCCTGCTGCTCCAGCCCCGTGGCAAGGCCGCACCCGGTGACGCATTGCGTGGTGTCACTCTGTCTGGTTGGCAGAGCTTTCGTCAGGGGCTGACGACAAATCTGCTTAATCCAAAAGTCGGCATCTTTTTCATCACCTTCCTGCCGCAATTCATCCCGCATGGGGTCAATTTCGTCGCATTTTCGCTGCTTCTGGCGGGAATTCAGGTGCTGCTGACGCTGAGCTGGTTCACTTTGCTCATTCTCATGACCGTCAGGCTAGGTGCATTTTTGTCTCGTCCCGCCACTGTTAGAATCCTCGACCGCGCCACGGGCGGTATCTTCATGGCCTTCGGCCTGCGTCTTGCCCTCGAGCGCCAAGGCTGAGCCATTTCCTCATCGCGTTTGGGGTAGCCTCTGACACCGTGGCGTAAGAGAGATACCGACCCGCGAACGGGCCGGGCGGGATCTTCAACGATCCATCACCGCACGCATGACGCTGGCCTTGAAGCGATCTGAGTCGGGGGCGGTGAGCGGCGTGTACCAGTTGAGCAGCTCACCCTCACGCGAGACGATGTATTTGTAGAAATTCCAGCGCGGGCGCGACAGGATCCCGCCTTGGCTCGCCAGCCAACGAAAGAGCGGCGTGGCCTCCTTGCCCTTGACGGTCGATTTGGTCGCCATAGGGAAGCTGACGCCATAATTGCGCGAGCAGGTGGTCTGGATTTCGGAAGCTGTTCCCGGTTCCTGCTGGCCAAAATCGTTGCTTGGCACACCCAGCACCACAAGGCCGGATTTGCCGTAATGGCTCCAGAGATATTGCAGCCCTTCATATTGCGGGGTGAAGCCACATTTCGAGGCCGTATTGGCAATCACGACCGCCTTGCCTTTGAAATCGGCCATCGAGATCGGCTCGCCGCACAGGGCGGGTATCTGCAAATCATAAAAACTGGTCGTCATGTCAGTCCGTCATGCCTCGTTATGAGCCTGCCCACCACTGTGGCTTTCCGCTGGACAGCGTGCAAGCATCCCGACACAGTAAAACCTTTCGCGAGTAGAACGGTTCCCGCAGGTCATGTCTCGACGCTGGCCTTCTATCGTGTTGTAACTCCTCGCATCTCTCCCCCGCTTGGGCGCAGTTTCATGCCCTGAGGGGGCAGGGAATGAATGATCTGAAGGGCCGTTGATGTTCCTGCGCGGTTTGGTTGGTATGGCAGTGCTCATCGCGCTGGGCGTGCTGCTTTCGAGTAACCGGAGAGCCATAAATTTCCGTCAGGTGGGTATTGCTCTGGCGCTGCAATGCGGCATCGGTGCCCTGGCGCTTTTCGTACCTTGGGGGCGCAGGCTTTTCGGGGCGCTGGCCGATGGCGTCGGGGCAGTGCTGGCCTATGGGCAGGTTGGCACGCATTTTCTGTTCGGCGGTCTTGCAGGGCCCAAAATGGACGCTCTGTTCGGGCAGGACAGTTTCGTGTTCGCCTTTCAGGTGCTGCCAGCCATTGTCTATGTCTCGGCGCTGATTGCCCTTTTCTATCATTGGGGCGTCATGCAGGCGCTGGCCCGTATCATCGGGCAGGGCCTTTGCCGTGTACTCGGCACAACGGCCATCGAATCCTTTTCTGCCGTCATGACCGTGTTTCTGGGGCAGAGCGAAATGCCGGTGGTGCTGCGGCCCTATGTGAACAAGCTTCGTCGCGCCGAACTGTTCACGATCATGAGTTCTGGCACCGCCTCGGTCTCCGGTTCCGTTCTGGCAGGTTATGCGGGGCTTGGTGTGCCCATGCATTACCTGCTGGCGGCGTCTTTCATGGCAATACCGGGTGGACTGCTTTTCGCCAAAATTCTCTGGCCCACCCCGGAGGATGCCGCGCTGGCAAAAGAACCCATGCCACGCGCCGTGCTCGAGACATCCGGTGTTTTCGATGCGCTGGCCGAGGGCGCGATGAGCGGTGCCCGCGTGGCCTTTGCCGTGGGTGCCGTTCTTGTTGCGTTTGTCGGCATCACCGCACTGGTCGATGGCGTTCTTCACGGATTGGGCGGGTGGCTCCATCTGCCCGGGATGAGCCTCTCCGCGCTTCTGGGCGGGCTGATGGCGCCGCTCGCTTGGCTGATCGGTATCCCCTGGGCTGACTCCCTGACCGTTGGCGGGCTCCTTGGGCAGAAAATCGCCTTCAACGAATTCGTCGCCTATGTCGGTCTATCGCCGCTTATCCATGCGCATGCACTCTCTGCTCATAGCCTCGCGATCGTCTCGGTCGCGCTGTGCGGCTTTTCCAATTTCTCGAGCGTAGGGATCCTTATCGGTGGCTTTGGCAGCGTGGCTTCCGAACGACGCGCTGAAATCGCGACGATCGCTTCACGTTGTGTGATTGCCGGGACGCTCTCCAATCTCATGAGTGCCACGATCACGGGGCTTTTTATTGCCGCCTGAGCCAGTGTCCCCCGAAAGTCTCGCATAGACCCGGCTATTGCAGGGGCGTCATAGGGATCTTGCCTGTCAGCAGCAGGATTTACCGATCCCGCAAATCTGACACGTCTCGGATGGCAGGGCGCAGGAAGGCAGAGGAAGAGGGACAGGTCAGGCATGGTGGATGACACACCCGGCAAGCAGGACCTTCACTCCCTTTATCCCGATCCCCATGACCGCCCTCTTATGGGGAAGCCTGAGCCGGGCAAGAACCTTCATACGCGGCTCTATATTTGCGAGTTCTGGGCCACCTGCCTGCTGATGATTGGTGGTGTCTGCTCCAACGTTGCCATAGGCTCACCGCATAGCCCGGTCGCCAGGGCGCTGGCTGACTGGCCCAATCTGCTCAGTGCCCTCGAAGGGCTCGTTTTCGGATTGAGCTCCACGCTGGCGGCGCTTTCGCCTTTTGGGCGTGTCAGCGGTGCTCATCTGAGCCCGTCCATCAGCCTGGCATTCTGTCTGGGCCAGCGTCTGGCATTGACCGATATGGTGTTTTACATGCTCGCCCAGATTTCAGGTGCGGTCATGGGAACGGGGCTGGTTGCGGCGAGTGGCCTGATCTGGCCAGTCTGGGGGCTCTGGTGCCAGTCGTCACGCTTTGCAGCGACCGTGCCGTCTCCATTTGTGCCGCCATGGTGGGCCTTTGTAGGCGAGATCAATACAACGGCGATTCTCGTTGCTGTCGTCCTGCTCTGCGGTGCGCGGCCCGCTTTGAGGCGCTTTGCTGCGTGGGCGGCAGGTCCGGTGTTTTTCGTACTTAATCCCTTCGAGGCCTGGCTTTCGGGCGATAGTACGAATCTCGCCCGTAGCGTCGGACCGGCGCTGATATCGGGATCATGGGAGCATTTCTGGGTTTATCTGCTCGGCCCCTTCGCTGGGGCCAGTATCATGATCTTCCTGATACGGGCTGAAGCGTTTGGCAGGGTTCATCTGCATGAAGCGCGTCTGGCCTATTTCGGTCATGGAGGGCGCGCGCCGTTTTTCCTGTCGAGATGGTTCAGGCATAAGGGCCGCGCTTCCGGCGAGGCGAGATAGTTACCTTAAAGCAATGAATGGTTGCATTGCGTCACCTTACCATGCGTCTTAACGTTATCTTATCGAAACAGATGGGGACGTTAACATGTTGGATAAGAGCGCGCTGCTGCACCGCCTGCATGATCATGATCCACTGACTCTGGTTCTTGTTGGGCTTGTCTGCTCTGTCTGGGTGTTTCTGCCGACGCTTGTTGCCGGGCTGCGCCGTCATCCGTCTTTCCGGATGATCGCACTGATCAACCTTGTGTTTTTCTGGGAGTTCTGGATCTGGATGCCGCTCATGGCATGGGCCTTCATGGATCGGCCCGGCGATGCGATGGTGGCCCGTCTCGAGCGCCTGCGCGGTACGTTAAAGAATATTCTGCCCCGACGAGGCAGATAGACTTCGACCCATACGGGAAATGAGATGGCGCCGGCTGCGCCACCTCTGCTTTGATATCGGCGGATCAGTCCTGACGGGGGTGACGGATGATCATGGCCTGCGTGGTGGGCAGTTCAATGACATGCTCCGGCTTGTCGGCCAGAAATTCGGCAAAAGCCTGCGCCACGCCATCGATGATGGAATAGTCGTGCGTGAGAATAATGCCGCCGGGGATCATGCGCGGGTAGAAATAGGTCAGCCCGGCCAGTGTCGCTTCGTACAGATCAACATCGAGATGGACAAAGCTGTAGCATTCATCGCCAAGCGAGGCAGCGGAGTCCGGAAAGAAGCCGGGGTGAAAGGCAACGTTCTCATACCCTGCAAGCTTGCGTTTGACGGAATCGAGCGTGCCGCAGAACTCACCCTTGGCAAAGACCTTCCCTTCTCTCGCGCAGGGTGCAGGCAGACCCTCGAACGTGTCGAACAGGTGAAGCCTGCGGTGATTCTTCACCATGCAGAGCAACTCGGCCGAGGCACCGCGATAGACACCGAACTCGGCCATATCTCCTTCATAGACGGCCTGCGCCTGCGCCAATTCATGAAGCACGAAGGCCTCGTCACTGCTTAGGAGTGAATCCGTGCCTGCGCGCGCCTTGTCGAGACGACGCAGTGTCACCGGATGCTTGTGCCCACCGAGCAGCTTCATCTGCATCATGCTGTGCACACCGAATGTCAGAAACCGGACGAACCGGTTCCGGCTGACGAGGCGACGCATGGCTTCATTGCGCATCCACATGATGCTGTCCCTTATTGTTAGTTCTATTCGACGGTGATGGGCCGCTCGAGAAGGTAGCGACGTGCCTGGGCGAGGTCGATTTCCCCTGCCAGAAAGGCCGAGACGGTTTCGGTAATGGGCATGGCAATGCCAAGCGCCTTTGCCCTTGCAGCCAGGGCAGGCGCCGTGGCGACGCCTTCAGCAACCGTGCTGCGTGTGCCAAGGATTTCGGCTAAGCTTGTGCCGCGCCCCAACTCGAGACCAAGGCTGTAATTGCGTGAACCCGCCCCCGTACAGGTGAGAATCAGGTCACCCAGACCGCTTAGGCCCGCTATCGTCGCAGGACGCCCTCCCATCGCCGCGGCGAGGCGACCGATCTCGACAATGGCACGCGTGATCAGCGCCGCGCGTGCGTTCTCACCAAGCCCTGCGCCAATGGCGATCCCAGCGCCGATGGCGACCACGTTCTTTGCAGCGCCGGCAATCTGCACCCCAATCGGATCATCGCTGGCGTAGAGACGGAAATGCGGCGAGGAGAGCAGGCCGACATAGTGATGGGCTTCATCAAGCGACGCCGCTGCGATGGTGGCTGCTGCCGGAGCGCCCATCGCGACCTCGATCGCAAAATTCGGGCCTGACAGAACGGCGTGAGGCCGATCGTGCTGGGTCTCGCGCAGAACATCGAGCGGGAGATCTCCCGTGCCCAGTTCGAGCCCCTTGCAGCAGGCAATGAGCGGTGAGGTACCCTTGAGGCGCGGCGCGATTGACCTGAGCGTCTGCATGGGCACCACCAGCAATGTCAGATCGGCGTGCTCGGGGAGGTCGGATGTCACGCCAACCGCATCGGGCAGGACGGCAGCAGGCAGGCGGGGCAATGTTCGCGTGCCGGGTGCCACCGGGGAGCGCGACCAGAGCGTTACGCGCGCGCCGGCACGGGCGCTGGCGCAAGCCAGGGCGATACCCCAGGCACCGGCACCGATAACGGCGATATGAGGGGAGGTGGCTGTCATTCTTCCACGATCCGGGTCACTTCCGCGTAGCCTTCACCGTCCGGCGAAAGGATGGGCGCGATGGAGTTGAGAAACACTCTGGCCTGATCCTCGAAACGATAGGGTGGGGCGATGACGGTCAGGCCGCAGCCATTGAGCCGGGCAGGATCGGTGGGCTGTCGCAGATAGAGGCTGCAATCGACGATATCACGCAAACCCATATCGCGCAGCGTATCATGAAAACGGCGCACCGGGGCGCGATGCTTGACGGGATACCAGGCGGCGACAATGCCCATAGGGAAAGCACGCCTTGCATTGCGCATGGCGGTAGCAAGAGTATCGAACTCGTCCGTTTTCTCAAAAGGCGGGTCCATCAGGACGAGGCCGCGCTTGAGGTCACGCGGCGGCAGAAAGGCCTTGAGCGCGCCATAACCATCGCGCTCATGCACCGCGACCTGCGGTTGATCGCGGAAGTTGCGCTTGAGTATGCGGGCGTCGTCAGGGTGGAGTTCGCAACAGATGAGCCGGTCTTGAGGGCGCAGCACCGAGGCGATCAACGCGGGTGAGCCGGGATAGCGGTTTGCCGGACCATCGGGCGCATTGAAGCTGCGCACGATCGAGAGGTAATCAGTCAGTTCCTCTGGCACGGTTTCCGGCAGGGCCGGGGCGTCATGGAAAGCGCCGATGCCCTCGCGCCATTCTCCGGTTTTCTGCGCTTTGGTTGCGTCAAGATCATAGAGCCCGCAGCCTGAATGGGTGTCGAGCACGCAAAATCCGGCTGGCTTGCGCAGCAGATGGCGAAGGATAACGAGCAGAAGCCCGTGTTTCATCATGTCAGCGAAGTTGCCTGCGTGATAGGCGTGACGATAGTTCAACGGGCGTCTTTCCTGAATTGCGTGTCGTGTACTGGAGCGCTTGATGGGCCGAGCAGATCCAGCAGCGCCTCCTGCTCCGGTCGTACGGCGATGGCGATATCGGCGAATGACGACGGCCTCAGCGCGTCGCCAATCTGGTCCGACAGGGCAAGCGCCCGCACCGTTGAGAGAAGTGCGCCGTTTGGCCCCAGCGCCGATAGAAACGCACGGGCTGTCGCGGCCGAGTAAAAGAGAACAGCGGCGATACGCTGTTGGGCCAGCAACGTCCGGGTGGCGTCATCCAGCCTGCCGGTGGGGGCGGTATGGTAAACCACCCGTCTTGTGACGCGCCAGCCCTGGCTACGCAGGTCACGCGCCAGCATGCCCCCAAGCCCGCGTCCGGTCGCGAGAAGAAGAGAGGGATCTGACCGGGGGCGACCGAGATGCTGCAACAGGGAGCGGGCATCGCCATCGGCGTGATCGACATGACTGAAGCCGCAGGCACGTGCGCGCTCGGCCGTGCGTGCGCCGACTGCGGTCAGCGGCGTTTGCAGTGGAAGCACATCACGCAGGGAGTCGAGGCTTTGCCCGCTGGTAACGACGATACGACCGACAGGGGATAGGGGACGCAACGGCATAGGCATGATGCGCAGCATGGGGGCCAGATGAGGCTCCCAGCCCAGCGCCTCCAATGCACGGCGCGTATCGCTGAGTCCCGGTTCCGGGCGTGTGACAAGGACCGTCCGGCGCGGCGTCTCAGCCATGATCCTCAAAGATATCGGCAGGGGAATCGGCACGGAGCGACAGGCCGAGTTCGCGCCCCAGACGCAGGGCCTCGGTCGGCTCGCCGCAGATCTCGCGTTGCAGGAAGAAGGAGCCATCCTCGCGGGCCACCAGACCTGTCAGGACAAGCTCGCGATCGCCGAAATGACCGCGCCCGCCCGGCTGGGCCTTGGGGCGCAGCCTGGCATAGCCACCTATCGGCGTGCGGCATGAGCCGTCGAGCACATCCAGAAGCGCGCGTTCTGCTGTCGCAACAGCGCGTGCTTCGGGGTCTTCTATGGCCGCCAGCAAGTCGAGCAGTTCACGGTCTTCCGCGCGGACTGTCACGCCAACGATCCCCTGACCGGCCGCCGGAATCATGAAATCGGTGTCGAGCACGATATCGGCCCGGTCTTCCATACCCAGACGGCGTAGCCCGGCCAGAGCAAGAAGGGTCGCGTCGCAAGCGCCGCCTGCAAGCTTGTCGAGGCGTGTCTGCACATTGCCACGTATCAGCCCGAACCGCAGATCCGGACGCCGATGCAGCAGCTGGGCCTGACGACGCACAGAGGCACAGCCGATCCTGGCGCCAAAAGGCAGGGCATCGAGCGGGGAGTGACCGGCTGCGACCAGCGCCTTTGCCTTGTCGCGCAGCGCCGGGCTTAGGATCAGCACATCGCGTGCATCCTCACGCTTGAGCGTGCAGGCCAGTGTCAGCCCGGCAGGCAGAACCGTTTCGAGATCCTTTAGGCTGTGAACGGCGAAATCGATCTGCCGTGCCAGCAGGGATTCGTGGATTTCCTTCGCAAACAGCCCTTTGCCACCGATTTCCGACAGAAGGCGGGACTGGACCTGATCGCCTGTCGTGTTGATCGGATGTTCCTGAAACGCGCCCATGTCGCGCAGCAGCGGGCAGAAACGGGTCAGCCGTGTCAGGAAAGCCCTCGTCTGCACAAGCGCGAGCGGTGAGCCACGCGTGCCCACGCGGAGCGGCAGGGAGTGCCTTGAGGTCGGCGGATGAGGCGAGGCCTGTCGGCGCATGGCTTCGGCAGCAACCTGCTGCAATTGCAGGCTCTGGGTCATGAGCGCTTCGGGCATCGTCATCTGTTTCATGGCTGATCTTGCTACTCCACCGCGTGATGCATGAAAAGAGACGGCTCGCTTATGGCGTTCCATCGCGTTATCAGGGGGTATGGCATGTTTTTCACTCAAGGCCCCGGTCCTGGCCATCGAATCAAGCTGTGACGAGACAGCCTGCGCAATTCTCTCCCCCGAAGGACAGGTGCTGGCCGAAACCGTGCATACGCAGGCGGGCCATGCGGCGCTGGGTGGGGTCGTGCCGGAGATTGCTGCACGCGCGCACCTGTCCCTGTTGCCTGATATCGTCCGGCAAACACTTGAGAATTCGGGCCTTGCGTTGCACGAGATGGGGGCCTTTGCGGCCTGTACCGGCCCGGGTCTGATCGGTGGGCTGATTGTGGGCAGCAACTATGCGAAAGGGCTGGCACTGGCGATGGACCGGCCTTTCATCGCGGTGAACCATATCGAGGCACATGCCCTGACAGCGCGACTGCCGGGGCTGGTCGCGACCGATATTAAATTTCCGTATCTTTTGCTTCTGGTGTCGGGCGGGCACTGCCAATGCGTCGCCGTGCACGGTGTGGGGCACTACGAAAAGCTCGGCGGGACGATCGACGACGCAGCGGGCGAAGCCTTTGACAAGGTGGCCAAGCTTCTGGGGCTGGGCTGGCCGGGTGGTCCTGCCCTCGAAAAGCTTGCGGCTGAGGGCAATGCTGTAAGCATCAGCCTGCCGCGTCCATTGATGGGCAGGCCGGGTTGCGATTTCTCATTCTCAGGACTGAAGACAGCGGTAGCCCGACAGATCGAGCCCTATGGCATGGCGGCCCTGCCACGGCAGGTTGCAGCGGATATCGCAGCCAGTTTTCAGCAATGCGTTTGCGATGTGATGGCAGACAGGGCGCGCCATGCCCTTCAGGCGTTGCCAGGGGCCACGTCCCTTGTCGTGGCCGGCGGCGTTGCAGCGAATACGACGATCCGAGCCGCTCTGGAGCAGGTTGCGCAGGAGGCGCATATTCCGTTCGTAGCACCACCGCTGCGCCTGTGCACGGATAATGCCGTCATGGTGGGCTGGGCGGCCATCGAGACAATCCGCGCCTACGAGCAGGCGGGTGCGATGCTCGAGGACGGCATTACAGCCGCACCACGCCCCCGCTGGCCACTGGGCGATATTCTGCCTGCCGGGAAACAATCCGGGGCATAGGTCCTACTTCGATAGTATTGAGGCACTACGCCAAGGCTGCGACGTATGATGACCAAGAACTGATTGGCCTGAATCTGCCATCCGTGCTTGGCTGATAGTAGTAACAGCGGGAAAGGTGCATGTGATGAGCAAAGAAGACGATGCCTGGTGCAACATTGATGAACAGGCGAGTGCGCTTGAGCGTCAGGCGGGTATCGCCGAACCAGCCCAAACAGTTCGAAGCTTCCTCTGGTCGATCGTTCTACCCACCATTGCCATGGGGGTTTTCTTGCTCGGTGCTCTCTGGGCCATCATTTCCTGGTTTCACCTGCTCGGTTGAGTCGTCGCTGGGTTTGATACTCGCAGCGCAGGTGTTGGCGCGAGTGCGGATCGAGCAGAGTTCTGTGTGAGCGAGCCAGCGGATCCGGATTGACCCTTTCGGGTCAGCTGCAAGAAGAACAGAGGTGCCCGCATGAGGCCTGCATAGCGCGCGCCGGGTGGCGGCCCTTTTTTCGTGGTATTCCCCCTCTTGCATCCCGTTATGAAACCGGGCAAAGAAGCGGCTCTTGCCTCAGGGGTCAAACCCTGATGAGCGCAGGAGAGGTGGCCGAGTGGTTGAAGGCAGCGGTCTTGAAAACCGCCGTGCGTGTAAGCGTACCGTGGGTTCGAATCCCACCCTCTCCGCCATTTCTCCGAGAATTCCCGGTTATGATTCCAGTCTGTCCCGCAGCAGATCATCGCGCACCGTAGCGCATCTGCAGGGGCTAACTCGTCATCGGCTAAGCCAGAAGTGACAATCGCTGATCGGCTCGACGCTGACCGGGTCAGGCACCCGCGGCGATACCCATGATATCCATTATTCTTTTCGGCCTTCGAGCCATTGCAGGCGCGTGATGCGCGTGCGTACCGGGAGGGGTGGGCCCTCCCGGTGCTCATGATCAGGCGTTGCCTGCGGTCTCGGGGAATTGCTGGGCGCGCTTGGCCTGCCACAGTGCCACGAAATCGATTGGCTGCAGAACGATCGGCGGGAAGCCGCCATCGCGTGTCACGTCGCTGATGATGCTGCGAACATAAGGGAAAATCAGACGCGGCACTTCAACCAGCAGGATCGGCTCGATCAGCTCGGCGGGGGCGTCGGTCAGCGTGACGATGGCAGCATAGGTCAGCTCGGCGATGAACACCGTGCGGCCCGCTGCACCGCCTTCGGTTTCCGGCGATTCGGTCGCTTCGGCGCGGATGGCGAGTGCAACCTCGAAAACCGGCTGGGCTTCTTCAAGGCGATTGGCCTGCACGTCGATATTGACCGAGATCTGGGGTGCGGAGCGCAGCGTTGCGAAAATCGCTGCACCGGCCGGGACCTCGAAGGAAAGGTCCTTCGTGTATTGCAGATTGACCGACAGGGGCAGGGCGGGCGGGTTGCCCTGGTCGTTGGCCGGGTTCTGGACGGTATCGGACATAAAGCCTCGCATTGCTCGCATGGGCGGTTGTGAACATGCAGCCCATGAGAGCTGCATTGCGTACCTCTAGGCGGTAGCATGATCGATGACTCACGCCAACAGCCTAAGGTTCCGGCGCAAATGTGACCATATTTCGGGTTGGGAGGCATTGGCAGGGAGTTGTGCCACCGCACGACCCGCTCTACCTAGGCAACATGCCCTTCGAGAAAAAAATAGCGGGAAGCTGAAGTCCTGATGTCTGTCCTTTCGCATATCCCCTACGACATCGTCATTTTTGCCTTGCTGACGGCCCTTCTGGTCTGGCGGCTGCGTGCTGTGCTCGGTCGTCGCGTCGATGTTGGCGGATCATCCGTGACAGCCGCGCCTGTACCTGCTCGCCCGCAGCCTGCGGCTGCCGCACCGGCGCCCGTGGAAGAACCCAGCGCAAAGTTCGATATTCCTCAGCCCGCCACGCGGGTCGGGCAGGTTCTGGCCGAGATTGCGGCAGCACAGCCCGGGTTCAAACCGGAAATCTTCCTGCAAAATGCGCAGAAGGCTTTCCGCGATGTCGTGACGGCCTTCGCGACGGGTGATCGCGAAAAACTGCGTCTTTATCTGACGCCTGAAGCTTTTGCCGGGTTTGATGCAGCTATCACGGCCCGCGAGGAGGCGCAGCAGCAACAGCGCACCGAGATTGTCGGGATCAACTCGCTGGCCATTGTCGATGCCGTGCTGACGCGCTTTGAAGGCGGCGATAAGGCGCGTATCGACGTGCAGATCGTTTCACGCCAGATCAGTATTCTCAACGATGTTGGTGGGCAGCCGCTGATCGGGACGGAATCTGTTACCGAGTTTTCCGATCTGTGGGAATTCGAGAGTGAGACAGGCCCAAACCAGCCAGTCGCATCCTGGCATCTGGCGGCCGCGCGCGCAGCCTGATATCTGCTGAGCCTCTCCGTTGTCGGAACGCGTATCATGCTTCCGGCTGGCCCATGAATGTGCACTCTGCAGACCCGTATCGCCCGATTGATGTTCTCATCGGGCTGGGGGTCCCGCAGGTTGTATAACGAAATCGGTTTGCCATGAAGACAATTACCCGCCTCTCATTCGGGCTCAGCCTTGCCCTCCTGGCCTCCTGCGCCACGCCGGAGCGGGAGGAAACCCGCCTCGAACTGACCCCGGTCACCTATGCCATGCTCGATGGCTGGTCAGCGGAAACACCTGAGTCGCTTCTGCCGGAGTTGCGCACCGAGTGCCAGCGCATCACCAGGTTGCCACCGGAAACGCACCTTGGCGGTGCGCAGGGCACGATCCCCAATGGCAGCCTCGCCGGAGACTGGAGCGGTGCCTGTACCGCGCTTCAATCGGTCGGGAGTGAGCCAGGCGAAGCGCGGCGCTATTTCGAGACGTGGTTCGCGCCCTATCTGGTCGCGAGCGATGGTCTGATCACCGGCTATTACGAACCGCAGATCTACGCTTCCGCTCAGAAGGGCGGTGAATTCCAGACACCGCTCTACGGGCAGCCTGCCGACCTTGTTCGCACCAAGGACACGGCGGGTGACTGGGTGACAGGACGCTGGGAGAACGACAAATTCGTTCCCTATTACAGCCGTGCCGAAATCGACCGTGGTGCGCTTGAGGGGCGCGGTCTGGAAATTGCCTGGCTGCGCTCACCCGAGGACTTGTTCTTCCTGCAGATCCAGGGGGCAGGGCGTCTGGTCATGACCGATGGCTCCGTGCGTCGCGTCGGCTTTGCAGCCAAGAATGGCGAGCCTTATGTGCCAATTGGCCGTGTGCTGGTGAGCCAGGGTGAGATGGCGGCGCAGGATGTGTCGCTGGCGACGCTGCGTGCCTGGCTTGCTACGCATCCCGATCGCGCCCAGAGTATCATGGAGCAAAACCCCAACTACGTGTTCTTCCGGCGTATCGATACGGTGCCGCTCGATCGCGGTGCCCCCGGCTCAATGGGGATACCCCTCACGCCCGGTCGTTCCGTTGCAGTCGATCGCAATGTGTTGCCGCTGGGCGTGCCGCTCTGGATCGACACGCATCTGCCGCAGGCAAATGGGGCAGAGGGGCACTGGACGCATCTTGTTTTTGCGCAGGATGTCGGCAGCGACATCAAGGGTGTCGGGCGAGCGGATTTGTTCACCGGCTGGGGCACCGAGGCGGAGGCACTGGCTGGAAAACTGCGCAGTCATGGCCGGATGGTCGTGCTGCTCCCGCATCCTCCCGCCTGATGAAGCATGACAAGGTCAGGGCGCGTCGGGAGGCGATTGGTCCTCACGCCCTGATACGTGGCGATGCGCTCAATGTCATGCGCCGTATGCCAGAGGCATCGGTCGATATTGTCGTGACCTCGCCACCCTATAATATCGGTCTTGCCTACCGCACCTATAACGATCGTCTGGAGGAGCAGGATTATATCGGCTGGATGCAGATCATCTGCGCCCAGATTGCCCGCGTGCTTAAACCGGGCGGCTCGTTCTTTCTGAATATCGCCGGCTCATCGGCGCAGCCCTGGCTCCCATTCGAGCTGATCACGCAGCTGCGCGATATTTTCGTGCTGCAGAACCATATCGTCTGGATCAAGTCTGTCTCGATTGAGGAAAAGACCTATGGTCATTTCAAGCCGGTCAATTCCACACGCTTTATCAACCATAATCACGAGCATGTCTTTCACCTGACGCATCAGGGGGATGTGCCGCTTCAGCGTCTCGCTGCGGGTGTTCCCTTCACTGACAAGTCGAACATCAATCGCAGGCGCCATGCGGTTGACCGGCGCTGTCGGGGCAATACCTGGTTCATCCCGTATGAGACCGTGCGCCACCGCAAGGAGAAATTCCTCCACCCTGCGACCTTCCCTGTGGCGCTGCCGACGGCGTGCATGACCCTGCATGGCTATGACGAGCGCACCGTGCTGCTCGATCCTTTTATGGGGACAGGAACGAGTCTGGTGGCCGCGCATGAGCTTGGAGCCAGCGGGATCGGGATTGATATCGACACCCGCTATGTTTCCGTCGCACGGCGTCGATTGCGCGAGGCTCTCGGCGAAACAGATGACGAAGCTTCCTGAGGGGTAATCCTGTAACGCCTCACATCCCGATCGCACGGCGGGATGACCTTGAACGACTGCTGTAGTCCCTCAGGGCGGAGCCGATGTATCAGCCACGTACTGCCCATGCAGAGATGACATATCGTTAAAATAGATTAACACTATCGGTGATACCTATTGAGGTCATCGGTAACAATACTTTGACAGGCGCAACCTGTTTGGACATGGTGCCCCGATCTGCACAGATTGGGAGATTGTCGGTTGTCGGATGCCGCCGGGAAGAAGAAACTCATAAAAAGAACCATTGCCGGACTGGCGGTCGCAGGGATCGCGGCCTATGGCGCCACAATTGCTTATCTGACCCATTTCGATCATCAGGGTGCGCCGCGCGTGCCGACGAGCAGCGCGACATGGCATGACCCCAAGGCATTGGCCGCGTTTCAGGCATTTCAGGAAACGCGCTGCGATTACTGCCATACGCGCAATGCGGATCTCCCGTTCTATTTCAAGCTGCCTTTCGCCAACCAGATCATGGAGCGCGATCTGGTAGCGGGACAGAGGCATTTTCGTTTCGAGCCTATCCTTGCGGCGTTCATGGCAGGCAAGCCGCCTTCGGTTGAACAACTGTCGCGTATCGAGGAGGTGATCAGCCAGAACCGCATGCCGCCGGCGGCCTATCTGCTCATGCATCCGCATGCCTACATGACCGAAAAGGCCCGTGGCGATGTGCTGGCCTGGGTGGCGGATCAGCGTCGTCGCTATTACGCAACGCCCGGGGTTGCGCCGCAATTTGCGGGAGAGGTCATTCAGCCTATCCCGGAAAGCTTGCCGGTGGACTGGACGAAAGCCGAGCTGGGTCGGCAGCTTTTCTTTGATCGTCGTCTTTCGGGTGATGGCAAGCTCAACTGTGCGAGCTGCCACGGGCTCGACAAGGGAGGCGTGGATAATCTCGTCACGGCAACGGGAATCAACGGCCAGAAAGGCCCGATCAATGTGCCTAGCGTCTATAACGCCGTGTTCAACATGGCCCAGTTCTGGAATGGGCGCGCTGTCGACCTCGCAGCCCAGGCGGCGGGACCCGTCACCAACCCGGTGGAGATGGGGTCGCATGACTGGCCCGCCGTGGCTGCCATCATCGCCGCTGTGCCTGAATATCATACGGCATTTGAGGCTCTCTATGGCCCCAACGCTGTCAATCAGCGCACGGTCACCAATGCCATTGCCGAGTACGAAAAAACCCTGATCACCCCTGACAGCCCGTTCGACCTTTATCTCAAGGGGGATAACAACGCGATTACGGCGCAGGAAAAGCGCGGCTATGAGCGCTTCAAGGCGATTGGCTGCTCGGGCTGCCACAGCGGCGTGGCCGTGGGCGGCGATGCCTATGAGGTCATGGGGCTGGAAGGTCCGTATTTCACGGATCGCAAGGTAGGGCTGACCGATGTGGACTCAGGGCGTGAAGGTTTCACCCATGCCCTTGATGACCACCAGAAATTCAAGGTGCCCAATTTGCGCAACGTTGCGCTGACGGCCCCTTATTTTCATGATGGCAGTGCCGCAACTCTGGCGGATGCCGTGCGTCAGATGGCCCGGTACCAAACGCCCTACGCAACGTTGTCGAAGCAGGATGTTGACGATATCGTTGCTTTCCTCAAAACCCTGACAGGCAAGTATCAGGGCGTGCCATTGCAGCAGGTTATTGCGGAGCCGCCTCTGAAGGCGCCGGAAACACAACAGGATGCGCCATAAGGGCGCAATGCCCTGAGAACTAAACGCGTGTTCGTGCGCGTCACCAAGGAACAGCCGTGTCGCGACGTGATCTAAGTTCTGAAGATGAAACGTTGTGGCAGGCCTTCACGCGCACGATCATGCCCCTTCGTGCTGCCGGGCGCGCCGGACGACGCTCCGGTGCTGCGTCGAGGGGTAAAAACATGCGTCCCGTTGCGTCGGGGCGCAGCATCCAGCGTGACGCCGCCGGCGCTGTAGACGTTGAGACCAGCAAGACTTCGCCAGCGCCGCGCTATGTAGTGCGTGAGGTCATGCGTGTGGCAACGCATGTCGCAAAACCCGCCATTACCCATGACCGCCTCGAAATCAATGGGCGGCAGCCGGGTCTTGATACAACGTCATGGAATGCTCTGGCGACCGGCAAGATGAAGCCGCAGAAGCGGCTCGACCTGCATGGGCATTTTGCCCAAGATGCCTTTTACAAGCTCCATCATTTTCTGCACGCCGCAAGCAAGCAGGGTATTCGCTGTGTGGAGGTGATTACCGGGCTCGGCAGCGGTCAGGAGGGCGGCGTGATCCGTCAGGAATTACCCCACTGGCTGGAGCGGGGCGATCTGCGACCCCTTATCCTTGCGGTGGTTCACACGCATAAACGCAACAAGGGCGCGGTGAGGATCCTGCTCAGGGCGCGTCATCGTCTCTGAGGCGACATAGTTCGGGCCGGTTATCCGCGGCTGTATCTTTTCCCCGCGAGATAATCTGACGCGCTGTCAGGTGGGACGTGTTTCCTGCCCCTGACGCCAGCGCGGCTGATTGTTGTTGATCCAGCGCCGCAGTGCCAGAAGCGAGGTGAGCTCCGGCATGCACTGGTTCAACAGGGGGGCGGCGTCGGCACCGGCTACCACCGTGAGATGCTGTGTGTCGTTCCAGCTTCGTAAGGCGCTGTCCAGGATCGCCTCCTGCGAGGCATGACGCCAGCGCGCGATGGCCAGGGGCGGTGTGAGCATGGGTAATGCCAGGACAAGTGCTGAGGCAGCTGCGCTGGAAACGGCGCGCCACGCTTCAAACAGGGCACCTGCCGGGGCGTGACCACGGGCCATGAGATATGTCGCTTCGAAGCCCGGTACATTGGCTACGGTAGGGCCAGAGCAGAAAATCGGCTTGATCCCCTCCGGCGCTGTCGCGATGTCGGCGGCCAGATCATCCCCGGGTCCGGGTGTAAGCTGTACGGCATCGACCTGACCGGATTTGAGGGCCTCCATCGCTTCAGCCTTGCTTGCGTAGCCAGCGACAGGCAAGGGATGAAGCCCGAGAAGGGAGAGCCCCAGAAGGCTGGAGAGCTCCACGCCGGTGGGATGGGATACGGCGAGCCTGACAGGCCGATCATGAAACAGCCCACTCAGGCGCGAGCGTATGGTGCGATGCAGTTCGGCGCGGGCCAGCGTCACAACCGGGCGGCGTGCCACAATCAGGGCAGCCCAGCGCGAGAAATCGAAATGCACGCGCGCGTCGCCGGAGAGCGAGGCGATCAGCGCAGCACCGGGTGCCAGTATGGCGGTCCCGCCATCCGCTTCGGGGCTGACATTATCGAATAGATTGGCAGCCGTGACGCCGTCGCGTCCCATGTCATAGTGAACGGCAATGGGGGGAGGCGTATTGAGGCCGGTTGCAAGTGCGGTCGCCACCATCGGGGCAACCTGTCCGGGGAGGGAGTCCGGACCGCCACCCACAATCAGGCGGGGTGAGTCGATGAGTGACGAGGTCGAGACACTCCGTTCGTCATCCTCCCAGGCATAGGCCGGAAGGATGGTGGCCAGATTTGTCGCGACAACAGCGGAGAGAAAGCTGCGTCGGGTCGTCTTTTTACCCGTCACGTGAGACGTCAACCTGTAGCGCACTTCTTCCCTTTCACCGCCGGTCTGGCCAGCACGCGCTGGTAAGCCAGATGATTGCGGCTAAATCGTGTCGCCACGCCTCGGGGCGTTTGCCCCGAAGCAACCTCCATCAGGGCCATTTGACCTCGGGTGGCATGCTCATGAGGATCGCTTCCGTGTTGCCGCCGGTCTTGAGGCCAAACACGGTGCCGCGATCATGTATCAGATTGAACTCGACATAGCGACCACGTCTTATGAGCTGCGCCTCACGATCAGCCTCGGTCCAGGGCTGCATCATGCGCGCACGAACGGCACGTGGATACGCCTCGTAAAAAGCCAGACCGACATCCTTCGTGAAAGCGAAATCCTTCTGGGCGTCACCGCTGTTGAAGTGATCGTAGAAGATGCCGCCAAGCCCGCGTGGTTCACCACGGTGATGCAGGAAGAAATACTCGTCGCACCAGGCCTTGAACTTCTCGTAATAGGTCGGGTCGTGGGGCTCACAGGCCTTGCGAAACGTCTCATGGAAGGCAGCAGCATCTTCCTGCGCTTCAGCGCTGTCGGGAAACATGGGGGTAATATCGCCGCCGCCGCCAAACCAGCCATTGCTGGTAATGATCATGCGGGTGTTGAAATGGGCTGCACTCACATGCGGGTTGCATGGATGGGCCACAAGCGAGATGCCGGTTGCGAAGAAGCGGGGGTCGACATCGGCACCGGGCATGTTCTTGCGGAACTCGGGTGAGAATTCGCCCCAGACCGTCGAGACATTGACGCCGACCTTCTCAAAGACACGGCCACGCATGACGGACATGACGCCACTGCCCTGAAGGGCGCTGTTGGGGTCTTCACTGCGGTTCCACGCCGTGCGCACGAAACGCCCGGCCTCGGTTTTATCGCGCAGGACAGGCGAGTTGTTGGCGACGGCCTCGTCCTCGATGGCTTCATACGAAGCGCAGATCTTGTCGCGCAGGGTCTCGAACCAGTGCCGCGCCTTTTCCTTGAAAGAGTCATGAGGCACGTCGTCCCGGATGAGGGTGCCAAATGTCTTGGGGTCCAAGGTCTCGCTCATGGCAAGCTCCACATTCTGTTCCAGCCGGTCTTGCGCCAGCCTGAGAGCCTAGAGCCATATCAGAATCGTCAGAACAGGGCCATGCGGGGCAGAATGAAAACACTGACAGGTTGCGAAGCCAGCCATTCTGGTGTTCCTGAACGCGACATTTAACGACACAGAGCAAAGGCACTTCGGCATGACTGAAAACGTGACCATCGAACCCGTGATCGGCCTTATTGGCGGGTCCGGGCTGTATGACATCGACGGTCTGGAAGAAAAGGAATGGCGTCGGGTCGAAACCCCCTGGGGTGAGCCCTCCGACGAATTGCTGTTCGGCCGACTGGATGGCGTGCGCTGCGTATTCCTGCCGCGCCATGGCCGCGGTCATCCCATTCCGCCGTCAGAACTCAATTTCCGCGCCAATATCGATGCGCTCAAGCGTGTCGGCGTGACCGATATTGTCTCTCTTTCCGCTGTCGGCTCGCTGCGTGAGGATCTGCCTCCGGGACAGTTCGTTCTGGTTGACCAGTTCATCGATCGCTCGTTTGCGCGTGAAAAGACCTTTTTCGGTCGTGGCTGCGTGGCCCATGTCGGTATGGCCGATCCGGTTTCGAGCCGTATGGGCGATGTGATTGCCGAGCAGGCCGAAAAGATCGGCGTGCCGATGGTGCGTGGCGGGACCTATCTCGTGATGGAAGGGCCGCAATTCTCGACCCGTGCAGAAAGCGAGCTATACCGTCAGTGGGGTTGCTCGGTCATTGGTATGACCAACATGCCAGAGGCCAAACTCGCCCGTGAAGCCGAGATGTGCTATGCCAGCATTGCCATGGTGACGGATTACGATTGCTGGCACGACGACCATGACTCGGTGACGGTCGATGCGGTTGTGGCCGTCATGACCCAGAACGCTGCCAAGGCGAAGGCGCTGGTCAAGGCGATCATTCCTGAACTCGGCAAGAAGCGTGGTCTGTGCCCTTCAGGTGCGGAGCGGGCGCTGGATCATGCGATCATTACAGCTCCGGCATCACGTGACCCTGCCATGCTGGCAAAGCTCGATGCCGTTGCGGGCCGCGTTCTGCGCTGAAAACTGACCTGTCTCGATAGGCCGGAACGAAAAAGGCTGACCCGTGAGGGCCAGCCTTTTCCTGTTGGCGCGGAGCACTTCTCGCGTCTTACCATCGCAAGCATCTGCCCAATTCCCATGGAGGCCGGCGTGATCAGGCCTGATCCTGTTTCTCCGGGAAATGCTCACGGTCCCCCTGGTCGGTCTGACGCTCGGGAAACTCTCCCAGATTTTGCTGGATCTCAGCATTCTCGACCTGAACATCAGCAAATTGCGGATCAGGCAGATCCTTCACGGGAATCTCTCCCGCATGCGGGTGCTCCTCCATCCCGATAATTTCCGAGGCATTCTCATTGTAGGCTTCAGGCCCACATCCGGGCTTGCCATCGGCTTCCCAGAGTTCCTTTGCCTTGGCGGCAATGCGGGCGTCGCGCTCAGGACTGTCAACGAGCGGATTGGTGCTGTCTGCGGGCATGATGGATTTCCTGACTGAGAGTGTGGGACATCAGAGATGGGCCTCGAAGAACGCCATGCTGCGCTCATGGGCGAGGTCCCGGGCCGGCTTGTTGAAGCTAGGACGATCATTGCAGCCAAAGCCGTGGCCAGCGTCGTCATAGACGAAGATCTCGACCTCGGGCCTGTTTTCGCGAATGGTGTTGATATCGGTATGGGGGATATGGTCGTCCTCACCGCCGAAATGCAGTTGCACCGGGCAATGGGGCTTCTCATGACTGAGCGCCGCGATGCCGCCACCATACCAGGCGCAGGCAGCCGCGAAGTTGCGCGTACGGGTCGCGGCCTCCCATGCTACGAGACCGCCCCAGCAGAAGCCCGTTATGCCGACCTTCGAGTGACCGTGATGATTCAGGGCGTGGCAAGCGGCGGTGATATCGGCCTGCAATGCATCGGGGCTGATTTTCTCGCGCAGGGCGAGGCCCTCGGTCATGCCATTGGAATCATAGGGGAGAACCACATCGCGCTTGGCACGATCGAACAGGGCAGGGGCGATCACATGATAGCCATGATGTTCCGCGAGTTCATCGCACACGGCACGGATGTGATCGGTAAGGCCGAAGATTTCCTGAACCACCACGAGAGCGCGACGTGCCTTGGCGTCGCCTGCCTCATAAGCAGAAAAATGATGCGTGTCCGAGGCGGTCAGGGATATCAGGCGTCCCATGGAACAGCCCTCCTTCTTGCTTGTTCATTCTAATCAGGAGCAACGATAACATGGCAGAGATCGTCAACCTGCGTCGGGTACGCAAACGTCTGGCGCGTGAGAAGGATGCTCGGCAGGCTGATGAAAACCGGCATCTCTTCGGGCAGAGCAAGGGCGAGCGCGCCAGAACAACGCAGGAAAAGAACCGTCTGAAGCGCGAGATCGATGGCGCCCGGCTCGAAGGTGCGCCGCATTTGCCTGATGAGGGCAAATGATCGAACGTCCCCCGGCCGGGAAATGAGCAAGCGCCAGCTTACTGATTTTTTGATGAAATTCGGATGGCAGATATGGCGGGGGTCTTGACGCAGGGCGGGGGCTCTCTTACCTGTTTGGCACTCTCGCTACGGGAGTGCTAACGCGCTGCGGCTTAGCGGGCGCGCAAACCGGCGGCGTTGCTTTTGAGCAAGGGCGCCGCCTTAGAGATAGAGTGGAGCGATCCATTATGACAAATTTTCGGCCTTTGCATGACCGTGTCGTCGTTCGCCGCCTTGAGGGCGAGCAGAAGACGGCCGGTGGCATCATCATTCCGGACACCGCCAAGGAAAAGCCGATGGAAGGCGAAATCGTCTCCGTTGGTCCGGGTGCCCGCAATGAGCAGGGTCAGCTGGTAGCACTGGACGTCAAGGCTGGCGATCGCGTGCTGTTCGGCAAGTGGTCCGGCACCGAGGTGAAGATCAACGGCGAAGAGCTGCTGATCATGAAGGAAAGCGACATCATGGGTGTGATCGGCTGATTTCCAGCCTCCCCATTTTCGCACACTGAACCTCTACTGGAGAAAAGATTATGGCTGCCAAAGACGTAAGATTCGGCGCTGATGCCCGCCAGCGTATGCTGCGTGGCGTGGACATCCTGGCTGATGCTGTGAAGGTCACGCTGGGCCCGAAGGGTCGCAACGTTGTTCTGGACAAGAGCTTCGGCGCACCGCGCATCACCAAGGACGGCGTTTCCGTCGCCAAGGAAATCGAACTGGCTGACAAGTTCGAGAACATGGGCGCCCAGATGGTGCGCGAAGTGGCCTCGAAGACCAACGACATCGCTGGTGACGGCACGACCACCGCGACCGTTCTGGCGCAGGCCATCATCCGTGAGGGCGCCAAGGCTGTTGCCGCTGGCATGAACCCGATGGATCTGAAGCGCGGCATCGACAAGGCTGTTGCGGCCGTTGTTGAAGAGCTGAAGGCGAACACCCGCAAGATCACGACCCCGGCCGAAACGGCTCAGGTCGGCACGATCTCGGCCAATGGCGAGCATGAAATCGGCGAGATGATCTCGCAGGCCATGCAGAAGGTTGGCTCGGAAGGCGTGATCACGGTTGAGGAAGCCAAGGGCCTCCACACCGAACTCGACGTCGTCGAGGGCATGCAGTTCGACCGCGGCTATATCTCGCCGTACTTCGTGACGAACGCCGAAAAGATGATGGCGGATCTGGATAACCCCTACATCCTGATCCACGAAAAGAAGCTGTCCTCGCTTCAGCCCATGCTGCCTCTGCTCGAGAGCGTTGTGCAGTCCGGCCGTCCGCTCATGATCATCGCGGAAGACGTCGATGGCGAGGCTCTGGCAACGCTGGTCGTCAACAAGCTGCGCGGTGGCCTCAAGATCGCTGCCGTCAAGGCTCCTGGCTTCGGTGACCGTCGCAAGGCCATGCTGGAAGACATCGCCATCCTGACGGGCGGCCAGGTCATCAGCGAAGACATCGGCATCAAGCTCGAAACCGTTACGCTCGACATGCTCGGTCGCGCCAAGAAGGTGCATATCGAGAAGGAAAACACCACGATCGTTGAAGGCGCCGGTAACACGGACGACATCAAGGGCCGTTGTGCACAGATCCGCGCGCAGATCGAGGAAACCACCTCGGACTACGACCGTGAGAAGCTGCAGGAACGTCTGGCCAAGCTGGCTGGTGGCGTTGCCGTCATCCGCGTCGGTGGCAGCACCGAAGTCGAGGTGAAGGAGCGTAAGGATCGCGTTGATGACGCGCTGCACGCAACCCGCGCTGCCGTTGAAGAAGGCATCGTTCCGGGTGGTGGTACGGCTCTTGCCCGCGCTTCTGTTGCCCTGAAGGATCTCTCCTTCCAGAACGACGACCAGCGCGTTGGTGCGGACATCATCCGCAAGGCCCTGCAGGCTCCGCTGCGTCAGATCGCGTTCAATGCTGGTGAAGATGGCGCTGTCATCGCTGGCAAGGTGCTCGAGATCAACGAGTACACGCACGGCTTCGACGCTCAGAACGCCGAGTACAAGGATCTGGTGGCCGCTGGCATCATCGATCCGACCAAGGTTGTCCGTACGGCTCTGCAGGATGCAGCTTCGGTTGCTGGCCTGCTGATCACCACGGAAGCCATGGTTGCCGAGAAGCCCGAGAAGAAGGCCGCTCCGGCCGGTGGCCCGGGTGGCATGGGTGGCATGGGCGATATGGATTTCTGATCCAGCGCCTTTCCATCGAGGTTACGAAAGAGCCGCCCTGTCGCAAGACAGGGCGGTTTTTTCATGGGTGGCGTACTGGCGAGATCACTGCCCGTAGGCTTCGTCACCTTAGGGGGACAGGTAAACGGGTCGGGATCGCAGCTTTGGACATGACCAGTCAGATTTGTAGCGTTGGTCCCCTCGATGGTCGCAGAGGCAGAGAACGTGCCGGATCAGGCAGGAAGTGATCCTCGTTCGACCGCATATCCGATCTGTGTTCCAGCTAGGAGAGAAGGCCGGATGAGCGCCGACGTGAGGACGGGCCGTCCCCGAAAGAAAGACCCGCCATCAAAGAGGGGCTGTCGCCTTATTTCTGGACGCCATCCATGGTGCCGATGAAGGGCAGGGGAGCGCCTGCGCTCAGATAGGTCGGCATGGTGCCTGACCAGCGATCAAGCGCCTTCTGCTGCAACAGCGCCGGCGTCAGGGATTGAGAGACCAGGCTATTGGCTTTTGCCTGCGCCTGCGAGGTCACCAGTAGTGCCTGCGCCTGTCCCTGCGCTGTGGCGATGGCGGCGTCGGCTTGCGCCTTGGCCTGTACGACCTGCGCCTGCGCCGAAATCTGCGTCTGTTGCAGCGTATACTGGGCCTGAAGCGCCTGTTGCTGGGCGACCTGCTTGGCCTCAATGGCCTGTGCATAGGCCGTTGAAAAGGCGAAATTCGCTGTGTTCACCGAATGAATGGTCAGGTGGTAGGGCTGAAGCGACCGGATGATCAGATCCTTGATCTGCCCGTCAACCAGATCCCGCTTCGTGATGAGTTCCTCGGCGTTATAATTGGCCGTAATGGCCTTCACATCGTTCGAAACCGTGGGCTCAATGATACGGCGCGCGAGCATGTCCAGCGTGCGGAAATCACGATAAAAACCCGGGGCATCAGCCTGTGCGATGTGGAACGTTACCGAGACAGACGTGCGGACGTCCTGAAGGTCGTGCGTGGCAGCCTGCTCATGCGAGGTGATGGTCTGCGGCTGGGTCGAGACTGAAATGATCTTCTGATAGACCGGTATGGCGATATGCAGCCCGGGCTCGAGAGCGTTGGGCTGGACCGAACCGAAATTGGTCAGGATGCCGCAATAGCCTGAAGCGATCTGGTAGAATGGATTGAGCACAGCAACGATCGCGACAGCACCAAGGGCAACTACGCCAAACTTGATTATCCCTGAGGGCACCTGAACGGGTAGTCTTGATGGCGGCTGAGGAAAAGACATGTTGCTGCGGATCCCTGTGCAGTATTCGCCCCGTCATTGCGAGAGCGACGTTACTGTTACAGCCACGCTATGTAGCATCAAGTAACACTATCGTAACGAAAGGGCGGAGCGGCGGGGCGCGTCCAGTGTGCATCGCCAGTCACTGCATCGCTGTTGCCAGTCGACTACGCGTATACGATCTTGATGTGCTTCTCGTGCAGGTCGTTTCCGAAAGGCCGCGCCAGCCTCATTTGTCAGCCTTGCCACTGTTTGGTTCGGTCGAGCGCAGAGATAACGCGCCTGTCATGGATTTCTTGTGTTCGCCGCACTGCCATGATGCCGGTATTCCGGCTGGGGCAGCAGGCGTCACCGGCAGGAAAATGAGATGTCAGAACCTATGCTGTGATCCGGGCGCCGAATGAGCGCTCGATCTCGATCAGGCGTTGCTTGCGCCATAATCCGCCGCCATAGCCTGTCAGGGTGCCATCTGCGCCGATCACCCGATGGCACGGGATCATGAGCGCGATGCAATTGGCGCCATTCGCGCGTGCCACGGCTCGAACTGCACCCGGGTGGCCGATGGTGCGGGCAAGGGCGCTATAGCTACGTGTTTCGCCCGGTGGGATGTCCTGAAGGGCGCGATGAACCCGGCGCGTGAACTCGGATCCCGAGGGGGCGAGGGGTGTCTCGAAGCGGGCCGATACACCCGCGAAATAGGCGTCGAGTTCCGCATGTGCCTGCTCTGTCACCTGGGTTCTGCCGAGCCCGAGAGGTGATTTGAGCGCCGCTTGCAGGGCTTTGAGTTCGCGTGGGAGGGCCTTGCGATCGATGAATTCGAGAAGGTGCAGGTGACGCGTCGAGCATACCGCCAGCATGTCGCCCAGCGGCGTCGCAATCCAGCTGGCCTGCAGCATACCGCCTTGTTGCAGCGTGCCGGGCGCACAACCGATCAGTCTGGAAAAGGCCTCACGGAAGGCGCTGGCCGATTCAAATCCTGAATCGAGCTGGGCGGCGATGACTGGCTCTCCCTGTGAGAGGGTCAGGAAGCCGTCGCGCAGGCGACGCTGCCGGGCCATATCCAGAAACGTCATGTCGAAATGCCGCTTGAAGCTGCGCCTGACAGTTGAGGGGTCTAGCCTGAGGGCCACCAGATCCTGCTCGTTCCAGCGCCGACCCGGATTGGATTCGAGCCTGTCGAGCAGCTCGGCAATGAGGGGGTCATGAGCGCCGCCGCCCTGGAGCGGATGACATCGCTTGCAGGGGCGGAACCCGGCCTCGATGCAGCTGCGCACGCTGTCGCGAAAGGTGCAGTTGGTGGCGAGGGGTTTGCGTGCCGGGCATGTCAGACGGCAGAATATTCCCGTCGTTCCAACACACACGAAAACCCGTCCGTCATATCGGGCATCGCGCGCAAGAAGCGCCTGATAGAGCGTGTCATGGGAGGGAAGATCGAACAGCATGAGATGACCCTAACCCCTCCGCTCAGAACGTGAGGCCGGAAAACGGGCGTTTCATTTTTCTGCCTGTTTGCGATTGTTTCTGTCGAACGCAGAAAAGATGTCGATCAGCCAGTCCATGAAGACGCGTACGCGCGGTGGGAGCTGCCTGTTGCTGGGGTAGAGAAGCGTCAGGGGCGTCGGGGCCGGAGGAAATGCAGAAAGCACCTCGACCAGCGCGCCGCGTGCCAGTTCGGCCTCGAAGCGATAACGCGGCGCCTGAGCCAGACCAAGCCCGAGGCACGCTGCTGTCGCCGAGGATTCCGCGCCGGAAACGAGAAGTCGAGCCGGCAGGATACGTTCGACAAGCTGGCCGCCAAGGCTGAATTCCAGCGGCAGGACCTGCTTCGTGCGGGACGACGCAAAGCCGATCATGCAATGCCCGTCCAGATCGTCCGGGTCACGGGGCGTGCCATGACGGGCCAGATAATCAGGGCTGGCCACCGTGATTTCCGGAAGCAGGCCGAGCGGGCGAGCCATCATGTCGCTATCGGGCAAGGGGCCGCCGCGTACCACACAATCCACGCCTTCACGCAGAAGATCGACGAGCCTCTCGCCTTCGCCCAGATGCACGGTAAGCCCCGGATGACGGGACAGGAAATCGGGCAAAGCGGGCAGGATAATGGTGCGTGCAAGATGCCCGACCGTATCAAGACGGATCACGCCGGTCAGCGCCGAGCCAATGGACCGGTCGGCCTCTTCGAGTGAAGCGACGATCGAGCGGCAATGGGCGTAGTAGAGTTTGCCTTCCTCTGTGGGTTGAACGTGACGTGTGGAGCGATGCAACAGCCTTGTGCCAAGACGCCGTTCCAGCGCCTGAATGGCAGCACTCGCAGCGGGTCGTGAAACACCGCAGGAAGAGGCCGCAGCGCTGAAGCTGCCGCGCTCGATGACGCGCAGGAAAAGCTCGATACTGGCCAGTCTGTCCATGAGCCCATCCTGCCGATTGTTCTGTTTTGGTGAATAATGATGACAGGAATGCGCGGCTTATCGCAAGCCAGCACGCATGGTCTCCTCTGCGTATGGAAACGAGAGGATATCACCATGACTTCCATCCAACGCATCGCGCTTGTAACGGGCGGTAGCCGTGGCCTGGGCCGAGCCACCGTCGAGGCTCTTGCCCAGAGAGGCATTGGCGTCATTCTGACCTATCAGGGTAACCGGGAGGCGGCGGAGGTCGTTGTCGCTCTGGCAGAGCAATCCGGTGTAAAGGCTGCCACGCTCAAACTCGATATGGCCAGCAGCAACAGTTTCAGCGCCTTCGCCGGGCAGGTGAAGGACATTCTGGGCCAATGGGGCCTGTCTCATTTCAACTATCTGATCAATAACGCCGGCAGTGCCCATAATGGCGGCCTGGCAGATACCACCGAGGCCGAGTTCGACCGCATGTATGGCGAACATCTCAAGGGGCCGTTCTTCCTGACGCAGGCGCTCTTGCCTTTGCTCGCGGATGGCGGACGTATCCTGAATATCAGCAGCGGCCTGACACGTTTCACCTTTCCGGGTCGCATCGTCTATGCCTCGATGAAGAGCGCGATCGAGACCATGACGCGCTATATGGCGAAGGAACTCGGCCCGCGAGGCATTACGGTCAATGTCGTGGCACCCGGCGCCATACAGACTGATTTCTCCGGTGGCGCCGTGCGGGACAATCCCGAGATTGCCCGTCATATCGCCCAGAACACGGCGCTGGGGCGTGTCGGCCTGCCTGATGATATCGGCCCGATGATCGCCTCGCTTCTCTCGGACGATAACCGCTGGGTCAACGCGCAGCGCATCGAGGTATCTGGCGGGCAATCCCTCTGACGATGTCATCGCCGCATTGATTACCTGGGCTGAAGCTATCTCGGGCACGGAGCTGGCCTGAGCGAGCGTGGGTTGTCGTGCGGCGCCACGTTGCATCTTTCTCGGTTAGTCGTGGTGCGACGGCTTTCCGTAACGGGGGAGGGGATCGTCCATTCACCCCCCGATTCAGGGTCAGGCCCGTCGCATTTCGATCTGGAACGCATTGTGTCGAAAAGTATTAACTAACGAACGAAAGTAATATTTGAGTTCGAAATACAACGTTAGTAAGTAACTGTGTGGCAAAAATACAATGTGACGAGTTTATGACTCGTGATTCCAAATATGCCTCTGGACGTAATTTCGTTTGTGAAATCTTTTCGGCCTCAGAACGCCTTTTGGAGGTCGAAAACACGATGAACATGATCAAGAACAAGCGGCGATTGCTGCTTGTCTCCACAGTTGGTGCAGGTCTGGTCCTGGGGCAGGCGCAACTCGCCCACGCTGCCCAATCTGCCGCTGTATCCTCACACAAGGCCCATAAGCGCACGGCCAAAAAGACCACTGTCGCTGCGCGGAACCAGGCGACAACCGCTCCGGCAGCCTCGGCTGCGCCGCTTGTCCGCCCTGCGGCGCAGGGCGCTGGCGTCCGTTCGATCTCGGCCAGCAACGACACATTCGCGCCGGTTTCCGGTCGTGGGGCGCGGGGTGGCAGTGAAAATATTGTGGTGACCGGTTCGGCGCTGAGCACCTCGAACAACGCCAATGCCAACCCGGTCCAGATCGTTACGTCCAAGCAGATCCTGCAGACAGGCGCCACCACGGTAGGCGATTATCTGCAGCGCCTGCCTTCCGTCGGTTCGTCGGGCACCTATAATTCGCAGACGAACGGTACGGGCGGGTCGTCCTGCGTGGATCTGCGCAACCTTGGCCAGAACCGCACGCTGGTGCTGATCGATGGCAAGCGCACCACGCTCAACGGCAATAACAGCTGCGTCGATCTGAACACGATCAACGTCTATCAGGTTCAGAGCATCGAAATCCTCAAGGATGGCGGCTCCGAACTCTATGGTGCCGACGCCGTTGCAGGCGTGATCAACATCAAGATGCGCCATGACCTGAATGACGCGAACATTACCGTTCGCGGCGGGATTACCGATGTCGGTGACGGCCAGACGGGTCAGATTTCCGGCTACAAGGGCTGGAACTTCGATCACGGCAAGGGCAACGTGACACTGTTCGGGTCATACATGACCAAGAGCGGGATCATGCAGCGCAACCGCGCCTGGTCACGCAATGTGCAGATCAACGATCCGACCGATGCGTCCGACCTGCTCTATGGTTCATCAATCCCGACGACGGGCAAGTATTTCACCGATTCAGGGACTTATATCCCTAATGCCAGTGGGACCGGCTACCACACGGCCACCTCTGCAGATCGCTATAATTATGGCTCGCAGCAATCCCTGACCAACTCGTTGCAGAACTCCACGCTGTCTTTCGACGCGCATTATGACGTGAACAGCCATTTCACGCCCTATGCCAATTTCCAGTACAGCCACCGTACCTCCAGCACCACCTTGGCGCCGGAGCCCATGACGGGCAGCATCTACCCGTCCAACCTGCCGTCCAGCCTCGTGATCCCGGCCGATGCGCCATACAACACGTTTGGCGAAGACGTGCTGATGTACAAGCGTTACGGCGAATGGGGTAACCGTCGTACCGAGACAGCGACCGACACCTACACCGCCATTGCAGGCGCCAAGGGCGAGATCACCCATGGCTGGATGTACGATCTGTCCTACACCTATGGCTGGAACCAGGTGACATCGCAGATGTCGGGTGTGGGCAACTATGCCAAGCTTCTGCAGGAATACGGTCTGCAGCAAGTCGATCCGACCGATTCAAGTTCTGCGCTCGTTTATAACCCGTCGGTCTGTCAGGCCTCTGCCGGTTGTGTGCTGTCCGATCCGTTCAAGCCCCTTTCCTCAGCTGCTGCGGCTTATTCGAACTACACGAGCCATGATCATTACTATTACCAGCTGCGCGACCTGAACCTGCGTATGCACAACAACCATGTTGCCACCATGCCCTGGAAGGGCGGCGGCGATCTGGGCTTTGCGCTGGGCATGGAACATCGTGGCGAGCAGCTTGCCTATCATCCTGATGCTGTTGTCGCGTCAGGCGACACGCTCACCAACTCGGCCTCCTATACCGGCGGTGGGTTCAACGTCACGGAAGGGTATCTCGAAGGCAAGGCGACGCTTCTACGAGACGTCTTCCTCGCCAAGGATCTGACCATCGATGCGCAGGGGCGCTATTCGTCCTACAGCACCTTTGGTGGCACCAAGAACTGGAAGGCCTCGATCAACTGGGCGCCGATCCGCGATATCCGTTTCCGCGCAACCATTGGCAGCTCCTATCGCCAGCCGAATGTGTATGAGCTCTATTCAGGTGGCAGCCTTGGTTACGCCTCGGCAACCGATCCCTGTGCCCAGGCCAGCTCCTATGGCTCGCTCTCGGCCAATGTCGTGGCCAATTGCGCCAAGCAGGGCATCAACACGTCAACCTTCGTTGCGGCAAACTCGGGTCAGGTGCCGACGCTTTATGGTGGTAACGCCTCGCTGAAGCCGGAAACCGGCCGCACCTACACAATCGGTACGGTGATCACACCGCGCTGGGTGCCGGGTCTTTCCGCTTCGGTGGAATACTGGCATTACACGATCAAGAACATGATCTCGTATCTGAGCTCACAGTATATTCTTGACCAGTGCTACACAGGTGCCAGCACCAATTACTGCAACAACATCACGCGCGTCTCGAGCACGAGCCAGCTGAACTCTGTGACGGACTACTATGCCAATATCGGCGGTCTGCGCACGAGCGGTATCGATTTCGACCTTGATTATCGTATCCGTGTAACACCCAAAGATGTGGTGACGCTGGGCAACAACTTTCAGCAGCTCATCAGCTATCTGCAGCAGAACGAGCCGGGCGGACAGTGGTACAACTATGCCGGTCGTCTGATGTACCAGTCGGGCACTGGCCAGCCGCGCGTGCGCGACTACGCCACGGTCAACTGGCAGCATGGCAACTGGGGCGTCACCTATATGATGAAATATACGGGTGGCATGGTGTGGAACAACGGATCGCAGGATCTGAGCACGGCCCTTGGTTATGGACGCTACAAGACCCCCGGCGTGTTCTCGCATGATCTGACGATTGATTATCGTCTGAACAAGTGGACGTTCCAGGCCGGTGTGAACAACCTGTTCGACAAGCAGCCGCCCTTCGTGGCCGATGCCTCGACCAACAGCGCTGCCGGTCTTTATGGCGACCTTTATTATGGCCGCTATGTCTTCCTTCAGGCCGGGGTCAATTTCTGATCTTGCCCCACGGATGGTGCGCCTCGTGTAACGGGGCGCGAACGCCCTGTGTTGAAGGCCGCCGGACCTTAGGTTCGACGGCCTTTTTCTATTGTGCAATGTGTTGCATGTCTGGTTGCGCGAAGGCTGCCCGCCTTACAGGCGATAGGACTCGTTTCCGGTCACGATGGGCGTCCGGGCTTCGCGGTAGTTGCTGCCGCTGCGTGCACGATGATCCTCGATGACCGAATAGACCAGCCCCTCGCTTTCAGCATCGAATACCCTGTGAGGGTAAGCATTTCTGATTGGATAGATCGCCTTGGTATAGGCGTGCGGGCCTGTGATATTGAATGTCGTGACCGCGCCCGCGCCATGCACCTCGGGGCGGTAGGTCAGGATCTTGGTCATCACGAGCTGGATCACCCGCCTCAGATAGGGATGACCGGGCCGGGCGATGAGAAACCATTGCTGGTATTCTCCACCCTGAACATAGGCGATCGAGGCACCAATGCCCCATCCCTTGTGCAGCCCGGAGCCTGACATGTTCCATTGCGAGATCAGATACGCATCATCCGTGCGTATCATGTCATCCAGCGGTCGCGAGGTGGTCGATTTGAGGTCGAGATAAACCCCACCCAGCTTGTAAATCAGCAGATAACGGAAGAAATCCGCCTTGGCGGCGCCGTATTCCCCGCCAATCATCAGGTATATTTTAAGCACGTCCCAGCCATAATGCTCGGATATGAAATCGAAACGTGCAGCCTCGTCCCACAGCCTGAGCGACCATCCCGAATTCATCTGGGCCGTGCGCTCGATATTGGCTGCAATGGCGGGGTCCAGTGTCGCCACATCATTGCAGATGTAATGCAACAGACGCGGCACGGGCTCGGATGATATCTGTGCTGGCGCGATGACCGGGAAGCGGCGCAGGCTGAGGCAAACGAGTTCGCTCCAGCTGGCGCGTTCCATGACCCGGTCGCGTGAGCCGTCAGGGGCGTGCGACCAGATGGCGCCGGAGGCATCGCGAAGCTGATACACGGCGGGCGCTGTCTGATGCAGGTTCCACCCGGCAGGTGCATTGAGCAACAGGCGGCGTTGCGTATCGATGCCGAGCAGGGTTTGCCCAGTGCCCTCTAGAACCGTGCCGCGAATGGGACTGTCTGTATTCGGCGTGAGGCTATCAGTTGTCCCGTTTGTCCCCATTCCGGGCGTTCCTGGCCCGGTCGCCCCCATCTCGGGAGTCTCTGTCCCGTTGGGGATGAGAACATCCCCGAACATGGTCACGAGGGCTGTGTCAGACATCGTGCGGATCACTTTCCGTTACGGCGTGAGGCTCATGAGGGAGGAACTCCCCGATTTGCCGCACCGCCTGCGCAAGGCTCACACGCTCGACAGCGACGCCTTCAGGGAAAGCGGAAAGGAGGCGTGAGGGCATGCGTCGATCGAGAATGACGAATACCCCGCGGTCATCGCCCTTGCGTATCAGCCGGCCAAAAGCCTGACGCAGTTTCATGCGCGTGAGACGGTCGTCGTAATCGCGCGGGTCGTCGGGGGAGAGCGCCTTGCGCCGCTCGCGATGCAGGATATCGGGGCGCGGCCACGGTGTACGCTCGAAAACGACCAGACGCAGCGCCTGACCCGGCACATCCACGCCGTCGCGCATCGCATCTGTGCCGAGCAGGCAGGAATGGAGTTCGGTGCGAAAGATATCGACCAGGGTGGCATTATCCATCGTATCGACATGCTGCGCGTAAAGCGGCAGGCCTGCTTCCTCCAGCGGTGCCGCAATCCGCTGATGCACGGCGCGCAGACGGGAGATGGCGGTAAACAGCCCCAGCGCACCGCCTTCCGACGCCATGAAAAGCAGCCTGTAGGCGCTTGCCAGCGCATCGAGATCGTTCGGTGGAACATCCGTGACGATCAGCGCGCGTGTCTGGCTGGCGTAATCGAATGGGCTGAGCAACGAGGCCCGCATGGGCGGCTTGATAAAATGCGGCGTACCCAGTCGCGTCTCGGCTGCCTGCCAGCCCTGTTCGACCAGACGGGGGTCAGGGCCGCTCTCACCCTGCGGGGGTGTCTGGTCACGCAATGTGGCCGAGGTGATCAGGATGCCATGCGCCGGCCCCTGCATGACCGAGGCAAAGGGAATGGTCGGGTCGCGCCAGTGACGGTGCAGACCGATATCGCGCTCGCCCGGGCGGGCGGGAACATATTCGAGCCTGATGAGATCGATGAATGCACTTCCCGATTCAGGCGTGTCGCCCAGCGCGGTATCGAGCATGGCAATCCAGCCCTCTACACGCGAAATGGCCCGCCGGCGGATAGAGCGTATCATGGCCTCGATACGCAGCCTCTGCGCCGCCTCCAGCGCGTCATCCGGCTCGCTCAGCAGGGCCTTGAGTCGTTCGACGAGGGTTTCGAGCGGCGTGAGCAGGCGTCGTAGCGCCGTATCGAAAGGGTCTGCCGCCCCCCTGAGCGTCTCGCCTGCCGGGTGGAGCTCACATTCGGACGTGTCCTGTCCCGCTGCGCCAATACGGCGGGCTTCGAGCTGGGCTCTAAGCGCACGGAAAAACTGCTCGGCGCTGTTGGTGATCAGCTCCGGCACTTCCGGCTCCGTCGCGTCATCCTCGCCATTGAGGCGACCGAGCCAGCCCGGTGCGGGCAGGGCATGGGCCGCGGAAAGAATGGCATCCAGCGGCGATTCCAGCGCCGGGGAGGTGGCAACGAGGTCCTCGAGGCGTCGGCGTAATCCGCGCGCCCGCGAGCGGCTCCCCTCGGCGCCAAGCAGCCAGCGTCGCAGCTCCGCCGCTTCCAGCCCCGAAAGGGCGAGCGAGAACGCGCTATCTGCCGCCTCGGGCAGGTGGTGTCCCTCATCGAAGAAATAGCGCGTTGGAAGCTGGTCCTCATCAGGCACATCGTCGCGTGCAAGGCTCGCCCAGCTTGCCTGCGACAGCACAAGAGCATGATTGGCGATCACAAGATTGGCGCCGCGTGCCCGACGAATGGAATGTTCGACAAAGCAGGTCTGATAATGCGGGCAGGCGCCGTGGATACACTCGCCCCGTCTGTCAGCCATGCCATAGATCGTGCTGGTGCCGAAGATATCGCCAAACCAGCCCGGCAGGTCGCCCCCCATCAGATCGCCATCTTCGGTCGCTTCGGCCCAGCGGGCCAGCATGGACAGGCCGACAAGTGCAGCAGGTGAGGGGTTGGGCCTCGACGCCAGCGTGTTGACTGCGTCTTCCATGTTCAGAAGGCAGAGATAGTTTTCCCGTCCCTTGCGCAGAACGACTGTATTTCGGCGTTCGGCATCATCGGGATAGAGGCGGTGCAGTTCCTGCTCGATCTGCCGTTGCAGATGCCGCGTATAGGTGGAAATCCAGACCGGTCCATCATTTTGTTCGGCCCAGACGCTTGCCGGGGCGATATAGCCAAGCGTCTTGCCTGTCCCGGTTCCGGCCTCCGCCAGCACGATTTCCGGTATCCCGAATCCTTCGCGTGGGGCGAGGGCGTGGGTCACGGCCGAGGCATAATCGGCCTGTCCCGGGCGCGTCTCGGCCTTGTCACCCAGTATGGCCGAGAGGCGTGTGCGCGCCTCGACAGGGCTGACGGGGCGGCTTCCCGGCGGTGGTCTTTGCGCCATTTCCTCCCAGCGCGGCAGACGCCGCCAGACGCGCAACGCCTCGTAGGGATGGCGCTGTCTTGAAGGAGTTGCCGCCAGTTCCGTCTCGACGAACGCGGCCCAGGCCCAGCCTGCACGGGAGAGAAGAGGGAGCAAAGCCTGCATGGTGTCCGCCTCGCCCGTCTCTGCCAGACGGGTGAGGCTCTGGCGCAGCGTTTCAAGAAGATGATGCAGAAAATCGGCCTCGCACGGGTCGGGGGCCATCACCCCCAACGCCAGCGCCATACCCCGAGGGGTCGGCACGACAGGGCGTGTGGGAAAGAGAAACAGGAACAGTTCGAGCAGATCGAACCACGGTACGACCTGACCCGGTGGTGTGAGACCCAGTCGCCTGATTGTGGCCGGCCCATGAATCAGCAGCGGCGGCGGGAGCGTCGCCAGCAGCTGTGCCGCCTCATTCGCGTCGAGGGAGAGAAGCTCGCCATCCGGTGTCAGAACCGAAGCCCGCGCTCTGGTCGTTACAAGGGCAGGGGCATCATAAGGTAAGGCGCGGGAGGGTGTGGGCATCACACTGACCATAAACGCACTCGTGCTTGCCCGCCAGCAGGGCGTTTCCTTCGCCATATGCGACCTGGAGCGGGATGGAATGGGCGCGTTGGGCAGCCCGCGGCCAAAGAGGCCTAACGCCAACTTGCTTGACCCGGGGCGGAACTATTTCTAGTTTTCGACCAATCATGTCCAGCATTGCAAAAAACAACGCCTCCCTCACTCCAGACGCCCTCGACCTGCCAAAAGCATGGCCGTTCGAGGAGGCGCGAAAAATCGTGGCCCATGTCGAGGCACGAGGCGGCGATGCTCCGGCCCTGCTCGAGACCGGCTATGGCCCGTCCGGCCTGCCCCATATCGGCACTTTCGGTGAAGTCGCGCGCACGACCTGGGTGCGTCTGGCTTATGAACGCCTGACGGGACGCAAGACACGTCTGCTGGCTTTCAGCGATGACATGGATGCGCTGCGCAAGGTTCCGGGCAATGTCCCCAATCAGGAGATGCTGGCGCAGCATCTCGGCCTGCCGCTGAGCCGTATCCCTGATCCGTTCGGCAGATTCGAGAGTTTCTCGGCGCATAACAACGCGATGCTGTGCGAATTCCTCGACCGTTTCGGCTTCGAGTACGAGTTTGCCTCGGCAACCGATTATTACACATCGGGCCGTTTTGATGCGGCGCTGCGTCGTATGCTTGAGGTGCATGACGAGGTCGTGGCGACTATTGCGCCCACGCTGGGTGCCGAACGTCGCGCGACCTATTCGCCTGTGCTGCCCATTCATCCGCGCACAGGTCAGGTCATGCAGGTGCCCGTGACCAGGGTCGATCCGATTGCCGCCACCGTGCAGTGGCAGGATCCCGAGACGGGTGAGAATTTCGAGACCTCCGTGCTGGGTGGTCACGCCAAGATGCAGTGGAAGGCCGACTGGGCCATGCGTTGGTACGCTTTGGGCGTGGATTACGAAATGTCAGGCAAGGACCTGATCGATAGCGTCAAGCTGTCCAGCAAGATCTGCCGTATCCTTGGCAAGGCCCCGCCCGCGGGCCTGACCTATGAGCTGTTTCTCGACCAGAACGCCCAGAAGATCAGCAAGTCCAAGGGGAACGGTCTGTCGATCGAGGAATGGCTGCATTACGCGCCGCCCGAGAGTCTGGCGCAGTACATGTTCAATCAGCCGACACGCGCCAAGCGCCTGTTCTTCGATGTCATCCCCCGTGCCATGGACGAGTATCTGGCCAATCTGGACAAGGCTGTCGAGACGGAAGACGAGACCACGCTGCGCGCGAACCCGGCCTGGTTCATTCATGGCGGCACGCTCGACAAGGGGCTTTCAAGCCCGGTCTCGTTCACGGCCCTGCTGAATCTGGCCTCGGTCGCCAACGCCGAGACCAGCGATACCCTCTGGAAATTCCTGCGCCGTTACGACCCGAGCCTCTCGCCGGAAACGCACCCCTATGTCGATCGTCTGGTCGGCCATGCTCTGGTGTATTTCAAGGAGTTCGTCCGCCCGGCCAAGACGTTCCGTGCGCCAACGGATCTGGAGCGCGTGGCCCTGCAGGATCTGGCAGACGCCTTGAAACTGGCAGACCCCGGACTATCTCCTGTTCAGGTTCAGGATATCGTCTTCGAAATTGGCAAGAAACATCAGATCCAGCCGCTAAGGGCGTGGTTCGGGTGTCTCTACGAGGTTTTGCTCGGGCAGACCGAGGGACCGCGCTTTGGCATCTTCGCTTCGCTTTTCGGCCTGCCGGAAACAGTGGCGCTGATCGAAAATGCCCTTGCCCGCGATGTTGCCGTGGCTGATGCCAATAATTGACAGGTGAGAAGAGACGATCAGCAGCCTTGATTGAGGGTTCATGACCGTTCAGGAACAGACAACACCCTGCTGTGAGGAAGGCGAGGCCAAACCTGCGAGCCCTTGGCGACGTGTGGCCTGTCGTCTTCCAGCGCTGCTGGGGCTCATTCTTCTGGTGGCGGCGATCTACGTTATCCAGAAAGAGCTCAAATCGCTCTCTCTCGCCCAGATAAGGGGGGCTCTCCAGGCTATACCGGCACAGGCCTTGCTGGCTGGGGTAGGCTGCACCTTCCTGTCCTATTTCATCCTGTCTTTCTACGACCGGCTGGCCTGTTATCATATCGGGTCAAAGCAGTCGTTCCTACGCACAGCCTTTGCAGCATTCTGCTCCTACGTGCTGTCGCATAATCTGGGCTGCTCTGCCATTTCCGGCGCGGCCGTGCGTTTTCGGCTCTATCGCAACTGGGGGGTGTCGCCTGGCGGCATCGCCCAGATCATTGCCTTTTGTTCCACCACCTATCTGCTTGGTGCGATGGCGCTCATAGGCGGCGTGTTCCTGTTCGAGCCCGGCCATATCCCGCTTGTGGCGCATCTGCCCCATCTGGTCCTGCAACTGGGTGGTGCAGCGGCCTGGCTCTGCGTGCTCGCTTATCTTGGCGTGTCATTGCGATATCGCCAGATGCGCATCTGGCGTTACACGCTCGACGTGCCGGGTTTCCGTGTGGCTGTGGCGCAGGTTATTGTCAGCGCCGCCGACATGGCGATGACAGCGATGATTGCCTACGTCCTGTTGCCTCCGGAAGCGGCAATCGGCTTTCCGGCATTTCTCGCCATCTACATCGCCTCCTACACTGCCGGTCTGGTCGCGAGTGTGCCGGGTGGACTGGGCGTGTTCGACGGCGCAATGCTTCTGGCGCTCGGGCCCTATCTGCCCACCCCGCAGATCCTTGGCGTTATTCTCACTTTCCGCCTGTTTTATTACATCATTCCGCTCTTTTTGGCCGGGGGCATGTTTGCCGTTCATGAGCTCTTTCTGCGTGGTGATGCGGCCTGGGCGCGGCGCCGCGGAGGAGCAGCGGCAGGTGCATTTGCTAGGCGGCCAAGTCAGGTGGTGCGTGAGTCCGAGGCCGATTTTTCGGTAACGGTCGCGACAGGTGTGGTGGCCGGTACTGGCATATTGCTCGTGTTCTACGCCGTGGCCGTTCCTGCGCCCCTCCTTGGCACGCCATTCACCCATCTCATGCTGCAGCTGGCAGAATTCCTTTTGTGCCTGACCGGGGTAATGCTTGTCGGGGTTGCCGCAGGGTTGGCGCAGCGCGTGACTGCGGCATGGCGGGCGGCGCTTACGCTATTGGGTGTTGCCATTCCACTTGTCATCCTGCGGCAGGGGCCTCTGGCGATTCCGCTTTGCCTGATGATGGTGATGTTCCTCATCGCGCCGTTTCGGTCGTGCTATTATCGCAAAGCGCGGCTCTTTGCCGAACCCCTCAGCCCGACACTTATGGCGCCGGTCACGCTCTGGATCATCAGCCTCGGCAGCGTGGGGCTGTTTGCCCTGCGCCATCATCTCGGCCATGCATGGTGGCGCTCGCTGATCTATGATGCGCATACCTCGGTCGTTCGCTGGGCGCTGGGCATTTCGGCTCTGCTCGGCATTGTGGCCGTCATCCAGATGTTGCGTCGCAGTCATGTACTGGTGCGTCCCTGGGACAAGGAGAGCGAGACGCTCTACCGCAACCTGGCTCACGCCCTTGAGGAGCTCGGCCCTCGTCGCCCGAGCGGACTGATCCTGAACGACAACGGCCGTGCCGGAATCCCATTTCTGCGCACGGGTCAGTTCATCATCGGTGTTGGCGATCCTGCCGGCGCGGAGACCGAGTGTATTGCCGCAATCTGGCGTCTGCGCGATCTCGCCCTCGAAGAGGGGCGACATCCCGTGTTCATCAAGGTGGGACAAGCGCTTCTTGGGGTCTATCACGACATTGGCATGACGGTTTGCCCCAACGGCCCGGGTGAAACCGGGGCGCTGTGCTGCCTCGCGCAGGATCTGCAGGCGGTCAAGGCGGTGCTGGGCAGTGAGCACAGGCGGCTCAAACGCCTTCTGCACACAAGACGTTTCCTGTCGGTCAAGGCCCGAGCCGATCGGGCCGGGTGATGCACCTGCCCCATGTGTTGACGCAACAGGTCAGGATCAGCGATGTAACGGCCATCTGGCTGATGGCTTATTCGGCCCTGTTCTCGATCGTCAACCCTCTGGGCGCCTCGCTTATCTTTGCGCAAACAACCCTGGGTCGCCCACGAGCACAGGTGGTCCGTCTGGCCCGGACCGTCGGGTTCTATTCCTTCATCATTCTGATGGTGTCGGTGTGGCTGGGTGGGTGGATCCTCAGCTTCTTTCGGATCACCATTGATGCCCTGCGCGTGTCTGGTGGCCTCGTGGTCGCCTCGCGTGCATGGGCGCTTCTGTTGGCGCCAGAGGAGAGTGAGGCGCGCAAGGAGCGTCAGGTTTTCGACCATGATACCGCCAACGCGGATAACGACCTGGGAGACAGGGCGTTTTTCCCTCTGGCCATGCCGTTTACCGTGGGGCCTGGCAGTATTGCCGTGGCCATTGCCCTGAGTTCGGGTCGTACCCTTGGTGCCTCGGCTGCCAGCTACATCATTGGCTTGTCCCTAGCGGTACTTGCCGTCTCCCTGACCGTGGTCATTTTCTACACCTATGCCGAGCGCATCGTCAGCTCGCTTGGACGGACCGGGGCGCGCATCGTGAGCCGTCTTGCTGCCCTCATTCTGCTTTGTATCGGTATCCAGATCCTGTTCGCGGGGCTGGAGGGGTTCGTTGTCTCGACACTCAAGCATATGCGCCAACTCAATTTGCTGAACTGAACCTAGTTGGGCAAACGGGCAAGGCTTTCAGGCCAAGGCGTTGCGTATCTCATGGCGCAGGGCAGGGATGACCTCCTCACGGAACCAAGGCGCCCGTTTTTCCCACACACCCGTTCGCCATGACGGATGCGGCAGCGGAAAGTAACGGGGCAGGTAATCCCGAAAGTGACGCACACGATCCGTTACGGATCCACGCCCCAGCGTGTAATGCTGGCTGTAGGAGCCAACCAGCAGGATCAGCCGCAGCTCCTTCAGATGCCCGAGAACCTGGTCGCGCCATGCAGGCGCGCATTCCGGACGGGGTGGCTTGTCACCGCCATTAGGCAGGCGACCGGGATAGCACAGCCCCATGGGCAGAATGGCGACTTTGGCCGTGTCGTAAAAATCTTCCTCGGAGAGAGCCATCCATTCCCGCAGACGTCGCCCCGAGGGATCGTAGAACGATTTGCCGCTCTCATGGGCAATGGTGCCGGGCGCCTGGCTCGCGATGAGGACACGCGACGTTGGCGAGACATGGATGAGCGGTTTGGGGCCGAGGGGCAACGAGGCTTCACAGATACGGCACGCTCTGACGCGCGTTACCAGATCTGCAAGGCTCTCCTGAGGTTTGGGGGGTGGCAACTCAGAAAGACCACGCTTCGAGTGGCGGCAAGGCGCTGGGTGTCAGTGCGTACTCGGCGCAGGTTTCGTAATGAGGCGTATCGCCCCCCCTGTGGGAACGGAACAGCACGAAGTGCTCCGTCACGACGGGCTTGCCGCGCATCAGGTTATTCCCCTGGATCCAGCGAATGACCTCGGCGCCCGGATCGCCGTCAAAAACGCCAAGGGTGATATGAGGCATAAACCGCTTCTTCTCGAGAACAAGACCGCACCGCCTCAGGGCGGTATCGATCTTGCCCTGCAGGGTCATCAGGCTGCTGGAGGGCGCCACGCCTGCCCAAAGGCGCGACCGGGTGCCCTGTGTCGCAATACCTACCCCACTCGGCTCGATCTGGACGGGCGTGGTGGTGATGGCGGCCAGCGTATGGTCAAGCTCCTCCATCATCGGCCGAGAGCGGATATCGCCGATGAAGCGCAGGGTGAGGTGATAGGTCTCCGGTGGGTGCCATGTCACACCGGCGATGGGACGGCGCAGGGACGACAGAAGACGCTTGTGCTCGCTGGCAAGGTCGAGAGCAGTGAACAGACGCATGAACACTTCCTGTCAGGCGGGATGAGCCAAGAGTGGCCCTTTGGCGGAAGGATATCCCCGCAGGGACCGGATCAGAGAGGGCAGGAGCAAACCCGACATGCAGGATGCGGCGTGGAATGAGGGAGGGAGTCAATTCGATAGCGTATGAGATCCGTTCTGTCGTAACGTCACAGCCTATAACGCACCGCATCGCAGCGGTTTCGGCAAGCGCGGTGAATGTATCTTAGAATGTCGTTCCTCGCGGCCGACTTGACCACTATGCTAAAAGCGCCACATTGAAGAAACAAAAGGCCAGTCCGGCCAAATCTCAGGAAAGGGTGTCATGGCTTTCGTTCCAAATTCTCGATCTGGTAATACCTCGGGTAACACCGGAGCCGCCAGGGTCGATACGGTCGATGCCGGTTTGCGCGCCTACATGCTCAGCGTTTATAACTGGATGACAGCGGGGCTGGTGGTGACCGGTTTCGTGGCATATGCCGTAGCCGAAACCTCGTTGCGTGACCTCTTCTTCCAGCAGGTTCTGACGCCGGGTGGCATCCTGACCCGCCCGACGGGGCTGGGAATGCTCACGATCTTCGCCCCGCTGGCCTTCGTCATGGTCATGTCATTCGGTGTGAACCGCCTGTCGCGTCAGGCTGCGCAGGGTCTGTTCTGGGCTTTCTGCGCCGTGATGGGCGCCAGCCTGTCGAATATTCTGATTGTCTATACCCATACATCCGTGGCGAGTACGTTCTTCGTCACAGCAGCAACGTTTGCGGCGATGTCTCTGTGGGGCTACACGACCCGCCGTGACCTCAGTTCGCTTGGCTCGTTCCTGTTCATGGGGCTTATCGGTCTGGTTATCGCCAGTCTGGTCAACATGTTCCTCCACAGCCCCGCCATGTCATTCATGGTGAGCCTGATCGGTGTGGTGCTGTTCACGGTGCTGACAGCGTTTGACACGCAGCGTATCCGCGCAACCTATCAATACTACCTGTCCTATGTGGGGCCGGAGGAAATGGGCAAGCGCAGTGTTTACGATGCGCTTTCGCTTTATCTGAACTTTATCAACCTCTTCACCTTTTTGCTCCAGTTCATGGGCGTTCGTAATAATAACAACAGCTGACTACTGATCTAGATCAATCGTTTATTTGAGGGGGCGTGTCACAGGCACGCCCCTTTTTGTTTATTCAGACTATTTCGGTCTGGATAACTTGTTATTTCTGTCTGAACTGAATCTAAAAAATCCGCAATGAATTGCGGCAGAAAAGCGATAATGTGCGCTAAAGCCCTGATTCTGAAGACGAACATCTGTGTTCAAATTGTGAACAGCCCCATGAAAAGTCTTGATCAGTGCTTGCTTTGCAGACCAATCGGGCGGAAACAACAGAACAGAGCTGGGCGCTGATGCCCAGCGTGCAGGCAGGCGGTTGATCAACCGGTCGATCGCCTTGCCGAAGCAAGGCGAGGCAAGGATGAGACGTGTCGTGGTCGGAGCGTTCAGAGCCACCGGCAGACGTAACGTTACGTCTTCATACGATCCCGGTCGTATGATGATGTCACGTTGCGGCGCGATACGTATCGTTCACTGGAATAGGAGAGATGGATGACATCCCCTGAAGGTGTTGTCGCCATGTTCGACCAAGCCGTGGTCGGGTTCAGCGGCAGCGTAGCGCAGCCAAAAAGCTTGACGGTCGGTTCAACGAGCGGGGCAGACAATGAACAATAGACTCTTGCCGAAGTTGCGGCGGCTACTGCCGCTGGCGCCGGCGTTTTTCCTCTCCGGTTGTACGCTCGATCTTCTCGATCCGCGTGGCCCGGTTGGGCTTCAGAACCGTAACGTCATCCTGATCGAACTGGGTGTGATGCTCTGCATCGTCATCCCCGTCATCATCATGACACTGTACTTCGCCTGGAAGTATCGCGAGAGCAACACATCGGCCGAGTATCTGCCGAACTGGGATCACTCAACGAAGATCGAATTCTTCGTCTGGGGCGTCCCGGCTGTTGTAATCGTCATCCTCGGCGCGATCGCGATCATCACGAGCTATACGCTCGACCCGTATCGCCCGCTGCATTCGGCTGAGGCGGCAGGGCGCAAGCCTCTGAACGTCGAAGTTGTCGCACTCGACTGGAAATGGCTGTTCATCTACCCCGACCAGGGTGTTGCAACGGTCAACCAGCTTGCAGTGCCGGTCAATACGCCGATCAACTTCCGCATCACCTCTGACTCGGTCATGACGTCGTTCTTCATCCCGCGTCTGGGCTCGCAGGTGTACGCCATGGCTGGCATGCAGACGCAGCTCCATCTTCTGGCCAGTGCGCCGGGCGATTACCTGGGTGAAGCAGCGCACTACACGGGTCGCGGCTTCTCTGACATGAAGTTCCGCACGCTTGCCATGACGGATGAGGATTTCAACCAGTGGGTGGAAAAGGTGAAGGGCGCGTCTGACTCGCTCGACTCAGCCGACTATCCGCAGGTTGCCGCTCCGCAGGAAGCAGCACCGGTCAAGTATTTCGCGCATGTTCAGCCGAACCTCTTCGACAGCATCGTGGCCAAGTATAACAACGGTATGGTCATCGACAAGTCGACGGGTCAGGTCATGCACATGCAGTCCGCCATGTCCGACATGCAGATGAAGGAATAGGGACACATGCTAGGTAAGTTAACACTTTCGGCGATACCGCTGGATGTGCCCATTCTCGTCGGCACGTTCTCAGGTGTTGTTATCGTCGCGCTCGCCGTCTTGGGTGCCATCACCTATTTCGGCAAATGGGGCTATCTGTGGCGTGAATGGCTGACCTCGGTCGACCACAAGCGTCTGGGCATCATGTACATCGTACTGGCCCTCGTCATGCTGTTCCGCGGCTTTGCCGACGCCATCATGATGCGCAGCCAGCTCGCTCTGGCCTATAATGGCAACCCGGGCTATCTGCCCCCGCACCATTACGACCAGATCTTCTCCGCCCATGGCACCATCATGATCTTCTTCATGGCCATGGCGTTCATGACGGGTCTGCTCAATGTCATCGTGCCGCTGCAGATCGGCGCACGCGACGTGGCGTTCCCGTTCCTGAACTCGCTGAGCTTCTGGATGACCACGATCAGCGCTGTTCTGATCAACGTCTCGCTCTTCATCGGTGAATTCGCTCAGTGCGGCTGGCTGGTCTATCCGCCGCTGTCCGAGCAGCAGTTCAGCCCTGGCGTCGGTGTGGATTACTACATCTGGGCCGTGCAGCTTGCCGGTGTCGGTACGTTGCTGACTGGCGTGAACTTCTTCGTCACCATCGTGAAGATGCGCGCTCCGGGCATGGGCTGGATGCAGCTCCCCGTTTTTACCTGGACGGCTTTCGTCACGGTCGTTCTGATCATGGCAGTCTTCCCGGTTCTGACGGTTACCCTGGCCGAGCTCGCGCTTGACCGTTATCTGGGTATGCACTTCTTCACCAATGACGGCGGCGGCAGCGTTCAGCTGTATCTCTCGCTCATCTGGACGTGGGGTCACCCGGAAGTTTACATTCTGGTTCTGCCGGCCTTCGGTGTGTTCTCGGAAATCACCCAGACATTCTCGCGCAAGCCCCTGTTTGGCTACCGCGTGATGGTTTACGCCACGCTTGCGATCGGCGTTCTGTCCTTCATCGTCTGGGCTCACCACTTCTTCACCATGGGCGCAGGCCCGAACGTCAACGCCTTCTTCGGTGTTGCCACGATGATCATCGCCGTCCCGACGGGCGTGAAGATCTTCAACTGGCTGTTCACCATGTACAAGGGCCGTATTCAGTTCAACGGCATCATGTACTGGGTCATCGGCTTCATGGTCACCTTCTCCATCGGTGGCATGACGGGCGTCATGATGGCGATGCCGGCAGCCGACTTCGTGCTGCATAACTCGCTGTTCCTGATCGCTCACTTCCACAACGTCATCATCGGCGGTGTGTATTTCGGTTATGTCGCAGGTCTGAACTTCTGGTGGCCGAAGGTTCTCGGCTTCAAGATGAACGAATCCTGGGGCAAGCGCGCCTTCTGGTGCTGGTTCGTCGGTTTCTACCTTGCATTCGTGCCGCTCTATATTGCCGGCTTCGAAGGCATGACCCGTCGTATGAACCATTACGACAATGCTGACTGGCATGTTCAGATGCTCATCGCTGCTGCCGGCGCTGCCGTCATTGCAGTGGGTGTTGTCTGCCAGCTGATGCAGATCTACGTCTCCATCCGCGATCGTAACCTGGCCGAGAACCGTGACTTCACGGGTGATCCGTGGAACGCACGTACGCTCGAATGGTCGATGTCCTCGCCCCCGCCCGCCTATAACTTCGCCGTCCTTCCTGACGTTCACGGTATCGATACGTTCCATACCGAGAAGCAGATGGGCCGTCGCAGCTATGAGGGTAAGGTGCTCGCACCGATCCATATGCCGAAGAACACGGCTGCCGGCTTCTTTGTCGGTGCCTTCAGCTTCGTGCTCGGTTTCGCAGCGATCTGGTACATCTGGTGGCTTGCAGCACTCGCCCTGGTTGGCGTGTTCGCGACAGTCATCCTGCGCAGCTTCAACAATGATGTGGACTACTATGTCCCGGTTAGCGAAATCGAACGCGACCAGGAAAATTATGTCCGCTCGCTGACAGCACAGGCGGCAGAATAACAATGGCAAATATCTCAGCAACGCCGCACGGCACCGCACACGGCATCGATGATCACGAACACCACAACACGAACAACGTGTTTGGTTTCTGGATCTACCTGATGACGGACTGCCTCCTTTTCGGGACGCTGTTCGCCACCTTCGCTGTCATGCGCACCCAGTTCGCTGGTGGCCCGACGGGCAAGGAGCTGTTTGATCTGAACGGGGTAGGGCTGGAAACAGCCCTCCTCCTGCTCAGCTCGATCACCTTCGGTTTCGGTATGCTTTCGGCTTATGCCCGCAAGCAGGGCGCCATGCTTGCATGGCTCGCCATCACCTTCGTGCTCGGCCTCGGCTTCCTTGTTCTCGAAGTCCGCGAATTCGCTCACCTCATCCATGAAGGTGCCGGTCCGGATCGCTCTGCGTTCCTCTCCGCCTTCTTCACGCTGGTGGCGACGCATGGTCTTCACGTGACCTGTGGTTTGGTCTGGATCGCTGTTATCATGGTCCAGAGCTTCAGCTCGCAGGTTTTCAGCACACGCTATATGGACAAGCTCCAGTGCCTGAGCCTTTTCTGGCACTTCCTGGATATCGTCTGGATCTGCGTGTTCACCTTCGTTTATCTGTTGAGTGTGATCTGATGAGCCAAGCATCGACCCATCAACACGAAGGCGAGTCTCACGGCAGCTTCGCCTCGTACATCATCGGCTTCGTGATTGCGGCCATCCTGACGGTGGCGGCTTTCGCTATCGTCGAGATGCACCTCATGACCCCCGGCGTGACCTTCGGTGTCATCGCCGCGCTGGCCGTGGTTCAGATCTTTGTGCATCTGATCTACTTCCTGCACATGAACAGCAGCTCGAGCCAATCCTGGAACAACACGGCATTTGCCTTCGCGGTCATTTGCGTGCTGATCATCATCGGTGGAACGATCTTCATCATCCACGATGTCAGCATGAACATGATGTCGCGCTGACGCGATCTGTCTTCCAGCGTCTTCCGCTCAGGGATGCGCCGGAAGTCGATCATGCCGGTGAAACGGGAAAGGCCCGGGGGAGAAATCCCCCGGGCCTTTTCTTTTGGCAGCGTTGCCCTGCGGCGGCCTTGCCTGCCGTGACAGAGCTACGGTCTCGTCTGCCAGTGGCCAGGAAGACTGCAATGGGTTGCCGCTCTGGCGATACGGATGACAGATACAAAAAAGGCCCGATCGATGATCGGGCCCTTCTCAGAAACGCATTGCGTCTCTCAGTCCTTGTGCGGCTCCGGCGAGAGCATGGCATCCTTGCCGGGTTTATCTTTCCACTCATCGGCATCCGGCATGGCATCGATCTTGCGTGTGATGTTGGGCCACACAGCAGCATATTTGCTATTGACCTCGAGCCACGGCGTCGCACGGTCGTCGCTATCAGGCACAATGGCCTCAGCAGGGCATTCGGGCTCACAAACGCCGCAATCGATGCACTCATCGGGGTTGATCACGAGGAAGTTCTCGCCTGCATAGAAGCAGTCAACCGGACAGACTTCAACGCAATCCGTGTATTTGCAGCGTATGCAGTTTTCGGTGACCACATAGGCCATAGGTGTCTCCGATCTTAAGCTGGGGCCAGAGGCCCGAGAGGATCCCGGGAGGCAATAGAGAGACGCCGTCTGGGATTTTCCAATAAGGGATGCCGCAGATAGGCGGAAGTTTCGGTCTCTGGCAAGCATATGTTTACGGCAAGCCACGGCAAATTTGCCTTGTGGGCTCAGTCCTCGCCAATAACCTCGTAAAGCAGGGCGGCCTCGGTGGCAGAGCCGCGGCGCTCGGCAAGGGCGAGAACACGCCAGATACGGACCTCAGGGCGCGGGTGACCGGGTAGTCCCAACACATCGCCCACACGTATCTTGCTATGGGGCTTTGTCGTTACCTGACGATTGATCCTGATGCGTCCTTTCTCCACCAGCGCGGCGCAGTCCTGACGCTGGCGGCACACACGAGCATGCCACAACCAGAGATCGAGCCGCTGATAATCACGCTCCGCATCAGTCATGGATTATCTCCCGCCCAGACCCAGCCGCGCCAGCGCAGCGAAGGGACTGTCAGAGGGGGGGGATGGCTTTGCGGGCGCTCGCTTGCCCGAATGACGGCGATGTTTTGCCTGTGGTTTCACTGCCGAGAGCATGAGGGGCGCAGGCGGCCCGAATTGCCCTGACGGCAACGGTGCAGCCACACGCAGGCGTATGCCCAGGCTGGATAAGACCTCCGGAAGCTTTGTCTTGTTCAGCCCGTAGCGCTGCGCGAGATCGTTCGGCACGGGGCAGGGGCCTTGTCGTGTCAGGCGATGCACCTCGCCCAGCAGTTTCTCCACACGATCCAGCCGCATCCAGCTTCCACCAGCCCAGGCCCAGCCCGCAGAGGCTATTGGCGCTGTACCCGGAAGGGCAATCGTTATCTGCCGAGCGTCAGGGTTCTGACTGGCGTGGCGATGCCACAGACCGAGCAACAACGAGCGCAGGGTCATGGCGGCAGGCTTGAGCAAGACAGGCATGAAGACGCCCTGCGGGGCGAACAGGATCCCCAGACGTCGCAGATGGCCAAGCACCTGCGTTCCGTGGCTGGCGGGTTCGCCAGGCATCAGGGGGGCGACACCACCATATTCCATCAGGCGATGGGTAAGGCCGCGCAGGGCAGGCGTAGGGCGGGGCTGCGCAGCCAGCGCGTATAGAGGGGCCAGCGTCGTGCGGATATGGGTAGCTGCGAACGCCGTGAGCCTTTCCTGAACGAGATCGCGCTGCTTCGTGTCAGCAAATTCCCCACCCAGAATTTGTACGGAAGGCGCTAGGAGAGCTGTGCCACGGGCGAGGCGCGCAATGACCACGCCGTCCCAGGCAATATGGCCATTGGTTGCATCCAGCGAGAGGGTGTCATCGGAGGCGGAGACAAGGGCCTGCACGCGTCGCGGAATTTCGTGCAGCAGCGCACGCCGTCCTGCACGCAGCATAAGCTTGCGTTCGGGAAGGGCCTCTTCACGATCGGGCTTAAGGGTGAAGCCCTCAATGGTGCCGACGGCGTGGCCCTCGACAATCACCTGCCCCTCACGGGTCACGGCAGAAAGCAGGTCCCGTGTGCCGTCGCTGTCGAGACGACGCAGGAGGGATGTGGCGCGCCGATCGACAAACCGGGCTGTCAGGCGTTCATGCAGCGCGTCTGACAGCAGATCCTCGACTTCTCGGGTGCGTTCCTGCCAATGGGTTGCCCGATCGCTCCAGTCACTGCGCGCCGCCACATAGGCACAGATCCTGATGCTGGTAAGGCGATGCATCAGCGTGTCGATATCGCCATCGAGGCGCGAAAACCCGGAAATATGGGCGTCGAACCACGCGCCAGGGATGCCTCCATCCTGCAGGAGATGCATGAAGAGACGATGGCACAACCGCACATGGGAATCGTCACCCAGTTTCCGGAAATCGGGAATCTGGCACACGTCCCATAGCAGGGCTGTGGCCTTCCTGCCTCGTGCTGCCTCGCGGATCTCGCGCTCACCTGAAAGGCTCTCGAGCGTCAGCACATCGGAAGCAGGGCGGCCCGCCACCAGACCGCGTTTGGGTGGTGATGCGTTGAGGCTCGCATAAAGGGCGTCGGGGGAGGTAAAATCGAGAGCCGCATTGCGCCAGCTCACACGCTCGACCGGGTCAAAGCGGTGCGCTTCGATCGCATCGACAAGCGACTCTGACATCGGACGCGCCTCGGCGGTCGTGCCGAATGTGCCATCCTTCATGCCGCGCCCGGCGCGACCGGCAATCTGGGCACATTCCTGGGCTGTCAGTGGCCGAAGCGAGGCGCCGTCGAACTTTGTGAGCGATGCCAGCGCAACATGGTTCACGTCCATGTTCAGCCCCATGCCTATGGCATCGGTCGCAACGAGATAATCGACATCCTTGTTCTGATAGAGTTCGACCTGCGCATTGCGGGTGCGCGGCGAGAGCTGCCCCATGATGATCGCGCAGCCGCCCCGTCGACGCCGTATGATCTCCGCAATGGCGTAGACCTCGGCAGCCGAGAACGCGACGATGGCCGAGCGTGCGGGGAGCCGAGAGAGCTTGGTATGACCCGTATGGACCAGACTTGAGAGGCGTGGGCGGGTGTCGATCTCGATACCGGGCACAAGGCGTTGCAGAAGGGGGCGCATGGTTTCCGCACCGAGAAATAGGGTCTCCACATTGCCACGCGCATTCAGCAACCGGTCAGTAAAGACATGTCCACGATCGGGGTCGCTGCTGAGCTGGATCTCGTCCACGGCCACGAACTCGACCTTGCGCGTGAGGGGCATGGCCTCGGTCGTGCAGGAAAACCATTTTGCGTCGGGGGGAACGATCTTTTCCTCACCCGTCATAAGCGCCACATGGCGCGCACCCTTGAGGCGCACCATGCGCTCGTAATTTTCGCGCGCCAGCAGGCGCAGGGGGAAGCCGATGATGCCAGATTCATGCGCCAGCATGCGTTCGAGCGCATAATGGGTCTTGCCGGTATTGGTCGGTCCCAGCACGGCACGAATTCGGCGGGGCATGAGATGGAGCTGGGACTTCATGATACGATGCTTGTGCATGAGCGATCGAATTGCAAGACGCCACTGCCACTGGCACAGCTTGTACGGACCCGATCCTCCATCGGAAGATCAGCAAAAAGGCAGATAACCATGCGCAACCCCGAAGAGCTTTGCCTGACGACGAGCGCCGACGCGGCGAGACCCCTCCATATTGTACCTGTCGGGCAGGATATCGAGGCATTGCTTCATGGACACGGCGCCGCCCTGCGCGAAATGGCCGGAGAGCCTCTGGCAGGACGTCTTTATCTCGTCCCCGGAGCGGCGGGCGTCAGTCACGCGGTCTATCTGGATGATCCGCAATCATGCGATGCAGCGCGGTTCGGTGCGCTGGCCACGGGCTTGCCTTCCGGTGACTGGGTCCCTGCTGTCGCACCCGATTATGCCGGGTCGCGCCCGGAGATCATGCAGGATGTGGTGATGGGCTTTTGCATGGGCGCCTATCACTACGCGATAGGCCCGGCGAGCGAGAATACGGTGCGCCTGGTTCTGCCTCCAGAGTGTGATACAGGTCGCGCCGTCGCGCTTGCTCAGGCGACATGGCTCGGCCGCGACCTAGTGAATATGCCTGCCAATCTGCTAGGACCGGTGGAGTTGGCGCAAAGGGCTGAGGCTGTGGCCCGACTTCACAACGCTTCGAGCGAGATCATAAGCGCTGAGGCTCTTGAGCGGGCCTATCCCTGCCTTGCGGCTGTAGGCGCGGGGTCAGATCGCCCGGCGCAAGTATTCAGGATGACATGGCAGGGCAGCGCTGCCGGAGCCGATGCGCCGCTGCTCTCTCTGGTTGGCAAGGGCGTCTGCTTCGACACTGGCGGATATGACATCAAGCCCGCGAGCGGCATGCTGCGCATGAAAAAGGATATGGGTGGCGCTGCCCTGATGCTGTCTCTGGCGCATGTGATCATGGCGCAAGACCTCCCTTTGCGTCTGGAATTGCGTCTTGGCTGCGTTGAAAACAGCATCTCCGGCCATGCCATGAGGCCGGGCGATATTCTGACGACGCGTACAGGCCTGACGGTTGAGGTGGGTAATACCGATGCTGAGGGGCGCCTGGTGCTTAGCGACTTGCTGACCGAGGCGTGCGAGTCCCAACCTGACTGGCTGCTGGATGCGGCGACTCTGACAGGTGCGGCCCGTGTCGCGCTGGGCCCTGACTTGCCTGCACTGTTCTGTAACGATCCGGAATGGTCGCAGATCTTGCTCGAATCAGGTCAGGAGACCGGTGATGCCATGTGGCAATTGCCACTCTGGCATGGCTACGACGCATGGCTCCGCCGCAAAAATGCCCATCTTGGCAATGTGACGGACAAACCGATGGCGGGGGCGATTACGGCTGCCCTGTTCCTTCAGCATTTCGTCGAACCCACTGTAAAATGGGCACATATAGACACTTATGCCTGGAATGACGGCGCAAGAACCGGGCGTCCAGAGGGGGGAGAGACGCTCGCCCTGCGTGCTCTGACAATCGCAACATTACGAATGATTAATGAAAGAGTAGGGTCGGGCTCAGCTTAGTCACTGACTTTCAACAAAAAGATACTAAACCGATTACAAAAACGAACCTATATGGATGCGTATCGTTCGACGCATGTTGTAGGAATGCAACGCTAATCGGGATGTAACCCGCTTCGTTCCTAAAGCAAGCGCCTTCAGGACACGCACCCAAGGCGTGGCATCCCTGAAATACCCGTAAGGTGTTTTCAGGGTGGCTTACTTGGGCGACGGGTAAGACCATTAGCCGCGCCAGATGCGCGATGCATTGAGGAGTTTTTTCGATGGCCCAGGCACAGAATGACCAGATGCTCAACCTTCTTCGTGACACGATCGTTTCGCTCGTGCGCAAGGACGGTCCTGATCTCTCCGCGCGTCAGCTCGGCGTTTTTCTGACCTGCTATCTGCAGGATGGCGCCCACACGGTTCGCGGTCTGGCACAGGAGCTCAATGTCTCCAAGCCCGCCATTACGCGCGCTCTCGATCGTCTGGGCGAGCTTGACCTGGCGCGTCGCAAGGTCGATCCGCTCGATCGCCGCTCGGTTCTCGTGCAGCGCACGCTCAAGGGCTCGGCTTTCCTCCGTGAAATGCGCTCGCTCATGAGCGAGGCTTCGGGCACGGTCAAGCCGGCTGCCAAGACCGGTCGCGGCACGGTTGAGCGTATGACCGTGCGTCGCATTGCTGGCTGAACAATTCAGGTTGTTCAGCAGGCGCATGCCTGATGTTGGTTTTAAAAGCCGCCTCCTGAAAGGGGGGCGGTTTTTTTTGTTTGGGTACCAGCGATATGAGGGTCTCGGATAGTTTGGGCCGGTGTCTCCCACGACCGTGGCATCCGACGTATCCATAAAGGGGGAAAGCCATGACGCGCGAGTTCGACACGACTAATCTGTGTTTTCGGCTTCCTGCCCGGCAGGATCTCGAGGCGCTTGCGGACATGCGCGCCGACCCGGTCGCGACACGCTATACAGGCGGTCAGCCTGCGTCGCGCAACGAGTCCTGGGACCGGCTGATACGGTATCGTGGGTACTGGGGAATACTCGGCTACGGCTATTGGTGCGTGAGGGAACGCCTTACCGGGCGTTTTGTGGGCACGATCGGGTTCGGCGAGGCAAGGCGGGGAATTGAGCCGTCACTCGATGGCTATCCCGAGGCTGGCTGGGTGCTCGCCTCATGGTGTCATGGCAGAGGGTATGGGGGTGAGGGTGTGGCCGCCGCTCTGGACTGGCTCGATACCCAGACCGATCACAGGGTCGCTCGCTGCATCATCGATCCGGATAATCTGGCCTCCATGAAGCTGGCCAGGCGACATGGCTTCGGGCCGCTGGCTCGGACCCGTTATCTGGGCTCTGTCATCGACGTCCTCGAACGTCAGCGTGGCGGCGTCACCATTTGCCCAGATCCCGGGCCCGTGCCCGTGCCCGATGCAGAGTAAAGCCTGTCCAGATCAGTTGCGGGGCCAGGACGAAGCTCAACTGAGCGGCGAGAGGCAAGGGGGTCACGGCGGCAGCTGCGCCCCATAGGGCGAAGGCCCAGTGCAAGAGGCTTACAAGCGTTGGTGAAACGCCGCTGCGCGCCGCGAGCTGGTAAAGATGGCCTCGATGGGCCTGTGCCAGCGGGTCACCTGCGATCGCACGACGGATCAGCGTAAAGGCAACGTCATAGAGCACCCCACCCAGCATGAAGGGTACGATCAGGGGGCAGGGTGTTGCGCAGGCGGCCTCGATACCGAGCCATGCCAAAGTCAGTCCTGCACCCTGACTGCCGACATCACCCATGAAGATACGCGCCCTGGGGAAATTGAAGGGCAGGAACACCAGGAGTGCAACAGCCAGAAGAAGCGCCGCATGGGTAAAGGCGGGTCTCCCCGCGTGGCTGAACAGGAGCGAGAGCGCCAGAGCCGTAATGGCCATCACACCGGACGCCAGGCCATTCAGGCCATCAATGAAGTTCAGGGCATTGGTCGTGAAAACGAGCCAAAGGAAGCCGATGCCGATAGCAAGAGCCACGATGACCCAGCCTGACGCGAGATAGTCGGGAATGTGAGGGAGAGCGCTCCTGCCCGAGATTACGTCACCGATCACACTAGAGCCGGAGCCCGGGAGTGAGGTGAGCGCCACGCCCGCCAGTGTCATCAGGGCGGAGATGCCCTGAACGCCCAGCTTGAGCGAGGCGCGATAGGAGTGGATATCGTCAAGCCAGGAAAAGAAAGCGAGCAAGGCCACGGCGAGAAGAGGCAGAAGAAGCGCAGGGCCCGGCAGATCGCCCTGCGTCCAGAGTTGCGACAGGGGAAAGACGAGCAGGAACCCCGTGATAATGCCAATGCCACCCCCTTTGGGGGTAGGGCGCGTATGTGAACTGCGATGACCCGGCATATCCATGACCCCGACACGGATCATGTGAAGAACAAGGGCAGCACCGATACAGGCCGTGGCAGCACAACAGAGGATCAGGGGTATCATCATCGGATCCGGAAATTTCTCAGCGGGCAGGGGCTGACGTGACGACTGCCCATCGCGACAAAAGTTTTTTTGCGGCTATAAGTGTCGTGTGAACGCGAAGCAACAATCTCATAGCCCGGTCCCCTCATCCTTGACGCGGCGTCATCGATCGCGAGGGCGCATTGCCGTCAATGTTCTGGCTGATGGTCTGATATCAGGACTCGCTGCTCCTGTAGCCCGTTTTCTGGCCGCCCCTCATGACGGGTTGCTGCATCCACTCTGGTTCATCATGGGCGGTGCCATCACATTGCTCGTCAGCGGACTGCCTTTTCGTATCCCGCAGCAATACTGGCGTTTTTCGGGTGTGGCGGATCTGCGCGGTATAGCGGCTGCCTCTATCGCTGGCGCCGCCCTTTTCTCGCTTATGCTCTGGGTCTCCGGCTTTCCCCTGCCATCGCCGACCTTTCCCCTGATCTACGCACTTGTTCTTCTCGTTGGCCTTGGAGGCGGTCGTGTTGCCACGCGCCTTTACGGGACGGTGCGACAGCAGGCGCAGGGGCAGAAGCGCCGTGTTCTGCTTGCGGGCTCGGATCTGAGCGCTGATCTGTTTCTTCGCGCGCTGGAGCGCGTATCCGACGCACATTATCTTGTGCTGGGTCTGGTTACCCGCTCGCCAGGGCAGCAGGGGCGGCGGCTGCATGGCGTACCGATTCTTGGTGTGACCGAGGATCTTTCCTCCGTGCTGGCGGAAATGGAGAAGAACGACACCCTTCCTGACAGCGTGATCGTGACCGATCCCGAATGGCGTGGGTCGCAGCTCTCTGTCGTGCTCGATGCCGGGCAGAGCTACGGCATTGCGGTACAACGTGCCCCTTCGCTCACACGGCTGACCCCGGCCGAAGAAATCCAGATGCGTCCCATTGCACTGGAGGACCTTCTGAACCGACCGGAAGTCCCGCTGGATCGTGAAGGCATGGCGCGATTGATCCAGGGACAGGTGGTCATGGTCACCGGTGCGGGTGGGACGATCGGTTCAGAGCTGGCCCGACAGGTTGCGCAGTTTGGTCCGGCCACGTTGCTCCTGCTGGATCATGGAGAATATGCGCTCTGGCAGATCGATCTGGAACTGTCAGAGCTGTTCCCCCATGTGCAGCGTCAGGTCATCGTGGCCAATATCCGCGATGTGCAGCGTATCGACGAGGTATTCGCACGCTATCGTCCGGCGCTCGTGTTTCATGCTGCGGCGCTCAAGCATGTACCGATTGTCGAGGCCAACCCCTGCGAGGGCGTGCTGACAAACGTGATCGGGACGCGGATCGTGGCCGATGCCGCTATTCGCCACGGAGCACGGGCGATGGTCCTCATTTCCAGCGACAAGGCCGTCAATCCGTCGAGCATCATGGGGGCAACCAAACGCTGTGCGGAGATCTACTGTCAGGCGCTTATGGGCGAGGCTGAGGCGAAGGGCTCGCATTTCCGTTGTGTGACCGTGCGTTTTGGCAATGTCCTTGGATCTACGGGGTCGGTCGTGCCTTTGTTCCGACGCCAGTTGGAGCAGGGCGGACCGCTCACCGTCACACATCCTGACATGACACGCTACTTCATGACTGTGCCGGAGGCAGTGGGTCTCGTGCTTCAGGCCAGTGTTCGTGGCACAGCATCCCGACGTGAGGCCGATGAGACGGATCAACGTCTGCAACGCGGCGGAATCTTTGTTCTCGATATGGGCGAGCCGGTTCGTATTCTCGATCTGGCCCGTCAAATGGTGCGTCTGGCGGGGCTGAGGCCTGATGAGGACATCGCCATACGGTTTACCGGATTGCGCCCGGGCGAGAAGCTCTATGAGGAGCTGTTTCATGGGCGTGAGGCGCCGGTGCCGACCGATGCGCCGGGTCTGAAAATGGCAACGCCGCGGATGATTGATCTGGAAGCTGCCCGTACATTGCTTCAGCAGCTTGAGGCGGCCAGCCATGCCGATGATATCGGGCAATCCCTGGCGCTCATGCAGGAACTCGTGCCCGAATTTGCCCATAACCCGCTGGGTGAGGTGCGGTATTCCACCCCGCCCATCCAGAAAGCTGAAAGCTTGGAGGCTTCGGAAAACACGAACCCTGTGTCATAGTCCCGGCATGATCGTACGGGCGCGCCTCCCTATGCGCCCGGCCAACGGAAACTGTCTTTCGGGCTATGCCGCGATTGACGGACCCTCTGGCGATACGGGACCGGCCTCATGCGGCCGTTAATGGAAAAAAAGGTGCCATGAGCGACAAAGCCCCCATCTCCTTTCTCGACCTGCCCAGACAACAGGCGCGCCTCGGCGCGCCGCTGAAGCAGCGGATCGACACAGTTCTCGAGCACTGCAAATTCGTGATGGGGCCGGAGGTCGAGGAGCTCGAAAAAAGGCTCTGCGCCTATAGTGGTGCGACGCATGCGGTGAGCGTCTCGTCCGGTACCGATGCACTGCTTATGGTGCTCATGGCCGAGGAGATTGGTCCGGGCGACGCCGTGTTTCTGCCGGCCTTTACTTATACCGCCACCGCGGAAGTGGTGCTGCTGCTTGGCGCCACCCCGGTTTTCGTGGATGTGGATCCGGCAAGTTTTCAGATCGACTGCGATAATCTGAGCGCCCGCATAGCGTCGATACGCGCGCAGGAGGAGCTCGAGCCTCGCGTAATCATTGGCGTTGATCTGTTCGGTCAGCCTGCGCCCTGGGCAAACCTGCGCGATATTGCCGCGCAGGAGGAACTGTTGCTTGTCGCTGATTGCGCCCAGGCCTTTGGCGCCTCTTTGAACGGTCACAAGCTGGGCCGCGAGGCGATGGCGACAACCCTGTCCTTCTTCCCGTCCAAGCCGCTGGGGGCCTACGGCGATGGGGGTGCCATCCTCACTGACGATGCCGAGCGTGCGGCGCTGTACCGTTCGCTGCGCACCCACGGCGAGGGGCGCACGCGCTACGAGGTTCTGCGTATCGGCCTCAATGGACGTCTCGATACGCTTCAGGCGGCTATTCTTCTGGCGAAGCTCGACCGGTTTGAAGAGGAACTGGCCCGCCGTGAAGCCATTGCACAGGCGTATGACGCGGCGCTTTCCGCTATTGTGCAGACACCTGCACGGGTAAAGGACAGTGCAAGCGCCTGGGCCATCTACTCCATCCTGCTGCCGGACGCCGCCACGCGGGATGCCTTGCAGGCGCATCTTGGCCGCCACGGGGTCCCGAGCGTCGTGTACTATCCGCGCCCGCTGCATGAGCAGCCAGCTTATGCCGAGCATCATGACGAGACGGTATCGCTGCCAGTTTCGGAAACGCTAGGCTCTCGTATTCTGGCCCTGCCGCTTCATCCTGAACTGACTGATGAAGAGGTCAGCCGAGTGATCGGTGCTGTCTCGTCCTATTTTGCAGCGTCCGAGGCAGGTGGTGAGGCCGGTTCGGCCGATGCCGGGCAGGAGCGCGGCGCGTGAGGAAAGAAACCCTTCTCGTTTTCGGATTTCTGGCGGTTGTTCTCTCGACGGTCGCGCTCATCTGGTATTTCGCATGGCCGGCTCTGCGGCCGGTACGGTTCGAGACCGTGTCGGATGTGACACTAACGATCGAGCAGACGAACCAGACGCGCAAGCTTGACGCGGTGGAAACGGCTCAGCTGAACGAATGGCTCCACAGCCATACGCATGGCTGGGCCCCGCTCACCTCGCCAGCCCCTTCAACCGGCGATGTGGTAATCAAGGCCCACCTGCCGGATGGTGAGCCGTTCGAGCTCGCGCTCTGGACCGGTATCAGCGGCGCTGACTGGAATGATACCGCCATCACGCGCGCGAACCCCAAGGCACGCTTCAAGGTGCAAAGCTTCGACGATCAGGACTGGGCGCCGCTGCGTCGCCTGATCGAGGGGCAGGGCTTCGAGAAAACCGACGTTCCCTGAGGAAAAGCTTCGTGGCCTGTTCACCTGCAAGAGTGTTCAGGCGCTTGCTTGGCACTTTAGCCTGACACCCGTGACGGTTGCAGGCATGGTGTCAGGCGTCATAATTGCGACACCCATCGCCCGGAATGAAAGCATCCATCCCGGACCAACAGTGCGCGTATTCAGGGCTGGCCCTGCGAGACCTGCTTTCCCCCCGTGCAAGAGAGGCGGCCGGTCTCCGTCATGAAACGATAGACCTCGGCACTGAACGGTGCCCTGGCTGTTTCTGCTTGCCAGCTTTCCATATCGGCATACATCTTTGCCGCCTTGTCCCAGTGCTCCTTGCCCAGCGCATCAACCATCGGCTGTTGCAGCGTCATCCATTCACCAAGCAGTGACAAGGCTTTGGGCGACCCTGGAGCAACGCCCTGTCTGATGGCGTCTGCAACACGGGTGATCAACGCCGCCCAGTTCTGCTCATAGGCGGTGCGCGTCTCTCCCGGAAAGAGTCTAGCCCCGAGCGTCTGCCAGCGATCCCATTCTTCCTCAATGAAATACTGCTTTGCGACGGTTCTGAGATCCTGTTGTGTCATGATGGTCTGTGCCTCCTTGATAAGGGAACAGAGCCGGTCAGCATCAGGCGTTTCGCGTGTCTCGAGCAGATCGGACATATGCCGCAGACGGCGCAGCATGGTCTCGATCTCTCTTTGCTTCGCGCCAAGATGCAGGATCTGTGTTTCGATCAGGCTCCGGGCGTCCAGAGAGGGGGCAATCATGACCGCGGAGATTTCCGATAGCCGGTACTCTGCCTGCCGAAGCGGGAGGATCTTGGTGATCAGATTTACTTCCCGCGCGCCGTAGACACGACGACCTGCCTCGGTTCGGCGTGGGGCGATCAACCCTTTTTCCTCAAGGTGGCGCAAGCTGCGTACCGACAGCCCGCTTTGGGCAGCCATTTCGCCAATTGATCGATCACGCATCACGATGCCCCTCTCTTTCGTCCGGCATCACCATGCGATGCTGACACAGTGTGAGGAGCAAGAGGTAAATACATTAAGTTTGAGACTGGTATTTGAAGGCAGAGCCGCGCGCAGCCCGTGGCATCACTCCGGCTGGCAGGCTGGACTGACGGGGTGATAATACGCCCCGTCAGTTAAGGGTCAGGCGTGTTGTTGTTTTCCGCTCTCGCTCGAGAGCGGTGCATCACCCATGGTTTCGCCCGTACGCATATCATCGGCGAGCGGTGCCGTGCCCTTGTCACCAATGGCAAGCAGGGCTGCGGTAAGGGGAGAGGCAAGAATGAGGCCGGGCACGCCCAGAATGGTGCCGAACACGGTCTGGGAGAGAATTGCCAGCGCTGGCGGCATATGAACGGCGTGGCGCTGGATCAGGGGGGCGAGCACGTTGCCCTCCAGGAACTGGATGACGCAATAAAGCCCCGCCACCATGAGGCCGGTGCGTGTGCCCTGGGAAAGGGCGATCAACACAGCCGGTATCGCCCCGAGAATCGCGCCGATATAGGGGATGAAATTGCAGAGGCCGGCAACAACGCCAAGGGCCATCGCCAGGGGAACGCCAAGAAAGCCCAGCCCGATACCCGAGGCCAGACCGACGGCAAGCATGTCAAAGGCCTGTCCGATTGTCCAAGACCACAGCGCCGTGCCCGCCGTCAGAAGAAGCTTGCGGGCCTCCGGGCGATGGCCCTCGGGCACGAGGCGCAGCAGACCATCCACATAGATGGCGGGGGACAGGGCGAAATAGAGTCCCGCAATCAGGATCACGGCAATCGTGCCGAGCAGTCCGAACGCGCTGCTCAGAATACCGGTTACCGAATTGGCTAGACCGGCACCAAGGGACGGGCCGCTGCCAGCCTCGTTCCCACCGAGCGATTTGGGCAGATGATCGAGGGCAAACTGGCCCCATGTGCTGGTGCCCATCTGCTCGCGTATTTGTCCATACTGCGTGATCAAAGCCTGCTTCAGCTTGACGAACTGGTCACCAATCTGCGGGCCACTGAAGAAGAACAGAGCCGCGATGGCGAGCAGGATTGTCAGTGCCACCAGACCCACGGCGAGCTGGTAAGGCATACGCGCCTTGTCACGCAGAATACGCGCCAGACCGTGCAGGATCACAGCAAACAACGTGGCGGCAAAAACCACCATCAGCACGTCGCCTATGAGCCAGATAGCGAGCACGGCAACTGTAACGATGAGAGTAAAACGCAGGATCCGGAAGATCCGTGTCAGTTCGCGCCCCGCGCCGTGGGCGTCGTCATGATGGGTTTCAGACATCGTCTCTCTTGTTTTTAAAAATCTGTCTCGTTGTAACGGAAAGCCCTAGCTTCGGTTCGCCTCGTCGATTTCGGCTTCTGCGTTCAGCCAGCGTTCCTCAGCGGCCTGCTCCTCAAGGCGCAATGCGGCAAGTCTTGTGTTCAGCTTCATGATTTCGGCTGTATCGCTTTTTGCATAGAGTGCCGGATCGGCCAGACGCGTCTCGATTTTCTGGCGTTCCTTGCCAAGCTGTTCCAGCAAATGCTCGGCCGCCTTGGCTTCCTTGCGCAGGGGCGCCAGAGCCTTTCGCTGTTCCGCACGGTCTCGGCGCTGATCCTTCCTGCCGGCGCTGTCCGGCTCGCTCTCCACCCGGCTGTCGCTGGCAGCCTTGCGTGCCCGTTCGATTAGCCAGCTGCGATAGCCGTCCATATCGTCATCGAACGGCGTGATTGTTCCCTCATCGACAAGCCAGAGACGATCAGCGACGGATTCCACCAGATGAGAATCATGGCTGATCAACACGACAGCACCTTCGAAATCGCAAAGGGCGCGAATCAGTGCATCGCGGGCATCAAGATCCAGATGGTTGGTCGGTTCGTCCAGCAGCAGGAGGTGAGGGGCGTTGCGCGTGGCGAGGGCAAGAAGGAGGCGCGCTTTCTCACCGCCTGACAGGTCGCCCACCCGGGACTCGGCCTTGCCGGCATCGAGGCCAAACCGGTCGAGCTGTGCGCGTACGGCGACAGGCGTCGCGTCAGGCATGGCGCGGCTCATATGGTCGATGGGTGTATCGCCCAGCACGAGCTCGTCACCCTGATGCTGGGCGAAATAGCCGATGCGAAGCTTTGGAGAATGGTTGACGCGGCCTGAGATGGGGTGGAGACGCCCTGCCAGCAATTTGGCGAAGGTCGATTTACCTTTGCCGTTCTGGCCCAGAAGCGCGATGCGATCGTCAAGATCGAGGCGGCAGGACAGGTTCGACAAGACAGCGCGCCCGTCATACCCAACGCTCACATTTTCCAGCGACAGCATGGGCGGGGGAAGCGGCGTGGGCTCCGGGAAGGAAAAGCGGGTGGGACTGTCCTCCACAACAGAGTCGATCTGAGGCAGACGCGCCAGTGCCTTGAGGCGGGCCTGAGCCTGTCGGGCCTTGGTGGCTTTGGCCCGGAAGCGATCGACGAAAGACTGCATATGCGCGCGCTGCACAGCAAGGCGTTCGGCTGCCCTGTTCTGCTGCAGGGCCTGCTCGGTGCGTATGCGGATGAACTCGTTATACCCGCCAGGAGTAAGACTCAGCTTGCCCTTGTCCAGATGCGCGATGGAATCGACCACGCTATCGAGCAGGGAGCGATCATGGCTCACGACGATGGCCGCACCCGTGAAGGTCTTGAGCCAGTTTTCGAGCCAGATTGTCGCCTCGATATCGAGATGGTTCGTGGGCTCGTCCAGCAACAGCAGATCGGGGTTCAGGAACAGGGCTGTGGCCAGCGCCACGCGCATGCGCCAGCCACCGGAGAATGACGAGACCGGGCGTTGCTGGGCTGCATGATCGAAACCAAGCCCTGACAGGATGCTTGCTGCGCGGGCCGGGGCCGTATGAGCATCGATGACAAGCAGACGCTCATGGATATCGGCAAGGCGAGAGGGATCATGGGCCGCTTCGGCCTCGTGCAGCAGGCGCGCGCGTTCAAGATCGCCAGCCAGAACCGTGTCGATAAGGGAGGCATCCCCCTCAGGCGTCTCCTGCTTGACGCGCCCCATGCTGGCCCGGTTGGAGAGCTGTATCGTGCCCCCATCGGGGTGCAGATCACCGGCAATGGCAGCAAGCAGCGTCGATTTGCCGGCGCCATTCCGGCCGACCAGCCCCACCTTGCGCCCCGGGTCGATACTGAGTGAGGCATTGTCGAGCAGGACGCGACCGGCAATGCGCAGGGTCAGGTCGGTGATGGTCAGCAGGCTCACAGTTTCTTCCCGGGCAATATGGAGGCGTTTTGATGCCAAGCGGACTATCAGGAAGTCTTGTTTTGCTCTAGGGGAAGGGCGTTCACCGCTTTTCTTTTTTAATGCAGGAGATGCCTCATGGCCCTGGAACGCACCCTTTCGATCATCAAGCCCGATGCAACCCGTCGCAACCTGACCGGCAAGATCAATGCCGTGTTCGAAGGCGCAGGCCTGCGCATTGTCGCCCAGAAGCGCATCAAGCTGACTGAAGACCAGGCCAAGGCCTTCTACGCTGTGCACGCCGAGCGTCCGTTCTACGGCAGCCTCGTTGCTTCCATGCTGTCCGAGCCGGTCGTCGTGCAGGTACTGCAGGGTGACAACGCTGTGGCGCATCATCGCGAAGTCATGGGCGCAACCAACCCGGCCCAGGCTGCTGAGGGCACCGTGCGCAAGCTCTATGCCGAGAGCATCGAAGCCAACTCGGTGCATGGTTCCGACAGCCTCGAAAATGCAAAGAACGAAATCTCGTTCTTCTTTGCCGAGACGGAAATCCTGCCGTAAGGCAGTCTCCACCAAGGCAGGTAGAGAAGGCGGCTTTTCAGCCGCCTTTTTTTTGACTTTCTGCTGGGTTGGAAAGCGTGGTCAGGCGGTATGGCTGCGTCGTTCCCCCGCAAAAATGTACTCATGTTATCTGGCCACGATCTTCACGCCGCCGATGGCGGCTTTTAACGCTTTGTAGAACAATAACCTGAATAATCTGACAAACTACGCCCGATTTGATAAATCACGCAGATGGCAAAGTGATAAGAAACTTGAGGTTACGTAATCACATAGAAATTACGCAAAGTAGAGAATTCGATGGCAGTGATAAGCATAAATAAAGATGATGAATCTACCGACAAAATATCGATATATTCCGACAACATCATTCAATTTCCGGCCAAATCTATGCCTTCGGAAGCAAGGCCTCTAGAGATCGTTGATCCTGATATTTGTATTTACACGCAGGATGGCCGAAAGCTGGACAAGCTCGGGCTGGCGGCGGATGAGTGTTGCTACATCCTTCCCCCAAACGTTCAGGTGATTTGCCTCAAGCGTGAGGAAAGAGACTCCGTGACGTCCGAGGACGGTGTTGTGCTGCCGGAGACGATTCCAGTGCGTGTCATCCTGTCCGAAAGCGATGCGGTAACGGAAATCGGCATGGTCAATGCGGGGAATTCTGCGTCGACGTCTGAGCCGGCGGAGGTCATGCATTGGATCGACCCTGGTCATACGCTTTTTCTTGCCCGGCAATCACCGGATCATGTGGCGATGATCTCCCTGCGGCTCACCGTATCAGAGCCGTCAGCCGAGAGTGATCCGGGCGAGGATGTGCAAGAGCAGGATGATCAGCGCGGGATCTAAGTCGGCGCGCCAGGGTCATCGAGATGTCGTTGCCCGATCTGTGACGAGGCGGAACAGGCGTCCATCGATAGCGGCCAGGCCTGCGCCAATCAGGCAGAGCCCGGCCAGAGCAGACCAGCCGGGGTGCTCGCCCAGAAAGAGTATCCCGAGCATCAGCGCCATGATGGGGAGCAGGAACGTAACGAGCGAGAGATTTGTGGCGCCGGAGGTGGCAAGAAGCTTGAAATAGAGGATAAACGCGCCAGCCGTACTGAGCAATGCGATGCCTGCAAAGGCCCCCCATACGGTTGCTGAGAGTGGAGGAAGCGTCCACGGGTGATCGACCAGCAGGGAAAGGGGCAGGATCAGGATCGTGCTGGCGGTGAGCTGCCCGGTGGCGATCTGTAAAGCCGGTAGACCGCGGAATTTTCGTCCGTACACGCCCCCAAACCCGTAGCTCAGCGCGGCGCTAAGGCAGGCCAGCTCTCCGACGAGCGAGCTCTGAAATTTGCCTCCTGCCAATGCAGGCGCGATCAGCGTGCCAACTCCGCAGAAGCCCAGAACGATGCCGGCAACTTTTCCCCAACGCATCTTCTCGTCATGAGTCAGAAAATGCGCGACGATAATAGTGAAAACCGGCGTTGTGGCATTCAGAATTGCCGCCAGACCGCTGGAGATACGCGTTTCGCCGAATGCGATAGCTGAAAAGGGTATGACGTTATTGAGCAGTCCGAGCACGAAAAGCCGTAACCAGAGGGTGCGATCCATCGGCAGGGTCGTGCGGCGGACGACCAAGAGAAGATTGAGCGCCAAGGCCGCCAACCCGACCCGCCCCAGAACGACACTGAAGGGCGGTACGGTAGAAACAAGGATCTTGAAGAAGAAGAATGAGCCGCCCCAGAGGAGGGCGAGGATCAACAGAAGCGACCATTCCTTTGGTCCCATATGGTTCTGTTGTTGCTTCTGCACGGATCGTCCCCCCTTTCCAGGTCGTCTGAGTTGTCTTTTGGCACGGGTGCGGGGCAGCCGCACCCTCTATGAGAGTGATGTCTTCCGCGCGAGTGCCGATGGCGGCAGAGTCCCCGGTCTTCTCTGGCGTTACGGGAAAGCCTATTCAGGCCGGGGGTGTGAAGCCAATGGATCCAATAAGCAGACTGGGAACGCGTATTTGTATACTCGGCCCTTCCAATAGCGGGAAATCCACGCTTGCGCTGCGTTTGGGCACAGCGTTTGATCTCCCGGTGGTTCATCTGGACCTTCTGCGTTATCACCATGGCAGTTTCAGCACATTAAGGCCGCTTGACGCTTTCCACACTGATCACACACGGGCAATTTCGGATAACCGCTGGGTGATTGACGGGAATTACTCTTCCTGCATGGAAGATCGTCTGGCACGAGCGACCGGCTTGATCCTGCTGGACGCGTCAACCTGTCTCAGCCTGTATCGTTACCTGTGCCGCTGTGCACGTCCCGGCCAGCGTATAGGAGGGTTTGCGCGCGACACCTGCGAGCCCGTCAGTATCGCGATGTTGAGCCATATCGTCGGGCCGACGAGATTGAACAGGCGGCGCTACCGAACGATCTACGCCCGGTCACGCTTGCCAAAATGCTTCCTCCCGACACCTCGTGCCGTCAATGAATTCTGTCGGCACGCGGGACTATGAGGAGGCGTAATGACGGCATCTGAAGTGGCACCGCCTATGTCAGCTTGTTTTTTCTATCAGGCTTCACCACGCCCGGTTCAAGTGTGATCGACAGGGCGTCTGGTGAAGAACGACTTGTTCTCCGGGCAGCTCGCTGTGTAGGCGGGGCCAGCCATCATGGTTTCCTCGATCTTCTCAAGGGAGACCCCTCTTGTCTCAGGGATATACCGCAACACGAAGACCATCGAACCGAGGCAGAGCGCCGCAAAAAGCCACATGGAAAAGGCACCGTGAAAAGCCTCATTCAGAGCATGGTTGCCTGCCAGCATGGGAAAGCCTTGCGCCACCATGAAATTCATCACCCAGTTTGAAGCGACGGCTAGGCTCATGCCAATAGAGCGGATGCGGTTCGGGAAGATTTCCGAAACGAGTATCCATGCGACAGGCCCCCAGGAAAGGCCAAACATGAGCATGTAAAAGAGAAGGCCGAACAGGGCGAGAAGTCCGGAATCCTGTCTGTAGAGGGCAACGGACGACACCAGAAGGCCGATGGTCATGCCGAGCGACCCCCACAGGATCAGCGGACGTCTTCCCTTGCGATCGACAATCCAGGCACCAATCATGCCCCCAACGAGATTGGCCACCCCAATCCAGATGGTCTGGAACAGGGCATTCTGAAGGCTGCCGCTGGTCGTGCTCAGGAGCATCGGTGCGTAATAGACAACAATATTGATGCCGGTGAATTGCTGCAGGCCTGCGACCATGGCGCCCGCAAAGACGATCCATCTTGCGCGGCGGTCGCGCAGCACTGTCATGAGCGCAGGCCCCTGGCGGGTATGCTGCGTCATGGATTCCCGTATCTCAGCGATGAGCGAGCGTGCATGGGCCTCGTTTGAGATCCGGCTCAGCGTCTTGAGGGCATGGGACTCGCGCCCACGGATCATGTGCCAGCGTGGAGATTCCGGAATGAGGAAAATCGTCGCGCAAAAGACGAGGCACGGTACAATTTCCGAGCCAAGCATCCAGCGCCAGCCCATTTCCTCAAGCCAGGCCGTGCTCGCACGGGCAGCGATCAGGTAATTGACGACGTAAACGATCAGCGCGCCCAGAACGATGGCAAACTGCTCCATCGACAAGGCCCGACCGCGCATGTCCTTTGGCGATACCTCAGACATGTACATGGGCGATACCGCAGAGGCGATGCCAACAGCCAGCCCACCCAGAATTCGGTAGATGACGAACTGGGTGAAATCAGGCGCAAGGGCTGCACCAATCGACTGCACAGAAAACAGGATGGCGCAGATAAACAGCGCCATCCGGCGCCCGAGCGTGTGAGCGAGCCACCCCGAGCCAAAGGCCCCGATGATACAGCCTAGTATCACGCTGGAGACAGCCCAGCCGGTTGCTGCGTCGCTCAGATGGAAATGGGCCCGTATCGGCCCGATGGCCCCCGATATGACGGAGGTATCGTAACCAAAGAGAATACCGCCCAGCGCTGCTACCGCGCAGATGCGAAGCACATAGGAAACATCATGGCGCTCGGACGTGACGCCGACGAGTGACTGGATCCGTCTCATGCGCGTCCTCCGTTTGCCGAGAAAGCGGTCTCGATTGCAGACGCGCGATGGGTCTCGCAGGAGCGACGATCCAAGGCAGGGGAGGGAATCGAAGGAATGATCATAGGGCGACCCCAAGATGACATTAAGTTAACGTCTGGAGCCTAGCCACGCGCCTGCGGAAGCGAATGCGAATTCCGATGGTTTCACATCAAGGACGGACTGTGACCCTGGCACCGCCCGGGACAGGATCGGCGCAGGATCACCGGGGCAGATTTCTGTCCGATGAGGATGACTGATTTGTCAGGAGGAGATGGTCGTCATGCGCACCGCGTTGCACGGTATTACGAGTTTCCACTCGAATTTGTTGACTGATATCCGTCTCGCGCATGAGGCGGGGTTTGACGATATGGAAATTTTCTATCCAAAGCTTGCCCGTTATCTCGCCTGCGGCGGTGCCATCGACACCGTGCGAGGCATGGTGCGTGATGCCGGGATGGGCATAAGCCATGTCAGCGCGCTCGATCACATCGAGCGTCACGATGCGACCGGACGCGCAGCCCTGATGGAGGAAGCGGTCAAGATCACGCGCGAGGCGCATGATCTGGGGGCAAGAACGGTCATGGTTCTGCCGCGTAAGGGCGCCGATCATCTGCCAGAGTCTGCGCTCATGGATGTCATGGTGCAGAATATCGCCTCAATTGCCGCGATTGGGGGCGATTGGGGTGTGCGATACATGATCGAGTTGCCGGCCTTCACCCGTTTCCGGACCTTGACCCAGGCTAAAGAGGTTATCGCCCGTGTGGGGGCTCCCAATGTGGGCGTGGTTGTCGATTTCTGGCATTTCCACGGGTCAGGAGCGGTACCTGCCGATCTCGATTCCCTCGACCCTGCAAGGATCTTCGGTGTGCATTTCTGCGATGGGCGCCTTCCACGTCCCGGCGAGGCTTGGGACGAGACCGTGCTGCGTGACTGCATGCCGGGGGAGGGGGAAATCGACCTTGCGGGATGGTGCGACGCCGTCAGGCGCAGCGGCTATGTCGGGCCATGGTCGGTGGAACTGATCAGCCCGGCGCTATGGGAATGCGACCCGGCTTTTCTACTGCCACGCCTTCAAGGCGTGCTGCGTGATCATATGACGACTGGTTAAGCTGGGGCAGGCTGGCTGCGCAGACCATGGGGCCACCGACATGATCTGGCCTCGATGCAGCCGAGATGCTAGGAGCGCCTTATCAGGATCGTTCCGCAGAGAGAGTAATGCAGACAGACCGCAATCAGGCAGGTATCGTCACAGCAACCGCACTGCCGCTTGGCACCTGCCGGGTTGCCGTCCTCATTCCCTGCTACAACGAGGAAGTAACCATAGCTGGCGTTGTGCGCGACATGCGGGATGCCCTGCCAGACGCCTCCATCTATGTTTATGACAATAACTCCAGCGATCGAACCGTCGAACTGGCGAGAGAAGCCGGTGCCATCGTTCGACGTGAGCGCTTGCAGGGCAAGGGCCATGTCATAAGGCGCATGTTTGCGGATATCGAAGCTGATTTTTATGTGCTGATTGACGGCGATGGCACTTATGAGGCGGCTGCGGCCCCGCAGATGGTGCGTATGGCGCTCGAAAACGGACATGATACCGTGATGGGCGTGCGTGTTCATGAAGCGGTTGCCGCCTACCGTCCTGGCCATGTACTGGGTAACAAGGTACTGACCGGTCTGGTCGTGAGCCTGTTTGGTCGGGGTCAGTCTGACATGCTTTCGGGCTATCGCGTCTTCAGCCGCCGCTTCGTCAAATCCTTCCCGGCGCTTTCGTCGGGCTTTGAGACCGAGACCGAATTCACGGTGCACACCCTTCAACTCAATATGTCGATGGGTGAAGTCTCGACACGCTATATCGAGCGGCCGGAGGGATCGTTTTCGAAGCTGAATACCTACCGCGACGGCTTTCGTATTCTTGGCACGATCGTCAATCTGCTCAAGCAGGAACGCCCGTTTCTGTTCTTCGGCGCGATCGGCCTGTTCCTCGCTGTGGTTGGCGGCTTGATCGGGCTTCGCTCGGTACTCGACTTCATCGAGACTCACACGGTGCCGCATCTGCCATCTGCCGTACTGGCCACCGGGTTCGAGCTTCTTGCAGCGCTATCGCTGGTTTGCGGGCTCATTCTTAACAGTGTCGCGCTGGGCCGGCAGGAGAACAAGCGTCTGGCCTATCTGGCGCTTCAGGCGCCACCCTGCGTGGATTTCTGACAGGGCGCGCTGGCGGCTGTTACCAGTCCGGTCGCTTCCGGGCCATCATTGCATTTTCCCCGGGGGGATGAAGTCTTGCTTTCCACTCTGCGATCGGCCTTGGCGCTTTCGCCTGTGCGCGTATTCATGTTCTTCGCCTCCATGATGGGGCTTGCCTGTATCCTGCTTATTCCACCCGGGCAGATGCCGGATGAGCGTAATCATTTCGCGCGAATCGTTCAGATCGCCCAAGGCGGGTTTGTTGGCATCAAGCTCGACGCGGCTCAGGCCGGGGGCTATCTGCCTGCCAATTTTCCCTCTGAGGCAGAATTGCTGAACAGCCTGCGCTTCCATGCCGAAACCAAGGTGGACATGAACGAGCTTTCAGCGCTTGCCGCCCGTCCATGGGATCATCGCCAGAGCTGGGCCTCCTTCGGCAATACGGTCATTTACGCTCCTATCACCTATCTGCCGGGCGCGGTCGTCACCTTTATCGGTCGCCATACGCGGGCGACGATCATCCAGACCAGCATCATGGTGCATGTGATCAACGCGGTGATCAGCATTGCTCTGTGCACGCTCGCCATCGCGCTGGCCCGTCGCGGGGTGCTTTATCTAATGTTGCTTGCGAGCCTGCCCATGGTGATGGCGCTCAACGCGTCATGCTCGCAGGATGGCCTGATCTTCGCGCTCGCCCTTCTTACGGCTTCGCTGCTTACCCGGATCAATACGCTTGATCCGGGATCAACGCGCTTCTGGATTGGTATCGCCTGTCTTTTCGCGGTTCTGACGGTCAGTAAGCCCCCTCTGCTGCTGTGCAGCCTTATACCGCTTGGCCTGTTCCCAGCGCGGGAATGGCTGGGTTCGGGGCGCTGCAAATATCTGGCGGTGGCCCCTTTCGTGGCCAGCATTGTGGCGTTTTTGATCTGGCAGCATTTCGGCATGACCCCGACCAAAGTGCAGTTCCTTGATGGGTCAGGCACGTCGGATAGTGGTCAGGTGCACTGGGTACTCACCCATCCTCTCTCGCTGCCGATGCTCGCCTATACGACGCTCAAGGTGAATCTCGGTCACAACATTCACGAGTTCATCGGAGTGCTTGGTTGGCTGGATACACTGTTTCCGGCCTGGTTCTATCGCCTTGTCTATGTGACGATTCTCGCTACGCTCTGCTTTTGCGCCTATCCAGCGATCAGAAACCGGGCTTTGGCACAAAACGGCAGAACGGTTCTTGTGACGGTGCTTGCGATGCTGCTTGCAGTCGGCGCTGTCTACTTCTCGCTTTATGTGATCTGGACCCCGGTAGGTGCGCCCATCATCGATGGCGTTCAGGGTCGCTACTTCCTGCCGATTGCGCCCTTTCTGGCTCTATTGTTTCCCCTCATGCCAAGAGCAGGCCAGCTTTCCCCGTCGGAAAGCACACAGCGTTGGGCCATGCTGGGTATGACCGCTTTCCTGTGCTTTGACGTTGTAACGCTCACGAGCGTTCTGGCCGCACGTTTCTGGTAAGGGAGCGCCTTGCTCCTCGAACCTGGGATGCTCAATAAAAAAAGCCCGGCTTGACCGGGCTTTTTTGTCGCAGGAAGGTGCCTTATCGGGCCTTCAGAAACGCTGCGAGCGCTTCGGGGTAGAGGCGATGCTCCTGCTCCAGAACGCGTGCCGCAAGCGCGGAGGGTGTATCGCCCGGCAGGACCGGCACCTCGGCCTGGCCCAGCACCGGGCCTTCATCTACACCATCGGTAACCAGATGGACCGTGCAGCCATGACGGGTATCACCCGCCGCCAGGGCGCGCTCATGCGTATCCAGACCGGGATAGGCCGGTAGCAGGCTCGGGTGAATGTTGAGCATGCGGCCCGCCCATCGCCCGACGAGATAAGGGGTGAGGACGCGCATGTAGCCCGCGAGGCAGATCACTTCGATTCCTGCCTTTTCGAGACACGCTTCAATGGCCTTCTCGTGTCCTTCGCGGTCTTTCGGGAAAAGACGGTGATCGATCGCAACAGCTTCAAGGCCTGCGTTTCGTGCCGTCTCGAGCCCCGGTGCATCCAGGTTATTGCTCAGCACAAGGGCAATGCGCGCCGGATAATCCGGTCGTGCACAGGCCTCGATCAGGGCATTCATATTGCTGCCGCGCCCCGAGATGAAAACCGCGATGGGGGTTTTATGGACAGCCATTGCCTCGCTCATAGGGCGAAATCAACCTGGCCATCCAGCGCATAGCGTGGGCCATTGGCAGTAACGTCACCAATGCGATAGCCCTTTTCGCCTCGGGCTTCGAGCATGGCCAGAACCTTCTCGGGCTCGGGCGTGATCAGAACCATGCCGATGCCGCAATTGAAGACCTTGAGCATTTCGTCATGCGCGACATTGCCCGTGATGGCCAGCCAGCGGAAGACAGGGGGCACGGGCCAGGTATCGGCTTCGATCTGTACGCCCAGACCTTCTGGCAGGACGCGCGGCAGGTTCCCGGGCAGGCCACCACCGGTGATGTGCGCACAGCCATGCAGCAACCCGGCATGATGCAGGGCCATGACCGTTCGCACATAAAGCGCGGTGGGGCGCAGCAGCGCTTCGGCGAGCGTGCTGCCCGGCTCGAAGGGAGCTTCGCTGTTCCATTGCAGACCGCTCATGGCCTTGATGCTGCGCACCAGCGAATAGCCGTTGGAATGAACGCCGGTGGAGGGAAGGGCGATCAATGTGTCACCTTCCGTGATGCCGGCGGGAAGCAGGGCGGAACGTTCGGCAGCGCCAACGCTGAAGCCGGCGAGATCGTAATGCCCGGAGTCATACATGCCGGGCATTTCGGCAGTTTCACCGCCGACCAGTGCGCAGTCCGTATCGCGGCAGGCCTGCGCAATACCCTTCACGACACGGGCAGCATCTTCAACAGCCAGTTTGCCGGTTGCCAGATAATCAAGGAAGAAAAGCGGCTGAGCGCCCTGTACCACAAGATCATTCACACACATGGCGACCAGATCGACGCCGACCGTATCATGCTGACCGCTCTCGATGGCGACCATGAGCTTTGTGCCCACACCATCGGTGCAGCTGACGAGGATCGGGTCGGTGAAGCCAGCGGCCTTGAGGTCGAACAGCGCACCGAAGCCGCCCAGACCACCCATTGTGCCCGGCCGGTCGGTCGATTTTGCTGCGGGCTTGATCGCCTCGACCAGCGCATCACCGGCCTCGATATCGACGCCGGAATCGCGATAGCTTGCTGAAGGGGAAATCGGATCGGTCATGCTGTCGCCTCGCTCGAAAAACCTGGCCGGTTGCGTTAGTATCTGTCCTTCTAATGGAGCCGACCCGGCTCGGAAAGGACCGGAACGGCTATTGAATGGACAAAGAAGCGGGAATTGACGGATTGGCGCCGGGCAACGCCGCCGCGCAACTCGCGCTGGCGCTGCGGCCGCCTGCAAGCGTTGCAGCCCGTCACTTCATTCCGTCGGCCTCCAACGCACAGGCGCGCCACTGGCTGAACCAGACTGGCTGGCCCGACCGCAGGCTGCTGCTTTGCGGTGACGACAGCTGTGGCAAGTCGCATCTTCTGCACATCTGGGCGGCGAGGCGTCAGGCACGTGTTGTAGATGCGGCGACGCTGGATATGGCGCAGGTGGTCGAGATTGCGGGGGCAGCCCACACCACACTGGCGCTCGATCATCTGGAGCGTGTGACATCCGAGCGTGCCCTGCTGCATCTGCTTAACCTGGCGCGTGAACATCGCACGACCCTGCTCATCGCTTCGCGTTATGCGCCTGTCCGGCTGCCCATCGTTCTGCCTGATCTGGCGAGCCGCTTGCGGGCCATCACGGTGGTGCCGCTTCTGTCGCCTGAGGATTCCCTGCGTTTTGCCCTGCTTCTGCGCCTGATTGCAGAGCGTCAGATGATTGTCTCCAAGCCGATTCTCGATTGGCTCATGCACCATCTGCCGCGCACCTGCGATGCGATCGTAAGCGCAGTCGACCGGCTCGATCAGGCTGGGCTTGCTCATAACAGGCCACTCACGCGGGTCCTTGCACGACAGGCCCTGTCGGGACTGCTGGATGAGCCAGCCCCCGGCGAGCGTTGAACCTGACCACTCGGGCCATCACCGGGCCGGAACGTTTTATGATGATTGGGTTAAGGGGTTTGACGCGCGCTGCTCACGAGCCGATGTTGTTACTTCTCATTGGACAGAAACAGGAAACGTAGCGCGTGACGTCGTCTTCGGAAAAGGACTCAAAGCCCGCCCCCTCCAAGGCACCACGCGCCACACGGGCGAAAGCCCCAAGGGCGACGCGCGCCACGCGTGCCGTAGCCCGGATTCCTGACCCCGGAATCGTGACCTCACCGACGCGGTTCATCAACCGTGAATTATCCTGGCTCGATTTCAACCAGCGCGTGATTGAGGAGGCGGAAAACAGCCGCCACCCGTTGCTGGAGCGTCTGCGCTTTCTGTCGATCAGTGCCAGTAATCTGGATGAATTCTACTCGGTGCGTGTGGCAGGGCTTGTTGGTCAGGTGCGCGAGGGGCTGGTCGCCCCCTCGGCTGATGGTTTGACGCCAGCGCGCCAGCTGACGAGCGTGCGCCGCAGCGCGGCGAAGCTCTTTGCGGCACAGCAGCGCATCTGGCGCCTGTTGCGCGGTGAACTCGCCCAGGCGGGGCTTCGCTTGTGCACACGTGAGGAACTGACAGACGCCGAGCGCGAGAGCATTGCCGCCAAGTTCGAGAACGAGATCTATCCTGTTCTGACGCCGCTTGCCATCGACCCCTCGCACCCCATGCCGTTCATTCCGAATCTTGGAATGGCGTTGGCACTACGCCTCAATGACCCGACGATCCCGGGGTTTTCGATGGATGCGCTGATTCTGCTGCCCCAGCAGATCGACCGTTTCATACGGCTGCCGGCGCCGCACAAGGAGGAGCCGGATATCCGCCCCGATGTGCGCTTTGTGGCGCTGGAGGATGTCATCCGGCTGCATATCACACGCCTCTTTCCCGGGATGGAAATTGCCGAGGGCGGGGTGCTGCGTATCATCCGCGATTCGGATGTCGAGTTCGAGGACGAAGCCGAGGATCTGGTGTTGTCCTACGAGACAGCGCTCAAGCAGCGCCGCCGTGGTGTGGGCATCCATCTTGCCCTTGACGCCTCCATACCGGAGAGCATGGGGCGTGAGTTCGCTGAAGAACTCGACGTGGCACGTGACGATGTGGTGGTTCAGCCCGATATCATCGGTGTGGTCGATCTCAAGCAGATGATCGTATCCGATCGCCCTGACCTGCTGTTCAAACCCTATACGCCGCGCTTCCCTGAGCGAATCCGCGATTATGACGGCGATTGCTTCGCAGCGATTCGCGCCAAGGATATCGTGGTGCATCATCCCTTCGAGAGCTTCGATGTGGTGGTGCAGTTTCTCAAACAGGCAGCGCTTGACCCCAACGTGGTGGCGATCAAGCAGACGCTCTATCGCACCTCGCGGGACAGCCCCATTGTGCGGGCGCTGATCGAGGCCGCCGAGTTGGGCAAGTCGGTCACGGCGATGGTTGAGCTGCGCGCGCGCTTTGACGAGGAAGCCAATATCCGCCTCGCGCGGTCGCTCGAATCGGCAGGCGTCCAGGTGGTGTTCGGCTTCACCCATCTCAAGACGCACGCCAAGCTCAGTCTCGTTGTCAGACGGGAAGCTGGGGGGCTGCGGTCCTACGCGCATTTCGGTACGGGCAATTATCATCCGATTACGGCGCGTATCTATACGGATCTATCCTTCTTCACCTGCGATCCCCAGCTCGCGAGCGATTCGGCCAAGCTGTTCAACTACATGACGGGTTATGCGACCCCGGTGGATATGGAGGCACTCGCTTTTGCCCCCATCACGCTGCGTGACACGCTCATGGACCTGATCGAGGGGGAGATCGCTCATGCCAAGGCCGGTCGCCCTGCCAAGATCTGGCTGAAGATGAATTCCCTGGTCGACCCGGCCCTGATCGATGCGCTCTACCGGGCGTCACGCGCCGGGGTGAGGGTGGTCGGAATCATTCGGGGTATCTGCTGCCTGCGCCCCGGTGTGCCGGGCCTTTCGGAAAATATCGAGATCCGTTCGATCGTCGGTCGGTTTCTGGAACATGCGCGCATCTTCGCGTTTGGCAATGGCCATCGGATGCCTTCGCACAAGGCCAAGGTCTTTATCTCCTCGGCTGACTGGATGGGACGAAACATGGATCGTCGCGTCGAGGCGATGGTGCCGATCTTCAATTCGACCGTCCATGCCCAGATCCTGGGTCAGATCATGACCATGGATTTACGTGACACGCTTCAAAGCTGGGTGCTTTCCTCGCGTGGGGATTGGCATCGTGTATCTCCGGGGGCTAATCCCTTCTCGGCGCATGAATATTTCATGCATAACCCTTCGCTCTCTGGGCGCGGCTCGGCAGCGAGGGAGAAACCGCAGGATAAGGATGCGGGTCGTCGTGAACGGCCCGAGCGTATCCGCGAAGATTGAGGAAGAGGGTAGAGTGACGGGTACTGACGCGCCAAAGGGCCATCATCGCGCCGCCATCGTCGATCTGGGATCGAATTCGGTCCGGCTGGTCGTGTTCGAGGGCGTCACCCGTAATCCGATCCCGATCTTCAATGAAAAAGCCACGCTGCGTCTGGGGCGCGGGCTTGAGCAGACGGGCCGCCTGAATGAGGAGGGGCTGATACTCGCACGCGATGTCATGACCCGCTTCAATGCCATTGCGCGCGCAATGGACGCCCATCCTTTTGAGGTGCTGGCGACGGCTGCCGTTCGCGATGCCAGCAACGGGCGCGAATTTGTCGAGACGCTGCACGAGTGCATGCCCGACGTGCCGATCCGTATCCTTTCGGGTGAGGAGGAAGCTGATTACGCTGCTACCGGCGTGCTCTGTGGTCTGCCTGATGCAGATGGCGTTGTTGCTGACATTGGCGGTGGCTCGCTCGAGCTAATCCGTGTGGCAGGGGGGCGGCATAATGAGGCCTGCACCAAGCCACTTGGGGTGATACGCCTGTCTGACCGTTCCGGCGGTGACCTCAAACGTGCACGTGAGGTTGTGGAAGCCGATCTAGATGATGTGGCGTGGCTGCCTGCCCTGAAGGGTAAGCCGCTCTATTTGGTTGGGGGCGCCTTCCGCGCCCTGGCCCGGTTGCAGATTGCCCGCACGCATTACCCGCTCAATATCGTTCATCTCTACACGCTGGGTGCCGATGAGGCGCGCGAGATGGTGACGTGGCTGATCGATACCCCGCGCAAGATGCTGGAGAAAGTACCCGGCTTCCCGCGCAAGCGTCTGGACGATGTCCCGTTTTCCGCAACCGTCCTGCGGCGCCTGATGCGTATCGTGCAGCCATCACAGATCATTTTCAGCGTCGATGGCCTGCGGGAGGGCTGGTATATGCGCAAGGTCGGGCAGGAGGTTGCTGCACTCGACCCCTGTCGGGCACTGGCTGATGAGACCGCGCACCGTCTGAGCCGCAGCATGGAGCTGCCCGATGATCTCGTGCGCTGGACGGAGCCCTTGTTCCAGCATGAAACGCCGTCCGAAACGGCATTGCGCGACATGGCCTGCCGTATGTCCGACATCGGTTCGTTCGATCACCCCGAATATCGCGCAGCCCAGACCTATCTGCGCATCATGCGTATGCATGGGGTTGGCTTTGACCACCAGTCACGCGCCTTCGTCGCCCTGACACTGGCGGTCCGTTACGAGGCCGACCCGGCCGATCCCCTTATGGAAGTCTCGCGGCGTCTGCTCTCACCCGATGATTGCGACCGCGCCGTGCAGCTCGGCTTTGCGCTTCGCCTTGCCTATACGATCTGCGGTGGCACGTCGGCGCTCCTCAAGAATACCTCGCTCTCGATCGAGGACGGGATTCTCTGGCTGAGCCATAACGAGCAGAGCAGCTTTGCTGCGGGTGGCGGGGTCAAGCGTCGCCTTGAGCGACTGGGTCAGAGCATGGCTCTCTCAGCAGCCACCCGCTCGTGCTGAAATCGTTCCTTCTCCTGACCGTTGCGGCGCTGACTGGAATCAGCCCTGCTCTTGCCTCACCTCCAGGGCTGGTCATTCATAAAGACCGTGATCCAGACGTACTCTGGAAACTTGTGCATGGTCGTTGCGCTCGCGGGCTCAAACCTTGCACGGTCTACGATGAGACTCATGGCTTTGCGCTGCTCCACTCCATAGAAGGTCGAGGGCAGTATCTGCTGATTCCTACGGAGAAAGTAACAGGCATGGAGAGTCCCGTACTCCTGCGACCTGAACAGCCAAATTATTTCGCCGAAGCTTGGGCATATCGCGAGCGTGTCGGGCAAGATTACCATCGCTCGATCCCGGAGAGCGAGCTCTCTCTTGCGATCAATTCCGCTCACGGGCGCTCGCAGAACCAGCTCCATATTCATCTCGACTGTATCGATGTCAGAATGCGCGCTTTGCTGGATCGCAACACGGCATCCATTGGCCCCTCATGGTCATATCTTTCAGAGAGTTTCAACAATCACCATTATCGTGCGCTCTATCTCGCCACGATGAATGGTTCGCCTTTCCGCATCCTGGCAGCCAACCTTGCCCATCCCGAGGAGGAAATGGGAAATCACACTCTCATCGTGACACCCCTGGGAACTGGCTATGTCCTGCTCGACGATGTTGTGGGTGGTGACGACCGTGCGTCCGGTGAGGAAATCCAGGATCATCGGTGTCAGGGGCGCGGTAACTGAATGATTGCCCGGCGCCCCTGACCGATAGATGGGTTCGCGTATCTCAGACAAGGCGAGATCTTTTTGGCCCCGACACCATGGCGGGGACGACCAAGAGTGCCTTCCTATCTATTTGTCCTTCCCGTCTATTCCTTCGGCCTTTAACCTGCCGCCCTTAACTGTTGATCTGCGATTTGCCCGGGCGGCATCATGGGCGCGCCCTGCTGTAGAAAAGAGTGGAAGCTCGTTCCAAATCCCAGAGGATAGGGTCCTCCGGAAATCACTTCGATGCAAAGCATGAACTCTGTCTCGGTGGGGATATGGTTTATCGGAAGGTTTGCGCGCCCCTGGGTCCAGCGATGCTTGCCTTTCTCCGGCACATCCCATCCAGGTAAATCGGACTGGGTGATATGGATGTCTATCTCGGTCGTCTGAAGACTATCGTAAATGACGATATCCTGAACTAGAACGCCGAGAAGACGCTGATCGTCAAGGAAGGGGCCAATTGCTTCCGAGGGTTTGAAAACCCGGGAGACGAGGTGCAGATTGCGCAGATCCGCCGGGACCATAAAGACATGCCAGTTCCCCTTGCGTCTCAGCGGTTTAATCCGTCTGCCATCATCGGTTTCCAGATAAAGGCCAGCGTCTTCGATCGAGGGATTTAGGCTCGCAGGTGAGTGGCCCGTGAGACCCAGCCCGCGACCCTCAAGTTCACGGTAGATCGGCTCCACAAAGCAACGCTCGACGCCGAGCGGTAGGGCCGGGACAGGCGGCACGAATGATTTGCAGAATTCCCCTCCATTTTCGAGGTTGTTGCTATCGAGGAAGCTCTCGGTCAATACGTGCTCGGCCTGGATAATCGAATGCTTTTCCAGCTTGATATGGAAATAGTCATAGCGAGATAGCCGTTTGTCATATGCAATAGTGGTTTGATTGACGAGCATACGCACGGGTACGAGGCGACCTTTGAACACAAAGCAATGCTCGTCGGTCACCCACATGTCCCGTGCCGGGCAGCCCTCAGAGAAAGCACTACGCATGATACGCACGGGATAACTGGCCGACCTGTCGTCGAAGAGAGGTACTTCGACGTGGCTGGAATGTATCCAAATCACACGTTGAACACCTGTCACGCGACCCATGCTGTCATAGGTCGTGACCAGATCTCCCTCCTTGATTTCCTCTACCGGGATATCGCCGAGCGATGTGGTGATAAGTGTCCCGCGAAGGAAACACGTGATCATTTGGCCGCTCGTGATGCCCAGATATCCATTGCCGTTTACCGTCGGGTTGACGACTGTGCCTTGGTTTACCTGTACAATTCCGCCGGTGGTAATGAACGGGCTGGACATGACGCCACCGGATAATACTCGTACATTGGAGTTATCAAATGCGGTGTTATTATAGGTGTTGCTGATGGCGGATCCTCCAGAATATACAATTCCGGAATCTGAGTCCAAGGTACTCGCCGATACCAAACCTCCCGCCGATACAAAGACGCCCCCATTCTGTACATAGGATGAAACGAGGGTGCCTCCCGCCTGAATATCAACACGAGGCCATTGTAACGGTACATATTGAAGGTAGACACCCGAGGCTACCGCTCCCGAGGTAACCGTAAGGTTGCCGCCGGAAATACGGATCGGTCCCGTCAGCGTTACAGTCCCGCTCTGATAAACGGTCTTACCGTCTGAGAGAACTGCCGACCAGTTCCCTGTGACGACTGTCGCGTTTGGGGCGAAGACAAGTGAGTCGGGAATCTCCCCGTTTCCTACAGTTGCGCCGTTGAAGACCACAAGGCCACCGGTAACAGAGGGTTGACCGCCCACGATTGAGCCGGGATACGCCCCCAGCGATGCTCCGCTGCCCACGACCGGGCTTATGATTGTCCCCCCCGAACTCACCCAAAAACCATTGACGGGCCGATTGATATTGAAGAGACGATCCTCGACGGAAGAGCCCCCGCTCATGACGATAGCAGTATTGGATTCAATATCGTTCGATATTGATTTCCCACCGCTGAAAACCGTGAAGTATCCTTCTCGAATATAGGAGGAAGTCAAAACGCCGCCTGCGGACACATTCACACGGGGATAGCCGCCCGAGTTGCTGAAGAATACGTTGGAGACCGTCGCTCCTGACATGATGTTCAGCGTCGCGCCGTTGAACTGGACAGGGGGATTAACGACGGTGGCCCCGCTTTGGAAGACGGTAACCCCCCCCTGAATTTACGGCGCTCCACGTGCCGGTGAGGATACGGGCATTTGGATCGGGCTGGAAGGCCATGGGCGTTTCGCCTCTCTGCTGCGGCGAACGATAGATCGCGTTTTCGCTCCCTCTGCGACTGGGTCATCAGTCATGAAAGCGGAACTGCTCAGGAATACCCCACTCATCCAGGAGTATCTGGGTACAGATCAGCTCATCTTCGCGTGTCAGAGAGAATACGATGCGACTATCGTTCGCCTGTCGATGTTGTTGAGAGAGAAACTATCGACAGTAGCGGTGCTCGCGATATTATCTTTGCCTCAAGGCACGATGAAAATTGGAATACATGTGACGTCGTGTTGCTGAGACCTTGGGCCCGATCGATGAGCAGCCAATCGATCACCCTGGAGGTATCGGATTGGCCCATGCTTCCACGATTTTGCGAAACCGATCGATGATGCCCAGATTTGGCGAGTGGGCGCGCCAGACCACCCCGCTCGCGAGGAGGATATCGTCATCGGTGGGGCCACGGCTGAAACTCGGCAGAGTGACACCTGCGTTGCTGAGCATCGTGTTCGTAGCGATTGTCATGGCGTTGCACGCGACGATAAGCGGGCGCGCGTCGTAGGCGGAATTAAGTTCGATGACGTTCGCCGGGCTATACAGATTGCGCGATGCAAGCAGGGATTCAAATCGGTCGCGAATTGCGAAGCCCGGTATCGGCAGGACCCAGTTGCGCAACCTGAAATCCGCCCAGTTGTCGAGCACCTCCGAGAGGCTCATCGTGCCCTCCAGCGACACAGCGAAGCAGCGTTCATTCAGCAGGATCTGACTGGATAGGGCAGGGAAATTCTCGATCTGATGCAATGCAATGAAGCCGATATCGTATCGATCCTGTTGCAAGCCATCCAGCAGCGAGGCTCTATCGATCTGCATGATCTTGAGCCTCAACGCAGGTATCTGCTGCCGCAACACGCCCGCCGCGTGCATTGCGATTGCTGAAAGCGACGGTGACTGATAGCCGATGGTTAGCGATTGTGGCGTGTTGAAAAGATTGTCCTGAATCTCGGCAGAGAGTTTTCTCAGCTCGGCCGTGATAATTCCTGAGGAACGGACCAGGAGGTGGCACAGATCGGTGGGCACCATTCCTGACCGGGTCCTGTCAAACAGCTTGTGTCCAATAATCGCTTCGATTTCTGCGCAAGCTTTCGAGATTGCAGGCGGCGTGAGGCCCAGATTGGCGCTGGCAACACTGATATGACCGGTGTTGAAAATCTCGGTAACAACACGCAGATGGCGCAGCTTGAGGTACTGGTCCAGATTGGCTGGCATTGGTATAGTCCCGTCCGGTTAGGGATGCAGAGCGGCTTACTGCGCTTTCTGCCCTTGTCTCAATACGCCCGGAAAGACAAGGCATCCAAAAATCGGGTCGTGACTTGTGATGGGCGCAGGAGTTATTTGCCGAACCCCGCGATGTATCCATGCGCGTCCGGCCAGCACTTCGCCTGGGCTCAGGCTGCGGCACAGTTTGATCGAGCTTGTCCGGGCCTTTTTCGCGCGGACGTCACGGGATTTTCCCCGCGACGCCCTGCGGATGTCAGTCGATCGATTTGAGGATGCCGCCAATCGTCTCGAAGATGCGATCGATCTCGTTCTTCTCGATGACCAACGGCGGTGAAATGGCGAGGATGTCACCTGTGTAGCGCAGCAACAGCCCTTCATGGAAAGCGCGCTCGAACACCTCGAATGCCCGCGTCGTCTTGGCGACTCGGGGGGCAAGTTCGATACCGGCCACAAGCCCCTCATTGCGGATATCGACCACATAGGGCGCACCCTTCAACGAGTGGGCAGCCTCCTCGAAATACGGCGAGAGCGCGGCTGCGCGTTCGAACAGATGCTCCTCGGCATAAGTGTCGAGTGTGGCAATGGCAGCAGCACAGGCGATGGGGTGGGCCGAGTAGGTGTAGCCATGCGGCAGGTCGATGGCCTCGCGCGGTCCCTGCATGAACGCGTCGAAAATCTCGTCGGATACGATATTGGCACCCATCGGGATCGTGCCATTGGTTATACCCTTGGCCACCGTCATGATGTCGGGCACGACGCCGTACTTCTCAGCAGCGAAAGACGCGCCCAGACGACCGAAACCGGTGATGACCTCATCGAAGATCAACACGATGCCATGCTTGGTGCAGATCTCGCGCAAGCGTTTGAGATAGCCCTTCGGCGCTGGCAGCACGCCTGTCGAGCCAGCCATGGGTTCGACAATGACAGCCGCAATGTTCGAGGCGTCATGAAGGGCGACGATGCGCTCCAGATCGTCAGCCAGTTCCGCGCCATGTTCCGGCAGGCCGCGCGAGAAGGCGTTGCGACGCAGATCGAGCGTATGGGGCAGATGGTCCACTCCGGTCAGCAGCGAACCATAGAGCTTGCGATTGCCCGAAATGCCGCCGACCGAAATGCCGCCAAACCCGACGCCATGATAGGCGCGTTCACGTCCGATCAGACGGGTGCGTGTGCCTTCGCCACGCAGGCGATGATAGGCGATGGCAATCTTGAGCGCCGTATCGCCTGCTTCAGAGCCGGAGTTGCAGAAGAAAACGTGGTTGAGCGGATTCGGGGCCAGGCGCGCGACACGGTCTGCGGCCTCGAAAGCCATGGGGTGGCCCATCTGGAAAGCGGGGGCAAAATCGAGGGTCGCGACCGTCTTCTGCACGGCTTCCACGATACGCGGTGCCCCGTGGCCTGCATTGACGCACCAGAGTCCGGCGCAACCATCCAGGACTTCGCGGCCTTTATCATCACGGTAATACATGCCTTTTGCCGAAACGAGCATGCGCGGGGCATCGCGAAACTGGCGATTGGCCGTGAAGGGCAGCCAGAGGGCGTCATGATTGCTGTCGGCAAATGGTGTGGTCATTGTCTCGATCCGGCTCCTTGTGGAAACATCAGGAGAAAATCGTGGCACGGGGCGCAGGATCTGGAAAGTAAGAAGAACTTGCGCAAGCTTTAATTCGGCAGGGGGTAAGATGGGTTCGGCTCGAGGAGCGCTGCTCGCGCTGGCAGTGGGGGCTTTTGCTATAGGCACGACCGAGTTCACCCCGATGGGGTTGTTGCCGGTCATTGCTCAGGATCTTCACATCAGTGTGCCCAAGGCCGGGTCGCTCGTGAGCGCCTATGCCTTTGGAGTCATGCTGGGGGCGCCTATCATGACGCTGCTGCTGGGTGCCATGTCGCGCAAGGCGGCTCTTGTCGGGCTGATGGGGCTTTACATTATCGGCAACCTCGGTGCCGGGCTAAGCCATAGCTATGCCGTCCTGATGATCTGGCGGGTGATTACCAGCCTGTCACACGGAGCGTTCTTCGGCCTTGGCGCTGTAGAGGCATCAAGTGTCGTGGCGCCCGAGCGTCGTGCCTCGGCGGTGGCGTCGATGTTCATGGGGTTGACCATCGCGAATATCTTCGGAGTGCCCGCGGCAACCTGGCTGGGCGATACCATGGGGTGGCGCAGCGCCTTTCTGGTGACCGCGCTGCTTGGCGCCCTGGCCGTGCTGGCCCTCAGCCTCGCCCTGCCACCACGGGGCAGCAATCCACGTCCGGATATCCTTGGCGAATTGCGCGTTCTGGCAGGCGGTGAAGTGTTGCTGGCCCTTGCCGTCACGACACTCGGTGCGGGGATCATGTTCGTTCTCTACACCTATATCGCCCCCTTCCTGCACAGCATCACCCATGCCAGTGAGGGACTCGTCACCCTCGCGCTCATGACGATCGGCGTCGGTTTCAGCATTGGCGCAGCGCTTGGCGGTCGTCTGGCCGATCGCTCCACGCGTTTTGCCCTGTTGCTGATGCTGCCTGTACTGGGTGGCATCATGCTGATCTACCCGTTCATTGCAGTAACGCCGATTGGCGCAATACTTGGTATTCTGGTCTGGAGTGCCGCCTCTTTCGCCATCATGCCAGCGTTGCAGATGCGCACGATGCAGGCGGCGCAACGTGCTCCGGCTCTGGCGTCATCAGTCAATATCGGCGCCTTCAACCTTGGCAACGCGCTTGGTGCCTGGCTGGGCGGCGCGGTTCTGTATCAGGGGCTGGGCTATGGTGCTGTTTCGATGAGCGGTGCCGCACTCGCCGCGCTCGCCATCCTGATTGTTCTGCTTGTTCGTGTCCCCTCAGTGGCCCGAGGATAAACCACCAGCCGGGCCTTCTCCGCAGTACAGGCCTCAGGCCGTTATGTCCTTCCGGGCGAGGACAAGGGCCAGGATTGTTTCCGCCGCGGCGTGAAAATCGCTTTCTTCAAGCGTTTCCTTGCCAAGCAGGGCGGTTACCTGAGGCTGCATATCTGCATACCACTGGGTCATGGCCCACAGACAGAAGAGGAAATGCGTCGGATCGACCTGCGGAATCTCACCCCGCTCCATCCAGACCGTGAATGTCTCACCGAACGGCGTTATCGCCTCACGCAGGGTTGTCGAGAGATAATCATGCAGATAGCGCGCGCCCCCGATAATTTCGTGCGCGAACAGGCGTGACGCATGGGGATTGGCACGTGAGAAGGCGAGCTTGGAGCCGATATAGGCGCGCAGGGCCGTAGAGGCTTTATTTTCGGGGCGAAGCCAGATTTCGCATTCCCGGAGCCATTCCTGCACGGTGCGCCGGAGCACTTCCTGATACAGGGTCTCCTTAGTTGAGAAATAATAATGAATATTGGCTTTGGGAATACCGGCTTCCCGGGCCACAGCAGCAATGCTCGCACCGCTGAATCCATGTTCGGAGAAGATCTTTTCCGCGGCTTCCAGAATGGTCACGACCGCAATTTCCCGAGGCGCGCCCAAAATCATCTCCCGACTGCTTCGTTGTATACGACCGTGTCTAGGCGTATATTAGGGTAATTGCAAGTAGTTGCAACGCTATTCGGGTTATCTGAACCAGAATTTACAAAATAGGCGTCCCGTGCGTTTGTGCACAAGAGGGATAGACGAAGAGGAGATGTTCTGTTTCATTTGGGGAACGAGATATCAATACAGGACGGGGCAGGTATGAAAAACGATTGTTTGAGGCAAGGACATGCTCCGGCGCACCGGTCTTGTGAGCCGTCTCTACAGCTGTGAAGATAACGCAATTGTATCTTGGCTTCACAGGAGCGCCGCCTGCCATGAATTATTCGTCTATCGTCCATGCCGTTTCTCGCCGACGCGCAAATCGTTTCGGGCGCGCATTAGCGCTTGCCTCTGTGCTTGGGGCAACGGCAGCGGGCGCTGCCCACGCGGTGCCGGCTAATGTAGGCGATGCAGCGATTGCCGCCACCGCCTATCATGATAGCGGGGCCTATGATCGTGAGTTCGCCGCCGTGATCGAGGAGGCATCGGACTGGGTTCGTCTGCGCGCCGCGCATGTGAGCAAGCCTGCGATTGTCCTGGATATCGATGAGACATCGCTCTCCAACTGGCCTGAGATTAAGGCCAATCATTTCGCCTATTTTCATGATGGTCAGTGCGATGTACTGCCCAAGGGGCCGTGCGGCGTGATGGCTTGGGAAATGAGCGCCAAGGCGCAGGCCTTTCCCTCCACGCTCGCTCTGTATCGTGTGGCCCAGCAGCGTGGTGTGTCGGTGTTTTTCGTAACCGGACGCAGTGAGAACGAGCGAGCCGATACGGCGCATAACCTCGAGACTGCTGGCTATAAGGGCTGGTCGGGCCTTGTGCTCAGGCCTGAGGGCAGCCATACGCCGTCGGCCTCGGATTACAAGGCGGCGGCCCGCAGCGAAATCGAACAGAAGGGCTATCACATCATCGCCAATATAGGCGATCAGCCCTCCGATCTCGCAGGTGGTCACGCCGATCGTGGCTTCCTCCTCCCCAATCCATTTTACCGGGTGCCCTGACATGCAGAACAAAGCGCTCCGTGATCTCGCTGACCGGGTTCATCAGGATCTTCAGAAAATTGCCTATGCGTCGGGTCCCTGGGTCTCGTCCACGCTGACCCATCATGGTGAGGCGGTGCTCGATGTTGCGGTGATCGGTGGCGGGCAGGGAGGTCTCTCGACCTCTTTCGCGCTTCGTCGCATTGGCGTGCATAACGTTCGGGTATTCGAGCGCGCAAAGAAGGGGCAGGCGGGGCCTTGGGTTACTTTTGCCCGTATGATCACACTGCGTACGCCCAAGCATGTGACTGGCCCTGATCTCGGCATCCCCTCACTGACGCCGCGAAGCTGGTTTGAGGCGCGTTATGGCAAGGATGCATGGGAGTCGCTGGGCAAGATCGACCGGCGCGACTGGCAGGCCTATCTCGGCTGGTATGAGGAGACGCTTGCCCTGCCAGTAGAGCATGACCGTGAACTGGTCGATGTCGTCTGGCAGGATGGCTTGCTGCATCTTCAGTTCCGTTCACAGGAGGGAGAGATCTCTTACGTCTGGGCACGCCGCCTTGTGCTGGCGACCGGCATTGAAGGCAGCGGGTCATGGCATGTGCCGGAATTCATACGCGAGGCGGTTCCCAGCCATCTCTACGCCCACACCCATCAGCCGATCGATTTCGAGGCGTTGCGTGGCAAGCGTGTCGGTGTGCTCGGCGGTGGCGCCTCTGCCTTCGATAATGCGGCGACCGCGCTGGAAGCCGGTGCCCGATCGGTTGCCGTCTGCATACGCCGCAAGACCCTGCCGCGCATCAACCCGTATCGCTGGATGGAAAATGCCGGGTTTCTGGCTCATTTCCCGGCACTGCCCGATCTGACACGCTGGCGTTTCATGCGCCGCATCTTCGATCTCAATCAGCCGCCGCCACAGGACACGTTCTGGCGTTGCAGCCGTCATGACGGGTTCAGCTTCCATGGCGATACCCCCTGGCTGGGCGCGCGTTGCGAGGGTGAAACCATTACTGTCGATACGCCTCACGGGACGATGGAGTTTGACTTCCTGATTATCGGCACGGGCTTCGTGATCGATTTCAGCAAGCGGCCGGAAACAGCCTCATTTGCCGGAAACGTCGCGCTGTGGCGCGATTGTTTCGAGGCCCCAGACGGCGAGGAAAGCGCCGTTCTGGACTCCTATCCCTATCTTGGCCCGCAGAGCCAGTTCCTGCCGCGCGACCCGGCTCATCCGGATGCCGCCATGCTGGGGGCGATCTATAACTTCACCTTTGCGGCGACGCCGAGCATGGGGCTTTCGGGTGCCTCGATCAGCGGCATGCGCTATGGCGTGGACCGCCTGGCCCGCTCGATTGCTTGCGACCTGTTTGTCCAGGATGGTGAAAAGCACCTTGAAAGCCTGCTTGCCTATGACGCGGAGGAACTCGTCAGTCTCGGTCGAGAGGGTGAGGAGCAGGCATGATTGATGAGGCCACGCTCAATGCGCGTGCGGCTGCGCTTGATCTGACGATTCCGGTCGATTGCCAACCCGGCGTGCTAGAAAACCTTGCCCTGCTCGCGCGGTACCAGAAGCTCGTTCTGTCGCTCGATCTGCCGGAGCGCACTGAGCCCGCTCTCGAGTATCATCCATGAACGCCACCGAGATTGCGCGCGCTGTCAGGTCGGGCGAACGCAGCGCCTTCAGCCTGATCGAGAACTGCCTCGACCGTGTCATCCAGCGCGATGGCACCATCAATGCCGTCACGCGCCTGCTGTCGGAGCGGGCGCTCGATCAGGCACGCCGCATCGATGCTCTTGTGGCCGAGGGGATCGACCCCGGACCGCTGGCAGGGGTGCCTTTTGGCATCAAGGACCTGTTTGATGTGCAAGGTCTGGTCACTACGGCTGGGTCGACGGTTCTGGCCAGCGTAGCGCCGGCCGATTGCGATGCGCTGCTGGTCAGCAGGCTGATTGAGGCTGGCGCCATACCGCTCGCCACGACCAATATGGATGAATTTGCCTACGGTTTTGCGACAGACAATGCCCATTATGGCATCACGAAAAACCCGCATGACAGCGCGCGTCTCGCCGGTGGGTCTTCCGGCGGGTCTGCGGCTGGTGTCGCTGCAGGATATTTCCCGCTCTCCCTGGGCTCCGACACGAATGGCTCGATCCGTGTGCCGGCATCGCTTTGTGGCGTGTGGGGGCTGCGAGCCACGCAGGGCCTGCTGCCAATAGCGGGGTCTTATCCTTTTGTCGCCAGTCTCGATACGGTCGGGCCTTTCACGGCAAGCGCTGCCGATATGCGGGTGATGGTGGAGGTGCTGAGCGCGTCATCTCTGGCGCGGGTGGACGTTGCAGGGCTGAAAATGGCGCGGCTTGGCGGCTGGTTTGCCCAGGATATGTCGCCGGAGATGGAAGCGGCTCTCGCAGCTTTCTGCACGGCCCTGTCGATACGTAGCGAGATCGTTCTGCCAGAGGTCGCAACGGCGCGTGCCGCGGCATTTGTCATCAGCGCATCCGAAGGGGCAGGCCTGCATCTCGATCGCTTGCGTCACAGCCCGGAGCAGTATGATCCGGCGGTGCGTGATCGCCTGCTCGCAGGGGCTCTTGTCCCGGCGCCGCATGTTTTCAGGGCGCACAAGATCCGCCACTGGTTTCGTGAGCGTATGCATGAGGCCTTTCTTGAGGCGGATATTCTGGTTGCACCCGCCGTGGTCGGCCCGGCTCCGCGGATCGATACACCCGTCATCGAAATTGGTGGTCAACCGGTTTCTGCGCGTGCCAATCTCGGCCTTTACACCCAGCCTCTCACTCTGGCCGGTTTCCCGGTCCTGACCGTGCCTCTGGCCATTGACGCTAATGCTGGCAGCGGGATGCCGCTTGGCGTCCAGCTCGTGGCGCAGCCGGGGCGTGAAGATCGTCTCGTTGCGCTCGGCGAGGCGCTGGAACGCGCTGGCGTCGCTCGCGCCCGTATTCTGGAGGATTGATGCTTTTCAGCGCACGCTCCCGCAAGGGAATGGTTACCGCCCCGCATCATCTTGCGGCGCAGGCGGGGAGGGACATTCTCAAGGCGGGAGGCAACGCGGTCGAGGCAGCCGTGGCCGTGGCTGCAACCCTGTCTGTGGTTTACCCCCATATGACCGGCCTTGGGGGAGATGGCTTCTGGCTCATTCGCCGCCCTGATGGCGAAACCGTGGCCATTGATGCGTGCGGCAGGCTCGCCCAGAACGCGACTCCTGAACTCTATGCGGAATGTGACAGTGTGCCCTGGCGTGGCGGGCTGGCAGCCAACACGGTTGCCGGTACGGTTGCGGGCTGGTCGCGAGCGCTTGCCTATGCGGGAGGGGCGTTGCCTCTCTCGACATTGCTGGCCGACGCCATCGATCACGCCGAGAGCGGCATGGTGGTCACGGAGAGCATGGCCGGGCTTATGGCAGCGCATCTGGACGTGTTGAGCTACATGCCCAATTTCAGCGGCCTGTTCCTGCCACAAGGCGATATGCCGATTGCGGGCGCCGTGCACAGCAATCCGGCGCTGGCGCGCACATTGCGACGTCTCGCCAATGCCGGTCTGGGCGATTTTTATCATGGCAAGCTGGCCGATCAGATCGCGGCTGATCTTGCGGCCTGCGGTTCGCCGGTCAGCCGCGACGACCTCAACCACCATGAAGCGCTCCTGACGAAGCCGCTTGAGACCAGCCTTCATCATGGTCGCTTCTTCAATATGGTCGCACCCACGCAGGGCGCGGCTTCCCTGCTGATTCTGGCTCTGGCCGAACGGCTGGGCGTGACCGGGGCTGATACGGTTGACGACATTCATCGCTGGGTCGAGGCGACGAAGGCCGCCTTCATCTGGCGCGATCGTGTGATTGCCGATCCTGCCATCATGGAAACCTCCCCACAGGCGCTTTTGTCCGATCAGGCTGCTCTGGATGATATGGCGGCCTCCATTGATCTGACCCGAGCGGCACCTTGGCCCCATCAGACCCAGCAGGGCGATACCACGTGGTTTGGCGTGATGGACTCGCAGGGCTGGGCCGTCAGCATGATCCAGAGCCTCTATTTCGAATTCGGCTCGGGCATCGTGCTGCCGGAGAGCGGCTTGGTATGGCAGAATCGCGGTGCCAGTTTCGACCTCGTGCCCGGGCGTCTGCGTAGCCTCGTGCCGGGGCGCAAGCCTTTCCACACGCTCAACCCCGCCATGGCCGCGCTCAATGATGGAAGCTTGCTGGCCTATGGCACGATGGGCGGCGAGGGGCAGCCGCAGACCCAGTCAGCCATCGTGGCGCGCAACGTCATTGCCGGGCTGAGCCTTCAGGAATCGATCACGGCACCGCGCTGGCTTCTGGGGCGCACCTGGGGTGAAACCACCACAACGCTCAAGATGGAAACGCGCTTTGGTCCGGAAATCCTAGAGGGGCTGAGCGCGCTTGGTCACGACGTCGAGAGTCTGACGCCATTTGCCACGGCGATGGGTCATGCCGGGGCCATTCGGCGCTATCGGGATGGGACAATGGAAGGGGCCACCGACCCGCGTAGCGATGGCGGCGTGGCGGCGCTTTGAACGGGAGAGAACGTACAGGCATGACACAGGCATATCCACGCGACCTGCTGGGCTATGGTGCCAATCCCCCCGAGGCTGCATGGCCTGGCGGCGCCCGCATCGCCGTCCAGTTCGTTCTGAATTACGAGGAAGGCGCCGAAAACAACGTTGTGCATGGCGATGCCGGTTCCGAGGCCTTTCTGTCGGAAATGGTCGGTACCCGTTCGATCACCGGTGCGCGCTGCATGCAGATGGAAAGCCTGTACGAATACGGCTCGCGCGCCGGCTTCTGGCGTCTCCACCGGCTTTTCACCGAGGCGGGCCTGCCCCTCACGGTTTTTGGCGTGGCAATGGCTCTTGCCCGCAATCCCGATGCTGTAGCGGCCATGAAGCAGGCAGGCTGGGAGATTGCATCCCACGGTTACCGATGGATCGATTATCAGGACATCCCTGAAGCAATCGAGCGTGAGCATATCCGTGAAGCCATCAGGCTGCATGAAGAGGTCACGGGGGAGGCCCCGCTGGGCTGGTATCAGGGGCGTACCAGCCCGAACACGGCGCGGATTGTCGCTGAGGAAGGCTGCTTCGTTTACGACGCCGATTCCTATGCCGATGATCTGCCCTATTACGACCGTCGCTATGGCCGGGCGCAGCTGATCGTGCCTTACACGCTCGACGTGAACGACATGAAGCTCGTTGCGCTCAATGGCTTTACCGAAGGCGAGCAGTTCTTCCGTTATCTGCGTGACACGTTCGACATGCTGTATCAGGAGGGCGGGCGCATGATGTCTGTTGGCCTGCATTGTCGCCTTGCCGGCCGGCCCGCCCGTGCGCTGGCGCTCAAACGTTTCATCGCCCATGTGCAGGCCCATCAGCACGTGTGGGTTACGACGCGGCTCGATATCGCCCGTCACTGGCAGGAGCATCACCCCGCATGATCACGGCGAATACACGGGAAGAATTCGTATCGGCCTATGGCGATATCTATGAGCACACGCCCTGGATCGTGGCTGCGGCGTGGCCGCAGGCGCCTTTTGCAGGCCCGGAGGCCATGATCGCCGCAACATCGCAGATCATACGCGATGCCGGGCACGACAGGCAGAAAGCGCTGGTCAAGGCCCATCCGGAGCTGGCACGCAAATTCGGTGTGGACCCCGATCTGGGCAGACTCTCGGCGGCCGAGCAGGAAGGGGCGGGTCTCGACAGGTTGAGCGAGGCTGAGTTCATCGCGTTCCGCGCACTGAACGAGGCCTATCAGGCGCGTTTCGACATGCCTTTCGTCATCTGTGTCCGACAGGCCACCAAGGAGCGTATGCGTCAGGAGATCGGACGTCGGCTGGCGCAGTCACCGCAGGAGGAATTGGCTGAGGCCCTCGGTCAGATCGACCAGATTGCGTTGCTCAGACTCAAGGACAGGACAGCATCATGACCAGCCTTTCCACCCATGTTCTCGACACGGCAGGGGGCGTGCCTGCACAGGGTATGACGATCACCCTGCTTTATGATGATCGCGTGCTCTATGAAGGTGCGACGAATGAGGATGGCCGCTGTCCCGGCCTGAAGGATATCGCGGTCGGGGCAGGCGCTTATGTGTTTCGCTTCGACGTGGCGGCCTATTTCAGGGGGCGTGGGCATGATCTGCCCGAGCCGCCTTTTCTGGATGTGGTGCAGATCGATTTCGGCATGACGGAAACCGGGCATTACCATGTGCCGCTACTGGTCTCGCCCTTTGGCTATTCCACCTATCGCGGAAGCTGATACGCGTCATCTTGGTCGGCGCGGTATGCGCGTGAAAAAGGGAGAAAGGCGTAGGCCCTTCTCCCTTTTTTAGTCGTCTTTCTTCCGTGACGCGGAGCAGAACTCCGCGTCCGGGGTGATCAGAAGTTCAGACCAGCCTGCAGGAAGATGTAACGGCCCAGATAGAAGCCGTTATAGGTGGTATCGGCCGAGTTCGAGGCCGCGTTGAGAACGAAAGGAGGGTTCTTGCCAGCAATGTTCTGCACGCCACCCTCGAAGTTCCAGCGCTTCCAAGCATAACCGATAGAGATATCCTGCTGGACCATCGCAGGTGTCTTGATACGGGCATTGGCAGCAGGGTTTTCTTCACTGAGGAAAGCTGATCCGTCATTCCAGTTCATGCCGCCGATATACTGGAACATGTAGGAAATCCGGAACGCATCATGCTGCCATGTAAGAGTGGCGTAGTCGCGCACACGGGGTTGACCGACACCACTCTGATAAAACAGGGCGCCTGTCTGGTTCAGATACGCGCCGCCAGGCTGCTGCTGCTGCTTGTACTTGACCAACTGCTGGAAGTTGTTGTCGACGATGAAAGAGTCGTGCCGGGTCACTCTCCAGCGATAATTCAGGTCGAAGTCGATACCGCTGGTAAGCAGGTCGCCAAGGTTCTGGTCGAGCGCCGAAACCGTGTTGATCTGCCCATTCGAAAGGCGATCGACCGAGTTGCAGTACGATTGTACGCCGCCCTCGTAGCACTGATTGAGGATGTACTGTGTTGGCAGCGAGTTGATCAGACCACCGATCGTGTAGTGCCAGTATGTAACCGAGGCTGCGAGACCAGGAATCCAGCGCGGCGTGAGCACGGTACCAAAGGTATAGGTACGACCCGTCTCAGGACGCAGGGCCACATTGCCGCCCTGCAAGGTTGGAACCTGGCCCGAATTGGCTGAATTGAAGTTCTGGGGGTTGGCCACGCCGCCCTTGATGCAGTTGGCAATAAGGCCAGGGCTGGTTGCACCGGCGCAGGGGTCGGAAGCCGAGACATAACTGAGGCCCACACCGCCATAGAGCTCATACACATTTGGCTGACGGAAGGAGGTGCCGATCGTGCCACGGAAACGGATATCGCGCGTGGGCGCCCAATCGATGCCTGCCTTCCAGTTCTTGGCTCCACCGAAGGTGTTGTACGACGAGTAACGGCCCTGACCGTCGATCGACAGGTCCTTGGCGAAGGCAACGTCCTTGAGGAGCTGCGCATGACCCTGGATATAGCCTTCCGTCACGTTAAAGCCACCTGAGGTAGGCTCTACCGTATTGGTCAGGGAGTAGCCGCTTACAACGAGCGGGTCAGGGTTATTGCTCAGCTGTTCGCCACGGTGCTCCATACCCAGCGCAACACCAAAGTCGCCACCGCCCTTCCAGGGCATATGAACGAGATGGTTATTGTGGATGCGCAGGTTCAGGTCACGGAGCTGATACATGGTGTGCTGATACGTCGTATAATTGGCGTATTGCACTGCGCCCGGCGAGAGGCGCGTGAAGGCGTTGGACTGTACGCAGCCCGGTGAACCTGCGCAGGAATTCGGATTATAGACCAGAGCGCCGTTCGGGTCGTTCGGGTCAGCATAGGGCTCCAGTCCCCATTCCTGGAGAAGCTTGGAGTAGTCTCCGACGCCCTGCAGTTCGTTCGTCACTTGGCTGGCACCGTAGGTGTAAGACAGATCGTACTTCCAGTCGTGGACGATATCGCCACGCATGCCGACCATGCCGGTGACAGTATCACTCGCATTATTATTGGTGCGCGGTCCGAACTCGTTCAGACGACGGTACAGCTGAAGATCCTCTCCCGCCGTATTGCCGGGATAACCCGACGGCAGAATGATGCCGTTTGGTAGAGGCGAGGGGGGAACGCTGCCAATTGCCGGTTCAGGGGCGAGCTGGGTTTTCGATGTACGGTGCGCGTAAAGGACGTTGGAATAAACGTCGAAGTGGCGATTGAACTCGTAATGCAGATCTCCTGAAAGGGTGGAGTCCTGCAGAGCATTCACAAGCCACTGGTTTTGAGCATAGTTATAACGCTTGCTTTTGCTATAGGGGCTCAGCGATCCATTATCGAGATTACCAACATAGGTGTTCTCACTGCCGAAATACGTACCGCCGGGTGTGATGATTGAACCGACCTGCAGGTTCGAGTTGGTCGGATAAGCCCCTACCGCCCCAAGAGGTACCCTGGACCAGGAGCGATCGCGCTGTATCACGCCGCCCTGCGTCATATAGCTTCCACCAAGCGTCAGGTTGCCCTTGTCATGATCGAAGTTCCAGCCCTTCATGGCGGAGATCATGCCGGTGCGGTTATCACCATGACCGGTGATACCGCCGCGAATCGTGACGGACCCTGTGTTCAGATCATGACGTAACTTGATGTTGAGGACGCCCGATACAGCATCTGCACCGTAGAGCTCTGAGCCACCATCTTTCAGGATTTCGATCGACTGCACCATCTGTACCGGGATGGTGTTGAGGTCGATACAGTTGCTATTGCCGTTCGGCGTCGTGCGCTTGCCGTCGACAAGAACGAGGACGCGGTTCTGGCCCAGGTTGCGCAAATCGACGCAGGACGCCCCGTTGCCGCCATTAGTATTGCTATTGCTCGTTCCGCTGGCGCCGATTGAAGGCAGACGCGACAGGAAGTCGTTAAGGTTCGTCGCACCGGTTTGCTGGATCTGCTTGGACGTGACGATCTGTACCGGATTGGCACTGGTATTATTGGCCGTGGTGAGTGCCGAACCGACGACAATCAACTCCTCTGACTTGCCACCCTGCGAGAACGATACAGCGCTTGCCGGTGCGACATTGCGCAGCGCGTTCTGCGAGCGTGTGGGGACCATCGTAGCTGCGGGCGCTGTCTGAGCGCCGAGCTGCGGTCCGTTGACCGGACGAGTGGTGGTCTTGCGAGCCGTGCTGTGCCTGGCCGCCTTGCGATGATGGGTGGTCGCTGCAGCCGTCTGCGCATGGGCTGCGACACTCGTTACGACAGGGGAAAGGATGATGGCCGCGCCCAGCAGCAATCGCCCTCGTCTCTGAAAACTAACGATTTTCATAAAAGTTTGCCCTCGGAATCACTTGGTTTCACGAGGCTGCGGTTTCTATCTTTTTATTGCAAGGTTGTTATCGTTCTGTGACGTTACGTTTCTGCAAAGTGCTCGGGCGATGTTGCAAAATTGCATCGTTTTGTTGCCACAACGGCGACCTACCTCCAGTTCATCGCGCGAAGGGTGAGGTAGCCGATAAGGTTTGGTCGGGTGCTCTACGCAAGCGGGCTGGCGTACAAGCTCAAGAGACAGACGATTGGCAGCACCATCACGCGATTCGGCGACAGCGTTCCTTAACCTTCAGATTTCATTAAGGACCTGCCGGGATAGGGCTAGTCAGCGCATCCCTTTGCGGCGCCGTGTGAGGCGTGCATTCGGGAGACGCTGGTCGTGCGGCTCAATAGGATTTCAGCAGCTTGTCCAGATAGTCGAGCTCGCTCTGGGGGCGTGTCCGATCTGCATCACGTCGGCGAAGCTCGCGCTCGATTTCCCTGGCTTTTTCGCGGCTGTCTGCTTCCGGTACTGTGCCGTCCGTGTCAGCACCGGAATGGCCCTTGCCGGTTTTACGGCCGAGGGGATCGCGGTCGCTCTTGTCACCAGACTGGCCGTCTCCGTTGTCGTCATCGTCGCTATCAGCCTGGCTCTGACCTCTCTTGTCCTTGCCACCCTGGGCGTGGCCCGAACTTCCCATGGTGGGCAGCAAGGCAAGCGGTCCACCACCATGGTTCTTGCCTTTCTGTGCCTCGCTCATCTGCTGGCCAGTTTCGGCAAGATCCTTGAGCACCTTGCGTATGGCAATTTCAGCAGGCCCGTCCTGTGCTGAGGCCAGGGCTGCACGCGCTGCCTTCATGTCCTGATCGGCCTTGGTCAGGCCCGGCATCGTCTTGCCGGTCAAGCCCTTGATGTCGTCATTGAGCAGACGGGCCACCATTTGCAGGGCACGCTGGACAGCATGATCGTTGCGCCTCTCCTCGTGCTGCAGTGCGATTTCTTCTGGTGAAAGAGAGGGAGGCTGGATCGGGGGCGTTGTCTCATCCATATTCGGCGGGGGGGCCATCCCGAGGCGCTTGAGTAACTCAGCGGTGGACATGGCACTGACATCCTGCCCCGGGGCATTCTGGTTCAGCATGGCCTCGTGCGCGGCGCGCTGGCCAGGGTTCAGGCGGGACTGGGCATGGTCGAGCAGGGTGGTTTCACGTTTGACGAGATCATGCAGGGTCGCTTTCTGGGCTCGCGCCCGTGCCTGCGCCTGAAGCTGCTGGGCGATCTGCGCCAGGTCCTCTGGGGTGGCCGTGCGCATACGCTCGGCCATTCGCGAAAGGTCGTCCAGCCTTTTGATCGCCTGATCGGCATTGCCATTGGCCGCATCCGATTGCAGGCGGCGCATGAGCCTCGATACCGGATCCGACCCATCATCGGGTGACTCACCGATATCGGGAATGACCGTTCCAAGCTGCATGCTGCGTTGCATCAGCGCCTGCATGCGTCGGCTCAGGGCCTCGCGCAGGGTTTTTATGCGCGAGGCGAGTTCCTGCTGTTCGGCCTCGCTATGCCCGGCAGGGCCCAGCGCACGCATATGGGCAATCTGGTCCTGTACGGCCTTCTGCGCCGCGCGGATCTCAAGATTGGCCTGTGCGGTGTCACGGTCCGTGTTGCGCAGATCTTCCAGATACAGCGCGACAGCCCAGGTAAGCCCGATCGTGTTCTCTCTGGCTCCGTCTGAATCCTGATCCTCAAGCTGGGCGGCGGCATAGAGGAGCGCGAGGATGCTGCCTTTCTCCTGCAGCGGCAATGCGCTCGCAATCGCCCTCAGCTCATCGGCGGTCTGTGCGACAGTTTCGCGGTCGAGCCCGAAACGATGCCTCAGGCTCACCAGGGCGCGGGCTGCAGGATCGTGAAACACCCTGACAGGAAGCGTCACCGTCTCGGATTTGCTGTAGGCTGTCCTGCCACTGCGGCTCGTGGCCTTGAGCCGCAGCGCGACTGCCTCTCCCGCCCATAGCGAATCGGTGAGATCATTCTGGAACGTGCCGTCTGCCTTGTTGGGCACCCCTTTGAGAGGAATGGGTACGTTCAGTGCAGGCTTGTCCGGATCGGCCTTGAGTGTGATTTCTGCCTGTAACGCCGCCACGCCATGTGCCTGAGCAACTTTCCAAGGCATGACGAGATCGGTGCCGTCTTTTGCGGGCGCTGGTGGTGATGTCCACGCAACCTCGGGGGCGAGATCCGGGTCGATCTCGAATTGCCATTCGCCAACTGTACGGCCACGCGAGCGGACAGAAATCCTGCCGCTGTGAGCGAGTTTGGCGGTGAAGCTCCAGCTTCCCGAATCGAGTTGCTTCGTGACGACATCGCTCGTTTCGATACCCAGAAGATGGGGGCCTGAGCGTGCGCCAGTGACATGAATGGTGAGTTTCGCATCCTGCGGAAGGCGTGGCGGCGTGGTGGTATTCGTCAGGAAAACAGGCGCGCCGGGGGCATAATCCGGCATGTCGACCCAGGCCTCGATCTGCGGCAACGGGACATCGATATCATCTACGCCCGGTAGGAAGGCGGCCTCGAGCCGCGAGGGTGCCGCCGGGCCCGACAGGGCGAGTGTCGCGATCAGGCAGATCCCGAATCCCGCCCAGCCGAATTTTAGGCCGGTGGTCCAGATCAGTCGTGGCCAGCCCGTGCGCAACCGTCCAACGCTGTCGCGCAGACGAGCCATATGCACGCGCCACAGGGCGGTTTCCTCGCCATCAGCCGGATAGTCATCGAGTGCGGCGAGAGGCTGATGCGATAACCCGGAAGCCCGCTCGATGCGCCTGTCTATGAGGGCGGGTGAGGGCGGGGGCAAACGCGTCAGATTGCGGGCAGCAAGGGCGATGGCCCCTCCTGCAACGCTCGCCAGCAGAAAGGCGTGCAGCGTGTCCGGCAAGGACTGCGGAAGGCGCAGCAACCCCGATATGGCGTAGGCACCTACGAGCGCCAGAGGGCGCTGGACGGCAGACCAGGCAGATTCGAGCCAGAGCACACGTCTTGCTCGATGACGCGCTTTATGGACGCGTATTTCGAGCGTAAGGCTGGAGCCGGAGGACGGTGCGGGCGGCGCCATGCTCATTCGCTATCCAGCCACTCCGGTATGCTGTCATCACCCCAGAGCGCTTCGACCCTTTGCCGCTTGCGCACCACCTGCCATTGACCGTGTTCAATCATGACCTGTGCGGCGAGGGGGCGACTATTATAGGTCGAGCTCATGACGGCGCCATAGGCACCCGTATCGAGAATGGCGATCTGATCGCCCGTGCGTACAGCAGGCAGAAGCCGGTCCTTGGCAAGAACGTCGCTTGACTCGCATACGGGCCCCACGACGGTCTGGGGTGCCGTTTCAGCATAGGCAAGATCGGGTGCAAGCGGGATGATACCGTGCCAGGCCCCGTAGAGGCTTGGGCGCGCCAGATCGTTCATCGCCGCATCCACGATCACGAAGTCCGAAACACCCTCGCGCTGGGCTTTGAGATCGATCACCGAGGCCAGTAGGACGCCGGCCGGTGCTGCGATCCAGCGACCGGGTTCAATGGCGAGTTTCAGATCCAGATGGCCCAGTGTCTCGGCAATTGCCCCGGCGAGCGCGGCCGGGGGCGGAGCGAGCTCGTCACGATAGCGCACACCCAGACCGCCGCCACAATCCACCACCGAAACGCTCAGACCTTCGTCGCGCAGGCCGACCACCATCTCGGCGATACGGGCATAGGCGGCCTTGAACGGGGCAGGCGACAGTATCTGGCTACCAATATGGGTCGCCAGTCCGCGGATATCGATACCCGGCAGGGTGCTGGCTTCGCGGTAGAGGGCGGGAACATCGGCCCAGTCGATTCCGAACTTGTCGCCCAGTCGCCCCGTGCTGATCTTGTCGTGGGTTTCCGCATCGATATGCGGATTGACGCGCAGGGCCACCCGGGCGGTGAGGCTGGAAGCACGCGCAAGATGCGAAAGGCGCCTTAGCTCCTCCCCGCTCTCCACATTGATCTGGCCGATATCTTCCTGCAGGGCGAGCATGAGCTCGGCATCTGTCTTGCCGACACCGGAGAACACGATCTGCGACGGGCTGATTCCGGCGGCAAGAGCGCGGCGCAACTCGCCACCGCTCACGACATCGGCACCACAACCCTCCTGATGCAGAACGGTCAGGGTCGCGAGATGGTCATTGGCCTTGAGCGCATAATGCAGCGATATGTCGATGCCACGCTCGGTGAAGGCTTTCCTGAGATTGCGGGTACGCCGTCTGAGCGTCCCTGCGCCCGTGACCCAGCATGGTGTGCCAACCGCGCTCGCGATGGTCTGGAGGGGAACCCCCTCAAACAGCAGACCATCCTGCCCATCCATATGCAACGAGGGGCGAGAGGCGAGAAGGTTCATGATATCAGGGTCGTGGCGTGTCATGAATGACAGACTACAAGGGCAATCTGCGGCTTCCAAGCTGCGATTATGCAAGGGAGAAGGATATTTGATGAGCAGGGACCTGATCGAGGCGGCCCTGGCCGCGCGCAAGCGAGCCTACGCACCCTATTCGCGCTTCCATGTCGGCGCGGCGCTACGCTGTGAGGGGGTGATCCATGCCGGGTGTAATGTGGAAAACGCAGCCTATCCCCAGGGAGGTTGTGCGGAGGCGGGGGCGATTGCCGCAATGGTCATGGCCGGTGGGCGCCGGATCGACGAGATCGTGATTGTCGGGTCGGGTGAAGCGCCCTGCACCCCGTGCGGGGGCTGTCGCCAGAGATTGCGCGAATTTGGCGCGCCGGATCTGGCCGTCAAGATCGTCAACACAGAAGGTAAGCTTCTTCTTGAGACAACGCTTGAAGCCCTGCTTCCGTGGTCTTTCGGGCCCGATCATCTTGCGCAGAGCACGGATGAGGTGTCATGAGGGCCGCAACAGGGTGGGTGGCGCGTTACAGGGTTTGCAGCAAGCTGTTTCCGTGCGTCGCCCTTGCGGCGCTGGCTTGCATCTTGCCGGGGGTGGCCCTGGCGGCAGGACCGCAGAAATCCGCCTTGGTGGGTGTCGGCTCCGGCACGCGACATGTTGTTGATGTCAACCGGACGCCCTGGCGTATTCTGGGGCGTGTGCAGACCGAACTCGGTGTGAAATGCACCGGATTTCTCGTTGCACCCTCTGTCATCATGACAGCGGCTCATTGCCTGTGGCGTGATGAGGCTGCCAATTTCATACAGCCTTCGAGTGTGCATTTCATGCTCGGTTATGACACAGGGGCGTGGCGGGCCACGGCGCGAGGGGTAAAGTTCATCATTCCGCCAAGCTATAATCCGTTTCACCCTCTGCGTACCAGCCAGGCCGATCATGCGACCGTCATATTGGATCAGCCTCTCATGAAATCGCAGGATCTGCTGCCGATCATGGCGGCAACCGCTGGTCAGACTGCGATGCTGGCCGGGTATCAGCAGGACCGCATGGAACTTGCCATGGGTGACATGGACTGCCATGTGATTCGTGTGCGAGGCCAGTTGATTGACCACGATTGTGCCGCGACCCATGGGGCAAGTGGCGCGCCGCTGTTGGTTCGTGAGGGTCCCGGCTGGGCCATTGCCGGTATCGATGTCACGGCACATGAAGGACAGGGGGGCACGGCAGCCGGTTTCGCTAACGAATTGATTGTTAACAAAACTGTTAGGTAGAACGCGACTGTCATCCTGAAAACCAAAGCCGTCAATTCTCGTTGATATGGCTCAAGGCTCTCAGGAGACGTAGCAATCATGTTCGCGAGTTCATCCCTGAAACCCGTCAATGCTTTGCAGGGCGGCGCTGCCCCGACCGTTCTGGTTGTTGAGGATCAGGTCTTGCTGCGTCTCTATGTTTCGGAAATGATCGAGCAGGCAGGTTACAACGTGATCTCCGCCGAAGACGCCGACGAAGCGCTTGCAGTGCTGTGCAAGAACCCCCAGATCCGCGCTGTATTCTCCGATTTCGAAATGCCGAGCACGATGACTGGACTCGATCTTGGTCATCATTTGTCGAGGACACGCCCGGATGTGGCGTTCGTTCTGACCTCGGGCCGCAGGGCGCCGGACAGCTTTTCATTGCCGCCGCGCAGCCTCTTCGTTTCCAAGCCTTTCCTTGAGAGCGACGTCTGTGCGGCGCTGGCGCAGTTGGTGCACTGAGGCCAGCTCCGCCGTCACCAACACATAAGTTACGAGCGGGTGGGAAAACCACTCGTCTTCATGCCACCAAGGCAATCCCGAACGATAAAAACAATAACGGGATCTCGTAATGGACTACCCCGAACAGGCAGATCCGGGTCTTCCGGATGCTGCTGAACAGTGCTCCCATCAATCTGACGCCGTATCGGGCGCCGTATTCGTGACAGGCGGCGCACGTGGAATTGGTCTGGCGATTGTCCGGCGCTTCGCGCTGGCCGGACGTAGCGTGGCCTTCACGTACGCCCATGACCATCTGGCTGCGCAAGGGCTGATGCAATCTCTTGCCCAGGCGGGGTGCTCGGTCTTGGCGCTGCAACTCGACATACGCTGCGCGGATGCGATTGCTCGTGCTTTTGCCGAGACAATCAAAACGCTGGGGCGTGTAGGTGTCGTGGTCAATAATGCAGGTATCCCCGGACGAGCAGCCGCACTGACCGATGCGACACCGCCAGAGATTGAAAAGGTAATCGACACCAATATACTCGGCACGATGCTCGTGAGTGCCGAGGCCGTGCGCCATATGTCCATCAAGGCTGGGGGCATGGGCGGCGTTATCAACAATATCTCATCCATCGCCGCACGCCTTGGAGGCTTGCCGGGGCATGTGCCGCTGGCGACGACAAAAGGCGCAATCGAGAGCCTGACGATCGGGTTATCGAATGAGGTGGCAGCCGATAGGCTTCGGGTGGTTGCTGTCGCGCTCGGCATGACCCGTACCGCTCATGTCACAGATGAGATGCGCCGGCGGGCAAGAGCCATTGTACCGATGGAAATGATTGCCGATCCGAGCGATATTGCCGATGCGGTAATTTTTCTGGCATCGGATCAGGCACGTTATATCACTGGCACCGTGTTAACGGTTTCAGGCGGGCGTTGATTTTGATTGGAGTATGGCGCACCCGAAAGGACTCGAACCTCTAACCCCCAGATTCGTAGTCTGGTGCTCTATCCAATTGAGCTACGGGTGCGTAGTGATCATTTGACTGATCACGATATATACTGGCGCACCCGAAAGGACTCGAACCTCTAACCCCCAGATTCGTAGTCTGGTGCTCTATCCAATTGAGCTACGGGTGCGTCGTGGGGCGGGTTCTACTGCGAGTTTCCCGACCCCGCAAGAGGGAAAAAGAATTTTTTTCAATCAATGATTTGGACGGGTCATGACGATATGGGCGCGGCATGTGGGCGCACCATAGATGCCCCCTATGGCATTGCCGACAGGATACCCATTGAACACGATGCTGTAGGGTTTGCCCTGCGCATCCTTGAGATCGAGCTGCGCATGATAGTGGTGCGGGTCGGCCCCACGTACACCCTTCAGAACGAGTGCGTTATCGCCGGGCGTGAAGCTGATGGCCTTGCTGCCAATCTGCAAGGTCGAGTCCGTGTTCGTCGGGCAGCTTCCTTCATCGGTGACAAGTGCTCCCGTCCAGAGACCGACCGGGTCCTTGCTCGGGGATTGGGGGGAGGAGCAGGCCGAAAGCGCCCCGATCACACCAAGGAGCGCCGCGCAGGGCAGGGGGCGAAAGCGGGAATGCGACATATCGGTCTCGTCTGAATGAAGGAATGGTGACATTTAGGCGGGCATAATGCGTCGTTTGGGATGACGATGCACGACGAACATCCTATACGATGCCCACAGAACTTGCCCATGCACGACGTGTTGAAAGAGCGCCATGACCGACACCGCCCCGCAAAACGCCGATAACCTCGACCTGCAGCTTCATGAAGATCGTATCCTTATCCTCGATTTCGGCAGTCAGGTCACGCAGCTCATTGCCCGCCGCGTGCGCGAGAGTGGCGTCTATTGCGAAATCTGGCCCTTCACCGCGACAGAAGAGAAGATCCGCGGTTTCCACCCGCGTGGCATCATCCTCTCTGGCAGCCCGGCCAGCGTTCATGACGACAACGCACCGCAGATCCCCGATGTCGTGTTCGACCTTAATGTTCCCGTGCTGGGCATCTGCTATGGCCAGCAGGCGATGTGCGCGCGTCTCGGCGGCAAGGTAGAAACCCATGAGCACCGTGAATTCGGTCGGGCTCACATCGAGATTGCCGAAGATTGCGCCCTGTTCCGTGGTGCCTGGTCCCGCGGCCATCGTGAGCAGGTCTGGATGAGCCACGGTGATCGCGTTACGGCGCTTCCGCCCGGTTTCCGCGCTGTCGCGTGGTCGGAAGGGGCACCGTTTGCCATCATCGCCGATGAGGGGCGTCGCCTTTATGGTGTGCAGTTCCATCCGGAAGTGGTGCACACCCCGCATGGTGCCGCGCTGATCAAGAACTTCACGCATGAGGTTGCCGGTTGTAAGGGCACCTGGACCATGGCCGGCTTCCGCGACCTCGAAATTGCCCGTATCCGCGAGCAGGTAGGCTCTGGTCGTGTGATCTGTGGTCTGTCAGGGGGCGTTGACTCCTCCGTGGCGGCGAAGCTGATCCATGATGCCATTGGCGATCAGCTCACCTGCATTTTCGTCGATCCAGGCATTTTGCGCGCGGGCGAAGCAGATGAAGTGGTCAAGACTTTCCGTGGCCGCTTCAATATCAGCCTTGTTCATCGCGATGCGTCTGATCTCTTCCTGAACGCCCTGGCTGGCGTGACGGACCCGGAGGTGAAGCGCAAGACCATCGGGCGTCTGTTTATCGAGGTGTTCGAGGAAGAGGCCACCAAGCTGGGCGGTGCACAGTTCCTTGCGCAAGGCACGCTTTATCCGGATGTGATTGAGTCCGTCAGCTTCACCGGCGGTCCTTCGGTCACGATCAAGTCGCATCATAATGTCGGCGGTTTGCCCGACCGCATGAACATGAAGCTGGTCGAGCCGCTGCGCGAGTTGTTTAAGGACGAAGTGCGCGCCCTGGGTCGCGAGCTTGGTATCCCAGAAGCCATTGTCGGGCGTCATCCCTTCCCTGGGCCGGGCCTTGCGATCCGTATTCCGGGCGCAATCGATCGCGAAAAGCTCGATCTGCTGCGCAAGGTGGACTCGATCTATCTGGAAGAAATCCGCAATGCCGGGCTTTATGATGCCATCTGGCAGGCATTTGCTGTGCTGCTTCCGGTCCGCACCGTGGGTGTGATGGGTGATGGCCGCACCTACGACCAGGCCTGTGCTCTGCGCGCCGTAACCAGCACGGACGGCATGACGGCTGAGGTCTACCCCTTCGATTTCGGCTTCCTGAACCGTGTTGCAGGACGCATCGTCAACGAAGTGCGCGGCATCAACCGCGTCACCTACGACATTACCTCGAAGCCGCCGGGCACGATCGAGTGGGAATGATCCCGTACGATCTTGGTACCACGCTGATCCGACGAAATTGAAAGGAGCGCCCTGTTCAGATGGGGCGCTCTTTCTACATCAGACTAGGCCTTGGCACATGCAGTTCTGTTTGCACGATGCTTGGCTCGAGAACAGGCTTTTCAACTCGACTACTCGATAGCTGATCGCCTTGGGGCATTTATGGCACGCGCTTACCTATCTCTCGACAAAACCGAGCTTGATGCGGCGTCCGACGAGGCATTGCTTGGTCGGCTGGCATCGGAATTGCCGTTCAGCGTTGAGCAGACACAACGCGGAGCTTGGATCTATCAAATTAGACATCTCCGGAGATTGCTTCAGGCGTTTCCGACGGCCCACGCCTTTATGGAATTTCTCATCCCTCGGATGGGGCGGCGGGCCGATTTGGTTTTGTTGCTCCACGGCATCGTATTCGTAATCGAATATAAGATCGGCGCGAAATATCTAAGCCGCGGGGATCTTGATCAAGTTTACGGCTACGCACTGGATCTCAAAAACTTCCATGAAACGAGCCATACTCTCCCCGTCGTTCCCATTGCTGTAGCAACATCGTGGCAGGCACCTTCGACACCTGAGTATCGGTCCGACGATGACGGCCTGTTGAAGCCAATCGCGTTAGGCGAAAATGATCTCGAACGGGCTATCCGAGAAATTTCCAACCTAAACACAACCCCTGCTATTGACCCATTGAGATGGGAAGCCGGTCGCTATCAGCCGACACCGACGATTATTGAAGCCGCGCAGGCGCTATATCATGGTCATTCGGTCCACAGTATATCGCGTTCGGAAGCCGGCGCGGAGAACCTGACGCAGACTGCTCAATACGTTGCGCGCGTGATCGAAAACGCGAAGCGCGAGCATCGCAAAATGATCTGTTTCATTACGGGGGTACCAGGATCAGGTAAGACATTGGCCGGTCTTAACCTAGCCACCGATCGTCAACGCGCTCATGCTGAGGAACATGCCGTGTTCTTGTCGGGCAACGGCCCATTAGTCGAGGTGTTACGGGAAGCCCTGACGGTTGACGCAGTGAAAGCGGCGAAAGAAAAAAACAAGGACAGCAGCAAAGTCCGGGAGCGCCGCCGCGCTGAGGCCTTCATTCAGAACATCCATCATTTCCGCGACGAGGCCTTGAATTGTGTTTCACCGCCTGCCGAAAAGGTTGTCGTGTTCGATGAGGCGCAGCGCGCTTGGGACGTCGAGCAAACATCAAAGTTTATGCAACAGAAGCGAGGACAGTCGGGGTTCTCAATGTCAGAGCCTGCGTTCCTCCTTTCGGTCATGGATCGGCATCCAGATTGGTGCGTAGTGGTTTGCCTGGTTGGTGGTGGGCAAGAGATCAACACGGGCGAAGCAGGCATCGATGAGTGGCTGCGCGCGCTTGAGGGGATTTTCCCCCATTGGCGGGTCCATCTCTCCCCAGAACTCACCTATGAAAGCGTATTGCCTAATCGGGAGCTGGCTGCTCCTTTGCATTTATCGACGTCTATCCGATCGTTCCGCGCTGAACGGCTATCAGAATTCATATCGTATGCCGTCGCCGGGGACGCGGCGCGTGCACGGCAGGTGAGACAAGGGCTTACTCGTTTTCCGCTTTTGGTGACCCGTGATTTAGAGGCTGCGCGGCGTTGGCTCCGCGCTAAGCGTCGAGGGCAGGAGCGAAGCGGTTTGCTGGCGTCGTCAAACGCTGTGAGACTTCGGCCCTGTGGGCTATTTGTAAAAGCGAAGATCGAGCCGCAACATTGGTTTCTTGGGCCGCATGATGATGTCCGATCCTCAGATGCGCTCGAGGACGTGGGCACAGAATTCGAGACTCAAGGGCTAGAGCTGGATTGGACCTGCGTTTGCTGGGACCTCAATTATCGCCGGGAAGGCCACGCATGGACGAGCTTCCAGTTCAAAGGGACTCGTTGGCAGCGAGTTAATGATTCTGCGAGACAGCGCTACGTGGCGAACGCCTATCGGGTTCTCCTTACCAGAGCACGTCAAGGCATGATCATCTTTGTTCCTGAAGGCTCCCCTGAGGATGTCACCAGGCCGGAGCGCGCCTATGACGAGGTCTACGAATTTTTGCTTGGCTGTGGATGTGATCCGTACTCCTGAGGGGCGAAAAGAAGGCGATGATCGTCTTTGCGATAATGTCGAACGCTACCGGTAAGCGCCGCCATCCATGGTATGATACTGCCCAGAGTTGGGTATAGACATTTACGAGGAGGGGTAATTGGAGCACGGGGTGACTATTTACGGAATCACGACCTGTGACACTGTGCGCAAGGCGCGGCGCTGGCTGGATGCCGAGGGTGTTGCCTATCGCTACCATGATCTGCGCAAGGATGGGCTGAGCGCTGAGGAACTGGCGGCTTGGGTGAAGGCTGTTGGGTGGGAGAAACTGCTCAACAAATCGGGGATGACGTTCCGTAAACTGCCTGAGACGGACAAGCAGGTCAGCACGGAAGCTCAGGCTGTAGCGCTGATGCTCGCGCATCCGGCCGTCATCAAGCGCCCTGTTCTGATGCGTGACGGAGCGGTGACGCTTGGGTTCAAGCCCGAGCTCTATGCGGCAGTTTTTGCGCCCACTTCCTGAGGGGAAGCGGGCGAGAGGGTAAAACTCAGCCCTCCAACTCGCTGTCCCAGTACAGATAATCGCGCCAGCTTTCATGCAGGTAGTTTGGCGGAAAGCTACGGCCATTCTCCTGCAGGCGCCGTGTCGAGGGCTGCACGGGCCTGATACGCGGGTGCATGCCAATCTCGGCGGGGAGCTTCGACCCCTTGATCAGATTACACGGGCTGCACGCCGTCACGACGTTTTCCCAGGTGGTGCGGCCGCCTTTGGCACGAGGGATAACGTGATCAAAGGTCAGCTCATGCGTGGGTAATCGGTCGTGGCAGTACTGGCAGGAGAAGTTGTCACGCAGAAAAACGTTAAACCGCGTGAAAGCCGGTCGTCGCGCTGTGGGAATATACTCCTTCAGCGCAATAACGCTGGGCACGCGCATGACGCAGCTTGGCGAATGGACCTCGATATCGTCGTATTCACTCAGGACCGAAACCCGGTCGAGAAACACCGCCTTGACGCTTTCCTGCCAGGACCATAGCGATAGCGGGAAGTATGAAAGCGGACGAAAATCCGCATTCAGAACAAGGGCGGGGAAATGCTGGGCGCTGGCAAGCATCGATCGCATCCTCTTTTACAGGGCGGCACGATCGGATTATCTCAAGCGCGACGGGAAACCAGCGCCTATAGATACGCGCCGTCTGTCTTATCGGTCTGACTATTTCAGCTTTCCGTGAGCAGGGCAAGCGAAGGTTTGATGACAGGATTTCGCACACGTTTCGCACCGAGCCCGACGGGTTTTCTGCATCTGGGTCATGTTGCTTCGGCTTGTCATGCGCGGGATATGGCGGGGCATGACGGAACATTCCTGATCCGCATCGAGGATATCGACCCGCAGCGCTGCCTGCCTGCCTTCACGCAGGCCCTTCTGGACGATCTTCTGTGGCTGGGGTTCGAAAGCGCGGAGCCTGTCATATGCCAGTCAGCCCATCTGCCTTACTACCGGTCCATGCTGGATAGATTGCGCGAACAGGGGCTGGTTTATGCTTGCACCTGCTCAAGGGCCGAAATGCAGGTGGGTGCGGCGGGCATCGCGCCGGATGGGAGTGCCGTTTATGGCGGGCATTGCCGTGGTCGGCATGGCCAGATTGTGCCGGATCAGCCGCATGTCTGGCGTCTCGATATGAACGCAGCACTAAAGCGGCTCGGGTGTATCCCCTCCTGGCAGGAAGGGGCACAATGCATTGAGGGGCGGGCGCAGGATTTCGGGGATGTCGTGCTGGGACGGCGCGATAATGGCGTTTCATACCATCTGTGCGTCACCTGCGACGATGCCCGTCAGGGCATTACCTGCGTCACACGAGGCGCGGATCTTTACGAGGCAACCTCGGTGCACCGTGTATTGCAGGAATTGCTTGGTTTTGTGGCTCCGCTTTATGCTCATCACCGGCTGATCTGCGATGAAACCGGGCGCAAGCTTTCAAAGCGGGATGGTGCCGAGAGCCTGCGTGCCCTGCGGGAAAAAGGGATGAACGCGGCTGCCATTATCGCTCTGGCGCGCTCATCCATTGCCCGGACGCCCCTCAACGGTAGGGCGGATTACTCCGGCGGGTAGTTATGAGGGTAGGTGATCTTGCTGGCCGGGCCGGGGGCGTGGGGTGCGCCCTTCTTGCCGCAGCCGGTGAGCATGAGCGCGCCTGCCAGGGCCAGGCCGAGAATTCGGGTCGTGCGGGTCATGCTGCGTTCTCCTCAAGGCGTGACAGCCAGAGCCCTGCTGCGCGGGCAACGTTCTCCGGCGCTGTGCCGCCCTCACTGGTGCGCGAGGCGAGGGAGGATTCCACGGTCAGCACATCGAAAACGCTGGCATCGATCTGCGGCTCGACGCTCTGCATTTCCTCCAGCGTGAGATCAGCCAGATCGCAGCCTTTGGCTTCGGCCATGCCAACAAGCCGGCCCGTGACATGATGCGCCGTGCGGAAGGGCAGACGCAGCACGCGCACCAGCCAGTCCGCAAGGTCGGTTGCGGTCGCGAAACCGGCACCGGCGAGGGCGCGCATCTTGTCTGTGTTGGCAGTCATGTCGCGTATCATGCCATCCATGGCAGCAAGAGACAGGGTTGCGGCCTCGGTAGCATCGAATACCGGCTCCTTGTCTTCCTGCGTGTCCTTGGCATAGGCCAGAGGCAGGCCCTTCATCACCATCAGCAGGCCCATGAAATCACCCGTGATGCGCCCGACCTTGGCGCGCACCAGCTCGGCGGCATCAGGGTTTTTCTTTTGCGGCATGATGGAGGAGCCGGTGGTGAAGCCGTCTGAAAGCCGTACGAAGCTGAACGGTGCCGAGCACCACAGCACCAACTCTTCCGACAAGCGCGACAGATGCATACCGAGCAGCGACAGAGCCGAAAGATATTCGAGGGCGAAATCGCGATCGGACACCGAATCGAGCGAGTTGGCCGTGGGGCGGTCAAAGCCGAGCTGAGCAGCCGTGAAGCGCCGGTCGATCGGGAAAGAGGTGCCTGCAAGCGCTGCAGAGCCGAGCGGACATTCGTTCAGACGTGCGCGGGCGTCGCGCAGGCGGTCGCGATCACGGGAGAGCATCTCGACATAGGCCAGCAGATGGTGCCCGAACGTGACAGGCTGGGCGACCTGCAGGTGGGTAAAGCCCGGCATGGCGTCAGCAGCGTGTTCCAGTGCCCGTGTCGCCAGAGAGCGCATGAGCGCGGTAACTTGCCCGCTGATTCCGTCAATGGCGTCGCGCACCCACAGGCGGAAATCGGTGGCAACCTGGTCATTGCGCGAGCGCGCTGTATGCAGGCGCTTGCCAGCCTCGCCGATACGATCGGACAGGCGTGCCTCGATATTCATGTGAATATCTTCAAGATCCTGCGAGAAAGGAAAATTCCCGGCTTCGATATCACGGGCAATGCCGTGAAGCCCGTCACGGATCTCCTTTTCCTCGGCCGCCGTCAGCAGACCCACGCGGGCGAGCATGGCAGCGTGAGCCAGCGAGCCGCGAATATCCTGACGCCACAGCTTGCGATCGAAATCGATGGACGCATTGATGTCGGCCATGATGGCAGCCGGACCGGCCGCAAAGCGCCCGCCCCATTGCGGGTTGGCCAGACGCGCTTCGGTCTGGGTGGGAGTGTCGCTTGATGGCTGGGGCTTGGTCTCGGTCACGGGGTTGTCCATGGCATGGGGATTGTGGTCAAGGTGGGCTAACCTAGTCAGTCAGCAAGGTGCGCGCAATTCATGAGCGAGCTTCCCCCTCTTCTCGGCCCTGAAGATCCGCTGCCCTACCGGGTAACGAAAGCCGCAGGTGCATCGCCGTTCATTCTCGTGAGCGACCACGCAGGGCGCGAGGTACCCAAAGCGCTGGGGCGTCTTGGAGTGGAGGAGACCGATTGGGGGCGACATATCGCCTGGGATATCGGTATCCACGGAGTTGGTGTGCAGTTGCAGGCGCTGCTCGGTGCTGATCTGGTCGAGCAAGTCTATTCCCGTCTCGTGATCGACAGCAATCGTGCACCCGGTCATCCGACATCCATCCCGGCAGTGTCGGACCACACAACCATAGGCGCGAACGTGGCACTCAGCGCCGCCTGTCGGACGCGTCGTGAGCGCGAAATACTTCATCCCTATCATGACCAGATCGCAGCACTGCTACGCCGGCGGCAAACGCCCGTGGCCCTGATCGCCCTGCATAGCTTCACGCCGCGCATGAACGGGAAGGATCGTCCTTGGCATGTGGGGATCCTGCATCATCGGGATACGCGCTCGGCACGAATCATGCTCGATCTGCTGCGGCAGGAGGGGGATCTGTGCGTGGGGGATAATGAACCCTATGTCCTGACCGCGACATCGGATTATACCGTGCCGTATCATGCAGAGCAGGGCGGTCTGCCCTATCTGGAGATAGAGATCCGGCAGGATCTGATTGAAAACGAGGCAGGACAGATATCTTGGGCACAGAGACTGGCGCGGCTGTTGCCGCTCTACTGGAACGCCATCTCGACGGCGCACTGAACCTGGCAGACGCCAAGGCTGAACTTGCGGCGCTTTTTCCGCAGGGCCAGCCTATTCTCGCGGCTGTAACGGGATGGCCGCTCGCCTATACGCGCTCGCCCATCCTGCATAATTACTGGTGCGCGGCTTACGGAATCGACGGTCTTTACCTGCGTCTGCCGCTGGCGCCGGAACGCTTCGAGGCTGGCGTACACGCCTTGCAGGCCCTTGGCTTTGCAGGCCTGAATGTCACGATCCCGCATAAGGAAGCCGCTTACAGTCTGGCTGGCAGGGACACCCACCAGGCCAGACGGGCAGGGGCCGTGAATACGCTGGTCTTTCCACCCGATGGCACCATCCTCGGCGATTGCACCGACGGCACGGGCTATCTGGACTCGCTCGATCAGGCAGGGATCACCCTGCCGCGCAAGACACTGGTGCTTGGCGCCGGAGGGGCCTCGCGGGCCGTTTGTGCGGCACTGCTCGATGCGGGATGCGACCTGGCCATTGCCAATCGTACCCGCAGCCGTGCGCAGTCGCTTGTCGAGGCATTGGGGGGCGGTACCGTTCTGGACTGGCAGGAATGGCCCGAAGCTCTCGCCTCTTTCGGGCTTCTCACCAACACCACGTCGCTGGGTATGGCCGGGCAGGAAACTCACGACTGGGCCGCAACACTCGCGTTGGCGTCGTCCGATCTGGTGGTGTCCGATATCGTCTATATGCCGCTCGAAACGCCTCTTCTGGCTGCGGCGCGTGCTCGCGGACTCAAGGGGGTCGATGGGCTTGGTATGCTGATCAATCAGGCAAGGCCGGGTTTTGCTGCGTGGTTCGGTCACGAGCCGCAGGTGGATGACGCGCTGCGAGCACGTCTGATCGAGACGATCGATTGAGCAGGACTGCGTCAGAGGTGCCGGATTGAGTTCGAAAGCGCGCATCGGGGTTGTTTGCCCTCGCAAGGACTGGCGGCCACAGCGTAAAGGAACCGTCGTGATCGGCCTGACGGGCGGCATGGGAGCAGGCAAGAGCACGGTCGCGCATTTTCTTCGCAAGGCGGGATGGCCGGTTTTCGATGCAGATCGCGCTGTCCATGCCCTTCAGGCGAAAAATGGTGCGGCTGTTCCGGCACTCGCCCGGCTCTGGCCTGAAACGGTGAAAGAAGGGGCGGTCGATCGCGCAGCCTTGCGCCAGACCGTCATCGGGCATCCGGAGCGCATTGCAGCCCTTGAGGCGATTATCCATCCGCTCGTTCGCAGGGCGAGGCAGGATTTCCTGCGGCAGATGCGCCGGCGCGGAATGCGGTTTTGTGTGCTGGATATTCCGCTTCTTTTTGAAACCGGAGCTGATCGTGACTGCGATCTGGTCGTTGTGGTGACGGCGCCGTTGCCTGTGCGCCTGCGTCGGATCATGCGCCGACGCTCAATGAGCGAGGCCCAGGCGCGTGCATTGCTGTCACGTCAGATGAGCGATAACGAACGCAATCGACGCGCCGATCTGCTGTTGCGTAATGGCCTCTCGCGCGGCCATACCGCGCAGCAGATGAAACGCATGATGAGAACCCTGGAGAACGCAGCATGAAAAGGTCCATCCTTTTCGATACGGAAACCACAGGGCTCGACCCGGCGACCGGCGATCGCGTGATCGAAATTGCGGCGCTCGAACTGATTGACGATCTCCCGACCGGAGAGGCGTTCCATGTGCTGGTCAACCCCGAGCGTGACGTGCCGCCCGAGGCCAGCCGTGTGCACGGCTTCACGCTCGACGACCTGCTCGATAAACCGAAATTTGCCGAAATTGTGGACGGGTTTCTGGCCTTCATCGGCAATGATGAGATGATCGCCCACAACGCGCCGTTCGATTTTGGCTTCATCAATGCCGAACTCAAGGCATGCGGCAAGGCGCCCCTCGATCGTGCGCGTATGATCGATACACTCGAAATGGCGAAAAAACGCTATCCCGGTCTGCCCAACTCGCTCGATGCGCTATGTCGTCGTCATGACATCGATCTGTCAGCACGAACCACTCATAATGCGCTGCTCGACTGCAAGCTGCTCTCCGAGGTCTATCTGGAGTTGATGGGCGGTCGCCAGCGCGGTCTCGGACTGGCGGTGTCTGGGAGCGGCGGTGGTGTTGCCACCTATCGCGGCAACCCCGATCGCAGACCGCGCCCCATGTCCCCGCCGGATGAGGCGACGAAAGCGGCTCATGAGGCCTTCGTAGCGGGACTGAAGGAGCCGATCTGGCTGCAATGAAACGCATCCTGTTCATCACGGCCAACCGTCTGGGTGATGCCGTCATCTCCTCCGGTGTGCTGGCCGAACTGCGCCGCCTTCACCCGAATGCCCGCATCACCGTGGCTTGCGGGCCTGTCGCAGCCAGCTATTTCGAGCCGTGCCCCTCGGTCGATCGGGTGATCGTGGTCAGCAAGAAGCGCTACGACCTGCATTGGCTCGGCCTGTGGTGGGGCTGTGTCGGCACGTTCTGGACCCGGATTGTCGATCTGCGCGGTTCGGGCGTCTCGCTTTTTCTGCCGACATTGCACCGCCGTATCCTGCGCGGTGGCCGTCGGCCGGGCGCGCGTATCGGCCATCTGGCAGCGTTGTTTCGGGGCAAGAAGGCGCTCGTGCCCGAAATCTGGTGTCGTCCGGAACAGGAGGATCTTGCTGCCGAGATTCTGCCAGCGACAAGGCATTATTGCGCCCTCGCGCCGACCGCCAACTGGGAAGGCAAGATCTGGCCCGCCCCGCGCTTCATCGAGGTCGGTCGGGCCATGCAGGCACGAGGTTTGACCCCTGTCATTTTCTATGGCCCCGGCGAGGCAGAGAAGGCACTCGCACGGCCTGTCATCGAGGCGCTTGCGGCATCCGGCCTAGAGGAGGGGAGAGGCGCCATTGATCTCGGTGGAGAAGGGAGCCTTGGCCTCGTAGGTGCCTTGCTGCGCCGCTGTGCCCTGTTTGTCGGCAATGATTCGGGGCTGATGCATCTATCGGCGGCGGCCGGTACGCCAACACTTGGTCTCTTCGGCCCCAGTCGCGCCTCGGAATATGCGCCGACGGGCAGGAAGGCACATTTCGTGGCGGCACCCGGCCCGGAGGGCAAGGCCCCGATTGCTGGGCTCACTGTCGCGACCGTTCTGGCCGAAATCGAGACCCTGCTGGCAGAAGAGGAAGAGGCGCATCATGGCGGTTGAGACGATCGGTGCGGGTGCAGAATCGGCGTCTGCCAGTCAGGCGATGCGTGAGCGGGAGGGCAATCTGAGCCTGTCGGAGCGACATTTCACCCCTCTGCGCATCGCTCACGTCATGGCGGGCGCACGTAGTGGGGGCGCCGAACTTTTCTATGAACGCCTGTGCATGGCCCAGCATGAGGCCGGTCATGATGTCAGGGCGATCCTTCGTCGTGACCCTGCGCGCGAAGCGCGGCTGGGCGCGCGACACGTCACCACTGAGGCCATGCGTTTCGGCGGCCGGCTCGATCTGCTGACGCCCTGGCGTCTGCGTCGTTCCCTCACACGGTTTCAGCCTGACGTAACCATCGCCTGGATGAGCCGCGCCGCCCGTATGATGCCGGCAGGGCCGTGGCCTGTCGCGGGAAGGCTGGGCGGCTATTACGACCTTGCCAATTACCGGAAATGCTCCGACCTCGTGGGCAATACCCGCGGGCTGACACGATGGATGGTGGCCCAGGGCTGGGATGCAGCGCGGGTGCATTATCTGCCCAATTTCGCAAATGATCTGGCCTATGTAAAGCCGCAGCGTCCCGATTGCGTACCGGAGGGGCGGCCGTTCATTCTGGCTCTGGGCAGGCTGCATCGCAACAAGGCCTTCGATGTTCTGATACGCGCCATGAAGCAGTTACCCGGCGTTCATCTCGTCATTGCGGGTGAGGGGCCGGAGCGCGAAGCCCTTACCGGTCTTGCGCGTGGTGAGGGCGTGTCTGATCGCGTCCATATGCCCGGCTGGGTGCAGGACAGCGGCCCGTGGCTGAAGGCGTGCGACCTGCTGGTTTGCCCGTCGCGAATCGAACCTCTGGGCAATGTGGTGATCGAGGCGCTTTCGGCGGGGCGTCCTGTCGTGGCGAGCGCGATACAGGGGCCGGAGGAGGTTCTGGCCGGAACGCAGGACGGGCTGCTTGCGCCCACCGAAGATCCCGAGGCCTTTGCGCGGGAAATTGCGACGGTACTTGAAACGGCTGCGCTGGCGGCATCGCTATGCGTCAATGGCAGGGCACGTTTTGAACGCGAGTTTGCCGCCCCGGTCGTACTGGCGCGTTGGGATGATTTCCTGCATGCGCTGGCCTCGCGGCATAGCGGGGAGCGTTAGGCCATGTGTGGTATCGCTGGCGTGGCATGTCGTCCCGGGTATGCGCCTGACCCGGCAATCCTTCAGATCATGGCTCAAGCGCTGCGTCACCGCGGTCCTGATGGCGAGGGATTCCATGAGACAGGATCAGCGGCGCTTGTTCATCGCCGTCTCTCCATTGTCGACCTGAAAGGGGGCGCGCAACCTCTGATTCAGGGCCCAATTGCGCTGGTTGCCAATGGCGAGATCTATAACGATCCGGCCCTGCGCGCGACGCTTGCCGATGCGCCATTCAAGACGGGCAGCGACTGTGAATCGCCCCTGTTCCTCTGGCCCGATTGCGATACCGCCTACACGTTCGAGCTGCGCGGCATGTACGCTATAGCGCTGCTGGACGAGACTGGGCCTGACACGGTCATGGCCCTCAGTCGCGATCCGTTCGGTATCAAGCCGCTCTATTACGCCGAGATCGAGCAGGGGGTGATCTTTGCCTCTGAGGCGCAGGCGTTACTCGCAACCGGGCTCGTCACGCGCGGCGTGCGCGACGCCTCCCGCGACCAGTTGCTGCAGGTGCAGTTCGTTGCGGGGCGTGAGACGATCTATCCCGGCATCAAGCGCGTCCTGCCCGGCGAAACCCTGCGTTTCGTCAATGGCGCGCTGGATCGCGCCAGCAAACTGCCCGCCCGTCATGGCACGATCAACCGGGACCTGAGCGAGGAGATGGCGCTCTCACGCCTCGACCATGCCCTTATGGATAGTGTGCAGGCGCATGAGCGGGCCGATGTGCCTTTCGGCATGTTTCTCTCTGGCGGCATAGACAGCACGGCGGTTCTTGCGGCCATGACGCGCCTTGGCCGCGGGGCGCCTCTGGCGTGGACCGCGCGTTTCGACACCGGCTCGGTCGATGAGAGTGCGCAGGCGGCGGAGACCGCCCGTGCGTTGGGCGCCGAGCACCATGTGCTGACCATTAGCGAAAGCATGGTCTGGCGCCATCTGCCTGAAATCGTGGCTTGCCTCGATGATCCGGTGGCAGATTATGCCGTAATCCCCAGCTGGTTTCTGGCGCGTGAGGCGCGCAAGGATGTGACCGTGATACTGAGCGGTGAGGGGGGTGATGAGCTCTTTGGCGGCTATGGCCGCTATCGCCGCGCCATGCGCCCCTGGTGGCGGGGCGGGCGTCTGTCCTGGCGGCGCGGCATGATGGACGGGCTTTGCCGTCTGCCTACTGGGGGGCAGTGGAAGAAGGACTTCACGCCACCCTATGAGCAGACGCGTCTTCGGTCCGTGCAGGGCCTCGATCTGGATGAATGGCTGCCGAATGACCTGCTGATCAAGCTCGATCGCTGCCTCATGGCCCATGCCATCGAGGGCAGGACCCCCTTGCTCGATCCGGTCATGAGCGCTCTGGCCTGGTCCTTGCCCGATCATCTCAAGGTGAAGGGCAGCCACGGCAAATATCTGTTACGACGCTGGGTAGAGAAGAATGTGCCGGGGTCGTCGCCTTTTGCGCCCAAGCAGGGATTCACGGTGCCGGTCGGGCAGTGGATTGGCGCTCGTTCCGCCCGTCTCGGGCCTTGGGTGGCTGAGGCGCAAGCGTTCAAGGGCGTGTTGGAGGCGCAGGACATTCGTCGGATTTTCGATCGCGCAGAGGGGCGGCGCGAGCGTCATGCTGCCTGGGCGTTGCTGTTCTACGCCCTGTGGCACCGGATTCATATCGAGCGAATCCCGTACCATGGCGATGTGTTCGACACGCTCGCCGCCTGATCTTTCCCTGATTTCCATCACCCGCAATAGGAGAAACCCATGCATTACGATCTGATCATCAGAGGCGGGATCTGTGTCTTCCCCTGGGGTGAGGCCAAGGCCGATCTGGGCGTGAAAGACGGGCGCATTGCGAGCCTGGCCGTGACGGCGCAGGACGAGGCTGCGGAGGAGATCGATGCGACCGGGTTGCATGTGCTGCCTGGCCTGATCGATGCGCATGTGCATTTGCGTGACCCCGGCAATGCCGCAATCGAATCCATCGCAACAGGCACCCGTGCGGCAGCGCTTGGCGGCGTGACGATGGTGTTTGATATGCCCAATACATCGCCTTCCATCACCTCCGCCGCCACGATTGCCGACAAGCGCCTGACCGTGGCGGAGAACGCGCTGATCGATATGGGGCTTTATGTAGGAGCAACCCGTGCCAACACGCCGGAACTGGCCGCATTGGAGCAGGAAGACGGCGTTTGCGCCATCAAGGTTTTTGCAGGGTCATCCACGGGCGATTTGATGATCGAGGATGATGAGGGCATCGAGGCTGTGTTGCGTAGCGGGCACCGTCGCGTGGCATTTCACTCCGAGGATGAATACCGCCTGCAAGCGCGCAAGCCCCTGTTCGAGACAGGAATGCCTCATGTAAACCACATGATCTGGCGCGATGAGGAATGTGCCTTTCTCGGCACACGACGGATCACGGCACTTGCCCGCAAGACGGGCCGACCAGTCCATATCCTGCATACCTCGACCGCCGAGGAACTGGACTGGCTTGCTGCCCATCGTTCCCATGTGAGTGTGGAGGTTCTGGTCAATCACCTGACACAGGTAGGGCCGGACTGTTATGAGACGCTCGGTGCCTATGCCGTCATGAACCCGCCTATTCGCGAGCAGCGCCATTATGACGCCTGCTGGGCCGCCCTGCGTGACGGGCGGGTGGATGTCGTGTCGTCAGATCATGCGCCGCATCCGCGCGAGGCCAAGGAAAAGCCCTGGCCGCAATGTCCTGCCGGTCTGACGGGTGTTCAGACGATTGTGCCCGTCATGCTCGATCACGTGAATGCTGGTCGCCTGTCTCTGCCGCGTTTGGTCGATCTGATGGCGGCGGGGCCGGCCCGTATCTATGGCTTGCAGACCAAGGGACGCATGGCCGTCGGGTTCGACGCTGATTTCACGCTCGTGGACATGAAAGCCCGACGCGAAATCCGTAACGACTGGATTGCGAGCCCCGTTGGCTGGACGCCTTTCGACGGCAAACAGGTCACGGGCTGGCCTGTCGGGACGATCGTGCGCGGGCATATCGTCATGCGTGATGATGAAATTACCTCGGCACCAATCGGTCGTCTGGCCCGATTTGCGCCGTAATTCCTGCGCAATAGCGTCTTTCACTTCACATCAGCAGATCGCACGATCATGAAACCTATCGCCTTACCTTCGCTTCTCGCCTCGATCGCTCTGGCCTCGGTTACTGTAACCGGGTCGCTCCCTTCTGTCGCAAAGGCCGATCCGCGCGCCAAATGCGGTCAGGAGCCGAGTGCGCCCTCCATCACAGCGACCGATACCGCGCATTACAATGCGAGCGTGGACAAGTTCCAGGCTTATGAGAAAGAGGCGCGCGCCTATAATAGCTGTGTTGCCAGTGCGTCACAGAAAGAAGAGCAGGCCATCAGCGAGGATGCGCGCGAACGTATTGCCAAGGTGCATGCCGTCAGCACAGGCGTTCAGCAGCGTATCGCCGCCAATTTCAGCCATATCTCGGCTGAGCTGACGGCCGCTGGCAAGAAGCTCGCGAAGAAGTAAGACCCGCGCTGTTCGGGCTTACGGAAGAAGGGGATGGGTATGAGCCCGTCCCCTTCTTCGTTGCGGCCTCTCGGTAAGGCGCAGGTTTCAGCCCAGCAATGCCGGGGCGAGGGCGCCGATGTCATGAAAGACGCGGCGAAACTGTGTCTCGTCCGGAGTGCCGCCCGCGGTGTAGGTGGCGATGATAACCGACTTACCAGCGTTCTTGTCGGGCGATGCGAAGGCGATGTCGGCGGCGATATCCTTGCCGTTATTTCCTGTCTTGTCGCCCACCACCCAATGCGCAGGCAGCCCGGCGCGCAGTCTCTGAGTACCGGTGGTGCAATTGATCATCCAGCTGCGCAGCAGTGCTGCCGAGTTGGGATGAAGCAACGTCCCATGGATCAGACGATGCAGTGTCCGTGCCATCGCAACGGGGCTGGTCGTGTTGTCATCAGGGTTGGCAGAGGGGCGGTTCAGTTCTGGCTCATAGGCGTCGAGACGCGTGATTTCATCGCCGCTATCTCGCCAGAAGCGCGTCAGGGCTGCGGGCCCGCCGATATGACGCAACAGCATATTGGCACAGATATTATCGCTCATCGTGACCGCCCCGGCGCAGAGCGCCGCAAGGCTTAGACTGCCGGCATCGCGGTTCCGGGCGGCCACCGGGGCCCAGAACGGCTCCTTGAAATCGCTCTCGCGAAAAGCGATGCGTCGGGTCAGATCGTCCTCGTCCCGGTCGCAGCGTGCGAGCACACACGCAGCGAGCGACGCCTTGAAGCTGCTGCACATGCGAAAACGTTCTTCGCCTCGCCACGAGAGTGCCGTACCGTTTTCGGGACAGAAGATGTGGACGCCAAGGCGCCCGCCCGAAATCTTCTCGTAGCGCGTAGCGATATCGGACAGGGCGTGATGGGTTGCCGGAGAGAGAACGGGGGCCGATTGGGTCAAAGCCGCCTGAGCCAGGGCCTCATGGGAGAGTGCTGATCGGGCGGCTATCCCGAGAAGGGGAAGGCCGACAAGCAGGCGTCGTCTCGCCAGTGGGGCAACGGGATCTGGGCGCATGAAGGACTTTCTGAATCAGTGTAAAACGCTGTTCTGACGCGCGGTTGTGGCTGAAGTTTGTCCGATGCATGTCTGCAATGACAAAGCAATTTGCCGCAGGGTGCAGGCGTCTGTATGGTTGCGGCAATAGTGTCGCAAGAGGATCACGGTGGCAGACGAGTTTTTCAGTCAGGCCCAGGCGGAGATGCGTGCAGCTGAAATGCGCGCAACTGCCCGGCGTTTTGGAGGTGTTGCGGTCGGTGTGGCGCTTGTCGCACTGATCGGTGTGGGCGGATGGCAATGGCAGATTCATCGCCACCATCAGGCGCAGGCAGAGGCCTCGGGCCGCTATTATACGGCTATGGAGGCGCTTCAGGCGCCCCAGCCCGATGCGGCCGCACGCAGCCAGTCCGAAAAGGCCAATCAGGCCGTCCTGGCTGACCTCGCCAGCAAGGCCCCCGGCGCTACACGTGGCTTCGCCGCCATCAGGCTGGCCCAGCTCAAGGCTCAGGCTGGCGATGTCGATGGCGCGCGTAAGGCCTGGCAGGGTGTGATTGACGACAAGAACGAGAATGCCTCGCTCCGTGATCTGGCCCGTCTGCTTCTGCTCAACAGCCATATCGATGACGCGAACCCGGCCGAGACACGCAAGGGGTTCGAGGTGCTGGCTGCCAGCGCTGGTCCCTGGCGTGCCTTCGCCCAGGAAGGCCTCGCGGCGCTCGATTTGCGGGCGGATGCCACAGCCAAGCAGCATGACGAGGCGCGCAGCCTCCTCATGGGGCTCGCGCAGTCACCCGACGCGCCGGACGGTGTTCGCCAGCGTGCTTCCATTCTTCTTCAAACCTTCGGCGGAGCCGGTTGATGCCCATGACGAACAAGACATCCCCGCGCCAGCCGGGACGACGCTTCTTTCTGGGTTCGACCCTCGCCACGACGGCCATGCTGAGCGGCTGCGGAATCTTCAAGGACGACCCCAAGCAGATTCTTGCGGGCAAGCGCTATGATGTGCTGTCGACCGGTGCTGGTCTGGTCGTGGATGAAGAGGATCATACACCGATCGTTCTGCCCCCGGCTCAGCCCATCACAGCGTGGCCGCTGGTCGGGCGCGTGCCGGACCATCTCTCGCTGAACACCAACTGGGCCGGTCCGCAGCTCGCTTGGTCGCGTTCGATCGGTCACGGCATTTCCGAGCCTGCTTTCCTGCATTTCGTCGCCCTTGGCCCCAATGGCCGGGGCGCCATCCAGTCGCCACCCGTCATTGACGCAGGTCGCATCTACACCCGCGATGGTGTCGGGACGGTGAGAGCCTGGAACTGGCCAGCCATGAGCCCGCTCTGGACATTCATCCCCAAGGGCAACAAGGCGCGTTCGAGCGATATCGGTGGCGGTATGGGCCTTGCCGGTGACACGCTCTATATCGTCGATGGTGTCGGGCAGGTCATCGCGGTGGCTGCCGAGACCGGCAAGGTCAAATGGCGCGCTGAAACCGTTGTGCCGGGGCGTTCGGCACCGACCATCGTCGATGGACGCGTGTTCTTCGGCACGATCGATGAGCGGCTCTTTGCGCTGAATGCCGAGACGGGCGAGCAGATCTGGACCTATCAGGCCACCGAGGCCGATACGGTCATGTTCGGGCAATCCGCTCCGGCGGTATATAACGGCGTCGTCGTGGCCGGTTTTGGCAGTGGCGACCTTGTGGCGCTTCGTGCGGAATCCGGTGAGCTTGTGTGGAGCGACAGCCTTGGCGGCTCGAACGGTCGCGGCGCCATGCTCGATCTGGCCTGTGTGCGTGGCGCACCCGTGGTCAAGGACGGCACAGCCTATGCGGTTTCGCTCTCCAAGGTTCTGGTCGCTATCGATATGCGCTCGGGTCGCCGCCTTTGGGAGCGTGAAGCCAGCGGGCAGAATACGCCGCTCATTGTGGGCGACTGGCTGTATCTGATCTCCTCGGATCAGCAGCTTGCCTGTCTTGATCGCCTGTCCGGCCATGTGCGCTGGATTCACGATCTGCGTCGTTTCAAGAACGAGACCAAGCAGAAATATGCCGTGACGTGGTTTGGCCCCGTCATGGCCGATGGAAAGCTTGTGTGTGTTTCCTCTCTCGAGGAAAACGGCTTCCAGGTGATCGACGCAGTCACGGGCAAGGCTGACGCACCCCTGAAAACAAAAAAGCCTACCCTGGTTGAACCCATCATCTGCGACGGCAAGGTTCTTGTGCTGTCGACCGATGGTAACCTGAATGCATATGGTTGATCCGTGACTGACTCTTCTTTTCTTCCGCTCGTTGTCATCGCCGGGCGTCCCAATGTCGGTAAATCGACTCTCTTCAACCGGCTGGTAGGGCGGCGTCAGGCCATTGTGTCTGACATGCCGGGCGTGACACGCGATCGCAAGGAAGGAGAGGCGTTGCTCCGTGGGCGCAAGGTGCGCCTGATCGATACGGCAGGTCTTGAAGAGGCTGCGCCGGACACGCTGTTTGGTCGTATGCGCGCGTCCTCGGAATCGGCCGTGGCGCAGGCAGATCTCGTGCTGTTCTGCATCGATGCCCGCGCCGGTGTGACGCCCGCCGACAAGCATTTCGCTGCCTGGCTGCGCAAGCAGAACAAGAAAGTGCTGCTCCTCGCCAACAAGGCAGAGGGTGCGGCGGCGGGTAACGAAGTGCTCGAGGCCTATTCTCTGGGTCTCGGGACGCCACTGGCGCTCTCTGCTGAACATGGCGAGGGTATCGCGCATCTGATGGGCGAAATCGCCGATCGCTTGCCTGAAGGTGAGCGTGTGCGTGAAAAGCCGCGTTCGCGCGCCAAGGTGCTCGACGAGGACGGCGAGGAAATTGAGGAGAGGCCAGCGGGCCCGCTGCGCCTTGCCATTGTGGGCCGCCCCAATGCCGGTAAATCCACGCTCCTGAACTGCCTGCTGGGTGAAGAGCGCATGATCACCGGGCCGGAGCCGGGACTGACGCGCGATTCAATCTCGGTGTCGCTGCATGACGAGGTTGGCCCGATCCAGCTTGTCGATACGGCTGGGCTGCGTCGCAAGGCGCGCATCGAGCAGGATCTGGAGCGCATGTCGGTTTCGGCGTCCATCGAGGCGCTGAAAATGGCCGAGGTGGTTGTGCTGACGCTCGATGCCACGCTGGGTGTGCATGAGCAGGATCTGCAGATTGCCCGTCTCATCGAGCGGGAGGGGCGCGCCTGTGTTCTGGCCCTGAACAAGTGGGATGCAGTCGAGGACCGTGCGGCCACCCGTCAGGCGATTGCCGATCGTATCGAGACCTCGCTGGCCCAGATGCGCGGTATCCCGGTCGTTACCTTCTCGGCCCTGACGGGTGCTGGGGTAAACAAGCTTCTGCCCGCCGTTCGTCGGGCGCATGAGGTTTGGAACAGCCGCGTGACGACCGGAGAGCTCAATCGTTGGTTCGAGGCCGCGCTTGAGCGGCATCAGCCGCCACTGGTTGACGGGCGCCGTCTCAAGCTGCGTTACATGACGCAGGCCAAGTCGCGCCCGCCGACCTTCATCCTGTTCGGTACGCGCGCAGAGCTGCTGCCGGATGCCTACAAGCGCTATCTGGTGAATGGGCTGCGCGAGACGTTCCATCTGCCGGGCACGCCGATCCGTTTGCAATTGAGGGGCACCAAGAACCCCTATGCGGAGAACAAGTCATGAGCCAGACCGCCCTTGTGCTGATCGAATTCCAGAATGATTTCGTCTCCGAGGGCGGAGCGCTGCATGACGGCGTGAAGGCCGAGATCGCCCGCACGGGCATGATCGATCGCACAATCGCTCTCGTCAACGCGGCGCGTGCCAAGGGCGTGAAGATTGTCTGGGTGCCCATCGAGTTCGCAAAGGGCTATCCGGAGCTCGCCAGCGCGCCCTACGGAATTCTGGCTGGCGTCAAGGCGACGCAGGCTTTTCAGAAAGGGGAGTGGGGCGCTCGGATTATCGACGCGCTGTCGCCTGAGGGTGATGATATCGTCATCTCAGGCAAGCGTGGCTTGTGCAGTTTTGCCAGCACCAATCTTGATTTTGTGCTGCGGCATAACGGGATCACGCGTGTCGCGCTCGGAGGTTTCCTGACCGATTGCTGTGTGGAGTCCACCATGCGCACGGCCTATGAACTGGGCTATGATGTGGTGACCTTGACCGATTGCACTGCCACGCTTTCACAAGCGCAGCATGAGGCGGCCATCCAGTACACCTACCCGATGTTCTCCCGCCCTATGACGTCAGAGGCGTTTCTGGCTACGCTCTGACGCTCTCACGAGGTGCGCCTGTCGGCGCAGAGGCAAGATGCGCGGGATCATTGTCCCGCGCTTTTTTCATATGAACAGCGACGCCAGCAGGCAGAAACCAAGGCCGAGGAACGCGATCAGCGTTTCGATGACGCACCAGGTCTTGATGGTCTGCGGCACGGTCAGGCCGAGATATTCCTTGATCTGCCAGAATCCGGCATCGTTCATGGGGCCAAAAGCCACCGAGCCTGCGCCCGTGACCAGAACCATGAGTTCGGGTGAGACGCCTTGGCTCTTGAGCAGGATGGGACCAGCGATGCTGGAGGCGGTGCTCATGGCAACCGTTGCCGAACCGCAGGCTACGCGCACGATGACCGCCAGCAGCCAGCCCAGGACGAGAATCGGCACATTGAAGTTAAGCGCTGTGTCGGTGATGACCTTCGAGACGCCGCTATCAACCAGTTCGCGGCCAAAGCCGCCGCCTGCGCCAACCAGAAGCATGATGAGTGCGGTCGGGCCAAGACATTCATTGGTAAAACGCAGGATGGTCTCGCGGGAGAAACCGCGGGCCAGCCCGAGAACATAAAAGGAGAGGATGACGGCCAGCACGAGGGCGATATCGGTATTGCCGATGAAATGCAGGGCCGTGTTCAGCGTCGTTCCCGGTGCCGAAACACGATCGGCAATCGAGGCCACCAGCATCAGCACCACCGGGGAGAGGATGGTGAAAACGGTGATGGCAAAACCGGGCATGTTCTGGGGCGGCTCGCGGTTGACGAACTGCTCTGCCAGTGGGTTGGCCTCGGTCAGGGGAACGCGCGGGGCAATGAAGCGGGCAAAGAGAGGGCCTGCGATGATGGCGATGGGCGTACCGATCAGGATACCGAGGAAAATCGTATGGCCCGTATTGGCATGATAGGCCGAGAGCGCCAGCAGCGTGGCCGGATGCGGCGGGATCATGGCATGGGTGACTGACAGCGCGGCCCCCATGGGAAGCGCGACACGCAACAACGGTGTATCGGTGCGGGCGGCCAGCACGAAGGCGAGGGGGATAAGCAGGACGAAACCGACCTCGAAGAATACCGGCAGGCCGATCAGCAGACCGATGATCATCATGGCCCAGTCCACGCGCGAGCGTCCGGCCCGGTTGGAGATGGTCAGGGCAATGCGGTCCGCGCCGCCCGATTCAGCCAGCATCTTGCCCAGCATCGTGCCAAGCGCGATCACCGTGCCGACATGGCCGAGCACGTGGCCTGCTCCCTCCTCGAAAGATTTTACCACCTTGTCGGCTGGCATCCCCGCCGCGAGCGCAAGCGCTAGCGACGTCGTGAACAGCACGATGAACGGATTGAGCCTGAAAAAGGCAATGAGGACGACGATCGCAAGGATCGCGGCGGAGGCAAGGGAGATGGCAAAAAGTGCAGACATGACGTGATCACGCGGGGCTAACGGGGTTTCTGTCAACGTGTCATCAGGTTGCTGCGTGTTCACATATTGGGCAGAAATCTTACAAGCCTGATCCTGCCTGTTCCGGCACGGCCCTGATTCTGGATCGATCCAAAGTTTTCTCGTGGCAGGCCGCTGATCTGCGTGATCAGCACACGAGTCGCACCATCCGTCAGGCTTTGCCTCCGTGGGCATGGTCTTGGCGGGCATGAGGTTCTATGCACGAAACAGACTCGCCAGTGGCGCCTACGACTCCATAAGATCCTGAGAGGGGAAACACCGTGCTGATCCGAAGCGACGAAACAGCCGATATCCAGACACCCACGGGCGAGATGCGCGTCCATCTCTTCCGTCCGGCACGAGCGGGACGTTTCCCCGCCATTCTGCTGTTCTCGGAAATCTATCAGGTGACTGCGCCCATCGAGCGTCTCGCCGCGATGATTGCAGGGCAGGGCTATCTGGTAGCGGTCCCGGAGGTCTATCACGAATACGAGGCCCCAGGCTGTGTGCTGGCCTATGACAAGCCGGGCACAGATCGCGGGAATGACCTGAAATACACCAAGCCCATCGGACAGTTTGACACTGACAATGTGGCGCTCATTGCCTGGCTGCGCGGGCATGAGGCGTGCAGCGGGCGCTTTGGTGCGTTTGGCGTCTGTCTCGGCGGTCACCTTGCCTTCCGTGCAGCGCTGCTGCCGGACATCGAAGCGACAGCCTGTTTCTATGCTACCGATCTGCATACCGGCACGCTGGGTGGCGAGCGCCATGATGGTACGCTGGCCCGCGCTGCCGAGATACGCGGCGAGATCATGATGGTATGGGGCCGTCATGATCCGCATGTGCCCTATGAGGGACGTCGCCAGATTCGCGATGCGCTCGAGCAGGCCGGTACGGCGCTGGAATGGCATGAGGTCGATGGCCAGCACGCCTTCCTGCGCGATGGTGCACCCCGTTTCGATGCAGCGCTGTTCCTTCAGGGCATGAGCTGGACCAACGGGCTCTATCAGCGCGTGTTCATGGCTCAGCCCTGAGTCATGAAAGCGGCACGACAGGGCGGAATTTCGCATAACGACAGCGATGGCACCGGGCAGCCTGACGGGCTGTATGGTGTCGAGCGTGCGAGGGCGATGCTGGCAGTCGCGCTGGCCGTGCTGCTTTCGGTGCTTGATTACGCGGTGGCCAATGTCGCGCTGCCGAGCATTGCGCATGACCTGCATATCGCCTCATCCCAGTCCATCTGGGTCATCAATGCCTATCAGCTTGCTTCGCTTTCGATGCTGCTCCCCCTGGCATCGATCGGGGCGCGTATAGGCTTTGCGCGCATGTGCCGGCTAGGCATCGCAATCTTTCTTGTCGCCTCCATCTTCTGTGCCCTGTCTCACAGTCTGCTCGAGCTTGCCCTTGCGCGGGCTCTGCAGGGTATTGGCGGGGCGAGTATCATGAGCGTTGCCATTGCGCTCATACGGTTCATCTACCCAAAGGCAGCGCTTGGCAAAGGGCTGGCCCTGAACGGCCTGATTATTGGTACCGGCGTGGCGCTAGGCCCTACTGTCGGTTCTCTGGTCATGTCGGTTGCCGACTGGCCGTGGATTTTCTGGATCAATGTGCCCCTCGGGCTGGCGGCCCTGGCGCTTGCCAGCTTCGCCCTGCCAGTTACGCCACGCTCGGAGAAGGCGGTCGATCTGCCTGCTGTGGTGCTGACCATCTGTGCCTTCACCTTCACCGTGATTGGCGTTGATGACGCGGTGCATGGCGGCCTCTGGGGCGCATTGCTGCTCTCGGGGGCAGGCGTTCTGTGCTGGGCAGCGCTTCTGCGCTATCAGCGCGGCAAGGACGAGCCTGTGGTGCCGGTCGATCTGCTGGGTGTGCCGTCCTTTATGATTGCGTTCATTGTCGGCATGACGGGGTTTGTCGCGTCGAATTTCTTCATCATCGCCATGCCCTTCACGCTTGAGACCGTGTTCCAGCGCCCGGCGACAGTCACCGGGTTTCTGATCACGCCCTGGGCGGTAGGCGTGGCCACCATGTCGTTCCTCATAGGCCGCTGGACCGATCGAGTCCCTGCGGTTCTGCTCTCCAGCCTCGGCCTTGCCGTAACCGGATGCGGGTTTGCGTTGCTCTGGCTTCTGCCGCCAGATGCCTCGAATCTGGATATCATCTGGCGCACCTGGCTGGCGGGATCCGGGTTCGGCATGTTCCAGCCCCCCAATAACCGCGTCATGATGCTGGCGGCTCCCCGTGGGCGCGAGGGAAGCGCGAGCGGACTTGTGTCGGTCGCAAGGCTGGGCGGGCAGACGCTTGGCGCGCTACTGGTTGCAAGCGTATTTCGCTTCAGCACCCATGCCTCAACGCTGTGCCTGCTCTGCGCCATGCTGATTGCCTGGCTCGGCGCTGCGATGAGCCTGGCGCGTTCGATCAAGGCGAAGGCCTGACCGGGCTGAAGCCAGTCAGGCCGGTAGAGGCAGAATTCGGCACAGGCGTGTTTCACGCGCTGTTCTGCCCTCCAGCTCCATCGTTGTGGGCAGCTCCGTTACGCTCAACGTCTTGATACCCTCTTTCGGCGCATAGGGGCGGCCCGGATCAGCCATCCAGACCTCCATATGGGCCGCACAGTGACGCAGCCACGGAATGATCTGGTCGGCCATCTGCTGGTTGTAGCAGACATCTCCGCAAAGAAGCAGATCTGCCTTGGGCAATGTGCCGATGATGGAGCCTTCCAGCGGGGTGAGGCCAACGCCATTCAACTTGGCATTAAGTTGCGCGGCTTGAAGGGCGAGGTGGTCGATATCATTGGCCAGCACCTCTGCGGCGCCGGATCGTGCTGCCGCGATGCCCGCTAGACCACCCCCACAGGCGAAATCCAGCACGATGCGATCCCGCACCAGAGCCGGGTTGTCGAGGATGAAACGGGCGAGAAGCTGGCTGCCCGGCCACGCAAAGGCCCAGAAAGGCGGCTCTATGTTCATCTCGGCCAGGTGGGCTTCTGTCGCCTGCCAGATCGGGGTGATTTCAGTGGCCAGATGCAGCCTCAGCTCCGGGACGAGGGGCGCGGTTTCGATAACCGTCTGACTGGCAATGAAGTTTTCGGCCTCTCTCACGACAACACCCGCCCGCAGATCAGTGCCGCGGCCAGAACCATGCCGAACGGGACATTCTTACGAAACAGCATCAGGCACAGCGCCGGGTTGCGGATATCCAGACGAACGATCTGACTGACCAGCATGAGGCTGGACAGGAGCGCGAGGGGCCAGACACTCCAGTGCAGCCCAGCCAGTGTGATGGCTGCCGACAGGAGGAGGGCCGCCCCTGTGTAGCAGGCAGCGATGAAAGGCCGCGCCTGCGTTGCCCAGAGACGCGAGGTTGAACGCACTCCAATACGGGCATCGTCATCCATGTCCTGAAAGCCATAGATGGTGTCAAAGCCAAGCTGCCACAGGATCGTGCCGGCATAGAGCAGGGCACAGACCCAATCGACCCGCCCTGCGGCAGCGGCGTACCCCATGGGGGCGCCGAAACCGAAGGTGAACCCCATGACGAGCTGCGGCCACCAGGTTACGCGTTTGGCTGCCGGGTAGAGACCGACCAGAAGCAGGGCAAGCGGCGCGAGCGCCCAGCAGATTGCTGGAAGCAGGAATAGCACCAGCGCGCCGATAACGAGCAGGGCTGCCAGCAGCCAGAGGGCCTGAAGCACCGAGACGGCGCCGCTGGCAAGAGGGCGGCCTGCAGTACGGGCAACCTGGGCGTCGATCTTGCGGTCCCAGATGTCATTGACGACACAACCCGCTGACCGCATGGCGAGGGAGCCAATGGCGAAAAGGGCGATAAGCACGGCGCGACGGGAAAATGTCGCGCCCTCGGCGAGCGCGATTCCCCAGATGCCGGGCAAGAGGAGAAGCCACGTGCCGACAGGGCGGTCGAGACGGGCCAGCAGCAGATAGGGCCGCCATGCGCGCGGCATACGGGCGATCCAGCCATGAGCGCGAATGTCGGTATGGGGCACGGTCTCGCGCGTCATTGAGGTCTCCATGTCGTCATGAGGGTTCATTGCGTCTATGAACAGGGAACGTCAATCACCCATCACGAGGCAGACATGCAGGACGCCCCCCGGCTCTATCTGGATCAACTCCTTCCCGGCATGGGGGCGGGCACAGCAATCGCGCTCGATCCGGGGCAGATGCGCTATCTCACCGCTGTTCTGCGGCTGAACGAAGGGGACGCGCTTTGCGTATTCGGTGAAGGGGCGGGCGAATGGACAGCGCGCCTCGAGATCCAGCGCAAGGACCGGGGGCAGGCGGTCCTGACCACGCTCAGCCGTCCTGCGGTGGAGGTGCCGGGGCCGGTTCTGGTGTTTGCCCCGCTCAAGCGCGACGCCACCGATCTTGTGCTGCGCATGGGGACTGAGATGGGTGTCAAACGTTTCGCCCCTGTGATCACCGAACGCACCAATACGCACCGCATCAACGCGGAGAGATTTCGCGCCATTGCGATCGAGGCTGCGGAACAGTGCGAGCGGCTCGACATTCCAGCCATCGAACCGCTGCGGCCACTGGCCCAGTTGCTTGATGAATGGCCCCAGTCCTACCCGCTCTACGCAGCGCTGGAACGACAGCAGTGTCCGGGCGTTGACCCGGTACCGTCGCATTACGGCCTGCTGATCGGGCCGGAGGGTGGATTCTCGGAGAGCGAGCGCCGCCTGCTGAATACGCATAGCGCGATCAGGCCGGTTTCGCTGGGAAATCTGATCCTCAGGGCAGATACGGCAGTGATTGCCGGGCTTGCCCAGTTGGCGTTTCGCGCATCACGGTCCATATAGGACGAAACTCGACAGTTTCTTTTTCCAGAAATCTCCCTTTGAGGCTCCAGTACCGCCCATGTCCAATCCCGGTGACCTGAATGACGCGCCCATCGAGAGCAAGGCGCAGCTCGTTGCACTTCTTGCGGATGGGGCCAAGCCACAGGAGTCATGGCGCATCGGTACCGAGCACGAGAAATTCGGCTTTGTTCTGCCGGGCGATCATTCGGGCCGCGAAGCCTATTCGGCACCTGCCTACACGCCGAAGGGTATCGAATCGCTCCTTGAGGCAGTCATGGCTGACGGGCGTGACTGGCAGGCCATCACCGATCATGACAAGCTCATAGGGCTCAAGGGGCAGGGCGATCATAAGGGCGAATCTCTTTCGCTTGAGCCTGCAGGGCAGTTCGAACTGTCAGGACGTCCCGTCGCGACGCTGCACGAGACACGCGACGAGATGCAGGCGCATTTCGACGCGATCAGAGAACCGGCCAAGGCGCTTGGTCTCGGCTTCGCACCTCTGGGTTTTCAGCCGCTCTGGACCCGTGATGCCATGCCGATCATGCCCAAGAGCCGTTACGCGATCATGCGACGCTACATGCCGAAAGTCGGTACACTCGGGCTGGATATGATGACCCGCACCTGCACGGTTCAAGTCAATCTCGATTTCAGCTCCGAGGAGGACATGGCTCGCAAGATGCGCGTTTCCCTTGCGCTGCAGCCGCTCGCAACGGCGCTCTTTGCGAATTCTCCCTTCTATGAGGGAAAGCTGAACGGTTTGTTGTCGAACCGTGCGCAGGTCTGGACCGACACAGACAACGCGCGCTCGGGCATGCCAGCCTGTTGTTTCGACGACCGGTTCGGCTTCGAGCAGTATGTGGACTGGGTTCTTGATGTCCCGATGTATTTCATCATGCGCGATGGCGAGATACGCGATGTCGCCGGGGCGTCATTCCGCGCTTGGCTGGAAGGTAAGGCGCAGCCAGCGCTTGCTGGTGTCACCCCGACGATGGGTGATTTCGAGGATCACCTGACGACGGTTTTCCCTGATGTGCGCCTCAAGCAGTTCCTTGAAATGCGCGGTGCCGATGCGGGTAGTCCGGCAATGATGCTGGCTCAGTCGGCGCTCTGGGTCGGGCTGCTCTATGATCCGGCGACTCTGGTCGCAGCCGAGGCACTGGTTCGTGAGCAGGATTGGTCGGTCTATCGCGCCCTGCGTGCCGAAGTGCCGCGCAAGGCGATGGACGCGACTTTCCCCGGCGGCCTACGTGCGCTCGCCAAGCGCGTCATTGCGCTGGCTGATCAGGGGCTGCGTGCACGTGGTCTGGGTGAGGAGGTCTGTCTTGCCCCGCTCCAGATCATTGCTGATGGCGGCCCGACCCAGGCCGAGCACTGGGTGGAGCGTTTCAAGGGAGCCTGGCAGGGCGATGTACGTCACGTTTTTGAAGAAGCGGCGATCTGAAATGAGCGCGATTCAGCCACGATTTTCCATGCGTGCCTTACTTGTGGGCGGATTTCTTGCTGGCATCCTGTCCATTACCCCAGGCACGGTTCTGGCCCAAGGCGCTGCGGCAACGCCTCAGGCTGCGGTTCTAAAGCCCACCGATGCTGGCTGGATTGCCCGGGTGCAGGATGCGCTGAACGCTATCCATGCGATCAAGGCGCGGTTCCAGCAGATCGCGCCCGATGGCAGTCGCTCCACGGGACAGGCCTGGCTGGACCGGCCGGGGAAGATGCGTTTCGATTACGATAAGCCGAGCCCGCTGCTGCTCATCGCCAATGATGGTAAGGTTGTCTATCAGGATCGGGAACTCGGGCAGGTCACGACGCTACCGCTCGATCGGACACCGCTCGGCCTGTTGCTACGGCCCGATCTGCGCTTGTCTGGCGATGTGACGGTGACGGCCTTCCAGCACGATCATGGGCTGGTGCAGGTCACGCTGGTTCGCACGGCGACGCCGTCAGAGGGTAGCCTGACACTTATCTTCAATGACTCCCCCCTGACGCTGAAATCATGGATGGTCAAGGATGCGCAAGGACGCGAGACACAGATCGACCTGTTCAACGTCGTTTCCAATCCCGGCAACCCGGCGACACTTTTCGCACTGCCGAAGGAACAGGACTGACGTGATCACCCTGAAGTGCGGGGGGTAGGTCGCCTTCCGCGCTTCGATGGGCAACCTTGAGCCGGTATGATGTCCGCGCCGACGCAAGGCGGCCGCGACCTACGGCCTTCCTCGCGTTTGGTCACTGATCAGCTTTTACCAATCTCCAGCGCGCGGGCATAAACAACGCGCTTGGGCAGATTGACCGCCCCGGCGACCAGAGCCGCCGCGTCTTTCACCGAATGGGTCTTGAGCGCCTCGACAAGACGGGCGTCCAGATCGTGCTCGGTATCAACTGCTTCATCGCCCGGAGGGCCGACCAGCACCGTTATTTCTCCGCGCGGTGCTGTCCCGGAGAAGTGCTCACGGATCTCTGTGAGCGATCCGCGACGGATCTCCTCGAATTTCTTGGTCAGTTCACGCGCCACGGCGGCTTCACGCTCGGGGCCGAAAACAGCGATCAGGTCATCCAGCATGTCCAGCAGGCGGTGGGGCGCTTCATACCAGATGAGCGTTGCAGTGAAACCCGCCTGCTCGGCGGCGCGCAATACCGCGAACTGGCTGCGGCGGGCCGATGAACGCGGGCTGGCAAACCCGCTGAATAGATAAGGATGGGGCGGCAGACCCGAGAGCGTGAGGGCGAGCGTCGCCGCATTGGCCCCGGGTATGGCCCCGACAGACAACCCTGCCCCGATGGCGGCACGTGTCAAACGGTATCCGGGGTCCGAAACAAGCGGGGTTCCGGCATCGGAAACAAGGGCCAGACGCCCGCCCTGAGCCATGCGGTTGAGCAGCCCTGGCAGACGATCCTGCTCATTATGATCGTGAAGAATTTGTGTCGGTGTGGAAACGTTATAGGCCTTGAGCAGTTTGGTTGTCACCCTCGTGTCTTCGCACAGGATCACATCGGCGGCTTTCAAGGTTTCGATCGCCCGGGTGCTGATATCGCCCAGGTTGCCGATCGGTGTGGCAATCAGAGTGAGGCTGCCGGGGGGAAGAGTCGCAGAATTGCCAGAATTGTCATAAGGATGCGACGAGCCCTCAGGGGGCGAGTCATTATCAGGAGTGTGGGTATAAGATGGTAGGTCGGACATTCGGTCCCCGTCAGCGCGTGGTTTCCTTCACATCGCTCAGGTCGGCCTCTGCATGCAAGGTTTCCGCTCTCGCCGGTGTCGCAGCCCTTGCCCTTGTTGCCTGTGGTGGCCCCGAGACACCGCCGCCCGTCGCCAAGATCGGGGGGGGGGCAGCTCAGGACGCTTCTGGACCCAAAAAGATTGGTATGCTGTTGCCGCTGAGCGGTCGCTTCGGCAAGCTTGGCCAGCAGATGGCGAATGCGGCCCATATCGCCGTGCCTGAAGGGCATGGGGTTACGCTTGATATACGCGATACCGACGCGCCCGGTCAGACCGCCGAGACAGCAGCACGCGCTGCCATTGATCAGGGCGATCGCGTAATCCTTGGGCCGCTGACTGCCCCGCAGACAAGTCCGGTTGCAACCCTCGTTCAGCCAGCCGGTATCCCCGAATTTGCCTATACGAGCGATCAGGTTCAGGCCAAGCCGGGCGTCTGGGTCATGGGTATAACAGTCGAGCAGCAGGTCAACCGTCTGGTTGAGGCCGCCAGCGCTGAAGGGCGCAAGAATTTCGCCGCTTATCTTCCTGACTCGGCGCTTGGTCACGCCCTTGCTGACGCACTGGGCAAGGCCTGTGCCGCGCGCGGACTGGCGCAACCGAATATCGCTTTCCATACCGGCACTGCCGAGTCGATATCGGCAGGTCTCAAGACCCTGTCTGACTGGCAAGCGCGCCAGGACGAGGCATCAAAGCAGGCCGCCGCGGCTACCCCGGCCGAGCCGGATGCTGTCAACCCTTTGGGTAGCGAGGCATCACCCGCGCCCGCTTCTGGCGGCAATGCTGCCGATCCTTCAAAGGGGGCGGTGCCTGGTGCGACGGTTTCGCCCGCTTCTGGCACGGCGACATCGGCTCCTGCAAAACCCGTTCTCGCTCCGCCGCCGTTCGACGCCCTGCTGCTGGGGGATACGGGGCTTCAGCTTGGCAATGTGATTGATGGCCTCAAGCAGGCTGCGATCGATACGGGACAGACCCGTATCATGGGGCCGGCACTCTGGAATGCGTTTGCCGCAAAGCTCGGTGCCCTGCATGGCGGCTGGTTTGCCGCGCCCGATCCGTCCTTCCGCAATGACTTCGTGCAGCGTTATCGCGCACGCTACGGCTATGCCCCGTCAGTTCTGGCCAATGTTGCCTACGACACAGCCACGATGGCGGCAGTGCTGAGCCAGCGTCCTGACGGTTTCTCGGAAAGCTCGCTGCTGCGTCCGGACGGATTCGCCGGCGCCGATGGGACATTCGTGCTGAGAGGCGATGGCACTGTGGCACGCGGCCTTGCCCTGTTTGAAATTCTGCCGGGCGGTGGGGTTAAAATGGCATCGGCCGCACCGAGGCGCCTGACCCGTTAAGCTTATGTCGAGGCTCCGCCACGTTGGGGGCGGCTGCAGAGACTTGGTTCGCCCTCATGAATACGGGCGTGTCGTTTTCCAGCGCCCGGGTTTGACCTGAGCGCTGTGACGGGTCTGGCTCCGTTCTGCCAGCCTGACTCGATAAGACTCAGGCGGCGGCGATGGATTTGAGCGGCAGTACCGGACGAACTGTGTTCAGGGCGAGTTCAAGGCTCGGGTAAACCCCGAGTTCGTGGTCGCGGATATGGTCAATCAGAACCCAGCGCAGTCCGCGTGGCTTGATCATATAGGCGGGGTCAGCGTTTTCGCGAACCCAGATCAGGATATGAGCGACAGCTTCGCTGCGTCCATCCAGACATTCCGTCTCGATATCCGCGTCGCAAAGCCCCATCGCGAGGCCAGCCTGCAGCCACTGCGAAAGATATTCGCGATGACGAGGCAGCACATTGAAGCGCAGCGGAATCACATTGCTGAGAGGTGCTGGAGTTTCGTTCTTGGGAAACGGCAGCGTCTGGGCCATACGTTGCGTCCTCATTTCTGGTACAACACTGAGGCTAGACGGCAAAAGCGGGCGGTCTCAACGTAAAATTGCGTTTGTATGACGTTTTCCGTCATCGTGGCGGCGGGGTGTTGCAGAAAAGCAATGCTTCGTTTCACCTATGTTCAGATAGGAAAAAAGAAACTTCCGGACTGTCTGGACCGTTAATTACGCCATTTTCTTGTATACAATTCTTTCGGCCAGCGACGATGAAGCCAGAGCCAGCTCCCGGGCTTCTCTGTAATCCAGCGTTCCAGCTGGTCATTGAGCCTTTGCGTCAGGCTGCCAATTTCATCGGTACGGCGCGCCCCGAGATTGGGGTAGAGGACAGGACCGACTTCCAGATGCAATCTGGCGGGGCCAAGCCGGACGATGCGACCCGTGACGATCGGGCAATCGTATTTCACGGCAAAGGCCGCTGCTGCGGAGGCTGTCATGGCAGGCAGATTGAAAAAGCGACATTCGATGCCGTCATTCATTTTCTGATCACCGAGAATACCGAGATGATGCCCCTGGGCGAGATGACGAAGCGCCAGACGGGCGCCCTTTGCGCCTTTGGCGAACATCGGCGTCTCGACCCCCATTGCGCGTGAACGCAGGGCGATGATGAGCCGGTTGATGAGCGGATTCCCTGCAGCACGATAGAACGAGGCGAAAGGGAGGCCGTGTCGTGCGACGACTGTTGGCAACATTTCCCAGTTGCCGATATGGCCCGAGAAGAAGATGACAGGCTTGCCTGTGGCCCGCACGATCTCCAGCGCCTCGGCATTGCTGATGCTCCATCCGGGGCCGGATTCCGTGTTTTGCTGCAAGCGGTGCAAATGGGGAAACTCCCCCAATGTGCGGCCCAGATTATCCCAGACATCCACGATGATCGCGGCACGTTCCCCGGTTGTTAGGCGGGGTAGAGCCAGCGCCAGATTATTGTCGGCGACACGGGAGACAGGCAGGCGCGGACCGATTGCACGCGCCACCCAGCCCGCCAGATTGGATGCCATCGCCGCGGGCAGCGAGGACAACGCTGCGAGGGCGAGGCGGGCCGCCATGTATTCGGCGCGGTGCAGAAGTGTGATCGCGGGAGTGTCGCTCATAAGGCGGCTCTACACAGTTGCGAATAGCTGGTCCAGCAGGCGTTCGGGCGCTTCGGGGTCGGCCCAGAGAAGCTCGACATCGATCACGCTGACATCTTCCCGCAGCCAGACGGGCAATTTGACCCAGTCCTTGCGTGTTGTCACCAGGGCGGTTCGCGGCTGACGGGCGAGTACTGACAGGCGGCGGCAGTCGCGCTCGGTATAGGCGTGATGGTCGTCAAAGGCGATGCTGCGCATGGGGGGCGCTCCCGCCTCGCGCAGCATGTCAAAGAACTTCGAGGGACGACCGATTCCGGCAAAGGCGATGATCTGCTTGCCCTGGAGCCGCCTTATCGTGGCAGACGGGATGAGCCGAGCTGCCAGAACCGTGATCGAGGAAGGTAGATGAGTGGCGAGATGGGCGTCGTCGCGACCGATGATGATGACCCCATCGGCGCGCATGAGTCCACGGCTGACCGGCTCGCGAAGAGGGCCGGCGGGGAGGGTCTGACCGTTGCCGAGGCCGACGGCGCCATCGAAAGTGATGAGCCGCATGGTCTGGCGCAAGGTGGTGTTCTGCAGGCCGTCATCCATGATGAGGCAGGTTGCGCCATCCTCGGTGGCGAGGTGAGCGGTTTCCGCGCGGTTTCCGCCAATCCAGACCGGGAAGTCTTGCGCCAGCATGAAAGGTTCGTCCCCCACATCCTGCGCGGTGTGGTGATGGACGTCCACGCGCAGTGGCCCGCTCAGCCTTCCACCATAGCCGCGGCTCAGTATATGCGGGCGCTCACCCCGGGCAGCCAGCCGCGCCGCCAGATCCCGGACGAGAATTGTCTTGCCCGTACCGCCGACGCTGAGATTGCCGCAGCATAGGACCGGAATGCTCGCTGTCGACGGTCGTGCGCGTACCGCCCGGACGAGGCCGACCGTATCGAACAGGAATGACACAGGCCTGAGGGCGCGTGCCTGCCAGCCAGGTGCTGCTTTTTGCCAGAAAGCCGGTGGGGAAAGTTTCAGGCGCACAGCGTCTCGATCTTCTCGGCGAGCCTGAGTGCTACATCATGTCCCGACCCGATGGTCTCTTTTGCGCGGCAGGCGCGGTCTTTCCAGGGGGAAGGGTTGGTCAACACCTCTACAATCCAGTCAGCCAGTTGCGTCTCGTCATGTATAGTCTCAACCAGCCCCTTCAGTTGCGTGAAGGCAGGACGAAAATTGTCATGAAAGGGCCCGGTCACAAGGGCGACATCGAGCCTTGCCGCTTCGAACGGGTTATGCCCCCCGCCGGGTAGGATCAGCGAATTGCCGATGAACGCGCAATCGGCCAGACGGTAGAACAAGCCCAGCTCGCCAAGTGTATCGGCAATCCAGAAGGCATCATGCGCAGCAGGGTCGGCGCCTGCGCTACGCCGGGGCGCTGCCGGAGAGGTGAGGGTGGCAATATCCTCACCCCTTACCGGGTGTCTGGGGGCGATGATGGTCAGGAGAGCGGGAAAGTGCTCTCGCGCCAGGTGAGCGGCGCGTAGCATGATCTCGTCCTCACCGGGGTGGGTCGATGCGGCGAGGAAAACCGGTCGCCCCGCGATCAGGCGTCTGAGTCTGTCCAGCTCGACCGGGTCAACTGGCGGCGGCGGCGCATCCTGTTTGAGGTCGCCCAGACAGACGACATCCTTCACCCCGAGGTCACGAAAATGCCTCCCGTCCTCCTCGCCTCGCGCGGCCACAAAAGCCAGACGGCGGAACAGGGGCGGGGCAATATGGCGTGCCTTGTGCCAGCGTCGCCACGATTTTTCCGACAGGCGACCATTGAGAACACCTACAGGAATGGCGCGGCGTGTGCAGGAAAGGATCAGCCCCGGCCAGAGTTCGCTATCGGTCAGAAGCAGGGCTTCGGGTTGCCAGTGATCCAGAAAGCGTCGCGTCCAGAGCGGCGTATCATAGGGTATGAACTGATGGATGATGCGCGCATCCCTGTGCGCTGCCTGGCCAAGATAATGCGCGACAATATCGGCGCCGCCGATGGTGGCGCTGGTGAGAAGGAAGTGCCAGCCGGGATTGCGCCTTGCCAACGTCTCGATCAGGGGGAGGATGGAATGGGTCTCACCAACGCTTGCCGCGTGCAGCCACAGAACTCGACCGGTCGGCCGCGTAAGGCTCGCGCGGCCCCGACGCTCCGGGAGACGTTCGCGCCGCTCCTTGCCGCGCCTGAGGCGAACGAGCATCATGGCCCGCAACCCCGGCGTAAGGACCATGCCCAGCAAGTGCCAGAGATGATCCGGCAGGGTAAAACGGCCAGCAGATAGATAATGCTCGGCTTTGGCAGAGAGGTCTTTCAGATCGTTCTCGATGGCCTCGGGGGAGGCGTCTCCCTTTCGAGGGGCACCATAGAGCATGTAACCGCGGCCGAAGGGCAGGGGGACGCGTAACCCATCCCAGCTCGGTAGGCGAAGCGAAGTGCAGGCTCCCCCGACGGGAATAAGAGGGCTGCCAGATAACCGCATCAGAGCCGGGGTGCCGGGCTGAACCTTTTCAGCGGGGCCGCGTGGGCCATCCGGCGTTATGGCAAAGACCGCACCATTCTTGATCGCCTTGACAGATTCGCGCAGGGCGCGGCTGCCTCCCTTGTTCTTCCCCTGACGGTCGCTGGACCCTTCGACCCCGGTGATCCCCCAGGGGGCCACAAGGTCGTTGATGAAGCGACCGTCGCGATTGCGACTGATCATGACGCCAAAATTGAGAGCAGGGTTTTGACGATGCCCCCAACGACACATGGCTGGCAAAAAAAGCAGGGAGCGGTGCCAGCAGGCCGTGATGCAGCCATCGACCGGGCGATCGGGAGCTTGCAGCAGGGATGGAAGGGATTCGGGCGCCCCGGTAAAGCACCAGCGTATGGTGGCCTGGGTGAAGCCCAGATAGGCGCGTGCCAGTGTCAGAAGGAGGCGCTCGGCGCGTGAGCGGCCCGGATGCCTGACCCGGCATTCGGTCTGGAGCTCTGGCTCAAGACGGTTCATTCGGCGCCTGTAAGGAAGTCACCCATACCGCGCCGGTAGCATGTCCGGTGCGGTATGGCAAAAGTTCGACATCAACGGCTCATGAGAACCGTTATGCCAGCATGTTCAAGCACATGGCGGGTGGCGCCCCCCATGATCATCTGGCGCAACCGTGAGTGGGAGTAAGCCCCCATCGTGAGCATATCAGCGCCGAAATCTGCACACGCGGTAAGGATTCCTGCACCGACATCGCGTTCGATTCCCTTAAAATTCCTGATCTCGGCATTCACGCCATGAAGCTTGAGATAATCCTGAACGGTGTCTGCTTCAGGCCCGCGCCGGTGATAATCGACACTGGTGAGGATCTGCACGGCTTCGGCCTGTTTGGCATAAGGGAGAGCCCCGCGCAGGGCCGATGCCGCCTCTGCGGTGCCATTCCAGGCAATACACAGGCGCTTGCCTGAACTGACAGGTGGCGTCGGGGGGGCAATAACCAGCGGGCAGCCACTATCATAGAGCACCGCATGCAGGACTTCCGAGGCACGGGCATTATCGTTGGGCCCTAGATGCGGCATGAGGGTGAGGTCTGACAGGCGGGCTCGCCAGGTCACGGCTTCGTGTTCCGATCCCGTCAGAAATTCGAGGGAGGCGCTCAGTCGTGAATGGGCGAGGGGGTCGTTTTCAAGAAAACCCTGCTTGGGCTCGATGTCATTGTCGCGAATGAACGTATCGAATTTTAGCCGAACCTGAAGCATGCGACGATGCGCCTCATGCTCGGCCGCCTCCATCATCTCATTGATCATCGCACTTGAAAGGCCCTCGCCTGTGAGCGCTGCCATTTCATTGGGATCGTCGCCCACGAGAACGGTCGAGAGGTGAGCGTTGAACGCGCGCGCATGGAGAAGGCCGACACGCAGAACGGCATCGATATTGCCTGCGCCATTCAGCGGGACGAGGATGTTTCTGACGTCGTTGGCCATGAGGGGTCTCACTAGATAAATGATGTGTCTGGCCGGGTGGGCGAGGTCCCGCGAGTGCGCCCGTGTCAGGTAGTGTCAGGGATAGAGCCGTGTAACGGCCCAGTCATTCTCTTCACGTGTCCATGTGGCGCGGTCATGCATGCGGTAGGGACGGTCCTGCCAGAACTCGATCTGCCGGGGCACAAGGCGGAAACCTGACCAGTTAGCCGGACGCTCGGGCTCCTTCCCCTCGAAACGCGCTGTCACCGCCTCTATGCGTTTTTCGAAATCAGCGCGCTCGGCAAGCGGCCGTGACTGGTCGGAGGCGATGGCACCGATCCGGGAATTGCGGCTGCGGCTGGCGAAATAGCGATCCGCTTCCTCCGCGCTGACCGGTTCAACCGGACCTTCGATACGGATCTGGCGGCGCAGGGATTTCCAGTGAAAGAGCAATGCTGCATGGGGGTTGCTCAATAGTTCACCACCCTTGCGGCTCTCGAGATTGGTATAGAACACAAAACCCCGCTCATCCGCGCCCTTGAGCAGGATCATGCGGACGGAGGGAATACCCTCGGGTGAGGCGGTAGCGAGTGCCATGGCATTGGGGTCGTTTGGCTCGCTGGCCTCGGCGTCCTTCATCCACTCGGCGAAGAGAACAAAGGGGTCTGCGTCGAGCGGGATAAGGGGGCGGGTGGTATCTTCAGCCATGACAGGGGGTCTCCTGCGTTATTAGGGTCCGTCTTCGTTGTCACTGCTAACGTGTCATCTCGACACTTGTTTGCGCGGCAGGCATGTGCGACGTAGCGGAGCATTATTGTTTCTTTCTCTGACATTAACCGGGATCTGCCTTATGTCCACCGCTTCGTTCGATCTCCCCACCGGGACGCTGATGGCGGGCAAGCGCGGCCTTGTGATGGGCGTCGCCAATGACCGCTCCATCGCCTGGGCCATCGCCTCTGCCTGCGCCGCACAGGGGGCTGAGCTCGCTTTCACCTATCAGGGCGAAGCACTCGGCAAGCGCGTAAAGCCTCTCGCAGAGAGCGTGGGTGCTTCTCTGGTTATCCCTTGCGATGTCAGTGACGATGCCGATATCGACCGTGCTTTCGACGAGATCGAAAAAGCCTGGGGCAAAATCGATTTCGTGGTCCATGCCATTGGCTGGGCAGACAAGCAGTTCCTGCGCGGGCGTTATGTCGATACGCCGCGCGATGCCTTTCTGAAGGCGATGGATATTTCCTGTTTTTCCTTCACGGCGGTCGCGCGCCGGGCTGCGGCCCTGATGACCGATGGCGGTTCACTCCTGACCCTGTCCTATCTGGGCGCGGAACGCGTCATGCCTCATTATAATGTGATGGGCGTGGCCAAGGCGGCCCTCGAAGCTTCGGTGCGTTACATGGCCGCGGATCTTGGCAAGGACAATATCCGTGTCAATGCAATCTCTGCCGGGCCGATCATGACGCTGGCGGCCAATGGCATCGGCGATTTCCGCTATATTCTGCGCTGGAACCAGCTCAACGCACCGATGGAGCGCAACGTGTCGCTCAAGGATGTAGGGGGTTCCGGCCTCTATTTCCTGTCTGACCTCTCATCGGGAACAACAGGTGAGGTCCATCACGTCGATTGCGGCTATCATCTGGTGGGTATGAAAAACCCGACCGCGCCCGATATCGCTGTCGCATCCTCAGAAGGCTGACATGTCGGATAACAGCTTCGGGACGCTGTTTCGTGTCACGACCTGGGGCGAGAGCCACGGGCCGGCCATTGGCTGCGTCGTCGATGGCTGCCCGCCCGGTATCACCCTGAACCAGGGTGACATCCAGCCCTGGCTCGATCGACGCAGGCCCGGGCAGTCCAAATTCACCACCCAGCGTCAGGAAGCAGATCAGGTCCGTATACTCTCCGGCGTGTTTGAGGGCAGGACGACCGGCACGCCGATTGCGCTCATGATCGAGAATACGGATCAGCGCTCGAAAGACTACTCGGATATCGCATCGCGCTATCGTCCCGGCCATGCCGACGTCACCTATGACCTGAAATACGGTCACAGGGATTATCGCGGGGGCGGACGCTCATCGGCCCGAGAGACCGCCTGTCGTGTCGCAGCGGGCGGTGTTGCGCGGCGTGTGATCGAGACCCTGCTGGGCGAAATGGCGACCATACGCGCTGCGTTGGTGCAGATTGGCGGCCTGGCGATCGACAGGGCGCGGTGGGACTGGGATGAAGTCAATCGCAATCCCCTGTTCTGTCCGGACCCGGTTACGGCGGTCGAATGGGAGGGTCTGCTTTCGAGCGTGCGCAAGGAAGGGTCGTCCATCGGTGCGCTGGTTGAAGTCGTCGCCGAGAATTTCCCGGCCGGTCTCGGTGCGCCGCTTTATGGCAAGCTGGACGCCGACATCGCGTCTGCCCTCATGGGCATCAACGGCGTGAAAGCAGTCGAGATTGGCGAGGGCATGGGCGTTGCGGCGTTGCGGGGTGAGGAGAACGCCGATCCGATGCGCATGCGTGATGGCGCGCTTCATTTCGAAGGAAACCGGGCGGGCGGTATTCTGGGCGGCATCTCGACTGGCCAGCCTATCACCGCGCGTTTCGCGATTAAGCCTACCAGTTCAATTCTGGTGCCGGTACCCTCGGTAAACCGTCAGGGTGAGAATATCGATGTCATGACAAAGGGCCGCCATGACCCGTGCATCGGTATTCGCGCGGTGCCCGTAGCTGAGGCAATGCTGGCCTGCCTGCTGGCAGACCACATCCTGCGTGACCATGCTCAGAACAGCTGGCATCGCGCCCGCGATTAGGGGGCACTTTCCGGCGGATGCTGTACGCCGCGGCGCAACCCCACACGTGGGGTAGATCGAGTCCGATGCCAGGTCGATCGAACACTCAGCTGAGTGAGGTGAAGCGTTCCACGATCCGCCACCACTACCCCGGCGCACCTCCAGGCTCACCTACGCGTTGTCGCGAACCACGCGCACGTATCGGAGCTCGAGGGAGGGAGTGTCAGGCTGGCAATCGCCAGCCCGATGGTTCAGACCAGCGCGGCAGACAGGGTGATATCTGCCTTGAAAAGCTGCGAGACGGGACAGCCATTCTTGGCCTTCGTGGCGAGCTCTTCGAACTTTGCCTGATCGGCGCCGGGGACAGTGCCCTTGAGGTCGAGGTGAATGGCAGAAATTTCGAAACCGCCCTCGGTCTTGTCGAGCGAGACAGTTGCCTTGGTTTCGAGCGACGTTGCCGTGAGACCGGCTTCGCCGAGGATCATGGAGAGTGCCATGGTGAAGCAGCCGGCATGCGCCGCACCGATCAGTTCCTCCGGGTTCGTGCCGGGCTTGTCCTCGAATCGCGTGTTGAAGCCATAGGGCTGGCTGGAGAGCGCACCGCTCTGCGTCGAGATCGTACCCTTGCCGTCCTTCAGGCCACCGCTCCACTGGGCGCTGGCAGTTTTCTTGATCGTCATGTGCAAGTCCTCCTGCTGGATTCCGGACGCAGAAGCCTCCGGTTGCTCAGCCAACGCAGGGGCCGGGGAATTGTTCACCTGTAACGCTGTGACATCATCGCAACGCCGGGAGCGTACCGTAAAAAAAGCGGCTTGGGGGAACTCCATGTTCTCCAAGGGCTTCTGCCCCTGTCAACACCATATGTAGTGCCGAGAGCGAAATTTAACCCGATATATTGCTTGTCTGGTGGGCGCGACTTGCGCCAAGAGGACACTCGGAAATTGCGATACCAAACTCGATTTGATCCTGGGGAGATGGCCCGTGAGCCTGCTAGACGACACGATCCGTGAGCCTGTTTCAGCGACCGCTGATGTTCTGCCCGAGCCCTGTGACCGCGCGCCCCAGGAGATCGAGGCCGAACCGGATATGTTCGATGATGTCGTTCAGCTTGAGGGCCACCACCCTGTCCGGGTCAACCGGTCGCGTGATTCGCTGCTGACGGATTTCGGCCGGGCGACGCTTGATAACCGCTATCTGTTGCCGGGCGAGCACTATCAGGACCTCTTCGGTCGTGTCGCCTCGTATTACGGTGCCGATGCCGCCCATGCACAGCGTCTCTACGACTATATTTCACAACACTGGTTCATGCCCGCAACCCCGGTGCTGTCCAACGGGGGAACGTCACGTGGTCTGCCAATCTCGTGCTTCCTGAACGAGGCCGATGATAGCCTGCGCGGCATTGTGGACCTCTGGAACGAGAATGTCTGGCTGGCCTCCAAAGGTGGCGGCATTGGCTCTTACTGGGGTAATCTGCGCTCGATCGGCGAGAATGTCGGCAAGAATGGCAAGACCTCGGGTGTCATTCCGTTCATCCGCGTCATGGACAGCCTCACACTTGCCATTTCGCAGGGCTCCTTGCGTCGCGGTTCTGCGGCAGTCTATCTGCCCGTCTGGCATCCCGAGATCGAGGAATTCGTCGAGATGCGCCGCCCGACCGGTGGTGACCCGAACCGAAAGGCCCTCAACCTGCATCACGGCGTGCTGCTCACCGACGACTTCATGCGCGCCGTGGAGAAAGATGAGGAATGGGGCCTGCGCTCGCCCAAGGACATGTCCGTCATCCGCAGCATTCCGGCACGTCAGCTCTGGATCCGTATCCTTACGGCCCGCATGGAGCAGGGTGAGCCCTACATCATCTATTCTGATCATGTGAACAAGGCGCGCCCCGAGCATCACAAGCTTGCCGGGCTTGAGGTCAAGACCTCCAATCTCTGTGCGGAAATCACCCTGCCCACCGGGCTCGATCATCACGGCAAGAACCGTACCGCCGTATGCTGCCTCTCCTCGCTCAATCTCGAGACATGGGACGAGTGGAAGGACAACCCGCAATTCATCGAAGACGTCATGCTCTTCCTCGATCGCGTATTGCAGGACTTCATTGACCGCGCGCCCGATGACATGGAGCGCGCCCGTTACGCCGCCATGCGCGAGCGCTCGGTCGGGCTCGGTGTCATGGGCTTCCATTCCTTCCTGCAGGCGCGCAGCATCCCGTTCGAGAGCGTGATGGCGCGTGTGTGGAACAAGCGCATCTTCCAGCACATCAAGGTGCAGGCCGACGCGGCCTCCAAGCATCTTGCCGAGCTGCTCGGGCCGTGCCCCGATGCCGAGGAATACGGCATCATGGAGCGTTTCTCGAACAAGATGGCGATTGCCCCCACGGCCTCGATCTCGATCATCGCCGGCAATGCCAGCCCCGGTATCGAGCCGATCTCGGCCAATGTGTTCCTGCAGAAAACCCTTTCGGGTTCGTTCACCGTGCGCAACCGCCATTTGCTCAAGCTGCTGGAGCAGAAGGGGTATAACAACGACGCGGTCTGGTCATCGATCACCTTGAACAAGGGCTCTGTGCAGCATCTCGACTTCCTGACCCAGGACGAGAAGGATGTCTACAAGACGGCATTCGAACTGGATCAGCGCTGGGTGATCGAACATGCGGCTGATCGCGCCGGGTTCATCTGTCAGGCGCAATCCATCAACGTGTTCCTGCCTGCCGATATCCACAAGCGCGACCTGCATCAGATCCACTTCCTTGCATGGAAGCGTGGCGTGAAGTCGCTTTATTACTGCCGTTCACTCTCGATCCAGCGCGCTGACGCAGTGAGCGATATGGCCCTCAAGAACAATATTCTCGAAGACGAGGATTACAGCAGTGACGCGGCTGAGACCGCCAAGAAGCCCGCAGCAACGACGAGCTATGAGGAATGTCTGTCATGTCAGTGAAGCATTCGCTCTGTGCGGTGGCGCTGCTGACAGGCGCACTCACAGCAGCTTTCGCTGGTAACTGGTGTGCCGTTGCGGCGGAAGCGCCGGCTCCCGGGTCCGAGGTGAAACAGACCGTCGTGAAGGGGGTGGTCGTCACGCCTGTCGGTATGATCATACCGACAGGCGCGATAATCACGGTGCGGCTGGATGATGTGAGCCTGGCCGACGCTCCCTCGGTGACGCTTGGCAGGACCGAGTTCACGCCGGTTGGCAAGTCGCCCTATGGCTACGCGCTGCATTACGATGCGCAGCACCTGACGGCCGGGCACCGCTATGCGCTTCATGCTGCGATCCGCCAGAGTGGCAAGCTGATTGCCATAAGCAAGACCGCCACTATGGAAGCTGGCGCTGTGCCGTCAGACACGACGGTGACCGTTGAATCCGTCAGCCAGCCTGTGCCTCAGCCCGTTGCCGGTGCGTGGGCGATCACGGATATTGGCGCCCAGAAGGTTGATCCCGCAGCGCCTGCCTTCATGGTCATACGTGCTGATGGTGCGCTGTCTGGCACTGGCGGATGCAACCGGATGATGGGGCATGTAGTTGCCGACGCGACCCATTTCACCTTTGGCCCGACGGCGGGAACACGCATGGCCTGCCCGGGCGTGCGCATGACGCAGGAAGATGCCGTGTTCAAGGCCATGCAGGCCGTGCGTGAATGGCGCAGGGAGGGTGATCGCCTGATCCTGAGTGACGATCACGGCGTGGCTGCGCTGACATTGCAGGAAAATCAGGGCCGGACCGATGCCGGCTCGCAGACAGAACGGAGCAGGAAGAGCCCATGAGCGAGACACAGAACGCCGGCGCGCCGCTCGCCGAAGAACAGCATTTCGACCTGATGACCGCCAACCCGGTCTATAAGCCCTTCCGTTACCCCTGGGCCTATGACGCATGGCTGATCCAGCAGCGTGTCCACTGGCTACCTGAAGAGGTGCCTCTGGCCGATGACGTGAAGGATTGGCATCGTACGCTGAGCGAGGGCGAGCGCCATCTGGTCACGCAGATCTTCCGTTTCTTCACGCAGGCCGACGTCGAGGTGAACTCGGCCTATATGAAGTATTACAGCCAGGTCTTCAAACCGACCGAAGTGCTGATGATGCTGTCATCGTTCTCGAATATTGAAACGATTCATATCGCTGCCTATTCGCATCTTCTTGATACAATCGGTATGCCGGAAACAGAGTATTCGGCATTCCTGAAGTACAAGGAGATGAAGGACAAGTATGATTTCATGCAGTCCTTCAACATCAACAACAAACGAGAAATTGCGAAGACCATGGCAGCGTTTGGCGCTTTCATGGAAGGGCTGCAGCTTTTTGCCTCCTTCGCGATCCTGCTGAACTTCCCCCGCTTCAACAAGCTCAAGGGAATGGGGCAGATCGTTTCCTGGTCGGTGCGCGATGAAACGCTGCACTGCCTGTCCATGATCCGCCTTTTCCGCACTTTCGTGCGCGAAAACCGTGAGATCTGGACAGAGGATTTCCGCGCTGAACTCGCAGAGATCTGTGCGACAACGGTCGAGCATGAGGATGCGTTCATCGATCTCGCTTTCGAGATGGGCGATGTCGAAGGCCTGAGCGCCGATCAGGTCAAGCGATACATTCGCTTTATTGCCGATCGTCGCATGACGCAGCTTGGTCTTGATCCGTTCTATGGCATCGAAGAGAACCCGCTGCCCTGGCTCGACGACATGCTAAACGCGGTAGAGCACGCCAATTTCTTCGAAAACCGCTCGACGGAATATTCCCGCGCTTCAACCTCGGGATCCTGGGAAGAAGCTTTCGAGGCGGACGTTTTCGCTTCTTGAAATGCAGGGCGGGGTCATACCCCGCCCCGACACCTCAGCACCGTTTGTCTTTCGCAAGTCGAACGGACGCTCGAGCGGATGGCTCCCGGACGAGGGTGAAAATACCCTAGATCATTTTCAGGGCACCTATGCTCCGGTGTCGAAGCGTCGCTGTCAGACTGGCGAAGCCGCGCGAACTCTCCGCGTTTACTCCAGCGCACTCGCCTGACGTAAAACTGCCTCACACTCATCCGTGTAACCGCCCTCCTGACGATGAAGCACGAGGCCGGGAAGAAGGCGGAACGCGCCCTTGCCCCCCCATATCCCGCGTAGCAGAACGATCTTCGCTGCCCGACCCTGTTTGGGCCAAAGTGGGCAGAGGGTGAGGCTCCCGAACCCGGCCTGGCGCAAGGCCTCGCAGGCTGTGTCAATGACGAAGGCAGGCAGGGCGAGCGTCAGGCTGCCACCGGGAAGCACCCATTTTGACAGCGCGTCGATCCATGCGGTCCAGCCTCCTTCTGGCATGGTCATCGCCAGGCGACGTCGGGCATCAGCGGCTCCGGTATGATCGGCAGGATGCCACGGAGGGTTGGCCATGGCGTGATGGAAACGGCCATTGGCCCCCGGTGTTATTTGCCGCAGGGCAGGGGGGATGTCGGGCAGACTGCCCTGAATGATCGAGACGCGGGCGCCCAGGCCATTGGCTTCCATGTTCAGTCTCGCTAGTTCCGCCGTCGCACCATCGGCTTCGATACCTGCGCCGCTGGTCTCAGGGCATCGCGTCATGAGGCAAAGCAGGCCCGCACCTGCGCCGCATCCAGCCTCGAGAATGCTCTCGCCACGTCGGGCGGGTACGAAGGCAGCCATCAACACTGGTTCTATGCCAGTGCGATAGCCCTTTGTGAACTGATGATACTGGACGCGTCGGTCGAGCAGATAACCGGGCATCGTATCGGTTGTATTGATAGCGGCAGCATCAGCTTTGAGGGTTGCCGGGTTGACCGGGGCCGTCCTGCCGCTCATATGGATTTGACTGTCAGAGGGCCGGTTCTCCGGTCTGAATGGCTCATGCATGAAATCCGGTTTCTGTCTCGGTGTCCTGTTACGCCGTGCGGAATGTCGGCTCGTGCCTTATACTGCATCAGGGTCGTCAGTGGCCAAGTAGGAAGTGGAGAGTTGCCTTGGGTGGTGCCGACAGCCTGGCCGATATGAAGGCCGAGCAAAACAACAGTGCAGCCGTGCCCGTCAATGGCGAGCGCTCAGCCCTTAACGCCCTTTCCGACTTTCTCAAGGACGACATGGAGGCCTGCAACCGCGAGATTGTCGCGCGTATGCAAAGCCCGGTCCCGCTCATCCCCCAATTAGGCGCCCATCTGGTCGCCGCTGGTGGCAAGAGGCTGCGCCCGTTGCTTACCCTCGCATCGGCGCGTCTGTGTGGCTATGAGCCTTCGCCCGAAAATCAGCGCCATGTCGGGTTGGCCGCCTGCGTCGAATTTATCCATACGGCCACATTGCTGCATGACGACGTGGTGGATGAGAGCACCTTGCGCCGTGGCCTTGCCTCCGCCAATGCCGTGTTTGGCAACAAGGCCTCGGTGCTGGTAGGCGATTTTCTGTTTGCCCGTTCGTTCCAGCTGATGACGGCAGATGGCTCTCTCAAGGTCATGGCCATTCTTTCTGCCGCCTCGGCTACGATTGCTGAAGGCGAGGTGTTGCAGATGGCGACACAGAACGATCTCTCCACACCGATCGAGAAATATTTGGAGGTCATTCACGGCAAGACGGCCGCGCTGTTTGCCGCTGCATGCCGGGTAGGCGCGGTGGTGGCCGCACGTCCGGAAAGCGACGAGAATGCGCTCGAGGCCTATGGCACCAATCTGGGCATGGCGTTCCAGCTTGTCGACGACGCGCTCGATTACGCGGCCGACCAGCAGGTGCTGGGCAAGACCGTGGGTGATGATATGCGTGAGGGCAAGATTACCCTGCCTGTGCTGGCGGCTTTCCAGGCTGGCAATGAGGCTGATCGTGCGTTCTGGCTGCGTGTGATCGAAACCGGTGAGCAGACCGACGAGGACCTGCCGCACGCGCTCGCCCTTATCGAGAAAACCGGGGCAATCCAGACGACCCTGGATCGGGCGCAGCTTTACGCGGATGCGGCTATCGAAGCCCTGTCGTCTTTCCCAGACAGCTCAATCCGGCAGCTCATGATTGAAGCGGCCTCCTATACGGTCAGCCGCGCCAACTGATCCAAGAGACGAGGGAGCAGAAAGCTCTCCCTCCGGTACCTGTTATCAGGCAGGTCGCGCTTCATTGGCTTGGCCGCGAGGCAGGCCCAGCGCGCCCCTGTTCATGAGACGGGGGTTGGGTCCAGAACCGTGATATCCTGATACCCCAGCCGAGCAATGGCGTGTCTCAGGGCCTGCTCATCCGCAGCTGGGCCGGTCAGGCAGAGCGATTCCGGCGAGGCGCTGGTCGAACGATCTGCCACCCGCATTTCAAGCACGTGATTGACCTGCCGGGCGACCGCAAGAGCCGGGTCGAGCCAGTTGATGTCCGGTGGGCACAGGCGCAGGAAAGCATTGCTGAGGAACGTGTAATGGGTGCAGCCCAGTCCGATTGTATCGATCCGATCGCCATTGGGCGCCTCGAACAGATGGCGCAGTTCCTGGGCTACCAGATCGTCATCAATCGGACGGCCCAGAAAGGCCTGTTCCGCCAGATCGGCAAGGGTACGGGCCCCGTGTACGATCATCTCGCAATCGGCAGCGAAATTGTCGCGCAGGCTGCGCAGATAGGGGCGACGTGCTGTGCCTCGTGTGGCCAATAGGCCGAAAACCCGCGTCTGACTGACGCGCGCCGCCCAGCGGACAGGGGGTACGCAGCCCACGAAGGGTACGTCGAAACGAGCGCGCAGGGCATCCAAGGCGATGGTGCTGGCCGTATTGCATGCAACCAGCACGACATCGGGGTGAAGTCGGGCAATACGCTCTTCCATGAGCGCTAGGATGCGCGTGACGAGGACGGCATCGTCCTGTTCGCCGTAAGGAAAAAGCGCGTTATCGGCCAGATAGTCGATCAGGGTGCCGGGCGGCAGGGTGGTGCGCAGAGCCTGCACCACCGCAAGACCGCCTATGCCCGAGTCAAAAGCCAGAACGCGACCCGGATCGGTAGGCAAGTCAGCCCTCCGCCTTGGCCTTGAGGGCTGCGGCCTCCTCGGCGCTGCCGACACCACCATGTGCCTTGGACCAGCCACAGGGATCCTCGAGGAAGCGACGCACCTCATGGATGTCGCTCTCGGAGAAATAATTGGCGCCGGAGCAGGCCTCAAGCACGTCCCACCAGGTGCAGAGCGAATGAAGCGAGACATTCATGTCGGCAAGGGTCTTCTGTGCGCCGGGAAACACGCCATAGAAGAAGACGACAAAGGTGTGATCGACAATGGCACCCGCCGAACGCAGCGCATTGGCAAAGCGGACCTTGGACGCGCCGTCCGTGGTGAGGTCTTCCACCAGAAGGGTGCGCATCGATTCCGGGACGTCACCCTCGATCTGCGCGTTACGGCCAAAGCCCTTGGGCTTTTTGCGGACGTAGGCCATCGGCGCCATCATCCGATCGGCAATCCAGGCAGCGAAGGGAATACCTGCGGTTTCACCGCCAACGACGCATTCGATGCTCTCATAGCCGATGTGGCGGCCGATCTTCTCGACGGCGAGTTCGACAATCTTGGCGCGTGCGCGCGGGAAGAAGATGATCTTGCGGCAATCGATATAGACCGGCGATTTCCAGCCCGAGGTCAGGGTGTAGGGCTCGTCAGGGCGGAAATTGATCGCCTTGATTTCCAGAAGGATGCGCGCTGTGGTCAGGGCTGCGTCCCTGTCCCACTGGGTCTGACGAACCGCACCACCGTTGATCTCGTTGCTGAGAGCCATCTCTTGTCACTCCATGATCTTTAGCCGTGCAGGATTATCCGGCCTTCGTGAGAAAAGTAAGACAAATAAGCAGAGAAAACGCTCCCGTGAGTGCGATAGGCTACGCTTGCATTTACCATCGGAAAAGATTTACAATGCAGCAATTGATAATAATTCTCAACTAGGATCTGTTTGCGTGACTGTTGATCTCAACCGCATTTCCCGAAAGTGCGAACGCGCCGTGATCACGGCGTATGAAGAATTGCGGGAAGTGGGTCAGCCTGACATCCAGGCTTTCACCGCATGCACGACCCTTTATCGCATCCATCATCCTGAAGCGTCGATCAATGAGGCGCGCCGTCTGGTGTCGGAATGGATCGATCATCATATCGTGCGTCAGGACAAGGGTGCGACGCCTGGCTGCGATTGCTGAACTCCAGCGACATCCGCTCGGGATACTTGCTGACAGATTTTTATGCTCAGCGACTTGGGTGAGCGGCCAGGCCTCGCGACACCATGATCTCTGACGGGGGCGGCGGCCTTTTTGACGTGCCAGGCTAAAACCGGAGCAATGCTCCGGTTTTTTGTTGGCCGGGTGTCTTCAGCTTCGCCGACAAAGCGGCACGTAGTCACGACGCGCCTGGCCCACATAGAGCTGGCGCGGGCGTCCAATGCGCTGGCCGGGCTCTTCGATCATTTCGCGCCACTGACTGACCCAACCTACCGTACGGGCCACCGCGAAAAGCACGGTGAACATCGAGGTCGGGATACCCATCGCCTTCAGAATCAGCCCTGAATAGAAATCGACATTGGGGTAGAGGCGGCGCTGCACGAAATAGGGATCGTTAACGGCAATACGTTCGAGCTCGGCAGCAAGATCGAACATCGGATCGTGCTTGAGCCCAAGCTCGGCCACCACCTCGTGATAGGTCTGCTCCATGATCTTCGCACGTGGATCGAAGTTCTTGTATACGCGATGGCCGAAGCCCATCAGCCTTACGCCGCTCTCACGGTTCTTCACCTGAGTGATGAAGGCCGGGATGTTTTCCTTCGATCCGATCTGGGAAAGCATGCCCAGAACGGCCTCATTGGCCCCGCCATGCGCAGGCCCCCAGAGCGCTGCGATACCGGCTGCGATACAGGCAAACGGGTTCGAGCCGGTCGAACCCACGAGGCGCACCGTCGAGGTCGAGGCGTTCTGCTCGTGATCGGCATGCAGGATCAGGATACGGTCGATGGCGCGGGCCAGAACCGGGTTGACCTTGTAGTCGGCGTTTGGCTTGGCAAACAGCATCTTCAGGAAGTTTTCCGAGAAGGTCAGGCTGTTGTCAGGGTAAACGAATGGCTCACCCACCGTGTATTTATAGGCCCAGGCGGCGATGGTTGGCACCTTGGCGATCAGACGGCGTGTGGAGAGGTCACGCGAGGCTTCGTGGGAGATATCCACGGCGTCAGGGTAAAAGGCCGACAGCGCGGCCACGGTGCCACACAGGATGGCCATTGGATGAGCATCGCGGCGGAAGCCATTGAAGAAGTTGCGGATCTGCTCATGCAGAAGCGCCTGCTCCTTGAGGTCGTGCTGGAACCGATCGTAATCCGCCCGGTTCGGAAGCTCCCCATAGACCAGAAGATAGGCTGTTTCAGTGAAGCTGGCCTCGGTGGCGAGCTGCTCGATGGGGTAACCCCGATGCAGCAACACGCCCTCATCACCATCGATGAAGGTGACAGCACTACGGCAGGAAGCCGTCTCACCATAGCCCGGATCGAAGGAGAACATTCCGGTCTCGGCTGTGAGTTTGCGGATATCCACCACATCGGGGCCCATCGTACCCTTCATGATGGGGAATTCGGCAGAGCGCTCGCCTATGCTGAGGGCCGCCGTTGCGGAGATAGGTCCGTTAGTGTCGTGTTCAGCCATAGGAAATGCCTTACGAATTGTGCCGGACGGGGGCAATCAACATATGGGTGATGAGCCTTGCGGATGGAGCACCGCACCAAGGCCAGCCGTGTTGGGAGAGAGACCAGCCCAGTCAGATGCCACGGTGAAACGGGTGGCTGTACCAGGATCGTAGGACTTCATCAGGTCACGCGCGATCGGGCCATCAACAGCATTGCTGGCCAGGTGACGGCATGTCTCGGCAATACCCGGGTTGTGCCCCACGATGATCAGGGTCGTGATGGCGCGAGGTGTCTCCCGAAGCAATTCGAGAATTCCGTACAGGTCGAGATCATACAGCGCATCGAGACCAAGCATGACGCTTGAACCTGGCAGGGATTGCATGATGGCCGACGCTGTCTGGGTCGTTCGGGTGGCAGTACTGTGCCATAGATGCGTCTGCTCAAGCGGGATATCGAGCGCTGCGATTTTGTGCCCCAGGCAGAGAGCATCATGCTCGCCTGCCGGCGTCAGGCCACGCTCGCGGTCGCTGCCGCCGCGCATTTCAGGTGCAGCCTCAGCGTGTCTGGCGAGGATGAGGTGATGCACGGTCATGCAGGCTCCGTCATTCAGCGCGGGCTGCGCCCGGCGATTGAGTCATGATGACGGATCACTTCCTTGATGATGAAGGCAAGAAACTTTTCTGCGAAGTCGGGGTCCAGACGTGCTGACGAGGCAAGCTGACGCAAACGTTCGATCTGCCTGGATTCGCGTGATGGGTCGGCAGCGGGCAGGCCGGCGCGAGCCTTGAGCTCACCCACGGCCTGGGTCTGCCGGAATCGCTCTGCCAGCATGTGGATCAGGGCGGCATCGATATTATCGATACTCTGCCGATGCTGTTCGAGGAGAGTACGGGTTTCGGTTTCAGACATCGAGATCAATCCAGGCAAGATGGCCGCCTTTACCGGCGCCAAGGTCGGTGAATATCGCACGCCCTCCGTTACGCCCATCGCGTATCCAGGGGCGTCCGTCGGTTGAGCGTCGGTCATGGCCGCAATACACGACATGGCCTGCGGGAATATGGTCGATCCAGCGCAGACGTCGCTCGGGATAGCCGTCAGGCTGCATTCTTCCCGTGGTCTCGCCAAAGAGCGCGCGCGACAGCAACGAGCTCATGCTCCCGAGTGCGGGCGGGGGCGCTTCCACAAGCATGTCGGTGTGGAAGCCGCCATGGACGAAAATCAGCTTGTCGTGAATGATCCAGGCGGGTGCGGTAGCGATCGCCTCATAGGCGCGCTCGCGCAGCCCCGCCTGAACGGGCCCGGAAAGCTGGTGCAGTGTCTCCTCCAGAGGGGGATCACGGCGCAGCCTGCGCCCCTCGAGGGCTCGACCGAGCTTTCGATCATGGTTGCCAAGGATGAACAGGCCGCGACCATCATCAATCAGGTCGAGCATGAGCCTTAACGTGCCTGCGCTGTCAGGACCATGATCGACCAGATCGCCCAGCTGGATGATGAACCGGTCGGTAGCGACCGCATGTTCAAACGCAGTCAGGTCTCCATGCACGTCTCCCACCACGCGTATGCCGCGACCGGCACTCAGCCTGGACAGGTCGGGAGGAGGGGGGGGAGAAAAGGTAATCGTCGGGGCCTTTCAGTGCTCTCACATGTCGAAACTGCCAGTATGAGCTGCATCTGGCGAAAAACACAATGAAGACATGGTTATAACCGATCGCTGTCAGGACGCCACAGCGACGGTGCCGCTTTCTGCAAAAGCGGCAGCCAGCGACAGATCCACCGAAAGCACCTGACTGACGCCACGCTCCTGCATGGTCACACCGAACAGCCTGTCCATATGGGCCATGGTCAACTGGTGATGGGTCACGATCAGAAAGCGTGTCTGGGCTTCCTCGGCCATGTCCTTGAGCAGACCGCAGAGGCGCTCGACATTGGCATCATCCAGCGGCGCATCCACCTCATCGAGGATACAGAGCGGTGAGGGCTGACACCGGAAGGTGGCGAATATCAGTGATAGCGCTGTCAACGCTTGCTCACCGCCAGAAAGCAATGAGAGGGTCGACAGCTTCTTGCCCGGTGGCTGCGCAAAGATTTCGAGCCCCGCCTCGAGAGGATCATCACTGCCGACGAGACCCAGATGCGCCTTGCCGCCATTGAACATACGGCTGAAAAGCGACTGGAAATGGCGGTCCACCTCAACGAATACCGCCTGCAGGCGCTCGCGCCCTTCCTTCTTGAGGGCATTGATTGACCCACGCAGGCGCTGGATGGCGGAGGTCAGTTCCTCATGCTCGCGTGTCAGATGGTCGGATTGCTCCTTGGCCTGCGTGTATTCCTGATCGGCCAGAAGATTGACCGGCCCGAGGGCCTCACGGTCTTTATGGGCGCGGGCGAGCCGCCGTTTGAGCGTCGTTTCGCTTGCCTCGGTGAGGGGGATATCCGGGGGTGACTCCGGCTCGACGAGCGGTGTTTCGGCCAGTTTCTCATGCTGCGACAGTGCCTGGGCGAGGCGTTCCTGCAGCCGGATGGCGTTCTCGCGGGCCTGTGCACCGCGTTGCTCCTCCTCACGCTGGCTGTGAGCCAGATCCTGCAAAGCCTTATCGAGCTCTGTCAGCGCGATAGTAGCCTGTTCGTGTTCCTGCTCGGCGTTTTGCAGGGCGGAATGATGGGTTTGCAGCGCCTCATCCTGCGCGGCTCTCTCAGCCGCACTACGGGAAATTTCCTCGTGGCTGAGTGTCAGACGCTCCTCAAGACGGGAACAATCGTCGCGCAGGGTCACACCCTGTGCGCGCGTTTCACCTAGCCTGAGCGCGATGGCGTGCTTCTCCTGCGTCGCCTGATCCAGCCGTGACTGGGCCTCCTGCACCTGCGTTCTGGCGGCGAGGTCGCATTCGCGCTGATCGGCCTCGGCGGCCAGCGCCGCGCTGAGCTCTGCTTCAGAGGGCGCGAGATCCGGGATCGGTGCCAGAGCTTCCTGTGCTTGCGTTGCCCGCGCGAGTTGATCCCTGACAGTGTTCTGGCGTGGGGTCAGGGCCGCAAGGCGGCTGTTCAGGCTGAGTTTGAGGTCACGGCGCGTCTGAAGTTCGCGGCTGGAATGGCCGATATCACGGCCGAGGGCCTCAAGCCTTGTTTTCAGCGCAGCGCGTTCCCGATCACCTGTAACAAGAGCACTCTTGCACTGTTCAAGCACCGTGCGGGCAGAGGCTAGTGCGGCGTCGTGATCGTTTTGCGAGAGCGCCTGACGCTGACCGGCCACGTCATCATGATCAGCACGTGCCTGCTCCAGCACGGCGCCGATCGTGGCGAGCTTGGCGACGCAGGAATCGTTCTGCAGGCGTTGCCTTGTCGCATCCTGCTGGGCGGTCGTGTAGTCGGTCTCGATCTGGCTCGCGGCGGTAATAGCCGCCCCGGTCACGCTGCGCTGTCTGGAAACCTCGCCATTCAGGACGTGCAGGGCCTCGTGCAGTTTCGCTTCATCGCCCAGAGCCTTAAGGCCTGCCACGGCGTTGTTCAGCCGGTCGCGGGTTTCGTCCCGCTGGATTGTGGTCTCGGTGCTGTTCTGATCGATCTGGGCAATCTGCCCGGCGAGTCGGTCCCGACGATCGAGCAGGTCGGTCTCGGCCTGTTTCAGAGCGCTTAGATTTTTTTCCTCGCGTTGTACCGTCTCGCGCAGGGCTGTCAGCTTTGCCGCGTAATCGGCCTCCTGATCATTGAAGGAGCCAAGCTTTGCCCGCAGGGCAGGAATGGCGGCCTCCGCGGCAGTTATCCGGGTATCCAGATCCCTGAGCGCGGCCAGATGCTCGACCCGGCTAAGGGCGGTCGAGGGCAGATTGGCTGCTTCCCGATAGCCATCCCAGCGCCACAGGGCTCCCTCGCTTGTGACGAGGCACTGACCGGGGAGGAGACGCGTCTGAAGTGATTCAGGATCCTGCGTGCTATCAACTAGGCCGATATGATCAAGGCAGCGCCGGAGCGCTTCAGGGGCCTTGATCAGGGCCGAGAGCGATCTGCAACCAGCCCCGAACTGTGCCGGGGTCAGAGGCGGAAGCGCCTGCCATGCGCGGCTCTGAAGTGTGTCCAGCGAAGCCTCGAGCGTTTGCCCGAGGGCCGCAGCAACGGCGCGCTCAAGCCCCGCGGGAATTTCCATTTGCGCCAGTGCAGGGTCTGGAAGGGCATCGTCGGGCGTATTGGCCTGCAAGGCATCACGCCTCGCCACGAGGGCGAGATGATCGGCGCTGGCAAGGCGGAGGGCATTCTCGGCCTCGTCCCGCGCCTGCTGCGTATCGCGCCGCGCCTGGCTTGTCGTCTCAATTTCGGAAGTCAGGGACGACAGCGCGTGTTGCGCGGCCTCCCGGGCTTCAACGGCGTGACTGATAACAGCATCGTTGGGCATATCGCGGCCGAGAGCCTCCCGCCGGGCGATAAGGGTCTCGAGAGACTGATTAAGACGCTCAAGACTCTGGCGGGCCTGATCGCGGTCTTTCTCGAGAAGCTCCCGCTGTCGGGCGATGCTGCGCGCCTCGGCTTGCTGGGCGCTGAGCTGTTGCTCGATATGCGCAAGGGCGGAGCGGCTCTCTTCCGCTTTCGCTCTGGCGACATCCCGTGCCGTCATCAGGGTGTGGGCGTTGGCATCAAGCGCGTTCAGCGCAGCCTCATCAAGCCGGGCGGCTTCGAGGGCTTCCAGTTCGTTCTGGTGCGCTGCGATCTGCTGGTTGAGGTTGCTTGCCCGCGCCGTTAACCGCGCAAGCATCTCGCGATTTTCGCGGGCTTCCCTCTCGATTCGGGCCAGATCCTGTTCGGCTTTGGAGGTGTTGACGAGTTGTTCCTGTCTGAGCTGCGCCTGCTGCTGGATCTGCTGGTCCAGAGCGGTTCTTTCCTGACGCTGCTGGTCCAGTCGCCGGGCGAGTTGCTCTAGCGCCGTCTCATCAGGGAGCTCATCCTGGAGTTCGGCTATCGCCTTTGCAAGCGTTGTCGACTCATCCGTCAGGGCTTCAACGGCCTTTGCAGCAGCTTCATGCTCCAGCGTGAGGGCCTGAGCGGTCATGCGTCGTGTGGTCAGCTTGTCAGCAAGGGCCAGTCTTGTCTGCTCGAGGCGGGACAGGATTTCGGCGCATTCCTGAGCGGATTCGCGCAGGGTGACGAGCGTGTCGGGCAGCTCGTGCAGGATGGCGGCGAGCCGTTGCTCTTCCTCACTCAGCAGCGCCTCACGCTGCGTGAGTTCCTCCAATCGTTTCAGGGCCAGCTGGTGATCGGCTTCCATCTGCTCGTGGCGCTGGGTCGTCTGTTCGTGGCGCGCCTGGGCCTGCGCCACGGCCTCGCGGGTTGATTCGCTGATAACGCGCAGCCTGTCGCGGGTGGTACGCAGGGCGTCGGTATGGTCGCGCAGGGCGAGCAGGCGTTCGCGTCCTGCTGCGCCCTGCTGCCCAGCCTCTTCGGCAGCGCGCGCCGAATCGTCACGGGATTTTTCCGCAGCCTCAAGCTGCTCGCGTGTGCGCTCGACCAGCAAGGCGGCCCGGCGGTGTACGAGCCAGGAGAGGGTCAGTTCATCTGTACGTATCGCTTCGGAAAGGCTGCGATAGGCTCGTGCCTGAACCGATTGCGCATCGAGTGTGGCCAGCCGCGTCTCGATCTGCTGACGCAGGTCTTCCGAGCGCTCCATATTGCCCTCAGCCTGCCGGAGCTTGATTTCAGCATCATGGCGCCTCGCATGAAGACCCGTGATGCCCGCAGCCTCTTCAAGGAGCGATCGTCTTTCTTCGGGCTTGGCGCTGATGAGCGCGCTGACACGGTTCTGGCTGACAATGGATGAGCTGCGAGCCCCCGAAGAGAGGTCGGCAAACATCGTGGTGATGTCACGCGCACGAAGGGCGCGCCCGTTGAGGCGGAACTCGCTGCCCGATCCGCGTTCGGAACGCCGGGTGATTTCGAGCCCGTCAGTCTCGCTGAACGGGGGTGGGGCGAGACCCTGTGCCTCATCCAGCCACAGCGTCACCTCGGCGAGGCTGCGGGCCGAACGTGCGCTCGTCCCTGCAAAAATCAGGTCGTCCAGTTCGCCGCCGCGCAGGGCACGAGCGGAACTCTCGCCCATCGCCCAGCGCAGGGCCTCAACGACGTTGGATTTGCCACAACCATTCGGCCCCACGATACCGGTGAGGCCAGGCAGGATGTCGATTGTGGCTGGATCGGCAAAACTCTTGAAACCCGCTATCCGCAGGCGCGTGATCTTGGCTGACATACGCGAAAAGCGGGGTCCTCTGTTTAGCCGCCGGCTTTCTTGACCTCGGCCTCGAAGGCCTCATAGGTCAGAAGCTCCTGATTATAGGGCTGTTTGTTGAACATGAAGAAGGGCGTGCCGCCGATATTGTATTTCGCCTGATCGGCATCCTGCTGGGCGACCAGTGCCTGACGGAATGTGTCATCGGCGTCAATCTTCGCAAATTGCTCAGCCGAAATGCCTGCGAGTGCAGCCATCTGCTGGATCTGCTGCTTGGGGTTCACGTCCCGTGCAAAAGCCCAGCGATCCTGGCTTGAGAGCATCGAATTGACGAACGGCACATAGCGATCGACAGGCAGCGAACGCGCCACCATCGCCCCGAGCAGGGCGATCTGATCGAGCGGGAAATCGTGATAGACGTAAAACACCTTGCCGGTATCGATCAGGTTTTTCTTAACATCTTGAAAGACCGTCATCTCGAAATGGGCACAATGGGTGCAGGTGAGAGAGAACCACTCATTGACCGTGACGGGCGCCTTGGGGTTGCCAAGGGTGCGCGGGGTCAGTCGGGCATCCTCTGCGCGGGCCTTCGGCATGAGGGCGAGGGCGGGCATGGCTGCCAGGAAACTGCGCCGGTACAAAGACATGAAGAACTCTCCCCGTGAATGATACCGGAGTTTTGAAGACCGGAAGCCCTCTCCGCGTCAAGTGTCCCGCGCGACGCCGCGCCGGACATCATGAGGCGGAGGAGAGTGAGCGGTTCAGCGTTTCTCGTCGCCGTGGTGGGGCGTTGGATTGTCGCTACGGACCCAATCGGGCGGCACGCGCATCCGGAGCGCTCGGATATGGCGTGCATCGGCATCGGTCACACGAAAGACAAGGCCGCTTTCATGGGTAAAGACCTCACCGCGTATCGGCACATGCCCGGCGAGACGAAAGACGAGACCGCCCACGGTTTCGATTTCCGCCTCACGTTCCGCCTCGGTCAGCACCGGCCCCATGAAGCCTTCGAGTTCATCCACAGGCAATCTGGCATCAAGGTCGAAGGACCCATCGGCACGCTCTGAAATCATGGCCGAGACTGGCTCGTCATGTTCGTCGGAGATGTCGCCCACGATGGTCTCCACGAGATCCTCGATAGTGACCAGCCCGTCCACGCCGCCATACTCGTCGATGACGAGCGCCAGATGGGTGCGGCGCTGACGCATCTGCAACAGCAGATCGAGCACAGGGATCTGCGGCGCTACCAGCAAGGGCTGGCGCAGAAGGGGCTCGATATCAAACGCCTCCGAAGTGCCGATATAGGCAATGAGGTCCTTGACGTGAATCATCCCGATGACGTTGTCGAGATGCTCGCGATAGACCGGCACGCGTGAATGGTTTTCACGGCGCATGAAGTCCAGCGCTTCGTCCAGCGTGATATCCGCTGACATCGAGACGATATCGGCACGGGGTACCATGACGTCATCGGCGGTTTTTTCGCGCAGATGCAGCACATTGGTAATGAGTGCACGTTCCTGCCGATCCAGCTCCGGACGGGTGCCCGCTTCGGGGTGGGGGGCAGCTGCCTCTTCCACAAGAGCCGCAATCGAAAGCCGCAGCCCCTGTTCGCGCCCCTTGCGATTGAAGATGCCGAATAATCCCTTGGCCGGTCTCTGGCGATGGTCGTCGCTCTCGCTCATGCGCCGCGCCCCCCGCCCATGCGCCAGGGATTGGGAACACCGAGACGGGCCAGAATGCGGGATTCCGTCATTTCCATCAGCCGCGCCTCGTCGGGGCGGTGATGGTCGTGACCTGCGAGGTGCAGCAGGCCATGAACGACGAGATGCGCAAAGTGATGCGAGAATTTCTTGCCGCTTGCCTTGGCCTCGCGACGGACGGTCTCGTAGGCGAGGGCTATGTCGCCATCGCCAAACGCACCGTTCTCCTCGAAGGTCAGGACATTGGTCGGCTTGTTCTTGTCACGGAACGTCGCGTTGAGCGCCTTGATGGCCTGGTCGCCCGCAAGAAGGAAGGCCGGAACACGGTCGCGGTCAAGCCACGGCCAGCTTGCCTCAAGGCAACGGGCGACGAGCGCTTCCAGATTGGGCACACTGGCACGCCAGCGGCGATCGGCCACGATCAGATCGAGACGTGAACGAAGGGCCGCCCTCGTGATAGAGGACGGCTCTTCGGCGGATGGGGTCAGACTACTTCGAGGTTCCATTGTATTCCCGGCGCGACCTGCCTCGGGAATAGTCCCGTGCCGCAGCCACTCGTTGATCATAAGCGTCCACAATACGTGCCACCAGCGGGTGACGCACGACATCGGCGGACTCGAAACGGGTAATACCAATTCCCGGCAAGCCTTCAAGGGTCTCGACCGCTTCACGCAGGCCCGAAGCGACGCCCGAAGGCAGATCGATCTGGCTGAGATCGCCGGTAATGACCATGCGAGCGCCCTGACCCATGCGGGTCAGGAACATCTTCATCTGGGCCGGGGTGGTGTTCTGGGCCTCGTCGAGAATGACAAAGGCATGGGCGAGGGTTCGGCCGCGCATGAAGGCAAGCGGTGCCACCTCGATTTCGCCATTGGCCATCCGGCGGGCGACCTGATCACCCGGCAGCATGTCATTGAGCGCATCGTAGAGTGGGCGCAGATAGGGGTCGATCTTCTCCCGCAGGTCGCCAGGCAGGAAGCCCAGACGTTCGCCAGCCTCAACGGCAGGGCGGGAGAGGATGATCCGGTCCACCTGACCGGCCTGAAGCATGGCAACACCCTGCGCCACAGCCAGATAGGTCTTGCCGGTACCGGCCGGCCCGATCCCGAAAGTCAGTTCGGTCTTGGCCAGCATCTGCATATAGGCAGCCTGCCCGCGCGAACGCGGCGCAATGGCCCCGCGCTTGGTCTTGATGGCCGGCAGGTCGAGAAAGGGCGCTGGTCCCTCGGTCTCGTTGCGTGGCAGTTCGGCTGCTGCTGCCTCGTTCTGGCGGGGCGTGTTTCGGGGCTCTGCCGCGCGGGTGGGCCGCGGCAGGGCAGATAGGCGAATGACGCTGTCGACCACGGGGCCGTCGATCTTGCCGCCATGCTCAAGCTGATTATAGAGCGCCGTGATGGCGGCCTGAGCGCGAGCGACAGAAGCCGCTTCACCCGTGATGGCAATCTTGTTGCCGCGGCACGTCAGGCGGACATCGAAACCCTGTTCGAGCCTGATGAGATGGCGGTCGTGATCGCCCAGCAGCTGCTGAAGAAGAATGTTATCTCCAAAGCGCAGCGCCGAGGTGCGGTGTCCCTGTTCGTGAGGAGGGGTTTCAGGCGGGAGGTGCCGCCTGGAGTTACGGTCATTGGTCCCGTATCCGGGATGCGACTGGGGTGCCGTGGGGTGGCTCAAGCGCAGACTCTCTCCCGTAAGAGTATACCAGCCAGCGAATTGGTGAGACGCTGGGTTATCACAACCGGCACGGTCTGACCGATCAGGTCATCGGTCCCTTCGACATGAACCGGTTGCAGATAGGGTGAACGCCCGGTGATCTGTCCGGGTTTGCGGCCGCGCCCGGTAAAGAGCACAGGCAGTGTCCGGCCAACCATATCGGCGTTGAAGGCGTCCTGTTGCTCACGCAGCAGGGCCTGCAGACGTTGCAGGCGCTCGTCCTTGACCGCCTCTTCAATCTGGAAGGGCTGGCCGGCTGCTGGTGTGCCGGGGCGGGGCGAGTACTTGAACGAAAATGCCTGGGCGAAACCGACATCGCGCACAAGCTGCATCGTCGCCTCGAAATCCTCTTCCGTTTCCCCCGGATGGCCGACGATGAAATCGGAAGAAAGAGCAAGATCGGGACAAGCTTCACGCAGCCGCGCAATCAGCGCGCGGTACTCGTCGCCCGTATGACCGCGGTTCATGGCCTTGAGGATACGATCCGACCCGGACTGCACAGGCAGGTGAAGGAAAGGCATGAGCGCAGGATTGTCACGATGCGCGTCAATCAGGGACTGGTCCATGTCGCGCGGATGCGACGTCATGTACCGGATGCGTTCAAGGCCGGGCAGTTCCGCCAGGGCTTTCGCAAGGCGTGGCAGATCGGCCGTACCGCCTTCGCCATCATCGCCGTGATAGGCATTGACGTTCTGCCCGAGCAGCGTGATCTCCCGGACGCCGCTCTCCACCATACGGCGCGCCTCGGCCAGCACGGAAGGGAGGGAACGGCTTGTTTCGGCGCCGCGTGTGTAGGGCACGACACAGAAGGAGCAGAACTTGTCGCAGCCTTCCTGAATGGTCAGGAACGCTGTCAGGTTTCCTTCCACCTGAGGGGCAGAATCCTGCGGCAGGAAGTCGAACTTCATCTCGACCGGGAAATCCGTATCGATCACGGCACCGCCAGCACGGGCGGCACGCGCCACCATCTCGGGCAGGCGGTGATAGGTCTGCGGGCCGAGAACGATATCGACATAGGGCGCGCGGGCGAGGATCTCCTCGCCTTCTGCCTGGGCCACGCAGCCGGCAACGGCGATGATCGAGCGGCTGAGCCCGGCGGTCTCGCGCTCTTCACTGATCTTGCGCAGGCGGCCCAGCTCCGAGAACACCTTCTCGGCAGCGCGCTCGCGGATATGGCACGTGTTGAGAATGACCATCTCTGCCTGTTCTGGCGTGGTCACCGGCTTGAAGCCAAGCGGCGCAAGCACGTCGGTCATGCGTGCGCTGTCATAGACATTCATCTGACAGCCCCAGGTGATGACATGCAGCCCACGCGCGTTGGTCTGGCTGTCGTTCTGCACGGGGAGAGTGCTGTCGGTTAAAGTCTCGACGTTCACGTATCCTAACCTTTGGCCCTGTGGTCCGCTTGTGTCGGCAACGATAGGAGAGCACGCACCATTTTAATGCGGGGGCTGTCCATCAGGCGGAGCCGATCATTTCGATATGTCCTTCGCGCTTTGTAGCGCAAGGTAGCGGTAAATGCATGGCTAATATTCATGCGCTGTGCTGCGCAGCGATGCAGGGCGCGTATGCTAGCCGTGCCATACGTGCTGTTACGGCTGGACATAATGGCGCGGCCCGCCTGCTTCAGTGCTGCACCGGCTCCGGGTGCTCGGGATTATGGTGCAATTGTGCCACGCCTTGCGCCACGATCTCCTGAACCGCAGTCGAAAGCTCCTTGCGGCTCGGGTAATCCGCCGGATCGACAGGGGGGTGCAGGATCACGGTGGCTCCCAGAGAGCGCCACTGCGTGACAGACCAGATATGGGGTGCGAGGTCCATATCGCCGTACCAGGCCAGCGCTGTGCGTCGTGCGCGACCGATGGGAAGACCATCGAGGCGGTCATAGACAATCGAGACAGGCTGGATCAGGACGGAAGGCGGCGTTGGCAGGGTCGTATCGATACGGCTCGGCTTCGCGATGGCGAAAAAGGACGACATGAAGGGCAGCACATGCGTGCCATCAGTCGAGGTGCCCTCCGGGAACAGGATCAGATTGTCACCATTGTTGAGGCGGTCGGTCATCGCCTGCAATTCGCGACCCGTGTTGTTGCGCTGACGGCTGACGAAGATCGTGCGGCCGAGACGCGCAAGGGTGCCGATCACGGGCCAGTCGGCAATCTGTTGTTTGGCGACAAAAACGGTGGGCAGGATGCCGCCGGCGACAGCAATATCAAGCCACGAGGAATGGTTCGCGACGAAAATGACCGGACGCTCGCCGTTTTTTACGGCAATACTGTCGCGTATCGTTCCGGCAGGTTCACCAACAACCCGAACATGCATGCCAAGAATGCGGCAGATGGTTGCCCAGTAGAACCGTGCAAAAACGATCTTTGCCGCACCTTGGCGCTTGAGCAGGATGCGCTGCGGGACACTGGCAACGAGCGTCCATAAGCAAGACAGACCCATGCGACGTATCGCGCGGAGCCGGCAGATCATACCATTCCCCGATGCACGCTCCATAGGGAGGGCAGGTTCAAGCGGGGCGGTCCAGGAGTCGGGGCCGGAAGCGTCACTAGCAGGACGGCGGCGCGTGATCGCGTCTGTCATTGCCTGATACCTAGCGTGAAACGGTCAAGCCGGACAACAGCCATCCGGGATCGATTTTATTAAGATTGAACGAAACGCAGGGGCGAACGCTCAAGGAGGATGGTCCCGCATTGGTTTTGCGCTGCACAGTGCCTTTTCTTGCCGGCTCTCCCGTGACATGATCCTGACACGGTTTTCTGCCACCGAATTCAGGATTTCAGCCTGCAGCAGGAGTTCTATTGCTGTCGTTTTACCGCGCTTCCCGCCTTTCTCGTCACTCTGAAACCGGGGTCAGGCGGTCACGGCCTGAGCGAACGCCTGCCCTGTGTTTTATCGTTTCTGCGGCCACTCTAGCGGCCTTCGGGCAGCCAGACAGCGCTCTTGCAGCCCACAAGGATAAGAGCGCAGGCAAGAATGGCGAGCCTGACACGGCCTATCAGGTGGAGATTACACCATCGAGCGACCCGGAACTGGACCCAATGGTTCAGGCGGCATCGACGCTGATTTCCCTGCAAAAAACGAAGGCTGTCGATCCCTACGCGCTCGCAGGGCGCATCCGTGGCGATTATGATCGTGTACAGACAGCACTGGAGAGCCGCGGTTTCTACGCGGGCAAAGTTGTGATCAGCGTCAAACTGCCTGACGGACAGACCATTGATGGTCGCAATCCGGCATTGCCGGACCGCCTTGCGGCGCTGCACAGCCAGGGCAGATTGCATATCACGATCAAGCCCGAGACGGGGCCGCAATTTCATATTGGCAAGATCACACTTGTCAGCGGTCCTCTCAATGACGGATTACCGCATGATGCAGGAGCGGCCGATGCTCAGGGGCAACATGCATCACCGTCCAGCACCGGTAATCCCGGGGATAGAGGGGCGGTACAACAGGATGCTGCGTCGTCACATGGCGCGCAGCAAGGGACTGCGTCGGTCGGAAAACCGGTAGCACCTGGCGCGGCGACGGCAGCGCATGCCATGACACCTACGCCGGTTACGCTGAGTGCCGAGGAGCAGAAGGCTTTCAGCCTGGAGGCCGGACAGAAGGCCATTGCCGGTGATATTCTCGCGGCCCAGTCCTCGCTGCAACATGTTCTGCTTGAGGAAGGTCATGCTCAGGCGAGCGTTGCGACACCACTGGCCTATCTAAGACCTGCTACGCATACGCTGGACCTCGAATTTGCAGTTGGCACGGGCCCGGTCGTGGATATCGGCCCGATCAGCTTTGAAGGGCAGAAACGCACGAGAGAGGCATTTCTGCGTCGCCGTCTGCTCATTCGCGAGGGTCAGCTTTATCAGCCCAGCAAGATTGAGGAGGCGCGACAGGATCTGGCCAGTGTCGGGATCTTTTCTTCCGTCGGTGTTCACGATGCACCACCACTGGTGGCACTGGCGCGCGGAAAGGCGACACCGGGCGTCTCGCAGGCCATGCCGCTTCGCTTCACATTGGAAGAGTCACGGCGGCATACGGTTTCGGCGCAGGTAGGCTACTCAACCGATCTCGGTGGGCGGGTTGGTGCGAGCTGGACACATCACAATCTGTTGGGTGCGGCAGAGCGTTTGCGTCTGACGGCACTCGTCACGGGACTGGGTGGAAGTGCCCAGCAGGGGCTCGGCTACGATGTCTATGCTGACTTCCTCAAGCCGGACTTCATGCGGCGCGACCAGAATCTCAGCCTGCGCGTCGAAGGCATCCGTCAGCTCCTTTATTCCTATCACCAGACCGCGTTGCTGGTGCGTGGAGGGCTGATCAGAAAGCTCAGCCGCTACTGGAACGTGTCTGGGAGCGTTCTGGCCGAGCAGGAAAACATCAAGCAGTTTGGCGTCTCGACCGATTATCTGATCGTGCAGCTGCCGCTCGGCGCCAATTACGATTCGACCGAGCTTGCTAACCCGATTGATCCTGCCACGCATGGGATCAGGGCGAACGTTAATATCACGCCCTCCGAATCACTCGAGAGCGGCAGCACGTTTTTCACAATCATGAGTGCCGGCGCATCGACCTATTTCGACCTGAACCGGATCGGGCTGACGGCCCCTGGGCGTTCGGTTATCGCTGTGCGTGGTATTGTCGGTTCAGTGCAGGGCGCATCGACGTATCAGATTCCGCCTGATCAACGCCTCTATGCTGGTGGACCCGCAACTGTGCGTGGCTTCCGTTATCAGGGTGTCGGGCCGCAGAACGGTAAATACGGGATAGGCGGAACCTCGCTCGATGCCGGGACGGTGGAATATCGGCAGCGTATCCTCAAGAGCTTCGGGGCCGCTGCGTTTGTCGATGCCGGTCAGGTTGGCGTCGGAAGTCGTCCGTTCCAGGGAAAGCTCAGGGTCGGTTATGGCGCGGGTGTCCGCTATTACACCCCGATTGGCCCTGTGCGTCTCGATGTCGCCCTGCCAGCCAATCGACCGCCCCACGGTGACAAGTGGGAACTTTATATTGGTCTCGGGGAGACGTTCTGATGATCCGCTTTCCCCGACGTAGGGCTTCGCACGCGACCGCTACGGCCTCGCTTGATGCGGATAGGGCACAAAACACCAGACCCCGCATGTCGCGCACGCGTCGTATCCTGCTGTGGGTGACCGGGCTGGTGGTTGGTGTGCCCGTAGCGCTGGTCACGATTACTCTCGTGGCCATACTGGTTTTCGTCAATATTCCTTACGGTCAGCGCGTCATCGAGCGTCAGACCGCGAGCCTGACTAGTGGTATGGTCGAGTTGCAGGGGGTGGGTGGCTTCATTCCATCGCGCCTGCATATCAGGCGGATCACACTCCATGATCATCTCGGCCCCTATCTGACTGTCGATGAAGCGCGGCTCAACTGGTCGCCACTTGCGCTTATCCATATGACGGTGCGCGCATCGCTCCTGCAGGCTGTTTCCCTGCGCTTCGAGCGTCTGCCCGTATCGGACCCGTCCGCACCTGCTCCAGCGCCCGCATCGAACGAGCCGTCCAGTCTTCACCTTGGTATCGCGCTTGCCCGGCTCGACATCGGCCGTATTGATCTGGGCAAGCCTCTGGCAGGTTTCCCGCTTAGCGCCTCGGCACAGGGGCATCTGACGCTGGCGGATCTCGCACCCGTGCTCGACGGGCTACAGATCGGCAAATTGCCGAGGGCCGATCTGAGGCTCGATATCAGGCGTCTGGATCGTCCGGCGAGCATAGCGGTATCGCTGGCGACACCACGCGATGCAATCAACCTGCATCTTCGGGTCCAGGACGGCGCGCATGGTCTTGTTGCGCAGGCTGCGAAGCTTGATGAACTTGACCCCCTGACACTCACGCTCGACCTCGACGGACCTGTCCGGGCGAATGATCTCAGACTGGCGCTGCAAGCCGGTGCCGTGCGGGCCGATGCGCAGGGCAATCTCGACCTCGCTCATCATGTTGGTACTTTAGGGCTTTCTGCCTCCACGCCCGCCATGAAGCCTGTGGCAGGTGTTGCGTGGTCCAGCATAGCCCTCAAGGCTCATCTGCGCGGAGATCTGCTCGCGCCATCCGGGGATGGTACACTCGACATTGACGCGTTGTCCGCTGCCGGGGCTGGCATCAATCATCTGGCCCTGCGTTTTGCTGGCGATGAAGGACAGGGGCCGAAGGCGGCAAGGATAAGGCTCAATGCACACGCGGACGGCGTCCGGGCGCCGGGTGTCCCTGCCGGATTGCTGGCGCAAGCCCCGATTGACGCGGTTCTCGACGCGGCACCGGAGAAAGCGACGCAACCTTTCTCGCTTACGGTCACGCATCCGCTGTTCCAGATCAGCACAACCGGCACGCTGAAACCCGATATTGCCGGGGCGCTCGACCTCGTGCTGCCCGATCTCAAACCGCTGGCGGGCATCGGCAAGCTCGACCTGGCCGGGCACAATGTTGCTCATCTCGACTATACCTATAGACCTGATGGCAATTCCCATATCGCGCTGCGTGACAAGCTCGCGATCACAGGAGGGATGAAGCAGCTTGTGGCGCTGCTGGGTGCCGACACTTCGCTCGGGCTCGATGCCACGATGGTCTCCGGGCCTAAAGCCGCACGCCAGGTCAGGATAGAGGCGCTCACTGTCGATGGTCGCGCCCTTCATCTTCGTGACGAAGGCTCGATGACGCTGGGTGCGCAGCCTTCCATCGTCAATGAGCTTTTGCTGGCCTTGCCTGACCTCAAGGCGGCGGCACCGCAGATGCATGGCCATGTGGCCTTGACGGCGCATAGTGAAGGCCCGCTGGATGATCTTGCGGCCAAGCTGCAGCTCAAGGGAGAGATCGGTGCCAGCGCTGTCCCTTCCGGCCCGCTGACCCTTGACCTTGCCTTGCTCCATCTCCCCTCCGCGCCGGAAGGGACGCTGCATGCCGATGGTAAGCTCGATGGCCGAAAGCTTGCGATCGATGCAGGTTTTGCCCGCCACAAGGATGGAGAGGTGGAACTTGATCTGACGGCGCTCGACTGGGCCAGTCTCTCCGGCAAGGGGCATCTGACATTGCCCGCCGGGGCCAAACTGCCGCTCGGCAATCTGGCTGTCACGGCGGGTAATCTCAACGATTTCTCCGCGCTGGCCGGAAGAAAACTCGGGGGACGGCTCGTGCTTGACCTCAAGACGAGCGATCCGACGCCCGAAACGCCTCCTGTTCTGACCGTGTCGCTCAAGGGGGGCGTGCAGGCGGATCCGGCCCGCATTGGGACGCTCGATCTGGCTGGCACGGTGCGTAATCCCGTCGATAAGCCGGATATGGATCTTAGGCTTGCTGTGGGCAGTGTTGCCTTTCAGGAAATGAGGGGTGGGGCGACCTTGTCGGCACGGGGTACGCTCGATGCGTTGGCGCTAGCCGCGAAAGGCAGCTTCGACCATGTACTGGGGGCACCTGCGACGCTGGATACAGCCCTCCTGCTCGATCTTCCTGGCAAGACCGTCCGGCTCGATCGTCTATCTGCGCTCCTCAAGGGGGAGACCCTTCGAAGCGCCGGTGTGAGTACCATCAGCTTCGGTGAAAAGACCGGCGTGGATCGTCTGCAAGTCGCTGTAGCACCCCCCGGCGTCGCGCCCGCGACACTTGATCTGTCCGGTACGATCAAACCACGTCTGGACGTGCATCTGCGTGTGGCCCGTGTCACGCCGGCGCTTGCCAAGCCCTTTATGCCGACACTGGATGCTTCCGGTAATCTTGCCGCGCAGGCGGATCTCAGTGGTGATCTGTCGCGTCCTACCGGAACGGTTGGCGTGACCTTGTCGGGCCTGCATATGCGCAGCGGGCCGGCTGAATCGTTGCCCGCTCTGAACATGCAGGCCAATGCGACCCTCTCTGGACAGCGGGCGCAAATCAATGCGCAGGCCGACGCCGGGCGTCGCATCAGTCTGCGTGTGGCGGGGAGCGTGCCGACAGGTGAGGCAGGAAATCTTGATCTGAAGGTTAATGGCGCGGTGGATCTGGCGGTCGCCAATGCCGTTCTGGGTGCACAGGGCATGGCCCTGAGTGGCACGTCAAGGATTGATCTGGCCCTTGGGGGTGCGGTGTCGTCTCCCTCCGCGACCGGCCGAGTCACCCTTGAGGCGATCAACTTTGCCCATTACGGGCAGGGCGTGCGCCTGACCGACATCAACGGCGCAATTATTGCCGCCAATGATACGCTCACATTGCAGGATGTTCTGGCGCATGCAGGAAAGGGCACCATCGCCCTGTCTGGGAGTGTCGGGGTGCTCCGTCCTGGATTGCCGCTTGATATTAAGGTCATTGCCCACAAGGCCCAGCCGATCACAAGTGATTTGCTGACCGCCGTGATCGATACGGATGTCAGGGCCCATGGTCAGCTCTCTACGCGCCTCGATGTCGATGGCACCATCCGTTTGCCCTCCGTGATTGTGAATATTCCCAATTCGATGCCCGCCTCGGTGCCGCAGCTCACAGTGATACGACCCGGCGAAAAGCGCGAGGCCACGACACGGGCCATGATCATTGGGCTGGATCTGAACGTGATCTCACCCGGCAGCTTCTTCGTGCGGGGGCATGGTCTCGATGCGGAGATGTCGGGCAAGCTCCATGTCGGGGGCGTAAGTACTGCGCCGGATATATCTGGCGGTTTTGATCTAAAGCGTGGCTTCTTCAACCTTGCCGGCGTCAATCTAAACTTCACCAAGGGGCGGGTGGCTTTCGATGGCTCGGGCGTGGATCACAAGCTGGATCCATCGCTCGATTTCCGGGCCGATCGCAATGTGCAGGGGACCGTGGCAAGCCTTGTGGTGGGTGGCTATGCAAGCGCGCCCAAGATCGATTTTACATCGCAGCCATCGCTTCCGCGGGATCAGGTATTGGCCATGCTGCTCTTCGGCAGCTCGACGGCCTCGCTCTCACCCACCCAGCTGGCCAGCCTGGCGGCTGCGGTCGCCCAGATCAGCGGTGGATCGAGCTTCGATCCGCTCGATAAGGTTCGCGGGTTTCTGGGGCTTGACCGTCTGGCTGTGGGCGGTGGCAGCGGGGTGAATAATGGTGGTGCGAGCCTTGAGGCCGGGAAATACGTCATGAAAGGCGTTTATGTCGGGGCCAAGCAGGCGACGAGCGGTTCGGGAACGCAGGCGCAGGTTCAGGTGGATCTGACCAAGAGGCTCAAGCTGAACACGACGGTTGGCACGGGAGGACAGATCACCGGCTTTACCACGCCGGAGAATGATCCCGGTTCGAGTGTCGGGCTCAGCTATGGTTTTGACTACTGAGCCGATGTTACGTCCCGGTTGGCGCTAGAGGAGGCGACAACCGGGCAGCCACTAATGGCGCTAACTTGTGAGTGCTGGCACGTAGATCCAATCCGCCTTGTCGCGCGTCGCGAGGATGACCTGCGCATTGGGGGCATCGGTGCTCTCAATCCACGCCCTGGCTTCTTCCGGTGTGCGCCCGAACTGAACGTGCCGCGCTTCAAGCCACAGATTGCGTTGCGCCTCGTCGGTCGCCACAAACCAGCTTTCGTCCAGACAGACGCGGACCGGGCTCCAGGGACCATCGCAGAGAAGATAGTTTCCCTCCACGATGACCAGTTTCACATTGGGCAGAACCGGAATGGCGCCCGCGATCGGCTCCTCGATCGCACGATCGAAAAAAGGCGCATAGACGATCTGATCTTCCTGATGACGTATGCGCAACAACAGGCTCACAAAGCCGGTCGCATCGAAGGTGTCGGGAGCACCTTTTCGGCCAGCTCGACCGAGGCGCGCCAGTTCGCGATTGGCCAGATGAAAGCCATCCATGGGCACGACCATGGCCTGATCAGCGAAATCTTCAGCAAGCTGGGCTGCGAGGGTAGATTTTCCGCCCCCCGGTGCGCCAGCCAGCCCTAGAATCACCCGCCCCGGCCGTGTCAGGAGCCGGGATACGCGCGCTTTGGCGGCCTGATAATCATGCGTCATGGATTTTCCGTTCGGCGTTGTGTGAGATCATGTTCCTCACCCGGGAGACGACGTCCTGCCATTCCCACGCTGTGGTTTGACGAACGATGCGCAGGGAAGGGTACCACGGGCTGTCCTCACGGTCGGTCATCCAGCGCCAGCACGGATTGATCCGGTCCATCAGCAGGACGGGTTTGTTCATGGCACCTGCGAGATGGACCATCGAGGTGTCGACTGAAACCACGATGTCGAGGTTGTCGATCAGGGCTGCCGTGTCATCCATGCTCTCGATTGCAGGCATTAGGTCAATAACGGGGTTGGGCATTGAGGCGAGCTGTGCCGCTGCGTCACCTTTCTGAAGACTGTAGAAGCTGACCCCATCGAGCGAGAAAAGCGGAGCCAGTGCCGAGAGCGGCATCGAACGGCGCTGGTCGAGCATATAGGCTTCGGTCTGATCCCGGCGGGGCGCACCGGCCCAGACAATGCCCACCCGCAATTTCCTATCCTGCGCGAGACGCGTGGCAAAGCGGGCGGATTTCGCTGGATCGGCCGTGATGTAGGGCGGTGTGATACCGAATGGCGTTTTGCTGGCTGCGAAAGCACGGGGCAGGCTGATGAACGGGCAATGGTAGTCATATGGCGGAATATCTCCGCCCACCTGTACGCTATCGACCCCGGCAACACGACGGCAAAGATCCGCCATGATGCCGGCCCCCCAGACGCGTATGATCGCCCCGCGCTCGGCAAGAAGCGGGATGTAGCGCAGATACATGAACGTATCGCCGTATCCCTCTTCATGGGTCACCAGCACCTTTTTGCCTCGAAGGTCCAGCGCGGGGGTGATGTTGGGCAAAAGGCGCGCCATGGGCAGGGAGGTATGGCCGGGAAGCTGGAACCGCCATTCATGCTCGGTCCATCCCTGCTGGAAATATCCGGCCTTGAGCAGGGCGATGGAGTAATTCAGCCGCATCTGCGGGTGATTGGGCTGGATCTGGATGGCTTTCCGGTACAGGTTGAGCGCCGCGTCCATGTCTCCAGCTGCAGACATGAGATAGGCGATGTTGGAGAGCGAGCTCGGATCGGCAGGGTCCAGGGTGTAGATCCTGTCGAGCACGGCCCGGGCCTCATTGAACCGCCCGGCCTGATTGAGCGCCGTGGCCAGCAGGCTCAAAGCTGGTAGATGACAGGGGCGACGCGATACGGCCAGTTCGAGGCGGGCAACAGCCTCAGCCAGCTCGCCTCTCTGCATGAGCAATGTGCCACTGAGTTCGAGCAGGCGGCAATCGTCAGGCGCGCTCTTGCTCGCAGTTTCAACGAGCATCAGGAGATCACCGCGTCGGTCCAGCGCCTCAGCCAGCCGTAGAAGGCCCTCGAGAGGGTGGGCTCCTTGTCCCGGCACCATTCTTTTCAGGAGTGCGAGACATTGCGCCATATCCTGCCGCCGAAAGGATTCCGCCAAGAGAGTCTGCTGCGTCTCCACGTCTTGGGCTGTTGTTTGGGCTGTTTGGGAGAACACGGTCAAGACTCCGGAACGAGCTCCTGAACCACGCTCAGTATGGCATCCAGTTGGTAGGGTTTGGTCATGACACGGTCGAGGCGAGAGTTCTGGTCGACCTGCACACCGTGGCCTGTTGTGTATATGATGGGCAGGTCTGGCCGCTTGACGCGGCTTTCCTGCCCGAGATCAGCCCCGCTGCCATCCGGCAGGGAGATATCCATGATCATCACGTCGAGCGGTTGATCACTATCGATCAACCGTCGCGCCGATTCGCAGGTATCGGCCTCCAGTACATGTACATCGCTGTCCTCAAGGAATTCGATCAGGCAGGATCTGATCAGGAAATCATCTTCGACGACAAGGATGGTAGGAGGAAGTGACATAGGCGTGGATCTCGAACGATTCAGGACGACCAGTTCTGTTCGAAATCGGCATAGAGCGTCAGCCCACCGTCAACGAACAGGGTCTGCCCCGTAATATAGCTTGATTCCTTGGAGGCAAGAAAGGCCATCGCATCGGAGATCTCGCGACACTCACCCGGGCGCTTCATCGGAATATGTTTGGCCGTCGCCTCATATTTCTCCGGATCCTTCACCCAGGCATCATTGATGGGGGTGACGATGGCGCCGGGGGCAACAGCGTTGACGCGAATATTGTAGCGGCCATATTCGAGTGCCAGCGTGCGCACGATGTTACCAACTGCGCCTTTGCTAGCCGAGTACCCGAGATAATGCGGCTTGGGGATCTGCTGATGCACCGAGCTGTTGACGATGATATTGCCGGGGACATCGTTCTCACGCCAGTATTTCAGCGCGGCACGGGCACAAAGGACAACGCCTGTGACGTTCACGGCCATCACCATGTTGAAGTCCTTGAGGGCGATCTCCTCCGACGGACATTCGATCTGCATACCAGCGTTACAGATCAGCACGTCGAGACCGCCGAAGCCTTCGAGTGTTTCCTTCATCACGCGATTGACATCTTCCTCGACCGACATGTCGCCGGCGACGATGAGATGATTGCCATCAACCGGTTTCGGGAGTTTTTCCAGCAGAGGCTGTAGCTTTTCCGCCTTGCGGCCATTGATGGCGACCTGCGCGCCTTCGCGAGCGAAATGCATGGCTGCATCTTCGCCGATACCCTGTGAGGCTCCTGTGATCAGGATCTTCTTGTGGGCAAAACGTTTGCTCGTTTCTTCAGCCACGCGGTGCGCTCCTCTTCCATGAGAAAAGCCAGCCCTTGAGGGCTGGCAGGTCAGATTGAAGAGTGAAACGCACCCGGGCGCGAAAGGATGCCTGAAACCTCAGGCCGCTTTCATGGTCTCTGTCAGAGCCTGAAGGACGGCCGTAGGGTCCTTGTTTTCGAGAACGGCCACTTCGCTCACGAAGCGTTCCTGTGCCGCTTCGAACAGCTTGCGCTCACTGAAGCTGCCATCGAGGCTGTCGACGTTGCGGCGCAGGTCACGAAGCACTTCGGCAATCTGGATCAGATCGCCCGAGTTGATCTTTTCCTGATAGGCAACGGCACGACGCGCCCACATGCCCTTGCTGACATGCGGCTTGCCCTTGATGATCGACATCGCCTTCTCGACAATATCGCGCGTGACGATCTTGCGCAGCCCCGATTTGCGGGCCTTCGAGAGAGGGATGCGCAGTGTCATCTGGTTGCCGGGGAACGAGATCTGGATGATTTCCAGCTTCGTTCCGGCAATTTCATCGACACCGATGCGGTCGACGCGACCGACACCATGTGCGGCGTAGACGATGGAATCCCCTTCCTGGAAGGGATCGTCGTCTCCGGCATGAGAGTCGGCCTGTGTTGCGGTCAGCGCGGCGGCGCTACGCGCCATCGCGTCTGTCATGCCTCCCTTGGGAGGGGTTTTGAACGTGCTCATGGCACAGGCCTATATCAGAAATTCCACAGTTTGTCTTGTGCCTCTGACAGGCTGTTGCCCGGTGTGCATCCGCCAGGCGGGCAAGGTATCGAGAGCGATCAGGGCTGCACGCCACGGCTGGGTGGAATGGGCTTGCCGACATCGTCGCCGATGGGTTGCAACAGGTCGATCTCGATATTGCGCGACATGGTCAGCATGGGCAGGGCGTGCTTGCTGGGGACGAACGGTTCCTGAAGATCGCGACCGCTCTTGTCCAGCGCCTGAAACAGGAAGCCCACAAGGCTCGAACCCAGCGGCGTGATCCAGCCGAGCGACTGTACGGCCGAAAGCGGCAGCACGATGCAGAAGACATGCACCACCAGCAGCGGCAGGACGGAATATTGTATGGGCAGCGGCGTGTTCTTGATGCGCTCCAACCCACCCTGGGCATTGGCAAGATCGGACAGGATACGATCAACCGTGCCATGCACGGCGCCATCGATGTTCTTGAGCGCCACTTCCTCAGCCACACCGAGGCCGATTTCATAAAGCAGCGCGTTGGGCTTGTTGTTGCGGGCCATGATGCGCTCATACATCTCTGGCGTGAGCAGGCGTCGGGCTTCCGGACCCTGCTCCAAATTGGAAAGCGCTGTACGCAGCAGGTAGGGATAAGCGGCCATGGCGCGTGCAAGGTCAGGACGGCCACCCAGCAGCGTTGCGGCCTCTCGGGCGAAGGAGCGGCAGTTATTCGTGATCAGGCCCCAGAGTGACCGGCCTTCCCACCAGCGGGCGTAGGCGGCATTGTTCCGAACACCCAGAAAGAGGGCCAGTGCCGAGCCCATCAGTGAGATGGGAAGTGCAGGTTGCTCCATCCATTCCTGATGATAGACCTGATAGAGAATGACGACGACGAAATCCCACAAGGCGAGAATACCAAGTGGGACCGCTGTCTCACGTAACAGGATCCAAAGGCCGTAATTCTTGTCGACGATCAAGGTGTTTTGGTCCTCAAAAGCTGCTGTTGGGCTGGGGCGATATCTTAGACAGGACGCCCCCGATAAAACTCGTTAAAACGTAATCTGTTCTGTGACGTATCGTGAACAGCCTGTGATCGGAGATTTGATAAGATGGATGTGATTGCCGCTCTTGCACTCGAGGCCGGTCGAAAGCTGGAAATCGACACGGTACAGCTCGAGGGACCGCGCGCGGGCGAGGTTCTGGTCGAGATCAAGGCCACAGGCCTGTGCCATACGGACAAGTTCACCCTGTCCGGTGATGACCCGGAAGGCCTGTTTCCTGCCATCCTCGGCCATGAAGGGGCGGGCATTGTGCGCGAGGTCGGCTCTGGGGTGACCTCGCTCAAGCCGGGCGATCATGTCATCCCGCTCTACACGCCCGAGTGCCGGAACTGCCCGTCCTGCCTGTCGCGCAAGACCAATCTTTGCACCTCGATACGCGGCACACAGGGCAAGGGGCTTATGCCTGACGGCACAACGCGCTTTTCCTACAAGGGGCAGCCGGTCCATCATTATATGGGCTGCTCGACTTTTGCCAATTTCACTGTGCTGCCCGAGATCGCTCTGGCCAAGGTGCGTAGCGACGCGCCGCTGGACAAGATCTGCTACATCGGATGCGGCGTGACGACAGGGATTGGCGCCGTGCTGTTCACGGCCAAGGTTGAGGCAGAGTCGACTGTTGTGGTGTTTGGTCTGGGGGGGATCGGGCTCAATGTCGTGCAGGGGGCCCGCATGGTCGGTGCCCGGCAGATCGTCGGTGTCGATCTCAACCCCGAGCGTGCCACCATTGCGCGTGAGTTCGGCATGACGCATTTCGTCAACCCTGCCGATCTGGGCCCCAATGGCGATCTAGTGGGCCATCTGGTCGAGCTGACCGGTGGAGGCGCGGATTACACCTTCGAGTGTGTGGGTAATGTGAAGCTGATGCGTCAGGCGCTCGAATGCGCCCATCGCGGGTGGGGTGTTTCCTGCGTGATCGGCGTGGCCGGGTCCGGTCAGGAAATCAGCACGCGTCCATTTCAGCTGGTGACGGGACGGCGCTGGATCGGCTCGGCTTTCGGCGGGGCAAGGGGGCGCACCGATGTGCCCAGAATCGTCGACATGTATATGGAAGGGCGCATCAATATTGATTCGTTGATTACCCAGAATCTCAAGCTGTCCGAGATCAATTATGGCTTCGAGCTGATGAGCCAGGGCAAGTCGATCCGCTCCGTCGTGGAATTCGACGCTTGACGCCGGAAAAAATCACCGATCAGCTTTGTCACGGCGGCAGCGTGACTTGCTGGCGGCACCGATCCGAAGTTCTGGGTCTGGATGCGCAATTCAGTGTTTTCCAGCCCGCGCAGGCGCTGCGTGGTGAGGTCGTTCCGGTGCTTTTCCTGCTTGCTGGGCTCACTTGCATGCATGAGACGTTCCTGCAGAAATCGACAATCATTGCCCATGCCGCAGAGCACGGGCTGATGCTGGTGGCCCCCGATACCTCGCCGCGCGGTGCAGGCATTGCGGGCGAGGAGGAAAGCTATGATCTCGGCACCGGGGCAGGCTTCTATCTGGACGCGCTCATCACACCCTGGGACCGACATTACCGTATGGGCAGCTATATCGACGCAGAGCTTCCCGCGCTGCTGAAGCGACTATTCACGCTCGATGGCGCATCTTTCGGGATCATGGGTCATTCGATGGGTGGGCATGGTGCCCTGGTGCATGGGCTGCGCAATCCTGATCAGTGGCGCTCGATCAGCGCGCTCGCTCCGATTGTGCATCCCTCGGTCGTTCCCTGGGGTGAGAAAGCATTCACGGCTTATCTAGGCAGTGATCGTGATATCTGGGCGCAATGGGATGCAGTCTCGCTGCTTGAGGCGGATCGCATCCATCCTGCCAGCATCCTGATCGATCAGGGGGTCGCGGACCCTTTCCTCGCACAGGAATTGAGGCCTGATCTGATCGAAAATGCGGCGGCGGCGGCAGGGCAGCCGCTCACGTTGCGCTATCATGAGGGATACGATCACTCATACTGGTTCATCCAGACCGTTATTCGTGACCATGTGGCCCATCACGCAAGCCTGCTCGGAGCTTCCTCCCGATGATCAAGTCCCTTTCCGCGAGCCTGGGCGCGTTATGGCGATCTCTCTCATGCTTCGCACTGGTTGTCATGGCGCTGGGTGTGACGGCGCTCGGTGGATGCAGCACCGGACCCGCACCCTGGCCGACCGCCTTGACACCGACACGTCACGCTGACTTCGATCACAACACGCTGGCTTTGACGTGGCAGCCCGGCTTTTGCACTGTCGGCAAAGGATGTAGCGCCGATCAGCCACGCCAGCCCCTGATCGGGCTTCACGGTCTATGGGCGTCAGAACCCCATTCGCTGGAGGCGCAGAGTATTCCGGTTGAGCATTGGTGGCGTGACGGGTGCAGCCTGCTCGAGCCCGATGCTCAGGCACCTGTGCTCGATAACGCCATGAGCGCGACGCTGAACCAGATCATGCCGCACACCCAGCCTTCGCTGATCACACATGAGTGGGTCAAACACGGGGCTTGCTTCGGCTATTCTGCGGGTCCGTTCTTCGCCAAGGCGAGCGCCTTGCGCGAGCGGTTCGCGCAGTCACCGATGGGTACCTATCTTGCCGAACGCGCCGGGTTGCGGGTGCGTCATGATGACCTTGTGGCGTTTTTCAGAACAGCGAGCCAGACCACCCTGCCACGTGCCATGCAGCTGCGATGCGAGACCGATCATGAGGGACGCATTGTTCTGACGCAGCTCTGGTTCACGCTGGCACCCGGCAAGATGCATCTCTTCCCTGCGGCAGGGAGCTATCTGGCATCGCCGCAAAATCAGGATAACTGCCCGGCGGAATTCTGGGTCAAGCGCTGGTAGAAGCCTTGTCTGACCGGCATGTCTGGCGCATGCCGGTCAGGTTTCAGTCACCGAGGAGATGCAGCACAATCTCGCGTCCGTGTGAGGCGCGGCGGTGCTCGAAAAGGTAGATACCCTGCCATGTGCCCAGCACCGGCCGACCGCCCATGACCGGAATCGTGAGTTGAACATTGGTCAGTACGGAGCGGATATGGGCTGGCATATCGTCAGCGCCTTCGTAATCGTGACGATAGGCCCGGCTTTCGGGCACCAGATCCTCAAAATAGCTGTTGATGTCCTGTTGCACCGTCGGATCAGCGTTTTCCTGCACGATGAGTGATGCTGAGGTATGCCGGCACCACAGGGTGAGGAGCCCGTCCGTTATTCCGCTCTCCGATACCCAATCGAGTATCGGGGCGGTGATCATGGTGAGGCCCTTGCCGCGGGTGCGTACCGACAGACGGTGAAATGCCTGCTTCATGAGATGGACCTCCTCCGGAGCGCGGTGGTCTGCACCGGCTCCCTGCATGTTGCTGGCAGTTCTAGCGCAGATAACCCACGAGGCGTTCCGCCTCAGTCACGATCGGCTCGGCAATCACGTTGGCTCGCGCCGCGCCTTCACGCAGGATCTGTTCGAGATGCGCGCGATCTTCAAGCAAACGACGGGTTTCGTTGGCGACGGGTGCGAGCTTTTCCACCAGCAATTCGGCCAGCGCTGATTTGAAAGAACCAAAGCCCTGGCCGCCAAAGCGCGCCAGAACGTCGTCATTACTCAAATCGGACATGGCGGCAAAAATGGTGACGAGATTGCGTGCCTCGGGGCGCTCGGCGAGACCGGCATTTTCCGAGGGCAGGGGTTCCGTGTCCGATTTCGCCTTGCGGATCTTCAGCGCGATCTCATCAGCCGTATCCGTCAGTTCGATCCGTGATTGCGCGGAGGGATCCGATTTGGACATTTTCTTTGTGCCGTCGCGCAGGCTCATGACGCGTGCGGCGGAAGGCGGGATGAGCGGCTCGATCGTGGGGAAGAAATCGACCCCGTAATCATGGTTGAACTTGGCAGCGATGTCGTTTGCGATTTCGAGATGCTGCTTCTGGTCTTCGCCAACGGGTACGCGTGTGGCGTGAAAGGCATGGATGTCCGCCGCCATGAGGGCGGGGTAAACGAACAGGCCGGCAGAATGCTGCTCACGGTCCTTGCCCGCTTTTTCCTTGAACTGCGTCATGCGGTTCAGCCAGCCAAGGCGAACCACACAGTTGAAAATCCAGCCGAGACGCGCATGCGCGCTGACGGCAGACTGGTTGTAGAGCACGTGTTTCTGCGGATCGATGCCCGAGGCAATCAGGCAGGCGGCCTGCGCCAGGCTGTCCTGACGAAGTTGCGCGGGCTCGCGGAACACGGTCAGGGCGTGCATATCAACCAGGCAGAAAACGCAGTCATGATCGTCCTGCAACCGGACCCAGTTGCGGATTGCGCCAAGGTAATTGCCAAGCTGGGGGACACCGGTCGGCTGAATGCCGGAAAATACACGTTGCATGGGCAGTGTTGTCGAATGTGCTGCCATAGCGGTCAAGTGGAAAGATTGCCGAGCCCATGCAAATGCCTGTAATGCCTCGCCAATGCGCGTTTGACCCTGCGCATCGAGCAGCGGGAGAAGATTTTTGGTACGGGGAATTCTGACAGTCTATGCAGGCCCGATGTTTGCGGGAAAATCTGCCCATCTGTTGCAGGAGCACCCGGATGTCCGATCCACACTGTGTCTCGCCCCTGCCTTCGATACGCGCTCAGGTGCCGCTATCCATAGTCGTGTGGGATTGAGCCGCCCCGCACGATCGGTACGGGCATGGCCGGATGACGCCACAGAATACGAGCATATCCTGCTTGATGAGGGGCATTTCATGATCGCGCCGCATTATGCGGGTGACGTCGTGGCCGATATCAACCGGACGCTGGGCCAGGGAATTCATGTCAGTGTGTCAGGCCTCGACACTGATTTCATGCGTCAGGCATTCGATGTCATGGCGCGACTGCGTGCCATGGCTGATCGATATGTCCTGCTGCAGGCGCGTTGCCATGTTTGCGGGGCGCCGGCGTACTGGACGGCCAAGAAGCGCCAGACCGCGTATGTACTCGAGACGGGCGATGACGATCTTTACGAAGCCCGTTGCGAAAGCCACTGGGCGCCACCCTGAGCGTTTGTCGCCCACACGACGCTACCGTAAAGGCAGGGTAGGAGGCTCGTTAAGACAAAGAGCCCCTTTTTGCCTAGCCTTGGATCAGGGAATTTGTCCCTTGGCCGAAAGGGCCTGCCGCATGGCATGGACGCGATTGGAGCCGATTTCTTCTTTTCTGGCCGCCGCGATGACATCGGGCGTGATCTGAGGTGCGGGATGTGTCGCGCCACGCGAGATCAACCAGTTGAGGATGAGCGAAAGCTGCTCATCGCTCAGCCTGCGGAAGCTTGGCATGGAGAAATTATAGTGGCCGCCATTGGCTTCGATGGGGCCATCGAGACCGTTCAGCATGACACGCGCCAGATAGTCGCGCCCCTCCGGCGTCTTGGCAATCAGGTCAAGGCGCCCGACCAACGGGGGTACTTCACCGGGCAGGCCGTTGCCGCCATGGTGACAGATGCCGCAATTGGGGCCGTAGATCTTCTGCCCCGCGCTTTTCTTGCCGCAGGCTGTCAAAGCGAGAGCGGCGACAAGCGCAAGAGCGAGGGGCGCGCGCATGGTCAGACCCTTACTGTTCCTGACCACCCAGACCCAGAAGCTGGATCTTGAACACGAGCGGGCTATTCGGCGGGATGATACCCATGGAGCGCTTGCCGTAGCCCAGCTCGGGCGGGACATAGAGCATCCAGGTATCGCCCACATGCATCATCGGAAGGGCTTCCATCCAGCCCTTCACGAGGCCGTCGAGAGGCATCTGCATATAGGCGCCGTTGCCATGCTGTTCCGAACTATCGAAGATTCCGCCATCGGGCAGGCGGCCTTCATAGATCAGCATCATCTGGCGACCCTTGGACGGCTGTTCGCCGTCCTTGGGGCCGGATTTCAGCACCTTGTAGGCCAGACCGTCGGGCAGGGTCTTGACCCCCGGCTCCGCGCGGACCTTGGCCATGAACTGCTCGGGCGTCAGCTCCGGCTCTTCTTTCGGGCCGCCGCAGGCTGCGAGAGCGAGGAAAGACGCCCCGGCAACGAGGGTCTTGATGGAGCGGGATATACGCATGGTGTACCTCTGAACGCTGGCGATCAGGGCTGGCCGCCGGTGCGGCCAATCTGGCCACCCAGACGCAGGCGCAGCGCATTGAGCTTGATGAAGCCCTGAGCGTCGATCTGGTTATAGGCCCCTTCATCGTCCTCGAAGGTGACAACGCGGGTGTCGTACAGGCTGTTCGGGCTTTCGCGGCCGACGCAGATCACGTTGCCCTTGTAGAGCTTCAGCCGCACGCGGCCCGTGACCGATTTCTGGCTGGTGTCGATCAGTGCCTGCAGCATGTGCCGCTCGGGCGAGAACCAGAAGCCATTGTAGATGATCTCGGCATAGCGCGGCATCAGGCTGTCCTTGAGGTGCATGGCCTCGCGGTCGAGCGTGATGGATTCGATGCTGCGATGCGCCGTGAGCAGGATCGTACCGCCCGGTGTTTCGTAGATACCACGCGACTTCATGCCGACGAAACGGTTCTCGACAAGGTCCAGACGGCCAATGCCGTTGTCATGGCCGAGCTTGTTGAGGCGCGTCAGCAGTTCGGCGGGGGAAAGCGTGACGCCATTGAGCGCAACCGGATCACCTTCAAAGAAATCGATGGCGATTTCAGTTGCGACATCGGGCGCGTTTTCGGGCGAGATGGTGCGCTGGAAAACGATTTCATCGGGAGCAACTGCGGGATCTTCGAGGATCTTGCCCTCGGAAGACGAGTGGAGCAGGTTGGCATCGACCGAAAAAGGCGCCTCGCCGCGCTTGTCCTTGGTGACCGGAATCTGGTTTTCCTCGGCAAAAGCCAGCAGCTTGGTGCGCGAGGTCAGGTTCCACTCACGCCACGGCGCAATGACCTTGATGTCGGGCTGCAGCGCATAATAGCCAAGCTCGAAGCGAACCTGATCATTGCCCTTGCCGGTCGCGCCATGGGCCACGGCATCGGCACCGACCATCTTGGCGATCTCGATCTGGCGCTGTGCGATAAGCGGACGCGCGATCGACGTACCCAGCAGGTACTGCCCCTCATACAGCGCATTGGCGCGGAACATCGGGAACACGAAATCCTTGACGAAGGTTTCGCGCAGGTCTTCGACGAAGATGTCCTTGACGCCGAACATCTCGGCCTTGCGGCGTGCCGGTTCCAGCTCTTCACCCTGACCGAGATCGGCGGTGAAGGTGACCACCTCGCAGCCATATTCCTTCTGCAGCCAGCGCAGAATGACGGAAGTATCCAGCCCGCCCGAGTAGGCGAGAACAACTTTTTTGACGTCCCGGGCAGTCATGAGGCCAGGCTTCCCTCTGATAGAATGACAAATACAGAGTCATTCTTATCACTCGCCTCGCGCACTGGCCAGCCTGACAGGCTGACCGGCACCGGGTTATTCTGCTTCGGCGGTTGTGCTGCGGCGCAGTCTTTCGCTTTCGGTCTTGAGCTGACCACAGGCTGCCAGGATATCGCGCCCGCGTGGCATACGAATTGGCGCAGCAAATCCGGCATCCATCACGATGGCGGCAAATTTCTGCAGCTGCTCACGCGTCGAGGGTTTGAATTCCGACCCCGGCCATGGATTGAAGGGGATCAGATTCACCTTCGCGGGCAGGCCCTTGATCAGCCGCACCAGCTCACGGGCATCGGCCTCACTGTCATTGATGCCGCGCAGCATGATGTATTCGAAGGTGATACGTCGGGAGTTCGAGGCTGCAGGGTAGCGTCGACACGCCGCCATCAGCTCCTCGATCGGATACTTGCGATTGAGCGGTACGATCTTGTCACGCAGATCGTTTGTTACCGCATGCAGCGAGATCGCGAGGTTGACGGCCAGTTCCTCACCGCAGCGATCCATCATCGGCACCACGCCCGACGTCGAGAGCGTGATGCGGCGGCGTGACAGGGCGATCCCCTCACCATCCATCACGATGCGCATCGCCTTGGCCACGTTGTCGTAGTTATAGAGCGGTTCGCCCATACCCATCAGGACAATGGTGGAGAGCAGGCGCGGTGTCTCGCCCTTGGGGCTGGGCCATTCACCATAGGAATCGCGGGCAGCCATGAACTGCGACACGATCTCCGCCGCACCCAGATTGCGCACCAGCTTCTGTGTGCCGGTATGGCAGAATGTGCAGGAAAGAGTGCACCCCACCTGAGACGAGATGCAGACCGCGCCGCGGTCCTCGCGACGGTCCGGTATATAGACGGTCTCGGCTTCCTGCCCATCACGGAAACGGAACAGGAATTTGCGTGTGTCGTCGCTGGAGGTCTGTTCCAGGCTCGTCGCAGGGCGGCCAACGACATAACGCTCTGCAAGTTTCGCCTGAAGCGGCTTCGCGATGCTGCTCATACGGGCGAAATCGGTGGCGCCCTGATGATAGATCCAATGCCAGAGCTGCTTGGCCCGGAACGGTTTTTCACCGAATTCCGCCATCTCCGCAATCAGCTCTTCGCGGGACAGGCCCACGAGGTCACGCCGCCCGTCGGGCAGGACCGCCGGGGGCGGAGCAAAAAGCGCGGATTTGGCAAGGATGCGCGCGCGCTCCTGCTCATTCAGGTCGAGTGTGGTCGAGATGTCGGACATGGGGGTGCTCTATCACGAATAGGCACCGGGAACGCAAGCAAAACCGCTGCAGGGCACGGGGCGCTGCTGGGCTGACCCTCTCGCTACGTTCAGATGCAGTGCGCCCGACTCTTCAAACGCGTCGGGCGGCGATCAGGAATTCGCGGTTCCCCTCGGGGCCAGTGATGGGGCTTGGTTCAATGCCAAGAACCTCCCAACCTTCGAGTTCTTCCCACCAGGCACGGATTTCAGCGCAAACACGCTCATGCACCGCGGCGTCACGCACGACGCCCTTCGCGCCAATCTCGGATCGTCCGGCTTCGAATTGCGGTTTGATCAGGGCCACCGCCCATCCACCCGGCTGGCAGAGAGCGAGGGCAGGGGGCAGTACGATGCGTAGCCCGATGAAGCTCGCATCACAGACAACAATGGAAATTGGGTCAGGGATGATCGTCTCATCCAGCGTCCGGGCATTGGTCTTTTCCATGACGACAACGCGCGGGTCTGACCGCAGCTTCCATGCAATCTGACCGTGCCCGACATCGACGGCATAGACTTTTGTGGCGCCCTTGGTCAGCAGCACATCGGTGAAACCCCCTGTGGAGGCACCGACATCTACTGCTATCGCTCCCGCGGGATCGAGCCCGAAATGGCTGAGCGCATGGTCCAGCTTGAGACCGCCGCGCGAGACCCAGGGGTGATCCTGCCCCTTGAGGTCAAGCACAGTATCCTCGGCGAGCATATCGCCCGCCTTGGCAATGCGGCGGTCCTTGGTGAACACAAGCCCCGCCATGATCAACGCCTGCGCGCGGGCGCGGCTCTCGACAAGCCCGCGCTCGACCAGCAGGACGTCTGCCCGCTTCTTGGCCATCAGGCCGTCTGCTGGGCGTTCTGTGCACCAAGCGCGGCAAGCGCCGTATCGACGATTTGCGGCGCATTGAGCCCGGCCTCGTCATACTGCACGTCCGGCAGGTTATGATCGATATAGGTGTCAGGCAGCGCCATGGGGCGGAACCTGACCTGATCGAGAAGAGCCGTCTCGGCCAGATGACGGACCACGAGGCTGCTGAAGCCGCCTGCTGCGCCTTCCTCGATTGTGATCAGGACATCGTGCTCACGGGCCAGACGTTCGACGAGAGCCGTATCGATCGGCTTGGCGAAGCGTGCATCGGCAACAGTCACGGCAATGCCCTGCGCAGCAAGGTGATCGGCTGCCTTGAGCGATTCGGTCAGGCGCGTACCCAGCGAGAGAATGGCGACGCCGGATTTATTGCCGGGCTGACGAACTGCCTCACGGACGATGCGGCCACGACCGATCTCGAGAACCTCGCCCTTCTCCGGCAAATCGAGACCCGTGCCACCACCACGGGGGTAACGGAACGCGATCGGACCCGCATCGTACACGCAGGCCGTGGCGGTCATATGGGTCAGTTCGACCTCGTCACTCGGGGCCATCACCACCATGTTCGGCAGGCAGCACAGATAGTTCAGGTCGAATGAGCCAGCATGGGTAGCACCATCGGCACCGACAAGACCGGCACGGTCAATGGCAAAGCGAACGGGTAAGTTCTGCAGGTCCACATCATGCACTACCTGGTCATAGGCGCGCTGCAGGAAGGTGGAATAGATGGCGCAGAAAGGACGCAGCCCTTCCGAAGCCATGCCGGCAGCGAAGGTTACGGCGTGCTGCTCGGCAATGCCGACATCGAAGAAGCGCTCGGGATGCTTCTGGGCAAACTTGTCCAGACCTGTGCCCGAGGGCATTGCCGCAGTAATGGCCGTGATGCGCTCATCCATCTCGGCATGACGCAGCAATTCGCGTGCCATGACGGAGGTGTAGCTCGGCGGACCGGCGGGAGCCTTCTTCTGCTCACCCGTGATCACGTTGAACTTGCTGACAGCGTGATACTTGTCGCCCGCGGACTCAGCTGGCTTGTAGCCGCGTCCCTTCTCGGTGATGACATGCAGCAGGACCGGGCCTTCATCGCTGTCGCGAAGATTGCGCAGGATCGGCACCAGCTGGTTGAGGTCATGACCGTCAACCGGACCGACATAATAGAAGCCGAGTTCCTCGAACAGCGTGCCGCCCGTGATCAGGCCGCGCGTCAGTTCGTCAGCACGCTTGGCGGTGCGTTCCAGCCCGGCAGGCAGGCGCTTCGCCAGCTTGCCTGCCAGATCGCGAAGGCTCAGGAACTGACGCGAGGTCATGAGACGGGAGAGATAGTTGGACATCGAGCCGACCGGAGGCGCGATGGACATCTCGTTGTCGTTGAGAATGACGATCAGCCGCTTGGCGCCAGGACCGGCCACGGCGGCATTGTTCATGGCCTCATAGGCCATGCCAGCCGAAATCGACCCGTCGCCAATGACCGCAATCACATTGCGCTCTTCATAGGACGGATCATCATTGGCACGCAGATGATGCGCCACGGCCATGCCGAGACCGGCAGAGATGGACGTGGAGGAATGGGCTGCACCGAACGGGTCGTACTCGCTTTCCGAACGACGCGTGAAGCCCGAGAGACCTTCTGGCTGGCGCAGCGTGCGGATACGGTCGCGGCGCCCGGTCAGGATCTTGTGCGGGTAGGCCTGATGGCCGACATCCCATATGACTCGGTCATCGGGCGTGTTGAACACGGCGTGCATGGCCACGGTCAGCTCGACCACGCCAAGGGAAGCGCCAAGGTGGCCGCCCGTGGTGGACACCGCGTCTACCGTCTCGGAACGCAGCTCTTCAGCCAGTTGCTTGAGCTGGTCGGTCGAGAAGTTTCTCAGATCGGCGGGAATGACGACCCGGTCGAGATGAGGAAAACGACCCATGGTCGGGATCGACGAGGCTTGGTTCGGTTTGGTGGTATCGCTCATTCTCTTAATTCCTGCGCTCGACGATGTAGTGTGCCAGGGCTCTGAGCGCGGCTGCTTCGGTCCCGAAAGAGGTCAGGGCCTGTGTGGCCTGCTCGACAAGGCGCGCGGCTTCCGCACGTGCGCCGTCAATGCCGAGAAGGGAGACATAGGTGGATTTGCCGGCAGCTTCATCCTTGCCGGCCGTCTTGCCGAGTTCCTCGGCGCTGGCCGTGGTGTCGAGCACGTCATCGGCCACCTGAAAGGCGGTGCCGATATCACGACCATAGGCAATGATGGCGTCGCGCTGAACGCGCGTTGCGCCACCAAGAATGGCACCGGCCTCGGCGGCGTAGCGGATCAGCGCGCCGGTTTTCATGGCGTGTAGGCGTCGCACCTGATCGAGCGGCAGCGATTTGCCTTCGCCACGGATATCGACCACCTGACCGCCGACCATGCCTGCCGCACCCGACGCCTGTGCCAGTGCGGTCACCAGGGCGATACGCACGGAAGGATCGGAATGGGTGGCCTCGTCCGCCAGGATCTCAAAGGCAGAGGTCTGGAGGGCGTCGCCAGCCAGGATGGCAATGGCCTCGTCAAACTTCTTGTGCGTTGAGGGCTGCCCGCGGCGTAGATCGTCATCATCCATGGCAGGCAGGTCATCATGAACCAGACTGTAGGCGTGAAGCATTTCGACCGAGGCCGCGACACGAAGGGCGCCCTCGGGCTCTGCCCCGAAAATGCCGGCAATCTCTGTCACGAGATAGCCGCGCAGTCGCTTGCCACCGCCAAGGGCTGCGTAGCGCATGGCCTCAATCAGAACCGATTCGTCGCCTTCAACCATGGGAAGAAGGCGATCAATAGTGCTTTCGATCGCGCGCGCTGCCGTGCCAAGTGAGGCCGCAAGGGTCTCGGGCGATGCAGTTGAGGGTGATGAGGTGGTCGTCATGGGGCTTTTCCGCCAGAATTCTCGTCGAACTCGGCAAGCGGCGTTGTGCCTGTCGTACCATCACGCTGTGTGATAGCCCGAACGCGCATTTCGGCTTCCGAGAGTTTTGTTTCACAATGGCGGCGCAGGGCAGCACCTCGCTCATAGGCGCTTATCGCGTCCTCGAGTTTCATCTGACCGCTTTCGAGGCCGCGTACAATCCTGTCGAGTTCTGACAGGGCATCCTCGAAAGAGAGCTGTGATAGCTGTGCGTCCATGCCGTAACTGCCGTCCCGCTCCGCTGTTTCGGAAAAATGCCGTCAGCATATGACGGCCATTGGGATGGAGGGATAACCTGTCGCACTCCATTCTCCAAGCCCAAGGGTGGAGAGAGTATGATTATTCCGTGACAGGCAAGGACACAGCTGTGTCCGATTTGCGACGAATCACAAAGGAGAGTGTCTCGCCATCTTCCGAAAACGCTATCAGCGCGTGGCCGGTCTCGCGGCAGAATGCCTGAAAATCAGCAACACTTGCCCTGTCCGTGGCCAAAACGCGCAGCTTTGCACCCGGCGAGAGGGTCTTGAGGCTGCGATGGGCCCGGAGCACCGGCAAGGGGCAGGCCATTCCACGAACGTCGAGCAGGGTTTCTGGGGGCGAGGCTGTCATTTTCAGGACTATGCGCGCAGCGCCATGTGTGTTTCAAGATCGGGCGCTGTTTGACCGCTCTGTTTGACCAATAGATCTTTACTCGGACCGTATTCGTCCGCAACATGCGCCGCAGTTTTCAGAAGCAACATCAGTAAGGCATGAGATGGCTGATTATCGCCTCGGCATCGATTTCGGTGGCACAAAAATCGAAATCGCAGTTCTCGATCGCGCTGGCGATCTGCAACTGCGCGAACGCGTACCGAACCCGGGAATTTATGAAGATGCCGTGATCGCTGTGCGCGATCTCGTCGCCAGCGTCGATCAGCGCCTTGGCAGCGTGGCCTCGCATCTTGCGGCGCCGGGCCAGCTCACCTCGACACTCGGCATCGGTATTCCGGGTTCGATCTCGCCCGAGACTGGCCTTATCAAGAACGCCAATGCGACCTGGCTGAACAACCAGCCTTTCGGTATCGACCTCGATCGTGCCCTCAATCGCTCGGTACGTGTTGAGAACGATGCGAACTGCTTCGCCTTGTCGGAAGCCGCAGACGGCGCTGGCGCAGGGAACCGTACGGTGTTCGGCATCATCATCGGTACCGGTATGGGCGCTGGTATTGTTGTCGATGGAAAGGTCATTGGCGGTCGGCACAGCATCGCGGGCGAGTGGGGGCACACACCACTTCCTTGGGTACGTCTGGAAGAATTCCCCCTGCCGAAATGCTTCTGCGGCAATGAGGGCTGTCTTGAACGCTATCTTTGCGGACCGGAGCTGGCGAAGGACTGGAAGGGCGTCGGGCACCATAACACGGCAGGGATCGAGGAAGCCGCCGCTAACGGTGATATTGCTGCGATCGGGGCGCTCGATCGCTACATGGACCGCTTCTCGCGCGCATGTGCTCTAGCGATCAACTTCCTTGATCCTGACATCATCGTGCTTGGGGGTGGCGTGTCCAACCTCGACAGCATCTATGAACGTGTGCCGCCCTTGCTGGCACGTCATGTGATCACCCCGACCTGCACCACCCCCATCGTGCGCAACAAGCACGGCGACAGCTCAGGCGTGCGCGGTGCCGCCTGGCTGTGGGACGTGACCGAGTAAGGGGCGCCTCTCAGTCCTGCTTGAGGCGATCGGGGCGGAAGCCGGTCGCCACAACATAGAGCTCACTCGACTCCTTGCGCGACGCAGGGGGTTTGAGATGACGCACACTTGAGAAGGCCAGTTTCATGGGCTCGAGCATCTGCCGCTCGGAACCGCCCTGAAACACCTTGGCGACGAATCCGCCGCCAACCGCCAGAACCTGCATTGCAAAATCGAGTGCACCTTCCGCCAGTCCCATGATGCGCAGGTGATCTGTTGGCGCATGGCCTGTTGTGTTGGGTGCCATGTCGGACAAGACCAGATCAGCGGGGCCGCCCAGCAATTCGATCAGTCGCGCAGGCATGTTGGGATCTGTGAAGTCGCCTTCTATAATTGTAGCGTCGCTGACAGGGTCGACCGGCAGCAGATCCACGCCCACGACAGCGCTGGCACCGCGCTTGACCGCAACCTGTGTCCAGCCTCCCGGCGCAGCGCCAAGATCGATAATTCTCATCCCGGGCTTGATCAGCTTGAGCCGGTCATCGATTTCAATCAGCTTGAAGGCAGCGCGCGAGCGCCAGCCCTGCTTGCGGGCTGCGGCCACATAAGGGTCGTTGAGCTGGCGGTTCAGCCAACGCTGCTGCGCCGTGGAGCGCCCGCGCGCCGTGCGCAGCATGATTGTCTTGTTACGCGCCGTCTGGACAGAGCTGCCATCCAATGCGCTGTCTGACTCACCTGGTGCGGCCGAACTCTTGAGGGCCTTGCCCGGAATACGGCGCTCCTGCACCTTGCCGCCCTGACGGCCGCGCTTGTCATTATCTTTGCTCATGCGCGTCCCATAAAGGAAGACGGTGCATGATGGCCACGATAATTCGCGTGTCTGTCATGGGAGGGCGCGTGTTGACGCATACCTTGAGCATGAACGCGCGAGCGATGCGACTGCGACGCCATGCGGGCCACCATCCCATCCCTGAGCCCCCGATCCGCGACAATGATTTCGCGTGATGGCCAGACACGATGGATGGCGTCGAAAATCGCGCAGCCAGGTAGCATGAAATGCTGTCGGTCCGGGGTGAGGCCGGGAGGCGTTTCCTGCTGGCCTGAGGCGGCCTGACGTACAAGCCCGATGGCGTCGTAAGCGGCTTCTGCTGTGAGCGTGAAGCCATCAACGGCATGGCGGCTGTAGCGCGCCAGGTTTTGCGCGACACTGGCCAAAGTTGTTACCGTGCCGCTCGTACCGAGCATCTGCACGGCACCTCGGCGCATTTCCTGACCGATCTGATGAACACGTTCGAATGCCGTGAGCGGCTCCTGCACGAGGCGAACCATGTCTTCATACAGGCTGGCGGGGTCTTCGCCACGCTGCTCACCGCGCTTGTGTCCGAACTGCTCCGAGAGGGTCACAACCCCAAAGGGCAGGCTGACGAGGCCGACAACCTCGTGCTCGTGCGTCTCTGGATGCAATCTAAGCCACGCTACTTCCGTCGAGCCGCCGCCGATATCAAAAAGAATAGCCCGTCGACCCCCTTCGGGGTCGCGGTGCAGCAAGGTCCGGCATCCCTCAACAGCAAGTTCTACCTCCTCCCTTGGGGAGATGATTTCCAGAGAGAGGCCGGTTTCCGAGCGCACGCGCGAGAGGAAGCTGTCGCGATTGAGGGCGCGGCGGCACGCTTCCGTGGCGACGGCGCGCACCTGAAGCGAGGGGAGGCCATCCATGCGTGCGGCGTAGCTGTCGAGTGTTCGGATGGCGCGATCCATGGCACGCGAACTCAGTTCGCCGGTTTCAACCAGCCCTTCACCGAGGCAGACCATGCGGTTCTGGCGGTCGAGCACCTGCACACCGTGCCCGCTTCGCCTGGCGATCATGAGGCGGCAATTGTTGGTGCCGAGATCGAGGGCGGCAAAATGCCTGGGGGCGTGCCCCCCGATCGAGGGGGAAGCAGCATCGCTTTGGCGGTAGCCCATGATCGTCCCCTTTTTGTGATGGTGCGATGCACCGGAAATCTTGTGTAAAAAACAATGTGATAGCGCTGGCACAGCACAGCAAGGATTTTGTGACGGGACAAAGACTGATTTGTCGAAAAAAATGCAAAAAGGGGGGTTGCGGCGCTGTGGGGTGGATGCTATCTGACCGCCACCGCAAGGCACTGAGCTACGGCTCAACTGCTGGGGGATAGTTTAGCGGTAGAACTACCGGCTCTGACCCGGTCAGCCCTGGTTCGAATCCAGGTCCCCCAGCCATTTTCCTTCGGGTCCAACTTTCCAAATCAAGATTTGCACAGGTCACTGCCTGCTTAGTTCGCATGCCATAGGCACGTCCGGATGACGCCATCTCGTTCATGAGTTGCGCCCTTCCTTTGCGATCTGGCGCAGAGAGGAGCATGCCCCGTAGGGTATCTTTGCTCGCGAGTTAGGCCGCTCAGGAATGCTTAGGCGCTGGTCGTATCGCGAAAGCTGAGACCTGCTCTGGGTCGAGAAGGCGCAGATTATGCGAGTTGGCGTGACCCTCTCGTATGCGTTTGATCGGGGGAGCCAAACGCTCACGCCCGTAAAGCTCTGTGTTTGGTGTGGGAAACGTTTCGAAGCTTGTATCGTCTGGCGATACGATCCTGGAATGGCCCCCGCTGAAAGAGTAAGGGGGCAGACGATGCAGTTGCGTGGGCCTTTTCCCGTTTAGCCGAAATCCCGCACCGTGTTCGACGGGGTGCTGTCAAATGTCATCCAAGCTTGGATTTTGGTGCTGCGACACGGCGCTAGGCCGCCCCTTGCGCTCACTCTTCTCATTCGTATGGTTCCGCGCCGAGCGATCAGTCCGGTATCACCGATGGTGCTGCGCTTCTCAAAGATAAAATAGTGTCCCGACCGGGTGGGGTGACGATAGCTGAGGCTCTTTGCTGTAGCGGTGACCCATATCACGCAGCATATAGGAAAGGCGCTGATCAGCCATCGCGGCATTCATGGATTTGGCTTCACGGGGCGAAGCTATGAACAGCGTCAGACATCGCCGGTCGCCGCGTCTATCCTCTTGTCCGGGCAGAGCTCTATGTTTGTCTTGGTATTCGCGCTGAAACAGCGCTCGGCAAACGATTTACCTACGGCGCTTTCCGAAGCAATGAATTGTTTGAGCAGGCGTAGGGACGTTGGTCGCAGGACCAATCGCCATTGCTTCCCAAGGGGCGGCGCACAAAACGACCTGGGACGGTTCCGTGGAGGGGGGGTATTGATATCGCGCGACGAGGGCGGCTTCGGCGTTGTTCGTGTGAGGTGGCGCCCACATGAACGTGGTTATCGAAATAATTATCGTATGATTAGACCTATATAGTAGTAAACTTCATCGAAATTAACAAATACAGAATCGTAAATATAAGTTACCATTTCTTAAACTTATAAAACTACTCGTATCGACATAATGGCGTCGCGCCGGACGGTCTGTATTGTATCGTAATGATACCCCATGTAACTCTTATAAAACGATTTTAATATTTCGTATCGTCATCAAATTTTCATCCCGCGACCGCAATGCGTTGTGATAGGAACATTAACGTAACGATCTATGTTCGTTAATAATCCAGTATGTGTTCCGGGAAGTATGATGCGCTTTAACGCCCGCTATTTTTTATGTGCGACATCCGTCCTCGCGTTGAGTGTCTCTGCCGCTCAGGCCGAGCAAAGCCAGACCGGTCGTAAGACGGCCTCGTCTAAAACCGCGCAGAGTACGGATTCTGGGCCGTCCATGATGGGTTCGACGTCTCCTGCGGATGCGGCACGCAGTGAAACCGTCCAGGTACGGGCGAGCCGTCACACGTCTGCGGGGGGCGGCCTCATGGTGCATGAGGACGCGGCGAAGTCACGTTCGACCGTCACGCAGGAGTTTATCGCCAAACAGACGCCCGGTCTCAACCCGATGCAGCTCATCGCCTCGCTGCCCGGCGTCAATACCACCTCGGTTGACCCTCTTGGCCTGAACGGTGGCAACCTGACGCTGCGTGGCCTGAATGCCAGCCAGATCGGCTTTACGCTTGAAGGTTTCCCGATCAATGATATCGGCAACTATGCTGTCTATCCTCAGGAAATCGTCGATTCAGAGAATTTGCGCACGATCAATGTGGAGCAGGGCTCGGCAGATCTCGATAGCCCCCACATCAGCGCCTCGGGCGGTGCTGTAAATATGTATCTGCTGGACCCGACTGAAAAATTCAGCGGCCATCTCGACGGTACGTATGGCAGCTATAATGCCCGCCGCATCTTTGGCCGCGTGGATACTGGTCGCATCGGCAACACGCATCTCAAGGGCTATATCTCATTTTCGGCTGCCCATGAGGATTCATGGCGGGGTCCCGGTGCACAGAAGAAGCTGCACGGCGAGACCAAATGGGTGAATGAATGGGGGCAGGGCAATCGTATCGCGCTGGCGATTGTCGGCAACCAAAGCGATAGCACGCTCTTCCCGTCCATGAGCCTCGCGAACTGGCAGAAATACGGCACATCCTACACGTATGATTCCAAGTGGAATCCGAAAAGTCCGAGCGCCAACTACTACAAGCTGCATCAGAACCCGTTCACAAACATCTATGCCAGCGCGCCGTCCACATTTACGTTGACGGACAACCTGACGCTGACGGAAACACCGTATTTCTGGTATGGTAACGGCAATGGCGGCGGTGCTTATAATGAGAGCCTGACGAGTCAGCAGTATGGTTCGCAGTCTCTGAGCGGCTCGATCGGTCCATACAACCCATCGAACACAAAGAGCCTGCTCCTGTATAACCCGTCCAACACACAGACTTATCGCCCGGGTGCCGTAACAAAGCTGGCTCTGCATACCGGGGCCAATCGTCTGATGATTGGTTACTGGTTCGAGTATTCAAAGCAGATCCAGACGTCGCCTTATAGTCTTGTCGATCCTGCGACGGGTGCGCCGCTGGATGAATATGGTGGCGGCCCGAACCTCGTCCTTGCCAACGGCACGACCGCTCAATATCGCGACACGCTAACGCAGACGCGTATTCACACGCTCTTCATCGATGACTCGCTCTCATTGCTGAACAATCGCCTGACCATCGAGGGCGGTCTTAAATATGCGATGATTACGCGCCAGGGTCAGAACTATCTACCTGACACGTCGACAGGTCCCTATATCAACGGAAGCTGGAATGAGCCGCTGCCAGCCGCGTCCATACGCTATAAGCTGAATGACCAGTTCCAGCTTTTTGCTTCCGGGACGACCAATTTCCGCATCCCGATGAATACATCGCTTTATGATGCAGGCACATACACCAAGGGCGTGGGCTACAGCACGAAGGCGAACCCGAATCAGAAGCCGGAGATCTCGATCTCAGAGGAAGCCGGTGTGCGTTACCAGGGAAGCCTGTTCAACAGCACACTGACCTACTTCCATTATAACTTCACCAACCGTCTCTATACTCAGACAGTCGTCCTGCCGAACGGATCCTACTATTCGCAGAGCATCAATGGCGGTGGTTCACATGCTGACGGTGTCGATTTCGAGATCGGCACCCGCCCCATCCTTTATCATCTGCGCCCTTATATCTCTGCCGAGTACATTAACGCTCGGACGGACAGCAATGTCGCGGCTGGCAGCAGCGGTGACTACGTGTTCAGCAAGGGTAAGTTTGCACCCCAAACGCCCAAGCAGCAGGTGGCCTTCAACCTCGACTATGACGATGGACATC
>NZ_JARPML010000002.1:0-75000 GCF_030263835.1 Asaia sp. HumB | reverse complement strand
GGGTCGTCGGTTCGATCCCGTCCGCCTCCACCAGAAACCACACCGGTACACGCTGCTTGGCGAAAGCTTCGAGCGGCATGATAGTGCGATAACATTACAGGTTAAGGGAAAAATGTTTCCTCCCTGCCGCACTTTGGTGCGGGAGCGATGAAAAAGTCTGTTCTTTGTCAGTGTGAATAGGTTGGTGCACTTTCTGGGTGCTGCCACGATCCGGGTTGGTCTGACCCATGTGGATCGGTTTTGGGTTCTTGGACTTTGGTCCGGGAGGCTCTGATCCGGTCTCGTGTTAAGGATTGTGGCGTATAGCGGTCAGAGAGTGTTTTATAAGTATGATGAACTTTGCGTGCGATGCATTGCATTTTCTCTGCGCAGAAAACTCTGAAGCGCGCGAGCGTGGATGGTTGCTGTGCATGTGTAGTGTGTGAGCATGAGAAGGGCATTCGGTGGATGCCTTGGCATCAGGAGGCGACGAAAGACGTGGCACGCTGCGAAAAGCCACGGGGAGCTGCGAGCAAGCTTTGATCCGTGGATATCTGAATGGGGAAACCCACCTAGCGATAGGTATCATGCCCTGAATACATAGGGGTATGAGGCGAACCCGGGGAACTGAAACATCTCAGTACCTGGAGGAAAAGACATCAACAGAGATTCCGCTAGTAGTGGCGAGCGAACGCGGAACAGGCCAGTAATCATTGTGAAAGAAGCAGAACGGTCTGGAAAGTCCGGCAATAATGGGTGATAGCCCCGTATGCGTAGTGTTCATGATGGTTCTCGAGTAGGGCGGGGCACGTGAAACCCTGTCTGAACATGGGGGGACCACCCTCCAAGCCTAAATACTCCCTGATGACCGATAGTGAACAAGTACCGTGAGGGAAAGGTGAAAAGCACCCCGATGAGGGGAGTGAAAGAGACCTGAAACCGGATGCCTACAAGCAGTCGGAGCCTCTTATGGGGTGACGGCGTACCTTTTGTATAATGGGTCAGCGAGTTTCTGTTTGCAGCGAGCTTAAGCCGGTAGGTGTAGGCGTAGCGAAAGCGAGTCTGAATAGGGCGAATGAGTTGCTGGCAGAAGACCCGAAACCGAGTGATCTAGCCATGGCCAGGCTGAAGGTGCGGTAACACGCACTGGAGGGCCGAACCCACGCCTGTTGAAAAAGTCGGGGATGAGCTGTGGCTAGGGGTGAAAGGCCAATCAAACTCGGAGATAGCTGGTTCTCCGCGAAATCTATTGAGGTAGATCGTCACGTATTGCCCTCGGGCAGAGCACTGGATGGGCTAGGGGACCCAAAGTCTTACCAAACCTAACCAAACTCCGAATACCGAGGAGTATGAGCGTGGCAGACAGACAGTGGGTGCTAAGGTCCATTGTCGAGAGGGAAACAGCCCAGACCACCAGCTAAGGCCCCCAAATCGTGGCTAAGTGGGAAAGGATGTGGGGATTCCAAAACAACCAGGAGGTTGGCTTAGAAGCAGCCATCCTTTAAAGAAAGCGTAATAGCTCACTGGTCTAATAGAAACCCTGCGCCGAAAATGTAACGGGGCTCAAGCCACGTGCCGAAGCTGTGGGTGCATATCTTTGATATGCGCGGTAGCGGAGCGTTCCGTAGGTCTGCGAAGGAGACGGGGTGACCCTCTTGGAGATATCGGAAGTGCGAATGCTGACATGAGTAGCGACAAACAGTGCGAGAAACACTGTCGCCGAAAGTCCAAGGGTTCCTGCGCAAGGTTAATCCACGCAGGGTGAGCCGGCCCCTAAGGCGAGGGCGAAAGCCGTAGTCGATGGGAACCAGTTGAATATTACTGGGCCTGCCAGAAGTGACGAATGCGATATGTTGTCTGGTCTTATTGGATTGACCAGGCTTTTGGAGCATTCCAGGAAATAGCTCTGGCGTATAGACCGTACCCGAAACCGACACAGGTGGACTGGTAGAGAATACCAAGGCGCTTGAGAGAACGATGCTGAAGGAACTAGGCAAATTGCTCGTGTAACTTCGGGATAAGCGAGACCCGTCCGTGGGCAACCACAGGCGGGTGGCACAGACCAGGGGTAGCGACTGTTTAGTAAAAACACAGGGCTGTGCGAAGTCGAGAGACGACGTATACGGCCTGACGCCTGCCCGGTGCCGGAAGGTTAAGAGGAGATGTGCAAGCATTGAATTGAAGCCCCGGTAAACGGCGGCCGTAACTATAACGGTCCTAAGGTAGCGAAATTCCTTGTCGGTAAGTTCCGACCTGCACGAATGGCGTAACGACTTCCCCACTGTCTCCAGCATCGACTCAGCGAAATTGAATTCCCCGTGAAGATGCGGGGTACCCGCGGTCAGACGGAAAGACCCTATGAACCTTTACTGCAGCTTTGCAGTGGCATCAGAGACATCCTGTGTAGGATAGGTGGGAGGCTACGAACCCGGACGCCAGTACCGGTGGAGCCGTCCTTGAAATACCACCCTGAATTTTTCTGATGTCTAACCGAGACCAGTCTAGCCTGGTCCGGGACCTGGATGGTGGGCAGTTTGACTGGGCGGTCGCCTCCCAAAGTGTAACGGAGGCGCGCGATGGTGGGCTCAGGTCGGTCGGAAACCGACTGTCGAGTGCAATGGCATAAGCCCGCCTGACTGTGAGAGTGACAGCTCGAACAGAGACGAAAGTCGGCCATAGTGATCCGGTGGTCCCACGTGGACGGGCCATCGCTCAACGGATAAAAGGTACTCTAGGGATAACAGGCTGATCTCCCCCAGAGTTCACATCGACGGGGAGGTTTGGCACCTCGATGTCGGCTCATCACATCCTGGGGCTGGAGCAGGTCCCAAGGGTTCGGCTGTTCGCCGATTAAAGTGGTACGTGAGCTGGGTTTAGAACGTCGTGAGACAGTTCGGTCCCGATCTGCCGTGGGTGTATGAGACTTGAGAGGATTTGTCCCTAGTACGAGAGGACCGGGATGAACATACCTCTGGTGTACCGGTTGTCGCGCCAGCGGCACAGCCGGGTAGCTAAGTATGGACGGGATAACCGCTGAAAGCATCTAAGCGGGAAACCCACCTCAAAACTAGGTCTCACAGGGCCGTGAAAGACCATCACGTCAATAGGCCGGGTGTGGAAGCGTGGTAACACGTGAAGCTAACCGGTCCTAATCGCCCATATCGCTCACACAACGCTCTCACAAGAGAGCATACACATGCATAGCAATCATCCACGCAATCACACTCATCATACACAAAACACCAACCTCCACACCGACACACAGTTGTCGGGTGGATCAGAAGACCTGGTGGCTATGGCGGGAGACTTCCACCCGATCCCATCCCGAACTCGGCCGTGAAACGCCCCAGCGCCTATGATACTGCATCTCAAGATGCGGAAAAGTCGGTCGCCGCCAGGTCCCCTGATCCACCCCACAAAACACACCACCACCCCCGCGGGGTGGAGCAGCCCGGTAGCTCGTCAGGCTCATAACCTGAAGGCCGCAGGTTCAAATCCTGCCCCCGCAACCAAAATCCTACACATACAAATCCCTACGCAACGCCTCAGCTTCACAGTACGAGGCGTTTTTGGCGTTCCCGGTTTCACACCCAAAGCCCGCGTTTGACAGCGCAATCAATCTGCCCCCTCATCGTGCTCGTGCTCGTGCTCTCGTGCTCTCGTGCTCTCGTGCTCTCGTGCTCTCGTGCTCTCGTGCTCTCGTGCTCTCGTGCTCTCGTGCTCTGGTAATGGAAATGTGGCCGATGAGATCCCGCGCATGGTTCCCAAAGAGTGCAAGACAACATCAGAGTGGCTTGGGCCCTCGTCAAGTTCTGTACTCGCAGATCCCTGGCTTGATAGCGGTCGTCACCTTCGCGATTTCTCCTCCCGTCCGGGCGAGGAAGGTTCGCAGATGGCGCACGACGTCTGCGCCGCAGGAATCGAGATACCATCAATAGACGGCAAAAACCGGAATATTGCCGCGGTATCCCTGCGGCCGAACTATCATCTGCGCGAGTGTCCTTGGCCTTTCTCAAGCAATGAAGCGCCACCAGCTGTGTCGACTAGCCTCACCGCCGAAGGTCGTGGCGCGCCAGTTTGAAACGCCGGCGACGCCTCCGCTTGATCAGACGGATCTTGGTTTGAAAAGGTGGAACATCGGGCCAGTCAGCAACGTGGAGATAACGGCCAGAACCATGAGCGAGGCAAAGGCAAACTCGGAGAGCATACCTTGCTCGTGGAGTATGGTTGCTGCGACGATTTCCATGAGACCCTTGCACTGGAGGAGTGCGCCAAGCCCGAGTGTCTGACGCCTCGAAAGGCTGGACGAGGGGGGGAAGGCGTAGATCGAGCCAATCTTGGCGACGATTGATATGGCCACAAGCGAGAGAGAGGCAAGAACCGACGGCCAGGTAAGGGCGTCGCCATCGATACGCAGGCCACTATGACCGAAGAACAGCGGTGCAATCCAGATAAGGCAAAAGGTCGAGATCGCTTCGAACGGCAGACGCCTTACCCATGAGGGAGGCATAAAGGCTCCCGCGAAATACGCCCCGATCAATTCGTGTAAACCGAGCGTCATGCTGGCCCAGGAGCCAAGGCTGAGATAAATCGGTACGACTGCCCAGATCAGGGCTTTTGGCGGATTGCGGACGTGACGTGACGCGAGTGAGCCGACGAGACCGAGGCCAATCAGAAGGAGCAAGGCAACGCATTGCCTGAGACCCCAGCTGTGCATCGCTGATTGTCGTTCCGCAGCGAATTGCAGCAGTGCCAGACCGATCCATAGCGTTGCGTCATCGATTACGGCCAATTTCAGAGCGAGCTGCCCGATTGGCTTGTCTCGAACGGGCAACTCGCGAACGATGCCTATGAGGACCGGAAGCGCACTGACCGCGATACACAATCCGATGGAAGCCGCGCCAATGAGCGGGGAAACGGCTGGTGCATGCCAGCCTGGGAGTGGCAGAAAAAAGTAATAAACGAGTACCGTGCCGATGAGAAAGGGACCGCCCAGCGCCGAAGCTGCTCCTCCCAGGAGGCGAGGCAGGCTGGGTGCCGGTATCTGGCTTTCGCGGTTGTCGCCCTCAGGATGCTGCCACATTTCCATACCTGCCGTAAAAGCGAGGAGGAGAACTGCGACCCAGCCTATCGTATCACCGTAGAATGACGGGACGCCGACAGATTTAAGAGGCAGATGCCATACGGCGGCGAGAATGCCGATGAGGATCGGGATCACGGCAATGGGTATGGCGCGACCGAGCAGACGCCACAGGATCCAGGGAACACAGACGAATAAACCCAGATCCGCAATGAGCGCCGTAAAATCGTTCATACCTGTCCTTCCCGTTTCGCACGAAAAGATAGCTTAATACCTGAACCAAGGGAAATGATCACAAGGGTCGATGGTCCCCCCAGACGCATTATGTCTCGCAAACCTGGATGAAACGGTAAATCACATGCAGATTATTCCGCCTGTTGATACTGCTTGTCTTGCTCATAGAACTATAACGAGAAGAAGGGCGTCACAAAGTCATGACATCTGACATAAAACAATATCGCCATGCGAAGGAAAGACTTTACGGTGGGACCCTGACAGTTCTCGGGACCGCTGTCTGGCTCATTCTGTTGGCTGCTTTCGTCATGGTGGCGCTTGTGCGCCCGAACGGTCTGGCCCAACTCGTGGTGATCGCTCTCTATCTCGGCGTGCTCGGCGCGATCAGTCTTGTCGCAGCAGCGCTTTATCGGGCCTATGCGCTTGGCAACATGGTCGCACTCTCCTCCAGGCAGTTCCCTGAACTCCATGCGACCTTTGCCGAAGTCAGCCAGAGGCTCGGCCTGCAAGAGGTGCCTCGAGCCTTCATCTACAACTCGCACGGTATCACAAACGCCTTTGCCATACGCCTGCTTCGTGGGCGCTATGTGTTCCTGACCTCGGCTATCATCGAGACAGACACAGATGCGCAGCTCCGCTTCATCGTGGGTCATGAGATTGCCCATCATGTGCTGGGGCATCTTGATGGCTTCAAGACTTTCCTTCGTGCGCCGGCCTATCTGGTACCGCTCCTTTACCGTGCCTATTCGCGCGGACGCGAATATAGCTGCGATGCCGTAGGCGCTTCGATACTGCCGGATTATCGTGACGGTGTAGGGGCGTTGCAGATGCTCGCTTGCGGAGCACGGCGCCTCAATACGTCGATGAATGCTGAGGCTTTTGCCGAGCAGGAGGCACAGGTGCCGGGCATGGCTGGCTTTGTGGTGGAGATCATGTCTACCCATCCGTGCCTCACGCGACGCGTTTCACGTCTCATCGCGCTTTTCGCGACACCCGAACAGAAACACGGCGCTGTCTGACCCGTCGCGTTCTATAGACAGGCGTTATTGGGTTGCATGACACACGGGAAGTTCAGCAAGGGGAGGTGGTCCCCGTCTGGATAATGAGGGAGGCATCACGCCTCCCACACTTTCAGAAGGAGGCCTGCATGCTGACCGTGAAGGAGCGCGGCGCGCCGATCAGTACCTCGCTTGGATAGCTGGTATCCGCCCATTGCACGTAATGCTTGTTTGCAAGATTATCGATACGACCATACAGGGTGATCCCCTTATAGACGTGCCAGCCAGCGAATACGTTCACAAGGGTATAGTCCTTGAGCGTAAGGGTGTTGGCATAGTCCCCCTTGCGTGCAGAGACGTAACGCATGCCCGCGCCCAGATCGAGCGGCAGGTCGAGAACGCTCGACCATACGCCCCATAGATTGGCCGTTACCGCCGGGACGTCCGGAACCTGATTGTCGCTCGCATCGGTCGAGGCATTCGGGAAGAATGTGCCGTAACGGGCATAGGTATAGGCCACATTTCCCGAGACGCTCCGGTGCCGGTCAATGCGCCAATCGGCCTGCCACTCCAGACCACGCGATTTCTGGCTGCCAGCTGTCGAAACGCTATCCTGTCCGGTCTGGACCAGCACCCTCGTCCTGCGGATATCGTAGAAGGACAGGGTTGTGACGAACCGACCCGAGAGAGCGCTTGCCTTGAGCCCGATCTCTCCCTGACGGGAGTGGCTCAATCGGGAGAATTGCCCACGATTGGCAAGAAAAAGATTGGAGCCCGGTGGGTCTTCAGCCGTGGTATAAACCCCATACAGGCTCAGATTGGGCAAAAGGTCGAAAACCGGACCTATGCGGAAATTGGCCGGATTGTAATGCCCCTTGAAGCTGGTGGACGCATTGAACTGGCCATTCTGGTTGAAGTTCTGCCTGTCGAGCGAAAGCCAATCATATCTGAACCCTCCCACCAGCCGCAGCCTGTCGGTGATCGAAAGGGTATCCTCAAGAAACAGCCCCACGTCGATCATGGTCGTGGGAGATTTACGGTAGGGATACTCCCCGGCAAATGACTCGAGTGCGCCGCCTTCAGGGCTCGTCAATGAGACGCTGTCGGCGTAATCCGCATCGGGAAAGCCGCGATTGCGGATGAAGCGAATGTAGTAGGCATCTCCGCCAATCACGAGGCGATTGCGTAACCCGAACAGGGGATAATCGAAACGGGCATCGACGCTGTCTCCAAGCTGATGCTGGTTCTGATAGACATAGAAACGATCGCGGCCGATCCGGCCGGGCGTGATTGCCTGTCCGCTCGCATCAGTGGCGCCGGGCGACGCGATATAGCTGTAGGTCTCGGCATTGTCCCAGCGACGTTTGGCATAAAGGAAATAGGCCTTGTCATGCAGTGAGACGTGGTCACTGGCAGCCCAGTCCAGATGCAGCGTCGGCGTCGCGTTGACGGAGCTCGCCCGTGGGTTGGCCACGTTATAGTTGCGCCACAGCGAGGCTCGGCTGATGACAAGTCCCTGAGTGGAATGGAGCAACCCACCAACTGCGTCTTTTACAGCGGATCCCGGTACAAGCGGCGCTCCGTAATAGGTCGAAAGATTATCGGTCAGGTAATCGATGGTAAAACGTGCCGTGAACTTCGCATCTGGATGCCACAGAAGCGTGGTGGTCCAGTCATTGCTGCGCGGATTGGCGCCTTTGACATAGCCATCAGACGAGGTCCGGCTGAAATCGCTTCGTATCGCCAGGGTACGGGTGAGGGGCACTGACCCGCCAATGCCGGCATTCCAGCTATTGAAGCTCCCGTAGGAGACCAGAGCGTTGGCACGCACATGATCCATGTCTGGCGTGCGTGTGCGCATATCCACGGTACCGCCGACGGCACCCTGGCCATAAAGAACGGAGGAGGGGCCTTTCAGGATCTCGACCGCCTCGAGATTGAAGGCGTTGAGTGGTCGGTTCACCATGGTCGTGGGACCGAAATAGAAACCGTCGCGCAGGATCAGCACCTGGTTGCCGCTGAAACCACGCATCATGAGCTGCGCCGGATTGCCGGGCGAGCCACCGGAGGTCACACCCGGCGCGAAATCGGCAGCATCTTCAGCATGCACATAGCCGCGCTGCGAGATGATCTTCTGATCAATGATCGAGATCGAGGCCGGATTATGCTGGAGGCTGAGTCCGAGCCGGCCTCCTATGGCTGGGCGTGCCTTGAGACCGGTACTCTCACCATGAGCCGTAATGTACTCGTCGTTGCTGCCTTGCTCCTGAGCGAGGGCAGCAGGTAAAAGCGGCAGAAGGCCAAGTGCAGGCGCGAGCGAGATGCCTGTCAGAAGACAAGCCCTGAGTGAGCGCATGGGGCGCATGTTATGTGTGCTATCCCGTGTTCACGTCACTACGATGGGCAGTGTTTCTCCTGCCACCTGCAGGACACCCCGCCCGCCGGTTCTCGTCCGTGACCCCGTGTGATGGCAGGTCTCCTGACTTGTGCGTTATGATGTGCGAACTGGCCTTCCCGGGGGGATAGTCCCAGTGGCTGAACCCTTGGCGGGTCCACGTTCGCACACTCTTCACCTACAGTTGCGGGGGCAGTCATGGCGTTCGACCATGTTCCCTTTTCATCCCGTCTCCGGAACACCATCGGCTCCGACCCTAGCTTTTCAACCTGTGCTGTCAATGCTGCGTGGGTCTTGGTCTATAGTTTGGCTTTTCCTTGCGTCTATTTCGCGACAGCGCTGAGGGCCTCGGGTGCGCAGGCGTGCGACGGCACAGACGTGCTCCACGCGCTCGGGGGCGAGAGGGTCACGCCTTGAAGAGGTTCTGTTTCTCTCCAGGCGACTATCGCTGTGTCGCCCCCGCCACGCATCACGCACTTCGTTTTCCTGATGAGACAGGCTTTCAGGCCGGGTTCCCACGCCCGAACTGCGGGTCCGACCGGCTGGGCGATCCGTTTTCGACATGACCCGCGAGAGAGAGAACAAGCTTGCCCGAACGGGTGACGCAATCGACATGGTACCAGTGGTCACTCGCGGCAACCGGTATGGTAAGGTGCAAAATCTGCCCCAGTTGCACGGAAAGGTTCTGTCGCTGCCCGGTGTAGTGATCGATGAGCGAGAGCACGACGGGTTCGTTTGCACCGGTCCCCTGGCCCGCGCAGTTTAAGGATAGATGCAGGCTGCTCCCGTTCGCTTGTGACGTTAGGCCGATGCGGCTCTCGGGATCATGGAGACGGTAGAACCCGTTCGGCCCGTAGATCTCGACCGTGCCTGAGGCCGAACAGAGGAACACAGCCGTTGTCTTGCCTGCAACGGTCAGATGTTGGCTTGCCTCACCCGTCTGACGGATACGAAAAACCACACCCTGCTCGGCCGTGTTGGCAAAGACCAGTTTCGTCGGCGCATCGGCTTGGCTTGTAACAGCGAAGCGATAAGGCAAAGCCCGGCTCGGACGCTGACCGGCCTCCTGCAGGGGCAGGCTGCCATGCTCCGGTACGAGCGGAGGCGGGTGAGCACAGGAAATTCGTGTCTGGGGCAGATACGCGCTCGTGTCTGGAAGAGCCACGGACCACTTCGCATCAGGCTTGCTGAAATCGAAGGCAGAGGTCAGATCGCCGCAAACCGCTCGCCGCCAGGGTGTAATGGTCGGGCAGGGAACATTGAACCGCTGCTCCAGAAACCGGATGACCGACGTATGGTCAAACACCTGTGAATTAACCCACCCGCCTTTTGTCCAGGGCGAGATGATCAGGGCGGGTACACGCGGTCCGAGGCCAACAGGCTCGCCGTGATAGGCCTCACCGTCCGGAAGCTGGCCAGTTGCTGTCTGCGATGAAGGAACAGGCGGCGGTACGTGGTCGAAAAACCCGTCATTCTCATCATAATTCAGAATGAAAACAGTCTTTGCCCAAATGTCGGGATGTCGAACGAAAATGTCGATCAGCTTGGAAATCAGATGCTCGCCAAAGCCGGGCGGCGCTTCGGGATGCTCTGACAGGGCCGCCGGTGGGACGATCCACGACACCTGAGGCAGCGTTCCATCGGCGATATCCTTCTCGAAAGCCTCCAGCAGGTAGCGCCCCTCCAGTTCGTGCATGTTCTCCTTGTTTGAGCCCGGCACGACAGCGCGTGCCTGACGATACCGCCAGTCCTGCCTGTCGAGATTACGGAACTGCCTGAAGGAGGCGAGGGGATTGTCACCGAAATTATCGTATTCCTGGTAGAATTTCCAGCTCACCCCGGCTTCCTGAAGGCGCTCGGGATAAGTCGTCCAGTCAAAAGGTGTGAAGGCGGGATTGTCGTGCGCCATATCGGCCGACCAGTTGCCGTCATCGACATTCTCGACCGCCTGTTTGCCATCAGCGCCAACAGCAAGGCCGTTTGTACCGGTAAAGAAATAGAGGCGGTTGGGATTGGTCGGGCCGAAAATGGAAGCGTGATAGGCGTCGCAAATGGTGAAGGCGTCGGCCAGTGCGTAGTAATAGGGAATTTCTGCGCGGGTAAAATACCCCATCGTCATCGGGCTTTTATGGGGGACCCAGCCATCCCACTCGTTCCATGCGGCCTGGGTGCCTTTCCAGCTATGGTCAAGACTTTTGAGGCAGGCCGCCGAGGTATGGATCGTATCGAACAGGAAAGGCCATATGACCCGGCCTTTTGCGTCCTTCTGGGCAAAGACCGGGCTCCCATCTGCCTGCTTTTCGGCGCGGGGGTCGCCAAAACCACGCACGCCACGCAAGGTGCCGAAGTAGTGATCGAAGGCCCGGTTTTCCTGCATCAGGATAACGACATGCTGGACATCCCTGATCGTGCCGGTTTCACGATTGGCAGGGATGGCGAGGGCCTGACGCAGGTTTTCTGGCAACATGGTCCCTGCCAGCGCGGCAGCACCGAGATGAAGGAAATGCCGACGGCTGGGTTTCATGCTGACTGCTCCGGAACTCAGTTGAAGTGCTTGCGGATCGTGAAGAAAACCATGCGTGGGGCTGCAGCCTGAAGCGTCTGGAATGTGCCGGACGGATCGGAATTGATAAAGCCGTTGCTGCCTACTGTTGCCACATAGCGCTTGTTGAACAGGTTGGAGACGTTGATCTGCGTATCCAGACCGCGGAGCCAGAAATTGTGGCTCTTGAAGCGATAGCCGAGATTCAGGTTGAACACGTCATTGGCCGGCACATAGGCATCGTTCGTATAGGTGTAGTAACGACGATCCTGGATCTGCATGAGCACATTGCCCCAGATATGCCCGTCATCATAGCCAAGCTGCACATTGGCCAGATTGCGCGGCATGCCGACCACGTTCTTGCCCTTAATGGCGGCCGAGACCTTGCCATCAGCCATAACATCATCCTCATAGAAAGAGTTGTTGAAGGCATAGGAAGCGAAAATCGACCAGTTGGGCGCGAACTGCCAGTTTACGGCAGTATCGATACCGCGTGAGATCACCCCGCCGACATTCGACAGAACTGAGGCGTTACCCTGAATACCCACACCCTGCGTTACAGCCAGCAGGCGATTGCCGAATTCGACATAGTAGCCGGTCACGGTCGCCTGGAATGTCCTGGTGTGATAGCGGTAGCCGAGTTCTTCCGTGTTGGACATTTCGGGCTTCAGCTTGCCCTGAAGCGCCTGGAAACCGGCAACTGTGGTCGAGAAAGGCCCCGAGGTCTGGGCGCTATCGAAGGCAGCCATGTTGCGCGCATAATCCACGAAGATTTCGTGGTTATGGTTGAATCGATAATTCGCACCGACCTGAGGGAGGAAGCCATTGGTGGCGTTGAGCGAGCCCGAGGGATAGGCCGTGGGCATGGGGGTGCCCAGATAGCTGCCGTTCATGGCGCGTGCTGTGTTGTCCACGATCAGCGACTTGAAGCCGTAATTGACCTTCAGCTTTGGCGTGATCTTCCAGGTATCACCCAGATGAACCTGATAGGTCTTGGTGTTGAAGGCGCTCTGCCATTGCGTAGCGAAGGCGTTGTCACGATACCAGTGGGTCGAGGAGGGTGAGCCATCCAGAGCCAGCGGGTAGAACCTGCGCGCCTGGTTGAAATTGTTGTTCTCGAACCAGAAGCCGCCTTCGATGGCATGATTGGCAATCTTGTATGTCAGGCTGCCAATGAAACCGGCGCGATGGATATCGTATTCTGTCGTGCGGGTCGAAAGAGGGGAGCCACCAAGCTCTGCGGGTGTTGCCGTATAGGGCGTAACCCACACGCCTTCACCAGTGTTGGTGTGGCCATAACCCATGACATAGCCGGACAGGCGATTATTGACCCGGAAATCGAGTTTGCCATAGCCCATGGCGTCCTCACGCAGGCCACCTGCGTTGTAATAGACGGTATCCTGATTTTCGATGCCCTTGGGGAAGGCTGTGCCGTTCTGATAGGCATAGGCAATCTGCTTCGCGAGGGCGTAGTTGCCTGTGATATTGTCGAGATTATAGCCATAGGTCTTGATCTGGGCGAGGGAGAGATCCTGATAGTCGTTCTCGGCGCGCTTGGACCAGTCACCAAAAACAGTTAGTTTCAGGTTGTCACCCAATGGCTGCACGTATTTCGCATTGGCCTGGTCCTGGCGCTGCACGCCGTCACCCTTCCATTTATTCGCGTCCTGATGGTCATAGGACACATAGAACTTGCCGCCGCCCTTGAGCAGACCGCTATTGATGCGGGCGAAGGTACGCCAGGTGGAGGCGGAGCCGATCGTGCCGCTGACATCGGCGCCGAATTTGTCTGACGGATCGATGGAGGTGAATTGAAGCGCACCACCAAGGTCATTGGATGCTGCGACACCGACGGCCCCTGCGCCCTGCGTCAGCGTGGCGGGGCCGTTATTCTCGGTTTGCAAGGCGCGACCGATGGAAAGCCCGTTATCATTGCCATAGGCCAGATTGCCCAGCGGGACGCCATCAAAGGTGAAGCCAAGCCGGCTCTGGTCAAAGCCACGAATGATGATCTGCTGCGACCATTCATAGGAGCCGAGCGGATCGGACGAGGTGAACATGACACCCGGCAGTTTCGACAGTGCCTTGAACGGGCTCGTACCCGGTGTGTATTCCTGAATGGCCGTGCGGGAGATCGTCTGTGTTTCGCGGGCCTGACCAGCGCCGAGAACAATGATCGATTCAGGCGATTTTGCCTCGACCGCGGTTTTGGGCTCGGCAGCTGTCGCAGCTGCACGCTTGCGGGCTGGCTGGGCCTGTCGCGTCTTTTTTTTCTGGTTTGGCTGTGCCGCGTCATGCTGGGCGACCGTAACATTCTGGGCCATCGCCGCGGGGTGCATTGCGACAAGCAGGGCAGGGAGGCTGGCCGAGATAATGAGACGATGTCTGAGTTTCATTGATAGGAGCCGTTTCGTCCGAGAGGGTCACGATGCGGCTCGTCATTATCGTGACAGGACGTGTCAAAGTATTATGGTTTTATTAAAATCAAATCGGAAACAAAACATTCATCACTCTGTCATATAGTAAATCTCCAACCTTAGTTGTGCTGTGTTGATTTCAGCGCAAGCGTTGTGACCAGAGCAAGCGCAATTCCCGTGATGTAGGCGATCAGATTGAGCCACGAGAATTGTTAGCCTAGCAGGAAATGTCCGACACTATTCCGCCGAAGTGTTTCCAGAGCGTCACAATGAGCCAGCTTGATGCACTCGCTGGCGCCGGCCCCAAAGGCAGCAAGAAGGAGCGTGGCCCTCAAGGATTTCCCACCTGTGAGCAGCAGGGCAAGGAACCAGAACATGGCCCCCCAGAGAATGGATCCGCTCCATTTCCTGAACAACAGAGGCAAGCCGAGAGGGGCGAGGCGACAGAACAGACCCAGCGTCATGACAAGCAGGCACAGCCCCAGTGGATGGAGACGTCCCGGAATCTCATGCCGGGGAGGGAGCAAATCTCTCTCTGCCAGTCTCACCGGCCTACTGCCCCTACGGCGTTTGCGAGATCTCGCGGACGATCAGGCCGCAGAAGCAGTGTGACAGTGATGAAAGCAACGTAGAGCAGCAGATACCAGGAAACGAGTTTCTGGGGATGGACGACCCATGTAAAGTCACGCTTTGCGTAAAGCCATGTGCCGGTGAAGGTGCCGATATTTTCCGCAATCCACAGGGCAACGCTTGAGAAGAAGGCGGCCAGAGGCAAGGGCATGCGCCAGAAAACATCGACGATCCGATAATGGATGACGCAGTGCCGATAAAGAAGAACGGTCGCGAGAACAAGCAGCCAGCGCAGGTCCGGAAGATAATGGTGCGTGAAGAAATTGGCATAGATGGCAAGCGCCAGGAGCAGTGAAAGCCTGAAATCCGGATAAGGCTCGAAGCGCATATCGAACAGACGTATGACACGCGCCATGTAACTGCCCACCGAGGCATACATGAAGCCCGAAAAGAGCGGCACATGAAGGATCTTGAAGAACCCGGGCTCGGGATAGGCCCATGATCCGGCGGACACCTTGAACCACTCCATGGCCGTGCCCGTGATATGGAAAGCCAGAATGGCCGCCAGCATCAGCCCACCGAACAGGCAGGCCCAGCCCTGCTTGAGGACGAAGAGAACAAAAAGACCTGAGAAGCCGTGAAGATATCTTCTGATCACACGCCCGAGTTCGTGCTCGAGATTGGCTGTTGCGCTGGCATCGGGTTGGGACGGGGCGTTCATGGCGCGGCTCCTTGTCGTTTGCCGCGCCATTGCCGCACCCCGAGCCCAAAGGCAAGAGGCGCATCCTCCGCTCTCAATACCTAGCGCGGCAGGCAGCTGCACTCAGCGGGAGAGAGCGAAATTGAGCCCCCCCATAACGGTCAGGCCCTGATTGGGAATGGTCGAGATCTGGCTCGTGTAATAGCGACGGTTGGTGATGTTATCAGCATTGATGAAAGCCTGAATCTGATGGGTGATCTGGTAAGAGCCGAACATGTCGAACACCACATAACCGCCCTGCTTGGGGTAGAGCGCCGTGCTGCTTGAGGGCCTGCCCAGAGTTTGCGTAGCGGCCCGAATACGGGCACCGAGCGAGAGCTTGTTGTCGAAAAGATGCAGCCCGACCGTCCCTGCCAGAACCGAACGTGGCGGCGTGGTGAGCATGGCGCCGAAGCCGGTGTAATCGGCGCGCGGCAGCTTTGTGGTCGTATTGGTGTAGGACAGCGTTGCAAAGACCAGGCGGTTATCGTAGCGCGCCTGCCCCTCGAAGCCGTGCGTGAAGGTGTTACCCGCCATGTTCTGGTAGAAATACCCGGAGGTCGGGATATACGAGCCAGCCGCCGGACGCCCGATCACACGCGTCTGGGCGATATAGTTCTTGATGCGCGTGTCGAAATAATCGCCGTCGAATGTCACCTTGTCGCCATCCGTCAGCACGTCACGATAATGCAGCTTGGCACCAATTTCCCAGCCATAGGTCTGCTCAGGCGCGAGATTGGGATTGGGAATGAATTTGAGGAAGCCAAGGCCCGGATGCGAGCTGGCCATGAACATCTCGGTGACGGCGGGCGGGCGAAAACCGAGACCGTAGCTGCCATAAAGCTGCAGGCCATGCACCGGCGTGACAGCCAATGTCACCTTGGGATTGACGGCATCGGCGCCTCGGGAGGCGCTGAAGGCACCCGCATTGACGGACGTGAAGCCTGAGGCCTGATTAACCCCGCTGCCAGAGGCATGATAGGTGTCGTAACGAAGGGCACCCGTCAGCTGCACGATTTTCCAGTTCAGGGCGAGCTGTGTGAAGGCGCTGCCAACCCCGCGCCCGCCTGAGGGGGTGGACCCCTCATAGCCCGTCTGGTCCTTCGTCTTGACAGAGTCATGATAGTACTCGCCGCCATAATTGAGCGAGGCGAGCACGGGGCCAATCGGGAATTGCGAGGTGTTGTCCGCCTCGAAGCCCAGCGTGGTCAGGTTGTATTTCGTCAGATTGGCCGCGGCGAGGGTGATGGCGCGGTAGGCCGGCATGGCATTGTCCAGCCCGGTGGAGACCACATAGCCCTTGACGTGCAGCGAGATGAGCTTGTTGTCGTGTGGTGTGAAGCGATACTCCAGATTGCCCTGGTTGTTCTGTATCTTGTTGCCCGCGTAGATGCCTTCGGTGCCCTGTCCGAATTCATTGTGATAGATGACTGTTCCCAGGGTCAGGCTCTGGTCCATGCCGGGCTTGATGTCGATCTTGAACAGGCCGGACTGCATACGCTGGTAGGTATCGGGAATACGCGTGCCAGCGCCATCCTCGTAATCGCCCGAGCTGCGCATGCTGAAGGCTGCGGCCAGACCCAGCCAGGGGCGCACCCTGACACCCGCGCCAACCACGCCCGAACCATCATAATTATTGGTGCCGCCCAGTGCGCGCGCCATCACGCCATAGCGTTTGCCTGAATCGACCAGATCATCAACGCCCAGCGTGTGCATGTTCACGACACCGGCGATGGCACCCGCACCATCAGCGGTCGAGACCGTGCCGCGAGAGACATCCAGCCCCGCGAGCAAGGCCGGGTCGACATAGACACTGCCATTCGCGCCGTGGCTGCTGGTCTGGAAGTCCTGCCTTGCGCCATCCACCATGACATTCACACGACCGAAATCCTGCATGCCGCGTATGGAAATCGCGAGGGAGGGGGAGCCATCATTCTGGAAATAGACGCCCGGCAGCCCGGTGAGGATCATGTAGGGCTCGGTAGGGGCGACACGGAGCATGTCATTACGGGTCAGTGTTGAGCTCGCCTGCGGCACGGCGATTTCGTTCGTTCCGTGAACCTTCACGCTCGGCAGGGTGATTTCGTTGCCGTTGCTGCGGGTTACGGTGCCGGACCGTGCTTCTGCGCGCGCCAGTTGCGTGGCTCCGGTCGCGGTCGTTGTGCTCGCTGCCGCACGCCCTGATGGGGGAGAGGCGTGTGCGCTGCCAGTCGGCGTGTGCCTGTTTTGCACGTTCTGGGGCGCGTGAGGTCCCAGATCCTGACCGGTAGACGGGGCATTGCCTGTCTGCGCGCGTGCCTGAACCGGAGCGAGGGTGATCAGGGCGAGTGACGTCGAAAGAGAAAGTACCCGGCGGGTAGTGATCATGGCGTTGGCCCTGCGAGTCGGTGAATGATGTTGCGAACAGCTATTGAGAATGACTCGCACTTGCAAGACGTAAAAACATCCTTTAAATCACCGCTCCATCGGGTGAGGGAAACCGGCCACACAGCCCCCATGTCCCCGCAGAAAAGGGTCAGGAACCATGAGCATCAGGTTGTTTGGACGGCGTCAGTTCGGGCTCTCGGCATTGGCAACCGGCGTTTCCGGAGCCACCTCGCGCGCTGCGCGGGCCGGTGAGACCCGCCCCATACGCGTGGAGGATTGCCGCGGTCGTCATGTCACGCTGGGCACCATGCAGCGCATGGTTTCGATCGGTGGCACGATTACCGAGACGCTTTATGCGTTGGGTGTCGGAGAGCGGATCATCGGGGTCGATATTACCTCGACCTACCCGGTGGCAGCCCTGCGCGAAAAGAAATCGGTCGGTTATATGCGGCAGCTCTCATCGGAAGGGGTCTTGTCCCTACGGCCCGATCTGGTGCTCGCGATGAATGATTCCGGGCCGCCCAACGCGCTCGATCAGCTTATGGAATCACCTGTCCCGATCGTTATGATCGATGCAACGCCATCTCTTGAAGGTGTGAAAAACCGTATCCTGACGCTGTCGCGCATCGTGGGTGCCGAGGAGCAGGGGGCGTCGATGGTGGTGCGTTTCGATAACCAGCTGCGCACGCTCAAGGCATGGAAAGAACTACACCCCAAAAAGGCCCGCGTGCTGTTTGTCATGCGTGTGGTCAACGGGCGACCGATGGCTGCTGGAACCGGGACGGCGGCCGATGCCATCATAACGCTGGCGGGCGGTATCAACGCCGGAAGCGGCATGCAGGGCTACAAGGCGCTGGAGCGTGAAGCTCTGATCGGGCTGCAACCGGACGTCATTCTCATGATGAGTCAGGGCGGGCAGTCCATGCGGGATGCCCTCCTTGCGGATGAGGCCGTCAAACTCACACCCGCCGGGCAAAAAGGGGCGATTATCGACATGGAGGGCGAGAAGCTTCTTGGCTTCGGGCCGCGTACTGCCGAAGTCGCGCTCGAACTGGCGCAGGAAATTGCCCGCCACACGCTGCCTGCATGAATGTGCGACGCCTCAATCCGGTGTCGGCCTTCGTCCTGCTGGGGCTCGGGCTTGTGTCGAGCTTTCTTCTCGCTCTGGCGTCTGGTGCGACCGGTTTCGGCTTTTCCCCGCACGGCCTGAGCGATCCGCAGGTCATGCGGCTTGTCGTTGTGGGCATCCGTCTGCCGCGTGTCGTTCTGGCCATCCTTGTCGGGGCGGGGCTCGGGGCGGCGGGGGCGGTCATGCAGGGCATGTTCCGCAACCCGCTGGCCGATCCGGGCCTCATTGGTGTGTCATCAGGCGCGGCACTGGGAGCGACGCTGATGATCGTTCAGGGCACGCTGTGGTTTGGTGACACTGTTCTCGCCCATTGGGGTATTCCGGCGGGCGGCATGATGGGCGCCTGCGTTATGACTGCCGGGCTCCAGGCGTTCGCAACGCGTCAGGGGCGTCTTTCGACCAGTCGTCTCGTTCTTGCAGGTGTGGCACTCGGCGCTCTTGCCTCGTCCGCGACCGGCATCCTGCTTTACCGGGCCAATGATACGGCGTTGCGGGATCTGACTTTCTGGACCATGGGCAGTCTCTCTGGCGTACGCTGGCCCGAGATCGAGATTCTGGCGCCGCTCACCAGTGTCTCTCTTCTGTTGCTCTGGGCGCTCTCACGACCGCTCAACCTGCTACTGGCCGGTGAGGAGAATGCCGCGCTCATGGGGTGCCATGTGCGGCGGGTGAAATATCTCTGTCTGTTCGCCGTTACGCTTGCAGTGGGGCCGGCCGTATCGTTCTCAGGTGTGATCGGGTTTGTGGGGGTGATCGTGCCTCATCTTGTCCGCCTTGCAAGCGGACCCGACCATCGGATTCTTATCCCGGCCAGCGCCATGCTTGGTGCCATTCTGCTGGTTCTATCCGACACATTGGCCCGAATCATTGCGCCTCCTTCGGATGTGCCGGTCGGCATTATCACGGCGGCGCTGGGTGCGCCTGTTTTCATCTGGCTTCTGATGCGCAGCAGTGATCAGGAGATTCCGGCGTGAGCCTGATGCTCGATAATGTCTCTGTCGTGCATGACGGGCGTTCGTTGCTCGATGGCGTGTCCCTCACGCTCTCGCCGGGGGTAATGATTGCGGTGATTGGGCCCAACGGGGCAGGCAAGACGACCCTCATGCGTGTTGCTGCCGGGTTGCTCGCGCCAAGTTCGGGCCATGTCACGCTCGACGGCACGCCGCTTCATCGTTTCTCTCCCGCCAACCTCGCTGCCCGACGCGCCATGCTGACGCAGGACCAGAGCCTCGATGCCCGCTTTTCGGTGGATGAACTGGTGAGGTTCGGGGTCCAAGCCCGGGCCCCGTTTCGCGTGAGCCTCGGCGCGCTCGTTGCCCGGACCCTAGAGGAGGTCGGTCTGGCTGAGTTCAGTGAGCGTGACATCACCAGTCTTTCGGGTGGGGAGCGTCAACGCGCGCATCTTGCCCGTATTCTGGTGCAGCTGCGTTGGCATGGTCATGAAGGATACCTGTTGCTGGACGAGCCCGTTTCAGCACAGGATATCGCTCGCCAAAGGCAGGTTCTGTCTCTTGCGCGGGCGTATACGGGCAAAAACGGCGTGTGCAATGACGGAAAGGCTGCATGCAATGGCTGTCTCGCCATCTTGCACGATCTGAACTGGGCCGCCGCTTTTGCCGATAGGGTTGTGGTGCTTGCACGGGGGCGGATTTACGACGCCGGCCCTCCTGAGATCGTCATAACACCTTCCATGCTCCGGGATGTATTCGGTCTGACCGATGTCGTTCCGGGGTGCCATCGTGAGACAGGGCGGCCATTTCTGCTGCCGCATGATCTCGTTTCGCCCCGTTCCTCATGAGTAATATCAATAAGATTGTGAAAGTATCGTCGATGTATATCGCCATGAACAGGTTTCAGGTCCTGCCCGAGAGCGAAGAAGCCTTTCGCCAGCGCTGGCTTGACCGCGAGGTCCTGCTGACAACTGTGCCAGGGTTTGTCTCGTTCTCGCTGTTGCGCGGGCCGGTCAAGGATGACCATATTCTCTGGTCATCCCACACCATCTGGTCATCCAAGCAGGCATTTCGTGACTGGACGCAGTCCGAGCAGTTCCGCAAGGCGCATGCTGGTGCGGGTGGCAACAAGCCCCTGACGCTGGGGCCGCCGGTGTTCGAGGGCTTCGAGGTCGTCCAGCATATCGACAACTGAAACTGGTGCCTCCGGGCGAAAATTCTGACCGGCATGATTGCCTGATGCCGGTTAGGGATCTTTCACCCTCGGTACGCTGCGCGAACCGAGGCGGGGACTGATCGCAAGGCGCGTTGCAATGCCTGATCTTGCGCGTGCCACGCACGAGATCAGGCATATGTGCGGCGGGTGCTTATGCGCCGAGGCGGGTCAGGATCAGGTCGAAGGCACGCTCGACCGTGGCCGCGCGCACATCATTGCGGTCACCGGAGAAATGAGCCGTTTCCAGAACGGGATTTCTGGTCCCTTCCATAACACACAGGCAGACCGTGCCGACGGGCTTGTCCGCCGTGCCGCCCGCCGGACCGGCTATACCGGTGACGGCAACAGCGATGGTCGCGTTCTCAGCGCGGTCGAGGGCTCCAATGGCCATCTCTGTTGCGACAGCCTCACTGACGGCACCGTGACGTTCGAGGGTACGCTCCGCAACATCCAGAGCATCCATTTTCATGGTATTGGAATAGCTGACGATCCCGCCCTCGATCACGTCTGACGATCCTGCAAGCGATGTAAGTGTTGCCGCAATCAGTCCCCCTGTGCAGCTTTCCGCTGTCACAAGGCGGACCCCACGCTGACGCAGGAAATCAAGAACGGCTTGCGCCTTTTCTGTCAGGCTGGTTGGAACGAGAGCTGATTCAGCCACGATGATTGACCTCCAGAACACGATAGAGCGCCATGTTTTCCTCGACGCGCTGGATATAGGAGCGTGTCTCCTCGTAGGGCAGGCTCTCGATCCAGTCGACCATTCCCTCCTGAGTAAGGGGCTGGGGCAGGGGGAGGCTGGCCAGCCATTGATCGGTACGATGCGGCCCCGCATTATAGGCGGAGAGAACAACAGGCACGACATTGCCGAAGCGCTGCAAAAGCTGCGCCAGATAGGCGCGCCCCAGTGTGAGGTTTGTTGAAGGGTCGCGTAGGCCACTGGCGCTCGTATCGACCCCGGCAAGCCCCGCGCGGCGGGCGACATCCCGTGCTGTGCCTGTCTGAAGCTGCATCAGGCCGATGGCCTTGGCCGGGCTCGAAACATGCGCGTCGAAACTGCTTTCCTGACGCGCCACGGCAAGGGCGAGCCCATGTGGCAGGCCGTCCCCTTCGGCCTGAACGCCATTGAGAACGGGCCAGCCTTCGGGATAGAGGGCGGCGCCCAGACGACCTGTGCGACGCGCGGCGAACACAGCAGGTTCGAGCACATCGATGGAGAGGCTGAACCGGGCAAGTGCCGCCTGACCGGCGGCATCCTGCACCTGGGCATAGCCCATCATCAGGAATTCACGGGCGTGGTCATCGTCACCGCGCTCATGAAGCAGGCGGGCAGCTTCTATCAGGTCGCCGCGCGAGACCGGGCCGCTGGAGAGCGACGGCACGCGTGCGAGGGCCTGAGCCAGACCGGGCACGTCGCCGCCATCGGGGAGCAGTGTATCGCTTTTCCCTGACAACGCGGCCTGTGCCAATTGCCCATAAAATGTCGTGGGCATTGTAGCCGCCTGTCGCCACGCGGCATTGGCCTCGCTCTGTGCGTCCTCCGCAGCGTAGGCGCGTCCAAGCCAGTAATAGCCCCGGCTTTTGGTGATCAGGCTCGTCTGACGGGTGAGGGGAGAAAACGCCTCCCGTGCCTGGGCTGGGTTTTTGACAAAACGCAGGTCGATCCAGCCGCGCAGGAAGCGGGCCTCGAGCGCCGGGGCAGCACTGAGGGGTAATGTCGTATCGTCGGCCAGGATACGCGCTTGCGGTACGTTGCCCTGCATGAGGAAAGCGCGCGCCAGACCAAGGCGCTCATTGGTCCAGTCGCTTGACGGCGCATGCTTCTGGACGGCAAAGCCGTTGCTTTGCCAGAGGGCGAAAGCGACATCCGGCGTCTCATAGCGACGAAGCTGCCGCAGGCGCGTCAGCATGATCTGTGGCTCAGCGCGTTGTGCGTCAGTCAGGGATGCGAATTGCGCGGCTGAATCCGGGGCGTTGGAAAGCAGCGCGATCAGCACACGCGCTGTTCCCTGCCGGGAAGGAGCCAGCAGCGGGATCTGTCGCCCTGCTGCTGTGAACTGGCGTGTGCGCAGTTGGCGCTGGAAACGCGCCCAGTGATCATCAGGTGTCAGGCTCGTTGCGTATTCCGCAAGGATGAGGCTGGAATCGGTCTCCCGATCCGCGCCGTTACGCCAGATGCGCCGCGCCTGGCTGGCAGCGTCGGGCAGAAGGGTCGCGCAACGCATGAAGGCCTGGGCACCAGTAAGCGGCTCGCGTGGGCAGAGTGACGCCAGTTCGCTGTCGCTCGTGCGCGTTGCCAGCGCCTGTTGATAGCGCGACAACATGACGGAGCGCTCGGGCCACGCGGGGGTGATATCCAGAAAATCTGCATAGGCGCGCGCCGAAATCCCGGGATCAGGCTGGATCAGGGCAAGCCAGGAGTCGAGCCGTGAGGCGACATCCCCCGGTGCGCTGGTAACGGGGGGCACTATCGAGGATGTTGCTGAGCCGTCCCCGGTCTCATCCGGGGCTGCGGCCTCGGCAACCGGTGGGGCGGGCTCCTGAGCGTGGGTGCTGCAGCCGCCAAGCAGAAGAAGCGTGCTGGTCAGAAGGAGGGATTTAACCCGCGACATGATGCACCACCTCGATACTCCCCTTATAGATCAGCTCACAGGCGACAAAGGCCACGATGGCGAGCCCCAGCCATGCAATCCAGCGATAGCGTTCGAGCAGGTTTGCCACGAGCGTCGCCGCTACACCCATGAGCACGACAGAGAAAGCGAGACCAGTCACAAGCACGTAGGGATGACCCAGCGAGGCACCCGCAACAGCCAGCACGTTGTCGAGGCTCATTGACAGATCGGCGAGGATGATCCGGAAGATTGCCTGACCCAGCGTGCCGCTGCGCGTTTCCCCCTCGTCGGGTTCGGGGTGGCGCATCTCCTGGTACATTTTCCAGCAAACCCAGAGCAGCAACAGCCCGCCCGCAAGGGTAAGGCCAATAACGGCCAGCAGTTGCGACGCCACAAGGGCAAGCACGATACGCATGAGCGCCGCACTCGCGACCCCCACGATGATGGCCTTGCGTCGCTGGGCTGCGGGCAAGCCGCGCACCACCATGCCAATAACGACGGCATTATCGCCTGCCAGGGTGATGTCGATCATGACAACCTGGGCAAGCGCGATCAGGGCGTGCCAGGTGAGATCAGGCGCCACATTATCCTCCACATATCTTCAGGGCCCGAAGCCTAGCGGCCAGACGGGGTGCGCGCAATTATTCGCACCCCAACGCAGGGTGTTCGCCTGGAAGGTGTTCGTGGCGTGCGTATTGCGGTAAGAGGGCCCGATCCGGACTCTCCGCTCTCGCAGCGTTTTCTTCCCGAAGGAGCCTTACCGTCATGGTGCCACGCTATAGCCGCCCTGAAATGACCGCCATCTGGTCGCCTGCCAACCGCTATCGTATCTGGTTCGAGATCGAGGCGCTGGCCTGTGAGGCGATGGCAGAGCTGGGCGACATGCCGAAGGAAGCGGCGCAGGTCATTCGCAAGCGTGGTGACGCCGCCATGGCAGCGTTCTCGGACGAGGATCTGGCCCGTATCGACGAGATCGAGGCCGTGACGCGTCATGATGTGATCGCGTTCCTGACATGGCTGGCCGAAAAGATCGGCCCTGAGAGCCGCTTCGTGCATCTTGGCATGACGTCCTCCGACGTTCTGGACACGTGCTTTTCGGTCCAGCTCGTTCAGGCAACCGACCTGCTGCTTGAAGATCTCGATGCCGTACTGGCCGCACTGAAGAAGCAGGCTTTCGCCCACAAGAACACCGTCACCATCGGCCGCTCGCATGCCATCCATGCCGAGCCGACCAGCTTCGGGCTCAAGCTCGCTGGCCATTACGCCGAATTCGCCCGCAACCGTGAGCGCCTGCAGACGGCCCGCAAGGAAATTGCCATCTGCGCGATTTCTGGCGCTGTAGGCACCTACGCCCATATCGACCCCCGTGTGGAAGAATTCGTGGCAGCGCGCCTCGGCCTTGCCGCCGAAGATGTTTCGACGCAGGTCATCCCGCGCGACCGTCATGCCGCATTCTTCTGTGCACTTGGCGTGATTTCGAGCGGTATCGAGCGTCTGGCTGTCGAGGTGCGTCATCTTCAGCGTTCGGAAGTGCGCGAGGCGGAAGAATTCTTCCATCCCGGGCAGAAGGGCAGCTCGGCCATGCCCCACAAGCGTAATCCGGTGCTTTCAGAGAACCTTACCGGTCTGGCGCGTCTGATCCGCTCGCACGTTATCCCGGCGCTTGAAAACGTGGCCCTTTGGCATGAGCGCGATATCAGCCACTCCTCTGTCGAGCGCAACATCGGCCCCGATGCCACGATTGGCCTCGATTTCGCACTGATGCGCCTGGCAGGCATGATGGACAAGCTGGTGGTGTATCCCGAGCGCATGATGGCCAATCTCGAATCGCTGGGCGGTGTCGTCCATTCGGGCGAGGTCCTGCTGGCTCTTGCCCGCTCGGGCATTTCGCGAGAGGACGCCTATCGTATTGTTCAGCGCAATGCGATGGAGACCTGGACGAAACTCGGAACACCCGAAGGTCGCAGCTTCCGTGAGAATCTGGATGCGGATCCCGAGGTTGCTGGCCGCGTCGACTCCCGCGTCTTGGACGAGGCGATGGACAGCACACGACATCTTGTTGCGGTAGACCGCATTTATGACAAGGTTTTTGGTTAACTTCCCACATTGTGTGTTGACCTTGTGGTGTCTTATTGTGGAAGTAACGTGTTTGTAATCTCAAGCACGTTCATCCGGACCAAGACGAAAGCTGACCAATGGCTTCCACATCGCGCCCACGAGGGCATGCACTAACGAACTTCATCGCCGTTATCGCGGCGACGGGCGGCCTCCTTTTCGGGTATGATACAGGTATCATCTCAGCCGCCCTGCTTCAGCTCACCCCGCAATTCCAGCTAACCACGGAAAGCGCCGAGATCGTTACCTCGGCCGTTATCCTCGGTGCGCTGATCGGTTGTATCTCGGCAGCACCGCTTTCGGATCGTCTGGGTCGTCGTCGTACGATCATCGCTGCGGCGACGCTGTTCCTCATCGGAACGGTGATCGTGACCTTCGCGCATACGGTTGCCATCCTGACCTTTGCCCGTCTGATCCTTGGTCTGGCCATTGGCGCATCATCGCAGATCGTGCCGATCTATATTGCCGAGATCGCGCCGCCCGAGCGTCGCGGTTCGCTCGTGGTTGCGTTCCAGTTTGCCATTGCCTTTGGTCAGCTCATCTCCTTCATCACCGGCTATCTGCTTCAGGATTACTCCTGGCGCCTGATGTTCGGCCTGGGTGTCATCCCGGCGGTCATCCTTTTTGTCGGTATGCTTTTCCTGCCCAACAGCCCGCGCTGGCTGGCCATGCAGGGTGAATTCGAGCGCGCTCGCACTGTGCTGCGTAGCGTGCGTCGCACCGATGCCGAAGCTGACCGCGAACTGCAGGAAATCCAGGATCAGCACGACGAGAAGGCCCCGCTTTCCGAAGTGTTCAAGCCCTGGGTTCGTCCGGCTACCATCGCGGCCGTCGGTATTGCACTGCTGTGCCAGCTTACCGGCATCAACGCGGTCATGTATTACGCGCCGACCATTTTTGCCGATGCCGGCTTTGGTCAGTCATCCGCTCTGCTGACCTCGGTTGCGGTCGGTGTTTCGATGGTTGGCACGGTCGCGTTCGGCGGCTGGGCTGTCGATGCCTGGGGGCGTCGTACCCTGATGCTCCGCATGATCCCCGGTGCTGTCGTTTCGCTCGTTCTGCTGGGCTTCATGTTCTTCACCGGCCAGACCCATGGCTGGGGTGCATTTGTGACTGCCGCTGCCGTGGTGGGCTATGTCGTGTTCAACGTCGGCAGTCTTTCCGTGGCGATCTGGCTGGTGGGTGCCGAGGTGTTCCCGCTGTCCTGCCGTGGCACAGGCATGAGCCTTGTTGCTGCCAGCCACTGGGGTGCAGATCTGATCATCTCTCTCACGACGCTCAGCATGGTGAAGGCGCTCGGCGCTGGCGGGACGTTCTGGCTCTTCGCGGCCGTGAATGCCGTCTCGTTCTTCTTCGTGCTGCGTTATGTGCCCGAGACACGGGGCCGTTCGCTGGAGCAGCTCGAGGCATCCCTGCGTGACGGCACCTTCGCGCCCATCGCTCGCGCCAAGGCTGCTGCGGCCGAATAAGACGACAGGCGCTCTCCTGTCATGGCGACAGGGGACGATCATGGGTATGAACGGCGTTGCTCCGCTGCTATATGCGGGACAACGCCGTTCACCGTTTTTGAAAGATCGTCATGGCACGCCGTCGTCAGCTCTATGAAGGAAAAGCCAAGATCCTGTTCGAGGGGCCAGAGCCCGGCACACTCGTTCAGTATTTCAAGGATGATGCCTCCGCCGGCAATGGCGTGAAAAAAGGGATCATCACCGGCAAGGGCGTGCTGAACAACCGCATCAGCGAACACCTCATGCTTCGCCTGCACGAAATCGGTATTCCGACTCATTTCGTTCGTCGCCTGAACATGCGCGAGCAGCTGATCCGCGAAGTCGAGATCATCCCCCTCGAAGTTGTTGTGCGCAACGTGGCTGCGGGCTCGATTGCCAAGCGCCTCGGCCTTGCCGAAGGTACGCGTCTGCCCCGGTCGATTCTCGAATATTACTACAAGAACGATGCGCTCAACGACCCGATGGTGTCGGAAGAGCATGTCACCGCCTTTGGCTGGGCCAATGCGCAGGATCTCGATGAGATCAATGCCTATGCGCTGCGCACCAATGATTTTCTCACGGGCATGTTCCAGGGCATCGGCATCCAGCTTGTCGATTTCAAGCTCGAATTCGGTCGCCTGTGGGAAAACGACGAGATGCGTATTGTGCTCGCCGACGAAATTTCTCCCGATAACTGCCGCCTGTGGGACACCAAGACGAGCGAGAAGCTCGACAAGGACCGTTTCCGTCGGGATATGGGCCGTGTCGAGGAAGCTTATCAGGAAGTCGCCCGCCGCCTTGGCATTCTGCCCGAGGCCGGCAACGGCGATCTCAAAGGACCGGAGGTCATGCAATGAAAATTCGCGTCAATGTCATGCTGAAGGAAGGCGTGCTCGATCCGCAGGGCAAGGCCATTGGGCACGCCCTTGAGGTGCTGGGCTTTGCCAATGTCGGCGAAGTGCGCGTGGGCAAGACCATGGAACTCGAGATCGCGACCGAAGACCGTCAAAAGGCACTCGCCCAGGGCGAGGCAATGGCCCGTGAGCTTCTGGCGAACCTCGTGATCGAAGATTTCGCTGTCGAGGTTGTTGGATGACCCGCAAGCTGGCTCTTCTGGCGGCAGTTGCGCTTGCACTGCCAGCAGGCGGCCTGGCCGGTGTGGCTCAGGCTGATGAGCATCGTCTCTCTTCCATGCAGGCGGGTCGCTTTGGCGCCATCTGCTCCAAGCCTCAGGGCAAGGCCGTCTGTGATGCCTACATTGCCGGCATGGCTGATTCAGGTGCGCTTTCGGCCCTGAACGCCAAGAGCAATGGCGATGGCGGCACGGTGGTCGGTTTCTGCGTTCCTGACGCCGAAACAACCGATGCCATGCGCGGCAAGGTGCTGTCCTGGCTCAAGGCTCATCAGGACGTCCTGAAATTCCCTGTTGGCAAATCCGTTTTTGCGGCTCTGCACGAAGCCTATCCGTGTTCGGGTCAGGGAGGGAAGCCATGAAGGCCGGTATCGTCGTTTTCCCTGGCACGAACCGTGAGCGCGACATGGAGCAGGCGCTTCGTCTCGTCAGCGGCAAGGCACCCACCATGCTCTGGCATCGTGATACGAGCCTTCCCGATCTGGACCTGATTGTCCTTCCGGGCGGGTTCAGCTTTGGCGACTATCTGCGTTCGGGTGCCATGGGCGCCCATTCGCCGATCCTGCGCGAGGTGCGTGCCTTTGCCGAGCGCGGCGGGTATGTACTGGGCGTGTGCAACGGGTTCCAGATCCTGACCGAAGCCCAGCTTCTGCCAGGGGCGCTCCTGCGTAATGCGGGGATGCGTTTCCTTTCGCAGGACGGGTTCCTGCGCGTCGAGACGCAGGATACGGCCTTCACGCGTGACTGGATCAAGGGCGATGTCTTCCGTGCGCCGCTGGCTCATGGTGACGGCAACTACACGGCCTCGGAAGCCGAGCTCGATCGCCTCGAGGGTGAAGATCGCGTGGCTTTCCGCTATGTTTGCGCCAAGGGCACGCTTGATGCCGCGAACCGCGTGAGCAACCCCAATGGGAGCCAGCGCTCCATCGCAGGCATCCTGAGCGCCAACAAGCGCGTCTGCGGCCTGATGCCCCACCCTGAAAACCTGGTCGATCCCGATCTTGGCGCGACAGATGGCGTGCCTCTGTTCTCGGGTCTGGTGAAGAGTCTCGTCGCATGAGCATGATCGTCAACGCTGAACTTGCCGCCCGCTTCGGTCTCTCTGCCGAGGAGTACCAGAAGGTTCTGGACATCATGGGCCGCGTGCCCAGCCTGACCGAACTTGGTATCTTCTCGGTCATGTGGTCGGAGCATTGCTCCTACAAATCATCACGCGTGCATCTCAAGACCCTGCCCACCACGGCCCCCTGGGTCATTCATGGCCCCGGTGAAAACGCCGGTGTTGTGGATATTGGAGACGGTCTTGCGGCTGTCTTCAAGATGGAGAGCCACAACCATCCGTCGTTCATCGAGCCCTATCAGGGCGCGGCGACTGGCGTGGGTGGCATCCTGCGCGACGTCTTCACGATGGGCGCGCGCCCCGTTGCCAATCTGAACGCACTTCGCTTCGGTGACCCGTCGCTTCCTGTGACGCAGCGCGTGATTGATGGCGTGGTTCGTGGCATTGGTGGCTACGGTAACTGTGTTGGTGTGCCCACGGTAGGCGGTGAGATCAACTTCCACCCGGCCTATAATGGCAATCCGCTCGTCAACGCCATGACCGTTGGTATTGCCCGTCAGGATCGCATTTTCCTCTCGGCTGCTGCGGGTATCGGCAATCCGGTGGTCTATGTCGGCTCCAAGACAGGGCGCGATGGCATCCATGGTGCCACCATGTCCTCTGCTGAATTCGACGAGCATGCGGCGTCCAAGCGCCCGACGGTGCAGGTGGGTGACCCGTTCACCGAAAAGCTGCTGATCGAGGCCTGTCTCGAACTGATGGCGACCGACGCTATCGTGGCGATTCAGGATATGGGTGCGGCTGGCCTCACATCCTCTGCTGTCGAGATGGCGGGCAAGGGCGGTGTCGGTATCGAGCTCGACCTCGATAAGGTGCCGCAGCGCGAGACCGGCATGACGGCCTATGAGATGATGCTGTCGGAGAGCCAGGAGCGTATGCTCATGGTGCTCAAGCCTGAGCGCACTGACGTGGCCCGCGCCATTTTCGAAAAATGGGACCTCGATTTCGCGATCGTCGGCGTGCTGACCGACACGGCGCATATCACGGTCAAGCATCTTGGCAAGACGGAAGCGGATATTCCGCTTGCGCCACTGGCTGATGAGGCACCGCTCTACCATCGTCCCATGACGCACGCTGCAAAGCCGGCGCGTCTGGGCACGGTGGCCGATCCTGCGGGTGTCGAACATGCGCTGCTGACCCTTCTGGCCTGCCCGGATCTCGCCTCGCGCGCCTGGGTCTGGAACCAGTATGACAGCGGTGTCGGTGGCCAGACGGCCCGTCGCCCCGGTGCGGCCGATGCTGCCATCGTTCGTGTCGAGGGCACGAAGCGCGGTCTTGCCATGACGACCGATTGTACGCCGCGCTATTGTCAGGCTGACCCGCATGCGGGTGGGGCTCAGGCGGTTGCAGAAGCCTGGCGCAATATTACGGCAACGGGTGCGCTGCCGCTGGCCGTGACCGATAACCTGAACTTCGGCAATCCGGAAAAGCCGGAGATCATGGGTCAGTTCGCCGATGCCATCAAAGGCATGGGTGAGGCCTGCCGTGCGCTGGATTTCCCGGTCGTGAGCGGGAATGTCTCGCTGTACAATCAGACGAGCCATCCCAGCGGTCTGAGCCAGCCGATCCTGCCGACGCCAGCCATCGGCGCTATCGGTGTGATCGACGATGTGACCAAGGCGATTGGTCTTGGCATGCCTGAGCAGTGCGAGCTCGTGCTGATCGGTGAAATCCGTGGTGAGCTCGGCCAGTCGCTATGGCTGCGTGAGATCTGCCATCGCGAAGATGGTGCCCCGCCGATCATCGATCTTCACGCCGAGCGTCGCAACGGTGACTTCGTGCGCAAGATGATCGGGGAAGGGCGCATCGAGGCCTGCCACGACATCGCCGATGGCGGATTGCTTGTGGCCGTGGCGGAGATGGTCATGGCGAGCGGCGTTGGCTGCCATCTTGACAAGCCGCATCACGGCACCAGCCTTCATGCCTACTATTTCGGCGAGGATCAGGCCTGCTACGTGGTGGCCACCAAGCATGCTACCGCGCTGATCGACGCAGCTGAAAAGGCTCATGTGCCAGTGCGCCATCTCGGACGTTCAGGGGGTGATTCACTGGTTCTGACCGACGGTATGAGCCTGTCGGCCGAGCGTATGCGCAAGGTCAATGCCGAGTTCTTCCCCAAGCTGATGGAGCGCTGAGCCATGCCAATGAGCGCCGAAGAAATCGAACGCACCATCAAGGCTGCCCTACCTGATGCCGTGATTGAGATTCATGATCTCGCGGGTGATGGGGACCATTATGCTGCAACCGTGACCAGCACCGCTTTCGCGGGGCTGCCACGGGTCCGCCAGCACAAGCTCGTCTATGACGCGTTTGGTGGTCGTATGGGGACAGAGCTGCACGCTCTGGCCCTCAAAACACAAACCCCCTGACAATCGAGACCAGTTGGGTCTATAATTAAGCGATTATTGACCCAACGCGCATCTCGCGCACAGGAGCGATCCATGGCCGAAGCTACTTTCCAGCAGATTCAGCAGCTTATCGACAACAATCCCGTCATGCTTTTCATGAAGGGTGACAAGCTGTTCCCTCAATGCGGCTTTTCCGCACGCGTCGTGCAGATCCTCGGGCACATGGGCGTCGATTTCGAGACGGCCAATGTGCTTGCCAGCCCGGAACTGCGCCAGGGCATCAAGGACTTTTCGCAGTGGCCGACAGTGCCGCAGCTTTACATCAAGGGTGAGTTCATCGGCGGCTGCGATATCGTGACCGACATGTTCCAGAGCGGCGAACTGGAGTCTCTGCTGGAAGAAAAGCAGATCGCCAAAAAGGTGTCCTGATCTGCCTTGATTAAGCCATAAACTCTGCACACTGCCACGGTTTCGTCTTAAACTGTGGCAGTATTGCAACGGTAAATCTTCTTGTAAAAAATTCTTCCCGAGGCCTCTTGTTGTACTTTCGCAGTCCTGACTAACGTGGCGGAAGTCATTCAGAGGGAAGAAAAAATGCGGCGTCTATCGGGTCTTAAACTTGCAGCTTCAGTCGTCGCCGTTGGGGCAGCCTTCGCCTCTCATGGTGCAAGCGCAAGAGAGATCACTGATTGGGAAGCCTCCAAGCTGACGCTTGATGCGCTGACCGCTACGCCCGTCTATCACCGCCCAGTCACCACCTACACGCATCACCACGGCGCAGCCGTTCATCAGGTGGCCGCCCGTCACGTATCAGCGCAGTCGCGTCGCGCCCTTGTCCACACCGTGGTTTATCACGCCAAGGCACCGGTAAACAGCAAGCATCACGCCCGCCGTCACGGCTGATCGACTGGGGCGCTACTGCGCCCCGCCAAAACGGCCTTCCTGCGCGGGTGATATCTGATCTCCCCGGCAAGGCATTTATCGGTGCCGGTCAGCGCTATTGAATTTCGGCAGTCAATCAGACCGTTATGCCAGCATCTCCCGACGACCATACTCGACCGCCATGCTGCGCAACTGCGGTCGATCCCTTCTTGAGGGGCTCTGTCTCTGATCCAAGGCCGGTCCGGGGCAGGGGCAACAGCGCTGTTCGACGGTTGGTCTAACCGTCCCTCAGAATATCCTCGATCCATGCCACATCCCCAGCGACGTCATATATCATGAGGTCACACCGGGTGTTTTCGCGTTGCCATGACGGCTGTGTCTGAAGAAGATACTCCGCAGCGGCCAGAAGACGGCGCTGTTGGGGGAGCCTAAGGGCGTAGGCGGCCTCATCCAGTGTGCGGCGCTGCTTGACCTCAACGAATAGGATGAGACTGTCATTCGCCGCTATGAGATCGATCTCGCCATATGGGGTGCGGCATCGCTCGGCAAGAAGCACGAAGCCCGCATTTTCGAGCGTTTCGCGCGCGTGAGCCTCTGCCGCCATTCCGGCGGCGAAAGCCCTGCTGCCGCGCCTTTGGCGCGCGGTCGTCACAGTCTGCTGCGGAGCAACCTTGCAGCCTCGACAGCAAAATAGGTGAGGACGCCATTACAACCGGCACGCCTGAACGCAAGCAGGCTCTCAAGTATGGCGCGATCGCGGTCGAGCCAGCCATTCTGGATAGCCGCCATCAGCATCGCGTATTCGCCCGACACCTGATACGCGAACGTCGGAACGGCGAAGGTTTCGCGCACCCGGTGAATGATGTCCAGATAGGGCATGCCGGGTTTGACCATGACCATATCTGCGCCTTCCTGGATGTCGAGCGCGACCTCGCGCAGCGCTTCATCGGAATTGGAAGGGTCCATCTGATAGGTCTTCTTGTCGCCTTTGAGCAGCCCCCCGGACCCCAGAGCGTCACGGAACGGGCCATAGAAGGCAGAGGCATATTTGGCCGCATAGGACATGATGCGCACGTTGTCGTGCCCCGCCTTGTCCAGGGCCGTGCGTATCGCGCCAATGCGTCCATCCATCATGTCAGACGGGGCAATGATGTCGATCCCGGCTGCGGCCTGATTGATGGCCTGTAGCGCCAGAATCTCTACCGATGCGTCATTGACGACGTAATTGCCCTCGATAAGACCGTCATGGCCATGATCGGTGTAGGGGTCGAGCGCCACATCACCGATCAGCCCAAGGTCAGGATACAGGCGCTTGATTTCACGCGCTGCCTTGCAGATCAGATTGTCCGGATTGGTGGCCTCACGGCCCGTCGCATCCCTGATGTCTGTCGGGGTGATCGGGAAGAGGGCCACGGCGGGGATACCGAGACCGATGGCCTCGGCCAGATGAGCCTCAAGCAGATCCACGCTCACGCGTTCGACGCCCGGCATGGAGGCGACACTGCTGCGCTGCCCTTTGCCATCACAGACGAAGATCGGCCAGATCAGATTGTCGATCGTCAGCGTCGTTTCGGCCACAAGGCGGCGCGTGAAACCGTCGAAACGGTTACGTCTTGGACGGCTGAGTGGAAAGGATCCGGTGATCATCGCGTTGTTCCCTCGGCAGTAAGCTTGCTCTTTTTGATACCATAAAGCGCATAAACGACCAGTCCGGCGATCAGCCAGACCACCATGCGTAGCCAGGTGAGCGCATCCAGCGACACCATGACCGCGAGGCAGCTCAGGATACCGCAGACCGGGGTGAACAGCCCGCCAGGTGCGCGAAACGCGCGGGGGCGGTTTGGCTCACGAATGCGCAGGATCAGGACACCCACACAGACCAGCACGAAGGCGAGCAGGGTGCCGATTGAGGTCATGTTGCCGAGCACGGAGATCGGCACCAGCCCTGCCAGCAGGCAGGTCACCACGAGAAAGATCAGGTGAGACACGGATGGTGCCCGCGTGCGTGGGCTGAGGCGGCCAAATATCGCCGGTAGCAGGCCATCATGCGACATGGCGTAGAACACGCGCACCTGACCCATCATGAGCCCCATCAGCACCGAGATATAGCCAAACAGGATGCTGAACTTGAGAGCGCCCTGCAGCCAGAACAGATGGGTGATATCGATGGCGGTGGCCACAGGGCTGCCATCGCCCTCGAGCTGGCGATAATCAACGACACCGGTCAGCACGAAGGCGAAGGCGATATAGATGATGGTGCAAATGAGCAGGCTGCCCAATATGCCGATAGGCATGGTTCGTTCTGGATTACGGGCCTCCTGCGCGGTGGTGGCGATGATGTCGAAGCCCAGATAGGCAAAGAAGATCATGCCAGCAGCCCGCATGATGCCCGAGACGCCAAAATGACCGAATTCGCCTGTGTTGGGCGGAATGAAAGGGGTGAAATGCTCGGGCTTGATGAAGGGCGAGCAGAATATGATGAAGGCGCCGACCACTCCGAGCTTGAGCACCACGACCACAGCATTGATGCGCGTGGACTCGGAAATGCCGCGCAGCAGAAGCATGACGATGAACACGATTGCGGCCATGGCGGGAAGGTTGATCCAGCCATGAGCCATGCTGCCATCCGGCAGCTTCACCATGCTCATGGGGGATGCCATCCAGCGCGGGTCCGGATGCAGGTTCCACTGGCCCAGAATCGAGGCCAGATAGCTTGACCAGCTCGAGGCTACGGCCGCTGCCCCTACGGTGTATTCCAGCACAAGATCCCAACCGATAACCCACGCGACCAGCTCGCCAAGCACCGCATAGCTGTAGGAATAGGCCGAGCCGGCAGAGGGGATCATGCTGGCCAGTTCGGCATAACAGAAGGCAGCAAACCCGCAGGCAATAGCGGCCACCACGAAAGCAAGTATGACTGCTGGCCCCGCATTCTGGGCCGCAGCAATGCCTGTCAATGAAAACAGGCCAGCCCCGACGGTCGTGCCCACCCCAAGGGCAATCAGTGAAAACGGTCCGATAACGCGGTGCAGCCCGTGTTCGCCTTTTTCGTCGGTTGCCACGTCAATCGGTTTGCGCCGCCACAGGGCGGCGAGGGGCTGGGCCATTCAGTCTTCCTCTAAAACAACTCTCCCGCGCTAAACGGGTTGGCGGCGGGGGGAAATCTGGGATATTGCCCATCGTGATACGCCATTTTCCGCGTCTGTGCGCCCCCTCCGGGAGAGAAAAGAATGACTACTCGCGAGAACATGTCCCCCCAGCACGATTTCTATCATCGCGGTCTGAATGAAGCAGACCCCGAGGTGGCAGAAATCATCAACGCCGAACTGATCCGTCAGCAGGATGGCATTGAACTGATCGCATCCGAGAACATCACCTCTTTCGCCGTTCTTGAGGCGCAGGGCTCGGTCCTGACCAACAAATACGCCGAAGGAGTGCCCGGCAAGCGGTATTACGGCGGGTGTGTCGATGTCGACCGCGTGGAAAATCTGGCGATCGAGCGTATCAAGGCGCTGTTTGGCGTCGAGTTTGCCAACGTGCAGCCCCATTCTGGCGCGAACGCCAATCAGGCCGCCTTCATGGCGCTCGGCAAGCCGGGTGACACCGTGCTGGGCATGAGCCTCGCCGCTGGTGGACACCTGACGCATGGTGCCGCGCCGAACTACTCGGGGAAGTGGTTCAACGCGGTGCAGTACGGTGTGCGTGCCGAGGACGGAACCCTCGACTACGAGGAAATGGAGCGCCTTGCACGTGAGCACAAGCCGACGATCATTGTCGCAGGTGGCTCGGCTTATCCCCGTCATATCGATTTTGCGCGCTTCCGTCGTATCGCAGATGAGGTGGGCGCCTATCTGATGGTGGACATGGCGCATTTCGCCGGTCTCGTTGCAGCGGGTCTTTTCCCGAGCCCCGTGCCCCACGCGCATATCGTGACCAGCACCACGCACAAGACGCTGCGTGGCCCGCGCGGTGGCATTGTGCTTACGAATGATCCGGACATCGCTAAGAAGGTCAATTCCGCCGTATTCCCGGGCCTTCAGGGTGGTCCGCTCATGCATGTCATTGCTGGCAAGGCTGTGGCCTTTGGCGAGGCCCTTGGCGAGAAGTTCAAGGCGTATCAGGGCGCTGTGGCCGAGAACGCCCGCGTTCTGGCTGAGGAACTCGTGGCGCGCGGCTTCGACATCGTGACCGGTGGTACGGATTGCCATCTCGTTCTGGTCGATCTGCGTCCCAAGAAGGTAACGGGCAAGATTGCCGAAGCGGCTCTTGAGCGCGCCGGGATCACGGCCAACAAGAATGCAATCCCGTTCGACCCTGAAAAGCCGTTTGTTACCTCCGGTATCCGTCTGGGCAGCCCGGCCGCGACGTCACGCGGTTTTGGCGTTGAGGAATTCCGCACGATCGCTCGCATGATCGATGAAGTGCTGAGTGCCTACGGAACGCCGGAGCAGGACAGCGTCGAGCAGCGCGTTCATGACGAGGTAAAGGCGCTCTGCCGTCGCTTCCCCATCTATGACGTCGCCTATCCCGGCGCCTGAGGATCGAAAAAGGAGGGGGGCGATGAGCCCCCCTCTTTTTTGCCCATACGGGGCGATTACGGCGGATCGTTTGACTGGATCGCGCCGCGATCGTGTCCAGAGTGTCGTCTGGTTGTCGCGACCGGATCGTGCCTATAGCCTGCGCGCGAGCCTCACCGCGAGTTGCCCTCTGCGCACACACAGATTGGGCATGATGAGCACGCATTGGTCGTAGGGCGTACAGATTTCATCATCACCGTCCAGCGCGATAACCGTGCCCGCCTTTTCGATCATCTGGCCACCAATATAACTCTCGGTAAACCCGAAACTGGCGCTTCTGGCGACGACATTGTCGGTCACCATTGCCTGACGTGAAACGGCAACCGGCTCGCTCCGGCTGCTCCAATGCACAAACCCCGCATTCTCAACAAAGTGACGAATGACGCGTGCGCTGGTCTCGACCGTTTCCGGTCGCCAGTGCTGACCTGCCTCAAGCAGCACGCTGCGCCCTGTGCCGCCGGGTGCCATGAAACGCTCCTGCTCAATCAGCCTTGCGCCTCCAACATGCCCGAGATCGGTTAAGGTCAAAAAGGGCGTGTCGGCCTGCGACGAGAGGAGACCCGCCAGTGTGATGGAGCGTTCTGTCTGCGGCGAGATGAAAAGAGGTGACGAATCCCATAACATGGAATGGAGATCGAGCAGCATGTCGCTGCGCTGGATGACGGGCAGCAACTCCTGTGCCCGCTCCATTTCAATCGAACCAGGCTTCTGGTTCAGCCTGTCATTGGACCAGACACGGTTGAGGTCTTCACCGATGAAGCGCGAAGCGGTCGGGTTTGACGGGTCGAAACGTTCGAAGGCGGCCATATTGGCAAATACGATGCGCAGTGTTCCGCAAAGGGGCCTGATATCCTCCCTGAGCAGACGGTCGGCAGCGGCGGCGCCAGCGAACTCATTGCCGTGGATGAGGGAAATCACCGCGATTTCCGGCCCTGGTACGGGGCTCTCGCGCTCGATGACACCGGCTATCCCGTTATTGCCGGCCCGCCACGGTGAGAGATCAGGTGGGTCGATCAGGATTGGGAATTCCGGAAGGCGACGCGGCAGCGCCAGGCTGGGCAGGAGGCGCTGCCGCCGCCTGCGGACAGGGTGATGATCACGCGGTGATGCCCCGCAACTCATGCGGCAAGACAGACCTGTCTGACAAGGCGGTCGATCATGGTTTCACATCGCGCCAGCTGGTCTATTGTGATCCATTCATCGGGTTTGTGCGCCTGGGCGATATCACCGGGGCCACACACGATCGTCTCGAGCCCGGCCTGCTGATAGATACCGGCTTCCGTCCCGTAAGAGACATAGCCCGCGCTGTTGCGCCCCGTAATCTGCTGCAAAAGCGAGACGAGGGGCGATGTGGGTGAGAGGTTCAGGGGCGAGAGGTCGACAAGGGGCGTCAGTGTCAGCCCGCAGGACGGATCGGCCATGCGCAGGGCTGCGTCGATTGGCGCAAGGCGCTCTGTGATGGACTGGAAAATTGCGGCGTTGTCGTCACCCGGTACGGCACGCCATTCGAGCTCGAAACTGGCTTGTTCGGGCACGATATTCAGAATGCTGCCACCACAGGCGAGCCCGACCTGCATGGTCGTGTGATCGGGCAGGAAACCGCTGACATGGGGGCCATCGCGTTCGAAAGCGTCGCTCATATCTGCGAGTGCTGCGATGGCACGCCCCATGGCGTGAAGCGCGTTGACGCCCAGCGCAGGCTGGGAGGAATGGGCGGGGCGGCCCCGGATATCCACGCGCGCCGTGAATCGCCCTTTATGGGCGATGATCGGCGCGAGCATGGTGGGCTCACCAATCACGCACAGATCGGGCATCAGGCCGCGTGAGATGACATCCTCGATCAGATAGCGGGCACCGTTGCAGGTGATTTCCTCGTCGAAGGTGAAGAAGAGATGGACAGGCTTGCGCAGGGGCAGGCTTCGGATCCGGGGTATGGCAGCCAGCATGGCGGCCACAAACCCCTTCATGTCGGTGGCGCCGCGCGCGTAGAGTTTCTCATCCTGCCGGGTGAGGCTGAAAGGATCACGAGACCAGTCCTGTCCCTCGACGGGCACACAATCGACATGGCCAGACAAGGCCAGACCACCGGGCGCTACCGGGCCGATAATGGCATGCAGGTTCCATTTGCCGTCTTCTGGCCCACGATTGCGCGTATAGGCCACATCCTGCTCATCGAGCAGCGCAGTAATCCAGTCGATGAGGGGCGCATTGGCATGACGGCTTGTCGTATCGAACGAGACAAGCTTTTCCAGAATCGCAATGATATCCATCGTCTGGGCCTTGGGAGCGGTCATGAGGAGAGTTTAGACCCTGCCTGTCAAAAACCTCAAGGCCGTGTAACTCAGGAAACGATGCTGATACGGTAGCCGATCTCCTTTTCAATCGCCCTCAGCAAAAGCCGCTCATCACGCGTGCAGAAGGACAGGGCCGCGCCGCGCTTGCCTGCCCGCGCCGTGCGGCCAATGCGGTGCACATAGGTTTCGGCCTTCTCGGGCAGATCGTAATTGAGGACGAGCGCCACATCATCAATGTCGAGCCCTCGGGCTGCGACATCCGTTGTGAGCAGGATCATGGATCGCCCGCTGCGCAGGGCCTCTACCGCCTTCTGTCGTGCGCCCTGTGCCAGATCACCATGCAGCGTTGTGACGGGCAGACCTGCCTTGCGGAGGTGCTTTCCAATCTGGTCCACCGAAGCCTTTGTGCGCAGGAACACGATCTGGCGTCCCTCGGTTTCGGTACACAGGCGGGTGAGGGTGGCCAGCTTTTCCTCGGCCTCAACAAACATGGCGCGCTGCTTGATACGACGCGGCGTGACGGTCTGGCTTTCGAATTCAAGCGTGACGGGTTTGTGAAGCAGGCGACTGGCCAGGGCGCGGCCCGTGGGCGGCAGCGTGGCAGAGCACAGCATGGCCTGGCGTTCCTGCGGCAAATGCAGGATGATATCATCCATTGCTGCAAGGAAGTCCTCGTCGAGCATCTGATCAACTTCATCCACGATCAGCATGCTGACAAGATCGAGCCTGCAGGCGCCGCTGGCGAGGAGATCGATCAGGCGGCCAGGGGTGGCAACCGCAATATCCACGCCCTCTGCGAGCGCCTCGATCTGCGCATCCTTGGGGAGGCCGCCGCAGAGCAGACGCGTGCGAAAGGGCAGGCGTCTGCCGATCTGGCGGCATACACCGGCGATCTGGGTCACCAGCTCACGGGTCGGGGCCAGAATCAGCACACGGGGTGCGCCGGGTTGCCGTTCTGCGGAGAGCGACAGAAGGCGCTGGAAGGCGGGCGCTGCATAAGCCGCGGTCTTTCCAGAGCCGGTCTGTGCCACAAGAAGCACATCGCGCCTGTCATTCAGTTCGGGCCAGACGCGGGTCTGCACCTCATTGGGTTTCTCTATGCCTACTTGCTTGAGGCCCGCGCTGACCAGCGGGTCGAATGGAAAGGCGGCAGGATCTTGAACATCACTCATGGATGCTTCTTGCCAAAGTTCTGCCGGTGAAGGAATTACCGAGTTATGAGTGTAGCCATCATTGCTGAAGATTTTGCTGGAATGCGCGCCCAGGCAAGCGGTCTTGTCGAGCGTGCGGGGCTGGAATGGCATTTTCATCCTGTGCGGATCGGGGGAGTCTGGCGCCGTATCCCCACGAGATTCTGCCCCGATCCGCTGCGTGCTACGGCACCGATCGTGCTGCCGGGCGACACCCGCCTGCTTGTCAGCGTTGGCGGGACAGGCGGGGCAGTCGGGGCAGCGCTGAAAAAGCGCACCGGCCTGCCGCTGGTGCAGATACAGAACCCCCGCATGGATGCGGCACGCTTTGACCTGATTGTGGCCAATGTTCATGATCGCATGGCTGGACCCAATGTCGTGGCGGCCCGAACCGCCCTGCATGGCGTGACCCCTGCCAAGCTGTCCGAAGCCCGGACCCTGTGGGAGAGCAGGCTGCGAACAGGCAAAAAGGCCCTTTTGTCCGTTCTGATTGGCGGCGCGAATGGCCGGTTCAGTTTTGGCGTGAATGAAGCCGCAACACTTGGCGCACAGCTTGCCGGGATCGTCCGGACGCAGGATGTGACGATTGCCCTTACACCCTCACGCCGAACCGATCCGGCAGCTTTGGCGGTGTTGCGCGAGGCGCTGGATCCGTCACGCGCCATGATATGGGACGGGCAGGGCGATAATCCCTATCTGGGTATGCTTGCCTGCGCCGATATGATTGCCGTGACGACGGACAGCGTGTCGATGATCTCGGAGGCCGCCGCCACGACAGCGCCGGTCTTGATCATTGATCTGCCGGGGCGTTCACGGCGCATCCGGACCTTTGTCGAGACACTGGCCGAGGCCGGGCGCGTCCGTCCGTTCACGGGGGCGTGGGAGCCGTGGGCTATAACGCCGCTTGACGATACCGGCAGAGCAGCCGATGAAATGCGTCGGCGTCTCGCTCTCTGAACAAGGAGTGGCGGGGTCCGTAATAAAGAAAACGGGTACAGGACGACCATGCTCGATATCATCACCTTCGACGCTCAGGGCGGCGGAAACATCCTCTACAAGGCGCTTGCGCATCCCTTGGCGAGCGAGGCTCTGAGGCGACTGGAAGCGACACTAGCGGCTGGAGGTGGCTTTGCGATTTATGACCCGGGCAATGTGCTGCGTACGCTGGTCGCCCTGTACCCCGGACTCACGCCTTCCTGCGGTGTCTACACGCATGACAGCGAGCAGGTGGGAAAGGATGATGGGCTGGGCGGCGAGAAGCTGGCCCTGACGGACCTTTCATCCTCCGAGGCCAGGCAGGTGCTTGCCCTCTCCTTCGAGCATGAAAAGATGTTGTCGCGCCTCGCGCGCGTCACCCATGCCGATCAGCAGATTTTCTCTCTGGAGCCTGCAAAATTGCCGGACTCCATGCTGAGCAATCCGCGCAACTATCTCGACAAGCTTAATTTCGCGACGAACTTTGCGTTCTTCCGTGATGATGAGCGCTTCAGCACACGGCTCGTCACGGCGAATTATTGGTGCAATTACGACGCGACCGATGTGCGTTACTGGTTCCGCCTTTATGACGACAAGGGCGAGATCCTGGCTGAATGGGAAGAGGAAATTCCCGACGCGCCTGCCGGTATTGTTGTGGACAGTGCCGTGGTACGGGCGCGTTACGATCTGCCGGCTTTCTGCGGTCAGCTTTTCGTTCATGTGCTCGGTGCGCGTGGGCATGATGTCGTGAAATATGCGCTCGACACCTATGGCAAGAATGGCGAGCCCAGCCTCTCGGTCACGCATGACGCCAATGCCTGGCCATCTCCACGTTTCGCAACGCTGCCGGCACCGCGCCCTGGTGAGACGCTGGTCCTCTGGATCCAGAACAGCCATGCAACGCCCATTCCGGCGGGTGCCATCACGCTCAATCAGATGGGCGAGGAAACGCATTTCCCGGTTGCGGTCGAGGTTGGCCCATTCTCCACCTATGCGCTCGATGTGGGCGCGCTTGTGAAGGATATCGCCTGGCCGGCCCAGCTTGAGTTGCGTTCGGGTAACCACATCGTACGGCCACGCTACGAGATTACAGAAGGGGCCCTGACCCGTATTGCCCATCTGAACGTGGAGCGCCGTGACCTCGCACCCGAACCAGCGTTGCGCAAGCTGCCGCCTTCGATGGGCCGTGGGTTTGTGTTGCCTTTCCCCATTCTCGACCCCAAGCGCTTCACCAGCGTGGTGCAGCCGAACCCGATGTCGGAAAAGATCACCAGCCTCCCGCTGCGTCTCGATGTTTTCGATGATGAAGGGACGCTCATCAGACAGAAGTTTCTAGGCAATCTGCCGCGCAATCATGAGACAGCGATTGCCCTGCATGAGCTGACTGACTGCGCTGGCCATGCCGACCTCGTGTATGATTTCCGCGACGGTGGCGAGGGCGACGGCTGGATGCACGCCCTGATGCGCTACGAGAACCGCGAGAATGGCCATGCGGCCGAGACCAGCTTCGGTGGGCATATCTTCAACACGCTGATGACATGGCGTAGCGAGCCACAATCCTACGCCGGTCCCCCGCCGGGTCTGACGACACGTCTCTTTCTCAAGCTCGGTCAGGAGGGCCATGAAAGCTTCTCCTGCCTGATTCATCCGGCCTCGGTGGAGGGAACAGCGCCCTCAGAGACGATTCTGCATCTCTATTCGAATGATGGCGTCGAGCTGGAGCGCCGCAAGATTAGCATCAATCCATCGGGCTCCTATATGGTTTGGCCGCATGAGATCTTTGGTGCCGAAAAACTGGCTGAGGCAGGGATTGGCGGCTATGTGCTGATCCGTGATCTGAGCTGCCGTCTGTTCGGCTATCATGGGCAGCGCGATGCTTCGGCAGGGTTCTCGCTCGACCATATGTTCGGGTTCTGATCCTTTTTTTCATTTTCCGTATTGCCGCGTCATCGGGCCTTTGCTAGAGACGCGGCACCGCAGGATGGGTGCGTAGCTCAGCGGTAGAGCACTGCCTTCACACGGCAGGGGTCACAGGTTCAATCCCTGTCGCACCCACCATCCTCACCCGCAGAAATCAGCGTTTTTTGAAGATTGTAGGGTCTAACCCACCCATCTTCTCGATCTATCCCGATCTACTGCGGTCTAGAGTCGTCCGGCCCGATCCGTGCAAAATCCGTGCAGTTTGTTCGCGCCCTGTTCTCATTGGGCGCGAGTCGCTTTCCCCTTGTACTGCCCCGCCAGATCGTGCGATTCTACGTGGGCTGCGGCGGCATGGATGGACACGCGGGAGAGGGCTCTCCCTAAGCGAGATCATGCGGCTCACCAGCCCAGAGCAAGCATGTCAGACGGTTAATCGGTGGAAAGGCTCCATCAGCGCGTGAGCGTCCGTCAGCGATAGCCGGTATCAAGCCCGGCACGCAGCGATCATCGTGGTGGTGATAGGCAGGGGCGGCTTTCGGGCCGCCCTTTGCTTGTGCGGGCGGTTTTAATTGACTCCCGCTCTTGTTCGCGTTCTGTTCTCTATCATGACAGACCTAACCCCAGCCTCCGAAGAAGACGTGACCTTCGCCATCCGCATGTCGATCTCGCTCGACTACCGAGGCAAGCCGAGGCGTGTGAACGCCAAGATGACCGGGGCGGAGATGGACGCGCTGGCCCAGAAGATCACCGAGCAGTTGAAGCGCTCGAACATGTGGCCGCATCGCGGGCCAGGAACGCCCGCGCATCAGGCGCCGGATTATTCTGTTGCATGGCGGCGAGCTGATGATGAATCAATTGACCTGCGACAGTCTTGCATTGAGCGATTCACCGCGATCAGAGAGACAGATATGGCTACAATCAGAATAGCTGATGCATATCAGCGTCAGGCCGAGAATATCATGAGCGAGCTGTTCAGCGCTGAGAGCGCGCCTGGGCAGTTCGGCAAGAGCCATCCTCTCTTCGTCACGAACAGACCCGAGAACGGATACATCGATTATTATCAATTGCCCGGAGAATGGGCAGACCGCCTCATAGAGCGAGGGATAGACGCCAAAGTAGTCTTGCCCCCCAGCGCGCCTGTATAAACTGGTGTTGGGGCGGGGCCAGACATGTGTGCTGAGCCCCGCGGGATACTTTTTCCTCACGAAGCCTGAATGGCGGCATCCGTAGCCTGCGCCTGCTTCAGCGCGGCGGCGATTTGGTCAGTCGTCGGGCCATCACCCGACTTGCTGGCGGAGATGGCGTCCTCGATCACCTGGATGATGTTCGGCACTTCCTCGACAGCGGCGACGACGCCCTGCACGATCGCGGCAATGAGTGCTGCGTTCATGACGTCAATTCCTTCACGGTCCACATGATCGACTCTTCGAGAGAAGTCAGAGCGAGCGCCCGATACCGACCAGCCTTGACCTTTTCGATCAGCGCCTCGAGTTCGGAAGCTTTGTCCTTGAGCGCGTCATGCAACGCCTTCTCATCGTCCGTCAGCGCACGATAACGCGGACGAAAGCGTGATGTTGGAATGGCGGCATCATCAGACTGACGGCTATCTGGTGTTCCTTTGAATGTGTGATTCACTTCACGGTCTCCGTGGCAATCTGTGCCTGAAGCGCGGCAACGGCAGCAGTTGCGGCCGATACCTCAAGCGCGGTGAGGGGGGTGGACGACTGAAGATCGGTCCCGAGCGGCGTGATGACTTTCATCGCGTCAGCACTGGCCGTCTTGATCGATGCCTTGATGTCGGGGTCTGCGCTCGGCTGCTGGGCGTAGGCGAGGGCAAGTGGGGCCGTGGCATTGTACGCCTGGATCGTGGCGTACCCGGCCTTGCGAAGGTTCGTCTGGCTGGCATCGCAGGCCGTGAGCCCGATGAGGCAGAAGACGCTGAGAATGGCGAAGAGCTTACGCATTGGGGGCGGCCTCCGTTGCAGGCTTGCTGTCGAGCGCCTTCTGCAGGGCGATCGCATTGGCCACGAGGCCAGAGACGGCCACCTTGGCCCCGGCGATATCGCAGTTCGGCTCATACTTGGTGAGCAGGGTGCCCACGAGTTCAGGAACGATGTTCGCGCCGATACCCTCAATGACGGTGAGGGCGCTGTCAGTGTCAGCCATGATGGCCTCCGATGGATGCGCGGCCCGAACTGGCCGCTGCTGTGAAATAGAAAGAACTGATCCCGGCCCGATTGCCGGTGTCGTCAGTCAGGGCTTGGCGTCGTCGGCGTTGGTGGCGTGCTTGCCGTTCATGCCGACGCTGTTGACGAGCAGGTAAAGGGGGAGCCACTTCGAGCCGTCAGCCGGGCGCGGCCAGAAGCGGGCGATCACGGCGGCCAGGGCCACGATGAAGGTGAGGATCGTTGTCGCGTCGCCGGCAAGGGAGGCGGGCAGGAAGGGAAAGACGGTCTGATAGATCGTCTGCCAGTCGAAGTTCATGCGGATACTCCAGTTGTGGGGATACCGCGCCCGAGGAACACGCCGCTCTCAATCTTGCGGCGGCGCTGAAGGCCGGGCAGGACGATAAGCTGTCCGTTTACCGTGGCCTTGTCCCAGACGAGGAATTGCTGTGCGGCCGAGTTGTAGAGGCGCTGGTTCAGGCGTCGTACGAGGGTCGATCCCTTGGCCGCGTTGGTGCCGACATTGAACTGCCATGAGAGCAAGGCGCCCTCCTGGTAATCCGTCAGCGGGACGGTCACGAACGAGCGGAGCTTCTCCTGCAGGGTCATGACCGTGTTCCGCAGCAGGTCGAGGGCTTGCGCCTGGGTGATCGGCTTCGTCGTCGCTGTGACAGGCGTGCCGTCACCGAGGAAGCGATTGCCGTAGCCGATGGTCCAGTAATTGGCCGGGCAGAGATAGGGCTTGAGGCTCAGCCCCTCGAAGTCGTCACGCGAGATCAGCGCGATTGCGATGTCGATGCCGGTCATTGCACCCACCCCGCGAAATGAGCGCTCGCATAGCCGAACGCGATCCCCGTGACGACGAGCGCCCATTTCGCCCACCCCCTGAGATCGCCGAGCCTTTCGACCTTGGCCGCCACGGCGCCGATCGCGCTCAGGGTTGCCTTTTCCCGCGCCGCGGCACTGGCCTTGTTCTCGCCGTGCATCTGCATCAGCTTGTCGGAGAGCGAGCGATATTCGGCGCGGATTTCGGCCACGGATCTCTCAAGGATCGTCAGCCGCCTGTCATGGTCGGCGATTTGATCGATGGGCATGGCATCACTCTGGGCGCTCATGTCGCCTCCAATAAAAAAGCCGCCCGGTGAGGGGCGGCTTGAGAAGATGGAACAGGCCGGGCACTCATTGGCCCCGCTCGACTGTCGCGAGGGTGGGCGCTTTCGCTTCAATGACTGCCGAAGCATATTGGCCGGGCACGGTGTAAGGCCCTGTCTGAGCCTGCGTGCCGTAACTGCCCAGCGTCAGGCCCGATGCAGGTGCGATGATAACGGCCCCGGTGCCGAGTTGAGTCACTGTGATACGACATCCAACGAGTGTGTAATTTGCCACCGTGACCGTGACTGCCGAGCTTGAGTTTACAGCGACGGTCTGCCCGCACTGCGCCGTGTTGCTCAGGGTTGTGTTCGCAGTGACCGTAGTGACAGGGTGGGCGTATTGCTGGCTCTGCCAGCTACCATCCATACGAAACTCGAAAATATTGGCACCGGCGTTTACATCCTGCATGGCGATGCGCTGCGGGTTGGCTTCCCAATTCAGGTTGAACTGATTGGTGCTGACCGCATAGGCGTGCAGGATATTCTTTTGCCCTGCCACGCCGGGTGAGACCTGGGCATTCAGTGCCCCGGTGCCAGAGTAGGCATTGAGGCTGGTCACGCCCGAAACGTTGGACAGGATCGCGCCGGACACATCGAGCGGTGTTGCAGGCAGCGGGTTACCCACGCCAAGGCGGCCGTTCACCCGGTCGATGGAGAAGAACGGCGCGTTTGTGAAATTGCCCCATTTGGCATCACCGAAACGGTAATAGTCAGCGTTCCCCATCGGCGTATAAACGAGGAAGTCGTGCTGAGACCCTTCAGCATTGCCAAACCGGAAGTATGTGCCCGTTGAGGTGCTGGCAGACGATGCGAGAGCTGCGTTGCTCAGCGTTATCGTCTGTGTGCCCGCGCCGGAAACGATGGTCGTGCCAGCAGGGAACAGGCCATATTCCGCAGGGGTATCGAGGATCTGTCCCGCCCCGCCGGGGAATGTGCACCCACCTGCGCATGTGATCGAGGCGCTTCCCTTGGTTACGATGCCATAAGCCGTGGTCATGCCCCAGGGTACGAGTTCTGTGCCCGTTGTCTGCCAAATGAAAGGGACAGGCTGCCGGTTGAACGTGGCGTCATAGGTAAACCGGCTGATCTCGAAGTAATCATATCCGACATCGGGGCCATATTTCAGGCCCGGACCCCAGCCGACCGCTCCATGCTCGAAATTGCCGCCATAGGCCATATCCGGCCCATCGAAAGCCAACGCAGCAAAGCCGTTCGCATTCGTCGTCTTGAGGGCGAGCGCGTTATTCAGCCCAGTGCTGTTCTCGATCGTAAATTCACCCTTGTTGGCATCATACCAAAGGCTTGTGGCCATCCCGGATTGCAGGGGATCAGAGACAATAAAGCCTCCCTTGGTCGGGTCGCCTGATGCTGTCACGCTTCCGGTCAGAGAGCCACCAGACAGCGCAAGGTAAGAAGCTGCGGCATCCGTCCTGCTGAGTGCACTCGACTGCAGAGCACTGATCGAGGCAGCATTGGCCGTCTCCGCGTTTGTCGCCCTCGTTGCCTCTATCCGAACCGCTGCCAATACATTGGCGGGTGTCGCATAGGTCGAGGCGGCCGCCGAGGTCGTCAGGTAGTCCGCCAGGGCGCTCTGCATCTGGGCGGAAGTGACCGCCGACGAGATCCCGGCCTGCAGGGTGGCAAAGGTAACGACGCCCGACCCGTCCGCATTGCGCGCCGTACCAAGCGGGGTATCCATTGGCAGGCCGTTTGGCGGTACGAACTGCCTGCCTGAAGATTGACCAAAGGCGAGAGACGGCAGGAGGGCAATTAAAGCCGCAAGGCGCTTCATGGCGGGGTTCCTGCATAGGTCGGGATATTGGCATTGTTCCACCAGCCCCCAGCGGTCGGTGCCGAGGTCGGCAGAGACGCCAGCCATGCCGACATGGTGGCATCGTTCACGCTGTTGATATCGACGCCGGGTGCCGTGGGTGGCGAGGCCGGAACGAGAGCAGGGGAAGCACTGACCGTAATCGCAACGACCACCTGATAGGTCGCGCCCGAACTGCCAAGCACGCAAACCGTGACGGCTAGCGTTCCAGCCTGCGCCCATGAGATCCAGGCTGTGCAGATCGTATCGGTCAGCGAGGTCCATGCCTGCGTCCCGGCACCATCCGTATCGAAGGCCAATGCCTTGATCGTTTCACCGGGCGCGAGAAGCCGCGAGAAATCGACGCTGTAATCAGCGCCGCCGTTGATGTTGCTGTCAGGCCATGCAAGCAGAGGTTGCAAGGTCATACCACGCAGGTTCGCAGTCGCGCACCCGCCAGGGCGCACGATCCGCGCTGATGGGCGCCAGGTCATGGGTGGTTATCCTGCTGTGCCGGATGTGGAAGTGGGTGCCTTATAGGTGCTTCCAATGGGGTAGGCCGATGCGTCATCCTCTACCCAATACTGGCCGGTCGGCAGTATCAGGTTGCCCTGGCCATCCCAGACGATGCGATTTACGACCTCACCGGAGGCGTCGATAATCGCGTAGGCGTGGGTCGCGGGGTCCGCCGCGCTCTGGACGCTGTTCATTGCCGTATCGATCATGTGATACCCTCATAACACTCTATGATCGCGGTTCCATTGCCGCCGAAGCCGCCTGTGTACTGCGCGGAAGTTCCACTGGTTGATCGGGCGCCGCACGCGCCACCTCCGCCACCACCAAGGGTGCCAGCAACTCCCGGTGTACCATTTCCGACCCCGTAACCGCTTGAGCCCATCGGCGAAGCGCCGCCGTTGCCTGAGAATGCGAAGAAATTTCCACCATTCTGCGGGTCCAGAACCACACCCATTGTGCCGCTTGGCCCCGGCACGGCGATATCTTGGAATAAGACCCCATTAGGAAATGAAGGGCTCGCACTGTAGGGCGCTGCCGGGCTTATGGTTGAGAACCCCCCCGCGTTCGCGAAAGGTGCGCCGTACCCGCCTGGGCATGTCACGGCGTTGCCGATGGAGCTCGCTCCCCCAGTAGAATTAGCGGCGCCACCATTGCCTATGATGACCTGCACAGACGTGTTATCGACGCCCGAGAAAAGCTGTGCATAGGTGAACCAGACATCAACATACGCCCCCGCTGTACCACCAGCGCCTGCGTTACAAGCGTATGCATCCTGGGGCACTGCAGTAGCCCCACCACCGCCCGCGCCGACCAAGCGCACGCGGAATACGAGTGAGGCGTCCTGTCGAGGCGGATAGTAATTTCCGGACGAAGTGAACACAGACTTGCCGCGCAAGCGCCCCGAATTCAGCCGGGTGGCAAATTCAGTCGTAGCAAAAGACTTATCGCTCGCCCCAAAAGCCGCAGTCGTTCCAGTCGGGTTCCGCGTAAAGGAGACCGGCCCCGCTACGCTCTGCTGGCTCGTCTCGTCCGTCTCCAGGTAGTTCCCGGCGGCCTGGTAGCTCCCGGCGGGCTGGACGGTATGCCAGTTTCCGTTCCCATCTTGGAATGATGGAGCACCAGTAGGCTGGTCTATGGCAGCGGCTTTAATACCGCCGTTAGTACCTCCGGGATTGGTTACATAGCTCCCTGACGGTTGCATGAATAGGTACTGGGTAGTGCCGCTGCCATCCACGTACGAGACCCAGGGGGTCGTTGTTTTCTCGTTGACGCCTGCTGCCAGGACAGAGAAGTCGGTACTCCCGCCTCCTTGCCTGATATATGTAGCTGCAGCCTCCGGGGCACTTAAGAAAGGCCTTCCCTGGCTATCCGTCACATTGCCGGCATTATCGATCTGGATACCAATGTGGTAGCCCCCGGCACCGTCACGAAGAACTAGACGCCCGTAGGTGGCACTTGCTGCGCCGTTATTGGTGAGTTGCAGATAGAATTGCAGGCCACCTAAAGCAACCCCGATTGGCTGGGTCGTAGTTTCATCGCCCTGACTGAACGATGCTGTGACGAACGTTTGGCCTAGTATGTTTCCGCCTGTCAGGGGGAAGTAGGTAGCCTCCGCCTCTTTCTCGCTAATAAGCCCCGCGAACAGATTGGCCCACGACGCACCCTGCGCACCGGGCGTAGTCAGGTTGTTGTCGGCGGTGGAGACCCAGAAGAGGCCGGTGGTGGTGGGGTCGGCAACGACGCAGCCTTGGGGATAGCCGCCAACGGATTGGGCAAAAGACGCAGAGAAGGGCGGAAACACGCCGCTTTCGTAGTTCTGAGCTGCTGTTGCAAGCATCCGGAGCGCGCCGTTCATGTCCTCTCCGAACATGAATGACCCTCCGGCTTCAGGCGGAACGAACGTCGCCGGAGGGAAGCCTAGGATAAGGGAAGCCCTTCCTAGATCTGAGGAAGATCCGGGGATGGGATATTGAAGGTGTGCGCTATCGGCCCCGGCCCCCCATACAGTAGGGAACTGCGGCGAGAAGTCAGTCTTTTTCATGATTTTCCTGCCCGGCTGCTGCCGTCATTCCTCGAAGGAGTAGGAGACGTTCACGCCCGAAGGCTGGGGCAGAACCCCGGAACGATAGATGATCGATAACTGCACCGGCGTCGGCACGAAGTCGAAGCGATAGGTCATCGTCATGTTCTGATTGTCGATGACGTAGCAGCGGCCAGAATCACCGAAGAGCGTCATGAGAATATTGTTCAGCGACGTGATCGAACAGTCGGTGATATTTGCGGCTGCTTTGGCGAAGATCAGCTTGCGATAGGCATCATCAGTAAGTGCGACGTTCGTAGTCGTCGGCTGCCCACTGTACCAAATGCCTGCGTTGAATTCGCGGATCGCTGTCGATGTGCCGTTGGCGGCCGCTTCATCGAAGCCGATATATCCGCTCTCCGTGACCTGCAGCACTCGCCCGACACCGACGATGCGGCCCCACACGTCCAAGCCCCAGCCTGTCGCGGTTGAGGGGTTCCAGACCTGATCGTACCAGAGGTCGAAGAACGCCTCGGGATCGACTGCCCCAGCAAAGGATTGAATGATCGTGCAGAGCCGGGGCGAATTGGAATACTGCGAGAGGATGGTGTCATAGATATCCATCGCATCACACCAGCGTCAGAGAGATGTTCCCGGCTGCCATGGTCGGCACCTGAGCCATGGTCATCGTGACCAGGTTCTGACTGGCCGGGGCTGTAGTGCCGATTTGCAGCGTCACCAGCCGCGCCCAGGTTCCAAGGGACATGATCGCGCAGCCAAACTGGCTCGCATAGATCGTGCTGGCGATTGTCGGACGCAGGCCCGAACTCCCGCCAGACGCGAACTGCGCCAGAACGGCTGCCTGGATCTGGGTCAGGGCATCGGAAGGCACATCGACACCGTTCTTGATGGTCACGGCCAGATAGACTGGCGTGGCCTGTGCCACTGCATAGTTGATCGTGTAGGTTGGCCCGTTGCCATTATAGACGGCTGCCGGGTCCTGAACCTGCACGCTCGTTCCGCCCGCTGTGCCGCAACCGGGGCTTTTCTTCTGCATGATCGCGAGGCCAATATCAGCAGGCGCACCACCCGCTACGCAGCAATACACGCTGTTGGCCGGCACACTTACACCGTTATAAGTGACCGCCGCTGCTGTCCCGTTACTGTATGCATAGGCATCTGTGACGCTGCTCAGCTTGAGGACCTGCCCAAGGATCGAGGCGGTTTGGCTGGTCGAGTTGGCAGAAACCGAGTTGTTCCGCCGCTCCTCGAACGCAATCCGGCCTTCTGCGTCAGATCCGAGAACGCCGGGTGAGGCGTTGGACACTGACGAGACGCCAGCCGTGTATTGGTAGAGCGACAGGGAATTGGCAGAGCAGGCGAGGGGGCCTGTCTCGGTGTTCTCCACCGTGGCCGAGGCCGTGCCGCCAGCCGGGATCGTCACGTCAGCCGTAAGGGCGTATTGATAGACGCCATCCGTTGCGATGATGCTACCCGAGGACACAACCTGCCCAGCCGTACCCACGATCGACACAGCAACGGTTGTGGCCGTCGCTGGAACGCGGGTCATGAAATAGATGTTGCCGATTGCGTCCTGCATCCGGCCAGAGGCAATCTTGGGATCAACGCCGTTTGCAACCGCCAGAATGGCGTCATAGCAATTGCCAATTGCCGCTGCCTCTGACGTGGCAATCTGGCCCTGAGGCGTGGACAGATCCTGATTGACGTTCCCGCCCATCGCGGCGCTTATGTCGGTCAGCGCACCCGCCAAAACGTCCAGTTCATCAGGCGCAACCACGCCTGCGCTCGTAATCGTGAGCGCCGGAATCGAGGTGGTGCCGCTAGAACTGGACATCGAGCGTTTCGCCTGTCGTCAGGGTGATTTGCATAATACCGGAAAGGCCCCGGTCGCCGCCCAGTCGGGACACGACACACGAGGCGTCCTGGACCAGCGGAACAGTGCGGGCGGCGGCTTCAGCGAGGCGCTGGAAAATCGGTACGGACTGCGACTTGCCGAGGATCTGAGCCTGATACGGCAAGCCTTTTGACGTGTCGTAGTAGCATTCGCCCTGGAACACGCGGATGGCGTTGGATACGTCCTGAAGCACCGAATAGGGCTCGGAGCAGATCGCGATATTGCCCGACCGATCAAGCACGAGGTCCCATTCCGTGCGATCAAGCAGGAGGGATTGCATTGCTGATTTCCTTGGGACTGGCCGGATTATCGGCAGGCTATCGGTTTATGGCACGCTGTTTGGTCAAAGTACAGAGAAACAGGATCACTGCGGCTTGCCAGTCGAGCCACTACCAGTCTGCACACCCATATGCGTGTGATTGTCGAGGGAGATGCCGTTGCCGGTCACGTCTCCGGTGGCCGTGATAGGCCCGTCAACCTTGAGACCGCAGGCGATTTCAGCGGCGTTCGCTTCGATGCGAACAGTGCCCGGTGAGACGATGCGGATGCCGTCACCGTTCATGATGATGAACTGATTGGGCGGGCCGTTGAGAAACCCGCCCACATAGACGCAGTCGCTCATGGAGTGCATCCGGAAAGAGCCCGGAGCCGAGGGTTTGCGTGACGTGATGACATTCTGAATATCGCGGCCGGACACCATGACGAAGCCGATATCTCCCACCACGGGATCAATGATCAGCGCCGAGGTGCCGCCCTGCACACGCAGATAGGGAACGCCCGTTATGACGCCGTGAGGGTACGTCTTGCCCTGGCCGTCCTGCATGTGAACCATGGGCTGAACATCCACCTGACCCACCAGCGACACGCCGCCGCCATGGACGGCTTTGACCTGAACGAGGATGGGGGTGCCCAGATCGGAGATATGTCTCTCAATCGCCGCATCGATCGCGCCCGCATCCGTATTGTGGGCGAAGATGGAAGAGAGCGTCATCGGATTTGTCATGATGTTGGGGCCTTTACTGCGCCAAACTTGTCGGCTCGCACTGCTTCAACGCGCGTGAACCAACGACCATTGGGTATTTCAGCATCAAGTTCATGGGCTACGAGGGAAGGTATCCAAGTCCCATTCACGGGAATAGGAGCCACTTGGCCCGACTGATTGTTGACCCAAGCCTCAGGCAGATAAGAGCTATCCACCTCGATCGGCGCCATGAATTGCAGGCGTCGATCAAACAGCGTTGTGAAATAGATGCCGGATGAGTTGTATGAGGGATATCCGATCAGGCCGGTGCGGGCGCTGATCTTAGGAATGACTGCCGCCTGTATGTCCTGAAGGTTCCGGGACCAAACCGTGACCTGGTATCTCGGAGCGGTGTCCGATGCGGTCGCTTCGCCATTCCTGATCGTGTGGATGAATTTGAAGGCTTTATAAAGCTGTCCAATCTGTTGATCGAGCGTGCCGTGTAGGTACTGATCAGCAGGTAAACGCGCATTCAGTCCGTAGTTTACGAAGGTGTATCCGGACTGTGCGGCCAGGTTGGAGATAATCTCTGCGATCGAGGTTCCAGCCTTGTAGGTCTGCGCCGGGACAATCGCGACATTCGGGCCTTGTACGCTTTGCGAGTAGACCTGAAACGCGGGCTCTGGGATAGAACTGAAGTCGGCAAATGCCTCGGATATGATCCCGTAATAGATCGTGGCCAGTCCGGTTTCATCGTCTCCGGCCTCAACGCGAACGGTGTTGTACGTCGTGCGGATGGCATCGAGGTAAACAGGATCGATCGGGTAAGCCAGCATGGAAAGCCGGTTCATGATAGGAAGGCTAACCCCATAGATGCGCAGATTGCAGGACTGCCCGACACGGAGGCCCGCGCTAAGAACCTCTATCTGACAGCGGTATCCCTCGAGCGTCACCTCATCGCTGGTAGAGCCGTTGCCCAGACCTCGCCTGGCGACCGTGAAAGTCACCCGGATCTTCTTTTGCGTGAAACTGCGAGGTAGGCGCGCAGCACGCGCCGTTGCGGTGTCTGACATTACGCCCCCGAGTAGAAGAGAAACCAGCGCGTCCCAAAGCCGGAGTAATCCGGATCATCGGATCCTTGCAGATCGATAAAGGCGAAATCGCCGGGAAGGCCAAGATATGCTGCCCTGACGATGTAGGTTCCGGTCAAAGCGAGGGTGCCGGAGACGACTTGCGTCTCATTTTGCCACACGTTGAGGTAGATCCCGGTGCGGCGCTGCTGCACATCGAGCCTGATATTTTGCCCGCTGAGAACGACATTGAGCGTCTGGCTTGGCGTTGCGGCCAGAGGTATGATTCCAGCCATCAGCCTGATATCCCGCTCATGAGCCCCACGAGATCGGGTGCGCCGCTCGGAAGCTTCTGAATTTGCACCTGTCCTGCCTGAACGGGGTCAGACGCTGAAACCGTTCGCGCCTGCGTGTTTCTGTAGCCCTGCGTGGCAGTGGTACGCACCTCCTGCAACTCGATCTCAACCACCGGCATCGTGACTCCATCACGTTCAGTGCGCCGGAAGCGATATCCAACGATATTCGCGTTGGTGTAGCTGCGCTCTGGCATATGGATGTCATACAGATTGGTATCTGCAACGATCTGTTCGAGCGTGTCGAAAAAGCTTTTGCGGACCTGTAGCGGCGCAGCTCCGGTGATTGATCCGAGGATTTGCTTGAAGCCAGCCGTGAGGCCGTTTTCAAAGCCACCCGTTATCGTGCTGCCGCTTTCGCTCCCATCGCAAACCATCAAGATCCGGCTGAGATAGGGGAACTTCGCCTTGTTATATGAGGTGAAATTACCGTCCTCGGTCGGTGCCGTCGAAATTTGGTAGCGCATCTCATATTCGACGCCGAGAACGTGAGCCGCCGTAAGAACGGCTTCGTTGCTCCTGAATATGCCCCAATCCTTGAAAGCGTTCGCAATCTGGATATTCGCGACCTCTTGGCCAAGCAGATTGGAAATTGAGGCAGTGACGCCATTTCCGATCGATTGACCTAGCAGGGCAGGGACGCCCACCATAACCGGCACGTCCCACACGTCTGGCAGGGGAATTGTTGGAAACGCCATCACTGTAATCCCGCCATATTGTTGGATGATAGCTGCTTGCGAAGCTGGGGCACTGCATCGCGAGCCATGCCCTGAGCGTCCGTTGCGTTGGTGTGGATCACCACGTCCCCGTTAAATGAGGCGTTGTGGTTCGTTGTCGTGGTGTTTGAAACAGAGCCAGGACTTGAACCTGCGGTAACTGAGGCGGCCATTCTTGGCACGTCGCCCGTCCCGATCGACTGCACTGCCTGCGCCTGTTGATCACGCCAAGCCTTGATCGCGTCAGCTTGCGGACTGACGCTCTGCGGCTGGTCGCGGCGCTGGAGGAGCATCGCTATATCTTCGCGGCCGAGACTCACGGCAGGCTTTTGGCCGCGCAGATGAGCATCCACACCGGCTGCGAGACGTTTAATCGCGGTTTCCTGCTCGGCCTTGGGGGCGTCATATCGCAGGACGGTCTGCGCCCCCCCGTTTGGGGGAGCGTCCTGCGCCAACTTATCAGAGCCAGCTTTCAGAATATCTATCGCATACTCTTGCGCGTCAGTCCCGAAGCCATCGCGGCGGCTTGCCCCAGTCTTCAGCCAATCGGCAGCACCGCCGGCACCCTGGTTGTGCGCGTATCCAAGCGCGGCAAATCGCTGGAGGTCGCCAAGTTTTCCGTAGGCATCGCTGCTCGAGCTTAGAATGGCGTTATTGCTATCGGTAAATGCTCGGAAGAATCGCTCCTGCATCTCGTGGTCTGCAAGAAATGCTTCCCGTGTCGGCACGGGCTCTCGCAGCCAGTTAGCAGCGTCTTTGATCGCGCTTGTGCCCATCTGGTATTTCCCAGAGTACGCATCGTTGTAGCCGCCAATCTTGTTATAATCGCCCCCGCTTTCCCTGAGCGCCACGCGCTGAGCGAACAGATCGAAGAGGGGTGATTGGCTGGCGAGTCCGCGAGCATGTACGCCAGTCCGGCCCTCTGCCCGCATTTGCTCCAGCAGCTTGGCCTCGCCATCGTTGGTGGACTGCGGCTTCATGATTTCCGAGGCGGCTACAGCGACGAGACCCCAAGGCGTTGCGGCTTTCGGTGCCTCTGGAAGAGATCTGCTGAGCCAACCTTTCTCGAGGTAGGTTGACCCCATCGGCTGAGTCTTGCCAGTCGGAATCCCTTTTTTTGCGGCTTCAGCAGGCGCGCCCTTCGCAATCTCTTCCTTGAGTTTCTTTACCTGCTCCAAGAGTTCTGCAAGCTTCTTTTTGTCACCGCCAAACAGCTTCCTGGCGATTGCCAAGCTCGCCAAGCCAGTAAGGATATTCCCCAGCCCCCCAAATGACTTCCCAAGCTCATCAACAGCCGCCGTAATACCAGCGATAAACTTTGCAGGCCCGGGGTTCTCTTGCTCCCACTTCGTGAACTGGTCGATAACCCTTTGAAGCTCAGGTGAGAGCTGCCCCGCAAGTGAGGTCGCGAGTTGGTCGTTCTCTTCCTTCAGTTTTAAAATAGACTGATTGAGCGCGGCGAGGTTCTTGAGATCTCCTGAGCTGGGAGTGCTCATTTTGTGCTGATCGGTTTGAAACCTCGAGAACTCTGCCTCTCCCATCAGGGCCTGGTTTTTGATACCTGAGCCAAGCCCCAGTTGGTCCATCAAGGCAATCGCCTTGGCGGTGGAGTCATGCTGCGCACGGATGCCACGGTTTAGAAGGGCCGGGAGATCAGCGTTGATGTTCCCTTTTTTATCGAGAAAGTCGGTTACGCCCAACTGCGAGAAGGCGTTAGTGATTTCTCCCCATTGCTTAGGGTCGGTAAGACGCTGCTGGAGAGAGCCAAAGGACTGCGCCACTTCTCCAAAGCTGCCCCCTGCCGCCTTTGCCGCCGCCTCAAGCCGGTAAAGCTGCGATGGGTCCATGTTCAGATTGCGGGCCATGTAGCCAAGTTGCGCATTGGCCTGCGCAGTATCGGTCACGAAAGCCTTCAGGCTCTTCCCGCCCGTGAACACGGCGAACATAGCCAGCGCCTCGCGCCGAACGCCCGAGAAGAACGACGCGGCCTTGACCCCATCGCGCTCCATGCCCGACCCGGTGGCCTGAGCCTGCTTCTCGACCTCGCGCAACTGCTCGACCGATTTGCGCGCCTCGCCTGAGAACCCCTTTGTGTCCATCCCAAGCTGAATGACGAGGCGATCGATAATGGACATTTTCAGGGCTCCAAAACGAAAAAAGCCCCCAGGGCGAACCATGGGGGCGTCAGTCTGGCATCAGACCAGATCACAGTAGGGAGTTTGGTCAAGCGGGGCAAGGAGAAGGGTGGGAGTATAATTTAGCGTGGCGGTTTGCGCTGCGCACTAGGACGGATCTGAGTCGATACAGAGCCACCGGCTCCCACCAACGCGCCTGCGGTGGCTATAATGCCTTGACCAATTACCTTCAGAAAGCCATCGGCCCATTCCTTGTTCGGTGTACACGTCGCCAAGAGCTCGGTAAAAAATGACAGAATGCAGAGCACTATGAGAATGATGAGCGCCAAGACGGCGATACCATTGTCGGAATGCCATGATATGAATGAGCGACCTAAGGGGAAGTACACCGAATTAGGATGGTTCTTATGATTGGCTTCGTCATGCTCCGCCATGAAGAGACTTCGCTCTTTCGCTGATTTTGAAGTGGCCTTCGGCTTGTCAGCAGCAACGAAATCGAAGTCTTCCATGCCTTATTCAGATCCGGCTTTCTTGGTTACAAGGCTCTCAAAATCAGTCTTGATATCTGGGTTGGGAATATCAATGCTTCTTTGCCCCGGATTACGCCGCCTGACCCGCTCCCATGCCCAGCCGCTTTGATGGGAAAGATCCGAGAGTTCCGTAGCTTTCCAGTCCTTATATTTATCCCAAACAAAGCCGATTACGCGCTGGGCAAATTCATCCTCCGGCGTGGCAACAGGTCTATAATCAAATTCTTCGTCATCCGTGAAACAGACTTCAGTGCCAAGCTGCGTGATCGGGCCGCCGCCGAACTGCTTAAATTCACGGTAGAGAGATTGAGACACTGGACCATAGGGCCATGCCTGAAATTCTTCCTCGACAAGAGGCTCGCCCTTTGCGCCAAGGTAATATCCATGAGCCAGAAAAACTAATTTCTGAAGCTTCATCGGAGATATTGATTTGCCGTCGTCAAAGCTTCGCTCAAGGAAAGCATTGGCTACTGCAATCGGACTGTAATTTGGCATCACACACCCCCCTTCACGCGGGGATTATGGTTGAACACGTTGGACATGCTCTTTCCTCCGGCTAGGGTTCAAACGGGATCGGCGTTCGCACAAACGCGAACACACCTCGCACGTCGAGGGCCGCGTCGCTTGTTTCCGATCTATCGCTGATATGGGCGTATGTTTCCATTTTGGCAAATGAATTTGCTGCTCTGGCCTGGGTAAATCGGGGTCGCATTGGAAACAAAGGGATTCTGGGGGCGCGATTTACGCAACTCCTGCGCCCCGCCTGCCTTGAGTCATCTCACCTCTGGAAAACGACGATGACAAACAAGCCGAACCCAGCCAAGCCGGGGAGCGACGAGCCGTTTGAGCCGTATCCCGACACGAGCCCGCAGCAGGACGACGCGCCTGAACACCCCGATCATCCCGAGGACGGAGGAAAGCCCAAATGACCTCGAAACCAACACCGACATACGACCCCAGCCATCCGGCACCTGAGCCCAAGCCGGGCGAGAATGCGCCGCTTCCGGATGCGCCCGAGAACCCGACGAACTGAGGGTTTGAGCTCGCCCAATTTGGTGAGCTCATCTCTATAGCTTCGCTTGATGTTTGATTGCCTTAGCCTCAACACTCATGTCTTATCTTCGGTCGAAGCACGTATCGTCTCCTGCGGTGGTCCTCCACCCCATTGACTACGCTGTCGCGCCTGTCAGGATGATACATCCTTGATGTCATGTATGGTGCAATCCTGTTGACAGATGTTTACACATCGGATAAAGAAGGCGACGCCTGATGAGTAATGCTAATTGCTCATCTAAGCGACCGAGGCATTCGATAAAGGAAGTCGAGGCTGCGGTTCAGTATGCGGAAGCTATGGGCTGGCGTTGCGATCACCCTAGAGGGCACTGGGGACGGCTGTTCTGTGCCCATGCAGATCGTGACGGCTGCCAGGTTGGCGTGAATGGCACTCCACGCAATGCTGAGGCACATGCAAGACAGATTAAAAGGGCGGTTGACCGCTGCCCGCATGTAAGCAGGGAGGTCAGTGATGGAGACGTTTGAATTTAGCATCGTCGCATCTGGTCTCGATAGGACCGCCGAGGACTTTGAAAGTCGCTTTTATGACGGCGGCTGCGATGACGCGACCGTTTCGTTCCAAAAAGGCCACATCATACTAGACTTTGCGCGTGAAGCGCCGAGCCTTGAGCAAGCCATTGAATCCGCCATGGCGGACGTCAGAGCAGCAGGGGCTACCATAAACCGCGTTGAACCAGACCCTTTGGTCAGTCTCACCGAGATTGCGCAGCGGTCAGGGATGACCAAGGCGGCGATAAGCCTATATGCGGCTGACAAGCGCGGATCGGGGTTTCCAGCACCGGCCTTTCGGGTCACATCGTCGATGCCGCTATGGGAATGGTCGGCCGTTACGAAATGGATGGTGCAAAACGGTAAGATGCTTGCTTCGGATTTGCTGCAAGCTGAGACGATCCGCAGCGTGAACGTCCGCCTACAGCGAGAAATCGCATAATCCTTTGAGGAAATCGATTTGAACCTGCTGGACACTGTTTCTCGCGAGTACAGACTAGATGAGCGCGATGTGTCTGTACGTGCTTGTTCCCCCACGCAGGGTGGTCAAGGATATTTCCTGTGTTGGGATACGATAGATGACGGCCCGCGTCTCACAGGAGAAACCGCGGGTTCGATATTTGCAGAGCGCGCTGTGCCGCTGATCGATTTTAGCTCCAAGATCACCTTACGGGATGTCGAGACATCTCTTCCGGAGATTATGAATCGAGGATGGTGCACGGCGTTCGCAGGTGAGAGAAAAACCTTTTGTGGCCACACCGTGACTCTTCACTGCGTCGCAGTAAGCCTGGGCGGTGAAAAGCGGGCTACGCTCCCAATTAGCGGAGAAACCTCAAGGCTGTTGGGGAACTGCCTCGGTCACGCCGCGCCATAGTAAGACGCCCCCGCGGATGACACGGGGGCGAATGTCTACCACAGACGCCTCACGATAGCGTGAGGAACGGGGTGGGGCAACCGTTAGGCGAGTGCGCGCCTCTCCCCATCCGCCCGCGCAGACCCGTCGCCATACTCTTGATAGAGCGCGGTCAGCGCTTTTATCGCGTTCTCGGAAAGAGCCCTGCGCTTGGTCGGGATGCCTTGGCGAGCCAGATGCACTTCCCTGAGGTCGCTTTCCAGTCCGGCCATCCAGTTCGGCAGCGAGGTGATAACCTTCCCCCAAATGCGGGCGAAGTCCTCGCCGCTCTCAGAGGTCAGCGCGCTCATGACGCTGCCTCCTTCGGGCGGGAGAAAGGGACGGGGGCACTCTTGCCGGGCGCGATGTAAGTGCCGAGCAGAATGCGAAGCTGAGAGAGGCCTTTCTGCGTGATCATCGGTTGTCCCACGCCTTCGACGTAGCCGGTCCGCTTGACCTCGACGTTTTTCACCTCGATCAGTCCGGCCTTCACCTTGTCAGCATAAGCGAGCTTCCGACCGCTGACGGTGTGAGAGTAGAGCCACTTGAGCTCCATCAGTCGAGAAATGAAGATCTTCTCAGGCCAGCCGCACTGTTGAGCCGCGCTGCGAAGGTTATGCACCCCATCGAGTGTTGCAAGCTTGTCCAGGGCTTCAGCTTTTGGTGCGAGAACCGCGTTCTCCCCCGCGAGGCGCTCACGCTCCTGCTCAGCATGGGCCGCCGCAAGGAGGGCTTGGGCGTAGGTTTTGGGGAGGACGGGGGTTGCTTCCACCGTAGAAGAAACCTGCATCATCGCGTCGAATGCTCGGATGACCTTCAGGTGAAACGCCGGGCTAATCCACATCGCATAGGCGTAGACAAGTTCCTTGGCGACGTAGGTGCCTTGGTTCGTGCCGCCTTTGATCGAGGAAACGGGCGATGTGGGAATTCCCGCATCGGTCTCGGAAGGCGATGCAGGAATTCCTGCATCGGTCAGTTCGGTAATAAGTGCCTTAGTTTGTGCGTTATCCATCCACACGCCTGGGCGCTTCGAGGCTTCGTTGCCCGACGCCTTGTGGCAGTCGTTCAGGCAGTAGCGCCCTTGGGCGTCCTGACGGATGGCGGTCGTGAGTATGGTGAGCGAGGTAGAATTTGTGCTAATCAGCTTCTTAGCTGCCGACATGGGATGCATCCCCTTGCTGGTGGTTAGGGCCGGTTGGAAGTTCCCGCTTCCCTCCGGCCTGATTTTTAGATACAGTTTATTCATGGCAGCGTCAATAATAGATACAGAAAAATCGAGGGGCCGTGGTAGACCTCGGAAAGATACGGTTGCGCAGCATTTGAAGATGGAGCGCCAACAATCCGATCTTGTCGATCGGTGGGCAGAGGCTAATGCGATCAGTCGCCCAGAAGCGATACGACGCCTTATCCAGAGAGGTCTTGAGGCGGAATCCCAAGACTAAAAGCCGAATTCTGTTATAAACCCATCCCCACGGTTCAGCGTGCACATGGGGATAAGATGGGCGATTTTGGGAATTACGCAGTTCTACCTATAATCGGGTTGCTCGTTGCCATCTTGGCGGGTGTGGCCGGAGGGAGGGCGGCGCTGAGAAAAGGCCGTTCTCAGAGAGGATGGACCTTACTTTGTTTTTTCCTACCTCCAGCACTCCTTTTCCTTGAAGTGCTGAGTAGCCAGAATAAGAAATATCTGAACGGCAAAACTCATTTCGATTTAACCCCCTGTGAGGCTTGCAATCGACCCATTTCAAGTGGTGCCAGATACTGCCCGGGGTGCGGACACAAGAATACGAGATTTTCAACGGGAAGAGGCAGCTTCCTCGAAGTCGCTTCATGCGTCTCAATTATCGCAGTGATCTTATGGAGCTTGGCTCCTTCTGGAAACGTTGTTTCGCCGCAGCGGGATGAATCACCCGCAGACAATGCCGACAGGAATCAACCAGCATTAGCGTCTGAGAGCGGATCATCCAACAATGCCCAACGTCAGTCGCCCGACAGTCAACCCATAAGTGGCGCCGATTATATTATAAACCACGACAATATTCGCTCTGTGGAGCAGAATTCCGGGGCCTGCACGGTACAAGATCCTGATGATATTACCGATATGGCGCCGTGCAATGAGGCAAATAAGGCACTTCGATCCCTGTCAGCAAAAGGTATCTGCCTGAGCGTTGGCAAGGTTGAGACATGGGTGAGATGCATGCCAGGCGGAAAGTTTGGAAAAATCTATCCAGGAAAGGGAGTGCATTTCATTCGAACAGATGGCGGGAATTCGTATCAATCCGAGAAAATCCCAGACGTAGGCGGTTTTATGAGTAAGATATGCTCTTCGGGCATCAGGGAAAGTGAGCCAATAAATTTTAGCACAACAAATGACCCATATGCATTCAAGGGGAATTGTTACGCAATGCAGGTTGCCTCAAACGCACATATACAGTGGTTGAATGAGGGAGCTGTGCTTGTCCTTCCCATACTTCCCGGGTCGACAGGCGTGGTGCTGAAAAGCCCAGGGCATCTTCAACTTGGCAGGCAAGGGGTATTCATAGGCGATGAACCTACTCAGTATCAAAGCGCATTAGGTACGATGGAAACTGCACCAACCTTCAGACTGATAGTGTACGCCAAGTAGGTCGCGCAGACGGTCGCCTCGACCTTCGTGGTGGTGAAGTATCTGAATTGAGGGGTGATTGACGGGACTCGATCCGGTGCGCTGTCATCGGGAAATGAGCGACGAAACTGAGAAGAAGCTGCAAGACATCTACGACCGGGCCGCATCTGGGCAACCGGTCATAGCGTTCGATTTCGACCAGACAATGCAGGTCGCCTTTACCCCCGAAGGAGGAGTAGTGCTCGATTGCCCTTGCGGGGCTCTTGGTGGCACTGACCTTGCAACAGTGGTTCGGGTTTCTCTAACGCCGGCAGCAGCAGGAAAGCTTGCGGTCGATCTTCAGAAAGCGGCGCAAAGTCTGGACATAGACTGGCAAGCTCTTGCCAAAACGCGGCGCTTGGATTGACGCCGATCTGACGTTTCTCAGATTGCATCTTCACCCTCCGTTATAATCCCGCACCATCCCGATCTCCATGAGGTCAAGCATGCCCTCAGTGTCGTAGATGGTGCTGAGTTCGTGCAGCGTGGCAAGGCCCGACCCGACCACATAGGCGATCGGGCGGGACACGTTCACGCAGCGGGCTGGGGTTTGTCGCTTGCCGCCTGAGGCACCAGCATTTGCACGAGCGGGGAAATGAGGTACGCGGCGGCTTTGAAAAAACCCAGGTGCATCCGGAACGCCTCCGCTTGCAGGCGGGGGAGCGTCTCGGGATCATCCAGATCGGCATCGATGATCTGACCACGCGAGGCCGGGTTTGCCGGGTCGCGCTGGATCTTCACAGTCGCCATGAGGGCATCCAGCGCGTTGTCTGCGGCCTCGTTCTCAAGCTGGCCGAACATGGCCTGAGCCATGCCCCCCAGACCTGACAGCCCGATCTCCATCGCATCCGGGGGCAGGGCCATACCCGCCCGCGTCAGTGCCTTGACCAGATGCCGCGCCCATCTGTCTGCCTGCATGGCGGGCATACGGGTGATCACGAACACCTTGCCCGCATCTTCGCCGTCAGGAATCGTGTAGGTCGTCTCGCGCAGAGCCATCAGATACCAACGGGATAGACCCGCTCCCAACGAATGGTGAACTGGCGCTCTTCGAGCAGGCGCCCGGCACTCGGCAGGGGCGAGGCCGACACGAGGTAGCCGGTCACGAGCGTGTATTTGCGCCCCAGCCCCGGAAGCGTGATCTCGCCGCCTAGGCTGTAAAGGGTACGCGCGCCAGCTTGAGACGTAGAGATGCCCTCGAACATGATGCAGCTATCGGAATTCGGCTGAAGGCCCAGCGTCATTTCGACCGGGTTCGGCACCCAGCCAGCGTTGAGCCTGCCGTCGATCGACATGCGGGTTTCGGCCTGCTCGATCGCGGCGGCCTCCCACGCACGATCTGCCGACCAGTTTTCGAGACGAACCGGCGCGTTGAACAGCGTCTGCACCGTGAGCATAAAGATGGCGTCAGCCGAAGTGATAAAGGACATCAGATGACCTCACGGGACAGAAGGGTGATCATTTGGACGGACTGGCCGTCCGCGTAGGCGAATTTCGACGCCGGAATGGTGCGTGCTGCACGGTTGACAGACGTAGCCGTGGAAGCGCCGGGCTGCTCGTAATAGCCCTGGTTCACCACTGAGTCCGCGGCACTATCCACGCCGAAGAACCGATTGATGGCGAGCTTCTGGCTGTCGCTGATCGCAACGCCGGTCTGAATCGCACCGTAGCTGAGCGCCTGACTGATGACCGACTTGCGGCCGGCAGAAATGATCGCATCGCCCTGCGTATTGAACGGCACGTTGCCGAAATTCGTCAGGGTCGAGGCGTCGGCATACTGGAGTAGGGCATTGATCCAGATCTGGTTGATGTAGCTGTCGGCCCAGAGGAAGGCACCGGAGACGCTGCCGTTATAGACCCAGTTGAACGACCCGGCGCGCCCGCTGAACTGGCCATACCAGTTGTATCCGTTGGCGAGCAGAATCTGCGCCGTTGCCGCGCTGTAGGTGGCGGGCGTGACCTGGCCATTCGAGGTAAAGGCGAGGTTCTGACGCCCGTTCACCTGATCGAAGTTCAGGGCAGCCATCCAGCCCAGAAAAGCGCCCGCCGCAGCCGGGTCCATGTAAACGGGAGAAGTGCCGGTGAGGTCCTGCGCGACCAGCCACGCGCCAAAACTCGCCGTGCTGCCCTGCGTCGTTGCCGTCGCATCCGTGTCCCAGGGGACGTACCAGTATTTGGCATTCTGAGCCCCCGTCCATGTAGCGAATGCCTGCTTCGTCGCAAGGTCTGGCTCGTAAGCGGTCGTAAACCCCGTCCAGGGGAGAGACATGATAGCGTCGGACGACATGAACGATGCCGGAGTCGAGTCCGGGCCATATCCTGCGAAGTAGAGGGTGGCAGGAAATTGGAACGCATTATCGTATCCCACGAAATACGCTTCAGCGATTTTGTATTCATTCGAACTGGTGCCGAATGTTACGCCGACGCTTGCAAGGTCATGAAATACCTTCGTAGTTCCGTTAGGGACTGCGGCTATGTCGGCAGTGATTACGAGGCCATTGAGGAAATCGAGGGTGCCGTTCGCCGGGATTGTGCCCGGCACGACCGACACGACGAGGGAGATAGGTGTTCCGACCGCCACGGGCGTTCACTCCTTGGGTGAGGGGAAAGAAGCATCGACCTCGCGGAGATCGACGGTGATGGACTCTGCAAATTGCTGAGGAATCGAGACGGTGAAATTGACCTGGAATTTCAGGTCTGCCGTCCAGTTGTCCTCGTATTGCTTGTCGCTGTTGATGAAGCCGGTCTGACGCGGCTCAGAGGCGTAGAGAGGGGCCATGACGCCGCCTGTGGCGTTGCGGAGCCAGTCTGCAGCGTACATGTCCCGCCAGAGGGCCACGACACGCTGCACGGCCTCGCCAGATACCGAACCGAAGGCCGATATCTGGACCGTGCACTCCATCGGCTCGACCACTTCGCGCGTCGTGCTGGTGTAGCGTGATGCGTTGGTGGCGATGCGCCGGCGAAAGAGAGGCGTGAAAACGATGAAGGGGCCGGGCGGGGCTGCCACCCGGTTAAGCTGTCCCTGCCTGACCTCCACACCATTCGGCACGACCGTCAGGAGCCAGGACCGGAGCGCGGTGTTTATCTCGCGATCGGTCGGGGAGAGCGTCACATGGGAGAGGGGGCCGCTGTCTGCCGGGTCACAATCACTTTGGACCATTCGCCGAAACCCCATTCCTCGACCGGCTGCGTTACGAGCCAGTCAGAGCCGTAGAAATTGAGAAGATCGCCGCCAACTTGCAGCGGGCGGGAAAGCCCCTTGAGGCCGCCCCGGATATAGACGGCGCGCATATCAGCCTGCTGGTTGATGCTGGCCACATGCTCAAGATCACCCGCCGAGACGGCCTGAATGTCGGCCTCAACGGCAAGGGTGAACGTCTTGAGCGTGACCGACCCATCAGGCTCAATCGTTTTCCCGTCCGAGCACTTCACCGTGACGGTTGTGGCCGGGTTGACGATCCCCAGCGCGCCAGAGGCGATGCCGAACACGTCAATCATCAGACACCTCGTGGCTGACTGAGCCAAGCATGAGCCCCGTGTCCACGAGCGGCTTGCATGCAGTCTCCATGTTCACCGACTTGAGTGTGCCTGTGCGTTTGGAGGACGCCAGACGGGCTTCAAGGGTTCTCTCCGAGATCGGCGCGAAGCTACCTTCTCTGATGCTGGTCCTGATCTGGTCATCGATTATTTCGCCCACGAAATCCAAGGATCGATGCACGTCATAATCTGTCGCTTTGAGCGAGGTCGCGAGAGCCTTACCCAGCCGTCTTGGTGATCGTTGATCGTTTGCCGCATGAAAGGACGAGGGGGTGAGGTCGAGGTTCCAAACTCGTTCCATTGCGCAACCTGCGCGACTGGGGTTTTGGCGGCGTCGGAGTATGTCCGACCGTCGATGAACCCCGCCTCGACAGTACCGCCACGCGCCACCTTCTTGGCTAGGTCGTCCAACGCCTTGCGCAGCTTGTCGCCGCCCCTGAGTACCTGCTTTGCCATCAGGGCCAGATCCTTGCGCGTGCGGAGCGTCCGGGGATGAACCGCATCTGTCGGAGATAGATGGTCGCCTGCCAGAACATGAGGCCATATTGCGTCTGGGCGAACCATGACTGATTGGCTGCTGTCGAACCGGCATCGAACGAGACCGAGACGCTGCCACGGGTGGCCGAGGCCAGCCGCCCGACGCTATCGGCCCCGCGCCCGCCCTGAGACTGGGGCAGGAACAGGAACGCGATATGCGCGGTCAGCAGGTAGAGCAGCCGCGTTCGCTTGGTTACGTCAGGCTCGGGGCTGTAGGCGCTGTTGTCGAGAATGGCGGTTGCCATATCGAACCGGGCCTGAGCGGCTGCCTCTGTTACCGAGGATGCCAACTCATGATAGGCCGCTGACCACGCCGCATAGTCGAACGTGACAACGCCCGGTTGCGGCACGGTGTCGGTCATCGGGTCGCGGTCTCCGCTTCCATGCCCTTGCGCTTCAGATCCTCAGGACTGACGCCCTCGAACCCGGTCTTTTCGGTCGCAAACTCGCGGGCCTTCGCATCGGCTGCACGCTCGGTCACTTCCGCAAAGACGCAATGGTTCTTCACAAGGTCGCTGTCCTTGTGCTGGGCGAGCCACTTATCCCAAAAGGATTTCTCGACCTGCGTGCGCCCGACACGACCCAGCAGGACATTGTCCTTGGGATGGTAGTCCGGCGCACGGTTGGCGCCGTTGACGGTGACGCTCTGGACGTAGCCGACCGGGCTGCGGTCGGGCTTGTCATCGGCGCTGAGTTTGGCACGCCGCTCCACATCACCATCAGGAGCAATGCGGAGTTCCAGGCCATGGGGAAGGCGGCAGAGAACAGTGACGGTATCAGCCATGATCAGATCCCCACCATCTGTGCAACAGCCATGGGACGCTTCCAGATCGTGCCCCATCCGCCACGGCTCATCTTCTGGCGTGCATTGGTCGAATACTGCTCGATACGGTGCATCGTCAGCTTCTCGGTGAAGGCGGTCGAGACCGTTTCAACCCCGTCGATCTCGGGCGCGAACATCTGCATGACATTGGCGCTGGTGTAGCCGCCCGACATGGTGACGCCTGCTTCCGGCAGGAACACGATCTCCATGTTCGGCCAGGACTGCTTGATGAGAGCAGCCAAGGTGACGCCGTAGGTGTTGGCGTAGTTCATGACCTGCGACAATTCGGACGGCACAACTACCTTGAGCCGCGTCTGATTGTCGATGTTGCCCATCAGCGCCTTGTTGAGCGCCGCGAACAGATTCACGAAGTCCTGATAGACGGCGTTCGGGTCGCTCGTGCTGGTCCATGCCGTGTTGCTGTCCGCTCTCTGACCGATGCGGTGATAGCCGCAGGCAGGGCCGGATCATTCAACGCACCGTAGTTCTCCAGGCCGGAGACGCCGAACAAGTTGATGAGGTTCTGCTGCTTGGCGAGAACCGATACGCCCGCCGTGCGCTGCTCAGCCACCCACGGGATGCTTGCCGTTCCCATCATCTCCGACTCAAGGTCGCCGTACTTGGCCCAGGTCTGGAAGTGGAAGGACTGACGCGACACCCAATTGGCGTTCGCGCTGCTGTCGCCGCCCTGCTCGTAGTCACCATAGGCCACGGCGTAACCCGAGGACTCGATGACCGGGAACATGACGGTCTTGTTGGTCCGGTCGCCCTTCTTTTCCGAACCGTAAATCTCTTCGGATTTGGTCGGAGTGATGAGCTGGCGGATAAGCTGCGGATCGACGGTCGTGTTCAGGATCGCCGGGATGCCGCTGTTCGGGGCGGTTACGGCACCGAACACGGGAGCAGCGTCGAGCGCCACGCCCTTCTCGTCGGTGTAGTGCGTGACGCCGCGAAGGTTGATGCCCCAATCCATCGCAAGGCGAGGGGCCTCAGCGCGAAACGATGCCATTATTCGTTGCTCCCGGAGATCGGCGCAACGGCGCCGGAGATGATGATGGTTGCGCCAGCAGCGCCGCCCTGCGTGACGACGAAGCCTGTGGCGACGGTGCCGCTCGGAACCGTGCCAGCCGCGCCCGTCTGAAGGCTGCCGTCAGTGGTCGAGGCATAGACGGCCTGACCTGCTGTGGCTGCGGTGGAGGCAACGGCGAAGTAATCGCCACCCGACATGAGCTGCACGTTGAAGCCGCTCGGCAGGAGCATGGTGCTCTCGGCCAGATAGGCTGTGATGAGAGCCTGCTGATCGCGCAGAACGAAGCCCGTGGGAGCTTCGGAGCCGACCGGCTTGTTCAGCACGGTCACACCGTCAGCCTGCACCCATCCGAACGCGCCGACCGCTACGCCAGCCGAACCAGCGCGGAAACCGAGCGAGCCGGGAATGGCCGAGCGTCGGGGATTGGCCGAGGCGATCCCGCCAGGGAAGCCGACCGCCCAGTTGTAATTGATCTTGTTGGGGAAACCCATCGGTCAGGCTCCTTATGCCTTGATGCGAGCAGACTTGCCCGCGATCGGGGAATCAGTGGCAACGGCGCTGTCGGCGGCGATGCGGCGAGGGGATGCCTGACGCTGCGTGACGACACGCCAGATCGCGGCCAGACCAGAGGCATCGGAAACGCCGTCAAAGGCCACGCCCTGATCGGCGAGCGCATAGCGATAGACTGAAGCGGCGCTGTCCATGCCATGCACGTCGCCAACGACCGGGCGAACGGCATCGAGAGCCACGCGCAGGGCTGCGGCCTTCTGTTCCTGCTTGGCCACGGCGCGGGCGGCTTCGTCACGAGCCATGCGGCGGGCGTCGGCAAGCGAGATCATCCGAGGGGCAGCATCGGCGGCCTTGCGGTCGTCCTTGTCGTCCTCTTCCTCGTCCATGGCATCGTCGTCGTCATCGTCCGTGTCGTCAGAGTCTTCGGCCTTGCGGTCCTTGTCCTCTTCTTCCTCGTCCTCGGCTTCCTTGCGGTCGTCCTCTTCCTCGTCCATGCACTTCTTCACATCCTCTTCCGAGGCATCGAGTGCGAGGCGACCGGCCTTCAGAGCGGCTGAAACCTTCGCCGCCGGTGACATGGGCTTGTGTCCAGCCATGCTCTTTCTCTCCAATGTTGGGGATGCGCTGTCGCCAATGATGGCGGTGTCAACGCGGGGTTTCTCGACCAGGGCGAGATGGTTGAAGCGGATGTTGACCATCTTTAGGCTGTATTCCTGCCCGTTGATGGTCCCGCTCTCAGGGACGATATCGTAGGCATATCCAGCGGATACGCTGCGCTTCGAGCCGTCCTGAATTCGTGCGATTGCGTCACCGTCCCAGATCGACAGTTCGCCGATCAGGTCGGGGGCATTGAATGAGACGTTGTTGACTGCGCCCACCGTGATTTCGCGGGGGTGAGCGTCGGCACTGATCGGCTGGTGGATCTCGATCAGTGGCTTGCCGTTCATGCTCGCTGCGGCATCACGCAGGGCATCGGCATCGCGATAGACCTGATACAGCACGTCAGGCTTGAGCCCGAGGCGTTCGGCGTCCTTGATCTCGCTGCCCCAGTAGGGCGAGACTACAGCCGCACTGAGGATGCACCGCTCGACGTGTAGATGGCCGTCATCATCGACCCGTCGAACGGATCGGTCGAAGGCCATGACCTGCTTTGTCATCAGTCATCAAATCCTGGGATGATCGGCTTGGAGACACACCGGCAATTCGGCTCGGAGCCGGGGAAAATCCACTGCCCGTCAATGTAGGCGCCCTTGTCGAGCCGGTAGCGCAGCTTGTCGCGACCGGCCTTGACGTGGCTCTCTCGCGGATGCTTGCCGCCGTGTGAGTGCTGCCAGATAGCCTCTGTGATGCCGAGCCCCATCTGACGGGTGCGGGTCATGGCCTCGCCAACCTTGCGGTTCTGGTCGCGGGCGATGAAGGCTGCGCGTCGATGCGTGATGCCGTATCGCTGCTTCGAGATCCGCCGTCAGGGTGCCGAGATCGCCGCCAGCGCAAGGCCGATCGCTATAAACGGCTTGGCCAACGTCCTGGCGAGGTATTGCTCAGGAATCGACTTGATCAGCAGCCACATTTTCCGCCGCCGATAACGGCCGCTTGTTCGGCGCATAGCCTGCTGACGGCTTGAACTTGATCGCAAACCCGTTGCGTTGCAGGTCCAGGCTCAGTTGCCGGTCAGCGTGGCTCTGAGCCTGCTTCACGAAGCGACGGGCCAGTTCGTCGGCGACCTCGTTAAACCGGGTCCGCCACCGCGCTGTGAGCTTGTTCATGATGCCCTGAAGCACCGAGGCAGGAGAGGCGTCCTGCGCCACCTGCGGCACAATCTTGCGGTAGTTCGCCTTGACCCAGTAATCGACGCTCGCCGCCATTTCCTCGACCAGATCAGTCAGGGCCTTGCGATAAGCGGCTTCCACTCCGGCGTTCGGGCGCTGCGGGGCGAGTGTTCGCCCTTTCGCGCTGTCGCACCGGAGTTTCGTCACTCTTCGCCCTCCGCCTTGCTCAGCAGACCCGACATGCTGCCGTCATCCAGATCGTCTTCAGGCTTTTCTGGGGCAGGGCCGGTCAGGTTCACGTTGCGATAGATGCTGGTGTCGTCCGTCGCCTCGCGTTCGCGGGCCTCGTCAGGCGATATCTTGCCCGAGACGATGTTCACGGCGTCGGTGTCGGACTTAAGCTTCTCGACCTCGGCAGCCTGCTTCTCGTCCATCTGCCAGAGGTGGACAAACTCGTAATCGATGTCCGGATCGATATCGCCCAGAGATGGATCTGAACGAGGTTGAACATCCACCGCAGCGTCGGCTCGATCTGGTCCGCCTGCCATGCCGCTATCTCGTCGTAGAAGACGCGGATTTCGCCGTCAGACGAGGCGTTGAGGCCGGTTGGCTGGATGCCGAACAGCTTCACCAGCGGGATGCCGGGGATCGACGCCATGGCCTCCATGGCCTGTGCAAGTAGTTCGTTCAGGCCACCAAGCGGGGTGGCGAGGATCTTGACGTCCTCGCTGGTCTTGTCGGCGACGAACGTATCCTGCCCATCCGATACCCCTTGGAGGAAGTTCGCTCTTCCCGTCACAGAACTCGGGTTGATATCGCCAAAGTCGGAGCGTTCCGGCGTGGCCATGTTCCCGAACATGTCCGTCAGTAGGACCAGCTTCGAGAAGTTGGCTGCAATGCTCGACACGCTGTTGCGCAGGCGCAGGAAGTTGTGAACGTAGGTTTTGAGTTGCTGCGTGAGCGACAGGCCGCCGAAGTTGAAGGCGGGCGCCAGCATCTGAGAAACGGGGAAGGGAACCAGGCTCTTCATGCGGGACGAATGGACCCGCGATCCCTGAACCCACCAGACGGATGGCTTGTAGAAGTCATCACGCAGCGGCGTGTCGGCGTTGTAATTGGCCGGGGTCGTCCAGATCGGCTCAACGTTCGCAAATCTGCGAAGAGCGCCCTGAGCCATGCCGTTCTTGTTGACGCGCAGGGGCTTTTCCTGATCCAGCGCGCCGTAACCAAGATCTCCGACGTCAGCCCATACGTGGCCGATGCCGTAGCCGAGGCCATGCCGGATCTGCTCGCGGATTACCTCGCGGATGTGGAACGATTTGAAGGCCGTCTCGATCTCGGAGATGCGCTTGGCTGCGGCTTTATCGTCGCCCGGCGAGGCCGTCTGCTTCTTGCTGCGGAACCTGATCCACTCGCGGGTGCACTCCTGGCCAGCACATCGACCGGCTTACGGAACTCGGCCCGCTGCATCATCTGGGCAAGATACGGATAGCCTTGGAAACTCAGGCCGTCCGCAATGTAGCCTTCAATGATGCCAATGTTCTCGCCCGCCCACGCGCCGAACCCGGCGGGGAGGGACATGGCGTCATCCATCGCGAGTGCAGCACCACGCACGCCAGCCGGAGGCTGGTACGGCTGGAACGACCGCGTGGCCGCCTCAACCCGCGCCAGTTCGGCAAGATCGGCATCCTGCGCAAACCTTGCGAATGAAATGCGTGGCTCTTTCCTATCGGTAGGACGCGGCTCTACTCGCACAGCCGGAGTTGCGGCCTTGCGGGTGAACCAAGCTGCCATGGATGGGCCTATCGTCTGCGGTTGGGTAGGGCGTTAAATGCGGAGAAGTCGGGAGCCTTGCGGCGGTTCTGGATCAGGGGCGAGAGGGCATAGCGCAGGGCATCGATGCCGTGGTTCCACTTGTCTTCGAGCTTAGGCAGGATCAGGCGCGCATCTCGCGGGTCGACCTTGTAGGAATACATTCGGAATTCCTTGGCGATCTGCTCGCAGCGTGGGTGCACCACGATCTTGCGGAACGCTTTGATGCGCTCGATGCCGTCCTCAACACAGCCTTTCCATTTCTCGGCTGGCATGATGCGAAAGCGATGCCGGTTCGCCATGTAGCTGATCGTCTCTGGCCTCGCGCAATCGGCCAGGATCGGCCAGTCACGCGAGCCCGGCACCCGGTCGAACAAGGTGGGCAACTCATCCATCTCTACACCGAGGCCGAACGCTTCCTGATCGACATAGAGCACGTCATCATCGATGAATGCCCGGATGAGCGCCGTTGGATCTTGTGAAAATCCCCAGTCAGCCCCGAAGTAGAACCGGGCGTTATCCGGCGTCTCAAATTCCTCAAACGACACGCGGTGCCGGAACACAACCGCTTCGCTGATCGTCCTGCATTCACCTTCCCAGACGTGCTCGTAAGCCTCCGGGTCGTGCCTGAGCAGCAGTTGCCGTTCGGCGTTCAGTTCAGGCGGAAACCACGGGTTATCCTGCCAGCCGACCTTGCGGACCAGAGCGCCGCCCTCGTCCTGCAGCATCAGCATAAGCCGGTGCATGGGGTCGTCGTCGTGCTCTGGATTGTAGGTGAACCAGAGTTCGGACCCGGCCTTACGAATGGTCGGGATCAGGATATCGAGCGACGACTGGCTGACGGTCTGACCTTCCTCGACCCAGCAGATATCTACGCCTTCTGTGGACTTGATGCCCTGGATATTGCGGGCAAGGCCCTTGAACAGAAACTCTGCACCCGCCTTGGATGAGATGCTTGTTTCCTGCACCTTGAACCATGGCGTCAGTCCCAGAGCTTCGATCTGGTCGGCCAAGAGCCGCTTGACTAAATCATTGATGGAGTTCTGAAACTCGCGAACGCACAGCACCCGGATCGGTCGGGTTGCAGCCGGCGCCACAAGAACACGCGAAACGGTCCAGGATTTGGAAGAGCCGCGCCCACCATACCAGACCCGGTAACGGTACCCGCGCCCAAAATCACCGAACGCAGGCGGGATTTCAATTCTCGTCTGGCTCATCTCTTGATTGGAAAGGCGCAATCACCAGCGTCGGCATCTGCAACGGCGCTCCA
>NZ_JARPML010000001.1:0-229757 GCF_030263835.1 Asaia sp. HumB | reverse complement strand
GTTCAGATCCATCTCTGGGGCGATATCGACCCGGACATTGATTACGAGTTTGTTCACCTCTGGCAGATGGACGAAAAGCAGGCTGCCGAGGTCGAGAAGCTTAAGTCCGACACCGACGCCGTGAACATCGTCTCGGGCAAGATATCGCCTGACGAGGCCCGCGAACGCGAGGCGACGGACGACACCAGCATCTATCGCAACGTGAACCTGACCGGCCCTGCCCAGAAAAGCCTGAAGACGATCTGGATGACGGCAGCATGTCGGGTCTGCTGAGCAAGGCGGAGGGCGAAGAGTGACGAAACTCCGGTGCGACAGCGCGAAAGGGCGAACACTCGCCCCGCAGCGCCCGAACGCCGGAGTGGAAGCCGCTTATCGCAAGGCCCTGACTGATCTGGTCGAGGAAATGGCGGCGAGCGTCGATTACTGGGTCAAGGCGAACTACCGCAAGATTGTGCCGCAGGTGGCGCAGGACGCCTCTCCTGCCTCGGTGCTTCAGGGCATCATGAACAAGCTCACAGCGCGGTGGCGGACCCGGTTTAACGAGGTCGCCGACGAACTGGCCCGTCGCTTCGTGAAGCAGGCTCAGAGCCACGCTGACCGGCAACTGAGCCTGGACCTGCAACGCAACGGGTTTGCGATCAAGTTCAAGCCGACAGCCGACATGCGCCGTCAGGCGGCCCTTTCTGCGGCTGAAAATGTTCTGCTGATCAAGTCGATCCCAGAGCAGTACCTCGCCCAGGTTGGTGGTGCTGTGATGCGATCGGCTCTGGCTGGCGGTGATCTCGGCACCCTGACGGCGGATCTGAAGCAGCGATACGGCATCACGCATCGACGCGCAGCCTTCATCGCCCGCGACCAGAACCGCAAGGTTGGCGAGGCCATGACCCGCACCCGGCAGATGGGTCTCGGGATTACAGAGGCTATCTGGCAGCACTCACACGGCGGAAAGCATCCGCGAGAGAGCCACGACAAGGCCGGTCGCGACAAGCTGCGCTACCGGCTCGACAAGGGCGCCTACATTGACGGGCAGTGGATTTTCCCCGGCTCCGAGCCGAATTGCCGGTGTGTCTCCAAGCCGATCATCCCAGGATTTGATGACTGATGACAAAGCAGGTCATGGCCTTCGACCGATCCGTTCGACGGGTCGATGATGACGGCCATCTACACGTCGAGCGGTGCATCCTCAGTGCGGCTGTAGTCTCGCCCTACTGGGGCAGCGAGATCAAGGACGCCGAACGCCTCGGGCTCAAGCCTGACGTGCTGTATCAGGTCTATCGCGATGCCGATGCCCTGCGTGATGCCGCAGCGAGCATGAACGGCAAGCCACTGATCGAGATCCACCAGCCGATCAGTGCCGACGCTCACCCCCGCGAAATCACGGTGGGCGCAGTCAACAACGTCTCATTCAATGCCCCCGACCTGATCGGCGAACTGTCGATCTGGGACGGTGACGCAATCGCACGAATTCAGGACGGCTCGAAGCGCAGCGTATCCGCTGGATATGCCTACGATATCGTCCCTGAGAGCGGGACCATCAACGGGCAGGAATACAGCCTAAAGATGGTCAACATCCGCTTCAACCATCTCGCCCTGGTCGAGAAACCCCGCGTTGACACCGCCATCATTGGCGACAGCGCATCCCCAACATTGGAGAGAAAGAGCATGGCTGGACACAAGCCCATGTCACCGGCGGCGAAGGTTTCAGCCGCTCTGAAGGCCGGTCGCCTCGCACTCGATGCCTCGGAAGAGGATGTGAAGAAGTGCATGGACGAGGAAGAGGACGACCGCAAGGAAGCCGAGGACGAGGAAGAAGAGGACAAGGACCGCAAGGCCGAAGACTCTGACGACACGGACGATGACGACGACGATGCCATGGACGAGGAAGAGGACGACAAGGACGACCGCAAGGCCGCCGATGCTGCCCCTCGGATGATCTCGCTTGCCGACGCCCGCCGCATGGCTCGTGACGAAGCCGCCCGCGCCGTGGCCAAGCAGGAACAGAAGGCCGCAGCCCTGCGCGTGGCTCTCGATGCCGTTCGCCCGGTCGTTGGCGACGTGCATGGCATGGACAGCGCCGCTTCAGTCTATCGCTATGCGCTCGCCGATCAGGGCGTGGCCTTTGACGGCGTTTCCGATGCCTCTGGTCTGGCCGCGATCTGGCGTGTCGTCACGCAGCGTCAGGCATCCCCTCGCCGCATCGCCGCCGACAGCGCCGTTGCCACTGATTCCCCGATCGCGGGCAAGTCTGCTCGCATCAAGGCATAAGGAGCCTGACCGATGGGTTTCCCCAACAAGATCAATTACAACTGGGCGGTCGGCTTCCCTGGCGGGATCGCCTCGGCCAATCCCCGACGCTCGGCCATTCCCGGCTCGCTCGGTTTCCGCGCTGGTTCGGCTGGCGTAGCGGTCGGCGCGTTCGGATGGGTGCAGGCTGACGGTGTGACCGTGCTGAACAAGCCGGTCGGCTCCGAAGCTCCCACGGGCTTCGTTCTGCGCGATCAGCAGGCTCTCATCACAGCCTATCTGGCCGAGAGCACCATGCTCCTGCCGAGCGGCTTCAACGTGCAGCTCATGTCGGGTGGCGATTACTTCGCCGTTGCCTCCACCGCAGCCACAGCAGGTCAGGCCGTCTATGCCTCGACCACTGACGGCAGCCTTCAGACGGGCGCGGCTGGCACGGTTCCGAGCGGCACCGTCGCCACAGGCTTCGTCGTCACGCAGGGCGGCGCTGCTGGCGCAACCATCATCATCTCCGGCGCCGTTGCGCCGATCTCCGGGAGCAACGAATAATGGCATCGTTTCGCGCTGAGGCCCCTCGCCTTGCGATGGATTGGGGCATCAACCTTCGCGGCGTCACGCACTACACCGACGAGAAGGGCGTGGCGCTCGACGCTGCTCCCGTGTTCGGTGCCGTAACCGCCCCGAACAGCGGCATCCCGGCGATCCTGAACACGACCGTCGATCCGCAGCTTATCCGCCAGCTCATCACTCCGACCAAATCCGAAGAGATTTACGGTTCGGAAAAGAAGGGCGACCGGACCAACAAGACCGTCATGTTCCCGGTCATCGAGTCCTCGGGTTACGCCGTGGCCTATGGTGACTACGAGCAGGGCGGCGACAGCAGCGCGAACGCCAATTGGGTGTCGCGTCAGTCCTTCCACTTCCAGACCTGGGCCAAGTACGGCGACCTTGAGTCGGAGATGATGGGAACGGCAAGCATCCCGTGGGTGGCTGAGCAGCGCACGGCGGGCGTATCGGTTCTCGCCAAGCAGCAGAACCTCATCAACCTGTTCGGCGTCTCCGGCCTGGAGAACTACGGTGCGTTGAATGACCCGGCCCTGCCTGCGGCTATCACCGCATCGCAGAAGAGCGGCAGCAACACGGCATGGACCAGCACCAGCGATCCTAACGCCATCTACGTCGATTTCGTGACGTTGTTCACTGCGCTCAACAAGGCGCTGATGGGCAACATCAACAATCAGACGCGCCTCAAGGTCGTCGTGCCGTCCGAACTGTCGGCAGTCATGACCTACACGAACAGCTTCGGCATCACCCTTGAGGACATGCTGAAGAAGTCCTGGCCGAACATGGAGATCGTGTTCTTGCCGGAAGCGGGTGTCACCATGTCGGGCGGCTACACCAGCGCCAATGTCATGCAGATGTTCGCGCCCGAGATCGACGGGGTTGAAACGGTCTCGACCGCCTTCACCGAGAAGCTGACGATGCACCGTATCGAGCAGTATTCGACCAATGCACGCCAGAAGATGAGCCGTGGCGGATGGGGCACGATCTGGAAGCGTCCCATGGCTGTTGCACAGATGGTGGGGATCTGATCATGGCTGATACCGTCACTGTTCTCTGCCGCCTTCCCCATGGCCTGGAACTCCGCATTGCTCCTGATGGTGATGTGGAGCGGCGTGCCAAACTCAGCGCCGATGACAAGCCCGACCGCAGCCCGGTCGGCTACGTCCAGAGCGTCACCGTCAACGGCGCCAACCGTGCGCCGGACTACCATCCCAAGGACAATGTCCTGCTGGGTCGTGTCGGGCGCACGCAGGTCGAGAAATCCTTTTGGGATAAGTGGCTCGCCCAGCACAAGGACAGCGACCTTGTGAAGAACCATTGCGTCTTTGCGGAAGTGACCGAGCGTGCAGCCGATGCGAAGGCCCGCGAGTTTGCGACCGAAAAGACCGGGTTCGAGGGCGTCAGCCCTGAGGATCTGCAGCGCAAGGGTATGGAAGCGGAGACCGCGACCCGATGACCGACACCACGCCGCAACCGGGCGTTGTCACGTTCGACTATGCGGCGTGGTCAGCGGCCTATCCTGAATTGGCGTCCTCGGTCACAGAGGCAGCTGCTCAGGCCCGGTTCGATATGGCAACCGCCATTCTCGACAATAGCGCCTACAGCCCCGAGCCGGACGTGACCAAGCGAACGCGTCTGCTCTACCTGCTAACCGCGCATATCGCGTTCCTGTTCCTGCCCCAGTCTCAGGGTGGGCGTGGGGCCGATAGCGTCGGACGGCTGGCCTCGGCCACTCGTGGCAGCGTCTCAGTCTCGTTCGATGCCGGTTCGACAGCGGCCAATCAGTCATGGTTCGCCCAGACGCAATATCGCCTCATGTTCTGGCAGGCGACGATCTATCTCCGACAAATGCGGTTCATCCCCGGACGCTCCGCACGCGCAAGGATCTGGCCCTGATGGCAAAGCAGGTACTCAGGGGCGGCGACAAGCTGCGCAAGGCGTTGGACGACCTCGCGAAGAAGGTGGCGCGTGGCGGTACTGTCGAGGCGGGGTTCATCGACGGTCGGACATACTCAGACGCCGCCAAAACCCCAGTCGCGCAGGTTGCGCAATGGAACGAGTTTGGAACCTCGACCTCACCCCCTCGTCCTTTCATGCGGCAAACGATCAACGATCACCAAGACGGCTGGGGTAAGGCTCTCGCGACCTCGCTCAAAGCGACAGATTATGACGTGCATCGATCCTTGGATTTCGTGGGCGAAATAATCGATGACCAGATCAGGACCAGCATCAGAGAAGGCAGCTTCGCGCCGATCTCGGAGAGAACGCTTGAAGCCCGTCTGGCGTCCTCCAAACGCACAGGCACACTCAAGTCGGTGAACATGGAGACTGCAAGCAAGCCGCTCGTGGACACGGGGCTCATGCTTGGCTCAGTCAGCCACGAGGTATCCGATGATTGACGTGTTCGGCATCGCCTCTGGCGCGCTGGGGATCGTCAACCCGGCAACCACCGTCACGGTGAAGTGCTCTGACGGGTACGAGATCCAGCCTGACGGTTCGCCCAAGCTAAAGACCTTCACCCTTACCGTTGAGGCCGACATTCAGGCCGTCTCGGCGGGTGATCTCGAGCATGTGGCCAGCATCAACCAGCAGGCTGACATGCGCGCCGTCTATATCCGGGGCGGCCTCAAGGGGCTTTCCCGCCCGCTGCAAGTTGGCGGCGATCTTCTCAATTTCTACGGCTCTGACTGGCTCGTAACGCAGCCGGTCGAGGAATGGGGTTTCGGCGAATGGTCCAAAGTGATTGTGACCCGGCAGACAGCGGCCCCCTGTCCCATGTGACGCTCTCCCCGACCGATCGCGAGATAAACACCGCTCTCCGGTCCTGGCTCCTGACGGTCGTGCCGAATGGTGTGGAGGTGATGCAGGGCCAGCTTAACCGGGTGGCAGCCCCGACCGGCCCGTTCATCGTTTTCACGCCGCTCTTTCGCCGGCGCATCGCTACCAACGCATCACGCTACACCAGCACAACGCGTAAAGTGGTCGAGCCGATGGAGTGCACGGTCCAGATATCGGCTTTCGGTTCGGTATCTGGCGAGGCCGTACAGCGTGTCGTGGCCCTCTGGCGGGACATGTATGCGGCTGACTGGCTGCGCAACGCCACAGGCGGCGTCATGGCCCCTCTCTACGCCTCTGAGCCGCGTCAGACCGGCTTCATCAACAGCGACAAGCAATACGAGGACAACTGGACGGCGGACCTGAAATTCCAGGTCAATTTCACCGTCTCGACCCCTCAGGACTTTGCCCAATCCATCACCGTCGATCTCCGCGAGGTCGATGCTTCTTTCCCCTCACCCAAGGAGTGAACGCCCGTGGCGGTCGGAACACCTATCTCCCTCGTCGTGTCGGTCGTGCCGGGCACAATCCCGGCGAACGGCACCCTCGATTTCCTCAATGGCCTCGTAATCACTGCCGACATAGCCGCAGTCCCTAACGGAACTACGAAGGTATTTTATGACCTTGCAAGCGTCGGCGTAACATTCGGCACGAGTTCGAATGAATACAAAATCGCTGAAGCGTATTTCGTGGGATACGATAATGCGTTACAATTTCCTGCCACCCTCTACTTCGCAGGATATGGCCCGGACTCGACTCCGGCATCGTTCATGTCGTCCGACGCTATCACGTCTCTCCCCTGGACGGGGTTTACGACCGCTTACGAGCCAGACCTTGCGACGAAGCAGGCATTCGCTACATGGACAGGGGCCCAGAATGCGAAATACTGGTACGTCCCTTGGGATACTGACACGGCTGCATCGACGCAGGGCAGCACGGCGAGTTTTGGCGCGTGGCTGGTCGCGCAGGACCTCACCGGCACTTCTCCCGTTTACATGGACCCGGCTGCGGCGGGCGCTTTTCTGGGCTGGATGGCTGCCCTGAACTTCGATCAGGTGAACGGTCGCCAGAACCTCGCCTTTACCTCAAACGGCCAGGTCACACCCGCCACCTACAGCGCGGCGACGGCGGCCACCCTGCTGGCCAACGGCTACAACTGGTACGGCCAGTTCAGCGGGCGCGCAGGCTCTTTCAACTGGGTCTATAACGGCAGCGTCTCCGGTCCCTTCCTCTGGGCGGACAGCTACATCAACCAGATCTGGATCAATGCGCTTCTGCAGTATGCCGACGCCTCGACCCTGACGAATTTCGGCAACGTGCCGTTCAATACGCAGGGCGATGCGATTATCTCGGCCGGGCGCAAGTCGGTGATCAGTCAGGCTCTCAGCTACGGCGCGATTCAGACCGGCGTTGCGATCAGCGACAGCCAGAAGCTCGCCATCAATCGCTTCTTCGGCGTGGATAGTGCCGCGGACTCAGTGGTGAACCAGGGCTATTACGAGCAGCCCGGCGCATCCACGGCCACGTCTGCCAACCGTGCAGCCCGCACCATTCCGGCGTCCAAGTTCGCCTATGCGGACGGCCAGTCCGTCCAAATGATCACCCTTCTGTCCCGTGAGGTCATCTGATGTCCTTTATCACTTCGGCTGACGCCATCTTCATGCTCACGGTGCAGACGCTGTTCAATGCACCGGTACGCCTCGAAAACTGGTCGGCAGATCGTGCGTGGGAGGCTGCCGCGATTGAGCAGGCCGAAACCCGAATGTCGATCGACGGCAGGCTCAATGCTGGCTGGGTGCCGAACCCGGTTGAAATGACGCTGGGCCTCCAGCCGAATTCCGATAGCTGCATCATGTTCGAGGGCATCTCGACGTCTCAGGCTGGTGCGCGCACCCTCTACAGCCTCGGCGGCGAGATCACGCTTCCGGGTCTGAGGCGAAAATACACGCTCGTGACCGGATACCTCGTTTCGGCCTCCCCCCTGCCGAGCGCCGGTCGCCTGCTCGAAGAGCGTCAGTTCACCATTCGTTGGGAGCGGGTCTATCCCGTTGGCATCTGATGGCACTGCGAGAAACGACCTACACGATCCCTGACGGCGAGGACGCGGGCAAGGTGTTCGTGATCACTCGCATGCCCGCCATGCAGGCCGACAAATGGGCGCGGCATCTGGTCAAGGCGCTGACGAGGGCGGGCATGGCCCTCCCTGCGGATGCAATGGAAGTCGGGCTGTCAGGGCTCGGGGGCATGGCTCAGGCCATGTTCGGCCAGCTTGAGGACGAGGCCGCCGACAAGGCGCTTGATGCCCTCATGGCAACGGTCAAGATCCAGCGCGACCCGGCAAACCCGGCATCGCGTGGTCAGATCATTGACGCCGATCTGGAAGATCCCGAGACGCTGCCTCGCCTGCAAGCGGAGGCGTTCCGGATGCATCTGGGTTTTTTCAAAGCCGCCGCGTACCTCATTTCCCCGCTCGTGCAAATGCTGGTGCCCCAGGCGGCAAGCGACTAACCCCAGCCCGCTGCGTGAACGTGTCCCGCCCGATCGCTTACGTGGTCGGGTCGGGCCTTGCCACGCTGCACGAACTCAGCACCATCTACGACACCGAGGACATGCTTGACCTCATGGAGATTGGGATGGTGCGGGATTATAACGGAGGGTGAAGATGCAATCTGAGAAACGTCAGATCGGCGTCAATCCAAGCGCCGCGTTTTGGCAAGAGCTTGCCAGTCTATGTCCAGACTTTGCGCCGCTTTCTGAAGATCGACCGCAAGCTTTCCTGCTGCTGCCGGCGTTAGAGAAACCCGAACCACTGTTGCAAGGTCAGTGCCACCAAGAGCCCCGCAAGGGCAATCGAGCACTACTCCTCCTTCGGGGGTAAAGGCGACCTGCATTGTCTGGTCGAAATCGAACGCTATGACCGGTTGCCCAGATGCGGCCCGGTCGTAGATGTCTTGCAGCTTCTTCTCAGTTTCGTCGCTCATCCCCCGACCTCAGCGCACCGGATCGAGTCCCGTCAACGGATTCAGGTGATGGAGAGAAACCACGACGCGGCGGTAGGGATATTGCCGAGGCCGAACTCAACAACCTTACCCACAGCGGCCTTCAGCCCTTCTTCTTTCAGACCCAACAGACGCTTCTTCGCTTCGGCCTTCTTTTCTTCAGGTTCGGAGCTTGCGTCGATCTTGGCGGCAATGAGTGCCCGCAGCGTGTCGGCTTCGAACCTCACAGTGACGACGTTGAGGATCGCGCTCAGGCCGCCGTCATCTTGGAGAAAGTCGAGGCCTTTGTTGGTGATAACGGGCCAAGTATCCTCGACTTGCATATAGCGAAGTGTCTCGGCTGCATGGACGTGACATAAGCCGCTGTCGCACAGATACTTTATATTTTTGGAGAGAGCCCGAGCATCGTGTGTGGGATAGTCTTGAAGATTGATCTGCGTGGCATCGGGGTAGGCCCCTGACATCGCCACCAGAAGTTTTCTTTGCAGATCTCTATCCATCCAATCAACCATAACCGCCTCCTCAATTCAGATACTTCACCACCACGAAGGTCGGGGCGACCGTCTGCGCGCCTAGGACAGAGGTGATGCTACTTCGCAGCGCCACAGCGCTCGTCAGGGGCGCAGGTGTTCATCGCGTGTAACAATAAGCTCATGTCCTCAGGCTCAACAGCGCCATCCAGATAAAAAGCAGCCGTTCCATATGATACTAAGGCCGGAGGGGCGCCGTTTGCATTCAATGCCTTAGCTATGCGGCGGGCCTGCGCCTCGTCAGAGGTGTAGAGGGCATATCCTTGAGGGCAGTAATGATTCTTGTTATGTAGAGCGAAGATATCGCCGTTTCTGAACTGAACGGCTATCTTGCCAGCTCCGCACGGGATTATCTCTCCCGAGACCAAGAACATCATTGATGCCTTCGCCTCGTCCCTAGGCAATGTGAATATTGTGAACTCTTGAACGTTATCCACTCGAAGATGCAACTCTGGCACGTTGAGGGCTCCGCTAACGATGCCCCACTTCCCTGAAAACTCTCCCCTGATGGGGGGATTTCTTTTCAGAACATCCCGCTGCTGGCTGAGGAACTCGGTGTCTTCTAGCGCTTGGCGGTTAGCGGCCAATACTTCTTCATCGACTTGGCGCGGCTGGACAGCAGAGTTCCCTCGAATTAGGGCTGGGGGCAAGCTCGGGCTTTCTCGGGTATGGAGGCTTCGATCAGATTTCGGCCAGTGGTCTGCTAACCAAAATCCTCCCAGGCCAATCAACACAGTCCATCCCAATAGCTTCTTCGTTTGCATGGATACCTTGAGCCCTAGCGGACAAAGTCAGCCTTTGATTACATGCCTCGTGAGCGGCGAAAATCCAGAAGATTTAGTTTCTTATCGATCTCTTTCTTTTCATTTTCGAGATCTGCCAGCCTTCCTATCAGAAGGCTTCTAATCTCCGCACCTACAAAGTCTTGAGCTGCGATTTTTGGTATGGCAGCAATGATTGCATCTATTGCGAATTGTGCATTCTCATAATCTTGCTGAAGATATCGAATTTTCTTATCCAAAATCTCAGTCGCGCGGTCCGGGTCTGTCTCAGATCTAGGCCAAAAGCTGCGCGATAGCCGATCGGTAAGCTCCGCATTGAATGACGATCCTGAGGCGGCAGCGGCCTCCTCAAGGGCATCTTTAAGCTCTGCTGGTAGTCTGATGCGGAATTGAGAATCTTCACGGGCCATTTGAGTGCCATAGCAGAAAAAATGGTTTGACAATACACCACTGGTGGTGTGACATTGTTCCGGCACACCGTCACAAGGAGGATTATGTGTCCCGTGAATGGCCCCAGATTAAAATCAGGGTCCCAATCCGAAGCAAGGATTGGCTATCCCGTCTAGCCGCAAACGAGCGGCGATCGATCAATTCGACAATCAATTTGCTCATAGAGCGAGAGATCGTCAGGCAAAAAAAAGGCATCGGGGGTGAGTTTGGCGACCTCCCCGATGCCTCTGAACAATGACCCAGAAAGGACACTGCGATGACCGCAGATAGCACAAACACGCCTGATGGCGCAAAAACGATTTTCAACACCGTTGAGATCGATTTCAGAGAAGCGATCAAGGCGCTTTCCCGTGAAGATCTGGAGAAGCTCGCATCTGACCAATGCACAGTGATTGGCCTGATGTGGGATAGCGTGATCGATATGCGTCGCGTACAGAACCCGCCGTCACGAGATGAGATGCTCCAAATCGCTGGAGATATGCTCGAAGTGCTCGACGATGACTCTCGGGACGCGCACGAGATTTTCTATGGGGGTCCCGCTCGCGAAAGGCTGAAGGCTCTCTTTCCTGCCTTGCGCAGCGAAGGAGGCGTAGCATGACCGACGCTCTCACAATCCTCGAGACAAAGATCCGCCGAGATATCGAAGGGCGCTACTGCCTTAACGATTGTCATAGGGCAGCCGGTGGCGCGAAGAAGGATGGTCCTTCGTATTATCTCGCAACCGAAGGTGCAAAGAAGCTGGTTGCCGAAATGGAAGGGCATACCGACTTTCCGGTAGGCCCCACCAACATCATCAATGATGGCAAAAACAACGGCACCTACGTTGCCAAGGAACTGGTTTACGCCTACGCGATGTGGATCAGCCCGTCCTTTAATTTGAAGGTCATTCAGGCCTTTGATGCCCTGATGATGGGCAACACTCCCAAAGTCTCGCTGTCCCGCAACGCCCAGCTTCGTTCGGCTGTCGCGCTCCTCGGAACGTCAATCACCTTCAATAGGCGTATGGGCATGGACCTTCAGCAAGCGCGGATTAAGGCGCTGGCGAAGGTCGAAGACGAAACCGGCGTTGACCTCGCTAAAACATTTGGCTGGACGGCTCAGATCGCGCCTCAACAGGTTGAGACCCTTACCCCCACGCAGATCGGGCAGCGCCTCGGCATCGGGCCGCGCGAGGCAAACCAACTACTGAAACAGGCGGGGCTTCAGGTGGATAGCCGGGACGCGAAAAACCGCATCTCATGGGCACCTACTGACAATGGCCTGTCATATGCCCGCTTGGAGGATCTGAGCAAGGCACACACAGACGGGACGACGCAGGCCTGGCGCTGGTATCCCAAGGTGGTGGATTTCCTACGCCCTTTCTCCCGCCCGAAGGAGGCAGCGTCATGAGCGCGCTGGCGGTATTTGGGCAAACCTGTCCGCAGCGCATGAGCGCGGAAGAGGTAGGCAGGAACATCGGATCGGCGCTTCATGCTGGTCTCGCCATAACGCAGGGAGACAATCGCGATCTCGAGGCTCAGCGTGAAAGGCTCAAGCTTGGCGCTCAGGCGATTATGCAGGCATGGCGCGATCTTGACGTGTTGGAGATCCGGGAAGAGACAGAAGTTCTGACCCGGCTTCAGAATGTGGAAAGGACGATCAGCGCCAGACAGCGCCCTGCCCTCGCGTAACCGGGTATCTGCACCTCCATAACGGAGGTGCAGGCCACGCCCTTAGTTCGTCGGATTCTCGGGCGCATCCGGAAGCGGCGCGTTCTCGCCCGGCTTGGGCTCAGGTGCCGGATGGCTGGGATCGTATGTCGGTGTCGGTTTCGAGGTCATGCGGGCTTTCCTCCGTCCTCGGGATGATCGGGATGATCGGGGTGCTCAGGCGCGTCGTCCTGCTGCGGGCTCGTGTCGGGATACGGCTCAAACGGCTCGTCGCTCCCCGGCTTGGCTGGGTTCGGCTTGTTTGTCATCGTCGTTTTCCAGAGGTGAGATGACTCAAGTCGATTGACGCGTGAGGGTTGCGTTAGACGCGCATAAGAAAGGGGGCCGAAGCCCCCTCACCAAAAAACACCAAGCAACTGGACCACTCGTGTTAGGCCGCAAGTAGTTGCGGCTCATCCGCGCACCAATCCTTGCTGACACCCTGAGGAGCGACTTCCAGGCCGGAGCGATGTTGCATCACGATATTGAGCTCAACCTCGCGTTCCCCTTTCTTGATCGGGCGCATCTTGATGATCGTCTTGCCAGAAAAACCCTCCGGCACATGATCCTCGAGAGCCGTAACGGCAATCAACCGCACTTGTTTATCCGCCCAAGCACCCACGGTCTGTTTGTCACCCTCCCAGCGGGAAAGCGTCGACGGATCCATCGTAAGCGCCTCCGCAAACGCTGACGCGCTCATCCCCAGAACTCTGCGAATGAAGCGAACATCCCGCCCCGAAAGCTCAAGCGGGCAAAGGGCACGAACGACAGCAACCGACGCAACCAAGGATTCATAGTCGCGTATCGAAATACCTACACGCTCTCCCGTCGCTTCATCGATTTCTTCTTCGACACCATCCAAAATGGTAACAGGATGAGAAAGCCCAAGGGTATCGTCTACGTACCGCTCAATGGCTCTGAACATGGCTCTTGACCTCAGTAGCTAAATCTTGATCACAGTCACGACGCGCAGGTATTCAACACCTGATCGCCGGCGCAGTTCGACGATGACGCGAATGAGGCAATCATCCTCATCCGAGCCCTCAACCTGCCAGCGCTGTTCGCCCGTGCGTGTATTTGGATAGCCGAGGCAAACTGACTCGGCCTTCTTGACTATTCTTTCGGCTAGAAACGGTGGCACGTCTCGTTCTGCAGATCTTTTTCTGGCATGAGGCTCGTCCCATACGATTCTGGCTCCCTCCATCAGAAGGGCCTTGAGTTCATTGGCCGGATCTACCAACTCGCTTCCAGTATGCAGAAGATTGTAAATTCTTGACGCTACGTCAAGTCCTGAGCGCGGTCATGCCTCAAAAAATGAGATTTATCCCGAGAAATCCCTTGATCTTCATCATTGGACGGCGATTCGCGTCAACCCCGCCCTTCTCCTTGCTCCGCTTGACCAAACTCCCTACTGTGATCTGGTCTGATGCCAGACTGACGCCCCCATGGTTCGCCCTGGGGGCTTTTTTCGTTTTGGAGCCCTGAAAATGTCCATAATTGATCGCCTCGTCATCCAGCTTGGCATGGACACGAAGGGATTCTCCGGCGAGGCGCGCAAATCGGTCGAGCAGTTGCGCGAGGTGGAGAAGCAGGCTCAGGCCACCGGGTCGGGCATGGAGCGCGATGGGGTCAAGGCCGCGTCGTTCTTCTCCGGCGTTCGGCGCGAGGCGCTGGCTATGTTCGCCGTGTTCACGGGCGGGAAGAGCCTGAAGGCTTTCGTGACCGATACTGCGCAGGCCAATGCGCAACTTGGCTACATGGCCCGCAATCTGAACATGGACCCATCGCAGCTTTACCGGCTTGAGGCGGCGGCAAAGGCGGCAGGGGGCAGCTTTGGAGAAGTGGCGCAGACGTTCGGATCGCTCCAGCAGAGACTGACAGACCCTAAGCAGTGGGCTGAAGTAACCAACGCCTTCTCGCAGCTTGGGGTGACTGATTTTCTGGATAAAAAGGGCAATATCAACCCCAATCTCGCCGCCCTTCTGAACCGTGGCATTCACGCCCAGCATCTCTCAAATGCCAAGGCGATTGCCTTGATGAACCAAGTTAATATCGGCGCGGGAATGCAAAACCTTGGGCTGATGAGCGAGGATGAATTTTCCAAGTTTCAGGCCAAACAAAACAGTCTGAGCGCGCCCTCAGATGAGGATATCAAAAACCTTACCGCCCTTAATCAATCGCTCGCCAATCTCAAGCGCGAAAACGACGCCCTTGCGACCTCTCTTGCCGGGCAGCTTTCACCTGAGCTTCAGAAGGTAATCGACCAATTCACCAAGTGGGAGCAGGAACACCCTGAGCCTGCCAAGGTGATCGCTGGGATTGCTTTCGCAGTTGACGAGTTGAGCAAGTCTCTCAACGGGCTCGGCAGCATCCTCGTCGGGATGACGGGCCTAAGCATCCTCAAGAAGCTGTTCGGCGGTGACAAAAAAGCTCTCAAGGCTGCAATCGATGAAATAAAAGCACTGCGCGCCGGGGTGGTGCCTAAGACAGAGGCGGCGCTGACTGCCGGAGGGCGTTACGCATCGAGGCTGCTTGGCGTCACGGCACTTACGGTCGGTGAAGGGCTGAGTCTCAACTCGGATATCAACGACAGCCGAAGACGGGCAAACCAGACATACGACGCCTCCACTCACAAGCAGGAGCATCAAAGCTTCCTATATCAGAGCCTGATCCGGGCAGGGTATTCCCGCAATGCGGCTCTTGGCGTGGTGGGAAATCTCGAGCAGGAAAGCGCCCTAAACCCTGGCGCCACCGGTGATCGGGACTGGGCAGGCAATCCCTCCGCGTTCGGTATTGCGCAATGGCACAAAGAGCGCGCCGACGACATTCAGAAGCGGTTCGGCATCGACGTGCGGACAGCCGGTTATGAGGATCAGGTCAGGGCACTTCTTCTTGAACTGAAATCAGGCGGCGATGCCGGCGCCAAACAGGCCGACGCCGCGCTTCGTGACCCGAACATCTCCGTCGATCGCGCAGTCAAAGCGTTTCGTGAGCACTTTGAGCGCCCTCTCAATGCAGATGGCAAAGAGGACGAATGGCGTTTGGCGCTTGCCTTGAAGGCGCGTGACTCAATCCCGGAAGCTCCGGCGATATCAAGTCAGGACACCCCGCTTCCGATTGCGGACAACAGCCGGAACGACACGACTGTTATCCGCTATGACGCATCGAAGGCCGAGCAGGGCAGCGCAATCAAACGCTTGGCTGAAAGTGTGGATGCTCATCTGCGCGGCCAAAAGCCCGCCGTGGGCCTCGACCGCGAAGATATAGCGATGCTCCTCCAGCGCCGCGACCAGCCGCAGAGTGTCAGTCCGCAGGCTGACGCGATCAAGGCTTGGCGTGATCAACAGGTGCAGGCGGTGCAGTCGATCGGGACGGGCGACGTGTCAAGAATGGCCGCGTCAGTGACCGCAGGTTCAAGTCCTGGCTCTGTTTCGAACACCACGACAACGAACCACAACGCCTCATTTAACGGGGATGTGGTGATCCACACCAATGCAACGGACGCTCAGGGCATGGCTCGCGATGCAGTGCCCCAGCTTCGCAAGCAGCTATCATCCAACAATATGTCGGGATTACAGTGATGGCGTTTCCAACAATCCCCCTCCCGGACGTGTGGGACGTGCCGGTTATGGTGGGCGTCCCTGCCCTGCTTGGGCAATCGATCGGAAATGGCGTCACCGCCTCAATTTCCAATCTGCTTGGCCAAGAGGTCGCGAATATCCAGATTGCGAACGCTTTCAAGGATTGGGGCATATTCAGGAGCAACGAAGCCGTTCTTACGGCGGCTCACGTTCTCGGCGTCGAATATGAGATGCGCTACCAAATCTCAACGGCGCCGACTGAGGACGGTAATTTCACCTCATACAACAAGGCGAAATTCCCCTATCTCAGCCGGATCTTGATGGTTTGCGATGGGAACGAAAGCGGCAGCACGATAACGGGTGGCTTTGAAAACGGCCTCACGGCTGGCTTCAAGCAGATCCTGGGATCGATCACCGGGGCAACGCCGCTACAGGTTCGCAAAAGCTTTTTCGACACGCTCGAACAGATCGTTGCAGATACCAATCTGTATGACATCCATATGCCAGAGCGCAGCTACACCAACGCGAATATCGTCGGATACCGTTTCCGGCGCACTGAACGTGATGGAGTCACGATGCCGGTGGTTGAGATCGAGCTTCAGGAGGTGCGTACCACCGCCACGCAGGGCTACAGGAACACGCAGGCGCGAACGGTTTCAGCGTCTGACCCTGTTCAGGCAGGCCAGGTGCAAATTCAGAAGCTTCCGAGCGGCGCACCCGATCTCGTGGGGCTCATGAGCGGGATATCAGGCTGATGGCTGGAATCATACCTCTGGCCGCAACGCCAAGCCAGACGCTCAATGTCGTTCTCAGCGGGCAAAATATCAGGCTCGATGTGCAGCAGCGCCGCACCGGGATCTACTTCAACGTGTGGCAAAATGAGACGCAAGTCGTCTCTGGTGCCCTCGCTTTGACCGGTACCTACATCGTCAGGGCGGCCTATCTTGGCCTTCCCGGCGATTTCGCTTTCATCGACCTGCAAGGTTCCGACGATCCTGATTACTCAGGCTTCGGGACCCGATGGTTCCTGTTCTATTCGGGGGCGTGATGTCAGACACCGCAACGGCGCGTGCTGCGCGCCTACCTCGTAGTTTCACGCAAAAGAAGATCCGGGTGACTTTCACGGTCGCCAGTCGCGGTCTGGGTAATGGCTCCACAAGCGACGAGGTAACGCTTGAGGGATACCGTTGCCAGATTGAGGTGCTTAGCGCAGGCCTCCGCGTTGGGCAGTCCTGCAATCTGCGCATCTATGGGGTTAGCCTTCCTATCATGAACCGGCTTTCGATGCTGGCCTACCCGATCGATCCCGTTTACCTCGATGCGATCCGTACGACTTACAACACCGTTCGCGTTGAGGCCGGAGACGATGAAACCGGACTGGCCACGATCTATTACGGCATCATTTCCGAGGCATTTGCCGACTTCAGTTCCATCCCTGAGCCCGCGTTTCAGGTCTACTCGCAAAGTGTACAAGGCCCGAATGTCGCGATCGTCCCGGCGCAGACCTACAAGGCTGGAACCTCGATCGCAGAGATTATCTCCAACCTGGCCGCACAGTCCGGATACACCTTCGTAAACTACGGGCTTAATGCGCGTTTACCTGCTGATCAGTACCTACACGGCACGCTCGATCAACAGATTGGACAGCTTTATAAAGCCTTCAAATTTATCCACACGATCAGGAATGGCGAAGCGACCGCATCGGACACCGCTCCGAGATACCAGGTCACGGTTTGGTCCCGGAACCTTCAGGACATACAGGCGGCAGTCATTCCTAAGATCAGCGCCCGCACCGGCCTGATCGGATATCCTTCATACAACTCATCCGGCATCTATTTCACAACGCTGTTTGATCGACGCCTGCAATTCATGGCGCCGATCGAGGTGGATAGCTCTTATCTGCCTGAGGCTTGGGTCAACAATCAGTCGGGCCAGGTGGCTCCTATTCCCGTGAATGGGACTTGGATACCCTCCCTCGTAGCCCATGAACTTGATGCTGAAATACCCAATGGTCGTTGGTTCACGCGCGTTGAAGCAGTGCGAGCCGACAAGTTTGGCGCAGTAAAGGCCCCAACATCATGACAAATCCGATGACGCTCTCTTCCATCTTCGCCCACAATACGGATGCGGGCGCGATCGATGCGGCGATTGAGAGACATATCTCCGATCTTGGCATCCCCATCCTCGTCCAGGTCAAAGCCGTCCACGGCGGCGGCGTGTCGCTGGTAGGTCAGGTGGACGTGCAGCCCATGGTCCACATGCAGGACGGACAGGGCAAGACGTACCCCCATGGCGTCATAACCGGCGTTCCCTACCTGCGCGTGCAGGGCGGCACCTCGGCGCTGATCATCGACCCGATGGTGGGAGATATCGGCTTCGTCATGGTTTCCGGCCGCGATATCCAGAATGTCATCACGTCCCGCCAGCCTTCGGCGCCGGGCTCGTTCCGGATGCACTCCATGAGCGATTGCGTCTATGTGGGCGGGTTTCTGAATGGTGCGCCCAATCAGTTCATCATCATGAATGGTGATGGCATCCGCATCGTCTCACCGGGCACTGTTCGCATCGAAGCGAACGCCGCTGAGATCGCCTGCGGTCTCAAGGTTGACGGGCCTATCACGGCCACCGGAGACGTGACCGGCAACGGAATCTCTCTCGACAATCACACGCATACGGGCGTGCAGACGGGCAGCGGCTCAACCGGCAAGCCACAGTGACCCTGTTTCGCTGTACTTTGACCAAACAGCGTGCCATAAACCGATAGTCTGCCGATAATCCGGCCAGTCCCAAGGAAATCAGCGATGCAATCCCTCCTGCTTGATCGCACGGAATGGGATCTCGTGCTTGATCGGTCGGGCAATATCGCGATCTGCTCCGAGCCCTATTCGGTGCTCCAGGACGTGTCCAACGCCATCCGCGTGTTCCAGGGCGAGTGCTACTACGACACGTCAAAAGGCTTACCGTATCAGGCTCAAATCCTCGGCAAGTCGCAGTCCGTCCCGATTTTCCAGCGCCTCGCTGAAGCTGCGGCCCGTACCGTTCCGCTGGTTCAGGACGCTTCGTGCGTCGTGTCCAGACTGGGCGAAGATCGGAGCCTTTCCGGTATCATGCAAATCACCCTGACGACAGGCGAAACGCTCGATGTCCAGTTCTAGCGGCACCACCTCGATTCCGGCGCTCACGATCACGAGCGCAGGCGTGGTTGCGCCTGATGAACTGGACGTTTTGACGGGTGCGCTGACGGATATCAGCGCCGCTATGGGCGGGAACGTCAATCAGGATCTTTCCACGCCTCAGGGCCAGATTGCCACGTCAGAAGCAGCGGCGATTGGCAATTGCTACGACGCCATTCTGGCAGTTGCGAACGGCGTTGATCCTAAGATTGCCTCTGGCCGGATGCAGGACGCAATCGGCAACATCTACTTCATGACCCGCGTTCCTGCGACGGCCACGACCGTTGCTGTATCGATCGTGGGTACGGCTGGGCAGGTTGTTTCGTCGGGCAGCGTCATCGCGACTGATGGCGTCTATCAATACGCCCTTACGGCTGACGTGACGATCCCGGCTGGCGGCACAGCATCGGCCACAGTGACGAACACCGAGACAGGCCCCCTCGCCTGCTCTGCCAACTCTCTCTCGCTCTACCAATACACGGCTGGCGTGTCGTCAGTATCCAACGCCTCACCCGGCATTCTTGGCTCTGACGCAGAAGGCCGGATCGCGTTCGAAGAGCGGCGGAACAACTCGGTTTCTGCCAACTCGACCAGCCAAACCGCCTCGATCCTTGGGCAAGTTCTCAAGCTGAGCAGCGTCACGGATGCCTATGCATACAGTAACGGGACAACAGCGGCGGTCACTTATAACGGCGTGAACGTGCCGGCCAACAGCGTATATTGCTGCGTAGCAGGTGGCGCGCCTGCTGACATTGGCCTTGCGATCATGCAGAAGAAAAGCCCTGGCTGCGGCACGGCGGGCGGAACGAGCGTGCAGGTTCAGGATCCGGCAGCCGTCTATAATGGCAACGGCCCAACCTACACGATCAACTATGCAGTGGCACAGGCAACGCCAGTTTATCTGGCCGTGACCATCAAGAACGGTATTGATGTGCCTTCCGATGCCCTGACCCAGATCCAGAACGCTGTTCTGGCGCAGTTTGCTTCTGGGGGCAGTTCCGGCCTGCGTCCGACAATCGCCAGTACGATCTATGCCAGCCAGTTTGGTTGCGCGATCATGTCCCTCGGAACTTGGGCGCGGCTGGTAACGCTACAAATCGGCACCTCGGCCCCGGCCGATCAGAACCTGGTCACGATGACCATGGCTCAGGTGCCGACCATGGCAGCCGGGAACATCTCTCTGACGCTGGTGTGATGCGATGGATATCTATGACACCATCCTCTCGCAGTATTCCAATTCGCCCCGTCTCTGCACGATCATTCAATCCTTTGCTGAGGCGGTCGATCCGGAGGCGTTCTTCAACCTCTGGTATGATCAGGTCTGGAACCCCTCGACTGCGACAGGCTGGGGCTTGGACGTGTGGGGCCGCATCGTCGGTGTCGGGCGAGTACTGCAGGTCACAGAGAGCGGATATATTGGCTTTGATGAAGCGGCCGCGAATGGCACATCAACGGCGATCCGAGAATTCAATGCTGGCATCTGGTACAACGGGCAGCCGACGACTACGAACGTCGCACTTACTGATGATGCCTATCGCAAGCTGATCTTCGCCAAAGCAGCCGCAAATATCACCGACTGTTCGATCACGTCGCTGAACAATATTCTCATGACGCTCTTCGGTGATTCTGGCCGCTGTTACGTCATCGACAATCAGAACATGACGATGACCTATCGCTTCGACTTCGTGCCGACGCCGGTGCAGTTGTCGATCATCTATCGTTCCGGGGTTCTGCCCCAGCCTTCGGGCGTGAACGTCTCCTACTCCTTCGAGGAATGACGGCAGCAGCCGGGCAGGAAAATCATGAAAAAGACTGACTTCTCGCCGCAGTTCCCTACTGTATGGGGGGCCGGGGCCGATAGCGCACACCTTCAATATCCCATCCCCGGATCTTCCTCAGATCTAGGAAGGGCTTCCCTTACCCTAGGCTTCCCTCCGGCGACGTTCGTTCCGCCTGAAGCCGGAGGGTCATTCATGTTCGGAGAGGACATGAACGGCGCGCTCCGGATGCTTGCAACAGCAGCTCAGAACTACGAAAGCGGCGTGTTTCCGCCCTTCTCTGCGTCTTTTGCCCAATCCGTTGGCGGCTATCCCCAAGGCTGCGTCGTAGCCGACCCCACCACCGCCGGCCTCTTCTGGGTCTCCACTGCCGACAACAACCTGACCACGCCCGGTGCTGATGGCGCTTCTTGGGTCAATCTGTTCGCAGGCCTCGTGGCGAATGCGGGAAGTGCGAATGGCGGCATCAACGGCGGCATCACCGAGGCAGCGATTGACGGCTCTACAAAGGGTCCAACGTTCCGCGACGGCGAAGGCACCTGGTACCAGGTAGTCGTCTGCAAGGGCATCTACGCTGCGACCTTGGACAAGAGCGGCGCGCCTTCTTTTCTTGATGAGGAAGGCAACTGGCATATCGTACAGCCTGCTGGGAACTATCAGCCTGCTGGGGACTATCAACCTGCCGGGAACTACCTGGAAACTGATGACGCGAGCCAGCAGAGCGTAGCAGGGCCGGTCTCCTTTACGCAGAACCCGACTGGAACGACTAAGGCTTTCGGGGTGAGCGACACGTCTTTCGCTACGACTGAATTTGCCACCCGGCTGAATTCCGGGCGCTTACGGGCGGTAAACACCTTCTCCTCGACTGGAACCTACACCCCGCCTCGCAATGACTCCACACTGGTGTTCCGCGTTCGCATGGTGGGTGGTGCAGGCGGCGGAGCCTCGGCGGTTCCGCAGGATGCCTATGCCTGCTCGGCTGGTGCTGGCGGCACAGCGGGGAGCTACGCAGAGGTATGGCTGACCTACAGCCAGCTTTTCTCGGGCGCAACCAATACGGCAGTGCAGGTCATCATCGGAAGCGGCGGGTCAGCCAACGCCAATGGCGGCCAAAGCTCGATTGGCAACGCGGTCATATGTCCGGGCGGATACGGAGCTCCCAACGTCAATACAGGCGGGTACTCTACAATCAGTCCCCCTTCTCCTTTCAGCGCCAGTCCAAACTTCCCCAATGGCATCCTATTTTTTGTGGCAGCCGTACCGGGCCAGTGCGGGTCTCCAGGTAATGTCGTTAACCCCCAAAACGGAGGAAACTTCTTCGCCCTTTCCGGCGCAGGCGCAAGCTCCCCGATGGGCGTCGGCGGCTATGCGGTAGGCAACGGTCAAGATGGCATACAAGGTGGCCCAGGCGGTGGCGGAAGTGGCGCATGTGGGTCGCGAGCAACCAGCGGGACATCTGCCGGACAGACAGGCGGCACGGGCGGCAACGGCGCCGCGATCATCGAATGTTATGAGGCTATCTGATGACTGATGTAGCACCAGCAACCGGCAGCACTGCGTACCCAACGCACAACTACGCGATTATCGACGCCTCCGGGGAGGTTGTGAATCGCATCGTCTGGGATGGCCAGGGCAACCTGATACTGCCGACCGGCCAGTATTGGGTAGAGGATGACGCGTCGGCCTACCCTATTGGAAGCACCTATAAGGCACCCACTTCCACATCCGGCACAGCAGGATAACCACCCATGACCTGGCGCCCATCAGCGCGGATCGTGCGCCCTGGCGGGTGCACGACTGCGAACCTGCGCGGCATGGCCCTGCAACCTCTCCTTGCATGGCCTGACAGCAACATCAACGGCGGCGCTGATTACAGCGTCGATTTCTCGGGGCTTCTCTCGCCGGGCGAGACGATCAAGGCCTTGGCCTTCGATACTGGCGGTGCCGGGACGCAAGCATGGACCTCGCTGACCGACACGATCTGCACGGCCTGGATCTCATGGGCGCAGGCTGGAACGCTAGCCGTCACGGTTTGCGTGCTTGGCAGTTCGGGCGCGACCTATCAGGTGGTCGTTGCGATTACGGTCAGTGCTTCCCCTGCTCTCGTTCCGGCCTCGCCACCCACGGCACCCGGCGTCGATATCAACAGCGTGAACGATGCCACCATGTCGGCATGGCTGGCGTCTCTGCCGACCTCGGCGCCGGCTGCCGGGGGCTGGTGGAACAATGCCAATATCCCGACCTATGCAGGAACTCCGCCATGAAGCGTCTTGCGGCTTTAATTGCTTTCCTGCCGTCTCTCGCCTTTGGTCAATCTTCAGGTAGGCAATTCGTGCCACCAAACGGCCTGCCAATGGATACCCCGCTAGGTACGGCGCGCAATGCGGACGGGTCAGGCGTCGTTACCTTTGCCACCCTGCAGGCCGGGATCTCGTCGGCAGTCACTCCCGCCCAGATGCAGAGCGCGCTGGCGGACTACCTGCCGATCGCAAGCGCTGCCTCGATCTATTTGCCTTTCACCGGCGGGTCGCTTGCTGGCAGCCTCACCGCGTCGGGGGATCCAACGAAAGGCGGCTTTATCGTCAGCGATCCGCAGCAACCGGGCATGGCCACAAGCCTCTGGTATGATGCCAACAAGGGTGAGTTCACAATCGAGAACAGCACAGGGCTGAATAACGCGCTCGCCCTCAAGACGACGAATGCGAACGGCTTTGCCGCACTGGCCTTCGACGGGCCCGACATGGCCTACGGGGGCAATTTCGAGCACGGGGCGGTAGGTTGGGGGCCAAAGCTGCAATACGGCCCCGATGTCGGATATGATTATTTCGAGATCAGCCGGTTTACCTATGACGGCATGTTCAACCGGCAGCCTGTCCCTTTCATTTGGCAGACAACGGGCACAGAACTCGTACCGTATGGACTGAACACTGCCTACGGTCTCGTGACGAAAGGCAGTACGTCCATTACCTGCATGGGCGGCTGCAACTTCCCTGGGGCAGCCGGACAGATCCTCGATACCCCGGCTGAATATGGCCTGTTTCCCGCTGGCACGACCATCGTTTCCGGCGCGGGTACGCAGACGATGACGCTGAGCAACGCAGCGCTCGCGTCGTCTGCCAGCACTTCGACGGGCACATACTTCCGGTTTGGCAATGCTGAAGGGTCTCAGCACGACTTCCTCGTCTATACGCCGATGGGGAACGCTGACTATTACCGTTTCGGTGATGCCAAATGGGGCAACTTCACGAATGCCCCGTTTTTCTCGATTGACCGGGTGAATGGTCGCCTCGGCGTGCTTAACCCGCTGCCTGGCGCTCCGCTCGATGTATCCGGCGCGATCCTGTCTAACGTTTCGGGCGTGACCAGCCTCAATGCCTACTCCGGCACAGGGGCACTGAATGCCCAGGTCTCGCCCGGCGTGGCAGGGCAGAAGAATATCCTGCACGCTTATGCAGTTGGAACGAACCAGTTCAACCTGAACTGGGAAGCCAGCCCGCAGCGCATCGCCATGCAGGATGTAAACGCCGGTGCCAATATTTTCGAGTTTCGCATGGATGGTAGCTGGCAGAGCCAGCAATACGCCCACCCTGTCACTACGGTCACTGCGAACACAACCCTGAGCAACACGGCGCAGTGCGGGCAGACCGTCGCTGTGAACTCAAGCTCGGCAGTCACGGTCACGGTGGCAAATTACACGCTCGTTGGATGCCGTATCACAGTAACTCAACTCGGCACCGGGGCTGTTACCATTGCGCCTGCATCGGGCCTGACGCTGGGCAGTTACGGCACGCAGGCTCAGGCGGGGCCTTACACCCTGCCCGGCCAATATGCTTCGGCAGTCATTGAAGCGAAAGCGCCCACCCTCGCGACAGTCGAGCGGGGCCAATGAGTGCCCCGCCTGTTCCATCTTCTCAAGCCGCCCCTCACCGGGCGGCTTTTTTATTGGAGGCGACATGAGCGCCGTATCTGATGTCGTTCCTATCGATACCCTGGCCGATCACGGGCGCCGCCTAAGCGCGGTCGAGGGGGCGATTGTCGAGATCCGTCTCGAACATCGCTCTCTCTCTGACAAGCTGATGCAGATGCACGGCGAGAACAAGGCCAGTGCTGAGGCTCGTGAGAAAGCAACGCTACAGGCGATTGGCGCGGTTCGTACCGACCTGCACAAGATCGGTAGCCTTCGGGGCTGGGCAAGCTGGGCGCTGATCGTGACCGGAGCCGCCTTCGGCTATGTCACCACGCATCTGGCAGGGTGGGTGCAATGACCGGCATCGACATCGCTATCGCGCTGATCTCGCGTGACGACTTCGAGGGGCTGAGCCTCAAGCCTTATCTCTGCCCAGCCAATTACTGGACCATCGGTTACGGCAATCGCTTCCTCGGTGACGGCACGCCTGTCACGGCGACGACGAAGCCCATCACCCAGGCGCAGGCCCTCGACCTGCTGCGGAACACAGTCATGACCCTGCAGGAGAAGCTCCGCTCGTTCGTGACCGTCCCGCTGACGGATTACCAGGAGGGCGCCCTGCTCTCCTGGCAGTTCAATGTCGGCACCAACGCGGCCAAGGGCTCGACCCTCGTGCGACGCCTGAACCAGCGCCTCTACAACTCGGCCGCACAGCAATTCCTCGTCTGGGATAAGGCCACGGTGAACGGACAGCTTGTCGTCCTGCCGGGGCTTCAGCGCCGCCGCAAGATCGAAAGCGGCGTATTCCTCGGGCGCGGTATCCCCACAACCGGAGCATCCGCATGAACTTCGACTGGCAGACGATCTATCAGACCGTCTTTCCCTTCCTGCCCGCGCAGATCAGCGCCGACATTACGCTGATCGGGACATTTCTGATCTCCTTGGCCGCCGTGATCGCCCGCTTCTGGCCGCGCCCGGCTGAGGGCTCGAAGTGGCTCCCCCTTTACCTGCTCGTCAACACCGTCGCGATGAACGGCAAGCACGCCATCAACGCCGACGACGCCAAGCCCTGACTGACGACACCGGCAATCGGGCCGGGATCAGTCCTCATCATCCAGAAGGAAAAGACCATGACCACCAGCGCAAACACGCTCGTCACCAAGCTCATCAAGCTGATCACCGATGCGGCTGGCAGTTCTGTCAGCACCGCCACCACGGCTAAGCTGACGGCGGCCGCAGCCATCATTGGCGAAGTCGGTGATTTGATCATCCCGTCGCTTGAGAGCTCGAACAAGGATCTGTCGGCCATTCTCGACGCAATCAGCGCGATCGAGGACGATGCCGACAAGCTCGATACCGACATCAAGACGCTCGTTGCCACCTTCAAGGGCACGAGCAGCACTGTCGCGCAGGCCGCGTGACGGCTGACCTCATTGCCGGGGCCGTGGCGTTCATCGTCGCAGCTCTCGGCGCCCTGATCTGGTACGCCAACCGGGCGGGGAAGAACGCGGCGTCTGTCAGCACGTCTGAGGCAGCAAAGACCTCTGCCGATGCGACGACGCTCAAGGCGCAATCAATGGCTCAGGCTCAGGCCGACAAGCCTGCGACGGAAGATGCCGTGCTGCAGCGGCTCGGGGACGGCACGGCATGAGATGGCTCGCTCTCGGGGCGCTAATCGGGCTCTCCGCCTGCTCGTCTGTGCAGTACGTGCCCTGCCCTACCCTTGTGACCTATTCCAAGGCCGACCAAGCGGCGCTTGCTGCTGAGGTCAAGGCGAGTCCGAAGCCGGAAACGGTGCGGTGGATTGGCGACTATATCGGGCTGCGGGACCAGGTGCGGGCATGCAACAAGTAATCGTCACCCCACCGTTACGGTTTTTGTGCGTTGGCAATCTTCTGGAAAATAATGGCGCAGCCGCCGAAACCAGTTTGATAGGAGAAAAAAACCAGCCAAGAAAGCAATACATTGGCCGCAATTTTGAGCATATGACAGAAGTTTTTTTTCAAACGATACTGCTAGTTGTTTCCGTTATAACCTAATATTTAAGCACAAAAGGTTCGAAAGCCAAAGAATATAGCATGAAGGAGATGTTGTTTACAGAACAAGTCTTCAAGCAATGTCAAAATCGTCCTTGCCCTTTAAGTCTAATGAACGCACGCATGAGCGGATTCCGGAATTGATAACGTCGCCGTCCCTTTGAGCCATCTTGAACCAAAATATTGCCACGTTCCTCTTTGCACAAATTACGAAGATGAGCGCCAAAGTTAGGTACTGCGATAGGTCGCTTCAATAGCCTTGCTAAGGGTCCTTCGACATCCTTAGGCTGGAAAGTACCGTATTCATCGCTAGAGCATATGCTACAAGCCAGTAGAACTTCAGGATATATATTTTGCTTATTCGTTATCGTGGCAGACCTATAAGACCTCTTCAGGCCATCAGAAGCTTTCTCGATGGATTTTGAGATGGCGAAATTGAGATCCGCCAGTGATACTGAAAGTCTATTATCATTCAACGCGTTCATACAAGCGTACAAGCAAAGAAGATGGGCGTAGTGCGGATATCCGCAACATATCGAGACTACATTGTCTACAATGTCAGTACCCATTGTCATTTCAAGCTTTTTCAAGCCTTTTTTGATGATATTTGTAATCTCGCCCTCGGCCATAGTCGACATATGAACCTGCGTCAAATTTCTCTCAATAGACGCATGCTCACCGATTATGGAGGAAACGCTCTCTCCAACGCCTATTATTAGAAAGTGTACATTGGATGCCTCTCCGACATCCGATAAGACCTTTAGAAAATCTGCAAAATTTGCAAGACTAAAGGTATCCGCGCGCAATCTGTCAAATTCATCAATGATGACGAAATTTTTCCCAGGCAACTGTCTGAAGACCATCGCAACATGCGATGGAAGAAAGCTGGTTTTATCGGTTAGAGTTGAGGCGAGCGTTATTTCTTGCTGCTCGACTTCACCCTCATGCCCGAATCCAATTTTTTCCTTGATAGTTGTAATTGTCACTTGGGAGTATATTGATTTTATTAATGTCTCAAATGTATCTGATGACGAGCACTCTACTTTTATTACGTTTACGTCACCAACTAAGCTTATATTTACGTCGTCTACCTTACCGTCGACTACAAACCCGGCTTTCAGGAAGATCGATATGATATTGGCGAACGACGTTTTGCCCACCCCCCTTTCGCCGTAAAGAATACCATGCAGTCCTGGGGTCTCGAGGATACTGCAGCACTCCTTCAGTTGCTCTTTCCGACCTGAAAAGATATTCTGATCAGTTACGGGTCGCGAAGGAGTAAAAATTTTTTTTACTTCAGTCTTCCGCAAAGTTATTTTTTTCTGAAATTCGTCTGTAGCTTCGACGTCAGGCTCAGTTTCTATTTCGAAATCATCGTTTTCAGTCATTTTCGCTACCTTGGCTTATTCTGCCCAGAAAAAAAGTAAAAGCAGGCAAAATAACAACCAGAACCTCTTTAGAAAGCTGGGTTTTTGCTATTGCGTCGATAATTACCAAAATCACCGCAACCGCAGATAAGATACAGAGAGCGATCAGTTGTGACCGCCTCTGATCTCTTTTATGGGGAAAGGAAGCTTTTAATACCTCAACCCGGACATTTGATGATAGGGTATTTTCTCCCCAATCCTCTGCCTGACCTGAGCTCGAGCTGTTTTCTATCTCAGACATCTAATCGTTCGTTAGCAAATTTCGGGGATGATGATCTTTTCCATACTCCCGTCTTTCTGGCGTATAAGTAATTCGCTCCCCGGCTTCATATTTTCTGCCAGAGCCTTTGTTACGGATAGCGCTGTACTTACGGCCTGTGCTTTTGTCCTAGTATTCATAAAGCCTTGCAGAGATTCGGTGTTGCGAACATCCCGCTGCGTAAGATTCATGGTCACTTTGACGGTCATAAACACCTCCCATTGATACCGACTCTATGTACAGCTTTTTACCATCATTTGGGAAGGCTTTTTTCTGTACGGAGAGTGCTTTTTCTGGTGGCGGTGACGCACGCGACACACTCGGGCAAGCACCCATTTGAATGCCCACATGTTCGAGCGTTTCAACTGCTCAGTGATCTTCTGGGCCAGCGCGTCCATCTCCGCCCCGGTCATCTTCGCGTTCACACGCCTCGGCTTGCCTCGGTAGTCGAGGCAAATCGACATACGGATGGCGAATGTCACGTCTTCTTCGGAGGCCGGGGTCAGGTCTATCATGAGCGAGAACAGAACGCGAACAAGGGCGGGAGTCAATTAAAACCGCCCGCACAAGCAAAGGGCGGCCCGAAAGCCGCCCCTGCCTATCTCCACCACGATGATTCAGCGCCCCGGTTCGGTCACTGAAGAGACGCGGCGCGTAACCCCTCTCGAACAAGGGTGCCGGTGCTGCGTGCCGGGCTTGATACCGGCTGCCAACGAGACCCTCGGATATCGTATCCTAGGGGTGGGCATGACGCTGGCTTGCAAACCAGCCCTCTCGCATTGAGTTCAAAACGTGTCCATCCACGCCGCCGCAGCCCTCGCAGAATCGCATGACCATGCATCCCGGTACAAGGGTTATTCCCCAGATGCCGCCCGAAATTATATGGCTTCCTCGCTTGGGTTCGAACCAAGATTGGCGGAATCAAAATCCGCTGTCCTACCGGTTAGACGACAAGGAACTAGTTGCTGCGGGTGGTGCGATCGAATCACCGTGCAGAAACCCTGATAGGGAGTCCTTCCCCTTGATCCCGCAGCCCTCGCAGAATCGCATGATCTGTCGGGGCAGTACAAGGGGAAACGACGATGTTCACGTGAACATCTAAGGCCTTGCGAGTGACGGTATATGGTTGTTTTACGCGGCTCGATACCTGTGGATGATTGCGTATAATGCGTTGAAATCGCTTCATCACTCACGCCCTCTCACGGCGGCAACAGGGGTTCGAATCCCCTATGGGACGCCATTCGATTTTCCGCAGTTTTCTGCGGGTTCCAATGGGTAAAGAGCAAAATCCCGATTTACCAGAGTGTTGATTTTGAGCCATTCCTGAGCCAATCAGGAAGATATGGCTCTTTGGTATCAGGGGCTTCGCATGAGCGAATCAGAAAGATCAGGCATCGACCCGGCCACAGGTAAACCACTCCCCAAGGGCGTATGGTACCGAGGCGCGGGTCAGTATCAGGCCCGCAAGATGGTCGACGGTAAACGCCTGAGAAAGACTTTCGCATCCTCAGCCCTGGCTCGTCGGTGGCTCACTGAAAAGCGTGCCGAGGTCGATCTACGTCAGTTCAAAGACACATCGTCCCTCGACAAGACACCTCTCAGAAGACTGGTGGAGCGCTATCGCGACGAATGCATGGCCCATCGCCTGGCGGACCGCACTGGCCACATCCCTGCCCTTCTTGATGACCCTGTCGTCAATGTCATGGTGAACAAATGGCAGCCCGCTGACGTTCGGGCCTTTCGCGATCGCATGCTGTCCGATGGTTATGCGCCAGCGACCGTGGTCAAGCGGCTCAATCTCCTCGCAAGCATCATTCAGCATGCGATCAGTGAGTGGGATATCCACACGGTCAATCATGCCTCCGGCAGAGTTGTGAAACGGCCGCAAGGCGCTGATAGGAAGCGTAATAGACGATTGGCCATGCTAGACAATGAGCACAATCTTCGGAGTGAATATGACCGCCTGGTAGATGTTGTTTCGGCCTCTGAGCATGCTGACGATGTATGGCTTGTCAAATGGTCGATCGAACAAGCTTGTCGTTTATCGGAGTCCGTTTCTCTTTGCTGGAAAGACATCGATTTCCGTAGTCGCACGCTATCGCTTGCCAGAGTGAAGAGCGAGCGACACCGGGAGGAACTTGGCCCCGAGAAGCGCCCCCTAACGCCCGGCGCACGGCGCCTTCTCGTCGAGAAACTCGAGCAGATGCCGCACAGGCCCGAGCCGCACGAGAAAATCTTCAATATCGGCAATGAGAAGGCGTTCTCTGTCCGCTTTGGCCGGATGACCAAGCGCGCAGGCCTGACCAACCTCACCTTTCACGATCTTCGCCATGAGGCGACGTCGCGTCTCGCACGCTATCTTGCGAACCCGCTCGATTTGATGCGTGTCACCGGACATCGCGATCTGAAATCGCTCGATCGATACTACCAGCCCATCATGCAGGAACTTGCGGACAAGATTGAGGCGAATGAGCCGACGGCTATAGAATAGACGCTCGATCGCTCACCTACTTCCGATAATTATTATTATCGGAAGTAGGTCGTAAGCACCGAAAATGACGCTGGTTGAGCCAAAAATTCTGCCTCAGAGGTTCTCCGCTCTTACCAATGTGCTCCAAGCCGGCCGGCAGCTTTCGCCCCCTTTGCGGACTTACGACGGCATCACACTTTATCCCGAAAGCCGACATGAACAGTCTAACTAAACTCGGGTATAAGCACTTGTGATCTCGCTCGCTTGATGTTCTCCCAACTATCATCGGTCTGGCGCTATGGAATGCTCAACGCCCGGTGATACGCCGGCGGTAGCGGGCAAGTACGTGCGCCGGCCCGTCTGTCGAGAACACGCTAGCCAGTCCCGCCGCGGCACCAGCCGCAGCGATCTCCGCGCGTGACGCCATGGTCGCCTCATAGGCTGCGATCCCGGTCCCACGCGCCAGGGCGTCCGCAAGGTCGAGGGCGTCGGCCAAGGCCAGATTGACCCCCTCGCCGCTGAAGGGGGACATCAAATGTGCGGCATCGCCCAGCAGCGTGACAGCGGGATGCGTTACCCAGCGCGCGCCGATCGGCATCGCATACATCGGGCGGGCACTGATGAAATCGCCCTCGTCGACGAGGCGCTTCAGCTCAGGCGCCCATGTCGCGAACGCCCCGGCCATGCGCGCCCGCGCCTCGGCGGGATCTGCGTCGCACAGGGCAGCGGCATCGTCCTCAGCCATGCGGACGCCGGCATAGAAGCGGATATGGCCATGCCCGTTGCGCTGGAGGATCAGCGCGCGGTTGTCACCCACGGCGAACATCTTGCCGCGCCCGACCAGGGATGCGGCGTGAGTGTCGCGCCCCTCCTCGAAGCCGAGTTCGAGGAACACGACGCCCTGATAGACGGGCCGGATTTCGGTCAGGAAGGGACGCACGCGCGACCACGCTCCGTCCGCGCCGATCACGACGTCGAACACCTCGCTCCCGCCGTCTCGCAGGAGCCTTACCCGCTCGCCCTCGATTGCGATCCCGGAGACGCGCTGGCCCCAGCATACAACACCCGGCTCAAGCGAATTGAGCAGGATGCGTCGCAGATCTCCACGGTCGATCTCGGGGCGGTTCGCAGCCGCGCCGTCGTGGTCGAACAAGAGGCGGCCGGTCTCGTCGTAGAGACGATCTCCCTGATCCTCGGGCCGTGCGGCGTCCATGAATGCGGCCTCCAGACTGGCGGTGCGCATGGCTTTCTGCCCCGTCTCTTCGTGCAAATCGAGCGATCCGCCCTGCGGACGCTCCTCCGCATGGGCGTCGCGCTCGAAAACGGTCACGCTCATGCCGCGCTGCCCGAGCAGGCGCGCGAGCAGCAACCCACCCGGCCCGCCGCCGACGATCCCGATACGACTATCCATTGCTCCTGCCTCCCTTTGTATTTATATAGGTGCCTATATAGAAGAAACATAGGACGCTATGCAATGCCAAAGGAGCCCTGGGACCCCCTCGCTCATCCCGGCCACTATCTTAGCCGCATCGGGCGTGGCCTGACGCGGATCGGCGATGCGCGGCTGCGTCCGCTCGGGCTGGCCACGGCGCAGTTGCCGGTGCTGTCCATGCTCCAGCACGGCGAGCGCCGCTCGCAGAAGGAACTGGCGATGCTGGCGAAGGTCGAGCAGCCGACGATGGCGCAGTTGCTGGCGCGCATGGAGCGCGACGGCCTGATCCGCCGCGAGCCCGATCCCGACGACCGACGCAGCAGCCTCGTCTCCCTGACCCCAATTGCTCTCGAACGGCTGCCGATGGGACGGGAAGTGCTGCGCGACGGTAATGCCGACATGACGCGCGGCCTGACGCCGCAGGAAGTCGGGACGCTGATCGGGTTGCTCCGCCGCGTGCTCGACAATATCGAGGCCCTTTGAGCCGATCTCGCGTCAATTTTTCTTAGTGGAAACCGGCGGACAAGAATTTTTCGATCCCGTGTAACCTCGGCTGGTTTTGACCGAATTAGAAGGATGGGTAAAAGTTACTTCATCTTGTGGAGAAATGATAATGGCGACACAGACCTGCGCTCGCACCGCAACCGGCGGTGGGCCGACCCGTCTGATCCGCGAGTGTCGTGTCGCCGAGCGCGGCGACGGGAGCCACAGACCGCTTGCTCTCCTGAGATGGGTCATGGTGTTGATCTTCTTATGTTTTGGAATCCAGAAGTTCACGCCGCAATCCGCTCATGGCATCGCTATTTATATCGCCAATAGTCCGTTCGTGTCGTGGCTCATGGTATTCGGGATACGTGGCGAAGCGAATGTTCTCGGCTGCGTCGAGCTTTTCATAGCGACCCTTCTAGTGCTTGGCGCGTTCGTGCCGGTTATCTCGGCGATCGGGAGCCTCATGGCAGCCGGCACCTTCGCCATTACGTGGTCGTTCTTTTTCACGACTCCTGGCGTGGTGAGATGGAGTTTCTCGAGCGATCCGATCGCATGGAATTTGATGGGCGAGTTTCTGTTCAAGGACGTCGCTCTGTTCTGCATATGCTTCACGTTATTTCTGGCGTCGTTGCCAAAGAGGCCGCTGCCGGACCAGGTGTCCTAATCCTGCTTTCCTGATCACACACTGAGAACTGTGCAGTTGTCTGCAATCGATGACTGTCGCCCGGAAGTCGACCGACCGCTTCTACCCCGATCGAGACAGCCGGCTCGGGTCGCAAAGCTGCCCTGCCGCTTCCGCCTTCTTCCACGACGTGGCTGGCCCGCTTTGCGTTGCCGGGAAGCGGACATGGGCGGATTCTTACCCTATGCGGCGGCGACCTTCGTGCCAGTCTCTTCGCTTCGATATTCTCCCCATGCCTGCCGCAGGATCTGCACCGCCGACGACAGGAAGATGCCAGCCATAATCGTGGCCATCGCAAGGTCGGGCCAAGCGCTGGTGGTGCTCCAGACGCCGAGCGCCGCAGCCATGACGATCAGGTTGCCGATCGCATCGTTGCGAGAGCAGAGCCACACCGAGCGCACGTTGGCGTCGCCATCCTTGTAGGGCAGGAGTAGGAACACCGAGGCAAGGTTCGCGGCCAGCGCCAGGACGCCGATCGCACCCATGATCTCGGCCTGCGGAACGCCGAGGATCAGCGTGTGGTAGACGGTGGACCCGAACACCCACAGCGCCATCAGCGACAGCGAGACGCCCTTGGCGAGTGCCGCAGTGGCTCGCGTGCGCAGGCTCGCGCCGATCACCGCCAGGCTCAGACCGTAGGTGACGGTATCGGCCAGGAAGTCGAGCGCGTCGGCCTTGAGCGCCTGCGAGCCGGCGATCTGTCCCGCCGACATTTCGGTCACGAACATTGCGCCATTGATCGCGATCACCGTCCACAGGACGCGCTTGTAGCGCGGGTCTACACCGTCGAAGACCGGGACACCCTTCGGGCAGCAGCTATCCTCGACGGTGCCGCATGTCGTCACCTCGACGGTTGGTGTAAAGGTTTTCGTAGGCACGACTAGAGGTGGCGGAGCGCAACAGGCGGTCTCGGGCTTGCAGCAGTTCTCGGACATGGGTGACTCCTTCTCGGGATCACCCTACAATCTCTAGCCACTAGAGCTTCAAGAGCAAAACACTATGAGCATCTCGATTGGCGAGTTGGCGCGGCGGCACTGGGGTCAAGGTGCCGACGATCCGCTACTACGAAGGCGTCGGGCTTCTTCCGACACCGGCACGAACAGAAGGGCGGCAACGGCGCTTCGGTGTGGGCGAGGTCGCCCGACTTAATTTCATTCGCTATGCCCGCGAGCTTGGCTTCGAGGTCGCCGACGTTCGTGAGTTGCTGACGCTCAGCGAGCAGCGGGAGCGTTCCTGCGGCGAGGTGGACGCCATCGCCCGCCGACACGTCGAGAATATTGACCGACGGATTGGTAAGCTGGTGGCGCTGCGCGCCGAGCTGCAACACTCGCTAGATCGGTGTGCGCACGGCACAGTCGAGGAATGCCGGGTGATCGAAGTGCTGGGCGACGGGAACGACAGGGTTTAGCGAAAGGCAGAACAAAGTAGCCCTGTCACACCGGATCAGAATGTCCGCTTCCACAGGTCTTTCGCTCGAAGCGGAAAGACCGGTTTCCCCCCGTCCCGGACGATGAGTTCCGGTATGTCTCCTTATGCGGTGATCTACTTCGGATAGATTATATTATCGGAAGTAGGTGAGATGGGCGGAAAAGGCAGCGGATAGGCCGGAAAGCGCATCTCAGAGGCAGGGTTTCGCTATGACGCAGATCACCTCCATGCTTATACGGTCGCGCTCAATGAGGGAGGTCAGCTTTCGCCCTCATCCCGGACGTGCGACATCGCGGTTTGATTTACAGATAGCAGACAGTCAGGAAATGGCGAGGAAACGGTGCCAGTCTTGTCGTTCCGATCGTCGATTTCAGCCGCTGCGAGGGGAAGGACGCGTGCGTCGTCGTCTGTCCCTATTACGTCTTCGAAATTCGCAAAATCGATCCAGATGATTTCAGACAACTGACCTTCGTCCAGAAGATCAATAATCGAGGTTACCGCGGCAAGGTTGCTTACACCCCCAATGCCGATCGATGCCATGCCTGCGGCTTGTGCCTCAAAGCGTGCCCGGGACGGGCAATCAACCTCGTCAAGGCGACGGCGAGCGCGCCGTGTTCATAACGTCAGCGCACGCAGGTGACACTATTCAAAGGGCCGGCATGGCGCCCCCATCTACCTACAGATCGATACCGGTGATGTAGCGTGTTAGCGGACTGCATAGAAAGGCGACCGCATTCGCGATGTCGTAGGTCTGGCCGACCTTCTGGACAGGCACGGCAAAAATCCCGGCGCTCATAACGACCCGTTCGACTGCAGCCCATGATGCGTCTTTGGTGACGCCGTGATCCTGCGCCATGTGCCGGAAAGCCGCTTCCAGTTTCTCGGAACGGATCGTGCCGGGCGACACGCTATTGACCGTAATCCCATCACCCGCCACCGATTTCGACAGGGAAAGCGTCAGATTGTTGATCGCCGCCTTAGCCGCCGAGTAGTCTGGCCCTGTAGCCGGAGGCATGATGCCGGCAAGGCTCGAGATAATGACGATCCTCCCCCAGCCACCCTTGCGCAGGTTGGGGAGGATGGCGCGCTTCAACCGAACTGCCGCTAATATCTTACGGTCGAACGCTGCTTGCCAAGCGTCGATGGGAGCTTCTTCCCAGAGATGTTTCCCACCAGCCCCCCCCCTGCATTGTTGAAGAGAATATCGAGACCACCTAAGCGCTCATTCACCTCGCATACTAGCGAGGCCGCTGTATTGTTGTCGGTCAGATCACCCAGTACGGCGATAGCGATGCCACCTTTGGCAGTGATGCTATCTACGACACGGCCGGTCCGGACCGCATCCCGTCCATGAACGGCCACAACCGCCCCCTCCTGGGCAAGCGTGCAAACAATGGCCGCGCCGATACCGGGGACACGCGTCTGAGGTTGCTGCGGCAGTGGCCTTTCTTCTGTCGGGAGCTGCAAGCTTCACGACTGGGGCTGACCTGACAGTCGACGGTGGCATGAGCCGTGTCTGAGACCAGATCTATCCTCAATGATTGCCGCATCGTGATTATGGGCAGTGGGCCTGGTGAGCGTCAGGCTGATCTGGTTGAGCCGGGCATGATCTCAGAGTGAGCCCTCTCCGCTTCACTCAGCGTCTGAGCCGCGATAATCGACCAGTCTTTTTCACCATGTCCGGCGGCGATAGCCTCTCCCAGCCGTTCGAAGACCGCCGCGAGCATTGGCAGTTCATGCCCTGTCTCAGCAGCAGCTTCTGTGGCTAACCTCAGATCCTTCAGGCCAAGGCTAGCGCGGAAGCCGGGTTCATAAACCCGTTTCGCGATATTCCGCGAGTAGACCTGATAAGATCTGCTGCCGAACAAGGTGTTGAGAATCAGGTCGAAAAATGCCTCACGCGTGACACCGCTGGCCTCGGTCAGCACGACAGCCTCGGCCATTGCCTCGATTGCCATGGTAATCATCATATTGCAGGCAATTTTGGCCGCGTAAGCCCCGGAGGGATTTCCCCCCATTGGCCAGACACGCTTGCCCAGAACGGCATACACGGGTGCGAGCTTGACCAGATGGGCAGTATCTCCGGCCGCGAGTATCTGCAATGCGCCTTCCGCCGCAACATCAGGCCTGCCAAGGACGGGGCTTGCTACGAAGGCCACCCCATATCGGGCATGAAGCTCTGTCAGTTCGCGAGCAAATGCAGTCGATATCGTAGACATGACAACATGGATCACACCGGAGGGAGCACGTGACACCAAACCCGGATCGACGATCACCGAGCGGATGGCCGCATCATCCGACAGGAGCGTCAGAACGATATCGGCGTTGAACGCCCCGTCCGGTGTCTGCAGCGCGGCAACACCTTCGAGCGTGCGTCCAGAGCGCGTCCAGGCGCAAACGTCATGGCCGTCATGAACCAGATTGGTGGCAATGGCGCGACCCATTGCACCAAGGCCGATCAGGGCAATTTTCATGCTGAGACCTCTGTGTTCGATGCAAGCCATGCCAGCACAGGTGCCAGCGCTGCGTCGGAGTTTCTCTCGTAGATCAGCCCATGCCCGTTACCATATACCCCATGATCCGGAAGGTGCATCACTGTGGCAGAGCCCCCCGCGTCATTGAGGAATGCGGCGGTTGGCGGGCTTGCTGCTGCAAACGCGCTGGCCTCGGCGGTGACAATCAGGATTGGCACATCTGTCAGAGACGGCAGGCGATATGTTCCAGGCGCTGATGCTTGCAGGATTGTCGCGTCCTGCACAGGCGGTTCAAAGGCGAGCGGCGCTGCAGCGACCCCCCAGGTCATCTGGCCGATGTTGGGAATGGTTGCGAAAGGCGGTCCCATCGGCTCGATCGCGATGATGCTGCGTACGAGACTGGGCCTTCGATCGGCGACGAGCCAGCCCTCCGGACCCGAGGCTGAATGTGTCAGCAGGATTGCAGGACCGATCCTGTCCAGAAGCGTCGCGATCCGGTCGGCATCCATAGTCTGGGAAGCACAGAGATCGGCAGGCAACGGTCCGTAGCCAGCGACGAAGTCGTCGAGCGCACCCTCATCATCTACAGCAAACGGCCATTGCGTATGGCGTGGGTCCGTGCCGGGAAAATAGATCTCACGCGCAGATTCATAGGAAAACGGCGGTCCCATCGCACCGGTGATGTCCGTATGTAAAGGAGAGCGCCCATGTCCCGCCCGGTCGATCACGAGGGTAGCGTAGCCTGCCTCGACCAGACGCTGCGCCCATCCCGGCCGACCATCAGGCGTGTCGAACCACTCCGTGCCCTGAAACCCGCCGCCATGCATCAGGATGATCGGATAGGGGCGGATCACGTGTTCGGATGCCTCCCACTCCACATACATGGGCGCGCGCTGATAGCCCCGCCCGGATTGGCTCACGCGCTCGCCCGGGACCCAGAAATGGCCCCGGCGAACACGGCGCAATGGCGCATGCGACCATGGTTGTTCGTAATTCATGTCAGATCCTCAAAGAGGGATTGCGCTCAGGCGAATTGGCTGGAGATCAGTGAACCGGGGGATATCGGCCATGACGGGTGCAGCCTCGGGACTACCGAATGCGCGCCCTATGCTCGGCGCATCGATAAAGCGGCATTCGCAGAGGGCAATCGTCCCGGGAGCATGCTGCGCCGGATAGAATGCAGCGAGCGACACGAGCCCATGGGGCGTAAAGGCATCCCTCACCAGAGGGAGGTGATGCTCGCTATAATATGCCCGGTCGAAACGATCGGCCGGGTCGCCGCGATAGATCACATAGAGCACGGCCTCGTTCATGCCCCGAAGCCGCCATCAATCGTGTGCATGGCGCCCGTTATCCCGCTCGCATGCGGCCCTGCGAGATAGGCGACCAGATGGGCCACATCCTCTGCTGTGCCGTGGCGCTTGAGCGCCATCTCGTCATGCATCGCCTGCACAAGCGGGCCATCATGGGGGTTCATATCCGTGTTGGTCGGCCCGGGCTGCACTACGTTCACCGTAATGTCGCGCGCGCCAAGATCCCTGGCGAGACCTCGCGCAAGGCCCTGCAATGCCGATTTGCTCATCCCGTATGCCGTGATTCCCTCGAATGGCATACGGTCCCCATGCACGGAGCCGATCAGAATGATCCGTCCGCCCTTCTTCATCTGCCGCGCGGCCTCAACGGATGCAAAATAAGGGCCGCGGATATTCACGTCGATCAAATGGTCTACGGAATCAGGATCCAGGGTCAGCGGATCGCCTGGCAGCAGGATGGCGGAATTATAGACCAGAACATCGAGCTGTCCCACGTCACGCATGAGAGTGATCGTCCCATCGCGGTCTGATACGTCGCTGCGGATCGCACGCGCGCCAGTGTTGGCTGCAACGGCTTCAGCCGCAGCCTGGGAGCCGGACCAGGTGAACGATATGTCGTCTCCTTCCGCCGCAAACCGTTCGACGATCGCCCTGCCAATTCCGCGACTACCGCCAATGATCAGAATTTTTCGGGTCCCTGAAGCTGACATCATCGGTTCCTTGCATTTCTTGAACGATCACTACATAAATATCCCGGCATTGCTGTCAAGGATTTTTGAGTGATCGATCAATTATCATCGAAGGCCACGCGTGGACGCCCTCGCCAATTCGACCGGCAGGCGGCTCTCACTGTCGGCCGCGCGCTGTTCCATGTTCATGGCTATGAAGCGTTGGGTATTGCCGCCATCACCGAGGCACTGGGTGTGAGACCAGCCAGCTTTTATGCTGCCTTTGGGAGCAAGGCTGCGTATTTCGAGCAGATCGCAGAAGCGTATGCCTCTGACGTTCTCCCACTTGACGCGTTTTTTTGCGAAGACCGTCCTATCATTGATAGCATCTCTGATCTTTTGAGCGCAGCCGCACGGGAATACACAGCCCACGAAAATCAGGTGGGGTGCCTGATTCTGGAGGCGCTACGGGCCGATAGTGGCGACGAGGGACGACGCATCGCCATGCGTATCGCCCACACCCGTCGCGAAAAGCTGGAGGCATCGATCGCCCATGGTGCACCAGCGGTAGCTGTGATCGCGACCGACGTGGTGTCAGTGACTATGGCCGGTATGTCGGCTGCTGCACGCGATGGTATTGGCTATGCTCGCTTGAAACAGGTAGCGACGGTTGCAATTGCAGGGCTACGATCGCTCATCGGCGAAAGCCTGCAGGTGGCCGTTATACCCTGAAGGCCATTAGGCTCAGGACCCATTGATTTGAATACAGAAATCTGATTCAGGCTCTGCAAGGAGAATGAAGATGAGCGATCTGTTTTGGCTGACGGACGAACAAATGGAGCGTCTACGGCCGTTCTTTTCCAGGAGCCACGGTAAACCTCGCGTCGATGACCGCCGTGTGCTGAGTGGGATCATTTTCGTGAACCGCAATGGCCTGCGCTGGCGTGATGCGCCCCGGGAATACGGTCCACACAAGACACTCTGCAACCGCTGGAAGCGCTGGAGTGCAATGGGGATCTTCATCCGCATGATGGAAGGACTGGCCGCCGGAAAGGCAGAGCCTCAGACCATCATGATTGATGCGACCTATCTCAAGGCACATCGCATGGCGTCGAGCCTGCGGGTAAAAAGGGGGGGTCAGGCCGCCTGATCGGGCGCACCAAGGGGGGGCATGAATACGAAGTTGCATGCTGTCGCCGACCGGAACGGACGTCCGCTCGACTTCTTCATGACAGCGGGCCAGATCAGTGATTACACCGGTGCTGCTGCCCTTCTGGACAGTCTTCCGGCAGCCCAATGGATGTTGGCAGACCGGGGCTATGATGCTGACTGGTTCAGGGATGCCCTGGAGGAAAAAGGGATCAAACCCTGCATTCCGGGACGGAAATCCCGCGGGAAGCCGGTAAAATACGACAAGCGGAAATACAAAGGCCGCAATCGTATCGAGATCATGTTCGGAAGGCTCAAGGACTGGAGACGGGTCGCGACACGCTATGACAGATGCCCGACCGTCTTCTTCTCGGCCATCTATCTCGCCGCAACCGTCATATTCTGGCTATGAGTCCTGAGCCTACGGGCTCGCTCGGGCATCATTCGACAATATCGTAGCTACAGCATCCCGCAGCCATACGGAGGCCGGATCGCGGTTATTGCGAGCTGACCAGACCATTGACACTGCCGGAATGCGCAAATCCAGCGGCACCGGCCGCAGCGTCAGACCGAAATGGGCCGCATGCTGGTACGCGATCTGGCTGGGTAGCGTCGCCAGAACTGGCGCCGCTGCAGCCGCGGCGAGTGCAGTCAGGAAATCCGATGCGGCCAGGACGACGTTGAGTTCCTCGCCAATCTCAGTCAGCGCTTCCGATAAACATCCCTGAATGTCGTCCTTCAACGTCATGAGAACATGGGGCAGCGCAAGATAGCGCTCGACCGTGAGCGGCGCATCGGGGTCGATCAGATCGGAGTTGAAGCAACACGCGAGCGACTGTTCATACAAAGGCATTCCACAATGGCGCTCCAAGCCAAAATCGAAACACCCGACCGCGATGTCCAGCGCGCCGGTGTCCAGCAGCGCGTGCACTTCACTGCGCGGCGAACCTCGTGACAGCAGCCGCATCCCCGGCGCATGACGCTGCAGATAAGCTGCCAGTTTCGGCATCAAGAAGACTTCCAGTTCGGATGAAAAGCCGAAGCGGAAAATTCGCTGTTCCGTCACGGGATCAAACCGATCCTCAGCTGTCAGGATACCCTGAGCCTGCCTCAATAGGTTACCGACATGCGGCGCCATGGCAGCCGCTTTGGCAGTCGGCTGCATCACGGCCCCTGTTCTCACCAGCACATCATCCACCAATAACACCCTGAGTGTGGCCAGCGCATGGCTCATCGCCGGTTGCTGGATGCGCAAACGGTGCGCCGCCTTCGTGACGCTGCATTCCGATACGAGCGCATCGAAAGCGATCAGGAGATTGAGGTCAAAGGAGCGGAGATTGAAATGGTCGATGGGCTGCATGCGTCAGATCGATTTGTATGATGGTCCGCCGCACCCTAGCTTTTGATGTGACACAAAACAATCGGATCAAGGCCAATCATGACAGCGGCTTTTCAGGTGGGCGACGCCCGCATTACGCGCATTCCCGAACTGCAGTGGGATAATGCCGATCCCAAAAGACTGTATCCGGATATCGATGCCGAGGCATTAGCGACGTTCGGTCCGTCTTTGACACCAGGATCCTTTGACGCCGCGACCGGCAAGCTTGCTCAAGGAACCCACGCATGGCTTGTCCAGTTCCCGGACATCAATATCCTCATCGATACGGCCACCGGTAACGACAAGCCCCTGCCGGACGCGCCGGCCCTGGATCATCTGCACACGCCGTTCCTTGATCGCCTCGCTGCAGCAGGCGTCCGGCCCGAGCAAATCGAGGCTGTGCTGCATACGCATATCCACGCCGATCATGTCGGATGGAACACCCGTCTGCACGGTGGAAAATGGGTGCCCACCTTCCCGAACGCGCGTCATATCTGTTCGGCGATCGAAGCCCGCTACGGTGCAGCCAATGACGGCATCGATCCCGCGCCGGATCTGCCACCTGATATTTTGGGATCACCCGATCATCGTCCCCTACCCCGTGTCTACACGGATAGCATGCTTCCCGTCATTGAAGCCGGGCTCGGCCGCGCCATCAGGATCGACGGTCGGGAGATTCTTGCAGGCTTTTCCTTTCATCCCACCCCGGGTCACAGCATCGACCACGCCTCGATCCGCCTGCATTCGCGGGGTGAGGAAGCATGGTTCACGGGAGATGTCATGCATCATCCTCTTCAGGTCTACCGCCCCGATCTGCGCTCCGTTTACCGCGAGTTCATTCAACCTGCCGAACGCTCGCGCCGATGGTTTCTTGAAAAGGCCACCGAGAGCGGAAGTCTGTGTTTCACCAGCCATTTCGCGGAAACGGGTGCTGGCTACGTCAGACGTCGCGGGAACGAATTCTCATGGGAGTTTGCGCAACCCACTGAAGGAGAAATCGGATGACTGACCTGCTGACGGAAAACCTGCATATCCCTAGCGATACCGCTGGCATTGCGCTCCATCTGCGTCACAAGCGCCGCAAAGATATCCAGACATTCGGTCCAAAACGCACCATCTTGCTGATGCATGGCGCGACATTGCCGTCAGAGAGTCTTTTCGACGTTCCTGTCCATGACGGGTCATTCATGGACAGCCTCGCCCAGGACGGGTTCGACGTCTACGCGCTCAATGTTCGTGGTTACGGCGGCTCGACGCGGCCTGTTGGTATGGAGGGCGCACCAGAAGATGCACCGCCGCAGGTCAGAACCGAGACGGCCGTGCGCGATCTGGGAACCGCTGTCGATTACATCCTGACGAAACACACCCTCCCCCGCCTGTGCCTGATCGGCATGTCCTGGGGTGGCACGGTGACGGGAGCCTATACGGCGGCCCATAACGACAAGGTCGAAAAGCTGACGCTGATCGCACCGCAATGGATCAATGACGGAGTTTCCCGGCTCGATCCCGGCGGCCCTGTCAACGCATATCGGCGCTTCAATGTCCAGGCATTCCGCCAACGCTGGCTTGAGGGCGTGCCTGAACACAAACGTGATTGTATCCTCCCGAACGGATGGTTCGAGCAATGGGCTACGATCATTCTCGCCAGCGACCCAGCCGCACAGGATGGCATTATCCGCGCGCCCGCAGGTGTGATTCAGGATGTCCGCGAATACTGGTCCGCCGGAAAAGCCTTCTACGAACCCGAAAAAATTACTGTCCCGGTCCTTCTGCTGCATGCTGAATGGGACCGCGACGTAACCCTCAATCAAATGGTCGCCCTGTTTCCACGCTTCCGGAACGCGCCCTATCGGCGCTGGATCGAGATTGGGGAGGGAACACACATGGTAGTCATGGAGCAGAACCGCTGGCAGGTTCTCGAGAGTATAAAGGCTTTCTTAGCTTAAGTCGGATCGGTTCAGAGGTAATTACCTGTGAGCTTTTGAAATAGGTACTTCGGGCCGTCCTCCCGCTGCTTCCCGGCTCCCCTTAACCTGATTCAGGTAGATTAGATTATCGGAAGTAGGTGGGACGCGCGGAAAACGGCAGCGGACGGGCCGAGAAGCGTGTCTCAGAGGCGCGGTTTTTATGCAGCGCAGACCATCTCCCTGCCAGTACGGCCGTGCTCAATGAAGGATGTCAGCTTTCGCCTTCAAGCCAAACGTTCAATCGATCTATTTGTCTTCGACAAAGCGGACATAAGCGTTGTCCGAATGATACTTGACGGCATGCTCGATATTTCGGTGCAGAGCAAAACGTCAGCTGTCAAGCTGATGTAAGACGGGAAGGCCATCTGTTTATTTTTCAGGATATTCCCATGTCACTTCCTGACACGCTCACCATTTCTCCCTCCGTCCTCTATTTCGGTACGCCTGTGGCACTCGTTGGCACGGCAGGAAGCCACGCTAACGCGAATATTTCGCCCGCTTCCTCACTCTGGGCTTTGGGACAGACCATTGTGCTGGGGCTGGGTACAACCGGATGCACGCTCGCCAATCTTCGTGAAAGAGAAGAGTGTACAATCAATCTTCCATCGGCTGATCTGTGGCCTAAAGTCGAAGCGATTGCTCGAACGACGGGAAGTTCGCCCGTTCCCCCGGAGAAGACTGCAATGGGGTATGTCCACCATCCGGACAAGTTCGCCCTGGGAGGCTTTACACCCGTGCCTTCCGAGACGGTCAGGGCTCCACGCGTCGCCGAATGTCCTCTGCAACTGGAGTGCCGCCTCTCGGCGCTTCATGGTGATGAGTCCCGAGGATTTGTCCTCGTCGACCTGACGGTAAAGCGCGTTCATGCTCATCGCGATATCGTCGTCGGCAGGACGCATCATATCGACACAAGCCGCTGGCATCCCCTCTTCTTTATTTTTCGAGAATACTTCGGCGATGCGCGCCCCTTAGGTCGAAATTTTCGTGCAGGCCGCTGAAAGCCTTTCTCAGAAACACGCCCAGAGATCGGCCACTCGTTGCGCTTCTTCCGGCCTGTCCGTAACCAGAACAAGCTGGTGGTCATGATCGCTATAAAGCGTTTCGATATTGACACCTGCGTCAGCCATGCGCCCGGTCAGAATGCCAAGCTGCCCCGGCACCGCCTGTTTGAGAAGCAGAAGAACAACCTCCCGGACACGCCCGACCGTTATTCCTGCGTTGCCCAGAGCCTTGCTGGCTGCTGCCCCGTCTTTAAACAGGAAGTGCGCCACGCCTCTGCCATTGGTCACCCACGCACCTCCCCCTTCAACACTGATCCCTGCCTGGCCGAGGGCAGTCCCCATCCGCCCCAAAGAGCCAGGACAGTCTTCAAGAAGAATTTCCACATCAAACATGATCATTCTCCACGGCTGCATGGACTACCCTGCTATCGGACGGTGCTTCTTCCCGGTCGCTCAGCCCATAATTCCGGACAACCTGCGCAACCCGCAAACGATAATCCGAAAATACGCCGCCCCGCCCTGCCGCCTGTGCCATGCGCTGACAGACTTCTCCAGGCTGCAACGGCGTTTTCGTCCCGGAAAAACGATAATGACAGCAGCTTGTCCGGGTCAGTCAGACTCTGGAAGCGCTCGACTGAGACAAACCCCTCAACGGTCTCGAGTTCGGACTTCAGATGCGCAGCTAACGACGCATACTGCTTTTTCCTCGCCGTGTAGGCCATGCTTCGAACAGAACAGCGATCATACTGGGTCTCCCGGTTGTTTCGGGATGATCTTAGGAGCTTGAGACGTCCGGATGTTTCGGTGCAGATCAAAGCATGAAAGACGGTCCGGACATCGCGCGAATTGCGGCTCTGATTGGCGATCCTGTACGCATTAACATTCTGACAGCCCTCATGTCTGGCAAAGCCCTGACCGCGACTGAACTGGCCTCTGAAGCAGGCATTTCAGCGCCGACAGTCTCAGGTCACGTCCGGAAGTTGATGGATGGTGGTCTGATTATTGGATGCAACCAGGGACGACATCGTTATTTCCAGCTGGCCGGTTCCAATGTTGCGAACCTGCTGGAAGTCATCATGGGATTTGCAGCGTCTCAGGGGCATTTGAGAACGCGCCCCGGACCTAGAGATCCCGCCCTACGAGCCGCGCGCATCCGCTACAGGCATCTGGCAGGTAAAGCGGGCGTGCGGATGTACGAAAGCCTTCTGGCTCGGGCATTTTTGGTTCTCGATGAAGACGCGTTAAGCCTCACCCCGCAGGGAGAGAGTTTTCTTCTTTCACTGGGAGTGGACCTGGCAGCTTTATCGAAGAAGCGTCCCCCGCAGTGCCGGAACTGTCTGAACTGGAGTGAACGCCGCTATCACCTTGGAGGTCCATTAGGCAGAAGTCTTATGGACTTCATTTTTCAAAAGGGGTGGGCAACCCAGCTTCCCCATAGCCGAACGATCCAGTTTACTCAGACGGGACAGAAGGCATTCGAAAGGATGTTTCCCCTTTAAAGCACGGTGAAAAACTAGTTTTTCCCTCAACTGAGACATTCGGCCCAGAAATATTGCCCGTCTGTTGATCGGGTTAATTCCTCCCAGTCCATGATTTCTTTTTCGAGCTGAGCGAGACGTTCACGAACCAAACGCAGAGCATCGCTACCCAAGAGGAGTTGCGGTGGAGGAATGTCCGACGCAACGAGCTGAAGGACGGCGGCGGCGAGTTTCGTCGGATCACCCAACTGCTTACCGTCCTTCTCGTGGCGAGCAGCCCGGATCGGATCGAACAGAGCATTATAGTCTGTAATTGAGCGCTCGGTCCGGACCATTGAACGCCCGGCCCAGTCCGTGCGGAAGGATCCAGGGCATAGCGCGGTGACATGAACCCCAAAAGGCGCCATTTCCGCGCGCATGACCTCCGAAATGCCCTGCAAAGCGAATTTGCTGCCACAGTAATACGAGATACCCGGCATGGTGATCAGACCACCCATTGATGTCACGTTCACTATAAACCCACTGCGGCGTTCGCGAAAACGCGGCAGGAAGGCTTTGGCGACAGCAACAGCTCCGAAGACATTGACGTCGAACTGGCGGCGCATTTCCTCGAGAGGAGTTTCCTCCAGAATGCCTTCATGTCCATAGCCGGCATTGTTGATGAGCACATCGACGGGGCCGTGGTATTGTTCTGCTTGTGCGACGATGGAGGCAATACGATCGAAGTCGGTTACGTCACACAGGATCGCGCGAACATTCGGCAGTTGCTCCAGTAAAGACGCTCCTGTGGTTTGCGACCGGACCGTACCAATCACCTGATGACCGGCCTCAAGGGCGGCCTGGGCAATGGCCAAGCCAAATCCCGAGTTGGCGCCAGTGATAAAGAAGGTTTTTTGTGGCATGGCTCTGCTCGACTGGATTTCGTTCATGCCCCGACCAATAATAGCGTATTGCGGTGCTCTCCACTGCGATTTCTCTAATATCCTTGCCTGATCCTATGAATTATCAATCAGATACCTTTTCGCTCCTCGCACTGGCTGCGGAACTCGCACCGCGATCTGGCTACAGCGCCACGTCTTTACCGAGTATCCGTATCCTGCGTTCCGAGACCATTCTTGAAGATGTGCCGGTTCTTTATCGCCCCGGTGCGGTTTTCGTACTGCAGGGGTTCAAGCAGGGTTTTCTCAATGGCGAAATCTACCGATATGATGCCGAGCATTATCTTGCCGTTTCGATCCCTGTGCCTTTCCGGATGGCTTCGCAGGCTAGCCCTGATCAGCCTCTGCTTGCCATTTATTTCGATTTTGACCTGCATCTTGCTGCTGAAATAGCGACGGCTCTGCAGGGACAAGCCGGTCATGACGAAAGAATGCAGGCGCGAAGTCTGATTTCAAGTCGAATGGCACCCACCATGACGGATGTACTCCAACGCCTGCTCCATGCTCTCCACCACCCACAGGAACTCGCTATTCTCGGCCCGGGGCTATTGCGTGAATTGCATTACCGCATCCTGGTCGGGCCACAGGGCGGATCGCTGATGGCAGCGTTGCGTCGTAATGACACAACAGACAGGATCGTGCAGAGCCTCGCGCTGATCCGCGAACGCTACAAGGAAGGCCTATCGGTTTCGGAACTCGCTGTAACAGCCGGTATGAGCGTTCCATCATTTCACGTCGGCTTTAAGCGCCTCACCGGGAACACCCCGATTCAATATCTCAAAGCGCTGCGGCTGCACGAAGCAAGGCTGATGATCGCACGACGTCAGGGAACACTTGCAACGATCGCCTCAGAAGTCGGCTATGCCAGTCCTGCCCAGTTCAGCCGGGACTTCAAACGCTATTTTTATCGCACCCCAAGCGAGGAGGCCAAATGGATGCGAGAACATTTGGGAGAGCCAATACAGGCTTGACGCGCAAATCCCGCGTTGAGGTGGGCTGGTTATTTGCCAGTGCTTAGCAGACAGACGGTAACTCCTCCTTCGAGACACTGACCTTATTGATGCGCCAACCGAAAAGCGGACACTTCTTATGCGAGCATCATTTCCAAAGAACGGAAAACTCTTTCATCCTCGCATTGCGTAACATTGAACCGCATGAAGGGAGACGCAGACTGGCTCACACTGAAGACGTTACCCGGAGCATGAATGATTTTGTCTGCCATGCTTCTAAGCGCGATGTCCGTTGAATCCTGTCCGTCCGGAAGTCTGCACCACACATAGAAGCCTGCTTTCGGGACTGTCCACGGCGATATCCCCAGCGTCTCCAGTTTACGAATAACCGTCTTTCTGGATTTTTCCAGCCGCCGCTTGATCTCCAACATGTGCTTTCGATAGCTGCCCCCTTCCAGCACATCCGCGATCACTTCTGTGATTACAGGACTGGGACCACCAAAACTGGTCGCGACCTGCAGGTCAATCAAACCTTCAATCAGATCTTTCCGGGCTGCGATGTAACCACATCGTACCGACGCAGACAGGGTCTTTGAAAAGCTTCCGATCCGGATGACATGCTCCAACCCCTCCATGACCGCCAGGCGGGGTGATGGCGCGGTCTCAAATTCTGCAAAGATATCGTCTTCAACAATCAGAACACCTGATGCTGCCGCTGTACTCAACAGACGGAAGGCTGTCTGGGGAGAGAGGGTAGCCCCTGTAGGATTATGGAGAGCCGAGTTGGTGATGTAGAGGCGCGGCTTCTCCTGCAGAACGATCCGCTCGAAAGCTTCGGTATCCGGACCGGTCGCGGTGTATGGCACTCCGACGATCCGGATTTCATGCGCCTTGAGCAAAGCCTGGAAATTGAAATAACACGGGTCGTCCACCAGAACCGTATCACCCCGACGCACCAGCAGGCGGCAGATCAGATCGACCGCCTGCGTGCCTGAACCCGTCAGCAGAACCTGATCGGGGCTGATATCAAGCCCTTCTTCGGAAAACTGGGAGGTCAGGAGATGGCGCAGGCGCAGTGCGCCTCTGGTGCTGCCATAGTCCGACAGGATGTTCCCTTTCCCTCTTGCCACGGCTCTGAATGCTTTGCGCAATGCTTCATCAGGCATCCAGTCCGTTGGAAGCCAGCCACATCCTGGTTTCAGGACCGCTGGATCTGAGTCCAGAGACTGACGCGACACCCAGAACGGATCAACGGCCCGCGCTGCCGGGGTGTTGGCATCCGCCAACGATAATGGCGGAAGGGCACGCCCCGTGACATAAAACCCTGAGCCCTGCCGTGGCGCGATAACCCCTTCGGCCGCCAGCCGGTCATAAGCCTGGACGATGGTGGAGGGTGAGGCCTGCATGGTCTTTGCAAACTGCCGGATCGACGGAAGACGGTCGCCAGGTACCAGGGCACGCGTCGCGATGCGCTGCCTGATGGTCTCCATGATGGCTGATGTGCGTGTCTGGTGATGTTCCACTGCCAACCTCAGAAATTGTATTGGCCTCACCACCAATACAGTTTTTTATAATCGTATCAGATTGTGGCTGGCCCTGACAATTTCCTCCTCATAAATCTGAGCCTACCTGATACATTATGACTTCAAGGATTCCTGTCATGAAACGGACGACAGAAGGATGGGGCAGCGGTCTGCTGGGCGTCATCATTTTCAGTGGCTCTCTCCCCGCAACACGTGTTGCCGTCGCTGATTTTTCACCCATTTTTCTGACCTGCGCCCGTGCCGTGATCGCCGCCCTTCTGGGGGGTGTCCTCCTGCTCGCACTCCGTCAGCCGCGCCCGGAAAGGCGGGATATTCTTCCGCTCATTCTTGTCGCTGTGGGCGGGGTGGTTGGCTTCCCGCTTCTGACGGCACTGGCTCTGCAACATATTACAGCCGCCTATTCCATCGTGTTCATTGGCTTGTTGCCGCTGGCCACGGCCATTTTTGGTGTGCTGCGGGGAGGTGAACGCCCCAAACCTGCCTTCTGGCTGTTCTCCACGATCGGCGCGGCTGCCGTGGCGGGGTTTGCTCTCTACGGCAGTCAGGCCGGTAATGTCACAGGCGATCTGTTGATGGTTGCGGCCATTCTCGTCTGCGGTCTGGGCTACGCGGAAGGAGCAACCCTTTCCCGTCGTCTTGGGGGATGGCAGGTCATTTCATGGTCCCTGCTGCTGTCCCTGCCACTCATGGCGATTATCGCCCTCGCTTACCTGCCGACCAGTTGGGGGAACATTCATCTCTCCTCATGGATCGGGCTTGGCTACGTTTCGATCTTCAGCATGCTAATCGGTTTCATCTTCTGGTATCGCGGCTTGGCTCTGGGCGGTATCGCTGGCGTTGGGCAGCTGCAGTTGCTGCAACCCTTCTTTGGTCTGCTACTTGCGGCACTTTTCCTGCATGAACCGGTTGCCTGGACCGTGGTTGTCTCGACACTCATCGTCGTTCTGTGCGTGGCCGGTGCGAAACGGTTTTCCTGATCCACAAAGACTAACAGGTCTGACTTCTCAACCGAGGCAACCATGTCCGACGACTTCTACCGGCTCAAACTGCTGCCGCCTTATGTGATTGCTGAAACCAATGCGATGCGGGCCGCAGCACGCGCGGCTGGTGAAGACGTCATCGACCTCGGCATGGGCAATCTCGACCTGCCACCGCCCGAGCACGTTATTGAAAAGCTCGTTGAGGTCGCACGTCGACCTGACGCGCATGGGTATTCCCAGTCCAGAGGAATTCCAGGGCTGAGACGGGCACAGGCCAGCTATTACGGCCGCCGCTTTGGTGTGGAGGTTGATCCCGAGACAGAAGTGGTCGTGACCATGGGGTCGAAGGAAGGCCTCGCCAGCCTCGCCACCGCCGTGATCGCCCCCGGCGATGTCGTGCTGGTCCCGGACCCGTCCTATCCCATTCACACATTTGGGTTTGTCATGGCGGGGGCGGCTATCCGTGCCGTGCCGACGACGCCTGACGAGCATTATTTCGAGGCGCTGGAACAGGCGATGAAAGCGCCCGGTCCCCGCCCGAAGCTGCTGGTCATGAACTATCCGTCCAATCCGACGGCAGAAAGCGTCGAACTACCGTTCTATGAGCGGGCTGTGGCTTTTGCGAAAGAGCACGGCCTGTGGATCGTCAGCGATCTGGCCTATTCTGAACTGTATTATGATGGAAAGCCGACCCCCTCGATCCTTCAGGTCAAAGGCGGCAAGGATGTTGCGATCGAGTTCACATCCCTGAGCAAGACTTACAGCATGGCCGGCTGGCGCATTGGCTTTGCCGTGGGCAACAGGACGCTGGTTTCAGCCATGAGCCGGGTCAAATCCTACCTGGATTATGGCGCGTTCACACCCATTCAGGCGGCGGCCTGTGCGGCGCTCAATGGTCCTCAGGACACCGTGGAGCGCAACCGGCAGCTCTACCATCGTCGTCGGGACGTGCTGGTCGAAAGCTTCGCCCGTGCCGGATGGGACATTCCGGCGCCCAATGCCTCCATGTTTGCGGGGGCACCTTTGCCCCCGGCCCTGGCCCATCTCGGCAGCCTGGAATTCTCCAAACAGCTTCTGACCCACGCCAAGGTGGCAGTTGCCGCAGGTGTCGGATATGGCGCGAATGGTGAAGGCTATGTCCGGATTGCTCTGGTGGAAAACGAACAGCGCATCCGCCAGGCGGCACGGAACATCAAGCGCTACCTGAAATCGTTGGGCGTCAATGTTCCATCCGGTAACGAGGTCTGACATGTCGATTTTTCACGGCCTCTCGGCTTTCCCCATTACGCCAGCCAACGAACATGGCGTGGTGGATACGGAGGGTGTTATGCGCTTGACGGCGCATCTGTCTGCCAACGGAGTGGATTCCATCGGCCTCTTGGGCAGTACCGGAACCTATGCCTATCTGAGCCGTACCGAGCGCTGCCGAGCCATCCGCGCAACCGTCAAAACAGTCGGTGGGAAAACGCCGCTGATCGTAGGGATCGGCACGCTGCGAACGGACGATGCCCAGAACCTTGCACGCGATGCCGCGGCCGAAGGTGCCGACGGATTGCTGATGGCTCCTGCGTCCTACACGCCCCTGACGCAGGAAGAAGCCTATCAGCATTACAAAGCGGTCGCCGAAGTTACGTCTCTGCCGCTCTGCATCTACAACAATCCTAGTACAACCCATTTCAGTTTTAGTCGTGATCTGCTTGAACGGCTGGCGGAGTTACCCAACATCGCCGCCGTGAAAATGCCCGCTCCGACAGAAGGCACGGTTGCACAGGAACTGGCCGAGCTACGGTCCAGCCCGGTTGGAAAACTCGCTATAGGTTACAGTGGAGACTGGATTGCGGCGGAAGCCCTGCTTGCCGGCAGTGACGGCTGGTTCAGTGTTCTGGGCGGCTTCCTGCCAAAGCTGGCCAAAGTGATGGTGACAGCCGCATATGAGGGCAATGACCGTGCCGTAAACCAGTATCAGCAGGCGTTGGAACCGATGTGGACACTTTTTCGGGAATTTGGAAGCCTGCGTGTTGCTTATGCTGCCATCAATCTTCTGGAGCTGTCGTCCGCCCAGCCTCCGCGTCCAATTTTGCCTTTAACATCGCAAGACCGGAGGCGTGTTGAGGATGCTCTGAAAGCATGCACCGCACTTTAGGATAAATAGCGATGTCTGCTTTGCGACTGGTACAGTCTAAGAGCAAACATTCCGCCCCCCCCCATCCCGGACGATTAGTTCCGGTATATCTTCCTATGCGGTGACCTACTTCAGATAGCTTATATTATCGGAAATAGGGGCGATGCGCAGAAACTTGCGACGCGAGAATTGGAAAGTTACCTCGAGAGCAACAAGTAGAACCGACTCGCGTATGCGATAACGGGGAAGTTGTGGTTGGGCCGCTGCCACGAGCTTTCCTAGTCGGGATCGAGAAGCGTGAACGCCAATTTCTTCCTAAGTCTGTGCCTAGTGGGGTTTTCGAGAAGCGCCTGCCAGGTCGTTGGTGATCGCCAGTAAAGCCCGTTCGGCCCGTGCCCGTTCGCTTTCGCCTTCGGTTGGTGGCACGGAAATGTCGGGCACAATGCCAGCTTCCTCATTTGTGCCCTTCGCACGTAATCTCATGCAATTCGGCACTCGGAAACGAAGACGCGAATGTCGAAGGATGATGGGGTCGTTTTTCGTCATGAAGCCGCACCCATCTCCACCTGTACGATTGCCAACAAGCTTCGCGATCCGGTTGTCTTGCATAACGGCCGCAAACATTTCAGCCGACGAATAGGAGCGCTGGTCGGCAAGGACGTAAGTCGGCCCGGTCCAGCTGCCAAAGAATGACTGAACTGTGGATGCAGAAGAAAGAGCGGCTGCAGCTTTGCTGTCGCCTAGCGCACTTCGAGCCAAGCCAGGGGAGTAGCCCCCAGCATAGCCCGCAGAGAGTAGCCGATTGCAATTCGTCGGCGACCAGGCGCGTTGTTCGCGCCAGACCCATGACAGGTCGCAACGATGCTCACCGATCGCCGCGGTCTGCTGGTAAAAAAAGGAACGTGCGTCTTTGAGCGCAGCCCTGGCGTCGTGCGACTGAGTGGCGGCGAGCGCTTCGTTAATATCTCTGATCTCATCAGCGAAATAGCGACCGGCATCGGATGCGTCTGCCATTAGAAGCCGTGCGGATCGTACCGGCCTGTTAGTGAAGAGACGGGGCGTCCAATCTCCGCTATCGTCGCCTCCGCTGTCATTGCCAATATCAACGACAAGGGCCGTGGCCCCGGTGTGACGCAGCGCCCTGATCTCAGCCGCCATATCATGAAACCAGCGTAACTCCGCCGCTTCACGCATTGAATCGGTAGTGATTGCTTTGCCAGCCTGCCGTAGTTCTGCCCAGGCATGCAAACACGCGGCAGGAAAGGCCCGGGCACGGAAGTTCTGGATGCGGAGGATACCAAGCGTCACGCCCGATCGCGTGATGGTGCCAGCCCTGAACGTCGAGCCAAGCCCGTCCAATATCAACTTGAAGCCGGGTAGCCCCTCCAATGGCAAAGAAAAAGCGACTGATCCGGTCGAGGCGTATCCCAGCGCTGCGCATCCTCCGATCGGCGCCGCCGGATCAAGAGCAGGCCGGCTGGGCTCGATCGGAGGTGTCGTCGCTACAGCGAGGTACGGCAACTCCGAGAGATGTCCATCATGAAAGCCAGCGATAAAAGCGCGAATGGCGTCGGCCGCCTGGGTGTCGTCACTCGCCGACGCCACTGCAGCCTCAGTATTACGATCAAGCGCAGGCAAGTCGATTCTGCCGGCGTCGGACGCCTTCCATGCGAGATTAGCGTAACGGTCCACCAACTCGGATTTGAGCTGTGAGTAATCTTGTTGCCACGCTTTGCGGTCAAACGAGGCGGCCGCAGATGCCGTCGAGGTCACCAGACTTAAGATAATCGGTAGAAGCAGACGCATATAGAGCTCCATTGGGGCAGCACCGTGTGCCCATGGGCTAAGCCGGATCGTACAAGCCGGGCGTTACGCGTGGCGACGATACTCAGAAGGCCAGCAGTCTAGCACGGAAAGATCGAGAGGTTGAAAGAAAGCACGGCTCTCTTCCTTATCGCCTGCATTAGGTCGTTCCCAAGTCGCACGCCAAATGAAGCAGTCGAGATGAGTCGGGAGGGGCAGTCGAACAAACCCCTGCCCTGTCTACATGATAATATGCTGCTTCATACCCGCCGCTCCACGGTATTTGCCCGATTTGGGATCCCGAAATGCTGAATGCACAACTCGCTCGTATGTGCTCTGGCCTGGGCAAGGTCGAAGGTGCTCTGCATGCGCATCAGCGTTTCGGCGCGTACGCCAAAGGCCTTTTCAAAGCGGATCGCCATCTCCGCGGTGAGCCCACACCTCCCATTCAGAAGGGCGCTGATCGCCTGACGGGAAACGCCCAGATGCTCGGCGACAGTGTTGATCCTGATATCTTGAGGCTCAAGAAGCTCAGTTTTGATCCAGTCTCCGACATGGACTGCTAGCGAGCTATGCATCTTAAGCGCCATGGTAGTCCTCCAAAGCCATATCGCAGAGTTGTCCCTGCTCATTGAGACGAAAAGTAAGCCGCCAGTTTTTAGTGACGGTCATGGACCAGGTGCCTGCCCGCTCTCCGACCAAAGGATGCAGGCTATAATTTGGAGGCACCGTGAGCTCATCGAGTGATTCCGCAGCGTCGATAAAGGCGAGCATCTTTCGTAACCGGTTCACGTCGCCGACCAGCCCTTTGGCATTTCCCGTCTCAAAAAAGCGTCGGAGGCCTTTGTGGCTGATGCTCTCGATCTCCATGCGTGTAAGGTAATGCATTACATTGGCGATGTAAAGATGATCGTTACGTCGAGCGCATGGGCAGTTGGGGTGATAAGATCGACGATCGGAAAAAATGGCTGTTTCCCGCCATTTACCTACTTCCGTTTCTTTCTATTATCGGAAGTAGGTATGATGTGCGCGAAACGTCAGCGGATGGCACGAAATCTCAGTCTCGGAGGTAGCGTTTTGCTGTGCCGTGGATCCTCTCCCTGCCTATGCGGTCGAGCTTGAGGCTTATATCAGCGTCCGCTGTCGGATCCGGAACTGTTTGCAGATGAACAGTGGGCGAAAACCAAACATACTTTGCCGACAGGCCAAACACGCGTTATTATAGTTTATGATAAAGGATGGCAGAGTAGCTTGAATGCGTATTTTTTTGTTCTCGCCTGCCTCTTGTCATGTTTGATTGTAACGACTGCTGTTCGAGCCAATGAAGGAATGATGCTTCCGACGCTCGATCTGAGCAGCCCCTTTGCGACCCGATCTCCCTGGATACTGAAGGCGACGCGAGGGGCACTGACCTCGGACCCAAGTGGCCTCGACCTTTCTATTCCCGGCGTTGTTACACTGTGCCTTCAGAAGAGCGAGCACCCAGGCTGTGGCAGTGGTCTGCTGAATACGTCATCCACCCGACCCGGAGACGATCCGGCTTGGTCGACCACGCGAAACATAGATCGCATCGCGATCCTTTCTTTGCCCCTTGGGAAGCGTTTGCTTGTGGCGACCTCTGGTCCACGAGGTGTCAATGGCAACCATTGGACAATGACCCAATTGCTAGCCTACGACCGCAGAGAGGATCGGTTCCAATCCCTGCTTGCTAAAACCGTTGATAGTAACAACAATCAGGAGATCCGTGTCATCGAACACGGTCCAATCGCGGGCAACATCATCATAGCTGAACCGACTACAGACGCACCGTATGGGTACTGGATCACGGCCCTCAGCCAAGACCCTGCGACATATCGAGTAAGAATGCGTTTCCGAAGTGCAACGCATTATGGTGATGGTAATCCGCTCGCCGTAATCGACGCAGAAATGGCCGGTATTCTTCGTCGTTTTGGTAAGCCACACATTTTACCAAAATCCTCGCCTGCCTGTCCTGTTCAGCATCTCTATAAAGGTGCTTTATGGTGCACAGATCCGCCTGAAAACCAGCAATGACATCACCTGATCGAGACGGTCGTGCAGGTGAGATGACCCCCATATTCACGACGTAGCCTTCCTAAGTGGGCTTCACATATACCGGCCTACTTCCGATAACCAACGTACATTATCGGAAGTAGGGGGGATGCACAAAAAGCAACTGCGGATGGGATAAAAATTACTGTCCAAGAGGTGCGGCTTTGATGCAGCGCAGATCATCTCACGTCGCAGTTAACGTGACAGCACCCCAATGCGCCACACTCGAGCGTGACAGCCTCGTATCCCCTTGTGTGACGTTGCTACCACGCTGATGTCGACGCTGAAGCAATGACACCAAACCGCGCGGGATAACGAAGGTCGAGGATGATTTGTTGATCCACAAAGGGGGCGTCTCCGACGACGCCTGTCGCGCCATGGCGGGCAACGATCGATCGCACGTTCTCCGGCATTTCATAAACCACGGGCTGCGTCAGCGTCTTTGGGCCCAGAGCGACAGTTCCAGCGATCAGATTGCCTCGCACGTGGATTAGAGCCCCATCATAGCTATGTCCCTCTATAGACAGTGAGGGGGTTGCGGGTTTCAAATGTCTGGCGATGACGTCCCATGTTGTTGGGAAAACCGAGACCGTGATAGGTCCGGAACCAGTGTCGAACAGCAGTCTGTCGAGATGTGTCGTGCCGATCGTTCCGGGGATGAGAAGTGAGCCCGCCGCTACGACTGCGGGGCTCCATGTCACCCTGAGATTTCGCTCCTTACCGGACAGTGTGCAGACATGCTGGCCCGGATAATCAAGTAGCGTTTCCCTGCCCTCAAAGATATCAAGACCCAGATGGCCGATCAGTTTTGGGTCGGAAGCGGCCTTACGGCGGTCGACTGTGAGTGAAGGCAGCGCCCAGCAATAGGAGCCGGAGCAGAACCTGCGCGGCTTGAGAGTCTCCTGGGGGGGGACCGTCAGACCACTCCGGTCGGTGACAGCTCCGTAGAGAGCGGTTTTGGGCGCGCCGGTGTCGAGCTGCATGTAGCCACGCTGGCCGTTGATTTCGACCAGTACCATAATCGCAGCCCTGCTATGACGATCATCATGCATACGAGTCCAGGAGAAATCGAAGCAGCGTCTTAGATCTAAATAATTGGTACTGCTCTTATCGTCAGCGAATGCCCCACCGCACCCGAGCGTCAAGCATGCTAAAACGAGTTCAAGAAAAATATTGATGCGAATAGTCATCAAGTTTGCGTCTGAAACGTCAGAGCCTATTTTGTCTGTCTTCTGCGCCACAAATCATACCCTATCTTATTGCCAAGCAATAAACACATCAGGTGCAGACACCCTACCGCTACACTGGGTTGAGTTGAGTGTGTATACAGTATCGTAGCGGTAAGTGCGAGGGAATATATTTCATCAAAATAAATGTCAGTGTTTCCGTGTTCATTTTCTAGCATTAATGTCTTCATCTTAGCCTTGTGAAATAATGATGTGTTACTCAACGCGACGCATATAGCGATCATGATTGGTACAGAAAGCATGTCGCTGCGTAAATCATGCCTGAAAGGCAGAGACATTGCATCTCTGAATAACATAGTAATATAAGATACAAATATTGATAGATATGAAAATATACTTACTCCGAAATATTTTCTCATTACCTCCTCCGACAATATTAACAACCGGGTATGGATTAGAACGTGAGGCTTGATTCAGTTTTGATCTAATTACTTAGTGTTGATCTGTCTCATCCTCGCAGCGCTTCAGTATCAGCCAGATTGGGAAGTCCGAAATGCTGAACATGCAGATCGCTCGCATGCGCTCTGGCCTGGGCAAGGTCGAAGGTGCCCTGCATTCTCATCAGCGTTTCGGCTCGTACGCCAAAGGCCTTTTCAAAGCGGATCGCCATCTCCGCGGTGAGCCCACACCTCCCATTCAGAAGGGCGCTGATCGCCTGACGGGAAACGCCCAGATGCTCGGCGACAGTGTTGTCCCTGCTCATTGAGACGAAAAGTAAGCCGCGAGTTTTTAGTGACGGTCATGGACCAGGTGCCTGCCCGCTCTCCGATCAAAGGATGCAGGCTATGATTTGGAGGCACCGTGAGCTCATCGAGTGATTCCGCAGCGTCGATGAAGGCGAGCATCTTTCGTAACCGGCTTATATCGCCGACCAGCCCTTTGGCATTTCCCGTCTCAAAAAAGCGTCGGAGGCCTTTGTGGCTGATGCTCTCGATCTCCATCCGTGTAAGGTTATGCATTACATTGACGATGTAAAGATGATCGTTACGTCGAGCGCATGAGCGGTTAGGGTGATAAGATCGGCGATCGGAAAAAATGGCTGTTTCCCGCCATTTACCTACTTCCGTTTCTTTTGATTATCGGAAGTAGGGGTGAGAACCAAGAAAAGACCTGCAAAGGTCGTTTCGAGGCGTGTTCCGCGGACGCTTGGTCAAGGACAGAGTCTGCTCCCGGAAGGACAGACTGTTCACATCTGCCACTCTCCGCGATAGCCATTTCAACTCACGCAGGTCTGTGACCATTCTGAGGCTCGCGGCTGACTTGGGAGGACGCGCCGTCGGGCTACGGTCCGCATAAGACGCTGTAAAATCGCTTCATCCGTTGGAGCCGTCTTGGCGTATTTGCCCGGATCTTTTCCGCCCTGACGGGTAATGCTGGCGTCCCGGAGGAGTTGAAGATCGACAGCACACATCTGAGGGCGCATCGCACTGCCGCAAGCCTGTTCAAAAAGGGGGTGCTGCGCGTCGGATCGGACGCACAAGTGGCGGCCTGAACTCGAAACTGCATGCCGTCTGCGACGGGCATGGCCGTCCAGTGGCGATGCTGCCACCGAAGGTCAGATGAGTGACCACAAGGGCGCAGCCCTGCTGCTGCCAGGCTTGCCCTCCGTTCGCCACCTGATTGGCGATCGCGGTTACGACAGCAATCGCTCCCGGCGCAATCTGAGTGAACGAGGCATCGAGCCATGCATCCCGTCCACGAAGAGCCGGAAAGTGCCGGTCCCGCACGACAAGTCCCGATATCGCCGGCGGCACAAGGTCGAGAACATGTTCGGTCGCCTCAAGGACTGGCGCCGCATTGCCACGCGCTACGACCGCTGCGCCCACACCTTCTTCTCGGCAATCTGCCTCGCTACAACAGTCATCTACTGGACGCCGTAGCGAGTCCTGACCCTAAGCGGACTTACTGGTTTCGCCCCATCTCCAGGCATTGAAGTGGTGATAGCGGTCGCCTAAAAGCCGACATTCGCAATAGAGCTGGTTAGGCACATTGGCGAGGTGCCAATGAAACAACGTGTCCGACCTTATACTTCGGAACACAACGTTTCAACGCAAATCCTTATTGCTCGAGGGACGTTCCCCAACGGTCAGAGGTGAGCCGTCGCCCATTTAGAAGCCGAACATCCTAGTGCGGCGTTTAGGTGGGGAGAGCCTCTTCCTGATATAGCGCCGCGTCGTTCGCGTAAGCCGTAAATCGAGGAGCGCCGCCTCGAGCGCAGATTGACCGTGACGCACCAACACGTCGTCGACCAAACGAGCTGAGTTCTCCAGCTGGCTACACAGAAGCAGAACCCCGGCTCCTGTGCACCCCGGCGGCCACGCTTCGACGGCCGCCGAACGCAGTCGCATCTGCAATGACCATCCTTTCGCGCTTGCTGGAAGCTCCCGCTCCAGCCAGTGACCGTAGTCCCGGTCAAGCGAAAACCGCTTGGTGGACATGAGGGTCGCCTCGAACACAGGCAGCGCGAGATTAAGCCCGTCTGGCCCTCCTAGCCTTAGCGCGAGGGCACAGATCACCACGGATGAGAATGGACCTAGTTCCGCAGACTGTTCATTTGCCACCCGTCGAACCAAGTCCGCCCAAGCAATTGCGGTTCCCAGCCCTGCCCCCGACGAAACGATCGCCTTGGCGACTGCTTCAAGTAAAGTGGGATCGCCCGTACGTAAGTTCTGCAAGAACTGCGGGATAAGTTCAGGGTGGGTGCCAACCGTGGCGAGCGCCGCCCTGCGCATCGCCGGACCACCGCCTGTCATGAGATCGGCTACCCCCTGCGGATTCGTCCGCATTCATGGAATTTAGAATTCTTATTTAATCAATATTATGAATTCAAGGAGAAATTATTTCTAGCGTACAATCGAGTGGGAATTATAAAAAGAATTACCAACCAATTGTTCGGCTTTCCAGGCTCCCACCCGAAACTAGACATTCTGCCCCCCCAAAAAAGCCGCCCCCTTGCATTAAACCCACCGCCCGTGGCCACGTTCTTCTGTCCCGGAACCGGTCAGCATTGTAACGATGCCGATGAATGCTGCGCCCATCAGGTACCAGGCGGGCATGTCCAGATATGTTGTCTTCTTTACCAGCCAGGCCATCAGGAGCGGTGTCGTCCCGCCGAAGAGAGAAACGGACAAGTTGAATGCTACCGAGAGGGCCGTATAGCGAATCGGGGTGTAGAACAATGCTGGCAGTGTAGATGGCATGGAGCTCGTGAACCCGGCCAGGGCAATGCCGAGCAGCATCAATCCCATAAAGATCAAGCTATCGGAATGACTCTGGATCAGATGGAAACACGGGATTGCAAGAAGTAGTAAGGCAGCTGAAGCGCCCAGGATCATTGGGCGGCGCCCGATGCGATCGCTCAGGAAACCGCCAATAATATTGATCGGCATCATGAGGATCATCACGACGATGATGAGGATCAGGCCCTTGCTCTCTGCGTAGCCAAGAGAAACGGTCATATAGCTCGGGATGTAGGCGAGCAGCATATAATCAGTGACATTAAAAACGAGTACGAGGCCCACGCACTTCGCCAGTTGCCGCCAGTGCACGGCAAACAGGTGGCGCCAGCCCGGACGGGCATTCTCGCGCTTTTCAGCTTCGAGCGCATACGCTTTGAATGAGGGTGTCTCTTCCAGTCTTGTGCGGGCGTACAGGCCCAAAAGCCCCAGAGGTGCCGCGAGAAGAAAAGGAATACGCCATCCCCACGCGAGCATCGTCTCTTCGCTCAGACTCACCTGCAACAGCGTCACGAGAGCAGCGCCGGCGACATATCCCGCAAGCGTACCGAACTCGAGCCAGCTTCCCATCAAGCCTCTACGACGATCGGTCGAGTATTCGGCGATGAACGTTGCGGCGCCTCCGTATTCTCCACCGGTCGAAAAGCCCTGAACGAGGCGCGCTGCAAGCAGGGCTATCGGGGCCCAAATACCGATAGTGGCGTAGGAGGGAATCAAACCGATCGCAAAAGTCCCAAGCGCCATGGCAATCATCGTGGCGGCCAGTACTCGCTGCCGACCGTATTTATCACCGAGCGGACCGAAAATGACTCCACCGATAGGCCGTATGAGGAAGGCGATCGAGAACGTGGCGAGCGTGGCAATCAGGCTTATCGAGGCGTCGGTGTCTGGGAAAAAGACCTTGCCCAATGTCACGGCGATATAGCCGTAGACCCCGAAATCGAACCACTCCATGGCATTACCCAATGCCGCGGCACCGACGGCACGCCTGAGCATGTCAGAGTCGACTACGGTGATATCCTGATGGTTGAGCTGGCGCCTGTGTTTGAACCATCCGAGATGTGGATGAGAACTTGGATCTTTCGTCATTGAGCAGGCTCCCTCCCTGGTTTGAGGGAGCGGTTTTTGCTGCAGGGTACGAACCCCGCATTCACTGACATCAAGGAAATCATGCAGTTATAATATCAGGAACCCCTTAAGATGTCGAAAATGTAATCTGTCCCAACTGGTGGGCAGACACTTTCGGCGGCTCCAAGACGGCCCGCGTCCGGGCCATCCGGACCCGCGAAACCCCGTCCCGCTGACCCCGAGGGGGCGGGTCGAAAGTATGGCCGGAGCCTACCCTCGCAACCGCGCAAGGCTCAGCGGCAGATTTTCCGGTCTATCAAGGAAATCAAGTTATCAAGGAAAGGGAGCAGGAATGGCTCACGGTGGCGCACGTCCTGGCGCCGGACGCAAGAAGGGCAGCCGTAACAAGAAGCAGGTGGACTGGAACGGCCCGCTCGTGGTCGATCCCTCCGCACTTGCGCCCGGCCTCGATGCCCTGAGCGGCATGAACCCGCAGGATCTGGCATCCTGTTCGCCGCTGGCCTTCCTCACGCATATCTACCGCAATCGCGGCCTGGCCGCCGCCATCCGCGCCGACGCCGCCAAGGCCGCGCTCCCCTACGCTCATGCCCGCCTCGCAGCCCCGCGCGAGGATCAACCCGCCCTGCCCGGCCTCGATAGCGGCTGGGGCGACGACCTGCCCCCGATGAACAGAAGGAACTGACATGCTGGATCTGAGCCGGAAGGACTGGGAGGCGCGTTTGCGTGCCGGCCGGTCCCTTCTGCCGGATCTGGACCCCGTTAATCCCGATCTCGCGGCGCGGGCCGTGCGCTGCTTCGACCGGCTGCGTATTCCTGACGTGCCCGGCACGCCTGCCATGGCGCAAGCCTGCGGCGACTGGTTCCGCGAGATCGTCTCGGCCCTGTTCGGCGCGCTCGATCCCGAAACGGGTGTGCGCGCCATCCAGGAGCTTTTCCTCCTAATGCCGAAAAAGAACAGCAAGACCACGAACGGCGCGGGCCTGATGCTGACGGCTGTGATCGTCAGTGAACGGCCCAACGCCGAATTCCTGATCGTCGCACCCACCAAGGAAATCGCCGATCTCGCCTTCAGCCAGGCGCTCGGCATGGTGCAGAACGATCGCACGCTGATGCGGTGCTTTCAGGTGCAGCAGCATCTCAAGCGCCTCAGATTTCACGCGACAGGCGCAACCCTGCAGGTCAAGGCCTTCAGCCCTGACGTCATGACCGGCGTAAAGCCCGCAGGCGTACTGGTGGATGAGCAGCACGTCATCGCCATGCGCCAGATACGCGGCGGCATGATCTCGCAGCCCGAGGCGTTCCTGGCCATCATCACCACTCAGAGCGACGGTCCGCCTCGGGGCGTGTTCGCGCAGGATCTGATCCGCGCCCGCGAGATACGCGACGGCAAACGCTTCCAGCCCGTTCTGCCGGTGCTGTACGAATTGCCGCCCGATATCCAGCAGCCCTCGAAACTACCCGGCGAGGCCGCGCCCTGGGAGGATCCCGCCTACTGGCCGATGGTCCTGCCCAATCTGGGCCGGTCGATCACGCTGGACCGCCTGAAGCGCGAATATGACGACGCCCGCGAGAAAGGCGTGGGCGAACTGGCCAGCTGGGCCTCGCAGCATCTCAATGTCGAGATCGGCCTTGCCCTGCGTTCCGATCGCTGGGTGGGTGCCGATTACTGGCAAGGCGCAGGCGATGACACGCTGACCCTCGAAGCCCTGATCGAACGCTGCGAGGTGATCGTGGCAGGCATCGACGGCGGCGGCCTCGACGACCTGCTGTCGCTGGCAGTTCTCGGGCGCGACACCGTCACGGGCCAGTGGCTGCACTGGCAGAAAAGCTGGGTGTTCGAGGGCGTGCTGGCGCTTCGCAAGCGCGAGGCCAGCCAGCTGCGCGACTTCGAGACGCAGGGCGATCTGGTCATTACCGCTGAGCCAGGCACCGATATCGAGCAGCTGGTGGCGGTCCTCGGCACAATCGACCGGAGCAACAAGCTCGCGATCGTGGGGCTCGACCCGATGGGCGTGGGCGCCATTGTCGATGCGCTGGCCCAGATCGGCATCGCGCATGAGCGTGTGGTGGGCATCTCCCAGGGCTGGACGCTCTCGGGTGCCATCAAGACGGCCGAACGCAAGCTGGCAGATGGCACGCTCTGCCATGGTGCGCGGCCCATCATGGGCTGGGCCGTCTCGAACGCGAAGGTCGAGCCCAGGGGCAATGCCATCATCATCACCAAACAGGCGGCGGGCTATCTCAAGATCGACCCGCTGATGGCGCTGCTCAATGCGGTGACGCTGATGAGCCGCAACCCCGAGCCGCCCGGTGGCGGCCGGATGGATGACTTTCTCTCAACCGGGATCATTGCCGTATGAGCATCGCCACAAGACTGCGCGGCATGGCCCACAAGGCGGCAAGCGCGGCGTTTCAGTCCATTACGGGCGTATCCCTCACCGATCTGCGCCTTGGGGCCTTCCTGGCGGGCGGGCCGAGCATTTCCGGCCAGCGCGTCTCGGTCGATACCGCGCTGCAACTCGATACGGTCTGGGCCTGCATCCGGCTCCTGTCCGAAACCATCGGCTCCATGCCGCTCAAACTGCATGAACAGCAAGGCGACGGGCAATCGTCCCTGGCACGCGATCACCCGCTGTACCGGGTGCTGGCCCGCGCGCCCAATGCCGATATGACACCGATCGAGTTCTGGTCGTGCATGGCCGCGTGCTGCCTCGCCTGGGGCAATGGCTTCGCCCAGATCATGCGGCGCGGTGACGGTCAGATCGTGGCACTCAATCCGCTGCGCCCCGACCGCATGACCGTGCAGCGCGATCCCAGCACCGGGGCGGTGGTCTATCGCTACAGCTATCAGGGCAAGACACTCGCGCTCGATGAGGGCGACATCTTCCACATCAAGGGCTTCTGTTTTGACGGGCTCATGGGCATTTCGCCGATCACGGCGGGACGGCAATCCATCGGGGCCGCGCTTGCCGCCGAGGAAACGGCCGGGCGCATGTTCCGCAACGGCCTGCTCTCGCAGACCTATATCTCTGCCCCGACCCTGCTCACGAGTGATCAACGCGAACAGGCCAAAGTCATCATGGCCGATTACTCGGGCGCGATGAACGCGGGCAAGACGCCCCTGCTCGAGGGCGGGTGGAAGGTCGAGAGCATCGGGCTCAGGGCCGAGGATCTGCAACTCCTGCAAACCCGTCAGCTGGGCGTCGCCACGCTTTGCCGGTGGTTCGGCGTGCAGCCTGTCATGATCGGGTCGATGGAGAAATCCACGGCCTGGGGCACAGGGCTGGAACAGATGAATCTCTGGTTCCTGCAATATGGCCTCATGCCCTGGCTGCAACGCATCGAGCAGGCTGTTTCACGCTGTCTGCTCTCGCCTGTCGAGCGTGACCGGTATTTCGCCCGCTTCAATGTCGATGCGCTGTTGCGCGGCGATAGCACGGCGCGCGCCAGCTACATGCAAACCGCGCTGCGCTCGGGCTGGATGACCGTCAACGAGGCCCGCGCAAATGACAACCTTGCCCCCATGCCGGGCGGCGATGTGCTCATGGTGCAGGCGCAGATGATCCCGCTCACCGATATCGGCAAGCCCCGCAACCTGACCGGCACAGGTGGGCAGGATCCGCCTGCCAGTAACCGACCGCCCGGCACGCAATCCGGCATCACGGGAGATGACAATGAATGACTATCTGTCCGCTGCCTTCGAGTGGAAGTTTGCACCCGACGCGAAAGAGGGCAGCTTCGAGGGCTATGGCAGCGTGTTCGGCCACCAGGACGCGCACGGGGATATCGTCCTGCCCGGTGCCTTTGCCGAGACCCTGGCCGAGCGCAAGGCGCAGGGGCGCAACATTCCGATGCACGTCATGCACGGCATCCTTGGCGGTGACGGCCTGCCGGTCGGCGTGTGGGACGATGCCAGCGAGGACAGCCACGGTCTGCATCTGCGCGGGCGTCTGTCTGGCATGGATACCGATTACGGGCGCAGGCTTTACGGTCTCGTCAAGGATGGCGCACTCGGCGGGCTCTCCATCGGCTTTTCCGTGCGCAAGAACGGCGCAGCCCAGGGCACCGAGCCGGGCGGGCCGCGCCGCCACATCAAGGCCGTGGATCTGCACGAAGTCAGCCTTGTTGATGACCCGTCCAACGCCCTCGCCCGCGTGACTGAAATGCGCAGGCGGTTTTACCCGGTGGGACGTCCCGATCCGGGACCGGGAGCCGAATTGCGTAACGCAGGCCGCGCTCTGCTTGAGGCGCTCAGCCCGTATCGTCATCCGGACACGGGCTGAAACCACGATAGCGTATTCGGGTCAGAACCCAGGCTGCTTCAAAGGGTGAACCGGTACCCGAGCATGATCTCGTGCAGATACAGGTGCCCCTTGAGCTGTTCGTCCTGGAGTTGTCTCACATTGGAAAATACGTTCAACCCACTATGGACGTTGCCGAGATCGACAAATCTGTAGCCTAGGTCGATTGCGTGATGTTCTCCGAAATGACGGGTGACGCCTGCTCCCACATTATACATGACACTTGTGCTGTTATTGGGCGCAAACGTCCGCGTCGGGTTACCTTGCCATCCGGATGTGCGCAAAATCGCTGCGCCAACGCCGGCCATCACGTAAATCGAGGTTGATTTCGTCACCGCGATATCCCGGTACAGATTGATCGTGACACGCTGCTTCTTGTTTTTGAAATGATTCAGACTTGTCGGAAAAATCGAGGAGCCACTGGTGTATTCCGTGCTCCTGGGCAGAACGTATTCGGCCTCTACGCGCCAGGATTGTCCGATCCTGTCACCTACAGCAAACGATCCGCCGGGATATGAGGCAGTCTCTCGCCCGCTCACGTAGCGCCCCACGCCGGGGCGCAAACTCGTATCCATCGCTGAGATATGCTCGAATGAGCCGAGTAGACGCGCCGAGACGTAAACGGAATTCTCGCTGGCAGCACATGCTGTACCAGTAAGAAATACAGAAGCCAATGCCATAACAGGTATATATCGGAACATGTCTGACCTTTATGATTTTTACATAAGGTTTTATAAATATACATTAAATCTCGATTCACAAATGAAATTGTCGTGTGCGTTTATCTACCTTAAATGGCTTATTTACATCCACATTATACTTTTAGTTTAGTGTAGTGAACTTTTTATTTACCCGCGTCGGGCCTCAAGCCCGATATCGCCATGAATTCCTGACTGACAATGACAACGCAAGGCGCCTCAGGCGCCTTTTTTTGTGAGGATTACCCCCATGTCCGATTACGAGCAGGCCGCCCGAGATCTCAAGGCTGCGACCGACGAGGTAAGGCGTTTTGCCGAGACCTCGACAACCGAGCTACGCAATCTCGGCAAGGTCACGGAAGAAACCAGAGCCAGCGCCGACAAGGCCCTGGCTGAGATGAACGGGCTTTCGTCTCGCCTGACCGATCTGGAACAGTAAGCCGCCCGTCACCACGAACCGTCCAGGGACGCTACCCGGTCGCTTGGCGAAGAGTTCATGGCCAGCGATGCGGCACGCGACCTCAAATCCTCATTCCAGGGGCGGGTCAGGACCGAGATGGAACGAAAGGCGCTGACGACAGGGCCCGCCACCATGGGCGCCACGACGTCTGCCGGAACATCTCTCATCCCCGCAATGCGCCTGCCGGGTATCGATATGATCCGCCTGCCGCAACCCACCTTGCGCAGTCTCATTCCCTCCGGCGCGACCTCGTCACCCATCATCGAGTTCGTCCGGCAGAAGAGCTTTACCAACAAGGCCGCACCGGTCGCTGAAGGTGCGGCCAAGCCGTATTCGGATATGAGTTTCGAGCTCAGCCGGGCGAATGTCGCGGTCATCGCCCATCTGTTCAAGGCCTCGAAGCAGGCTCTCGACGATGCCCCCGAGCTCGTCTCGATCATCAATGCGCAGGGCGTCGCAGGGCTCGAACAGGTCGAGGAATACCAGTTCATGTACGGTGACGGGACGGGAGCGAATATCCTCGGTCTCATGAAGCAGGCGACCGCTTTTGCAGCACCAGCCGGCCTTACGGTCTCGGATGCCGCTCTCGATACGATCCGAATGGCCATGCTGCAGGCATCGCTCTCGCTCTACCCGGCAACTGGCATCGTCCTGCACGAGATCGACTGGTTTCGTATTACCTCCGTCAAGGACGGCATTGGCCGCTATGTCCTCGGTGACCCGCAATCCGTCGCGACTCGCTCCCTGTGGGGTCTGCCGGTTGTCGTCAGCAACACGATCCGACAGGGCGATTTTCTGGTGGGTGCCTTTGCCACCGGTGCGCAGATTTTCGACCGGCAGTCCGTCGCAGTCGAGGTGGCCACTGTGGGCGACGATTTCGAGAAAAACATGGTTACCGTTCGCATTGAGGAGCGCACCGGCCTCGTCGTTTATCGTCAACAATCCTTCATCACCGGCACCCTGCCGCCCGATGCGACAGCTGAAAAGAAATCCTGATCGGGAGCAGCTCATGACGCTCACCATTCTCGAAGCGCCAGACAAAAACCTTACCCTGGTCTCGCTCGACGCCCTGCGCGATCAGCTGGCGGGCGAGCCAGCCGGGCAGAACAATGACCCGGCCCTGAGCGAGTATCTGGCCCAAGCCACGGCGCTCGTGCAGGCCGCGCTGGGCCGTCCGGTTCTGGCGGGTCTGTATCGCCAGACCCTGCGCGTCGGGGATGGCGAGCGCAGGCTCTCGCTCGCTCTCACGGCCTCGCCTGTGGTCGAGATCGTCACCGTCACGCAGGATGGTTCCACCCTCGACCCCGGCCCCGAGGGCTGGAAGTGCGCGGCCTGGTCTGGCCTGCTTTATCCCTCTCACCTGCAGGGTGCATGGTGGTGGCCAGGGTGCTACCGCGTGACCTATCGGGGCGGCTGGATTGTGCCGGGCATGAAAGACGACCAGGGCGAGCCTCTAGCCCCGACCGTGCCAGCCGATATCCGCGCCGCCACACTCTCGACCGCCCGGGCCCTGTTCTTCACCGCTCAGCGCGGCGACCCACTCTTGCGTTCCGAGAGCGAGCAAGGCGTGGGGGATTGCAGCTGGGCCACGCCCGATGCAAGCCTCGGCGGTCTGCCCCCCGATGCGGCATCCATCCTCGCCCGCTATGCGCAGGCGGGTCTGTCATGAGCGTGGGCGCCAGCCGACGCAGGCGGCAAATCCTGCGTGCCGGGCGTTGCATGGTGCTGAGCCGGGCCGATCTGAGTGAAAGCCTGACTGTTCTGGGTTACGCCCCGCCACCTCAGGCCGCCCAGCTCGACGAAGGGGCTGGCAAAGCACCGTTCATCGCCCAGATCACCGCCGATGCAACCTCGCGCAGCGGTTATAGGCCCCGCCTGCGAGACACCCTGCGCGATGGGCCAAAAACCTACACCCTGACAGACGCCAGCCCGGTTTACGATCGGGGCACGCTGTGCGGCTGGACCCTGATCGCCTAGGGAGGTTCGTGATGCTGTCCGATACCGTCTGGAACGATGTCTTTGCCGGGGCCTCACGGGTGGCGGACCAGAAGTCTCTGCCGCTGGTCGACGTACTGATGCAGCCCGCGGAGGAGCGGCCCGATATCCACTGGCTCATGGAAACACAGACCAGTCGATCCGACAGGCTCGGTCTGGGCGAGAGTGCCATGGAAGAAGAAGACGAGATTGCGCTGCATCTGACCATGCGTGTGAGCAGGATCTCGACGCCTGACGCGCTGACCCTGTGCAAGACGATGAGCACCATGTTTCGCGCGCAAATGCGCGAGGATGCCCCTTGGCCTGACGGGCTATTTTACGACGGCCAAAGTCTCCATCCGTCCGATCCCGATGCAACGGGAAACTGCATCAGCATGAGTCTGATGATCCGATATCGCTATCAGGTTTACTTGCTCTGAGGTGGATTCACAAAAAAAATTAAACCAGCAATCTTTCGTAGCATTATCGTTATAATAACGATATGATAGTTCTCGGGTATGCGTTACCCAAACTCGGCCTAATTGAAAGAGGACTCAACGATGAATATCGCAGTGCTTGCAGCTGTCGCCTATGCTGCTTCAATCCATCCTCAAAGTCATTTGGTCAGCCCTGCAACAACCGAGTTTGTTTCGGTTAATTCACAGTCTTCTAATTTATCCGGAAATATAGTTCCCGACAGAATCGATGGCGCTAAGCTTGAGGCTGTCGCCTATGAAAGGCCGGCTCCTGTGCAGAGTTGCAGCTATTGCAGCGATGCTTTGGCATCTTTGGGTGAGAGAGGATCGGTATTTTACTGCATTACGCATAAGATTTTGACCTGCTGACGAACTCGCCTAGCTATAATAATTTCGTCGGCCGACGAAGAAAAGCCGCCTTACTTGGGCGGCTTTTTTAATGCGCGCAGCACAGCGACGGCGACCCGCGCACTTAAGCAGATCGCCGAAACCCGCCTTCTTCCCATCCGAAAGGTTCGCGATGAAATTCTATTCCCTCGTGGAGACCGCTGACAACAGCGGTCTTTTCGTGCTGACCGGTGCTGTCTTTGACGCATCCGGCGCGTCGATCGCCCTCGACAAGGTGGCGGCCAATGCCACCACCGGTCTGCGTGTGGCCGTGTCGCCCTATCGGGCCATGGGCGGCATTCCATCCCCCATCACGCCCTCGCGTGCTGAAGAGGGGGCAAGCTATGAGCTTCTGGTCGAACAGGAGGACGAGCCCGGCATATTCGCGTCTGACGGGCAGTATCTGACAAGTCAAAGCAGCGATGCCGCCCCGCTCGCACTCACCCTGCAGCTTTGCTATGGCCGCCGCGTCGCGCTCATGCGTCATCAGCCTGAAGATGGTTCCGGCGCGACGACACCTCTCGAAAAGACGTCATCGACCAACAATGCTTCGGGATCGACCGGCCCCAGCTCCGTTACCTCGGCGGGCTCCAGTTCGAATTCAGGGGCATCGGCCAACGCGGGCAGTGCCGTCAACTCCGGCGGTTCCTCTGCCACGCCTGCCGTGAAGGGAGCGTGACATGGCCTTTTCAGGTGCAACAGCAGGATTTCAGGCCGGGGTACAGGCCAATGACACCATTCTCGCCTACGCACGCGAGGTCACATATGGAGTAGCGCCGAGTGGCCCCTATCAGCGCCTGCGCCTGACCGGTGAGAGTTTCCGCAGACAGAATACGAGGCAGCGCCCTGAGGAAATCAATCCCAACTGGGAGGCCTCCCAGGCCGTCACGACACAGCAGGCCGTCGGCGGCACATTGTCCGGAGCCCTGTCATTCGGCTCTTATGACGTGCTTTTGGCCTGCGCATGTTCGGGCACGCAAAACGATCAATCCGTTTCCATCCCCGAGGGCGTGAAGATGGATCTCAGTGCCTTTTCCTGGACGGGCGGCAGGGTGGTCCTCGCAACCACAGGGCAGCAGATCTGGAACGTGCTGCCGTCGGTCGGTTTCGTACGTCTGCGCTCGCCTGTCGATAAGATCGATGCCATTTTCCCGTATGAGTCGCACGGCGATTTCCTCGATCCTGCCGATGGGGTTTTTACCACAGGCAAAGGTCTGCTCGATGCCGGGGCCTCTGTACAATGTCCACGCATCGTCAACGGTGCCACGTTCAACAGCCTCACCTTTATCGAGCAGCTGGGCGATGAGACGCTGGTGCGAACGGGCGGATTTGTAAAGCAGATCCAGATCTCGATTGCCCAGGGCCAGTTTGCGACGTTCTCTGCCGATCTCGATTTTCGCGACGAGCAGCGCGTGACGTCATCGCCTGCGAATGACCTTCTGCCGCCGACCGACAGTTTCGTCCTCGACCCGGTCAAGGGATGGGGATCGCTCTGGCTGGACCGCAAACGGGTCACGGCGCCGATCCGTCAGTTTCAGCTGACAATCACGCGCGACGGCGCAGGGCAGGATTTCGCCATGGGCAGCGTGGCAGCTGTCGGGCAGCGGCCCGGCAGTTTCATGGTGTCGGGCCAGATCCAGCTCTTTTTCCGTGACAGCGCCGAATACCAGAAATTCCAGGACGACTGGCAGGGAGCGGTTCAGGTTCTGCTCAAGGACAGAAAGGGTAATGGCTACGGCCTGACTTTCTATAACGCCTCGCTGCAGAACCCGCAGATCAATGCAGGATCGAAGAACAGCACGATCGTTGCGACCTTCGATATCGAGGGCAACCCGCGACCGGGGGGCGGCACCTTCGCCCTGAGCATTTTCCCGGCCTGATCGCCTGGTCTTCGCTCGCAACATCACAGGCGGTGCCCCCGCTCTGAAACGACCTATCTCAAAAAACAGGAAGAACAACGCAATGGCAAAACTCTCTGCCTTTTCCCGCGATGCTGGCCGTGTGCAGGAGGGCGAAACGATCGAGGTCAGGCCGCCCGGCAACACATTCCTCATCACCACACGCGGCTTCACGCCGCGTTATCGCGACGCGCTCTATATCCTCAAGAATACGGTGGCGAGCCGTCTCAACCGCGCATTGCAGCCGGGTGCCACGCGCTACACTGCCGAGAGCCTGCCGCCGACCGAAGATGACAGGGCACAGGGTCAGGCCATTGCCGAACATTGCGTGCTTGATGTGGATGGCCTGCAGAATGACGACGGCTCCGAAATCGGGATCGATGTCTTTCGCCAGCTGCTTGCAAGCGGTGAGCATCCGATGCTGATCGCCCTTGCCATATCGGCTGCAGCCAAGGTGGGCGAACAGCGCGCTGAAGATCATCGGGACGCGGTGGGAAACTGACAGCGGCGCTGGCCTGGGAACTCGAATACGGCCCATTCACGGGGCCTGAAGAGTTGCCAGCGATCCGCGAGGCCATACTCGCCAGCAAACCTGCCCTCCCACCCTCACTCGAACGCCCATGGCGTGGCTGGCATGATTTGCAACACGATCGCGCCTGGCTCACCGATCTGGTCGGGGCTGCCATAGGCAAGATCCGGGGCGTATCGCGCCCAGGCGGTATCTCCTGGCAGGCGCTGGCACGGTGGTGTGAGGCCAATGCGGTTTCGGAAGACGACCGGCCATGGATCGAGGACCAGATCCGCGCCATGGATAGCGTTTTCATGGCGTATCGAAACCGCAGGATCACCGAGGATATCGAACAGTTCATGAAGGGATGAACTATGGCGAGAGCCGCAACCTTCAGCCGGTCGCTAAGCCTTTTTGTTGATCGCAATCTTTCCCCCGATGCCCTGCGGGCCGAAATGGCAAGACGAGCCATTGCAGCGCGTGACGAGCTGATCGCACGCGGCGAGGCTCCGCCCAGCTGGCGGCGCTATGTGGACGGCAAAGCCGACGCGCCAGAAACAAGCGTGCGGCTGGATGGGGCCATTCTCTATCGCTTCAATCTCACGGGCGAGGCGGCAGAGGCAGCGCTTGCCCTGTGCCGGTCAACATCGCCCCGTGCGCAGCGGACGCTTTCGCGATGCCTGGGTGCTGATCTGCGATGACAAGCCCTGGAAACAGCCGCTCAAGGATCTGCCCGCTGACAGCACGATCCTGATCGTCAATCCGCTGCCTTATGCCCGCAAGATCGAGACCGGGGCGCTTGAGCCGCGCATACGATGCAATCAGATCGAGCGCGTGCGGCAAACCCTCATGCGGCGCTTTCCAACACTCATTTTCGGCAAGATTTTCGTGCGCCTGGGCAGCGGCATCGCACCCTCTGCCCCCTACATCCTGCGCGGCGCCTCGGGCGAGCGCAGGACACGGGCTGGCACGATCATGACCTATCCGGCTATCGAAATTAAGAAGCTATGACCAAGTTCCATTGCGTGACCGATTGTCGAAGAAAATTCTTTGGCAGTCGCAAAGAATAACACACCCTTCCAAATTCTATCTTTACTAGCAAGTTTTTGGCCCAGAGCGGAGGAGTTCTATCAAAAAATCTATATCGATTCGCCGAGAACATTAGAATAACATAGAATACACCAAAATAAACAGAGCACATAGCTAAGAATATTAAATAACTTATGTTTCGGAAGTATATCGTATCATGGATAGGATCGAATGATGCCAGGACAAACAGAGTATAGACAAGGCTTAGATATATAATTTTTTTACCTTGTTTCCAGAAAAGATTTTTGAATTTTTTTCAAGGCTAGATCCAATATCATAAAATATTGATATAAAGCATACTACAGACGATATACATAGCAGAATACTATAGCAAAAATTCATACTATCATTCCTGTCATCAATGCAATATATCATCTTACATAATACATAACATATTTGTTTATCAACGTTTCGGTTTCGATCCAACGATATGCTTTTGCATTTCTGGAGCCTTACGATGCCCACCACGATCTCCGAGCTTTACATTGCTTTTGCGAGCAATCTGGCCAAGGCGCAGGAAGATGCGCAATCCCTGACCAGGCTTGGCGATGCGGCAGAGGTGGCCGATACGAAGGTGACCAGGCTGGGCCGTTCCGGGGCCTCGGTCGCGCGGCAGTTCGATGAAACGACGCGGGCCGAGGCCAAGCTGAGCAGCGAAATCCGACAGCGCACGGCCAATATCGAGGCGCTGCAGAAGTCGCTCGCTGCCGGCGAGATCACACAGGAGCAATATGCAGGGTCGCTGGCTGGTATCGCCAAATCAGCCGCAGCACAGAAAGAGAAATTCGACGCGGCGACGGGAGCCAGCAAGCAACACACTGTCGCCCTGGCCGAGGGCGCAGAAGCCGCCAAACTGTCGAGCTACCAGATCGGCATCCTGGCCGGTGAGGCGCATAAATTCGCTGACCAGGTGCTGGCCGGTGGCGGGGCCATGAAGGCCGCGTTCTACCAGGTGCCGAACATGGTCACGGTCATGGGCGGTTTCGGCAAGGCCACGCAGATCGTGACCGGCCTGCTCATGGGCCCTGCCGGTCTGGCGCTCGCAGCCGTCGCTGCCGGTGCGGCCATCTACAAGATGGGCAGCGCCGCCAACACCGAGGAATCGCACCTTGCGGCCCTCGGTCAGACCCTTCGCGCCACGCGCAGCGATTACGCGGCTATGGCCGGGGCTGCCGAGGACGCGGCACGGCGCATCGCTGGCAAGAGCGGCTTGTCACTGACCGATAGCCGCGCCGTCACCACCACCTTTGCCGCCATGCCCTCGACCAGTGGCAGCAGCCTCGATGCGCTGGCCATGACAGCGCGTAACCTCGCCACCGTGCTCGGCAAGGACGTGCCGGAGGCGGCGAAAGACATGGCCGCTGCCTTCGATGACCCGGCAAAAGCCGCCGAGGATTTCGCACAGAAAGGCCTGCTCGGTGTCCATGAAGGCCTGGTGCAGCACATACGCGATTTGCAGAACAGCGGCGATCGTATGGGGGCCTGGTCCCTGCTCATGGGGCAGATCGGCAAGGCCACGGCCAACGCGGCCGATCAGGGCGTAACGCCGCTGCATCGCGCCCTGCACGACATGAGCACATCTCTGCATGAGGGGCTCGCCCCGCTCGGGCAGTTCGTGGACGGGATCGGCAATGGCATCATGGCCGGTGCTCTCAAGGGCGTGCAGGGCATCCAGTATCTGCTCGACAAGACCAGGGAGGTGCGTGACTGGGAGTGGGCGCAGCTGGACAAGATCCCGGCCGTTCACAACTACCTGCAGCAACGCGAGGTCGCGGCCTCCGATGTCGCAGGGGTGGGCAAGACCATCGACAAGGTGGGGGCCAGTCTCGGCGCAAGCTCGGACGTGCTCGCACTTGCCCATCGCATCCAGCCGATCGAAAGCGCAACGGGCCAGTACGATGCCAGCGGAAAAGTCGTGCAATCCTCTGCCGGTGCGCTGGGCGCGATGCAGATCATGCCGGGCAGCGCCAATGGCAATGATCTGCACACGACCACGGGCAACGTCACGGCAGGCGTACAGCTGCTCATGCGGCTCTACACCAAGTATGACGGCAATCAGGCGCTTGTCGCTATGGCCTATAACTGGGGTGAAGGAAACGTCGATCGGTACCTTTCAGGCAAGATCGCCAGCCCGCCTGCCAGTGTCGCGGTCTATGTCCAGAAGGCCACGGGCGGTGAGGTGTATGGTGCCCAGGCAATCGCATCACGTCAGGGCCGGGTCGACGATCAGCTGCGCGGCAGTGATGGCAGCACGGCGGCGCAGATCCGCGAGCATGAGCAGGCCATCACGGCCCTGACCGCGGCGCAGAAGGCTCTGAATGACCTGCATACCGCAGGCAAGGTGTCGGATGCCGATTACGCCGCGCAAACAGGCGTGCTGACGGACAAGATCAACGTGCAACGCGGTGCGCTCAACGAATTGCGCGATCCGATCGAGACCATCGCGCATCAGCAAAAGCTGGCAGCGCAAAGCGCCGAGACCTACTCGGCCGCCGAGGCCGCAATGGTGCAGGTACATCAGCAGGTCGAGGAAGCAGCGCGGCGTATGGGCCAGGCGCACGCGACCGCCACCCAGCTGGCGGAAGCCGAGGCCAGGCAACAGGAAATCCTGACGGGGCAGTTCAATCAGTCCGTTGCGGCCATCAATGAGCACACCCAGGCCGAGCAGGATATGCTGGCGGGCTATGACGCCTCGAAAGGCTCGCTCACGCAGTACCAGCAGGCGATGGAGGCCGCCGAGAAAGTGCGGGCCACCTCGATCGACGGCACGGCCGAACAGGCGCGCCAGCTTAATGTCCTGACCGGTGCTATGAAATCGGCCGCGGCCTCGCAGGTCGATATGGCCAATGCGGGCAAGCTCTATGGGCAGTCGCTGGATCTGGAAGTCATCAAGACGCAGACCGCGGCGATCGGGCAGAACAGCGATGCGGTCTCGGTGCAGATTGCGGTGATGAAAGAGCGCAACCGCATTCTTGAAGCGGGCGGCGATATCAACTCGAAAACAAGCCAAGCCTATCTCGACAATGTGGCAGCCATCCAGATGGCAACCAATGCCTATCAGCATCAGAAATCGGCGCTCGATGATCTGACAGGGAGCCTGAGCAGCATGTTCGACACGCTGACGAACAGCGTCACGCAGGCTTTCGTGCAGAGCGGCAAGGGTGCGGTCGATTTCGGCTCGGTCCTGTCCGGCCTGCAAACGCAGATCGTCGGGCTGGTGGCCAAGATGGCGCTGATCAACCCGGCCCTGAACGCGCTGGATGGCGGCTCACGCAACACGTTTACAAGCCTTTCTGATGCGCTGGCCTCGGGTGGATCGGTCGGCAACAAGGCGGCCAGTGTCTCGATTAGCGGGGCCGGTACGCCCTCATCCAGCGTATCGAGTTCGAGCAGCTGGCTTTCGGGCGCGATGGGTACAAAGCTGTTCGCCACGGCCACGATCGGCAACACCCTGGCCGGTATCGGGGGCGGGTTTGGAATTGGCTCGGCGCTCGGCAATGTCGGCGGCGGGACGTATGGCACAATCGGTTCGGGCGTGGGCGCGGCTTTGGGTGCAGGCCTTGGGTCGATCATCCCCGGCGTGGGTACGCTGATCGGCGGCATTGCCGGCGGTGGCCTTGGCGGCCTCCTGGGCGGTCTGTTTGGGCACAAGAAAAAAAAATCCCTACACGATCGACCAGGTGGTAATGGAGGGCGATCAGCTGAGCATGGGGCAAAGCTGGAACCAGAAGCAGACCGACACCATCACGGCGCAACTCAAAGCCGATATGGCCAGCGTCAACGCCACCATGAAAAGCCTCGGACTGAAGGCTGAAAATCTCTGTCTCGGCACGGTACGCGATGACCCGAACAACAAGGATCCGTCGCAACGTTCTGTCAGCCTGACCGATTTGCTGGGCAAGCTGCAGCTGCGCAGCGATGACAGCGCCACATTCAGCCAGGCGCTGTCGCAGGGGATGCCCGCGAGTTTCGACAGCGTGGCCTCATTCCAAAGCGCGGTAACGCAGCTGAAAAGCATGGCCGACACGGTGGATGCGCTCGGCGTGGTAGTGTCGAAATTCAACAGTGACGGCACCGTGACCGTCTCGGGCTTTACCGAGGCCACGGGCGATCTGCGCACGGCGCTGGATACCATGCTCAACGGCAAGACACTCGCGACAAGCGATCTGCAATCGCAGGTGGCGACGATTACCGAGTTTGTGTCCAACACCATGCCCAATCTCATGAAAGCCACGGTGAACGGGCAGCAAAGCTGGATCGAGCAGATGGAGGCGCTGAAGAAAACCTATGAGGCTGCCGCAACGCAGGCGAACAGCTACGGGCTCGACGGTAACGCGCTGAATGACAAATTCGGCACGCTCTATAAACAAGGCTATGCGAAGAACATGCAAAGCCTGGCCGAAAGCGCCGAAGGTTTCCGGGTGCGGTATCTCACCGCGACCGGCGATGATCAGGGCGCGGCACTCATGAGTTTCAATCTGTCGGCAACCCAACAGAAACGCCAGCTTGCCGATAGCTGGCGCGATTTCCTGGGGGACGCCTACAGTTCGAACCAGACCTATCTGCAACAGGCATCGGATCTGGAAAAGACGCTGGGGGCCGAGCGTCTGGCCATTCAGAAGCAATATGCGGACAAGGCAGCGGACGCCGCCAAATAGGCAGCCGACGCTGCCGCAGCCCAGGCCAAACAGGACGCCGAAGCCGCGAAACAAGCCCACGACCAGGCGGCCAGTTCCGCCGCCTCGGTCATCAGCTCGCTTGTCGATTTCACGCGTGGTCTGAGCACGTCAAGCGCCTCTCCGCTTTCGGCGGAAGCGCAATACAGGGCCGCAAACGACAATTTCCAGAGCACGCTTGCGGCGGCGCGTGCGGGTGATTTCAACGCGCTTTCCCATGTGCAGGGCGATGCGCAAACCCTGCTTTCCTCGGGTCAGGCCGTTTATGGGTCGGGCACGGAATATGCCCGTGTTTACGAGCAGGTCATGGCGGCCATGCGCGAGATCGGCACGCGCTCGCCCGAGGCACTGACGCAGGCGGCACTGAACCAGACACGCGACAACACCGCCAGTCTGGTCGATCTTTTGCATCAGCTGATTGCCGCGACCGAGGCCAACGGCATCACCCTGCGCGATACCGCCAACGCCGCAAAGCAGAGCGTGGCCGAGCAGCGGCAGGCGGCCTTGCGCAAGGCAAGCTAGGCCATGCGGTCATATGGCCCGGCCTCATGGGTCATATGACCGATCATCGAACAGGAGGCGTCATGACGGGCCAGCTTTTCCATGCGGTTGAGATCACAGTCACCGTGCCGGACGAGTCACCCATTCCCGTGCCCGCCCGTGGCTGGGGCACTGCGCCTTGGGGAGCACTGACCCAGCGCCCGGAATTGCTGGAAACCACCGAAATCCTGCGCTTTTCCGATGTGGGCTATGTCAGCGACAGTCACGGGGCGTGGCCCCCTCTGGTGCAACAGGCCTACAGCCTGGATCGTCGGCTCGATCTGCGCCCGGATGCGCAGGCAGGCGGCGAAAGCTGGGGCTCGCTTATTCTCTCGAACCCGAACGGGATCATGGATCGGATCATCGCAACCCGCGTGGTCGATCACATGCCCATACGCGTGCGCCATGGCTGGCGGGGGCGCGATGCAATCCGGGGTTGTGCAATCGACCCGCCCGAGGCGGCGTTACAACCCGCCTTTGCCGGGCTGGGCCGCTCATGGCAACCCGACCGGCAGAGTGTGGAAATTGCGCTCACCGATGCCACGGCCTGGCTCGATGCCCCGGCGCAGGGCCTGCCTTATGACGGGCGGGGCGGTCGTCACGGCGGGGCCGATCTAGCGGGGCATTATCCCCCCAAATTGCGCGGTCGGGCTTTCAACCTCACACCGGTTGCCGTCGATACCATCGAGCTGGTTTATCAGGTGAGCGATGCACCGGGCACCATCGAGGCGCTTTATGAAGGCGGCGCGTCAGGCGGCATCGTCTTTGCCGGACAGGTGGCGGATGTATTCGCGACCGATCCGCCCCCCGGTCATTATGTGGTGCAATCCGATGCGTCGGGCCTGTGGTTTCGCCTCGGCACACGGCCTGTCTGGGCCATCACGCTCGATGCCACCGGTGCCCTGCCGGATGGCACGACACCGGGCGGGCTTCTCGCGCTTTTGCGTGGCGTGCTGCTTCAGGATTGCCAGCTTGCACCGGGTCTGTTCGATCCTGCCTGGCTCAATGCCGAACAGGCCATGACCTGGCCGGGCGGGTGGTACTGGGATGGCAGCGCCCGCGTGACCGGGCGCGATGTGGCCGACACCCTGCTTTCAGGGCTGGGGGTGCGGCTTGTGGCCTCACGTTCAGGCACGCTGCGCCCCGTGGCGGTGCGTGCCCCCGAAGGCAATGCCGTGGCGCATTTCGGGCCGCATAACCTGATCACCGTGGCCCCTGTGGCGCTCGATGACATGCTGGACCCGCCGCCAGCACGCTGGCGGGTGGGTTATGCCCATGCCCAGACCGTGCAGGCCGCAGGTTCGGGGCTGAGCCCGCTTGTGACACCCGAACGTCAGGCGTTCATCGGACAGGCCGACCGGCTGGCAAGCTGGGCCTCACCGGATCTGCGCAGGCGCTACCGCTTGCCCAACGACCCGCCCGCCCTGATCACGGCCCTGACCGACGAGCAGGACGCGGTGAAGGTGGCGACCCTGCACGCCGTCCTCTGGGCCAGCACGCGCCGACTGCGTGCGCTCACCGTGCCGGTCGATCTGGGTTACGCCGTCGATCTGGGCGATCACGTCACCCTGACCCTGCCAGAGCATCCAGACCGCACGCTTTCCGGCCTGGTGGTGGGCGAGCAGCTGCGCCCCGGAGAGGCAACAATCACCCTGCAAGTTCTCGTGGGGGATCAGCGATAGGCTGATTGGGCTAGATGCTGTTCCGAAGTGACGCAATATGACACAGGTTGTTCGGTCTCTTGCCAGTCTAAGGCTCGTTGCGTTTCATGTTGTCGCACAATCCAGCTTTTTGAACAGGAAAGCCATGACCATTCCATCTCTCTCAGCCTTGCGCCGTTCACTTCTCAGTTTTGTCATGGCGGGTGCAGTCACAAGCGTATCGGCGGCCTGCGCTCAGAGCGTAACGACACTGGGTGGGGTGAATACATCGTTCCATCTGTTCGGATCGCATGACGTGCAGGTGTCATCCTTTACTGATCCGGATCTTCCTGTGACGTGCTATCTCTCACGGGCCCAGACCGGTGGGATCAAGGGTGCAGTTGGGATTGTCAAAAATCCGACGCGCTTTTCCCTATCCTGCGTGAAAAGCGGTGGGGTGCCGACCGATATCACCAAACTGCCCAAACAGCAGAACATCACGAAGCTGCGTAACTCTTTCCTGTTTACAAACCTCGTCATCACCCGGATGATCGATCAGGAACACAGTGCCGTCGTCTATCTCGTGACCAGTCAGGGCCTCATCGACGGCTCGCCTGCAAACGCGATCTCGGCCGTATCCTGGTAAAAACCGGTTAATCCCGACGCGAGGCAAGCCAACCCGGCTCGATGGCGAGCAAGCAGTTACACCCCGATGAACCAACGATCGCCCGGCAGGTGCTGGTGGGGGATAGTATGAGGCGCTCCTGCCGGCCTGACCTGCAGACACGCGCCGTCTGCCACTACGATGGAAAGGAACCGCCCGGTGCAAAAGGTCTTACTCGTTCTCACGGCGCTTCTCTTGTCCATAATTCCGCAGGCTACGCTAGCAAATGCTGCAGCAACGCCTGCGCTCTATCTTATGCAGCGTGGCTATGTGCCCGAACATACACCAACTTACCGCCAGATCACCGCACAAGCCTGTCGGATTACCCTCGATCATGCTCATATGGTGGCTCTTAGTGACCTGATCCATCCTGTAATGGAGGGCGCAGCGCTTCCAGGTGGTGATGACGGTCATTCCAGATCGTTGCCGGTCATGGTCCTGTCTCAGGGTGACGACAAACCGGACTGGGTCGCCTACCGATCACGAACACGACGGAATGAGATTATCTGGGAGACAGTCGGCACCCCAGCCCATCGGGTAGGGATTTCCAATGAGACTCATCTTTATGAGGAAACAGACCGGATTTTCTCAGATCTGACCTTACCACGCCGTGCAAGTGCAATGTGCGGCCTCATAAAATGGCATTTGCAGCACAGGGAAGGCCTCTTCCAAACCAATTGAGGTCATCTCGCTTGCTTCCCGCTCAAGCCGCCCAACCGGGCGGCTTTTTCTTTGCCCGCCTCCCCGTTCAACAGGACAGATCATCATGGCTAGACTAGGCGCCTATCCGCGCATTGCGACGCTCGACGGGTCGGGAGTGATTGTGATCGAGCAGCAGGGCTGCACGCGCTCGATGCCGCTTGGCGATATCGCGGCCGTCGTGCCCGAAAAGGCGGCAAGCGGGGTGGCCGCCTGGAGTGTGGCAGACGAGACGCAAAGCCCGACCACCGCCACGGCCTATGCCTATTATGGCGAGGGCTGGCGCATGGCGGGCGTCAATTACCAGCCCAGTTTCGTCATGGAACTGGAAACCGTGAATATGGGCGGGGTGGCGGCGGGCATGTCCACGCCCTATCATCCGAATTGCGGCGGCGGCACCTATGCTATCCAGATCGGATCGGGTGGCGGGCAGACGCAAGGCTCCAGCGATGCCGAGGCCGGTATCGTGTTCGTGCGCAATCCGTCCCGGCACAAGAGCGGCATCATCTTCGCCAATGACAGCTTGACCGGCACGGACGGGACGGACTGTTACGGCACAGCCATAGCGATGGGCACGCGCCAGGGCATCGAGTGGCGCACGGGCGAGACACGCGAGAACGTGCAGGGCCTCGATTTAGGGGCCATGCTGTTCTCGACCGTGAGCCAGACGAAAAAAGGCCAGCGCCTGCAATTCTCCGATGACGGGATGCTGATCACCAATATGGCGGGACAGCTAATCTTCTCCATTTCACCCAATGCCTCGCCGACGAACACGCTCAACATTCAGGCGGGTAGCGGACAGGCGGCGGCAGGGCTTTATGTGCAGGAAGGTCAGGGAGGCTCGGCCAATCTCGGCCTCTATCCGGCACCGGGCGGCGAACTGCAGATTGCAAGCCCGGTCACAGGGCAAGGGGCCCGCCTCTCGCAAAACGATCAGCCTGTGCAGTGGCTTCATATCAACGTCAACGGCCAGTCGCTGCGCCTGCCTTTGTTCACCCCGGAACAGGCGGGAGGCTGATCCATGGAAGCCATACTCGATTCGGGGCAATGCCCGATCACCGACAGCACTGGCAGGCTGTGCGCTTTCGGGTGCGACAATGCCTTTCTCTCGGCCCGGCTGACGGCTTCGGCCTTCATGCCCGATCTGCCGGTGAGCAACCTCGCCACCCCGCAGGGTGCGCCCGCGACGGCCTGGCGTGCGCCGGGGCGTGTAGCCTCGGTCACAATCGAGCCGGGCGGCATGGTGGACTGGCGGTGTTTCTCGCTGCACCGCACCAACCTGACCGCCACCGCGCAATGGTCCGTGAAGATCTGGCGCGGGGCGACATTGGTGCATGATTCGAGACTGCTGGCTGCTGACGTGCGCGACGGGCAAGCGATCATGATGCTGGACGCTGCAACACCGGGCGACCGGGTGACGATCCTGATAGCCGATGCGCAGAACCCTGACGGCTTCCTGTCCATCCCACTGGCCTATGCCGGGCCACTCTGGCAGCCGCAGCGCAATATGGCCTGGAGCAGCGGCGAAAGCGCCGAGAGCGGGGCCGATACGATTACCAGCCTGTCCGGCGTCGAATACGTCACCTTGCGCTGGCAGCGCCGCGTCTTGCGCATCGAGCACCAGTCTCTCGGCATCGAGGAACTGCCGCAGATACGCGCCATGCTCGCCCTCGGGCGCACAGGCGCAAACATCCTGTTCCTGCCCGATCCGGGGGCGGGCACGCGCAGCGGCGATGCGGTGTTCGGGCGCATCGAGGCGGGCGAGATCACCTCATCGGCGGGGGCGGCCAATCGCCGCGCCCTCACTCTCACGATAAGGGAGCGATTATAATGGCGATGCTTGGCAATTTTGTGCTAGAAACCGCGAACAATCCGGGAACAGGCGATTTCATCCTGAGCGGTGCGCCTGCCGGGCGGCGGGGCTGGTCCGGCGCGTTTCCGGATGGCGAGGTCTATTACTTCGCCGATGACGGCACCCAGGCCGAATGGGGCATCGGGCGACTGACCCACGGCATCCCGGCCAGCATCTCGCGTGACACGGTGATTGGCACCACCCAGGACCGGGCGGTGAGGCTCAATTTTACCGGCACCACGCTTGTCTATTCCGCCCTGCCTGCCGAGGCCATGCCCGCGCCCGTTGTGCAGGGGGCGAGCGTGGTGGCCGACCGTTCGTAGAAGGCGCAGAGCTTCACGCTGAGCAGCGTGGATGTGACCCTGACCGGCTCTGCCCTGCGTGCCGAATTCAGCGCCACGCTACGGATCAACGATAACGGGGCCAATGACACAACGTGGCAGGTGGCACGGGTCATCGTGGCCGTTCACACAATCGACGCCCAGGGCAATGCGTCTGCCCAGCCCATTGCGGCCTCTGGCAGTAATGTGCGGCTCGACCGTTTCTTTTTCCTCGGCGCAGGGGCCACGATACTGGCCCATGCCTCTGCAGGCACGACGCTGCGCCTTGTGGCCAGCGTGCAGGCGCTCGGCAGTTCCAGCGGCTCAACCTTGTTCAGCATGGCGCTGCAGGACGGGGCGCTGACCTGGCTCACCAGCTGAGCCATTTCCTGCCCCAATCCGGGCAGGTTTCCCGCTATGGGATTACCGGAGATCACATCATGACATGGCGACCCGTCGTCAACATCCTGCGCCCCGAGGCCATCGGGGGCGGGGCCTTTGCCTGTGCGCAGAACGCACTTGTCTGGCCCTCTTCCTCGCTCAAGGGGGGCGGCGATTACAGCGTCGATTTCGACAAGCTGCTGTCACCGGGCGAGTTCATCACGTCCTTTCGTTTCGAGGCAGGCGGTGCCGATCTGGCCTGGACCAATCTTTTCGGCAATATCGTCACCGCCTGGATGCGATGGAAGGCCCCCGGCACGCAGAGCGTGACCGTCTGTGCGCTGACAAGCGAGGGCAACAGCAAGCAGGTCGAGGTGAATATCACCGTCAGCCCGCGTGAGGCCCTGTTTCCGCTTGACCTGCCCGACAGCCCCGACGCGCCCACGCAATCGGGCGGCAAACTCTCCAGCGAGGCGATGGATAGCTGGCTGCGCGCCTTGCCGACCGCGCCGCCCGAGAACGGGTCCGGCTGGTACAATAATGCGGGTATCCCGACCCGCCTCGGAGATCTGACATGAAGCGTTTCATCCCTCTGTCCCCTGCCCTACTAACCGGGTTTGCCCTGATCGGCGCGGTAGCCCATGCCGAGCCCCAGTTTGCGCCGCCGGGCGGTCTGTCATCGGGTACGCGGGTCGGCACGCAAGGCGCGACCCTGGCCACCATGCAGGACGGCATCGAGCGCAATTCCCGCGACATTCAGACCCTGGGCAAGACCGGCGCCACGAAAGACGATCTGACAGCCGCAGTGGCCGGATATCTACCCGTGAAGGGGGGCACTCTCACAGGCAGCCTCACCGCATCGGGCGACCCGCAAAAAGGGTTTGTGGTAACCGACCCGCTCCATGCGGATGTGAGTTCGCGCATTGCCTATCATGCCAATACGGGCGAATTGTCGATTGAGAACAATACGGGCATCAACAACGCCCTCGCCATCAAGACCACCAACGAAAACGGCTTTGCCGCCCTGGCCTTTGTCGGCCCCGACATGAGCTACAACGACAATTTCGAGCACGGGGCGGTCGGCTGGGGGCCAAAGCTGAAATACGGCCCCGATGTGGGATACGATTATTTCGAGATCAGCCGGTTCACCTATGATGGCACGTTCAGCCGTCAGCCGGTGCCGTTCATGTGGCAGAGCACGGGCACCCAGCTTATCCCCTGGGGCATGACCACGGCTTATGGTGTCGTGACCAAGGGCAGTGCCACGATCACATGCGTTGGCGGGTGCACCTTCCCCGGCGATACGGGGCAGATCCTGGACACGCCCGCAGAATATGGCCTGTTCCCGGCAGGGACCACCATCGTCTCCGGAGCAGGCACCAAGACCATGACACTGAGCAAGGCCGCCCTTGCCTCATCGGCAAGCGCCACGGCGGGAACCTATTTCCGGTTCAGCACCGCCGAGGGATCGCAGCATGATTTCGTGGTGATGACCCCGATGGGGAACATCGACTATTTCCGGTTCAGCGATGCGAAGTGGGGCAATTTCACGAACGCCCCCTATTTCTCGATTGACCGGGTGAATGGTCGCCTTGGCGTGGGCAACCCGCTGCCGGCGACGCCGCTCGATGTGTCCGGTGCGATCCTGTCCAACATCTCGGGTGCGACCAGTCTCAACGCCTATTCCGGCAATGGCGCGCTGAACGCCCAGGTGACGCCAGGCGTGGCAGGGCAGAAGAACATCCTGCACGGCTACGCGGTGAACACGAACCAGTTCAACCTGAACTGGGAGAAAGACCCGCAGCGTATTGCTGTGCAGGATGCCAACGCCAACGCCAATATCTTCGAGTTCCGCATGGATGGCAGCTGGCAGAGCCAGCAATATGCCCACCCCGTGGACACGGTTACGGCGAATACGGCCCTGAGCAATACCGCGCAGTGCGGGCGAACGATTGTGGTCAATGCGTCCTCGGCGGTGACGATCACCGTGTCGAACTGGACGATCATCGGCTGTCGCATCACCGTTACCCAGACCGGGACCGGGGCCGTTACGCTTGCCCCAGGTGCGGGGCTGACACTCGGCAGTTATGGCACCCAGGCACAAACCGGCCCTTACACCCTGCCGGGCCAGTATGCCTCTGTCGTGATCGAGGCCAAGACGGCCAATCTTGTGACCGTCGAGCGCGGCCAGTAATGCCCGCCCGCCAGAGGCCGGGCACCTGCACCACAACTGAACCGGGGCCGATCATGCCTGAAAACCTCACCCCGCAGCCCTGGTGGGTTGCGGTTCTCGGTGGCCTGCTCTTTACCATCCGATGGCTGATCGGCTTTGGGGCATCGAGCGCGAAAGTCACGATCGCGTCGCAGCAGGAGGAGATAGCCCGGCTCAATGCGCGGGTAGACAAGCTGGAGGCACGGGAAAAGGTCAATCTCGAGTTGATTAACGAACTGCGAGCGCAGAATGTTCTATTGCGAGAAGCGCTTGATGTCCGGGCAACGAGGCTGACTGAATAGAAAAAACTCAAGGGGTGGCGTTCAGAGTGCTTTGGCCTGCCCGACAGATGTCTCCCGCCGTTAATCTACTTGCGTATGAGAACCGCTTTTTAGAGAGTGGAAATTATAAAAATCGAGGGGAGAATCAGAGGTTCGCGCGCCATCCTCTCTAGGCTCAGGACCCATTGATTTAAGCGGCATGATGTGATTCAGGCTCCCTCAAGGAGACTGAAGATGAGAGACCTGTATTGGCTGACGGACGGGCGGATGGAGCGTCTGCGGCCGTTCTTTTCCAGGAGCCACGGTAAACCTCGCGTCGATGACCGCCGTGTGCTGAGTGGGATCATTTTCGTGAACCGCAATGGCCTGCGCTGGCGTGATGCGCCCCGGGAATACGGTCCACACAAGACACTCTGCAACCGCTGGAAGCGCTGGAGTGCAATGGGGATCTTCATCCGCATGATGGAAGGACTGGCCGCCGGAAAGGCAGAGCCTCAGACCATCATGATTGATGCGACCTATCTCAAGGCACATCGCATGGCGTCGAGCCTGCGGGTAAAAAGGGGGGGTCAGGCCGCCTGATCGGGCGCACCAAGGGGGGGCATGAATACGAAGTTGCATGCTGTCGCCGACCGGAACGGACGTCCGCTCGACTTCTTCATGACAGCGGGCCAGATCAGTGATTACACCGGTGCTGCTGCCCTTCTGGACAGTCTTCCGGCAGCCCAATGGATGTTGGCAGACCGGGGCTATGATGCTGACTGGTTCAGGGATGCCCTGGAGGAAAAAGGGATCAAACCCTGCATTCCGGGACGGAAATCCCGCGGGAAGCCGGTAAAATACGACAAGCGGAAATACAAAGGCCGCAATCGTATCGAGATCATGTTCGGAAGGCTCAAGGACTGGAGACGGGTCGCGACACGCTATGACAGATGCCCGACCGTCTTCTTCTCGGCCATCTATCTCGCCGCAACCGTCATATTCTGGCTATGAGTCCTGAGCCTAGCCCAGCGTGACTCACAGCGGAGCCGCAGCAGCATAACGATTGGTGTAATTGTCGTTGCCGATAAATATGCACGACACAATCATATGCGGGTTTCCAAACTCACTCCGGCTTTGCTAAAGATACGGATATGTAATATCTTACGTGAGGAACTGCGGATTTGAGTAAAGTTGCATATAGCCTCAACGAAATGGATCCAAATACGTTCGAGCATATGGCCAATGCTCTTGCCATAAAAGTGCTGGGTTCCGGCTTAACCACGTTTGGCCCAGGTTCCGACGGAGGCCGTGACGGTTGGTTTCACGGGGAGGCCCCGTATCCCAGCGACGTCGATAGATGGAGCGGCGAGTGGTATATTCAGTCCAAATATCATCGACCAAATTTATCTACAAATCACAATAGATGGCTAATAAATCAGGTAAAAGATGAAATAAAAGAATTTTCTTCTTCAAAAAAAATCTCGTTCTTGGCCAGACAATTGGATTATTGTTACTAATATAGATTATTCCGCAACTCCGAAAACTGGTGTATTTGATTCAATTAAAGCACTTATAAAAAAAGCAAATCCTAATCTTGTCGATCGTTTCAGCATATGGGGTGGTGATAAGATCAAAGCGCTTCTTTCGATCCACCCCGAAGTCGCCGAGCATTATGGCTCCTTTATAACGCCAGGGAACGTCCTTGCCAGGCTTCACAGTGATCTCGCCGACAGTAAATCAAGTATCAAAGACATATTGAGATATCTGATAGTATCACAATTCATAGATCAACAATTCACAAAACTCGAACAAGCTGGATCTAGCGCAGATAACCGGCCTGGAATTCAGAAACTTTTTAGAGATATTCCATTTGTTTCGTCTGGGCTGCGAACTGAGTATATGACTGCCAATGTGCTCGCCAAAACACTCGCGCGAAATCACCGCATAGAAGCCAACGCCGACTTGCAGACCTGGCAGGATTGGCAGCGACGCCCGAACAGGGCACGCGTTTGGTTCATAAAAGGGGGGCCGGGGCAAGGAAAGTCCACAATTACCCAGTATATTTGTCAAATACAGAGAGCTGCGCTAATACTGAACGATAGCAGCACAAAGATCGCGACCAAATTCAAGCCAGCAATCAATGAAGTAAAAGCAATCTCTGAGAAAAGTGGACTATGGCCGAAATCCCCCCGCATTCCAGTGTTATTTGAGCTAAAGGAGTACGCTAAATGGATAGCTCGAGAAAATCAAAGTTCCTCTTCGCTACTCTCTTATCTCTCGGGACGCATTGAGGAAGCCTCTGGGCAGAAGGCGCTAGCTGGTACAATCAAACGTGCGTTTTCCGCATCAAGATGGTTATTCGTGTTTGACGGCATGGATGAAGTACCTGGCGATGTGAAAGATAGGATTGCAAAAGAAATAAATCATTTTGTTGATGACCTTCTCGTAGACTGCGATGCAGACGCTCAAATTGTGTGCACATCGAGACCCCAAGGGTACTCAGGGCAATTCGACGACCTAAGTGCTGCAGATATAAAACTGACGAATCTCAACCCGACTCAAGCGCTCGAATGCGCCACACCTATATTAGAGATAGATCGTTCATCGAGTGAGAGTAACCGACTTTGCTCCATCCTGTCTGAGGCCTTAGGTTCCCCCGCAATTAGGGAAATCATGACAACTCCACTCCAGGCACATATCATGGCAGTCGTTGTTCGCGATGGGGGAAGACCCCCGGAGAAAAAATGGGAGCTATTTTCTAATTTTTATAAGGTAATAAATAAGCGCGAAGCTGATAAATCGGCTGATAAAAAACTTACTTTGCTTCTGCGCGGAAACGGCAAACTAATTAAAGCGCTTCATAACAGACTAGGTTTCGAGCTACACTCTAAAGCAGAGGCGAGCGAAGGCGCGCAGGCTTCAATAGATCGAAAAAACCTAGTCAGAATTATTGAAGAAACTGTGAAGATATATCAACGGGAAGATATTGAAAGTACTGTAAGAAATCTCGTGGAGGCGACTACGGATCGACTTGTACTCGTTAATACACCTGAAAATAGTCAGTCTGTTCGTTTCGACATAAGACCATTACAAGAATTTTTTGCAGCAGAGTATATTTATGAGAGTGCGTCACATTCTACTTTGTCAGACCGTGTGAGGGTGATCGCATCCGACTCTCATTGGCGAGAAGTCTTACATTTTTTACTTAGTGCTCTGATAGAAAACGAGCGGCGTTCTGAACTGGCGCAGGTAATCCAAGTTCTCGCAGAGGTAGACGACCCTGTATCAAAGGAGACGCGGCCATTCGCGAGACGATTAGCTATTGGAGCCCAAACTGTGGCCCGACTCTTGCAGGAGGGAGTTCTGGAGGAGGATCAAAGAACAAGGCAAGCATTCAAGGCGTGCATTCTTCCGCTATTTGCTACAACAGATTGCTGGCAATCGGTACTCGCAGTCAATAGAGCGCACAGCCGACGATGGGTGTTGGAAATCATAAGCGAAATTATGCTAGACCAGGTCGAGGCCGAGAATATAGGTGCCGCTGCAGCAGCTTGTTATCTCATCGACGTAGACACGAAACAAGCTCGTGAACTTCGTGTTGCCTTTTTGAGTTCTAGTATGCCTTACCGCGCCTGTATTTTTTCCATGTTAAATTCCCAAAAAAGGCCTTTTAGCGGCCGAAGGGAGCGGGAGCTCACAAATTGGGGGGCGGATGTCATTCTGCGTACTCTGCTCGATCCCAAATGGACCGAACTCGGCAGAATTGGCGTGCGGGATGCCTACCAGCTACTCGAGGGAGAAGCCGGCTACGATGCAATAAGAGCGCTTAAGCTTTCACACGAAGCGACGAGCGTTATTAAAGCTATGCTTGACACAAGGCTCAACGCTTTCGACCATGAAAATCGAAGAGAACTCAAGTACAACTCACTCAATGTCGCGTTGGACCGTGCTCCTAAGGAACTCAATGCGAAGGAATGGAGCGAGGAAACGTTCCAGGAGTTATATACAACCGGATCATTCGTGAGAGTTGGTGCGCTTTTAGCGAAAGCAGCGGCAATGCCTGATGTCGGATCAGCATGGTTGAACGAAAACCATCCTACTGACCTAAAGTATATTTATCTTCTGCCGAGAAGAATGCTGACCTACGTATCTCCGGAGGCGCAGATCGACTTGCTTCACTCAAATGGTGATATTTCGCTGAGTCAGAAATTCATCGAGCATGAAAATAAAGGTCGGCTGCGATCTATATCTTTTATGTACAATACCGACTTTAAACAACGGTTCTTCGAAGTTATACAAAAGGTTCCCGATATCGCTATCGATATTATTAAAAACTTTGACCTTAGTATCAATACAGAGAGTGAACCGTACTTGCTGTCAGATCAAAAAAGCGCCCTTGCGCTTTTGGAACTTTTGAGGACAAGTCGACAAAGTACGCTTCGATGCTGTTCTATCTGGGGACGTCTCATACAATTTATGCCATCTTATGAGGTCGAACTTAGGAAAATATTTTTAGAATTTGCAACTGAGGGGATGACATATTATTCTCAATTCCGTGGAGATCTCACACCGTTCGCGATCCACCTCCCCGATGAGGCGCAGCTACTTCCTTACGTTGTAATAATGATCATTCAAGCCGCAAGTGGTCCGCATAATGATCGCCGCCATGCCCCTGATCCCCAAAATTTCCACATGAGTCAGGTTAGTCGGGTTCTCTCGCGAGCGCGGGAGTTCTGTTCGGATAGTACGTCACTCCACGATATAGCAAATAACATGCAGCATTCGTTCGCGGTGAGAGCAGCAGCTAAGGTCCTCAATGCCTTCAGCGTTGAGAATCATTCCCTTATATCGATACAAGATATCAGAGCGCTTGCCGCCTTATACGGTGAAGAGACCCGAACTTGGTTCCTCTTGGCGTTTAGTCTGATACTAAATGATGCAATCGAAGGAGATAGGCAAGACGCCAGGATAGAGCTGAGCGCTTTACTTCAAATTAGCCGAGAAAATTACCCATCTCGTCAAGAATTACATCCCATCATTGATAAATGGCGCGAGATAACTCGGACACCCGTTCTAAAAAGTTCGCAGCAAATCTGGACATAACACCAAGCACGATCATATTCGACGCAGTGTCACATTTCCTTCTTGTCTAGGCTCAGGACCCATTGATTTAAGCGGCATGATGTGATTCAGGCTCCCTCAAGGAGACTGAAGATGAGAGACCTGTATTGGCTGACGGACGGGCGGATGGAGCGTCTGCGGCCCTTTTTTCCGAATAGCCATGGAAAACCTCGGGTTGATGACCGCCGTGTGTTGAGCGGGATCATTTTCGTAAACCGCAATGGCCTGCGCTGGCGTGATGCGCCGCGGGAATACGGTCCACACAAGACACTCTACAACCGCTGGAAGCGCTGGAGTGCTGTGGGGATCTTCATCCGCATGATGGAGGGACTGGCCGCCGGAAAGGCAGAGCCTCCATCATGATTGATGCGACCTATCTCAAGGCACATCGCACGGCGTCGAGCCTGCGGGTAAAAAGGGGGGGTCAAGCCGCCTGATCGGGCGCACCAAAGGGGGCATGAATACGAAGTTGCATGCGGTCGCTGACCGGAACGGACGTCCGCTCGACTTCTTCATGACAGCGGGCCAGATCAGTGATTACACCGGTGCTGCTGCCCTTCTGGACAGTCTTCCGGCAGCCCAATGGATGTTGGCAGACCGGGGCTATGACGCTGACTGGTTCAGGGATGGCCTGGAGGAAAAAGGGATCAAACCCTGCATTCCGGGACGGAAATCCCGCGGGAAACCGGTAAAATACGACAAGCGGAAATACAATGGCCGCAACCGTATCGAGATCATGTTCGGAAGGCTCAAGGACTGGAGACGGGTCGCAACACGCTATGACAGATGCCCGACCGTCTTCTTCTCGGCCATCTGTCTCGCCGCAACCGTCATATTCTGGCTATGAGTCCTGAGCCTAGCATAGTTGATCCAAGGCAATGGCGACTCCAGCCTATGTCTTTCTGAATATCGCAATAGACAGTATGCGCACCAAGTGGCGGCACCCAGCCTTCATGCCATCAAGCCCTGAACAAAATCTGCAAATTGCCTTGCCTTTGCGGTCGTCATTCTCCCCGTGGGAAAGACAGCCCAAAGGTCGATATCAGGCAAAGACCATGCCGGAAGCAGGCGCGTTACGGCGCCGTTCTCCAGTTCAGGGGCAAACATCCAGTCCGAGGTGATGGTCAGGCCCATATCAGAGAGTATGGCTGCCCGCAGGCCTTCGGCAGCGCTGACCCTGAGACGCCCCGCAACGGACACCGAGACGGCCGAGCCGTCCCTGTGAAATGACCAGACATTAGGGAGCTGACTGTAAACGATCGCGTTGTGATCAGCCAGATCGGCAGGGACGAACGGCATGCCCGCACGCGCCAGATAGGCTGGTGTGGCCAGCACCGAACGTTTTCCCGTCGCCAGCTTGCGCGCGACCGCTGAGGAGTCGGCCAAAGCCCCCATACGCAACGAGATATCGACCCCCTCGGCCACGAGATCGATCATCCGGTCATCAAGCAGAATATCCACATCGAGCTGCGGATGCGCATCGAGAAACGCTGGTAGCCGCGGTATGATGTGCAATCGTGCAAATGTTTTCGCCGCCGATACACGCAAACGCCCGGACAGACCGCTCCCCGCACCACGCGCGGCCAGCTCCGCTTCGTCGGCTTCCTGGAGCGCATTGCGTGCGCGTTCATAATATGCCTGCCCTGCTTCGGTGGGTGTAAGGCCATGAGTGGAGCGTATGAGCAGGCTGACCTGCAGCCTCGCCTCCAGCTGTGCCACGATTTTCGACACAGCGGGCTGACCAACATGAAGCTGCCGTGCCGCTGCTGAGAATGAACCCGTTTCGACTACACGCACGAACGTGGTCATCGCCTGATGTCGGTCCATCCTATTCCTCCCGGGAATGATGCTTATCGCATCGAGCTATCTGCCATGCCCAGTGAAACAGAGGCAAACCAGGCCTGCAACCCGGTCAGCATCGGGGAAGGATGGAGCAGGCTTCAGGATGATCGTTCATTTCACCAACGCCGTATCAACACGACCGATGTCGCATTTCATCTCGGCCTATCAGCTCACGGGTGACCTGCCACAAGCCATGGTCGCTGCCCTTCTTCCGGCGCTCTCCGCTCTCCTTGCAAAACCTGATGGAGGAACCGCTCATGATTGAGGTCTATGCTTTCGCGACGCCCAACAGCGTCAAGGTGACCATCGCGCTGGAAGAGCTCGATCTCGCCTATGCGCTACACGGCATCAATATCCGGCAAGGCGAACAGGGTACCACGGCCTTTACGACGCTCAATCCCAACCAGAAGGTTCCCGTACTGGTTGATCACGACGCGAAGGATGAGAAGCTCGTCCTCACCGAGTCAGCAGCCATACTCGTGTACCTGGCTGAAAGAAACGGCCGCCTCCTCCCTGCACCCGGGGCCGAACGGGCGCGCGTTTTCGAACAGCTTTTCTTTCACGCCTCTGCCCTAAGCCCCGCCTTCGGCCAATCGGGTTTCTTCCAGCGTTTCGCCAGCGAGAAACTGCCTCTCGCGATCGAGCGCTTCGACAAAGAGGCAAAACGCGTCCTGCATGTGCTCGACACCTTGCTGGTGCACCGGGATTTCGTGGCAGGCGATCATTTTACTATCGCCGATATTGCCCATTTCGGTTGGCTCTGGCGGCGCAGTTTTCCCGGCCTCACCCTCGATGACACCCCTCATATCGCCCGCTGGTACGAGCGGATTGCGGCCAGGCCTGGCGTTCAGCGCGGTATCGCCCGGGTTGAGACGCTCGCCGCCCCAAACTGATCCTTTTCTGATCGCTCCGAGGTTCTTCCCATGAACAAACTTTTTACGCCCTTCAATGCCGGGGCGCTGTCGCTCGGCCACAGAATCGTCATGGCACCCCTTACGCGCATGCGGTCGGACCATACTGGCAAGGCCAATGCCCTCATGGCGCTGTATTACAGCCAGCGCAGCTCACCCGGCGGTCTTATCATTTCAGAGGCAACACCCGTTGCGCTCGAAGGATACGGCTATGCCGGCGCGCCGGGCATCTATGACGACTCCCAGATAGACGGGTGGCGCAAGGTGACCGAAGCCGTTCATGCACGCGGTGGCAAGATTGTCATGCAGTTGTGGCACGTAGGGCGACAGTCGCATCCTGATCTGCAGCCAGGTGGTGCAGCCCCGGTCGCGCCCTCTGCAATCAAGGCAGAAGGTGACGCCTATACGCCCAGTGGCCCTGCCCCGTTTTCCATGCCGCGTGCCCTTTCGCTGGAGGAAATTCCCGCGGTGATCGAGCGGTTCAGGGAAGGTGCCGCAAGGGCAAAGCAGGCAGGTTTTGATGGCGTGGAAATTCATGGCGCCAATGGCTATCTGCCCGACCAGTTCCTGCAGGACGGTACCAACCACCGCACCGATGAGTATGGTGGCCCGATCGAGAACCGCGCCCGCTTTCTGTTGGGAGTGACCCAGGCAGTCATATCCGTCTGGGGGGCAGACCGCGTGGGTGTTCGCCTGAGCCCAAGTGGCACCTACGGCTCGATGTCAGACAGCAACCCCAAAGAAACCTTCGGTTACGTGGCGGAGCAGCTGGACAGGCTCGGCATCGCCTATTTGCACGTGGTTGAGCCCCGCATCAAGGGCACGGAACTCATCGCCGAAAGCGAGCCCGTGGCCGCGCGTGATCTGCGCGAGAGATTTCGGGGCACGCTGATCGCGGCAGGTGGGTTCGACAAAAACAGTGCCGCAGCCGTGCTCGCATCCGGTGATGCCGATGCCGTCGCCTTCGGCCGGCATTTCATCAGCAATCCCGATCTTCCTGAGCGCCTGCGCGAGGACCTTGCTCTGACAAATTACGACCGCTCGACCTTCTACGGCGGCGATGCTCGTGGCTACACCGATTATCCCTTCTTCGACGCCTCGACAGCAGAGCAATAACCACCGCGGTTATTCCACCAGGGAATGACCATTAGTCGTCCCTGCCATCATCCCTCCGGTACGGCGACCTCCTATCGTCAGATCCGTCACCAGATTTCGAGGAAACGAACCCATGACACTTCAGGCAAAGCTCGACGCCTTCAAGACCGATTTCGAAGCCGGAAAGCCCCCCTATAACGTTCCGCATAGCGTCATCGAAACCATGCACCGTGCCACCGCCGAGCTGGTTGCGTCCGGCGCTGCGGAAAAAGCCCTCAAAGCCGGAGACAAGGCACCCGTTTTTACGCTGAACGACCCCGAGGGTAACCCTGTCTCTTCTGCTGATCTTCTGGCCAAGGGGCCCTTGGTCATCAGCTTTTATCGCGGTGTGTGGTGCCCTTACTGCAACATGGAATTGCAGGCTCTCGAAGCGGCACTTCCCTCATTTCGTGAGCTTGGCGCCCATCTGATCGCAATCTCCCCGCAAACTGCGGTGAACAGCCGAAAATCAGTCCGCCAGAATGAACTGCAATTTCCGATCCTGTCTGACACGCATAATGACGTCGCCGCGCAGTTTGGCCTTCGCTTCACCCTGCCTGATTATCTGATTGAGCTTTACAAGAATCTCAAGAACGATCTGCCCGGTTTCAATGGTGACGACAGCTGGACGCTGCCTATGCCTGGCCGCTTCGTCATTGGTCAGGACGGCGTCATTCTCTATGCCGAGGTCAACCCGGATTATACGCGTCGCCCGGAACCTGCCGACATGCTTCCTGCCCTGCGCCACGCTACCCAGTCGGCCGACTGATCGCTCCATCCATACCGCCCCGGCTCGCGCAGGGGCGGAGTTTTTCACTGAGGATACGGAGAGAGATATGCGCTCCAATGACATGAGCAATCGCTTCACTCGCCATTTGATGGGTGACGAACAATCCGCCAAGCTCATCGCGGCATCACAGTCAGGCACTTTTGGCGCAGCCATAGCCGGGTATGCAGTTGATCATGTTTTCGAGGACATCTGGACACGTGAAGGGCTCGATCAGGCGCGTCGAAGTCTCATCACCATGACCGTCATGGTTGCGCTGCGCCAGCCCCATGAATTCGGCCTCCATATGGGTTTTGCGCTCGATCACGGTATGAAGCTGAAGGAAATAGAGGAGGCTCTGATACAGATGCTCCCTTATGTGGGCTTCCCCGCCATTTCGGGTGTCATGCCTGTCGCTGCGAAGATCATTGCTGAGCGTGGACTCGACAAAAGCGAAGAGTATGAAGGCCATCGCGGTCTGCTCTGAGCCCTCACCCAAGTACTGTACCCTGCCGGTAGAACGGGCCTCGTCTCGCGCTCCCGATGACATCCAGCCTGCGGCGTTCACGAACCTCTCTGCGCCCCTCTCGCGCTTCGTGAGTACTTCACGGCAATCTGCCTTCGAAAAGGAACAGTTATGACGAAACTGCATCGAAAAACGGCTCTTGTGACCGGAGGGAGCAGCGGGCTCGGACTTGCCATCGCAACGCGTTTCATCGCTGAAGGCGCATTTGTCTATATCACCGGTCGGCGACAGGCCGAGCTTGACCGGGCTGTAGCGGCATTGGGTAGTCAGGCCGCCTCTATACAGGCAGATGTCAGTCTGCCCGGCGATATCGAACGCATGGTGGAAACGATACGGCGTGAACGTGGGCCTATCGATATCCTGGTCGCCAATGCCGGTATCGTTCTGCCTCAAACACTCGAACAGGCAACACAAACCAATTACGATCGGACGTTCGATATCAACGTGGAAGGCCTGTATTTCACGATCAGCAAGGCACTTGGCCTGTTGCGGTCTGGCAGCTCAGTCATCCTTGTCTCATCCATCGCTGCCAATAAGGGTGTGCCTGGCTATGGCACATACAGCGCGAGCAAGGCTGCAATACGCAGCCTGTCCAGAACCTGGACGGCCGAACTGGTCGAACGCGGCATACGGATCAATACCCTCAGCCCCGGACCGTTCGACACACCAATCATGGACAGTCAGGCCGATACGCCGGAAGGTGCCGAAGCCGTCAAGCGTCAATGGGCTGCAGCCGTGCCCATGAAGCGATTGGGGCAGCCAGAGGAACTTGCTGCGGCCGCGCTCTTTCTGGCTTCTGATGAAAGCAGTTATGTTGCAGGCATTGACCTCATTGTCGACGGTGGTGCGGCCGCGGTCTAGGGCTCCGCGATAACCACAGGATTGCGATCACCAGTACGGTGGAGCGTCAGCAGGACACGCCCATACTGCCAATCAGACTGACATGGTTTCGCAAGGGTGAGCTATCATGATCCGTTTTTATTTCCATCCCACGCCCAACCCGGCGAAAATCGCCCTCATGCTCGAGGAAATCGGTTTGCCCTATGAGGCCATACCGGTCGATACCCGCAAGGGTGATCAGCATGACCCGGCGTTTCTCGCGATCAACCCCAATGGCAAGGTGCCTGCCATTATCGACACCGAAGGTCCTGCGGGCCCGGCAACACGCGTGTTCGATTCCAATGCAATATTGATCTATCTTGCTGAAAAAACCGGGCAATATCTCGGGACCCCCGCGGACCGACCTGAATTGCTGTCATGGTTGATGTTTATCGCATCCGGGCTTGGGCCTTTTTCCGGTCAGGCCGTGCATTTTCAGCATGCAGCGCCCGCCGGGCTGGACTACGCCGTCAATCGATACAGGCGCGAGGTCGAACGACATTACACAGTTCTCGACCAGCACCTCACGGACCGCCGTTACATCGTGGGCGATACTTTCACGATTGCCGATATGTCTGCCTGGGGCTGGCTGGAGCGTGCGCCCCGTGTGCTCAAGGAAGATTATCCGCTCGAGCGCTGGCCTGCACTTGCTCGCTTCATGCACGACATCAACGCCCGTCCGGCCGTGTCGCGCGTGCAGGCGCTCATGAAGAGGCACGCATTCAAGACAGATATGGACGATCAGGCACAACGGGCCCTCTTCCCATCCAATTTCCCTATCCACAATCGGGAGCAGCGCTCATGACCGCGTCGAAAAACTATACACCGCCCAGCGTCTGGACATGGGACAAACAGAATGGCGGCAAATTTGCCAGCACCAATCGCCCTGTCGCCGGGCCGACGCATGAAAAGAACCTCCCCGTAGGGCATCACCCGCTCCAGCTGTACTCACTGGGTACGCCCAATGGGGTAAAGGTGACGATCATGCTGGAGGAACTCCTGGCCCTGGGACATGAGGGGGCGGAATATGATGCCTGGCTGATCCATATAGGGGATGGCGATCAGTTCGGATCGGGCTTTACAGCCATCAACCCGAATTCCAAGATCCCGGCGCTGGTCGACCAAAGCGGGGGCACCCCCCTGCCCGTTTTCGAATCAGGATCGATCCTGCTTTATCTTGCCGAGAAATTCGCGGCTTTTCTGCCTCGGGATGTTCCATCGCGTACGGCCTGTCTGAACTGGCTTTTCTGGCAGGTCGGCAGCGCACCCTATCTCGGCGGCGGCTTTGGCCATTTCTATGCCTACGCCCCTGAGAAGATCGAATATGCAATCAACCGGTTTGCCATGGAGACCAAACGCCAGCTGGACGTTCTCGACCGGCAGCTTGCCAGGTATGAATATATAGCAGGCGACACCTATACAATCGCCGATATGGCAATCTTTCCCTGGTATGGCGGCCTTGTTGAAGGCTGGCTCTATAATGATGCTGCACAGTTTCTTAGCGTTCAGGAGTATTCCCATGTGCAGGCGTGGTCAGCCCGGTTACTCGAACGCCCTGCTGTCCAGCGGGGCCGGATGGTGAACAGGCTCTCAGGCCCGCTCTCTTCCCAGCTTCGCGAACGCCATGACAGCTCGGATTTCGAGCTCAGAACGCAGGACAAATTGCCGAAAGACAGCGCGATCTGATCGGTTCCACCCCGCCGCATCGGGCGATGCACCCCGCATCGCCCGGAACTACCAGCGTATCAGCCACGGCAATACCAGACGCGTGCCGCAGGCCATCAGCGCACAGGCCAATGAATACCAGACGACGAGATAAAGCGGGTCATCGAAGGGGCAGGCAAGAGCAAAGACGAGCGCACCAAAAGCCGCGCCGGCAATGCCAGTGACCCACGCCGTTCCGCGCACATCAACCGGTGCGCCGCGGCGCACGATAACACCCAGCGCGAGGACAGCGGGCAGAGCAAGCTCTACGATCTTGCGTGCACAGACCATGCCGTGCACCGGATCAAGCCTGAGCCATAAGGCCTCTGGCTCAGCCTGAAGCGCATCCACAAGCCAGCCAAGAGCAAAAAGTACAAGAGCGGTCACGCCCAGCCGACGCAGCCCCTGCCGGGGCGAACGCGTCGGGTCGAGCGAGACCAGCGCCGAAGCAACGCCCAGCCCGACGATCAGCAGCAGTCCGATTGCCTTCCACCAGAAGCTCATCATGTGCATGGCATGGGGCATGTCAGGGCGCATCAGGCCAAACCCGAGCACTGCACCGATCTCGACCCCGGCGAGAACCGCGAGGGTCAAGGCATCGCGCCAGAGCGAGCGCCTCCGGACGGGGCGAAGATCGGTTACAAATTGCTCGATCAGGGGATCATTCACCATCGTTGCCTCCCATCACCAGCGTGCTCATACGACTCAACCCGCGATGGATATTGACCTTCACCAGCGTCGCGGATTGCCCTGTGCGACGTGCTGCCTCCTCTATGCTCAATCCCTGCAACTTCACCAACCTGATCGCTTCTGCTGGCCCCGGCTTCAACTGCGCCAGAAGCTTTTCCAGTGCATGAGCCGTGGTCACCTGTTCCTCGTGATCGCCCACAGCCACCGTCTCATCAAGCAGGGTCGTTTGTGTACGCCTGGCGGCCCGGAGGCGATCAATCCATTTGTAACGGGCAATCGCCGCAATCCACGGACCAAATTTCTGAGAAGGATCGAAGGTGTGACGCTTCTCGTGCACCGCCATAAGGGTGTCCTGCACGGCATCATCGACCATTGAAAGCGGCAGGCGTTTGAGGAAAAAACGGCGCAACCATGCCTGTGCCTCGCCCAGCACCAGGCGATAAGCCTGTGCATCTCCTGCCTGCGCGGCCTCCATCCAACGGCTCCAATCCGCTTCTGTCAAAAATCTGCTGCCTTCATGCGTGACCGGAGATCATTTCCTACCGCTATCATTTGACATACGTAAAGACCCGGGTGCCGTAGAAAGTGCGAGGACTGGCTCTGTCCGCCAGCTTGCCGGGAAGCTGGCACGCAGTGCGTCCAGCCGCGGGGCATCATAGGTCTCGATGTAGATATTATGCGGATAACGCGCCGCAAAATTCTGATGCTCTCTTTCCGCCCCGGTAAACGCCTTGTCAGGCTGAACATGCGTTGCGATGGGCTGGGCAAAGATGTGGGCGGCATCGAGTTGCGCGATATAGGCCTCTGCCTCGCGCGCCTGTTGCGCTGTGCGCGTAAAAATGACGGAACGGTATTGTGGCCCCGTATCGGGGAATTGCTGGTCGATCTGCGTCGGGTCCAGTGCCACGGTGAAGAATATCCGCATCAGCGTGCCAAAGCTGACGAGTGTCGGATCATACTCAACCTCAACCGATTCCGCATGACCGGTATCGCCTTCGCTGACGCGTTCATACTGGGCCGTGTCACGCGCACCGCCGTCATATCCGGCTCGGGTGGCTGTGACGCCTCGCACATGCTGGAATATGTTCTGCACCCCCCAGAAACACCCTCCCGCAAAAACGACGCTGGATGGGGTCATCCCCGGACGGGAATCATCGGGGGGTGCCGTCATCTGCCCGATGGGTTTGTCGTTACCGGTCTCTGCCACGATAACGGGCTCAGGCAAGGTCGGATAGGCAGACGCCCTTGAAGTGACCTCGTCCAGAATTCCATAAAGGCTGAATGTGGCGAGCGCGACGCCAAGCACGTTTTTTCTGATCATCATGCGAACTTTCAGACTGGCCTGAAGGTAAGGGCTGCACCGTTCATGCAGTAGCGCAATCCGGTCGGTTGGGGACCGTCATCAAAGACATGGCCAAGATGACCAGCACATGTCGCGCACCGTACCTCCGTGCGCTCCATGCCAAGACTGTCATCCCCACGCTCCTGAACAGCATGGGGCAGCGCTGCCGTGAAACTTGGCCAGCCCGTCCCGCTTTCGAACTTGCTGCGTGAGTCAAATGCCGGCGTTACGCAGCCTGCGCAGGCAAACCGCCCCTGTCGGTGTTCGTTCAGGAGCGGGCTGGACCAGGGTGCCTCGGTGCCAGCCTCGCGCAGAATCTCGAATTGCTCCGGTGTGAGCAGGCGCCGCCATTCAGCAGCACTATGCTTCACGCGATAAGGTTCTGCGCCCCAGGCGCGGCCCGACAGAGCCAGACAGACCGAAGCAAAGCAGAATTGTCGACGCGATGTCATGAACTTCACCCTTTTGCTGAATTTCACTCCATCCTTCGTGCCGCACCGTGCAGAGGTTACGGGCAGCCACAATGTTTTTGTTCGTTCCGTGCCGTAACTTTTAGGGGCCTGCGCACGAAGGAAGCTCTGCCAGCCTCCAGAAGACTCAGGGAACGAACTGCCATGTCACGATCGCGACGCGCGCCCGCACCGATCATACGCCTCACCCATTGGGCAGGTGCGCTTGCGATGCTCGTCATGATCAGCAGTGGCTGGCAGATCTACAACGCCTCCCCCATCCTGAATTTCGAATTCCCCGCTGCCATCACCCTTGGAGGCTGGCTTGGCGGCGGCATTGCCTGGCATTTTGCTGCAATGTGGGTGCTGATGGGGGCGGGGCTGGTTTACGTTGTGTATGGCGCCGCAAGCGGGCATTTTCGCAACGACCTGCGCCCCGCAGGACCGCGACCTGTGGTGAGGGATATTGGGCAGGCCCTGCACCTGAATCTCTCCCACAAGGCCGGTCACTACAACGCCGTGCAACGTGCGCTCTACACGGGCGTGCTTATGGTGGCTGTGCTGACGGTCACGACGGGCCTCTCGATCTGGAAACCCGTGCAACTTGGATGGCTGACCTGGTTGTTCGGAGGCTACGACATTGCCCGGTGCATCCATTTTGCCATGATGAGCCTGATTGTGGGCTTTCTTCTACTTCATGTCGCGCTTGCCCTGATGGTGCCTGCCACCTTGTGGGGCATGGTGTTCGGGCGACGCATGCCAGATAGCGACAAGGAGAGCGCATCATGAGCCCGCCGAAAATCGACCGCGCCGGTGTCGCGCCTGAGTTGCGCAAGCTCGAACGCAGGCTCTTCCTGCGGAACAGTCTTTCGCTTGGTGGGCTTTCCCTGCTGTCAGGCTGCGCACTGGACGATAATGCGTCGGTGGAACACGCCCTCAGCCTGATGTCACGTTTCACCGACCGGATGCAGGCGCTTCTTTTCAGCCGTCAGCGCCTCGCAAGGGAATTCGACCCGTCACGCATCACACATCCCTTTCCATTCAATGCCTATTATGACGAGAGCGACGTAAGGCTCGTCGAGACTTCATCCTGGCGGCTGGAGGTGAGCGGGCTTGTTTCAGACAAGAGCCCCTGGTCGGTCGCCCGGTTTCGCCCCCTGCCGCAGAAAAGGCAGATCACGCGACATATCTGCGTGGAGGGGTGGAGCGCTATCGGAGATTGGTCGGGGGTTCCGCTCTCTGTATTCCTGCAGCATGTCGGGGCCGATCTACGGGCAAAATATGTGAATTTCCACTGTTTTGATGATTACAGCACGAGTATCGATATGGCGACGGCACTTCATTCGCAGACAATCATGGCGCTGGATTTCGGCGGGACTCCTCTCCCTCCTACCTATGGCGCCCCGATGAAGATCCGTATCCCTACAAAACTCGGCTATAAAAACCCGAAATATCTCGCCTCCATCGAGGTCACAAATCATTTTCCGGGCGGATATTGGGAAGACCAGGGGTATGACTGGTTCGGCGGTTCATAAAAAAGCACACAGGCATGTAACCTGCGGCAAGGCTGAGGCGAAAGGAGAGTTATCGGAAGCTGGCGCGGCCATTTTCCGATCCTTTAAACCGATCCAGGAATGTATTCATGTCTTTCCGAACACTCGCACTTGCCTGTGCCTTTTCTTCGGCAATGCTGCTGGGAGCCCCTGCCTTCGCTCAGGACACCATGCCACAAGGGACGATGTCGCAGGGCTCAATGGCACATGACAACATGTCCCACGGCGACATGTCCTCAGACAGCATGAAGCAGCATGCCATGACGAATGACGAAATGGCGCCCCACGGGATGTCGAAGCGGTCCATGGGCAAGCATGGCAGCATGATGAAGTCAGAGGGTATGGAAAAGAAGAACAAGATGAGCAGTGCGATGAAGCACGACCCGATGGAACATGACGCGATGAGCGATGACTCTAAAGGCGACATGGCAAAGCCGAACTAAGGGCCAGACGCCTGTGGCCAAAAGCCACAGGTCGTCCCTTGGGGGCGTAATCGAGTTCTGGTCCTAGCGAAATGCCAAACAGCGCCGGGGCACGTTAGAAAAAGGTGACATCAGAAAGCTTTCGCCTTCGCTGCCGATGAGCTGTATCCCATAGGATAATACGAGTAGCTATCGTGTCAGATGTCCACGCAAGGCATCGATAAAAACACGAACCTTGGAGGATAGGCTGCGATGTGCCGCATAGACGGCATGTACCTCCACCGTCTCCGCGTCATAGTCTGGGAGCAGTCTCGCAAGTCGCCCTTGCTCGATTAAGGGGCTTGCCAAGAAGGCAGGTAGACGTCCGACCCCTCCCCCGTTTTCGAGGACGACCTGCAGGACGGCAGGCTCCGGTATGACGGATCGAACAGCGACAGGTACGCGATGCTCGCGATCAGAGCGATCCCTAAAACGCCAGATCGACGGTTGATCGGTCCACCCAAGCAACTCGTGATCGGCCAAGTCGTGTGGCGTTTGGGGCCTACCTCTTTCCAAGAGGTAGGCCGGGCTCGCGCAGGGCCATAATTCGATCCTCCCCAGCTTGCTGGCGAGCAGGTCAGAGTCAGCCATTGCCCCTATCCGGATTGCCACGTCGACATCCTCCCTCGCCAGATCGACGATCCGGTTCTCAGCTTCAAGATGGACGCGCAGATCAGGGTAGTCTCGCAGAAAATGCGGCAGCATTGGCGCCATCAGTCCGATTGCGAATGTCGTTGCTGCGCTGATTTTTAGAACGCCTCGAGGTTGCCCCGTCACCCCATCGAGGGCCGCGGTAGCCTCATTCAGATCGTCCATGACGCGTCTAGCATGGATCGAGAGTATGCGCCCGGCCTCTGTCAGTCTGAGGGCATGCGCGCCGCGTTCGAACAGCTTCGCCCCTATTTCTATCTCCAGACGGGACAATGCCCGGCTGAGCGATGATTTAGGTGTTCCCGTGACGCGCGAGGCTGCGCTGAGGCTCATGGTCTCCGCGATGCGCAGAAAGCTGCCGAGATCATCTGAGTTCATGGGGTCGTGTTCCAGATATGGAACAATGCGTCTACGATGCCGCATCTGCCTTGTCCAACGGGAACGGCTTATTGTGCCTCTCCAGTAAGGGGGCCGAGATGTCAAAACCAGTTATTCTGATTACGGGCGCAACCGGACAACAAGGCGGCGCCACGATCCGCGAGATGCGACGTCGAGGGCATTGGCACGTTCGTGCGCTTGTCCGGGATCCGCGGTCGCCAAAAGCAGTCGCTCTGGCGAAGCATGGAGTTGAGCTCGCTCATGGTAATCTGGACGACGAATACTCCCTGCGGGTGGCGCTGGAGGGGGCAGAAGGCGTTTTATCTGTCCAATCGCCCATGAAGATCGGTCCAGCTGGTGAGGAGCGACAGGGGAAGAGGCTTGCCAGCCTCGCCAAGAAGAGTGGCGTGCGGCACTTCGTCCAATGCTCCGCAGGCGGGGTAGAGCGACGGAGCGGCGTGCCCCATTTCGAGAGCAAATGGGCAATCGAGCAGCACATAGCGTCCCTGGACTTACCCTCTACAATTTTGCGTCCGGCGGCATTCATGGAAAACTTTTCGAGCATGATCTTTCGGATCACCATGCTCTCCATGATGAAGACCTATCTGAGGCGGAATCAGGCCATGCAGCTTGTCTCGGTGCAGGACGTCGCCTGGTTCGCTGCAGAGGCGTTCGAGAAACCTGATCAGTACCTTGGTCGGGCCATTGAGCTTGCAGGCGACAGCGTGACGGGCCGCTCCGCTGCATCAATTCTGAAGGATGCCAGGATACGGCCTTGCCGCAGCTTTACGATCCCCTCTGTCATGCGAAAGCGCCTGCCCGAGGACTTTCGTCTGATGTTCGAGTGGATCGCCCGAGACGGCTTCAAGGCTGATATCCCTGCTCTGCGGCACGAGTACCCAGTATTGCTTACACTCGAGGACTGGGCGCTGCAACGCGCGTAGGATAGCCGCGAACGCCTGTCGTAGTCTGCTGATCGGATCGGTCGATGCCGCATAGCGCGACAAGGAAGCCGATATTTGAAAATTGACAAGCTTCTTTTGGTTTTTGACTCCCGGTTGCCTCTATTACCGGTAGTGCGGCCAGTGGGCGCAAAATATCGAAGACCGAGCTTATCACTCAGTCAGGCCCGGAGGAATTTTAAGCGCGCGATCTCCTCAGCGGAACCAGACAGTTTTGGCTATCGGTTTTTTTGGAATGGTCGGCCTAGGGTTCAGATCGAGTGCCGCAAAGATTTGTTCATAGCACAGTGGACGTTTGTCCCGAAATGATGGGCGCAGTCGCATTCAAAACCGGAGCATAAAATTCGACACCACACGTTCGAGAGATAATCGTCTGCATCTATGAAAAGGAAGCATAGTAGTACATATGACCGACCTCTCTTTAAGGGCAGAATAGAGAGAACGATTTGTGTGAGTAGTACTATGACGATGATGATCTACGCTTCTCCTATGAGCCAGATTGCGACGACCGTGCTGCTTTTATGGAACGTAACGGCGGAAGTGAGTGGACAGTCTCCTGATTTCTTTGCAGCCCGTATATTTATAATGAAGGTACTCTAGCGAGTTCATTCTCCAGTTTCAGTCTTCGCGGGGCGCAGCACGTCCGCGCTTGATCCCCGCACGATGGGATTTGCCGTCCATCCGGCGCGCGCGCGCCGCTCTCCCCGGGCGCGTAGGGATCCTGAACGCCTGACGGTGGGCAGCTTCGCGGATCATTGTGGTCAGACGTTCGATTGCGTCCTCGCGATTGCGGATCTGCGTGCGAAAGCGCCTGGCCGTGATGACGACCACTCCATCTCGCGTCGCCCGGCTTCCAGCGATTTCCAGCAGTCGCACGCGCACCCGTTCAGGCAGGGATGCGGAGCGCGCGGTATCGAAACGTAGCTGTGCTGCGGTTGCAACCTTGTTGACGTTCTGACCGCCGGGCCCGGACGCCAGGATATAGCTGATCTCAATTTCATTATCGGCAAGAGACAAGCCGGGGAGAATGGGAATTGCCATGCCACGCTCCATAGCATGTTACACCGTGAAATACCCGCATGCGCTGTGCATGAAGCGTTCGGGCACCTCCATAAAGAGGTCGATTACCCCGCAACGTGCCCTATGCGCGTGCCGCAGGGTATCTTCCCCGAACGCACGTCATCGGCCGATAGTTCGCCCATTACAAACCAGCACCATTATTGGGATTGTAGAGAGAGGCGTTTCTATGAACCGCTACGGAGCGTTATAAGATACGTACATGCCGCGCTCGGATGTTTACTTAATCCGCAGACTGCTTCTTTGGCATTCTGTACTACAAGCGCCTTAGAGAGCTCCTGATGATGAGGAAGCCAATCCAAGGTATTGTCTGTAAGCTCTTCCTACTGCGCCGCATACAAGAAGTAAACGTAGCCTACGAGCGAAGCAGATAGCGTATCGCGTCGATCACCTCGCAACACTCGACCGCCTACGGATTGCCCAAACACCCCGGTTCGGGCATCAGAGGCGCGATCCGCTCCCACACCCCCTTCGTCAGGTCGGATGGATGGCAACTAGCATTTCAGGCAATCCCGGCCATTCGGACCCTCCGCTTCGGTCTCAACGTCCAGAGCTTGAGTTACACTTCCGAGACGGTCCAGATAAGCCCTCAGGTGCCCGCATCAACAAGGAAAGTGATTGTAAGGCTCTCGGATGTCGCGATGCGCCGGAGCTTCACCGTTTCGCCCATCTGGGCGAACCAGCCTGTGATAAGGCCATTGTAGAAGCCCGCGAGCCACGTGCCCGCCGGTTTGCCTAGGGCACCCGTGCGCGGGAAATCGTGCAGAGACAGATGCAGAGCGTTTTTCTGCGCATCGAAGCCAAGAGAAAACTGCCCCCAACCGATGAGGGCGAGATTGGCGTTGCATTCCAGTTCGAACGCCGCGGTCGTCTCGCAAGCAGGAAGCGGCAGGCGATCAGCCATGCGGCGCCCCACGCTGTAGAGGAGCGCATCACTCTCCTCGGCGCCTGCCTGCAATTCAAGCTCAGTGGCGAAAGAATGGATAAAGAGGGAAAAATCAGGCGAGATCATTTCGTCCCCAGAAAACTGTATTTGGCTGCAACAAAAGCTCTGACCTCATTCCAAGGCCCGGCCTTCTGGTAATCGGCATTGAGGCTGAGCTTAAGGTTAGGTGTCATGTGATAATCGATGGCACCGTAAATTCCGCCCGTCAGACCATTGGCGGAATTCCCATCCTGATACGCATAGAGCGGGGCCACGTTGGCTAGCAACGCCTGCGTATCCGAATTGGCAGGAAAGGTTTGTGAACGCGACGAGTGGTAGGCCTGATATCCTACACGACCAATAACGCGCCAGTCGATTTGTTTGTACGTCCCAGCATAGGTGACCGGAAAGGTGAATGCGACGAAGTTCTGAGGTGAGAAATAGCCACCATTACCAAACGTGAACTGATATTCGTTACGATCATAGCCGAACCACGTCAAATCCATCCCGAGATGCAGATTGTGGCGCAGATCAGGCCGTTCCTGCCCCCATATCCTGATCTGTCCTCCTGCACCCGCTTCGTACCCGGTGTTGCTGCGTGTATTGCGCCCCGTCAGATAAGATCCACCTCCGCGTGCATAGAGCGAGGCATTTTCATCACCATAGGCCAGCTGCGCATAAACCCGGTTGCGAACAACACCACCCCATGTGGCGCCCGATGCGTCACGAAGGCCAGAATAGGAAATCAGTGAGTCCTGCACCGAACGGCGTTCGGCTCCAACTGTCAGGATCGTGTTTCGTGCCAGCTTGGGCGCCACGCTTACGCCGCCCAGAACATTCGTCACCGCGAAGCCAAGAGGTGACGTGCCAGCATCAAGGGTGAGCCAACGCCAGTCATAACGGCCCGAGAGCGCAACACCCGTCGCATTCATCGAACTGCTCTGGTTAAGAGCGCCCCCTATAACGCTATTGAGCGGGTTGTACCCGATATCGCGTGGTCCGTTCACGTCCCCGCTGCGGTACGAACGGCTGCTCAGGAACGTTGGTGTTGCGGCCAGCCGGATATGTCCGCCTCCCACAGGCAACGATCCTGCAACATCCGTTGTGACATTGCTGAGACCATTCAGGCCCGAACCCGAGCGGCTATCGATACCGGGGGTTATGGTGACAGAGGCCGCCATACTATCGCTGATTTGTGTCAGCTCGCTGTCCATCTGCCGAATCAGCGGGTCAGTCTGATTGCTTTGGAGCGTCACATCCTCGCTGGCAAAGGGGTTAGACTGCCGCACATAGGACTCGCGGCTAGGCGCAATCTGCTCGACGCGCAGAAGGCGTGCCTGAGCGAGTTCACGTACGGCCGCCCGAATGTTGCCCCTCGCCCGATCCAGCTGCGCTGCAGCATACCAGCTCCTGGGATCCGTGGGGGCTATGGCGTTCATCTGCTGGACGTAGCCGCTCGCCTCGGCGTAGCGATGCATCGAGATACATGTCTGGATCAACGCCAGCCGCGCATCCAGATCGCTCGGGTCATGCTGCACCGCTTGCAGGGTGATCTGGTATGCCTGCGCGTACTGCCCCCCCGAACTATAAAGCCGCGCGAGGGCGAGATTGGCTGAGACTGGCGGGTTCGGTCGGTCCAGAGCGGGGGCAAGCGCTTCATAGGCACGGGCACGGTTACCCTGATCATTTAGGTGATCAGAGGTCGCGACAGCAAGGCCCGTGTCGATTTGCGCGAGCTGCGTTGACTGGGTTGCGTCCAGCGCTGCGCCCTTGAGCGATGTTGACAGGCGCCTGGCGCGCTCGAGATCGCGCATATGCAGGAAGGCCCCCGCATAGGCCAGTCGCTGCGCAGCGTTGAGATGGCCGCCAGCGCGGGCAATCTGCAAATCCAGTATCTGCGATGCGCCGGCACGGTCACCACGATCATACAGTGTCGTGGCAATCACCTGTGCAAGGCTGCCATCCGGGTCGCCCTGATCGAGCAAATGCGCGAAATAGAAGCGTGCAGAGTCAGGATCAGTCGGTGCGTTGGCCACTTGAGCCCGCAAATCGGCCTGCCGGAGTATCCTGCGCAACTCAGGTGTCATGGAGCGCTCTGGAACCTGCGCGCGTAATCGGGCGACGGTTCGTTCATCACCTGTCTGCGCTGCGTAGAACAGTGCAGCCTGAAGAGCAGCAGGATCTTTCGTCCCCTCGGTCTCGGTAAGGGGAGCCATCACCTGTTCCGCGTCGGCACGACGGTTCTCGGCAAGCAATGCCTGAGTATAGTGCAATCTTGACCAGGGAGAGAGCGCATTTTCCTGATCCGCACGCTGGAAAATTGCGAGCCGCTCTGTCTGGGTTGAGGCGCGTTCAGCCTGACTATCATAGATCAAGGCTTTAAGTTGAGGGTTATCGATCGGGCTCTGAGCAAGGACGGAACTGGCCTCGTCATACTGACGATCCTCGATAAGCGCCCTGACAAGGCGTTCGCGGTAGGAGGCATTGCGTGGTTCAGCTGCGATGAGGGATTCGTAAGCTGCAATGGCATCATCCCGTCGACCAGTTCGCTCGAGGATGTCAGCACGCATGGCTTTAAGCCATGATTGCCCGGGCGATTGTTTGATCAGCGGGTTGATCAGCGCTAATGTCTCAGCATAGCGTTCACGGCCAAAAAGGTAATTTGCTCTCGCATAGGTGTCATTGAGAACCGCGCCGCTCTCGGCAGTACGCCAGCGAGCCGCTGATGAAGGGTCCACTTCCATTGCCCGGTCGAGATAGGTCTTTGCCTCGGCGTCGCGATGTTGACGAAGAAGCGTGACTCCGAGCCCGCCCAACGTATCTGCGTCATTGGGCGCTGTTGTCAGGGCCTGACGGAACGAGACAATGGCTGCCTGAAGATTATTGGCCCTGAGAGCATCCCAGCCTTTTTGCCGCTCTACCTCAAAAGGCTTCAGCCTATTACCAAGCGCGCGCCCACGAAGAGCCTGAATGTCCTTATCTTCCGGGTGAGCCGCAAGATAAGTGCTGATGACAGAATCTGATGATGCCGTGGCGGGAAGCCAGAGGACGGATTGCCGTGTTGTTGAGTTGATCTGCTGTCTCTGTGCCTCCGTGAGGCCGGGCATCTTCGCCAGAGCTTCAAGACGCTGAATACCGGTCACGCGATTTTTTTCGTCCCAGACGAGAGACTGCGCATAGGCAATCTGATACTCAACGTTGTTCGGCGCACCTGAGACGAGTTTGGCAAGGCCCATCTGTGCTTTCTCGCGCTGGGCCGGCACGCCAGCAAGCGTGCGATAGTATTCGAGCGCGTAGAGCGATGGCGGTCGGTCAGGAAATGCCTTGAGATAGGCCGCCGCCGCCTGAGCGGTCGCCCCACGTTGCGCGAGGGCTCTTGCATTCTGGATATCAGTCCCCGGAGCCGAACGCGCCTGCAGATCCATATCGAGCAATCGACCGGCATCCGGGTCATTACTGTGCTCGCGTATCTGTTTCAGGATTCGGTGTGCCTCGGCGATATCACCTTGCTGCAGGTCCATCTGCCCTTCAAGCACGAGAACATCGGGGTCGGATGGCGCCAATTGCCGTGCCTGGTTGAGTGCAATGCGCGCATCATCCATGCGCCCATGCTCGAACCAGTAACGCGCTCGCTTTACCACCGCCGGGAGGATCTTCCCGGTATCGGCCGACAGCGTATTCTGGGGCGATGTCGTTGGCACGCCGTCTGCCAGGGCCTGGCCTGATGCAAAGCTTGCCAGAAGCGCTGCCCGCAGCGCGCTCCTGCGGAGTCCGGGGCGATCAGCGGTCACGATGCAATTCCTTGGCGCGACGTCGGGCATGATTGGTGAGAACTCGGAACAGGATTAACACGCCCAGACCGACCCCGACCACCGCCAGGAGAATGACCCGAAAGGGATGATCACCAAGATACAGATCGGGCCAGAACCAGAATGGCAGAGAGCCAATTGCATAGGTCGGCAGATTGCGGGTCGCGATGATATGGGAACCATTGATCAGCGCGAGATCACCCTGAATCATTGGCTGGGTCTTGGGGTTCCTCATGGCCTGGATGAGACGCTCGAGCCCTTGGGGATTCTCGCTGAGCATCAGCAACATGGTGGCATCCGACGAGAATGGCGAACGACGTTCGATGAGGGCTCCACCGTCTCCCAGTGATGTGGTGGCGCTGAGCGCCTGAAGCGTGCTTGCCTGGCCGCCATCGTCGTTTCCGTTCATGGAGCGTGCAAGCAGGCGGAAGGGCTCCAGCAACCCGGAGCGGGTGTAGTTCAACGTCGAACCTGTGAAGCTGTAGGGTGTACCACGCAGGAAGCGCTCGATTGCGGGTGACGAAACTCGCGTGTCCATGACGATCAGATTGCGCGTCTCGTTTTCCGACACGGCATCAGCATGGATGACCCCAAGACCGGAGACGGGGAAATGGGTGGACGCACCGATCATGCCGACCATGTCGAGGAATGCAGATTCAACGCCCTCGGTGTGGTTGGCGGGCAGAACGATTGCCGTATCCGACAGATCAGCCATACGCGTAAATGGGAAGCCCGAGTTTGCGAAATAAGCAAGGTTGGGCAACTGCGTGTAGTGATAGGCGCGCGTCAGATCGATGGTCGAGTCAGGATCGATGCTCATACGCAGGTCCTGCGTCATACCGCTGCAGTCACGACGCCCGATCGGACGGCTCTCAAGATAGAAGCCGAGCGTATTGGCGCCATAGATCGCCCAGGGAGGAATCGAGACATGCGCCGATTGGGCTCGTGATGAATCGGGCCACAGACGACGAAGCCACTGGGGTAGATCCGAAGGGGGAGCGAGAGAGACGCTTTTCAGATAGATGCCGTTGACGCTGACATCCACATGGGAGCGCTGACGATCGATTTCGGTACCCAGTGGTCCACGCACAGTGAAATGCATGCTAAGTGGATGGGCACGCCAGGTATAGATGTCCGGGGTCGTGCGGAAAGGCACGGATATGGTCCCGGGCACATAGCCATAGCCTTGAAGGCTCGAGAGCGACACGAGGTCCCCGATCCGTATAGGTTGTGTCCGTGATACGAAACCAGGCGCGTCGTAGGGCTTGCGCGGTTCGATACTGACTACCGGGGCGTTGATACGAGACTCGTGCGGAAAACCCTTGCTTGCGAAGGCGACTGACTTGGCTGCAGCGACGACCTCGTCATCCGTACGTCCTGTGACAATCAGGACGGCGCCAAACGCGTCATTCGCGTTCACTGTTTCAATAATGGTAGGTCCTGAAACAGGCGCCTGGCCGGACAGAAGCGTGCCCAGGGCAGAGGCTGGCCCGACAACGACGGCACCGCCCGAAGGGGGCAATTGCGAAAGAACTGGAAAAGAGGCTCCGCGATAATCACTGAGAGCGCCGAACCAGGATGCGAGGATGGCTGACGCCTCAAGCGTTTGAGGCGAACTCTGGCGCGCAATGACGAAAGGAACACGGGCTGGCGTCAGGACTGCGTCGTTGAAGAACGGTGCGGGCAATGTCGCAAGGTCGCGCGAGGGCGGCAGGGGAGCCGACGTGATAGACAGGCTCGATTGCCCCAGCACCTTTGCCCAAAGAAGGGCACTGGTCTGATCGCCACAACTCAGGGTGTACTGACCTGCGAAATGGAACGTCAGTACATTGTGCTCTTTGAAAAATAGCGGATTAACCGTGAAAGTCAGGCCGTCGAATTGCGGTTTGGCCTTGTCTGGATGGATAACGCCGATGAACTGATCGTTGAGAAAAATCGTCACACCACTGCCCGCGGGCAGCATATCGGGTGACATTGAGCCGTGCAGGGTCAGTGTCGCTGCCGTGACGACTTCCGAGGATGGGATACCAAAATTGAGGCCCTGGATCGGAATCCATGGCGTCATGATCAGAGTGTCGGCACTCCCAAGCTGAGTGAAGCTCCATGACGTCGTCCGGGCATTCTCCAGTTCTTCCCGTGCGGGACCAGGCAGATCAGCAGCAGGAGATAGTTCCGGGTTTGCAACTGGTTCGGCGGCAGGCTGCGGTTCGGGGTTTGCCGGGGCCGGAGCCGTTGGCCCCGCTGGCGCGGTGCCAGCAGTCGGTGCTGGAGAGACGTTGGAGGGGGCGGCATTTGGAGCCTGACGTCCGACAGAAGGCGTCGAAATCGAAGCACCAGCGGCGGCAGGTACCCCGGCCGGCATGGGAAGCTCAGCCGGGTTTTGCTGAGCATGCGCCATCGAAGCCGTAAATGTCGTACCCAGCCCAAGCGAAAGTAGAAGGGCCTGTAGTAGCCCGGCTTTGGGGCGCACCACGACGGCAGTCTTCTGTGGAACCGCCTGTGCGATACGAGGTTTCAGCGCTACGCTGCGCTTTTTCTTGCGGAAAGTCGCTGGCTTGAAGAGGTCGACAATGCTGCGCAGGAGGAGAAGGATCGAACGCGGCAGGCTATCCGGCTTGTAATCGGCCCAGCTGGCCCATGCGTCCCGACGACCGAATATGACTCGCACGATCTGGGCCTCCTGTATGATTGTTGTTGTGGCCCAGCTGAGCGCCAGCGTGCCTTGCGATGTGGCGCTTATGACCTTTGCAGGCAGCGCATAGGTCTCGTTGCGGTCTGGTACGAGCACGGTGATCAGGCTCTCGTCGGGTAGTGCCTCAACCGGGGCGTGCCCATGCAACATCCCGCCACCATAGGACATGTTCTCACTGGTGTACTGGAACATCCGGCCATCAGCCGTACAAACGGTAACAGGCACAACCATTTCGACGCGATGGCTGCGACGGATCTGCATCGACTCACGGCCGATCGAGATGGCTGCTAGCACGATCACGATACTGACCGTGATCCACACGATGTTCATAAGCAACGCGTTCGAGACGATCGTGTCGTGATGGGTATGTGCGAGGCGAAACAGGCCCACTCCAAGCGTCGCAAGGAGCGCTGCGGCGAGATAGACGTTCGGATAGACAGCGCTCCAATCGAGATAGGAACGGTCCAGCAATCCGCCCTTCTCGGTGACGTTGAATTTTCCGCGACGGGGAAAGATAAGCGTCATGACGCTCACACGCGCAAGGAATGGCGCCAGTGTCGTCTCATACACTTCACTCCACAGTGAATAACGCCAGTTCCTGTTTGTACGGGCCGACGTGAGAACGCTGTGTATGAGATGCGGTATGGCATAGATCGCGATCGCGAACGGCGAGGCATCAATAAGGGTCTGATTGAAAAGAAGATACGCCATGGGCGATGTCAGAAAGATTAGGCGCGGAATGGCGAACAGAAAGCTGGCGATGGCCGCAAAATAGCAGAGCCTTTGCGCGAAATTGAGCCCCGGCCCGGTCAGGGGGTTGTCCAGGCGCATGATCTGCAACATGCCACGCGCCCACCTCATGCGCTGACCGACGTGCAGGATAAGACGCTCGGTGGAAAGTCCGGCCGCCAACGGTTTGGCAAGATAGGCAGTTGACCAGCCGCGACGCTGCAGCTTGAGCGCTGTGTGCATGTCTTCGGTTACGGTCTCGACCGCCACCCCACCAATCTCCTCGAGCGCAGTGCGCCGGATGACGGCGCATGAGCCACAGAAGAAGGTTGCGTTCCAGAAATCATTGCCATCCTGGATGAGCCCGTAAAACAGATTTCCCTCAGGTGGCACAACGGCACCGTGAGAGAAGTTGCGCTGAAACGGATCAGGCGAATAGAAGTGATGCGGGGTCTGGATGAGCGCTAGGTAAGGCTTCAGCAGGAACGGACCAACCGTCTCCTGCAGGAATGTTCTGCTAGCGATATGATCGCAATCGAAAATTGCGATCAGCTCACCCTTCGTCAGCTGCATGGCATGGTTGAGATTGCCTGCCTTGGCATGATTATGCTCGGAACGGGCAATATACCCTGCGCCACAGGCTTCGGCGAATTCACGGAACTCTTCGCGGTGACCATCATCGAGCAGATAGACGTTAATTCTGTCTCTGGGCCAGTCGATGCCCAGGGCGGCTAGTACCGTCTGGCGAACGATGCGCAGCTCTTCATTGTAGGTGGGGATATAGATATCAACGCTTGGCCAAGTCGTGATGTCCTTGGGCATGGGGGTGACTTCACGCCCCAGCGGATGAAGCGTCTGGAAGTAGCGGAGGATCAACATGACGAAGGCGTAGATCTCAGCAAGGACGAGCACGCTGCCCAGTATCGACTGCGTCCATGAGCTGAAATTGAGCGTCTCGGTCAATCTCCAGCTGAGATAGCGCAGCGATACAATGATCGACAGCCCCTTCAGAACAAGCGTGGCACGAGGCCCCGGATGCCTGTTGACGAGCATGAAGAGAACGATGCCGAAGATACAGACGATTGTCTGTCCGGCGAGATTGAGGTGCACGAACGCCGCAATCACCATGCAGAGAATGGCGAAGGCAATCAGCCCTGTCTTTATGGCTGTGCGCGCGGGCGAATGATGCGCATCATCGATCCATGATTCCAGGAAGGCGATGCTATGGCGTACGTGCTTCATCTACGACCTCGCCTCAATGCAGATTGGTGATGGTCTGGATCAACCGCGTACCCACAAGCTCCAGATCAGCCGCAGCCCTCGAATAGGGCGCATAATGCTGAACCAGGCGCTGGCTCGCGAAAGCCTCCCCTACATGCTCATCCCGGCAGATCGTCCCGAGATGCATCGGACCGATACGACGCACGATCTGCGGCAGCGCCATGGCACCTACGCGGTTCAGCGGGTCAAACCGGTTGACAATGACACGGTGTGTGAAGTGAGCGGCCTCGGCCGCCGGAATGCCATAACAGCTGGCAGCATGGATATCGGGCAGGAGGGAGATACAGGAGGCTTCTGCCGTCATGACCGTAACAACGACGTTGGCGATCGGCAAAATAGTTGAAAAGGCGACCGAATAACCCGGCGAGGTATCGACAATCACAACAGTATCACTGCGTTCGCTCAGGCGTGCGACCTCGGACGCGATGAGATCGGGACGATTTCTGATGGCCTCTTCGAACTCCGCCTGAGCGTGCAAAGGCTGAGATCCAAACGGATAAAGCTGGATGTCATTAGAGGTCGACATCAGTGCGCCTTCCCACGAACGGCCAGCGGCAATGCAGCTCGACAGACCGTATCGGTGCGCCATGGGAACACCAAAATGCAGCCTAAGCGCGTTTTGTGGATCGAGATCGATGGCGACTACATGTGGAACACCCGCACGACGTATCTCATCGGCCAGGTGCGCCGCCAACATGGTTTTACCAACACCGCCCTTTGGAGAGGCTACGCAGATCAGAGTCATACTTTTATTCTTGCTTCCGCTTGTTTTGGAAAATGAACTATTTCAGCGGCGAAACATTCCATGCAGTCGTTTGGGTGTGTCGTTCACGACGGGAACACTGGTGCGCAGTCGTGCCAACAGATTCTGAAGCGGCAGATCACGCCAAGCATCATTTGCCTGCGTGCCTGACCCCGCTGACGCAACCGCTTCCGTGGGTGGCACAACCTCCCTTTGTACAGGTTGCGCTTGCGGAGCTGGTGTCGCTGGGGGCGGCTCTATCTGTGTTTTTCCCCAAACTGGCTTCGCCGGCGCTTCCGGCTGGGGTTGCGCCACCTGTGGGGAGGTGTGCCGGTATGACGACGGAGGTTCGGCTGGCGTCACACGCGGGGGCTCGGGCACCGGAACAGGCTCGCTTATGGGCTCACCCGCAGCAGCAATGCGCGACAGGGCGTTAAAGTCATGGAAGCCTTCGTCCTCCGTCACTGGCAAGGGCTCAGAAAATGACTCATGAAGTATTTTGAATGTATCGGGCATCAAACCATCTCCATGGAGGCTATTCTTGCGAGAAGTGTCAGGGAGGATGAGTAGTAATCACTACTCTCCTTGATGTTCGGCAGATCCGACAGAGCATCTGAACCGTTAAGTGCGAACAGATAAACTGCCCTGAAACCAGGAGGTGCGTTATAGGGCGAGCGCTCACCCGTCATGAGATCGACCCATGCAGGGAGCGCTGTCATCGAGTAGTTCTGGCTCACAGCGTAAAGCGACTGCGTAAGCGTGGCCGGGAGACGCTTGCCCCATCTGAAATAGAGCGGGATCCGTATCGCATCGTACGAAAACCGGGGCGGATAGCCGGGAGCGGGAACCAGCCTTTCTGACTTTCGATCAATCGCAAGCCAATCAGGCGGCAAGCCCCACAAGCCGAAACGGCAGCTCTGGAGTAGTTGTTGTCCATGCTCGCTGACGCTTTTCCAGGGCCCAGACGGGTCGAGCAGTACGGCGCGGTCGAGTGCTGGCAGCAGATAGTACGAAAGATTGATGATGACCGATTTCGGTCGGTCAAACCCTTTCATACCGGGCAATAAAACAAGGCGACTGCCAACCTTGCGTACGCATTTTTCGGCCAGGTCGTGCAATATGGCCTTCGCCTGGTCGAGATAGGCTTCCGACCGCCACAGGATCGCGGCCCTGCGCAATGCCCAGGCGATCATAAGATCACCATCCGTCGCATTGTTCGTATCACTCACATGAGGCGCTGTTGGCGTCCATCTCCAGCTATGGAGGCTGCCGTCCTTATGCTTGAGATTATCTCTCGTCCACGCCCATATCTGGTCGAACGCAGCCTGATCGTTGAACGTCGAGGCAAAAAGCAGCCCGTATCCCTGCCCTTCCGAATGCGATACGTCCTGGTTCCCCGTATCCACGATGCGTCCCTCGGGGCGCAGGTATTTTTTCTTGTAAAGCTCCCAGTCAGGGTCGCCCAGTCCTTGCGTCTGCGCAAAAGACTCCCCGGCGATGCCGAAGGACGCTGCAGCGAGAAGTGAGTCACGGCAAAATTGGCGCCTGACCATGGAACGGAGCATTAATGATCTCTCAGGATTTGAGCAACGCACTAACGATGCGCAACAAGACTTTGCTATTTTTTTTTTGATTTCGTCAATAGGTTGATGAAATCAAGGTGTTTTTCGTTAAAGTTTAAGGATCACCCAAGCGGACAATGTACGGGTTGAAAAAATATCGTTAATTTTGCTGGAAAACTTCGCCTCATAAATTCTCAATGGAGAAGGAAGATTGAGAATCAGGACATGATACAGGAGGATTTATTTCGAAATTGCTAGCAACGGTTCGCTAAGCACGTTTTTCTGAGACGAGTAATCCGATTGTCTGCCCGCAGACCTGTCCAGGACCGCTCGTCGGGTGAATAATTAGATGAGCGGTCTAACACTCAATGCGCCAAAGCGCATGGTCGTCCATATATTTTCATGATTTCACTCGCCCTGTGGCGCTCGCGCCTCGGCAACTCTGAGCCTGTCGCACGATACTTCGCCAGGATATCGAGGCTGGTCTAGGCCAGGTTGCGACGCGGAACGTGGACAGGGAATACAAGCCGATAGACGGTCCCCTGCTCTGAAATGATGTCCAGCGTCGCACCGAGTTGACGGGCAAATCCGCGCACCAGCTGCAAGCCTATCCCTTCACGCTTTTCGCCCTCCGATGGGAAAGCCAAACCCACCCCGTCATCTTCGATCAGCAGCAGGGCAGTCTCATCGACACGATGGAGCTGTATGCGGACAGATCCGGCTCTTCCTTCAGGAAACGCGTACCGCAGTGCGTTCGTGACGATCTCTGTTACGATGAGGGAGAGCGGCACGGCCTGATCGGGCGTGATCGGCACATCGTGGATGTCCAGTGAAAGACTTATACGCCCTCTATTGGAATGGTTGTTCGCCGTGAAAATCTGGCTCGCAAGCTCTTCCATGAAGGCCCTGATATCGAGCGATGAGAGTCCACCTTCAGGGTAGAGGTAACGATGGAGCGTTGCCAGCGAACGCACCCGGTCCCGGACGAGGTGGAATTCTTCTCGCGCTTCCGGCAGCTTGATACGGTTCGCCTGCAGATTGAGTAGCGAGGCCACGATCTGGAGATTATTTTTGACGCGATGGTGGATTTCTCTGATAAGGAGATCCTGCTGTTTGGTTGCGCGCTGGAGCCTTGCCTCATGCCTGTCCAGGCGTTTCGTGGCCCTGCTGAAAGCGCGCTCCATCTGGCGGATTTCAAGTGGGAGCGACAAGGGCAAATCGGGTTGAAATGAACCGTGTCGTCTCCATTCCGAGACGCTAGAGGCAAGCTTCTCAAGCGGTTCGACCAGATAACGTTGCGCAGCAAGAGCTACCAGAAGCAACTCCACGACAAGGATAAGGACGATGAGCATCACGCGCGCAAGAAACAGCTGCAAGGCGCGCGTCTCAGCTGCGCTTCGAACCGAGACAGCAACGATACTGGTGGGACCATAACCCGGTATAAGGGTGTAGTAGACGTTATTGGCCTCGAAATGATCGGCCCGTCTTCCCACCTTGAGGTCGGCGCGCAAGCGGTCTGTTACCTCTCGCGACCAAGGCGAGGTGACGTTCTGTCTTGCAGTCAGGGCAACCGGAGGGGTCTGCTCCGTAAAGAGCCATAGATCGGTCGAACCGACATCGGGCTCGTTCGAAACATGCGCATACTGCGCCGTCGAGACCAATTCCTGATTGACGAGCGGTCGGAAGGCGATCAGCCGTCCAGGGACCGAGGAGCCGGTCCGGTCAACATAGTCAAGCCGTATCGAAGAACGGACAAGAAGGGCAGACCCTGCGATCACGACTTCTGTAGCCCCGTCACCCTCGGCAAAACTCTCTTTTTCAGAGACCGCATCTCGTGAGGCACTGGCAAGAGCAAGAAGATTGCTTTGGCAGGGGTTGCCGTCCTTTTCGTTTCCCCGACTGCTGGCAACGATTTTTCCGGCGCTGTCGACCAGCTCGAGCGAGCAATAGTGTTGTTGACTGACAGACTGAACGAGCTGGAAAGCCCGGGGCGCAATCTCCTCGTGTAGGGTAATCTGTGCCAGGGTCTCCAACGCCCCCTGTGCCCGGCCCAGATCCGCGGCGATTTCATGTCTCGCACTTACCGCATCGGCCTTGGTGCGCTCAAAGCTGTTGTCTGAGGTCGCAAGATAGGTGTGCCACGCGAGAACCCCCGCGACGGTCGCAAGCGGCACAGAAGTGCAGACGATAAGCGCCATGACGCGCGAACCAACCGTATCAAAAAGACGGGTTTTCAGGCCGACGGCTTTTAATGGGTGCAGTGGAAGAAGCCTCAAGCCTAGCGCCTTTTTATTATCCGGCGCCGGGCGCTGTCGGCAAGTTGCCGTTCAGGACTGGCGGTCGTCACGATCTTCTTCGATCAGGCGCAGTAATTCCTCAGGAATTGGCTCGTTTGCGACGTCATCGAAGAGCTGATGAAGCCCTCGCTTCAACCATAGGTCGAAAGGATTTTCTGTTTCATTGCTGGGGCCTGCCTGGCGGGGCTTCTCCGGCGTGCCGTCCTTTCCCCCAGTCATGTCCTCACCTCAACAAAAAAATTCAACCCATGCGATCTTAACAATGCGTCGCCGGACGAGTTGCACTAACGAAATTTAATCATCGCATTTTGAAGAAAAGGAAAGACCCAATCGCGCCAAAGGGGAATGAGTTACCTCACTCCCCTCCATAACTCTGCAAATATGTCGCAGCATCAGGCCAGTCTAGTTACGCTAGCGGCAATCAGAATGTGAACAGATCGTCAGATTTGAGTCCCTTGCGGCGACGATCATCCAGCGTGGCGCGGAGAGCAGCAACCTTAACGCGCAACTTGTCGTTCGCGGGCAGGTCGCCGGTCATCCAGGCCTCGAGCTGACGACGGGCACGGAATACACGGCTCTTGGCCGTTCCGACAGCACAGCCCGTAGCTTCTGCGAGGGCTTCGTAGCTCATGCCCTGCACAACGACCATCACGAGCGCCTCGCGCTGATCGGCAGGCAGACGAGACAGCGCCATCGAGAGATCTTTAAGCGCCAGACTGTCTTCGTGCGTCGCGTTGCTCGCAAAGGACGATGCAGGCACATCCTCGATATCCGTCGTCTCACGGCGCTTGCGCAGATCGGAAATGAAGCGGTTGCGCAGAATACGATGCATCCAGGCCGAGAAGTTAGTGCCGGGGATGAAGCTATCCTGAGCCGCAAGGGCATTGCATACCGCGTCCTGAACCAGATCCTCGGCTGCGGAACGGTTGCGTGTCAGGGACAGAGCCTGAACGCGCAGTTTGGGGAGAATCTGGATAACCTGGTCATGGAAGCTGGTCATGCGAAAATCCTTCTTCGCTCGGTGCTTTTCAACGGACCAATGAACGGGCGAAGGAGGAGGTTGCATGCAATGAAAAAAACTGAAAATTTTTGTTAGACGCCTGAGATGCCTCGTCGCAAGAACAGTTTGTGGCGGTCAGGCAGAGCGCTTACTGCTCCCCATAGTCTATCTATGCGGGATCCGCAGATGGTGAGGCGATCTCGGCAAGCTGGGCTCGTGCTCTCGACACACGCGCTTTCATCGTACCGACTGGACAATCGCAGATCGCAGCGGCCTCCTCGTAACTCATCTCCTGAGCGCCAACGAGAATCAACGCCTCACGTAAAAGCTCAGGCAGACGCCATAAAAGCTGCGATAGATCCATGACGCCATCCTTGTATCGATCACGCTCATCGAACCCCTCCTCACTACCTCGTGATATCTCGCCGAGAATCTCTGTTTCTTTCACCTTGCGACGGCGCTGCTCGAAAAAAACATTCCTCAGGATGGTGAATAGCCAGGCCTTGAGATTGGTCCCTGGAACGAAGCTGTCACGCGCGGCCAGCGCACGCAAAACCGTGTCCTGCACGAGGTCATCGGCTGCGGAGGCGTCTCTGGTGAGGTAGCGTGCAAAACCGCGCAGATCGATGAGGTGCGTGGCAATTCCCCGCCGGACGGGGTCAGCCTTCGCTCCCGCCTCTCGCGGATTGTCTGTCTTGTCGGTGCTCAGCCTGTGATCTCCCGGTAGCGCATGACTGCATTCCTCTTTGCTCAGCGCCGAAAAAGTGCCATCGTAACGCGACGAACCGCGTTGTGTTGGCGGAAAATTTCTGGAGCTTCGTTTCTCAATGGTCGATGCAGAGCGCCAAGACCTCATGCAAGCCTTGCCCTTTGCGCGACGTTTTGCAAGAGCTCTTGAAGGCACACAGAAGCAGGGTGATCAGCTTGTGGCCCATGCCATACGCTACATGGCTACGCGCAAGGGTGGACATGAGATCAGTGTTCGCTTCCGTCTTTACAAGTCGATCATCGACTGTTTTCAGGCAGCCAATGACAGTACTCATCCTCCGTCATCCCTTACGCTGACGCAGCGCTTTGTCCTGCTTCTCACCTCGCTCGAGGAGGTTCCACTCAGCGCCGTTGCCATGATCCTTGGGCGAACCGAAGCCGATATCCTCGGAGACATTGCCAAGGCGAATGAGGGTCTGCGTTCAGTTGCCGAGACAAGTGTGCTGATCATCGAGGACGAGCCCATCATCGCGATGGACATCCAGGACGTGGTACAGCAATGCGGCCATCGCATTGCGGGTGTCGCCTACACCGAGGCCGATGCCGTGCGGCTGGCCAAGGAAACACGCCCCGGACTTATCCTGGCCGACATCAATCTCGGTGGCGGCGGCGACGGCATGCACGCTGTTGGTCGCATTATGAAGGACCATCAGGCACCGGTGATCTTCGTGACCGCCTATCCCGAGCGGCTGCTTACAGGCGAGCAGGAAGAGCCATCTTTCATTATCACCAAGCCCTTCGAGCCTACCACGCTGGCCATAACGACCTATCAGGCGGTTACGGGCGGTCTCAAAGCGATCTGACTTGCATCGACGCAGCCGGTGCGACACATAGGGCGCATGGCTGCACCGATCCTTCATCTACGCGATATCTCCTATACTCTCGGGGGTCGTCCACTGCTGGGCGGTGCCGAAATCGGGGTCGCCCCGGGCGAAAAGCTCTGCCTGGTGGGCCGCAATGGCTCAGGCAAATCGACGCTCCTGCGCATTGCCGCTGGCGAGATCCTGCCTGACTCTGGCCAATGCTTCGTCCAGCCCGGGATCAAGATCGTTTATCTCCCGCAGGAACCAGACCTTTCGGCCTTCAGGACGAGCTACGACTACGTTGCTCAGGATCTGCAGCCCGAAGAAGATTATCTTGCCCGCAGCATGCTTTCGGAACTTGGTCTGACAGGTGACGAAACTACCGCAACACTCTCGGGTGGTGAGGCCCGTCGCTGCGCCCTCGCCCGTGCACTTGCCGCACGGCCGGATCTCCTGCTTCTCGACGAGCCGACCAACCATCTCGATTTGCCGACCATCACATGGCTCGAGCGCGAGCTTGCCTCCATGCGCTCAGCCATGATCGTGATTAGCCATGATCGCCGCCTTCTCGAAACTCTCTCGCGGGCCGTCGTCTGGCTCGAGCAAGGCATCACCCGTCGCCTCGATCAGGGTTTTGCCCGCTTCGAGGACTGGCGCGAGGAAGTTCTCGCGCTGGAGGAACTTGCGGCTCACAAGCTTGATCGCGAAATTGCCCGTGAAGAGGACTGGATGCGCTATGGCGTGACGGCCCGTCGCAAGCGCAATGTCCGCCGCGTGGCGGAGCTGGCCTCACTGCGTTCGCGCCGCAAGGAAATTGCGAGCCAGTTCCGTGGGTCGCTCAAACTGACCGTGTCAGAAGCCCAGACGACCGGAAAGCTGACAACCGTAGCGGAGGATGTGACCAAGGCATTCGGCGAGCGGGTTGTGGTCAGGAATCTCGATCTGCGCGTGCTCAAGGGCGATCGCCTGGGGATTGTCGGTGCCAACGGTATGGGCAAGACGACGCTTCTTCGTCTCCTTACCGGCGAGGATCAACCTGATACGGGACGCGTACAGGTAGGTCCCTCCACCTCGCTCGTCACGCTGGACCAGCGACGTGCGAGCCTCGACCCGTCTATGACGCTTGCGGATACCATGACCGGGGGAAGCGGGGACATGGTGCAGGTGGGCGATGAGAAGCGCCATGTCATCGGGTATATGAAGGACTTCCTGTTCCGCCCCGAACAGGCGCGCACGCCGGTCGGTGTTCTCTCCGGCGGTGAACGTGGCCGACTTGCCCTTGCCTGTGCACTGGCCCAGCCATCAAACCTGCTCGTACTCGACGAGCCGACGAATGATCTTGACCTTGAGACGCTCGATCTGTTGCAGGAAATGCTGGACGATTATCCGGGTACGGTCATGCTGGTGAGCCATGATCGCGACTTTCTGGACCGCGTGGCCACCTCGGTTCTTGTGGCGCAGGGCGACGGCCAGTGGATCGAGTATGCAGGTGGGTACAGTGATATGCTGGCCCAGACAGGCGGCGAAGCCCCGGCTGAGCGCAATGCAAATCCAGACAGCAAGACAGCCGAACCACGTGAAAAGAATACCGCAAGATCAGAGCGCAACAGCAAGAAGCTCAGCTATAAGGACAAGCTGGCGCTCGAGAAACTTCCTGCAGAAATCGATCGCCTCGAGAAGCTGATCGTCACACTTCGTGAGACACTCTCAGACCCGTCGCTCTACAGCAAGGACGCAAAGAAGTTTGCCCGGGCAAGTGATGAGCTAACTTCTGCTGAGGCAGCGCTTACCTCTGCCGAGGAGGAATGGCTTCTTCTCGAGATGAAAAAAGAGGAAATCGAGTCCGGCGCTTGAACGCCGGACCAGAAATCTTCGAGGGGTACCGAGCTGGAAAATGCCCCTCTTCCAGCTCAGGCCTCAGTTGGGGACAGGCTGTCGCCTGATGCGATAAGCCCTGACACCTCCATGCGCGCCCTCGTGTCATCCATGCTGGCCTTGACGCGAATGGCCGCATCGAGCGCCCGTATACCCGCCTCCGCATCGACAAGATTCGGTGCGCCATCCAGGCATGCCGCTGCGAAAGCATCGTGCTCGGCAGCAAGGCAATCATTGTCCTTCCAACGCAGCGCCTCGCGCCGGAAGCCCCCAGTGCCCGGTAGAGGCAAGCCACGCTTGCGGCCAATCATGGTCAGCTCCTGCTGAACGAAGTCGGCCGAGAGATAACCCTCTTCCGAAAAGACACGCATACGGCGTTCGGTCTTGAGCGAGATACGGCTGGCCGAGATGGAGGCGACACATCCATTGGCGAACCTCACCCGTGCATTGGAGATATCCTCATGCGCGCTCGATACCGCAACGCCTACCGCGTCTATGGACTCGATAGGAGAGTCGACCAGTGAAAGAACCAGATCGAGATCGTGGATCATCAGATCGAGGATTACCGACACATCAGTGCCGCGTGGCTTGAAGGGGGCAATCCGCGTCGCTTCGATATACAGAGGCTTGCCGATACGCTCTGAAATCGCCTTGTGCTCTGAGGAGTACCGCAGGAGGTGGCCCACCTGAAGCACCACGCCCTTAGCCTTCGCCAGTGCCGCAAGGGTTCTGGCTTCTTCGAGGGTCGCAGCGATGGGTTTTTCCACAAGCACGTGACGCCCTGCAGTGAGGCAGGCCGACGCGACCGGAAAATGCTGTTCTGCCGGAGCTGCGACGATCACCGCGTCAGACTGGGCAATCAGGGCCGCAAGGCTTTCCGCGACCTCGCAGCCGGCCTCTTTGGCCACGAGCTGGGCCCGCGCCTGATCCGGGTCATAAAGGGCGACAAGCTGCTCGCGCGGACAGTCCTTTGCCTTAAGCGCGTGAAAGCGGCCAAAATGACCAGCCCCCACAATTCCGACCTTCAGCATATTTTTTCCCGGTCCGTGCACGTCTGAAATCATGTTTTTGGTGTAGCAGGGGGCACAGGGAGGTTGCAACGCAGAGCGCCTGCCTGCATCTTCCCGCAGCCTGACCGCCTCGCGGTAGCCTCAAATCTCCGGTCGTTACAAGAAGGACGCCGCTCCGTTCGATGATGTACTATAGTCGGCCTACCATGCTGGGAGTTCTCGGGGTCTGTTTCCTCGGCCTCCTGCTTTGCCTGCCCAATTTCATGCGTGCGCCTGCGGCCAAGCTGCCCTGGCATCAGATCCATCTGGGTCTTGATTTGCGTGGCGGTTCCTATCTTCTGCTTCGACTCGATCAGCAGAGCCTCGTTGATGACCGCCTCCAGGGTCTTGAGGATCAGGCCAAGCAGGTCCTGATTGAAAAGAACCTTGGCTACCGCGATTTTCGCAAGGATGCCGCTGGACGAACGCTCAGCTTCCTCCCGCGTGATGCAAGCGAGCAGCAATCCAGCCTTGAGGCTCTCTCCTCGCTCACTGGCGCTGGCAGCGATGTAGCCGCGGCGCTCGATCACGACCGCATCGTGATGACCCTGAATGAGGCCGCGTTGCGTGAGCGTGCGCGCGAGGCCGTCGGGCAGTCCATCGAGATCGTTCGCCGCCGTATCGACAGCACGGGTGCAGTTGACCCCGAGATTACGCGACAGGGAGACGACCGCATCGTGGTCGAACTACCCGGCATCAGTGATCCTGAGCATATCAAGCGTCTGCTGGGCACCACCGCCAAGATGACATTCCGCCTGCTGGCCAACTCGGCCGGCGGGGGCGCCGTCGCACCGCCGGGATCCACCCTTATGCAGGATATCAGCACGGGTGCAATGTTGCCGGTGCTGGACCATGTCGCTGTTGATGGCGCTGCGTTGGATAATGCCGGTGCATCGATCGACCAGCAATCTGGCGAATGGGCTGTTACCTTCTCGTTCAATCGAGCGGGCGCCCGCGCTTTTGCACAGACCACCACCGAGAATGTCGGTCGACGCTTTGCGATCGTGCTCGACAACAAGGTGATCGAGGCCCCGGTCATCAGGACCCCCATTACGCAGGGTAACGGCCAGATCACGGGTAATTTCACCGCTCAGACAGCGACCGATCTTGCTGTGATGCTGCGCGCAGGCGCCCTGCCCGCGCCGCTCGCGGTTATCGAGCAGCGCTCGATTGGTCCGTCGCTCGGTGCTGATTCGATCCGGGCCGGTGCCATCAGTCTGGCTATTGGCTTCGTCTTCGTGATCGTCTTCATGGCGCTTTTCTACGGGCGTTTCGGCCTCTATGCGAACATCGCGCTACTGGCCAATCTGGTGCTGATGACGGCTATCCTTTCGCTGTTCGAGGCCACACTGACCCTGCCAGGTATGGCGGGTATGTTGCTCACGCTTGGCATGGCAGTCGATGCCAACATCCTGATCAATGAGCGTATCCGCGAGGAAGTCGGGCGCGGACGCACGGCACTTGCTGCCATGCAGACAGGTTTCGAACGTGCCTCCTCCACCATCATCGACAGCAACGCGACGGCCTTTCTTGCGCATGTCATGCTGTTCGTATTCGGCACAGGGCCCGTGCGCGGCTTCGCCCTGACGATTACGGTCGGTATCGTCACCACCCTCTTCACCACCATGCTGCTGTCACGTTTGCTGATGGTTCGCTGGTACGCCCTCACACGCCCCACAGAACTGCCGGTCTGAAGCGATGCTCTCACGTCCTCTTTTCCGCTTCGTCCGTGAAGACAAGCATATTCCGTTCATGCGGGGCCGCTTTGCGGGCCTCGCCACCTCGGCCATCCTGTCGGCTCTCTCGGTTGTTCTGTTCTTCGTGCCTGGCCTCAAGCTCGGTCTCGATTTCCATGGCGGTATCGTTGTGGAGGCCCAGACCCAGGGACCGGCAGATTTCGACAAGCTCCGTCATGCGCTTGCCGTCCATAATATTTCCGCGGCAGGGCTACAGCGCTTCGGAGCTGAAAACGATGTGCTGATCCAGCTCGACACACCGCCTGCAGGCCCGACGCAGGAAGCCGATACGCAAAAGCTGGTCGATACCGTGCGCCACGCGGTTGTCGAGGCTCAGCCCGGTACGCAGGTCCTGCGTGCTGACGCCGTTGGCGCCTCGGTCTCTAGCGAGCTGTTTCGCAACGGGCTTCTTGCCCTTGGGCTCAGCCTTGCCATGATCCTGGTCTATATCTGGATCCGGTTCGAATGGGAGTTCGCAATCAGCGCCGTGATCACGCTGGTGCTCGACCTCACCAAGACGGTCGGGTTCCTTGCTATCACACGCTTCCAGTTCGATCTGGTGATGGTGGCCGCCATCCTGACGATTTTGGGCTATTCCACCAATGACAAGGTGGTGGTCTATGACCGCGTGCGTGAGAACCTGCGCAAGTATCGCACTATGCCTTTGCGTGAGTTGCTCGATCTCTCCATCAACGAGACGCTCAACCGGACGCTCGGCACGTCCATGACGGTGTTCCTCGCAGCGTTGCCGCTGGCTATCTTCGGGGGCCATAGCCTCTCAGGCTTTGCCACCGTCATGCTCTTCGGCATCGTGGTCGGCACATCGTCGTCGATCTTCATTGCGGCACCGCTGCTTCTGCTTATGGGCGAGAAGCGCCTGCGTCGCAGCAAGGCTTCCTGAGGCCAAAATTCCGGGGAGGTTTGCTTGCCTCCCCTAGCCCCGTGACCGATGCCTGAATCAGGTCAGGGTGCCGCCAGCCCTGGTTTTGTACCATCAGCGGCTGGCTGGGGCACCGGGGTGGCATAATCCAGAATCTGCATAATTCCACCGTCAGCGAGTCTGAAATTGGCGTCCGTGGGCGAGAACGCAGCCTGCCGTATCAATTGCCACGTGTTGTGATCGATCGCGATCAGGCGTGCGATATCGGTCTTCGTCGCCTTGTGCTGCATGATGCGCACGATCATGCCGTGCTCCGCCATGCCATTCGCGATAGCATAGCTTGTGAGCAGAACGCTCGGTGAGCGGCTCTGCATCAGTTGGTCGCCTGCGCCCCCGGCACAAGCGGTGAGAGACAGGGCTGAAACCAGAATAGCGGATGAAAGAAAATGGCGCATGAACAGATCATGCGCCACGAAACAGCGCCCGCCAAGCGGGCGCGTCAAGACAGGGTGATAAAGACTGGCTTATCTGGGATCCTTCGCGATCAGATCGCGGATTTCTGTCAACAGGACCTCGCTCTTGGTCGGCGCAGGCGGGGCCGCCGGCGCGGCTTCCTGCTTGTGCTGGAAACGGGAGACAATCTTGATGAGCCAGAATACGGCGAAGGCCACGATCAGAAACTGAATTACGGCGTTGAGGAATACGCCCACATTGACCGTGACAGCCCCGGCCTTTTGGGCCTCGGCGAGGGTGGGAAGTACCGGCCCCTTGAGCGTGATGAAGATATTCGAGAAATCGATCCCACCTGTGAGCAGTCCGATGCCGGGAGTAAGAATATCCTTGACGAGACTGGTGACAATCGACGTGAAAGCTGCACCGACGATGATACCGACAGCCATGTCGATGACATTGCCACGCATGATGAACTTCTGGAACTCGGCAATCCAGCCGGGGGTGTGCAGCTTTGAACGTAGATCAGACATCGTGACTTTTTTTCCTTCAGGTAAGGGACAGTAGGAAGCGTGTTCAGGCTCGGTTCGTGACGCAGGCATCTGCCGCGTCTGAAACGCTCAAGCACCCCAGATTGTGGGATAAAACCCTGAGGCCGGATAGAAAAAACAATAGCGGCGCAGAAGTTTCTGCGTTTTTGTCGTTTCCCTGACCGTTTCTTTCCGTTATAGCCCCGCCATCCGCTCCGGTCGGCATCGGAGCATTGCAACAAGGACAGCACAGATGAAGACCGGCATTCACCCCGATTATCACGAGATCACCATCATCATGACTGATGGCAGCGAGTTCAAGACACAGTCCTGCTATGGCAAGGCTGGCGACACGCTGCGTCTCGACGTTGACCCGAAGTCCCACCCGGCCTGGACCGGCGTGCAGCGTATGCTCGACACGGGAGGCCAGGTGGCCAAGTTCAACAAGCGTTTTGCCGGCATCGGCGCTCGCGCCGCCAAGAAGTAATATCAGGCGCTCCTTCCCGGGCGGGGCCTTGTCCCGCCCGGAAACGATCCCACATCAAGCCTGTCACAATGCCCATCCGGGGTTGCGACAATGCTTCATGTTTCTGTGCCGGCCCATGCGGAGGCGCAGTATCGGATCTGCCTTGAAGGAGGTTCTTCATGTCTTACGATTTCGCACCACTTTTCCGCTCGGCGATCGGTTTTGACCGTCTCGCCCGTCTGGTTGATGATGCCGTGTCCAATGCGCCGGCCCATGCCAGCTATCCCCCGTACAACATAGAAAAATCGGCCGAGGATGTTTATCAGGTCACCATGGCGCTGGCCGGGTTTGGTCCTGAAGATGTCGAGATTTACCTCGCCGAGAACCAGCTGATCATCAAGGGCCATGTCCCCCGCAAGACAACAGCTGGCGAGTTGCTCCACCGTGGTATTGCGACCCGGGCGTTCGAACGGCGCTTTGCGCTCGCCGATCATATCGAGGTCAGTGGCGCAGAGCTGGTGAATGGATTGCTGACCGTTTCCGTGTGTCAAGTCACCCCCGAAGCGCTCAAGCCGCGCCGTATTCCGATCTTGCAGGGTATGCCAGCCTCAAACAGCGCCAAAGCCTCCGGAATGACAGCAGCCTCCGGCCCCCTTCCGGTCAGCCACGCGGCCTGATGCCAGCCCAGCCCGTCGCCCTGCTCAAGGGATGACGTAGCGGCAAGGTCGTGCGGCATCCGGGTTTTTTGCCAATAATGCGCGCAGGGGCTTGACCCCTGCCGCTCTCGCAGACCATATCAGCGCAGACTTTGCTATGCATCCAGCAGGTGCCGCGCAGATCTCCCCGGTACGCCGGGTAAGGACATTCAAATCGGTGCCTGCTGGAGCGATGCTCCTCACGCAGGATGGACCGAGATGACTTTGCCGCTTATGCCGAAAGCCACCGCAGTATGGCTGATCGACAAAACCGCCCTCACCTTCACGCAGATTGCCGAATTCTGCGGTATGCATCCGCTCGAGGTGCAGGCCATTGCTGATGGCGAGGTTGCTGCGGGCATCAATGGCTATGACCCAGTCAAGAACAACCAGCTGACGCAGGAACAGATCACCCGTTGCGAAGGCAACCCGGATCTGCGCCTCAAGCTTTCCGCCAAGGCCAACCCTGTTGCCCGTCGCGCCAAGGGCGCACGCTACACCCCGATCGCGCGCCGCAATGACCGCCCGGATGCCATCGCGTTCGTGCTGCGCCAGTTCCCCCAGCTTTCGGAACTCCAGATCATCAAGCTGCTGGGCACGACCAAGGATACCATCGCCAAGGTGCGTGACCGCCAGCATTGGAACAGCGCCAATATCAAGCCGCGCGATCCGGTGATCCTGGGCCTGTGCAGCCAGACGGACCTTAACGCTGCGGTGCAGGCCGCCAATGAGCGCCTCGCCCGTGAAGGCCATTCTGTGCCCGTCGTCGCAGAAATGTCAGAGTTTGACGACACAGAGAACTAAGTAGGGATAGCGCCGGCCATTAACCCTGTTGTAGGATTTCGCGGGTGGTGGCTGAAATGAAAGCGGAAAGAACCTGATGCTCGTTGATCATGAAGTCATGCTCCGCCGTCTGCATGAACTGCGCAGCGAGCATCGCGACCTCGATACGGTGATCGATCGTCTCGTCCAGCATCCGCTCAATCAGTTGCAGCTTCAGCGCCTCAAAAAGCGCAAGCTGCTTCTGAAGGACGAAATCAACTTTATCGAGAACCGCCTTATACCGGATGATATTGCCTGAATGAGCGAAGACCTCGATCTATACAGCCAGACAACCGATCTGGCCCAGACGCCTCGCGTTGGTATCATCATGGGAAGCCAGTCGGACTGGTCGACCATGAATTTTGCCGCCGAGAAGCTGACAGAGCTCGATATCAGCTTCGAAACGCGCATTGTTTCCGCCCACCGCACCCCTGACAGGCTGGCTGAATATGCCCGAAGTGCCCGGGGTCGGGGGCTTCAGGTCATTATCGCCGGCGCTGGCGGTGCAGCCCATCTGCCTGGCATGGTTTCGGCCTGGACCACACTTCCGGTTCTGGGCGTGCCTGTCGAATCCCACGCCCTGAAGGGCATGGACTCCCTCCTGTCGATCGTCCAGATGCCGGGCGGCGTGCCGGTTGGTACGCTCGCCATTGGCAAGGCTGGCGCCATCAATGCAGCGTTGCTTGCTGCGTCTATCCTGTCCCTGCAGGATGAAGGCGTCAGGGCACGTCTGGACACATGGCGCGCCATGCAGACAGCCTCTGTAGCCGATACCCCTGAAGCATGACGGTTACAGCGCTCCCTCCGGGATCGACAATCGGCATCATCGGTGGCGGTCAGCTTGGACGGATGTCTGCGGTTGCAGCCTCCCGTCTGGGCTATCACGTGCATATCCTGAGCGCCGAGGCTGATCCGCCAGCGCAGGAAACGGCACAGCGCGTGACCGTCGGGGCTTACGACGATGAAGCTGTTCTAAGGGACTTTGCTCAGAGCGTTGATGTCATCACCTTCGAATTCGAAAACATCTCTGCAACTGGTCTGGACCTGCTCTCCTCGCTCTGCCCGGTGCATCCGGCAGGATCCGTTCTCGCTATCAGCCAGGATCGTATTCTCGAGAAGACCTTCCTGAGCGACAATGATATCCCGGTAGCGCCCTGGATTTCAGTCCCGAACGCGACCTCACTTGAGCGTGCGGTTACCGCGCTGGGATTCCCTTTCCTGCTTAAGACCACGCGGTTTGGCTATGATGGCAAGGGTCAGTTCCGGATCGCTGATCAGGCCGGGCTCGATGCGCTTGATCGCGATCTGCCCTTCCCGCTCATTGCCGAGGGGTTTGTGGATTTCGAGCGCGAGCTGAGCGTGATGGTCGCCCGCAACGCAAGCGGTGCCAGCACGTGCTTTGCCGTGACAGAGAACCAGCACAAGGACGGTATTCTCGATATCAGTCTGGCACCGGCACGTATTCCCATGGCTCTGGCCGAACAGGCCGAGGCGCTGGCACGCCGCATCGCAGTGACGCTCGATCTGGTTGGTATCCTTGGCGTTGAGATGTTTGTCTCGGCCAAGGGCGAGCTTCTGGTCAACGAAATTGCGCCCCGGCCGCATAATTCGGGCCATTGGACGATGGATGCCTGTCTGATCGATCAGTTCGAGATGCACATCCGCGCAGTCGCTGGCCTGCCCCTCCCCAACCCTTATCGCCATAGTGATGCGGTCATGAAGAACCTGATCGGTCCGGAAGGTATGGCAGTTTGTGACGCGGTTCTTGCCGACGCTGGGTTGGCCATGCATCTTTACGGTAAGAGCGCGTGCCGCGAAGGGCGCAAGATGGGCCACGTGAATGCCCTCTTCCCGCTCGGGGCGCTACCGGGGCCGTTCGGTGTTGCGGCGCGCCTTGACGCGGCGCTCGGCATCAAGACCGTGTCTGAGCAGGAAATCTGATCAGCGGTCCTTCATCAAGCCAAGCTCCCTGAAGCTCGAATAGCTGCCATTGCCGATGATGATGTGATCGGCAATGCGCACATCAATCAGGGCAGCCGCCTTCTGTGTATCCCGCGTCATGACGATATCGGCATCGGAAGGCGTCGGGTCACCACTCGGATGATTGTGTACGAGCACAATGCTTCTGGCGCCGATTTCCATGGCACGCCGCGCCACCTCGCGCGGATAGACAGGTGTGTGGTTTACGGTGCCTCGTGTCTGCGCCTCATCCGCCAGAAGGCGGTTTCGCTCGTCAAGGAACAGGATACGGAATTGCTCGATCGGCTCGCGGGTGAGGCGGGATTTCAGGTAGTCAAGCATTGACCTCGGATTGGCAAGGATATCGCCCTCACCCATACGTGCCCGGCTGACCCGTATGGCAGCCTCATGAAGTAGAGCGATCGTGCAGATAAGTGGGCGATCCAGCGAGACAATGCCCGAAAGAGTGCGCTGCTCCGATGAAAACATGGCCGCGAGTGAACCAAATCGCATTAACATGTTCTCGCAGAAAGAAGTACGTTCACCGGCGGGAATACCCGAGCCTTCACAAAAAAGGCGCAGCAGGGCCTCATCCGATAGTACGGGCCCTTGCCCGCTAGCCATGGCCATGTGAGGTAGTTCCATCAAGCCGAACACAGCCTGCGCGGCGTCGGATGGCTGCAGATCCGGTCTCGCCTCTATGCCGCTATGCTTGCAAATTACTTCTTTCAACGGCATCTCCGCCAAGATCAATCGAGTGATGTATGTCAGAGTTCGATCAATATACGAGTGATCATTCTGTTTTATTTGATCTTGACGGCACAATCATAGACTCTCGCATCGGGATCATCGACACGCTTCATGGAGTCGTGCGGGCGCTCGGCCATGAGCCTGATCTGTCGATTGATCTCACCTGGGTTGTAGGCCCCCCTCTGGCCGAGCTGATGGAGGAGGTCATCCGCGTTTATGGTGACAACAGGGTAGAAAAGGCGGTGGCGCTGTACCGCGCCCTCTATGACAAGTCGGGTAGGTTCCAGACGCCTGTCTTCCCGCATATGGCGCATTTGCTGCGCACACTTGCGCGCTCGCAGGTCAGAATCTTCACGGCAACCTCCAAACCAGCCTCTCTTGCCCGCGAGATATTGCGTCAGCATGGTCTCGACGAATGCTTTGACCATGTCCACGGTGCCGCCGATGATGACAGCGGCGGTGAAAAGCCCGAGATGATCGCCCGCATCATGGAGCAGGAGGGGCTGTCGGCTACACGGACGCTCATGATTGGTGACCGGAGATTCGATATTTCCGGCGCCCATGCCAATCGCCTGCGCGCTCTCGGCGTGCTCTGGGGCTATGGCGGAGAGGCCGAATTGACGGTAGCCGGGGCTGATCTTCTTGTCGCTTCCCCCGGAGATCTCGCACCTGCCCTGCACAGCCAGTTCACGGCACTTGCCCGCCTCTGATGATACGGAGAGGCACGCAGGATAGCCTAGAAGAATCCTTTTTGTCTGAGACTCAAAGGAGGGCGCCTTTCCGATACGACCACAACATCATGAACGATCATAGCAAGCGCGCCAGCCTCCAGACTAAGGCGCTCGGCAAAGTGACGCAGGGGCGACGTTGCAGCATGAAACGTGGTCAGTGTTTTCTGAACACCGATGAAGGAAACAGCCTGAAGCGCCAGGGCCCTGCGGAAAATGGGCGCAGTGGTGGAAAAATCATCAACCGGTTCGTCGGCCAGCAATCGGTTGCGATTATCCAGATAAAGCAGCCGGAACTGCTCGGGCACAGCGCTCCCCATCACCCCGGAAAGATAGGTACAAAGCTGGTCCCAGTTCCCGAGACGGGGACGCAGGCGATCTTCTGCCAGAGCCAGCCGATCGGCGAGAACCGGAGGAAAACGCAAAAGTAGTAATGCCTTCTCACCCACACCCAGCGACCGCAAATCCTGCGCCGGGGCCGCGAAGACGGCAGAAAGGCTTCCAAATCGCTGCAGGAGCGCCTTGGCAAAGGGTTTGGTATCGCGTCGCGGTATGCTGCTGAAAAGCAGCATCTCCAGAATCTCATAATCGGCCAATGTGTCAGCCCCTGCGCTCAGCACGCGGTGTCGCATGCGCTCGCGATGCCCTTGCGGCCCCACCCCGCGTAGCAGGTTCTTGCTTTCAGGCGAAAATGAGCGTTTGGCCATAAGGGCATTACATTCTATATCGGTCGGGTGACGCAATCCCTCATTCCATCCCCCTCGCCCGAATACCTTGAACGCCTCAATCCCGAGCAACGGGAGGCTATTGAGACGACCGAGGGACCGCTTTTGATCCTCGCCGGGGCGGGCACGGGCAAGACACGCGTTCTGACGACACGCTTTGCGCATATCCTGCTCGATGGTCGCGCGCGCCCCTACCAGATTCTGGCGGTCACCTTTACCAACAAGGCTGCGCGTGAAATGCGCGAGCGTGTGGGTGCCCTTCTGGGCGAGACTGTGGAAGGGCTGTGGCTGGGCACATTCCATGCCCTGTGCGCACGGATGCTGCGCCGTCACGCAGAATATGTCGGGCTGACCACTGGCTTCACAATCCTCGATACCGACGACCAGCTTCGGCTCGTGCGTCAGATCATGGAGCCGTTCCGCCTCGATACGAAACGCTGGCCACCTCAGGCCCTGCTGGGCATTTTCCAGCGCTGGAAAGATCGCGGTTTGACGCCCGAGCAGGTGACGGCCGCCGAAGACACGGATTTCGCAGGAGGACAGGCGCGCAAGCTTTACGCCGCCTATCAAGACCGGCTCAAGGCAGTGAATGCCTGTGACTTTGGCGATCTCATGCTGCATACGCTCGAGATCCTGCGCACACAGCCAGACGTTCTGGCCCAGTATCACCGGCTGTTCCGATATATTCTGGTCGATGAGTATCAGGACACCAATACGATCCAGTATCTCTGGCTGCGTCTGCTGGCCAAGCGCGAGCACGGACCGGCCAATATCGCCTGCGTGGGCGACGACGATCAGTCGATCTACTCGTGGCGTGGTGCCGAGGTGGAAAACATCCTGCGCTTCGAGAAGGATTTTCCCGGCGCGAAGATCGTTCGCCTCGAGCGTAACTACCGTTCGACAGCGCAGATCCTTGCCGCGGCTTCAGGGCTGATTGCTCATAATTCAGGCCGTCTGGGCAAGACGCTTCGGCCCGGTCGCGAGGACGCACAGGGCGAAAAGCTGCAGATCATCAGCGCATGGGATTCCGACGAGGAAGCCCGCATCGCTGCCGGGGCCATCGAGCGGCTGCGCAGTGAGGGGCACCCCCTTTCCCAGATTGCCATTCTGATGCGAGCGGGCTTCCAGACGCGTCCCTTTGAAGAACGTTTCCTGACACTTGGCCTGCCTTATCGCGTGGTCGGTGGATTGCGCTTCTATGAGCGCGCCGAGATACGCGATGCCATGGCGTATATGCGTGTTCTGGCCCAACCCGCCGATGATCTCGCCTTTGAGCGGATCATCAATGTGCCAAAGCGCGGCGTGGGTGCCGCCGGGTTGCAGAAGCTTCATCATGAGGCGCGCAGCCTGAATGCGCCGCTGAGTGTTGGCGTCGCTCACGCCCTCGACACCGGCCTGGTAAAGGGCAAGGGCCGCGAAGCGCTGTCAGGCCTCATGGAGGCTTTCGCCCGCGCCCGCGAAACCCGTGAGAGCGAGGGCCATGTGGTTGCCATGGAGCAGTTGCTGGAGGAAAGCGGCTACCTGCCGATGTGGCGCGACGATAAATCGCCTGAGGCCCCAGGGCGGCTCGACAATATCAAGGAATTGCTTAGGGCCATTGGTGATTTCGGCACGCTCGAAGGCTTTCTCGAGCATGTGGCTCTAGTCACCGAGACCGAGGACAAGGCAAGCGCTGACACGGTCAGCCTCATGACCCTGCATGGGGCCAAGGGGCTGGAGTTCGACACAGTGTTCCTTCCCGGCTGGGAGGAAGGGGTGTTTCCCTCACAGCGTAGCCTTGATGAAGGCGGTCTCAAGAGCCTCGAGGAAGAACGCAGGCTGGCTTATGTCGGGATCACCCGCGCCAGGAAACGAGCGATCATTATTCATGCCGCCCGTCGACGCATCTATGCCAACTGGCAGGATTCCATGCCCAGCCGCTTTATCGACGAGATCCCTGCGGAAACGGTCGAGCATAGTGGACAGGCCATGCAGGAGCGCCGTCAGGCTGCCGCGCAGACATCCATCTTTGCAACGGGCCCGTTGAGCAGCGCGCAGGGGCGTTTCCGCACACCTGCCCCCCGCGTGACAGATGTGCGCCCCGATGCCTCACACGGAATTGCCTCGGGCGCACGCGTGTTCCATCAGAAATTCGGCTATGGCACCGTGCTCGGTGTCGAATCCGACCGATTGCATATCAACTTCGAGAAGGCAGGCGAAAAACGCATCATGGCCCATTTTGTGGAACAGGTCTCGTGAGCGCATCCAGACGACACGCTTCGGCGCTTGAAACCATCTCCGTCACCGTCGCTGATGAGGCCGTGCCGCTTTTCGAGCAGGCTTTTCTGACCGTTTGCACCACGGTTGGCATTTTCGAGGCCAATGAGGACCAGAACATCTGGCGCGTCGAGGGCGTGAAGGATGTAGGTCATGCCGAGGAGGAACTTGCCCGCGCCCTAACGCTGGCGCGCCTCATAACCGGCGTGGATGCCGAGCTTGTGCGCGAACGCACTGAGGCAGAGGGCTGGCTTGCCCGCACCTATGAAGCCTTCCCGCAGCAGGATGTCGGACGGCGCTTCGCCATTCGGGGTACCCACCTCACCCCCAGCCACAAGCGTGACCGTCTGACCATCACGCTGGATGCCGGGATTGCCTTCGGCTCGGGCGAGCACGGTTCCACCCGTGGCTGCCTGAGGGCGCTGGAGGACATGGCCTGGCGCAAACCGGCCCGTATCCTCGATATGGGCTGCGGGTCGGGCATTCTGGCCATGGCGGCGGCCCGCCTTTTCAACAAGCGTATCCTTGCCGTGGATATCGAGCCCTGGTCGGTCCGGGTGGCCGCAAGCAATGCGAAGCTCAATGGCATTGGCCCGCTGATTGATGCCCGCCTGGGCAATGGCTGGCTGACACCGGCGGTTCGTGCCAAGGCCCCTTACGATCTGGTTTTTGCCAATATCCTGGCACGCCCGCTCTGCAAGATGGCGCGTGATCTGGGCAGCCACCTTGCCCCGGGCGGCACGGTCATTCTTGCTGGCCTGCTGACAACCCAGGCCCGTATGGTGCTGGCCGCGCACAGGCGCCAGGGACTTGTGCTCGAGAAGCAATACTACGAAGGCGAGTGGTCCACGCTGGTTCTGCGCCGCCGTGACTGAACTCCGCGACGCGACCGAAAGCGACCTGCCCGCCATTCTCGCCATCACCAATGATGCGATTGCGACCTCCGAGGCGATATGGGCAACGTCACCGCGCAGCCTGGAAGAGCGACGCGGCTGGATGGCCGATCGCAAGGCTGCCGGCTTTCCGGTTATCGTGGCTGTGGAAGCCGGGACCATCCTCGGCTTCGCTTCCTACGGGCCGTTTCGCGTCTATGAAGGCTATGCCCGCACGGTGGAACATTCCATCTATGTGGCACGTGCAGCGCAGCGCAAGGGTATTGGTCGCATGCTGCTTGAGGCCATAATCACCCATGCCGAACACGCCGGGATGCATGTGCTGATCGGGGCCATTACTGCCAGCAATACCGCCTCGATCGCGCTTCATCGCGCAGCAGGGTTCAGCGAGAGCACGCCTCTTCCCCAGATGGGTTTCAAGTTTGGTCGCTGGCTGGATCTGGTCTTTATGTATCGTCTTTTTGAGGAAGATGGGCATTCAGGATCGATGCAGGACACGCCGTCGCCCGGCAGCGACACGGTCCCGCCTCACCCGGTCTAAGCACGCCGGAACCCCGTTACAAACGTCCCGCAATGCCCTGCTCACAGGGCCCGAGATGAAAGAAAACGCCATGAGCCTCATCCCTCTCGACAAACGTCAGGCACTTGTCCGACATGAACTCGATGCAAACGGGGTGGATGGCTTTCTGCTGCCGCGTGGGGACGAATTTCTGGGTGAATATGTGGCCCCTTGCGCCGAGCGGCTGGCCTGGCTGACGGGATTTACCGGCAGTGCAGGACTTGCCATCATCCTGCGCGAGACCGCAGCAGTGTTTTCCGACGGCCGCTATACCAGCCAGTTGCAGGACCAGGTCGATGGGACGCAATGGGAGCGGCTGCATCTGACAAAACAGCCAGCGGCGGAGTGGCTCGCCCACAATGCGCGGGGTCTCAAAATCGGGTATGACCCCAGGTTGGTGGGTGAAGCACAACTCAATGCCCTGGCCTCAGCCGATTACAGCTTTGTCCCACTCGACCGTAATCCGGTTGATGCTGTCTGGGCCGACCAACCGGCGGCGCCCGAGAGCGCCGTGCAGTATCACCCGGAGGCCTTCAGTGGCGAAGGCAGCCTGTCCAAACGCCGCAAGATTGGCGGCGCGCTGCGCAAGGCAGGCCAGGAAGCCATGCTGGTCTGTGATCCGACATCGCTCGCCTGGCTGTTGAATATCCGCGGAGATGACGTTCCCAATACGCCGGTCATCCTCGCCTTCGGTATCCTGCATCAGGATGCCTCCTTGGAAGTGTTCGTCGATATCAGCCGCGTCAGCCCGGATGCGGCCATCTCGTTCCGCAATGTATCTGTCCTGCCCCCCGAGGAGCTTCAGGATCGTCTGAAGGCGCTCTCCGGTCAGGTCGTCCGCTTTGACCCGGCCCAGACATCGCTCTGGTTCATCCAGACACTGGCTGACGCAGGAGCAACGCTGGCGCGTGGCAACGATCTCTGTGCCCTGCCCCGTGCCTGCAAGAACGCTACCGAGCAGGAAGGCGCGCGCAAGGTGCATCTGCCCGATTCAGCCGCGCTTTGCCGCTTTCTCCACTTCGTCTCCCGCGAAGGCACGGGGCTGCGCGAAACCATGCTCGCCGAAATCCTCAACGGGTTTCGCGGTGCTTCAGAGAGCTATCATGGGGAAAGCTTCCCGGCGATTTCGGCTGTCGGCCCCAATGCTGCCCTGCCGCATTATCGCGCCCTGCCCGGTCAGGATCTGATCCTGCAGCCCAATCAGGTCTATCTGATTGATAGCGGGGGCCAGTATGATGCCGGCACCACAGACGTGACACGCACGATCTGGAATGGTCCCGATGCGCCCCCCGCAGCGTTGTGCGAAGCCTTTACCCGCGTGCTCAAGGGTAACATCCTTCTCGCCCGCGCCCGCTTCCCTCAGGGCACGACGGGGCATCGGCTCGACTCTCTGGCACGCTATGCGCTCTGGCAGGCCGGGCTCGATTATGACCACGGTACAGGGCATGGCATCGGCAGCTACCTTTCCGTGCATGAGGGGCCTCAGAACATCAGCTCTGTTGCCCGTCCTGTGGCGCTGGAAGAAGGCATGATCGTCTCTGACGAGCCGGGCTATTACCTGCCCGGTTCCTACGGCATCCGGCTGGAAAACCTGCTTCTGGTCAAGCCTGCATCAGTCACAAGCCAGGCCCCCTTCCTCGAGTTCGAGGTACTTGGCTTTGCGCCGTTCGATCGGCGTCTGATCATGGCATCGTTACTGGAACCGGAAGAGCTGCGCTGGCTGAATACCTATCATCAGGATACGCTCGCCCATATCGGCCCGCTTCTGGACGAGGACGACCGGAGCTGGCTTGTTGACGCCTGCGCGCCAATCACGAACTGAACAAAGGAAAGATAGAATGGCTGATCACATGATCCCCGCGACCCTTATCGAAGGTGATGGTATCGGGCCGGAAATCACCGCCTCTGTTGTCGAGATCCTGTCCAAGGTCGGTGCCCCGTTCGAATGGGACCATCAATCCGGCGGTCTTGGCGCCATTGAGAAGTTCGGCGCCCCGCTGCCACAGCCAACCCTCGACAGCATTCGCAAGACCGGCCTCGCCCTCAAGGGGCCGCTCACCACGCCGGTTGGTGCGGGTTTCAAATCCGTCAATGTAACGATGCGTCAGGAATTTGGCCTCTATGCCAACCTGCGCCCGACACGTACGGTTGTTCCGGGCGGACGCTTCGACAAGGTGGATCTCGTGGTTGTGCGCGAGAACATTGAGGGGCTCTATGCTGCGATGGAGCATTATCTGCCCGTCGGTGACGACCCGAAGGGTCTGGCCTATGGCGCCGGTTTCAACTCGCGCGCAGAATGTGCGCGCATTGTGCGCTTCGCCTTCGACTACGCGGTTGCCAATGGCCGCAAAAAGGTCACGCTGGTCCACAAGGCCAATATCCTCAAGATCTTCAGTGGGATTTTCCTTGAGGAAGGTCGGAAGGTCGCCAAGGAATATGAAGGTCGTGTTGCTGTTGAGGAGCGCATCGTTGATGCCTGCGCCATGCAGCTCGTCACCGATCCTTGGCAGTACGACGTGATCGTCACGACGAATTTGTTTGGCGATATTCTTTCTGATCTCACTGCTGGTCTTGTCGGCGGTCTGGGCATGGCACCCGGTGCCAATATTGGCCCCGATGCGGCGATCTTCGAGGCGGTGCATGGCTCCGCCCCCGATATCGCCGGCAAGGGCGTTGCCAACCCGCTAGCAATGCTTATGGCTGCCAGCATGATGCTTGCTCATGTCGGTCGTCAGGACCTTTCCACACGCGTGGATCAGGCTATCGACCGTGTTATTCGCATTGATGGCGTGCGCACGCGTGATCTGGGTGGCGAGACAGGCACGGCCGAACTGACAAAGGCACTTCTGGCGGCTCTCTGAGCTGTCATTTCTGCTGTTTTGCAGATCAGGGTGGGCGTGGCGTTGAGCCGTGCCTACACCTAATGCCCTCATCCTGCCTCTGCGCATAGGTGGAATCAAAAGCGCATCTCCTTAGCTGATTGAGATTGCGCTAGGCGCACCAGCCCAAGCTGGCTGCTCATGCTTACAGGCGTATCCACTCTGTTCGCAGGGCCTTCCGCCCCTGCCCGAACTAACCGTGCTTCACGTACCTTGTGGTTCGACCTTCAGCCTGTCTGCCACCACGCAATGGTATGGCCAGAACATAACAGACAGATAATTCTATACCAGCTTAGTACTATTTGTAATTTATTGACTTCATAATCGAGTTTTATTGATTCTATATTGATGAAGCCATAAATCTATTGGAACGTTTCGTAAGGAGAGCCGGATAAAACCGCTTGCGCGGGATGAAATCCAGTCAATACGAACGTCTCTGGCATAAGGATCAGAAACATGGCGCATATTGCCCTTGCCGATCATACCGACAGCTTCTTCATTCCCTGCGTGACCCTCATTGGTCCCGGCTGCGCCAAGCAGGCCGGGGACCGGGCGAAAGCGCTTGGTGCCAGAAAGGCCCTGATTGTCACCGATGCTGGCTTGAAGAAAATGGGCGTGGCAGACATCATTTCGGGCTACCTGCTCGAGGATGGTTTGCAGACTGTCATTTTTGACGGTGCAGAGCCCAATCCGACAGACAAAAACGTGCATGACGGCGTCAAGATCTATCAGGATAATGGCTGCGACTTCATCGTTTCACTCGGCGGCGGTTCGGCCCATGATTGCGCCAAGGGCATTGGCCTGGTCACAGCGGGCGGTGGCAATATTCGCGACTACGAAGGCGTGGACAAATCCAGAGTCCCGATGACGCCGCTTATCGCGATCAACACCACGGCCGGCACAGCGTCTGAGATGACGCGGTTCTGCATCATCACCAATTCCCAGACCCATGTGAAAATGGCGATCGTCGATTGGCGTTGCACACCGCTGATCGCAATTGACGATCCGAACCTGATGGTAGCCATGCCGCCTGCCCTGACAGCCGCCACAGGTATGGATGCGCTCACCCATGCTATCGAGGCCTATGTTTCAACCGCAGCAACGCCGATCACCGATGCTTGCGCTGAAAAGGCCATCAGCCTGATTGGCGAATTCCTGCCCAAGGCAGTGGGCAATGGTGAGAACATGGAAGCGCGCGTTGCCATGTGTTACGCGCAGTATCTGGCCGGCATGGCATTCAACAATGCCTCGCTGGGTTATGTGCATGCCATGGCGCATCAACTGGGCGGTTTTTACAACCTGCCGCATGGTGTCTGTAACGCTGTGCTGTTGCCTCATGTCTGTCGCTTCAACCTCATCGCTGCCGCCGATCGGTATGCCCGCGTTGCCCGCCTGCTTGGGGTAGCGACCGATCTGATGAGCCGCGATGAGGCGGCTGAGGCTGCAATCGACGCCATCACCCAGATGGCCCGCTCGGTCGGTATCCCGTCGGGTCTCTCCGCGCTCGGCGTCAAGGCGGAAGATCACAAGACGATGGCTGAAAACGCGCAGAAAGATGCCTGCATGCTTACCAATCCGCGCAAGGCGACCCTTGCCCAGATCATTGGCGTGTTTGAAGCCGCGATGTGAAAGTTCCTAAACGGAAGATGCTGGTCTAGGCGGCATCTTCCGGTTGTTCAGGTAGAGAGCCGGAGAGTCTGACGCGGCATGAGAACAGGTCGCCCTTTGCCTCCGGTTCCTGGACGGAGAGGCCAAGGGGCCGGCCTCGGGTTTGCCCTCCCAACGGGACGAGCCAGCAGGCGCGCTTATCTCCGTTCCTACCAGCGCGCATTGAATGCGCCTTTTAGCCAGCATCATGATGCTCCGCATAGCATGTATCTCCCGGGCAAGGCGTCAGCCGCCATGCTGCGCACCAAGCGGGCACTTCTCCTCAAACGCGGGATCCGAGCAATGCGAGCGCATGACAGCTGTCAGCTCAGGATCAGAGTGACGCCTCCGGTTGCCAGCATCACTGATGCTTCAATCTGCCTCCGCTCAATGGTTTTCCTGTTGAGGGTGGTGGGATGTGTCTCAGGCCCCGATGTGAAGATACACAGGCTGGGTCAGGGAAACTGCGGCGATCAAGAGGGGTTAGCACTCGAGATATGAGCGGAACCCTTCATGAGCGACATCACGACCTCCTTTACGCGCAATTCTCACGGCCCGGCTGAGAGTCTCGAGGCCTCCGCCTCCTTGCACGATGAATGCGAGGACAAATCGAGCTCAACGTCGTCGCAGGAGGTTTGCCGGGACCTCAAGGCGATGCAGCCCCGATGGGCAGCGGTACCCCTGCGCGCGCGATTGAGGGTGTTACGTCGTTTCAACAGGTTGATGCTTCTGAACGCGCCTAGCCTAATCCGTTTGATTGCCGATCATGCCTCGCTCGATGTCATGACAGCCGAGATCCTTCCGCTCATGGCCGCGTCGCGTTTCCTCTGCCGTGAGGCGTCATCTATGCTCAAGGAGACGCGGCTTGGCTGGTTGGGTCGCCCGCTCTGGCTGCAAGGCGTGATGGCGTCTGTCGTGCGCAAGCCACTGGGGGCGGTCCTTATCCTGGCTCCCGGCAACTACCCACTCATGCTCGCAAGCATACAGACGTTACAGGCGTTGGTGGCAGGCAACAGCGTCGCGCTGAAACCGGCGCCCGGCCGGACCGCAGTCCTGCGCCGGTTCGTCGCGCTCCTCGAGCAGGCAGGTTTGCCGAAAGGGGTCGTGCAGCTGGTCGGTGAGGATAGCGGGCAACAGGCAGTCTCGAGTGGCTACGACCTGATCATCCTCACTGGCTCAGCTGAAACAGGCCGCAAGGTTGCGCTTGCAGCGGCGGAGACCCTGACGCCCACCATCATGGAGCTATCCGGGGCAGACCCTGTCTTCGTCCTGCCCGATGCAGATCTTGCCCTCGTGGCACGAGCGCTGCATTTCGGACAGACACTCAAGGGCGGGCATACGTGCATCGCACCCCGCAGGATATTCATCAACGAGGTGCAGAAGCGCCCCTTACAGCGTGAACTGTACCGCGTGTTCGGCGGTGAAGGGGATAGCCCCGCACCAGATCCTTCATCAAAACTTGCGCAGCTTATCTGCTCGGCAAAAGCCGCCGGGGGAGAGGTTGTTGTCTGTGGCAAGACACAGGTCATATTCCTGAACGCCCATCAGGCAAGACTTGCTGATATCGATCTGTTCGCACCCTGGTTTGCAGTGATCACGACGCACTCAGTTGAGGAAGCGATCTGCCTTGAAGGTGCGGCTACACACGCCCTCGGCGCCAGCATTTTCGGTAATGAACGCGAGGCTCTGGCAATCGCGAAGCGCATTCCGGCTGGAACGATCACCATCAATGACATCATCGTTCCCAGTGCAGATCCCCGGCTGCCGTTTGGCGGGGCACACAGGAGCGGTTTTGGTGTCACCCGCGGGCGCGAGGGCTTGCTGGCGCTCACCCGACCAGTCAGCATTTCGACACGCAAACGGGGTGCCTTTCACCTGTTGCCGCGGCTTCGCCAATGGCATGGCAGATAAAGATCGTTGACGACGAAACCTGATCGATCACGGCCCGTTGATGAAGAGGCCTGAAGCATCTGCTCGGGCGACGCGCCGCAGGCGGACAACTTCCAAGCGAAATAACGGGGTGTGCGGCCTCGGGATCATCATCTTTCGTTAACGCCTCGGAATGTTGCCATTCCGTTATCCTGTCAGGACCCTGCGCCTCATGGTCTCTACCGCTTCCCCGGGCACCCAGCATTCTCGCCACCGGCTTCATTCGCGCAATGTCGCGGTGATTGGCGCCGGGCCGGGAGGCCTCGCCTCAGCCATGCTGCTCGCCCATGCCGGCGCCAATGTCACGATTTACGAAAAAGGTGGCAGGATCGGTGGTCGCTCGTCATGTATCGAGCTCGAGGGCTTCCGTTTCGACACCGGCCCGACCTTCTTTCTGTACCCCGAGATTATCCGTGAGATTTTCGCGCAATGTGGGTTCAAGTTCGACGAGATGGTCGAGCTCGAGAGGCTCCATCACCTCTACGATCTGCGCTTTGAAGATGGTCCTAACCTCTCGCTGACGACCGATCCACAGCGTCTTGAAGAGGAAATAGCCAAGATCTCGCCGCAGGACGCGAGACAGGTGAGACGCTTCCTCGCCGATAACAGGAATAAATTCGAGCGTTTCATCGCGCCCCTCCAGAGGCCTTTCAACTCGGTCTTTGACCTGTTCAAGCCTGACATGCTCAAGGCGCTTCCGGTTCTCTCGCCGTTCTCTTCCATCGACAAGGACCTGTCACGCTACTTCAGCGACCCGCGCACGCGTCTCGCCTTTTCGTTTCAGAGCAAATATCTGGGTATGTCGCCCTACCGGTGTCCCTCGCTCTTTACCATCCTGAGCTTCATGGAACACGAGTTCGGTATCTATCACCCCAAAGGTGGAACCGAGGCCGTCATGGCCGCCATGGCGCAGGCAGCAACGACCATGGGGGTCCGTATCGAGCTCAATAGTGCCGTTGAGACAATCGAGACCAGCAAGGGCAAGACGACCGGGATTGTGGCGAACGGAAGTGCCGTTCCGGTCGATGCGGTTGTTGTCAACGGCGATTTTGCCCGCACCATCTCCGCCCTTTTGCCAGGCAATTCACGCAAGAAATGGAGCGATGAGAACATCGCCAGCAAGAAATTCTCCTGCTCGACGTTCATGATGTATCTGGGCCTCAAGGGCAGCCTGCCCGATCACGCTCATCACACCATTTTTCTTTCCAGCGATTATGAAAACAATTTTGCCGAGATCGAGGCAGGTAAACAGATCTCGTCCAAGGCGTCCCTCTACATCCAGAACGCGTGTGTGACAGATCCCGGTCAGGCGCCTGAAGGATGTTCAGCCCTCTACGTCCTCATGCCGGTCGGCAATCTTCGCCAAGATGGCTTCGAGTGGGATGAGGCCAACACAGCGCAGGCGCGCGCGATCGTCTTCCAACGTCTTCGTGATGCGGGGTTTGGCGATATAGAAGAGCGTATCCTGGTCGAGAAAACCATCACCCCGCTGCAATGGCAGGAGGAACACGATGTCCATCGTGGGGCGGTGTTCAACATGGCCCACTCGCTTGGACAAATGCTGCACCGACGCCCCCATAACCGTTTCGAAGACGTGAAAGGCGTTTATCTTGCGGGCGGCGGCACCCATCCTGGCAGTGGCCTGCCTGTTATTTTCGAGGGAGCACGCATCAGTGCGACGCTCCTCATCGAAGATCTGGCCAAGGCGCCAGCGACGATTATCGAGACCCCACCTCCGGGTCTGCACCTGATGCCAGAATGTACCGGTGGCCACGCCTGAGCGGAAGAGAATTCCATGCTGAATACGACGAAGCGAGCACCCATAGTCATCATCGGGGCGGGGCTCGGGGGATTGGCCGCCGCTTGCACGCTGAGCGCCCGCGGTCACGAGGTGATCGTATGCGAGGCCAATGACTGGACGGGCGGCAAGGCGGCCGAGCATAATCAGGATGGGTTCCGTTTCGATATGGGACCGACCATTCTCACGCTTCCCTCCGTGCTGCGCCGCATCATCGCCGAAAGCGGCCTGCGTATGGAGGATCGTCTCGACCTGCGTCGTCTGGATCCGCAATGGCGTTGCTTCTTTGACGAAGGCCAGTCTCTCGATCTGGTTGAGGACATTGCCCTCATGTCAGAGGAGCTGGAAAAACGTAAGCCCGGCGATGGAGCTGGTTATGAGGATCTGCTCAGGGTCAGCGAGCGGCTTCATGATATCTCGCGACGTTTCGTATTCTGGAAATCCGTCGGCGGACTGCGCGACACCATGAACATTGGTGAGACTTTTGCGCCCAAGACGCTGCGAGACGTCCTCGCATTGCGTATGCATTCTACGCTCGGGCATGAGATCAGAAAGCGTATCACCAACCCGCAGGCTGTGCAGGTTTTCGATCATTTCACGCAATATGTGGGCTCTAACCCCCTCCAAGCGCCGGCGGTACTGACCGGTATCGCCCATATGCAGGTTGATGAAGGCATCTGGTATCCGATAGGCGGAACACGCGCGGTACCCGTTGCCTTACGCAAGATCGCCGAAGAGAATGGCGTCGTGTTTCGCACCAATTGTCGTATCAAGCGTATCCTGCACGACGCAAAACGGGTCCATGGTGTCGAGACCCAATCCGGCGAAACCATCGCCGCATCGGCGGTCGTGTCGAACATGGACAGCGTGCGTACCATGTATGAACTGATCGATCGCAAGGCCGCACCGAAGGCCTTCCGCCAGTTTCGTCGCCAGTGGAAGTCTCGCGAGCCCGCGTGCTCGGGCGTTGTGCTCTATCTGGGCCTGAACAAGGCCTATGAGCACCTTGCCCACCACAATTTCGTCTTCTCACGCGATGCGGAAGAGGAATTCGACGCGATCTATCATCAGGGCCGCCCTGCCCCGGACCCAACCTGCTATCTCGCTGCGCCCGCCAGGACCGAGCCGCAAACCGCGCCGGAAGGTGGAGAGGCCCTTTATGTGCTGGTCCACACGCCGTATCTGCGCCCCGGCCAGAACTGGACCGAGATGTTCCCGGGTTATCGTCAGGTTATCCTCGACAAGCTGAAGAAAGCGGGCGGTATGCCTGATATCGAAGAGCGTATCGTGGCCGAACACCACCTGACCCCAATGGATATCCATACGAGATACTCACCTCAGGCGGGTGCCATTTATGGCCTTGCCAGCCATGGGAAGCTGAGCGGCGGCTTCAAGCCTGCAAATCGGTCGGACGACATTGCAGGGCTGTATATGGCGGGTGGCAGCGCTCATCCGGGCCCCGGCATGCCTATGGCGCTCATGTCGGGCTGGATCGCTGCGTATTGCCTGGATACGGATAGTCCCGCGCCCGTCGCCCCATCGGGTGCAGCATCACGCAGCGCGGCTGGCTGAGTTGTCACGCGGCAACCGTGGTAACGCGTGGCGACCGGGACTGGAGACGGCCTATGGCCGATCTCCATTTCTTACTTATTGGATCACGCGGGCCCTCAGGCAACGCCTGACCCGTCATTTTGCCTCCGTGCAGTGGTCGGGACATAAGCCAGACGCGTCCCTAGCATCCGGTACTTTGTTCTACAGCAACCATCCCGGCTGGTGGGACCCTGCCCTGTTTGCGTTGCTTCAGTCGCATTTCATGCCGGGCCGACCAGGCTTCGGCCCGATAGATGCCCGGACGCTTAAACGTTACCCCACTCTCAATCGTGCCGGGTTTCTGCCGCTTGATCCGTCATCGCATGGTTCGCTACGGCAGTTCCTGCACCACTCCGTAGCCATCCTGAAAAGCGGCGGCGTTTTCTGGCTCACTGCACAAGGGCAATTTACGGATGTCCGCCTGCGACCCGTCAGGCTCAAGCCGGGCCTGGCTCATATTGCCAGTCAGGCGACAGACTGCGTGATCAGCCCGGTTGCAATCGAATATGCCTACGGCTCCGAAAGTCGGGCAGAAGCATTCATACGTTTCGGCCAGCCCGTGCCTCATTCCAGCCTGCCCGGTAGCCTCAAGGCCAATCACGCGTTTCTGGAGGACGCTCTTGAGGCGACACAGGATGCGCTGGCGGCAGATGTCATCACACGCGACCATGCACGTTTCCGACTTCTCCTCGAAGGGCGATCCGGCATGGGCGGATTGTATGCCCAGCTTCAGAAACTCAGCAGCCTGATGAGGAGGGAAAAACATGACCCACGCCACGCAGGGCGCTGAACGGTCAGCCCCGACGCGGGCTGAACTGACCATCGCAGCCCTTGCAGCCTTTCCGTTGTTGGTCGGATTGCTCAACCTGCGTGCCCTGAGCCGCGCGCCCTCACGTTCAAATGCCCGCAGCGCCGGTATCTCTGTGCTTATTCCCGCACGCAACGAAGGGGCACAGATCGAGGCGGCCATCATGGCCGTTCTCGCAAACGGAGCTGCGGTGCGCGAGGTTCTGGTGCTCGATGATGGCTCTCAGGACGATACCGCGGCACGTGTCGAAGCCATTGCCGACAAACGTGTACGACTGCTGCACGGACGACCTCTCCCTGAAGGCTGGTGTGGCAAGAACCATGCCTGCGCCCAGCTTGTTGCCGCCGCCACACAGGAATGGCTCCTGTTCATCGATGCCGATGTCCGGCTGGAGGAACGCGCAATTCCACGGCTGCTGGCACTTACCGAGGGCGTACACGCCCCGTCACTGATCAGCGGTGTGCCACGTCAGGAAATGCGCTCGGGCTTTGAATGGCTTCTCCTGCCCTTCATTGATGTCCTGCTCTTCGGTTATCTGCCACTTGTTTTCGACAAGGGTCGTACACCCGCCCTCGCCGCGGCCTGCGGGCAATTGGTCATGGTCAAGGCAGAGGCCTATCGTCAGAGTGGTGGCCATGGGCAGATACGGGACAAGCTTCACGACGGCCTTGCTCTGGCACGCGAAATGCGTCGGGCAGGTTTTCGCACACGGCTGATCGATGCCACCGATCTCGCCACATGCCGGATGTACCGCAATGGGCGCGAGGTCTATGCAGGATTGATGAAGAACGCCGTGGAAGGCTTGGCCGGCCCTGTCGCCCTGCCCATATGGACGCTCCTGCTGGGCGGAGGACATATCCTGCCCTTCCTGCTTCGTGGCACCCCGACGATGCAGTTTGCGCGATTGGCGAGCCTTGCACTGCGTCTACTGGTGGCGCTGCGGTGTCAGCAGGGGTTACGCACCGTTCTCGCCAGTCCGGTCGGGGTGTTCATGCTGCTTTTCATCCAGTTTCACGCCCGCATGCGGCATGTGCTTGGACGCCCTGTCACTTGGAAAGGACGATATTATGAAACCTGAACTTGGTCTGCTCGCCACCCTTATGGCCCTGCCGCTCGCCCCTCTCACGGCCGTGGCAGGCCCCGTTCAGGCGGTTATTGGAAACGTCCCCGATGACGTTGGTACCATCAAGGTTGCGATCTGCACGGAGGATGAGTTCCTCAAGCCCAGCTGCAGGTTCCATGCCGAGGTGAAATCATCTAAGCCAGACGTTACCGTGAATTTTGCCGACATACCGGCAGGCGTATATGCCGTGCAGGCCTATCAGGACCGCAACGGCAATGCCCGGCTCGACCGTTCGTTTATCGGCATACCCAAGGAGCCCATAGGGTTTTCACGGGATCCGAGCGTCCGTTTCGGGCCACCAAGCTTTGACGATTGTGCTGTCAGACTGACACCCAAGGGCGGTGCGCTCAAGGTCAGCCTGATCACACACTGAAGCTTCCCCGCTCGGCGCTGCAGCGATCAGAGGGATCGTTGTGAGCGCCAGCGATTGAGAAGCAGGGAGTTGGTGACCACCGAGACAGAGCTGAGCGCCATGGCCCCGCCGGCGATCACCGGGTCCAGCAGTCCGCAGGCTGCAAGAGGTATGGCCGCGACGTTATAGCCAAAGGCGAAAACGAGATTCTGCCTTATTTTGCTGACGGTCGCCTTGGAGATAGACAGGGCATCCGGGATCGCACGCAGATCCGCACTCATCAGAACGAGATCTGCCGTCTCAAGCGCCGCGGCCGAGCCCGAACCGATTGCGATACTGATATCCGCAGCGGCTAAAGCAGGCGCATCGTTGATGCCATCCCCAGCCATACCAACCAGACGACCCTCACCGCGCAACGCCTGCACCGCAGAAACCTTGCCTTCGGGTCGAAGTGAAGCTCTGATCTCGTCAATACCTGCTTCCCGGGCGACCCGCGCAGCAACCGCCTCGCGATCGCCTGTAAGCATGATCGTTTCGATCGACTGCTTGCGAAGCCAGGAAACAATGGCCGCGGCTTCCGGGCGCAGAGCGTCAGACAGGGTTATGGTGCCAAGATAGACGCCACCGCGTGCGATACAGGCAATGCTCTGCGTTTCGGCATCCAATGGTAGGGCCGACACGGCGATGCCCTGTTCCTGCAGGAATTCGGGTGTCCCCAGCAGAAAGGTCTCTTCCTTTGCTGCCGCTTCGATCCCCTTGCCCGGCACGGCGCGGAAATGGTCCAGACTGTACGCGGAGGCGATCCCAGCTTCGCTTGCCCGCGATATGATGGCCTTCGCCAATGGATGCTCGGAGTTGGCCTCAAGCGATGCCGCCACCCCCAGAAGTTCCGCCTCGGTCACCCCTTCTACAGGATAAATCGCTCCGACTTCAGGCTGCCCCTTGGTGAGCGTGCCTGTCTTGTCGAAGGCCAGCACCTTGAGACGATGAACGCGCTCGAGCGCTTCAGCATTGCGGAACAGGATACCGGCAGAGGCCGCCTTGCCTGTCCCGACCATCAGCGCGGTTGGTGTCGCAAGGCCCAGGGAACAGGGGCAGGCAATGACGAGCACCGATATGGCCGAGACAAGGCTCCATTGCGCATCGTGCGTTGCCAGAAAGCCGATGACGAACGTCAACAGGGCGATGATGATGATGGTGGGCACGAAGATGGCCGAGACACGATCCGCCAGGCGCTGGATCGGGGCTTTCGATCCCTGCGCACGCGAGACCATCGCCACGATGCGGGCCAGTGCGGTCTCGCTCCCAAGCGAGGTTGCACGGGCGCGTACGACACCCGTCGTGTTGAGCGTTCCGGCGAAAATCGTATCGCCAACCTGACGCAGAACGGGCACAGCCTCACCTGTGAGCATCGACTCATTGATCTCGGTTGCGCCTTCGATAACCTCTCCATCAACTGGAATAGCTTCACCAGGGCGGACCACGAACACATCACCGCGTTGCAATGAAGCGACAGCGCAGATTTCCACGCCGTTCGGCGTTACGCGATTGGCAGTTTGCGGCCTCAGATTGAGCAGAGCTTCCAGACCGGAAGCCGCTTTCTGACGCGCCCGCGCCTCGAGAAGCCTGCCAACCGAAATCAGGAGGATCACGAAGGCGCTTGCCTCGAAATAGACCGGCAGATCGAGCCCGCAGAGCGTGACGGCCATGCTGAAGCCGTAAGCGATGCTTGTCCCGAGGCAGACCAGCACGTTCATATTGGCCGAGCCACTCCGCAGGGCATGATAGGCACTGCGATAGAAATGACGGGCACCATAGATCTGTACGACACTCGCACAAAGCGCCTGAAGCCAGAGCGGCACGAGGTGATGGGCGCCAACCGCCATACCCAGCATTTCGACGGCAAACGGGATACAGAACAGGGCGATAATCGCCAGATGCCGCTGCGCCGTTACAGGTTCTCTCGAAGGCGCTTCGTGCCCCTGTTGGTCCGCTGTGGAGGTTGCCGTAAAGCCCGCCTTGCGAACGGCCTCGACGAGGCGATTCTCCGTGACCGCCCCCGCGACGTAATCGATCTGCAAGGTCTCGGTGGCGAGATTGACGGCTGCCCTGACGCCCGGCAGGCGGTTGAGCACCTTTTCCAGGCGCGCAGAGCAAGCGGCGCAGCTCATTCCCTCAATGGCAAATCGTGCTTCCTGATGCCCAAGACCGAATCCTGTCTTCTCAACGATCTTTTCAATGGCGCCGAGATCTGGCCCCTCATCCGCTCGGGAGATGATCGCGCGCGAGGATGCGAAATTGACCGATGCTGTCAGCCCATCCTGCCGGTTGAGCACTTTCTCCAGCCGTGCCGCGCAGGCAGCGCAACTCATACCCGTTACTTCCAGATCAAGACTGCTGGCGCTCATGGAATACTTTCTCATTCGACTGGAAGAAAGGCTCGTTTCAAACGCTTGCCTCTGCCGATCAGGCATCTCTTATCGGGCCCCGCCATCGGATAGAAGGCGCTACCGCCTAACCCGCAGGGACCGTCGGAAGTACCATCTTACCGCAGCCATCAGCACGAAGTGTGCGAGATGCCAACGTTTGACCCGTGTCGATCAGATTTTACCGCTGGCTCGTCAAACGACGGGCGCGTTCAAGGCGACGACCGCTGAGCCCATCCCGCCGTGTTGTAACCGACGAAATGGGCCACGATGATCTCCGGGCGGCGAAAGACGAGCATCTCAGCCTCGTGCGATGTCGAAGCCCGTTTCCTCGATGACCGTTTCCAGCGCGGCGCGCGGCACAGCCGCACCGTCCGTGGTGACGCGCACATCGCCCGTCTCGTGGCTGGCTTTGACATCCGTCACGCCGGGGATTTCGAGCAGTGCCTTTTCGAGGCGGCTCGAGCAGCCCCCGCAGGACATGCCTTCAACTTTGACATCAAGGGTCTCGCTCATTGTTTCATGCTCCTTGCCAATATGACCAGACCGAGATGGTGATCAATACGGTTGCAATCAACGTATGCCTCTGAGAGAGTGTCGCACCTGATCCGATTATTTCCCTGTAACCTCTATGGGACGACATGCCGAACCGCTGCACGCCTCTATGGATCGTGATGCTCGCTGCATTCTGCCTGATCCTGCGCGGGGCGTTCCCGGCGCAGGCGGCTAGCGCGCAGCTGACCGGTTGCGGCGAAATGCCGGTTCAAAGCACCCATGCGGGATGTGCGATGCATCATCCCAGCGTCACCATGAGTGGGGTGGGCCAGCCTGACGCAGCCACAAACGGCATGATGGGCAAGGCGGAACACCCCCGGCACAAACTGCATGGGGAAGGCTGCCATGGTTGCCCCCCGAACCTGTCCTGCACAACTGGCCATGTCGCTCTTGTTGCCACGTCACCTGCCCGTCCGCTCGCCGTGCAGGTAGCCCGCTATGCTGCCTCATCCGGCTTTGTTCTGGCAGGCCTGCAAAGGGTTCCGGACCCCAGACCGCCCCGCTTTTCCTGAATCGCTGATCCGTATGCCGGTCTGATCTTTTTAGGCCGCGCGTTCCGTTCCGATCATTCAGGACCTGTTTCATGATTGCCTTGACACGCAAGGGACCGGCGCTCAATCGCCGGAAATTCGTCACAGGGCTGGCGGGGCTCGGCGTTGCCTCGTCCGCCCGCGCGATGCCCGCCATGACGCCCGCGGCACACATATCTGACCCCTCAGCCATTCCGCCTGCGCCCGCCTCCACGTATGACCTGACTGTCGATACGGCACCCTGGCAGGTCGGCAAGCGCAGGGGCCGCGCCTTTACGGTCAATGGAAGCGCTCCTGCCCCCACCCTCCGCTGGCGCGAGGGTGACGAGATGGTGCTGAATGTCATCAACCATCTTGATCAGCCTACCTCGATCCACTGGCATGGCATCAGGCTGCCAGCCAACATGGACGGTGTGCCGGGCCTGAGTTTTGCCGGCATTCCTGCCAAGGGTCGCTACACTTACCGTTTCCCGCTGCGCCAATCGGGCACGTACTGGTATCACAGCCATTCCGGCATGGAGGAGGCGCAGGGGCTTTTTGGCGCGCTGGTGATCGATCCGGCAGGGCCGCCGCTCCATCACTATGAGCGGGATTACGTTCTCGTCCTGTCAGATTGGAGCGATGTCGCGCCGCATGACATCGTCAGTAATCTGAAGCAGCAGGACGATTATTACAATTTCCGCCAGCGCAGCGTCGCCTCGCTGTTTCATGAAGCCCGCCAGCATGGATTGCATGACGCTCTGGCGAGCCGCCTGATGTGGTCGCGCATGAGGATGTCCGCCACGGATATCTCTGATGTCAGCGGGGTGATTTACAGTTACCTCATCAACGGGCAATCACCGGATGACAACTGGACCGGCCTGTTTTCCCCGGGCGAGCGGATCCGGCTGCGTGTCGTCAATGCGTCGGCCATGACCCTTTTCGACTTACGGATACCGGGGCTCGATTTCGATATCATTGCTGCTGATGGATCGGATGTTGAGCCCGTGCGTGTTGAGGAATTCCGCATCGGACCGGCTGAAACCTATGATCTGATCGTCACCCCGACCGACAACCGAGCATGGACAATCTTCATCCAGCCGGAAGACCGCACCGGCTTCGCACGCGGCACACTCGCTCCCGCCATGGGGATGATGGGGCCCGTCCCCCCCATGGACCCGCGGCCCGTACGCAGCATGATCGATATGGGAATGGGGCGCGTGGAGAACGGCCCGGCTGGCATGAGCGGCATGAGCGGCATGAGCGGCATGAGCGGCATGAGCGGCATGAGCGGCATGAGCGGCATGAGCGGCATGAGCGGCATGAGCGGCATGAGCGGCATGAGCGGCATGAGCGGCATGAGCGGCATGAGCGGCATGAGCGGCATGAGCGGCATGAAACCGCAAGATAAACCCGCGTCAAGCACGCATCTCACCCCGGCGCAGCCCATCCAGATTGATGACCCCGGCCCGCCGCCACGCAATGTGGAAAACCAGAATGTCGCCATGGACCCGGTCAATCGCCTATCCGAACCGGGGGACGGACTGGAGGATAACGGGCGTGTAGTCCTCACCTACGCAATGCTCCGTGCCCTGCGCCCTGCCCCGGACCAACGCCCCCCAAGCCGGGAAATCGTGCTGCACCTGACAGGGAATATGACGCGCTATATCTGGGGTTTTGACGCGAAGAAATTCTCTGAAGCGCCACCAATCATGCTGGGTCTGGGGGAACGTGTGCGGATCACGCTCATCAACGACACGATGATGGAGCACCCGATTCACCTGCATGGGTTCTGGAGCGAGCTGGAAAACGGTCAGGGGGCGCTCAGGCCCAACAAGCATACCATTCTCTCCCAGCCTGGCTCGAAGCTCAGCTATCTTGTGACGGCAGACACGCCGGGCATGTGGGCGCTGCATTGTCACCTGATCTATCACATGCATCTCGGCATGTTCCGCACGGTGGTGGTGTCATGAACATGCGCAGACACACCATCAACTTTCTGGCTGGCCTTGCCGGCACCCTTTTGCTCTCATCGGGCAGCCATGCGGCGCCTACGGCGCAGGCAAAGTCGAGTGCAACGATGCCCAGCTATATCGACGGTGTCATGCCTGTCATGGATCAGGGAATATGGGTCCATGGCCTGCTCGACGAGTTCGAGGGGCGCCTTGCCGGACGAAATTCGAGCTTCCGGTGGGATGGCGAAGCCTGGGTCGGCGGCGACTATAATCGCCTCTGGCTGCGTTCCGAGGGCACCGTGTCGAAAGGCCGCATGGGAGATGGCGATCAGGAGGTTCTCTATAGCCGCGCCGTATCCTCCTATTTCGACGTGCAGGGCGGTGTTCGTGTCGATCTGGATAGCGGTCCTACACGCACCTGGGCGGCGCTCGGTATACAGGGGCTGTCGCTTTATCAGTTCGAGTTACAGGCCACCGGCTATGTCAGCGATCAGGGTCGTTTTGCCGCCCGTTTCGAGGGCTCGTACGACATTCTGCTGACAAACCGGCTGATCCTGCAGCCTCAGATCGAACTGAACCTTTATTCGAAGGCCGATCCAGCCCGGGGTAACGGTGCGGGAATTTCCGATATCGATACCGGGTTGAGGCTGCGATATGAGATATGGCGGGAATTCGCGCCCTATATCGCCATGACGTATGATGGTTATTTCCAGCAGGCGCGGCGTTTTGCACGGGAGCGAGACGATAGCGGCGGCAACCTGCGCCTGACGGTCGGTATTCGCAGCTGGTTTTGATCATGCGATGACCGACTGCCGACGGGGCAAGGGAAAACGATCTTCCCGGCGGGTCGCCTTTGAGCCGCCGGGGTACCACGCAACGCGAGTTTACAGTCGATGCAGGCCGCGCCATGCCGAGCGTGACAGTATTTTGTTAATCCGCACCCGATATATAGGTGTTGCCTTAAAAACACAGGCCAGGAGCCCACAACGTGGGAAACAGATTGCGGCCGTCAATCTCCTTGTCATGATATGAAATATTGATAGGGAGGGCGCAACGACGCACAGACTTGGCCATATCTCAGCTTTGCGTCGCGTGAGGTTGTTACCTGTCGAAATGGAGAGATCACGCGATCATGCCTGTAAAGAATGCCGCGGGGCGTCTGGCACTTTGGGCTGCCGGGACGATACTTGGAAGCTGCCTTCTCGTTGCACCGGCCTCGGCCCAGAGTCAGAGCCAGCAAGCAAGCCCGAGTGATCAGACCGCAGCCACGCTCGATCCTATGCTCAAGGAGACGGCAACCCAGAATCATGCAGGCAAGGGCGCCGATAACCCGCCCAATCTCTATGGCAGCCCCTATGATCGCACACAGCCTTCTCTGGGCACCGTGCGCCACCCCTTCGTGCCGGTACCGGGTAACGAGGCCCTTTTTCCGGCGAGTTTTTCAGACTGGCTGAAGCAGCCCACAATGACGGGTGACTGGGGCGGCCTGCGTACCCGCTTGCAGAACATGGGCATCACGCCGCAGGGCCACTACCTGCAGGACAGCGCGGGTAATCCCACCGGCGGACGCGCCCAGACCGTGCGCTATGCTCATGAAGTCGCGATCGGAGCCGATGTCAATTTTGCCCAGCTTACCGGGCATAATTACGGTATGTTCCATGTGCTGCTCACCGAGCGCGCCGGCCTCGGCATTGGCCAGCAGCTTCCCGCGCTGAACAGCCCGCAGGAAATCTTCGGTTCGGGCGAGACCATTCGTTTTACGCGGCTCTCATGGGAAATGCAGTGGAACCGCTACGCCGATACCGAAATCGGCTGGATCAATACCGAAAATGATTTCGGTCAGTCCACTATGCACTGGGGCATGAATCTTTATTGCCAGTTCGAATCGAACGCGATCTGCGGTATGCCGCAGGCACTCGCCAGCAACTCTGGCTATGGTTACTATCCGACAGCCCATCCCGGCGCGTTCGTGAAGCTTTTCCCCTTCGGTGATCAGCGCATGCTCGTTTCGGCTGGCATCTATAACGTCGATCCGACCATTTCGAACACGGGTTATGCCTGGAAGATGTGGCTGCACGGATCGACCGGCGCCTACCTGCCCTTCCAGCTTGGGTGGCATTTCGGCGGCACGGACACCAAGGGTCGCCTGCCGACCAACGTCAAGATTGGCGGTTACTGGGATACGTCAGAGGTCAAGAACGTCTACGCCCAGCTGGCAGGCTTTGAGCTGCCGACAAGCGTGCTCGGCAATCTGCCCATCGACAAGGTGCGCGGCCGTTACGGCGGATGGTTCATGGCCGACCAGATGCTGCAGCGCGACAGGAGCGATTCATCGCGCTCGACCGTGGCCTTCCTGTCCTTCACCTGGGGTGACCCACGCACGGCAATCGCCCCGTATTTCATCACCTGGGGTGTCGTGCGCAAGGGGACGTTCTGGAACCGGCCAAACGATACGATCAGCATCGGTGGCAAGTTTAACTTCGTGAACCCCAAGCTGGGCGCCTATGTGGGAGCCCTTCAGGCGGTACAGACGCAGGATACCGGGTTGCTCAAGCCGAGCGGTGAACATTCCGGCGAAATCAACTATGGCTGGCGTCCGGCTCCGTGGCTCACCATCCGCCCCGGCCTGCAGTATATCTGGCACCCAGGCGGCACCAACCGGTATAAAAACGCCCTGCTGATCGACCTTGAAACAGGCGTGAGCTTCTGACGCTGCGTCCCGTGGCCCCGTTCTCTCACGGATGGGGCCATCGAAGGATTCAGAGCACGCGCGCTGGCCTGATGGACGCTGAACCTGACAATGGCCGGTCAGCCCATCCTCCGCTCCCCATTAAGGGGATGGCGCTCATCCCGCTCTGGACGCTGTAGCCGCCTCCTTGACCGCCGATGCGCTGATCAGAGACGAGGTACCGGGCGCGGCGTAATCTTCTGCCCGACCGATCTGCTACGATCTTCATTGGTCGACCTGTTTCCCTTGCACTGAGCAGAGCGCCGGGCCGATCATCCGCAGAGGTCGGAGCTGGCTGATCCCGCTTCGATCGAACAAATTTCGCCAGCGGAGAGCAGTATCACGGCTCCCATCAGACACAGCGCGTAACAGGTTTCAAGACACGCCGTGCACCATGCCGGAGCGCCGGAGGCTTTCATAAAACTATCATTTTATAAATGTATCTTCCTGTTTCTGGCGCCGATAGAACGAGCCGTCATCACGATCTATCGAGGTCAAACAATGCAGCTTTCCCGAATTTTCGGCGCCCTGTCGCTCTCTCTGGCCCTGTCATGCGGCGTGTCGCACGCTGCCACCATCACCGGCGCCGGATCGAGCTTCGCGGCTCCGATCTATGGCGCTTGGGGTGAGACTGCACAAAAGGCGATCGGCACCTCTGTAAACTACCAGAGCGTTGGTTCGGGTGCCGGTCAGAACCAGGCGATTGCGCGTACGGTCGATTTCGGCGCTTCTGACAAGCCAATGGACGCGGCGAAGCTGGATAGCAACAAGCTCTATCAGTTTCCGACGGCCATGGGCGGGATCGTTGTTATCGTTAACGTTCCGGGTATTGCCCCCGGCGCGCTGAAGCTGGATGGCCCTGCCATTGCAGGGCTCTATGACGGCACGATCTCGACCTGGAATGACCCGCGCATTGCGGCACTCAACCCGGGTCTCAAGCTGCCGGACACGGATGTGGCCCCGATCCATCGTGCCGATGCGTCGGGCACCAGCTTCGTGTTCACCTCTTACCTCGCCAAGGTTTCCGGCGCCTGGAAGCAGAAATTCGGCGCTGGTACGTCAATTGCCTGGGCAGGCGGTGCAGGTGCGCGCGGCAATGACGGTGTTGCCGCTGGCGTAAAGGAATCAGAAGGCGGTATCGGCTACGTGGAATACGCCTATGCAAGCCGCAACCATCTGAACATGGCGCAGCTTCGTGATCATGATGGCGCTTTCATCAAGCCGGATTCCACTGCTTTCGCTGCCGCTGCGGCTCATGCCGACTGGGCTCATGCAGACCGTTATGCCGTGGATCTGCTCGACACCGCTGGTGTAAACGCCTGGCCCATCATGAGTGCCACCTTCGTGCTGGTTCCGACTGACCCGAAGGATGCTGCGCAGGGCAAGGCCGTGAAGGACTTTTTCAGCTATGCGCTCAAGAACGGCAATCCTGACGCTGTGAAGCTGGACTATGTTCCGCTGCCGCAATCCGTGAAGGACGCGGTCCTGCAGGGCTGGCCTAAGAACTGAAGTCGCCCTGCTTCCGGCTGCGCCTGACTGCAGCCGGACCTATACCGAGGCCCGCCCGGCACGCCTGACGTGACCGTGGCGGGCTTTTTTGTTCCAGGGGCCATTTTACGACTCGCTCGTATATGACGTTGAGGCGCCCGAACGCCTCATCCCTCCGCAGTTTCCGCATCTTGAGCGTCTCTGACTGCTTGAGCACGCGCAATGTAAGCAAGTCACAGCTTTCTGTTAGCAACTCACCTGTGAAGCGGCCGCTCGGGCTCGGAAAGGACTCACAAAGCGGCCACCGCTACCCGGCGCATGACAATTCCCCCAAGGAGAAAGCCCTCTCCGGTGCCGTTCTCGCCCTGGTGGCTTCGGATCATCCTTGTGTTGCAAACGCACATGTTGTGGTTAGTATTCGATGTCTTTGTATTTCTTGGTTTTGATCTATGTCAACAAGACAATATCGTGATTATTGTGACTGTAGTTGAATATTGACGATGATTTCCAAGACGCCCACTCTTCCCGTGTCGAGCGGATCAGCTTTCTGACAAGAGCACAAAGGGCCAGCTAAATGCTGGTTCGCCGGCCCAGAATAAAGGAGAGTCAAAATGACAAGATGGTGGGGCCCTACGCATTTACATTATGCGATGACCGATCTGCAGTCGCTCACGCTGAGCTTCGCAGCAACTGTCGTGGTCGTCGGATTGGCTGTGTTCACCGTGCGCGCGGTCAGAAAACATCGTCTGCGCGTTGCCACGACGCACGTCAAAACGCTCTGACGGCCTGACAGGGCCTATCCTTCAAATGAGCGGGCGCAGTCCGCGTTGATAGGCCCCCAGCCCCAGTACCAAAAGCAGGATCGCGGCGACAGGCAGCGCGACGATGCTGCTATGGGTCAGCAACACGCCCCCCAATAACCCACCGGCTGACACGGCGAGGTTCCAGGCCGTTGTCGCCATGGCTTGAGCGGTATCCATGAAGCGTCCCGCGATGCTCGTCATTGCGCTTTGCGTGAGGGCTGCAAACCCGCCAGTGGTAATACCCCACATGACAACACCAAGGCAGACCGGAAGCTTGTGCGTCAGACCGAGTGACATGAGCAGACAGGCCGCCATAAATACGAGAATGCTGGCCATCGTCAGCCGCGAGAGATGATGATCGATCAGAATGCCGGTGACAAAGAGACCGGCAACCGAGCCTCCGCCAAAGACCAGCAGGAGGAGATCCACGCGCGCTCCAAGTCCGGAGGGGACCAACAGGGGCTCGATGAAAACGTAGAGCAGGCTATGGGCCGCGACGAAGCTGAAAATCAGTGTCAGATTGGCGAGCACACCAGGCTGACGCAGGCTGCCTGAGAGGCTGAAATGGCTCCCGGCCTGACTGCCCGGTGCATCTGGCAGAAAGAAGAGCGACCAGATCACGAGCAGGCCCGAAAACCCGCCAAGACACAAAAAGGCGCCGCGCCAGCCCAGCCATTGGCCAATTGCCGCGCTCAACGGCGCACCAAGCACGAGTGCCAGCGTGACGCCCGAACCCGCCAGCGCAATTGCCCTGCCCCGTTGTGCCGGTGGTGAAAGCCGCGTTGCGTAACCCGCGAACATGGCCCAGATCAGCCCGCCACAGCATCCGGCGAAAAAACGAATGGTAAGGGCAAGCGCCAGATTGGTGATGATGCCGTTTGCTGCATTGATCAGGGTGAAGCCGACCAGCCCCAGCAAGAGCAGGCGCTTACGTGGCATCTTGTAGGTCAGCGCCGTTGAAGGAAGAGCAGCGCATAGGGCACCCAGAGCAAAAGCCGTGATGAACTGCCCGCTTGCCGCCTGGGTAATCTGGAGGCCATCTGCGAGCAGCGATAGCAATCCGGCAGGCATGATCTCGGTCAGCAAGGTCACAAAGGCAGCCAGAGCCAGAATGATCATGGCATGACGGGGGACCCTGCCCGGAGCTGCACATTTTGCCGCGGCCTGATCCGTCACCCCAACCATCTCAAAGCGCTCCCCTTTCCGCCATCCGCTCCGGGCGGTCCCCTCAACATTGACCAGTGGGCTAGGCGATAGGCGCGGGCGGCAGATTAGGCAAGACAGCATGTGGGTTATTTGTCATTGCCCATTGGGTCGAAACATCCTGCTGCCCCGGCACGGGCGAGGCGACGCCGCCTGAATGAACGCGTCGCCTTGTCGTCGTCAGAACGCGGCTGTCAGGCTGAGATTGAACGACCGGCCAAGTCCGGCGAGGGGAGACAGGATATTCGTCTGACGATAGTCACCCAGCGAGAGCCCCCCGAGCGGAAGATAGTATTTCTGGTTCAGCACATTCTCGATGCTCGCATCCAGCGTAAGCTTGCGCCAGCGATAGCTGCCGCCCAGGCCCAACAGCGCATAACCCGGTGTGCGCGGTTCGTTACGCAGCCAGTCCACCGTCGATTTCTTCTTTACCAGTGTGACATCCACACGTCCGGTCCAGTTCTGATAGGTCTCGCGGAGGCCAATCGTGCCGTTGGCAGGCATCTGATGATACAGGCCGGAATGGGTGACCATATCCTGCCCACGGACCCAGTTGAAGCTTGTCACGATCCTGCCTTGTCCGAAGCGCTCGTCATTCCACAGGCGATAACGCGCTGAGCCATTGAGGCCGTAACTCTGCGCGTTATGATTGACGAATTGCAGCTTCGACAGCCCATTGCTGAATAATGCCAGACGGGCGACGTTAATATAGCCCTCTGTGTAGGTATAGAATGGCTGGAGCCGAACTTCCCAGCCATCGCCTTTCGGGTCGTGCCATGTCAGCGTCATGCTGGCCGTGTTCGCAATTTCGGGGCGCAGGTCGAGGTTGCCAACATAGCCATTGCCATCGCCAAACCAGCCGATCATGCGTGTGGCCATGGTGCCCATACCCCAGGCATAGCGCTCGTACAGGTTGGGCGACCGCGTCTTGCGCGCGTAACCGCCCTCAAGCATCAGGTCGTCACGAATATGCCAGCGACCTGTGGAGGTCACGTCGAAATTGGTGTCTGTCCGTCCCCGCGAGGCCGCGTTGAACTTACGCGCCGCCATGATATCGGCCATCTGCATCATGCCGGTCCAGGAATACGGTGCCACCTTGCCCGTATTCATCATGATCAGGTCGCTGCGCAGCCCAAGCTGGGTCGAGAAGCGTCGTGTCCATTGAGCATTCCACTCGATGTAGTGGCCCAGGCGGTCACGATGGCCGTTATTGATGTTATGAAACGTACCGGGGCCCATCATCATGCTGCCCACGAGCGGCGGCCACCAGTCATTCAGTCCGTTATGGTCATAGCTGCTGCCAAGCTTGATGTTGTGATGCGTGCTGAGCGGCACAGTGAGATCAATTGCGTAGCCCGCCGTCCGGGCATCCGTGTTCATCGGCATACCCCTGGTGGCGCTATGACCACCCTTGTCATTCATCATGTTCATGACGTGATCGACGCGCTGCCAGAAGCCGCGCACGTCGAGGGTCGCCCATCGATACTCGCCACGATATTTGCCATTCACAAATGTCGAGCGGTTATTGGTCATGTCCATATACTGGTTGGGAAAACCTTCATACGGGATATCCTGCTGACCGAAAGTCAGGGCGAGCAGGTGATTATCCTTCTTGAGGCCAGCCGTTACGGCATGATTGAAGGAGAGATAGCTGGTGGAGCGAACCTGCTTGCCATCACCCCCAGTATGGTAATTGCTCGCGTGGCTATAGGAGCCGGTATAACGCAGGCTGAGAAGATCGTTGGCGACTGTGACCGTGCCCGAAGCCCCCGAGCCGCCGCCATTGCTGCGATAATCACCCCGCACATGGCCCGTCACAAGGATCTTGCCGGGAGCAGCAAAAAGCGGGTCCTTGCGCTCAATTTTTACCGTGCCGCCGGTGCTGTCGCCCCCGAGGCTGACCGGGGTGACACCGGCAATAGCCTCGGCAGAGGAAACACTGTCGGGGTCAATATAGGACATCGCCGGGTTCATGTGATTGGGACAGGCCGAGGCAATGCGCATGCCATCCACAATGGTCGCGACGCGGTCATCGGCCATACCGTTGAGGACGGGCAAGGATGAGACCCCGCCCGCAGCGTATTGCGTGTAGCCCAGCGAGCCTTTGAGTAGTGATGCTGTATCGGGTGAATGAATGGCGGTACGCCGTATCCCCTGCACACGGAGATATTCGACCGGGGTGTCATCACCATCTGACTGGTTCGCGGGCCTATCCGGCGCTTTGCGCTTGATGGAGGATGGCCTTGTCTGACGTTGCGATGTTTCGAGTGCGCTCGCAGCGACTTCGGTCCCGCCGCGGAGCGAGGTGGTGGCTGGAGGCGTGGTCGCCGCGTGGGCGTTGGTCGCAACAATAAGGGCAAGCAATGAGGTACACCCGAACGCAAGATAGGCGCGACGGTGCGATCTGCCATAAGAGGGCAGTGTCATGGAATTAATCCTGATCGGTCTTGATACGAAATCCCGCCTCCCGGCTCGCTCCCAAAGGAAACGTGCACCGGAGTACGGAACGCGATGTCAGATCAGGACGACTGGCGGTGCCTGGGATGGCGGCAGGACCCACCGTAATCCGGGCGGCGCGCGGCAAGGCGGCAGAGAAACGATGTGGGTGAGCCGGATCGAGCGGGAGAACGCCGCCAGCAGAGCGACCCCAAGAATGAACACAGCCAACTGAAGAAGCGGGCAAAGCGCACAGGCTGTATCGTGATGATGATGCCCTGCCTTTGGCATGTGATGCGATGCGGGCATCGCCATCGACGCGGAATCACACATGCCCATGGGGTCGGCCATAACCATGGCGGACGCGATATCGACCCCGATCAGTCGCTCTATTTCAGCTCTGGGGGTCTCATCCGGCTCGGCCAGACCCTGCAGGCCAAGCGAGGCAAGGAACCCGAGGAGGACGACAAGGCAGAGAGACAGGCGCATGAACGATGCGCCTGTTCTGATCCCTCGTGAATGTCGCCCAGCCGGTGAAATGGCCCCGCCCCTGTATGTGCCCGCCCCGTAACCCGGAGCGGCTGCCTGTCGGTCGAAATACAGCGACGCCCTTCCAACGTCCAGCATTATAAAACAGGACTCGAATACTCCAAAATATAGAGAGTATCGAAAGACAGCAGCTCCTTGCAATCGTTACGCTCAAATAATGCACCGGAACACCAGACGCTATATTTGATTAACTCTCGAACAAGGTCTGCCCAACAAACTCCCCAACCTTTATGCCGGGGCAGGCAAATAATCCGCCCCCGATATGGGTCGTGTACTGGTTCATCATATCGAATTTGGACATTTTCTCGAAAATCCTGACGAAACCTGTCCGGGGATCCTGCTGCCAGCTCAGAAACAACAGGCCGGCATCCATCTCCATACCCTGACGCCACGGCGGCCAGCGCTCGGCGGTGTAGCTCAAGCCGTTGTCATAGGAATAGGCCCGACGAAGAATTTGCGCGCCGCCATTCTCCTCTGGCGCTGCAAGACGGGCATGGGAGTTCTGGACAGTAACAGGGTTGCCGTCATGATCCTTCTGCGTAAGGGTCAAAGGCTCGAATTCGTCGTGTCCGCCAATGGGTGCCCCGCTGAGCTTCTGACGTCCCATCGTTTCTTCCTGGAATGCGACAGGTGTCCGGTCCCAGTGCTCCAAGGCAATACGAATGATACGCGCAACGAGATAGCTCCCCCCCTGCATCCAGGGGAGATCGCTGGCAGCAGCCCATATATACCGGTCCGCAGTCTTCGGGTTTTGAGTGTCGGGATTGATGGTCCCGTCCTTGAAGCCCATTAGATTGCGCGGTGTCTTGCCCTTGCCAAAATTGGGCAGGAATCCTGCCTGCGCCCAGCGCGGTGTGGCAATATCATAGGCCAGACGGGTCAGGATGCGCGAGGCGTGGAGCGTCGTCTGGGGGTCATCTGCGCAGCACTGCACGCACAGATCGCCACCGGTGCGGGCTGGTACCAGCTGATCGCCTGTAAAGCGCGGCAGATCGGCCAGCGCCGTAGGGCGATGCGAGGCCAGACCGAAACGATCCTTCCCCTCCTTGATAAACAGGGTTGGGCCAAAGCCGATGGTGATCGTCAGGTCGCGTTGACCGAGGCCATCTGTCTCGTCTGAATCGACAAGACCCGGCATATCCTTGCCTGCCATCAGTCTGTCGGCGGCCTCACTCCAAGCGCGTAGCATCTTCACGAGGGCTTCGCGCTTGTCTGTCGTCACATCGAACGTGATGAAATAGGCATGAGGCTGCTGGGGGGTGACGATGCCGGGTTGGTGAGACAGGCCGATCGCACCAGGCGATCGATCCCGCTCCTGATCTGCATGAGCTGCCTCTGCCCCTGCGACGGCGGGAGACAGGCCGCCCAGGGCCACTGACCCGGCGAGGAAACGACGGCGGCGCAATGCGGGCCAGAACTTAGCGTCGGTCATGGCTGGCTTACATTCAACGTGTTCATGTCGTCCTCAACGTAATAGAAGCTCTTTCCATCGGGGGTCATGGCCAGACCGAACAGATCACCATTGCCTGGAGGCTGCTGGGCCTGATCAGCATCCACCCACTGGGCGTAGATCTGCTTTTTCGCTGCGGGGTCGATCTCGACCACCTGCCCGTTTCGACCGTTGGCAACCAGCAGATGATGGCCCGGCACCCAGATCATGGCCAAAGGCCAGTTCAGCAATCCGCCCTTGGTAATGACACGCCCCACTGCGTCATTGACCCGTGTCACCGGTTCCTCCCGTGTCAGGGCATTATCGATGGCCGTTACCTCGTTGTCGTAGCCATCAGTGACGTAGAGTGTGCCATCGTCATCCAGTGCGAGCCCGGTCGGGCCAAACAGGAAGTTGTCGCGATCGGCACGGGCAGAAAATCCGCTGGCCACAGCGGTCTGTCTGTCGAGTACCGGTGGCCCGCCTGCCGGGATACTGAGTTCCAGGCGCAGCACCGTCGCTTTCTGCAGGATCGGTGGATAATTGGTTTTAGGGTCCACGACATTCGGGCCAGGCAGATCGAACCCGGTCATGGAAATAAAGAGTGTCGCCTTGTCGCCATGATCGACACTGGCAATATCCCCCCAGGGTGCGTTGATCAGCGGTCCTTTCCATGTCGTGACGAACTTGCCATTCGCATTGAGCACAATCAGACATCCATCACCCTTGGTGGTGGTCGTGCCATCCTTGCTGGGGGCACTGCCGACGATAATCCAGCCCGATTTAAGAATGGTCAGTGCCGTTGTAAGGCCCACACCGCCGGGGCAGGCAGCGAGATTGCTGGGCAGATTGGCAAATAGTCGCGCATTGCCGGTGATGGGAGAGTAGGCGACGATCGTGGTGCCTGTTCCCTGCAGATTGCTGATGTTGTTGAAATTGGTGACGAGCACCTCGTCCTTTTTCAACACGCCCATATCCTGTGGCACAACCACAACGGCATAGGGGTTGAGGTCGCCATTCCCGGGGCTTGTCGAAGCCAGCGTCGTATGGCGGTGCAGGGTTTCCAGAAAGCCCTTCTGCTCGGCGCGGGCATGGTGGGGCGCCGAGGCAAGAGCCAGAAGAGCAAGAGCAGTGCAGGACAGGCGGGGCGACATGGTGTTCCTCAAAGCGCAACATTGGTGCGAAAGCCGAACACGAGTTCGTCTTTAAGCCGTCGATCCGGATGGGACGGATTGGGAATGCCGCCACCAGGATTGAAGATGTATTGAAAATCGGGCTGCCACTGCATCCAGCCGGTAAACTGGTACTGGTAGGTCACCTCGACATAGGTTTCCCCGCCCTGGGTGGGGGAATAGGCACCTGAATAGCGCCTCACCGCCCGGTCATAATTGGCCAGCGCACCGCTTACATGGGTGTAGCCCATGCCGATACCGAAGGTATCGTCTGTACGGTACGGAAACGGGTCATTGAATGTCAGGCCGAAATTCAGGCTGAAATCGATCGGCACACGGTCCGATTGCGGGGCCCCCATCGCACGTCCGAAAAGGCTGATGGTTCTGTTGGGATCGGTATGGCTACGCCAGATCATCTGATCCATCACGGCGTAGAAGCTGAATGCCCCGCGATGGGTGAGCGTCGTACCGTTGCTGTTCGGTGAGGCCAGCGGTATCCCGGTGTTGTCCCAGTACTGGTCGGCGAAGGGCTCGGAATCATACCACCCGCCTATGCGATAGACGTGAGAGAGGGGCTGAACCTCGTCGGGTGACACCATGGCCCCCAAAGCGGGATACACATATTGCAGTTCGGCAATTGCCATCACACCGCGGTTCAGCGGGAAGCTTGTGCCGGAAGGATTGGTCATCTGAGGGTCGCCATCGCGGCTGCGGGTCGGGCTGCCGCTATACACACCGCCAAGGAGGTAAAGTGGTGTCGCAAGCCAGTATTTGCCTCGCACACCCAACGCCGAAAGCGGATAGGCGGGGCCACCACCAGGCAGATCGGCCGAAGGGAGCATGGGCCAGCCGAACATCGTGTTGGCAAACACAAGCGCATTGGCACTCACCATATATTCCTGGTCGAGGCTCTGCTGGCCTATCTTGATGTCGAGCTTCTGCTGGTCGAGAAACTTCTGGTCATACCAGAGCTCCCACAGACGCGTGGCCCGGTCGGCCTCGATCCCGCTAACCGTTTGCAGGGCCATAAGGTTATCGGCGCTGTAATTGCGGCCATGGATCTGCTCCATGCTCACATTGAACGTGCCGCCATACCAGCCCATGGCGCGCTGCGTATCGACCTGCAGCACTGCCACTGTGAGCCCGTTATAACCCGCCCCACGATGACTGCCGCCCGTAGGGTTTCCGAAAACTTCCGATGTCTCCTGGATGGCGAGAACAGCACCGTATTTGCCGAGTTCAGGGCGCAGACCCCACATATTGCCAAGCAGATTGGAACTTCGCCGCCAGTTGGAAAGGAAACCGAACACCCCAGCCGAAGCCTCATCACCCGCCTCAGCAGCATTACCAAGGTTCACAGGCGGCGGGACGGCACGGGCGGCCGTCGGGGCGAAAGCGGATACGAGGCCAAGACTTGCCCCCAACATCTGGCCCCGCCTCGTTTTCGGCAGACGAACCCGAGCGGCTTTGAATTTCAGCATACTACCCTTCTTCTCATGATAGTGAGAATCGTTCGCACATGGATAGCAGCAATGTTTTGACATGGATCGTTAATAAGGATGTATGACCGAATTGTGAAGATTGACTATTTATAACGAGAAAGATTTCATGGATCTGTTCAAATTATCAGGCATGAATTCAAGTAAAGATCGATCAGTTTTCGTCACTCCTTCAGAAGTGCCGAGGCAAGATTTTGCGCGGGCTTCACTGTGGGCGTGCGACGCCGGATCCATGATTTGTTATAATATATCATTTTACACAAAACGTCAGACTTCCTAACCAAGCGATCGCATCTGCCTCTCACGATATCCCATGCTGACCTCTGCGTTGGCAGGGCTCTACCCGGAACAATCGCTTGTCCAAACGATCCCGCCTCCTCGCCTCTTCCTTGCTCTGGTCCATTGTTTCGCTGGCCGATCCTGCTTTGGCTGACGCGACAAGAGATGAGTCGGTCCGGGGCCAGGACGAAAGACCGAACGCAGAACGTGAGACGGTCGGGAAACCGGGAACGGGCCATAGCGGCCCCCATACGCGCGCCGCAGGTCAGCGCCATGAAACGGTTACCGTGCGTCATCAGCGCAGTAACGCCGACGGAACCTCGGGAACGACACCGGGGGGCGGCATGATGCCCAACCAGACAGCCCCCCACTCACGCAGCGGATTGACGCGCGATTTCATCGCCCGCCAGTCGGCGACGCTGTCTCCTGTCGCCATGATAGCCAGCCTTCCGGGTGTGGTTTATTCAGGCAATGACCCTCTTGGCATGAATGACGAGCAGCAGGGACTATCGGTGCGCGGTCTCGATCAGACCGAGATCGGTTATCTTTTCGAAAATGTGCCGGCCGCACCGCCGTTATTCCTGGTCCCTTACACCTCGGCCACTGCTGATAACGAAAACATCTCATCCATCACGCTCACCCAGGGGGCGGCTGGCACAGACGCGCCGCTTTACAACGCGGTGGGGGGTGAGATCGCTGTGAAGATGCGCAAGCCTTCAGAGGAGGCGGGCGGCTTTGCAAGCGGCTCCTGGGGCTCTTTCAACCTCAACCGTGAATTCCTGCGCCTGGATAGCGGCCGGATCGGCCATACAGGCATCAAGGGTTTTGCCTCGTTTTCATACAGAGGCGCCGATCAGTGGCGGGGCGCGGGAGCTGGCCGCCGCTATCACACCGATATGCGCCTGCTGAAAGAATGGGGGGCACGAAACAGCGCCTCACTGATTTTTTCCTTCAATCGCGACAGGGGTTTCTACCTGCGGCCGCCTACCCTCGCCCAGTGGGATCAATACGGCACCGATTTCAACTACACCGGCAGCTACAAGGCAGGAGACAGCAACTATTATCGCTTTCAGGAGAATGCCCGGGCCCAGAGCTTTGTTTCTGCCCCCCTGTCACTCCACCCCGATCGCCATGTCACGCTCGATATCACGCCTTATTTTATCTATGTCTCGGGGTATGACAGTTACGGAACTAGTCTGAACCGTCTTGGCAGCTATCAGGGCAATCGGCCTGCCGGGCCGCTTCAGGTCTCACCGTCACTGGGGGCCGTCATCCCCGCGGTGGCGACAGACACTTACCGGCAGTCCCATCCGGGAATGAATACAGCCCTGCATATCGACACAGGGGCCAACCGCGTGAGCCTTGGCTACTGGTATTCCTATTACGATTTTTCCAGTCTCTCGCGTTACGTCCTGCCTGATGCGCAGGGTGGCGTGCCGAGCCAGACAGGCCGTTACCCTATTCTTGCCGCCGATGGTTCGCCCCTCTCGTCCTACGACGCTCGACTGATGCAGCAGGTCAACGCGCTCTCGCTGACTGACAGGCTCTCGCTGCTCGATCACAGACTGACGCTCTCTGCTGGCCTTCGCGTGATCATGGTGACGCGCAACGTGACCAATCTTCTGCCCGGGGCGCGCTATCGTAGCGGGGCGAGCTATGTTTCCCCCCTGCCCCAGATCACAGCCTCATGGCGCCTGAGCGATCATGACCAGCTTTATGTCAATGGAACTACGGGGTTCCGGGCACCCTCAGGCATTTCGAGCTATCAGGATCGCTTCAGCCTCTCCTCAGGACAGCAGACACGAGTGGCTGCCTCGGATATCCGGCCGGAATATTCGATTGGTGAGGAGATCGGCTATCGACATACCGGGCTGGTCAATGTTTCGGTTGCACTCTTCAATTACAACTTCACCAACCGGCAAGTCACAACCACGACCGTTCTCAACGGTGTCATGACCACTGAATCGATCAATGCCGGTGGCCAAACCGCGCGCGGCGCGCAGTTTGAACTCGGTATGAAGCCCTATCACCATTTCAGCCCTTATCTGTCGGGGCAATATATCCACGCGACCGTCGATAATAATCTGCGCTCGGGCAATGACTACCTGCCCACCAAAGGCAAGACACCTGTGCGAACCCCCACTTTCTCCGGCGGGCTTGGACTATCCTATGATGACGGGCAGATTTTTGGCCTGTTTAACGGCAGCTATGTCGGGTCCACCTATTCGACCTTCATGAACGACGAGAAGATACCGGCTTTCGCGACTGCCAATCTGTCTCTCGGTTACAGGTTCAAGCAGTTCAATGCCCTCCGCACGCCCCAGATCCAGCTTAATCTCATCAATCTCGGCCGGTCAGGTTATCTCTCAGGGGTTAATGGCGTCTCGCTCAACAGGCGTGCCACACGCGGCGTGTATGGCACCATGATAGCTGGCAAGGCGCCAACCTATTTCGTGGGCGGCGGCTTTGCTGGCGTGGTGGCGCTCTCATCGGGCTTCTAGAGCTGCGATCAGGCCACGTATCCCCGATGAATTTTATTGCATAAACGCATCAAAACACCCCTTCCGCTCTTTTAAAAAAACATTTATCGTTTCGATGGATCAACGGAAATGGGTCGAACCGGGAAGCTCTATGCTGCGACATATGCGGCAGGATGCCCGCCAGGCTCATTCCCTGCCCTATCCACTTGCCCATCACATCACCTGACAAAGCCGGGGATATACAGGCGCGCCTGCTCGACTTCTCACGCCCATATCATTTCGATATCGGAACAAAAAAAAGCGCTTTTACGGATCGGAAGGACTTCGATGAAAAAAAGACTCGCCCTGCTGACCGTCTCTCTGGGAGCCATTACGGCTGTCACGTCAGCCCAGCAGGCTCATTCACAAGCCACTCACCCGACGCAAAGCCGGGCCAAGGCTGTAAAGGCAGCCCACAAGACCGATACCAAACCCCACACAGCGCCTGCACGCCGTGCCCGGCCTGTCTCGGGAGAAGAATCCGTCATCGTGACCGGGACCCATGCGGTCAACCGCAAGGCTCGCGACAGCACGAGCCCCATCACCGTCATCAGCGGGGCCGAACTCGCGCGTTCAGGGCAGCTGAACCTGACAGACGCCATCACGCGGGTATATCCGGCCATCAACATCCAGGCACGCGGGAGCGATACAGCCGCGCTTACAGGCTCGATCCGTATGCGTGGCCTCAACCCGAACCAGGTTCTGGTGCTCGTTGATGGCAAAAGACGGCACGTCACGGGCAATGTCGTCCAGAATCCCGGTCCCCAGTTCGGCTCGACACCCGTCGATCTCAATATGATCCCGGCCAATGCCATCGATCATATCGAGGTGCTACAGGACGGTGCCGCAGCGCAATACGGATCGGACGCCATCGCGGGTGTCGTGAATATCATCACCAAGAAGCAGGATCATGGCCTGCATATGGCCGCGCAGACCGGGGCCAACGCCTATGCCGGCAGCGGGTGGAACTACCAGCTCAATGCCGATGGCGGGACCAAACTCGGCCGCGACGGCTATCTGCATCTCAGCGGGCAAATCTATCACACGGATCATTTCTACACGAATACGATCGATCACCGCCTGCTGCCCTATGCGCCAGCGGGTGCCAATACGAGCGGCTATTACGGTATTCTTCCCAATGCCATCAAGGTGCCGACAAACTCGAACAAGATCCTGAGCACGCCCGAGGAAACACGCGAAAATCTGGGTATCGACTTCGGAAAGCCGATCACAGCCGACATCGATTTTTACGGCCTTATTACCTATGGGCATCGCCACGCTGAATCCATCCAGAATTACCGCGTTCCCAATATCGCTCCCACCCTCTACCCCACAGGGTTTTCGCCGATCGAGGTCATTGAGGAAAACGATTATCAGGCCAGTCTGGGGATCAGAGGCAGTCATTTCTTCGGATTCGACTGGGATTTGAGCACCGAATACGGCGCCGATGAGGACGACATCAATACCAAGAACACTGCCAATACCGGTATGCTGGGGTCATCATGCCAGACTACCAACAAGGCTAAGGCCTATTATTCGTCGCAGGGCTGCGGGTACTCGCCAACCAGCGCGCGGGCCGAAACCTATCGCAATGCGATGTGGACCAATAATCTCGACTTCCGGCGCAGCTTCCGCATCGCCAATGCCGTGCCCATGACGCTCGCCTTCGGCGGTCAGCACAGGCTTGAGATGTATGACATCGTGGCGGGTGAACCCCCGTCCTACGAGGCAGGCGGCACACAGGGCTATGCCGGTGCCGCGCCACAGAACGCGGGAAGCTGGAGCCGCGATATCTGGGCCGCCTATCTGGATGATGACTTTCATCCCCTGCCCAAGCTGGACATCGATCTGGCCGGACGCTTCGAACATTATACCGATGCAGGCAACACCGAGAACGGCAAGATCTCGGCGCGCTATGATTTCACCAAACGTATCGCCGTGCGTGCCACCATCAGCAACGGATTTCGTGCCCCAACCCTTGCCGAACAGCACTACTCTGCCCTGAGCGTGGGTCCGACCTCGGCGTCCGGCCTGCTTCCGGTCTCGTCTGACGCTGCAAGGACGCTGGGTGCCAGCGCTCTCAAGCCAGAGAGATCGACCAATGCCAGTGGTGGTATCGTGCTTGAGCCTCTCGATAATTTCCATGTCGAGGCGGATGTCTATCAGATCAACCTGCGTGATCGTATCGTGCAGGGTGGCACCGTTGTCGGGGCACAGGCCATCGCCGCCATCGAACAGCTGGGCTACACCCTGCCCGGTGGCGCGACCCTGACAAACCCGACGGGGTTTTCGGCCTATTACTTCTCGAACGGGGCGAGCACACGCACCCAGGGTATCGATATCAAGGCTGATTATCGCCTGAGGATGCATCGCTACGGCAATCTGCTGCTGTCGATGGGCCTCAACATCAACCGGACCACCCTGACCCATAACGGTCTTTCGGCCACCGGCACGCCTCTGCTCAATGCCCAGACCGCGGCTTATCTCACCAGCGAGTCCCCGCGCAGCAAGATCGTGCTGAACGCCTATTACACGCTAGGCAACTGGGACGTGAATTTGCGGCAGTCGCGCTATGGTCAGACGGTCGGGATGCTTACCTATCAGGACTGGACACCGGCCAGCGCCATTTGTCCGATCAATGGCAAGGCATTGCGCGGTTCGAATGTGTGCTTTGCCCAGTTCAAGAACACGCCGCGCTGGTTGACCGATCTCGAGATCGGCTACCGCTTCAATCAGCACTGGCATGTCGCTGTCGGGGCCAACAACATCTTCAACATACGCCCCCGCAAGGTGCCTGCCCAACTCGCCTCTTACGGCGTACTCGTCTACGACAGCGCCTCGGCACAGGTGCCGATCAATGGTGGCTACTATTTCGGGCGCATCAACGCAGATTTCTGACCTGCATGCGGCTTGGTTCATCGACAGATGCATAAAAAAGCCGGGCAGAAACGCCCGGCTTTTTTCGCTGAAGTTCCTCGCGAGGCCCCGCCCTTACTGGAAGGGCAGATAACGCAGCGAGAGGAACACCATGTTGTCGTTCGTGTGCGGCGTACCACCCACCCCGCTGAAGGAGGTAACATAGGTGTAGGAGTACTGGGCACCAACACGCAGCGTACCGTAATCGCCATGCAGATAGGTCCACCAGAAACCGGCCGTACCCTGTACCACGCGGTTGATGCTGGTCTGGCATGCGCTCGACGCGGCGCCCTCGATATCACATCCACCCACGTTGTAGAGCGGGTTGCCATAACCGTAATGCTTGCCGCCCTCGTTGAAATAAGAGCGCGAACGCAGCATTTCCATGCCGCCATAGGCGTAAAGCTGCAACGCCTTGGTGGCATTGCCATAAAGGCCGACCAGCACATTGGCCGCGGGCATGGGCTTGACCTGGCCCTTGGAGTCAATGGTCACGTCAGGAATATTGGACGTGCCGTAACGCCCGATCCCGGTACCAATAAGGCCAGAAGCCTGGAAGAACACCTTGTGCGACTTCTCGACTGGCAGGATGAGGCCACCGCCGCCGCCGCCAGCCAGCTTCGTGCTGCTCTGGCCCGTCCCGGTGTAGGAGACACGGCTATGAGCGAAGCGCAGCAGTCCGGTCAGCTCGTAATGACCCCAACCCGGGTCAGCCGCGAGCTTGCCGATGATGTCTGGCGCCACATCCGTCGAGTAGTTGGTCGACGGATTGTTCACGTTCACACCCGCGTTCTGATAGGTGCCCGAAGTTGCACCGGCGGGAAGATACTGACCGCCTGACCCAACCGCGATGACCTGCTGCGGGTTCTCGACCGAGATGCCCATATTATAGCGGCCGTGATCGAAGCCCTTGACCAGTCGGATCTGGGTATTGCGCGTCCAGTTGAAGCCCGGGATGTACTGGGCATCGATCGAAAGCGGCACCTGCTCGTCACGAGCGCGCATGCCGTGGTTGAACATGGTGAGAAGCGACCAGTTCTGACCGCCCAGCAGCGTCAGTTCGTCAGCGTCATCAATCAACTGACCGTAGAAGACGCGCTCACGAAGAACATAGGAGTTGGACTGACGCGAGTTGGACGATGAACCAGCGCCCTGGAAATCGGTTTCGATATAGGCCTGTGCACGAAGGTTGCGTGTGATGTCACCTTCGACCAGTGCAGCGAGGCGGCTCTGGCGGGCCGATTCATGGAACTCGTTGATATGGTAGTTCGGGCTGTTCGCGAAAGGAATAGATCCAAAATTGGATGAGATGTCAGACACGTTGTTGCGCGACCTGAACATGGTCGCGGCCTCGACATAACCACCGAGAGTGATGCGAACGCCACCGATCTGGATCTGACCACGATGAAGCGGCCCGTAGAGATCGGTCACGCGACCGGTTGGCGTGCCGGTCAGCTGGCCATAAGGGGTTGCGGCATTGACAGGAGGCAGGAGAACATTGCTGTTCGGCCCCGGAGCCGATGCCGTGGAAAAACCACCCGTCGCAGCCTGGCCCGAGCCGTGCGCGGGCATGCCACGATATCCGTTACGTGCACCGTAGGGATCGTTTTCCTCTGATTGTCTCTGTTGTGCCAGCTGGTCATGAATGCGCTTCATCTCGCGATTATGCTCACGCTTCATGTCGGCCAGCTGGGACTGCATGGCCTTGATCTGCTTCTCCATCAGGGTCATCTGATCGAGACTGGCTGCGCGTACCGGCGTCGCAATAGCCAGAGAGGCCAGAGATACCGACGCCAGCAGCAGGCGACAGGCACGGGGGAGAGAGGTCATGTCAGGTTCATCTTCCGATGCTGCGGTGGGTGTGAGCCTCCCTTAGTCGGTGCCCTCGCGCATGACCTGCGAAGCTTTGATGACTCCCATATGACAGTTCGATGACAGCGACGCTAATGCGTTGTTATCGAATGATAATACTATTCCCGAACATGACGTTGCATGGCGGGTTCCTGACAAAGTATGAAAATCTGTGGTTTTCGGGACACAGATCCCGCTCCTTGGCGCACCCCGAAAGCCTCAGGAAAAGGCCTGTCTACATCGGTGGGCCAATCACCTGGTCTGTACCGGCGTCGGCGGCATCCCGCGCGCTGTCAGGGCGAGCTATTGGCTGGGGAGGATGAGCGACACCCTATCCCGCCCTGCCCCAAAGCGTGACGCATCATGCTTATGACCGGCGGCGGAGCGACTGGCGCGGCTTGATGAACTGCGCCAGAGCTCGGCTATTTTTCAGAGAATGGTGTAGCCGCCGTCGATCAGGATATCGGCACCGTTGATCATCGCCGCACCGGAGGAGGCAAGGAACACCGCGGCGGCAGCAATTTCCTCTGGAATGGCGAAGCGCCCGGCTGGGATACGCTTGATGGCGGCTTCACCCTTTTCACCCGCCCAGGCCTTCTTGCCGAGCTCGGTCATAACTACGGTCGGGGAAAGCGTATTGACCGTAATACCGTACTTACCCCACTCCGCAGCGAAGGTCTTGGACATGCCGATCACGCCGAATTTAGAGGCGCAGTAGGCAACGTGCTCCTCGATCGCGACTGTTCCAGCCTGCGAAGCGAGATTGATGATACGCCCGCCCTTGCCTGCCATGATCATCGCCTGACCGACAGTCTGGGTAACAAGAAAGCTACCCTTGAGGTTGATGGCAATCGTCTTGTCCCAATAATCCAGCGGGAGCGTCTCGGCAGGTGCAAGGAACACGACACCCGCACAATTGACCAGAATATCAAGCTGGCCAAACGCCGCCTGCACGTCCTTCACGGCCTTGGCCACGGAGTCCGGATTGGAGACATCACAGGAGAAGGGTACAGCCGCATCACCCAGCTCGGCAGCTTTGGCGGCTGCGTTGTCCAAATTGACATCGACCAGCGCAACCCTGGCACCCTTGCGGATAAACGCGGTTGCAATGGCTGCACCGATGCCCGATGCGCCACCCGTAACCAGCGCTACCTTCCCCTTGAGCGAAAAGTCGAGATCGACATCGGCTGCTGAGAAATCCATCTTCATGATCACGCTCCATGTGATTTATCACACAGAATATAGAGCGTTTGATCGAAACGCGTAAGCACTCATCACACCCGATCACAGTAAATTCAGGCGCGTTTCTTTCATAATGTGACTGACAACAATGTATCGTCTCAACAATGATCGTGTCGCTGAGAAAAATGGATAAAAGCGGTCCCAAAATCTATTTTCGACAGAGACATCGAATCCTTGATGAGGCAACGCGCTCAGGATCAATGACTTGGAATGCGAATTGCCCATTGCGCGAATGGGCGAGTCTGCCGAAGGACATAGTCCGGAGCCTAGGCCTGCGTGACCCGCACGACTTGCAGTTTGAGCATAGTGGTATCACCGCATCAGAAGGTACGATGCAGGGATCGGATATCACCCGCCTTCGGCGCGAATGACGCGAAAAGCATGGGCAACGCTTCTCCCGGCAAGGTCGGACATCCTGCCATGATATCCCTTATCTAAGATATCCTCTCCTTACGTGTGCCCTGAAAGCAGGATATCGCCTGAGTCGAGCCTGGCGTAGAATGGGCTAAGTTCAGGAAATAAATTGCGAAGTTTCTTACAAATAACAACAACAGACATAGAAATCGGTATATAATCATATTTATCATTGACAAATCTGGTGATTATTTATCGTATTTCTTTCGGATCAGCATCGAACTCTTCGCATTGAAGGGGGCATGGAACGGGCGATATCTTGAGCTACAAAGCCTCACTCAGTGGACAGAGCTTTATTTTCAGGGATTTGAAGCACCTGATGGCCTGTGCCTCACCCATGCGGTCAGGCGATACCCTTGCGGGTCTTGCTGCACATAGCGCAACCGAGCGCGTTGCCGCCCGCATTGCCTTGGCCGATCTGCCCCTGTCTGCCTTCCTGAATGAGGCGCTCATCCCGTATGAGCTGGACGACGTGACGCGGCTCATCCTTGACACGCACGACGCACAGGCATTTGCGCCGGTTTCCTCCATGACCGTCGGCATGTTCAGAGACTGGCTTCTCTCCCATGAGGCCACGACCGCGAAGATTGTCGCGTTGGCGCCTGGCCTCACGCCTGAAATGGCGGCAGCCGTCAGCAAGATCATGCGTAACCAGGATCTCATTGCCGTCGCCCGCAAGATCGAAATCATCACCCGGTTTCGCAACACGATCGGGCAGAAATCGGTTCTTGCTTCGCGCCTGCAGCCCAATCACCCGACTGACGACCTCAAGGGCATCGCCATATCGACATTTGACGGTCTGCTTTACGGCTGTGGTGATGCCGTGATTGGCATCAACCCGGCCACAGACAATGTGGAAACCGGCTGCGCGCTGCTCGATATGCTTGATACGCTACGCCAGACCTATGAAATCCCGACACAGAGCTGTGTGCTCACCCATGTCACAAACACAATCGAGATCATCAATAAAGGCGGTCCGGTCGATCTGGTTTTCCAGTCCATTGCCGGGACACAGAAAGCCAATGAAGGCTTCGGTGTCACACTCGATATCCTGACACAGGCGCATGACGCGGCGCAGAGCCTGAACCGGGGCAGCATTGGCCAAAATGTCATGTATTTTGAAACTGGCCAGGGCGCTGCGCTCTCTGCCGGGGCGCATCATGGCATTGACCAACAAACGGTCGAGACACGGGCCTATGCCGTAGCACGCGCCTTCAGCCCCCTGCTGGTCAACACAGTGGTCGGCTTCATCGGCCCTGAATATCTGTATGATGGCAAGCAGATTATCCGGGCCGGGCTGGAGGACCATTTCTGCGCGAAGCTGCTGGGCGTGCCCATGGGGTGTGACGTCTGTTATACCAATCATGCCGAGGCGGACCAGGATGATATGGATGACCTGATGTTGCTCCTCGGGACCGCTGGGGTCACGTTCCTGATCGGGGTCCCAGGCGCCGATGATGTGATGCTCAATTATCAGAGCCTCGCCTTCAATGACATTCTGACCACCCGCTCGCTCCTCGGCCTGAAACCTGCGCCCGAGTTCGCGGCGTGGCTTGAGCGCATGGGCCTTTACGACCCCGTGAACGAGCGCGCGCTTACCGTCCCGGAGGGCGAGACCCGCCTGCGCGGGATGATTGGCTGGAAACCATGACCCGCATCGAGCCATCAACATCCAGCGAGAAGGCCGCAGCACAGCACGGCGATAACGGCTTTTGGGATGTCCTGCGACGGGAAACGCGCGCGCGTGTCGGGCTTGCCCGTACGGGCAATGCTCAGACGACGCCCGACGTGCTGGGTTTTCAGGCGGCTCATGCCCAGGCACGGGACGCGGTGCATACACCTCTCGATGTCCCTGCCCTTTCCCAAGCCCTGCTTCCTGCAGTGCCTGTCGTTGTAACGAGCGCCGCACAGGATCGGCCGACTTATCTGCGCCGGCCCGATCTCGGTCGACAACTCGATGACGCAAGCCGAGATAGCCTCAAATCGGGCAAATGGGATCTCGCTATCGTACTCGCCGATGGGCTCTCGGCACGAGCGGTTTCGGGTTACGGCCCTGCACTGTTTCATGCCTGCCTTGCCGGTATGCCCGATCTGCGTATCGCCCCCCCTGTCATCGCCCTTCAGGGACGCGTCGCCCTTGGGGATGATATTGCCCAGAGCCTCGGGGCCAGGATGGTGGCTGTCCTGATCGGTGAGCGACCTGGCCTTTCGGTTTCAGACAGTATGGGCGTGTATTTCACCTTCGAGCCCAGACGCGGTTGCCCGGACTCGAGACGTAATTGCCTGTCCAACATCCACACCCACGGGCTGAGTGTGACCGAGGCAAGCCTGAAACTGATCTGGCTCATTCGGGAATCCCAGCGGCTGGGCCTCAGTGGCGTCGATCTCAAGGAGCGTGCGCCTGCGGCTTCGGCAACAGATGCGGCCCGTATGGGTTCAGCCCCTCACACACAAATCAACAAGAGCCGGGAAGAGTCTCCATGAGTACCCAAAAGACGCAACTCGATCGCAGGTTGAGCGCCTTTCACCTGTGGGGCATCGCTGTCGGGCTCGTGATCTCCGGCGAATATTTTGGCTGGAGCTATGGCTGGGCAACAGCGGGAACGCTCGGCTTTTTGGGTGCCACCACCTTCGTGGCGATCATGTACACTGCGTTCATCTTCAGCTTCACGGAACTGACTTGCGCCATCCCGCACGCTGGCGGCCCGTTCGCCTATGCAGACCGTGCCCTTGGCAGAGTGGGAGGGACATTGACCGGTCTCGCCACACTGGTGGAATTCATCTTTGCGCCACCCGCCATCGCGCTTGCCATCGGGGCTTATCTCAATGTGCAGTTTCCCGGCATCCCGCCAAAGGCTGCCGCGACCGGTGCCTATCTACTTCTCATGATTCTCAATATTGTCGGCGTTCACATCGCGGCGACTTTCGAGTTGTTCGTAACGATAGCTGCAATCATCGAACTGCTTGTGTTCATGGCAGTCGTTGCGCCCTCATTCTCATGGGCGCATTTCATGCTCGATGGCTGGGGAAGTGCGCCTCATTTCGGTATTGTAGCGATGGGCGGCATGTTTGCCGCCATCCCTTTCGCCATATGGTTCTTTCTCGCCATTGAGGGGGTGGCGATGGCGGCGGAGGAAGCGCGCGACCCTCGACGCGCCATACCGCTGGCCTATACGGCAGGTGTGCTGACGCTGGTCGCCCTCGCCTTTGGCGTCATGGTCTTCGCGGGTGGCTCGGGGGACTGGAAGGCGCTTGCCAATCTCAACGACCCGCTGCCCCAGGCCATGAAACGGGTTGTCGGCCCTCACAGCCCGTGGCTTTCCATGCTCGTCTGGCTGGGACTGTTTGGCCTGGTCGCCTCACTGCACGGTATTATCATGGGATTTGCACGCCAGATCTTCGCTCTGGCCCGTGGCGGTATATTGCCTGGTTTCCTCGGGACGCTTCATCCCAGATTTCACACACCGCATCGCGCGACCATGGCGGGAAGCCTTATCGGTATCATCGCCATCTATGCAGATGATCTCGTCTCGATTGGGGGGCAACCCCTGACAGCCACATTGGTCACGCTTTCGGTCTTTGGCGCGCTCACCATGTACGGGATGAGCATGATCAGTCTCTTTGTTCTGCGCTGGCGCGAACCGCAGATGGAACGCAGCTACAAGGCACCTTTCTATCCCGTGCTGCCCGCTATTGCCCTGGCCGGCGCAGCAATCTGCTTCTTTGCAGTATCGTATTATAATTTTATATTGTTTCTGTTCTACGTATTATCGGTATTTATTGTGATTGTTGCTTGTAATATCACGAAAATATTCAATAGGCTCAGCGTAATGAAATAACAAATATGGGAACATCAAATGATAACTTTCCGACACCCCGGGATCGTTGCAGGTATGCTGCTTGTCGTCGGGGTCGGAACAGCATCGAACACAGCCTTATGCGCGGGAGAGTCCGGCGGGGCACCAAGCTTTCCTGATGATGCATCACAGCCCGCCACAAGTACCGCCCCGCGCGTCAGGAAAGCGACAACGGGTACCGGACCGGTATCGGAATATCTTGGCAATGCACCAAATCCACACGAGCCGGACACGCTGAATACAGGCCATATTGGCAATCTCTTCAGCCCACCACCCGGCAAGGCTCCTGATTACTGGGACGGGCTTGAGGCGCATCTCAGCGTGCAGGGTGGCATCGCCGGCAACCCGTGGACACGCTCGGGGCGCAATTTCGGCCAGTTCTATACAGATCGCGCCAACACGCTGACCCTCAATCAGGTTCTCGGGTCGATATCGCACCCGGTAACAGCGATCGGCGGCGGGTATGGCATCGGCTTCGTTGCCGAGATCCTTTACGGCTCTGACGCCCGTTTCGACCCCACAATCGGGATGGCGGACAAGCTCATCACCGGGCTCTATCAGATCGCCCCGACGCAGGCTCATATCGATCTACATGCGCCTTGGCTGGTATCACGGGGGATCGATTTCCAGATCGGGCAGATCTATGGCCTGCTCGGAGCAGAGGGTACCCGGCGCTGGCACGACCGCTTTACACGTTCAATTATGCCTCCGCCTATATCGTTCCATTCGAAACGGTCGGGGTTCTCTCGACCATTCATCTGACCGAACAACTGGATGGTATTCTGGGTGTGGATGCCGGAAATTCAACCACTTTCGGAGGAGCGGGCAATAACAGTCGTCCGAAAGGCTATATCGGCCTCGCATTTGCGCATATGATGAATGGTAAACTGGACGGGCACGTTATCGGGCATTTTGGGCCACAAGGTAACAATGGGCCAACCCGTCTCTCTGCCGATGGCTGGACCAGTATCGGAATTGGCCGCGCTGCCAATAGCAAAATGCTTTATAATGGCGATGTCCTGCTGACCTATCACTTCAGTGATCGCCTGGCGGCCACGCTCAATGCCACCTACATGCATGATGATATCACGCGTGATGACGCCTATGGTGTGACCAGCTACCTCGCCTGGGACATCAATCCTTCGCTGAGGCTCAATCTCCGTGGCGAAATCTTTCGCGACAATACTGGCACCACGATTGCCGCCTATACCAGCACGACGTCATACACCGATATGCTGCGTAACGCGCCCTACCCTTACTATATCGCGCTCCCGACAACCTATGGTGCGTTGACGGTCGGGGTCACCTACAAGCCTGAGTTCGTCAATCGCCATATCAAGTTCGGCAAGTTTCAGGTCCGCCCCGAAATCAGACTGGACAAATCGCTCAACGGAACACAGCCATTCAATCGTGCGGCAACGGTTGAAGATCCTGTTGTGCGCCATGGCACGAATAATATGCTCTGGTTCTCATGCGACGCGGTCTGGTCGTTCTGACACCAGCAGAAAAGGATACGGAGGGAAGCCCCCCTGAAAACGTGAGGCCCCTCCCGCTTTCGGAGCCGTCTAGCGTTCCTCACGAAAATAAGGTGTGCCCAGTGCGGCGGGCGCCGCCATCAGGCGACGCATACCGGGCAGCAGGAGAGCGGGCAGGATCATGAACATAATGGTGCCGAGATAAGGGGTCATGTTCAGGATGGCCGGGGCAATCGGCCAGCCCTGCGCCTGTCCGAAGAAGCTGAGCGACATGACGAGCCCGAATAACAGGGACGACAGCGCCGCAAAAATCGGGCGGTAACCGCAGAAAATGACCAGCGCCACGGCAATCCATCCACGACCGGCAATCATGCCCTCTGACCAGACGGGCATGACCGACAGGGTCATGTCGGCACCAGCCAGACCGGCCAGCGCTCCGCCAGCTACCACGGCACTTAGTCGATAGCGGCGCACCGGAATACCGACAGCATCAGCCGCCGCAGGATTTTCGCCCACCGAACGCAGGCTCAGCCCGAGGCGGGAGCGGAAAAGGACGCAATGGCACAAAGCGGGCAGGATGACGAAGGCGAGATAGACGAACGGGCTTTGACTGAACAGAACCCCAATGCCCGGCAAGCTGCTCAAACCCGGGATCGCCCAGTTGTCGAAAACCGCGGCAACGGGCAAGCCTGCAACGGCATGGCCGATAACCGCGCTCAGCCCCAACCCAAGAAAGGTCAGGGCGACGCCGCAGAGTGTCTGATTGGCCGAGACATTGACCGTAGCAAGCCCGAGCACGAGCGCCCCTGCACCACCCGTGCAAAGCGCCGCCAGACAGCCCATCCAGGGCGACATGGAGGCATCAGCGGCAAGCACGGCGACAACCGCACCAAGGGCCATGAGCCCCTCGACACCAAGGTTGATGACCCCAGCGCGTTCGGCAATGACTTCGCCTTGCGCGGCCAGAGCGAGGATACTGCCATAGGCCAGCGCATGAAGAACCAGAGGGATCCACACCGTCATTTCTGTGTCTCCAGACGCACATAGGCTGCAAGCTCGTCACTCACCGCAATGGCAAAAACCAGCAAACCCGTGATCGCCAGTACGGAGGACGCGCTGACCTGCAAGGTCTGCAAAACGATCCCGGTATTAAGGATCACTGCCATCAGAAACGAAGCAGGGATAAGGGCATAGGCGGAATGGCGCGCAAGCAACGCGACCACGATACCGAGATAGCCATAGCCGTGCGCGAGGCCGCCCTGAAGCCGGTGTACCGTACCCAGCGCCTCCATCATCCCTCCAAGTCCGGCAAGGGCGCCGGACGCCATAAGGGCGACGAAAAGCCGTGGTGCAACCCTGATCCCGGCATAGCGCGCGGCCTCGGGATTGGACCCGCACAGCGTCAGCTCGTAACCGAAACGGCTGCGCTTGAGGAGATAGCCGATAGCCACGACCAGAACGATTGCAACAATTCCCCCCCAGTGCACGACGCCATAGATGGTGGGGATGGCAACCGAAAGACGCTGGCTCGACACCTGCGCATCCGTCACGTGATCGGCCCAGGGGCCTGTGACGAGGTAATAGACGACGAACGACGCGATGAAATTGAGCAAAAGCGTGGTGATGATTTCACTGACGCCAAGCCATGCCCGCCCTGCGGCCGGCACCGCGCTCCACGCGGCGCCAGCCGCCAGACTGGCAAGCATCGCCAGAGGCAAGGAAAGTGGCAATGGCATGGGAGGGAACAGGGCCACAGCCGACGCTGCCGTGGCACCTGCGAGAAACTGGCCCTCGGCGCCGATATTCCATAACCCGGCGCGAAGAGACAACCACACCGCACCACCCGTCATAAGCAGTGGCGTCATATAGAGCGCAAGATTTTCGAGACCGAAAACAGTACCGAAGGTCGAGGTTACGACAAGTCCCAGCACCATACCAAGCGGCAAACCGAGAATGGCCAGAACGAGCGCCAGAACGAGCGCAACGAAGCCCAATGCCAGAAGGCGCCCGATCAGGATACGGCGGGCCGGAACCACTGCAAGGCGGATTCTTCGGCTCATGCTGCGGTCTCCCCTGCGCGGCCACTCATCAGAGCGCCCAATCTCGCCCTGTCGAAATCCTTGCGCTCGACGATGGTCATCAACATACCGGCGCATAGCACCGCAATCCGGTCGCTCAGCGCCATCAGTTCATCCAGATCTTCTGACACGAGCACAACGGCCCGTCCCTCGTCGCGGATTTCGGCCAGTGTCTCGCGCATCAGGGAGATCGCCCCGATATCAAGACCACGGCTCGGATAGCTCGCAATCAGGGCGCGGTGACTGATCATCCGCTCACGGGCCAGAACCATGCGCTGCTGATTACCACCCGACAGACCACGCATCGGCGTGGATGGGTCCTGCACTGCCACACGCGCCTGTTCGAGCAGGCTTTTCGTGAACGCGCGCGCCTGACTGGCGTGGTAGGCCATCCGTCCGCCGACCGGGTGAGAACGAAATACGCGCATGACGGCATTCTCGGTCACGCCGAGCGCCGGGGCGAGGGCCTTGTGCAGCCTGTCCTCGGGAACATAGCCAATGCCGGCCTCACGAAAGGCACCCGGCCCCTGCCCGCGCATGTCTGTCGAACCGACATGGACAGAACCTGTCAACGGCGCGTTGAGTCCGGCGAGCAGATCAGCCAGCTCGGATTGGCCATTGCCTGTCACGCCCGCCACCCCGAGGATCTCGCCCGCCCGGATGTCGAGCGAGAGCGGATGCAACCGCAGGCGGCCCGTGCTATCACGGAAGCTCACCTCGTGCAGTCGTATAACAGTCTCGCTCTTCCCCTGAGGCGTCGTGCGCGGATAGGACGTCTTTTGCTCGACAGGGCGTCCGATCATCTCAGTTACAAGGGTGGCCGGGTCAGTGTGGTCCACCCTGTGGCTGCCAGCGACACGGCCATGACGCAGCACAGTCACGCGATCGGCCAAAGCCATGATCTCATCAAGCTTGTGACTGATCAGGATAACGGCCCCGCCCCCATCGCGAAAACGACGCAACGCGGCATAGAGCTCGCCTACCTCAAGCGGGCTCAGCACAGCTGTCGGCTCGTCGAGGATGAGCAGGCGTGCTCCGCGGGAGAGGACACGCAGGATTTCAACACGCTGCTGCTCGCCCGAGGTCAGGCTGTCGATGGGTGCCTGAGGCCTGATGTCGAGACCAAACCGGGCGGCTTCCGCCTCAGCACGTCGGGCGAGTGTTTTTGCCGAGAGCCATTTCCCGGTCTCGCGCCACCCCAGCGCCAGATTTTCCGCAACGGTGAAACGCGATACCAGCTTGAAATGCTGATGCACCATACCGATCCCGGCCGCGATCGCTGCTTCGGGGCTTTCAAGGCGCACACCATAACCATCGAGGATCAGCTCGCCCTCATCGGGCTGGTAAAGGCCGGTCACTATATTCATGAGCGTGGATTTGCCCGCGCCATTTTCGCCCAGCAGCGCATGAATTTCACCGGGGTAGAAATCGATCGTCACATCCTTGTTTGCGATCACACCGGGAAAATACTTCGCGATTCCAGAGAGGGTAAGCAGAGGCGGTGCGCCGGGCGGCAGATTATCCGGTCTGGCTTCCGCGAGATGTAAGAGGTCAGACAAGTCCCGATACTCCCTCGACCTGCCAGTTCCAGTGGAAGATTTCCATGTCGCTCATGGTGTGTCCCGCCGGCACGCGGATCTGCCCCTTGGATTCCCTTATCGGCCCGGTGAAGGGCGACCAGCCCGCCAGCATGCGCTCCCGCGCCGCATCGGCTTCGCGGCGGATGGAGTCAGGCACATTCTTGCCCCAGGCATCGCGATCGACACCATGACCGAGCTTGAGGAAAGTGCCGGTGGGGCGCCAGCGCCCGGCAAGGCGTGCGGCGATCGTCTCGCGGTAATAATCCTCGAAATCCAGCACGACAGAGCTGACATAGGCGTCAGGCCCGAACTGGCGCATATCGGTGTTCCACATGGCGGCCCAGACACCCCGTTGCTGCGCGACGCGCAGATAACCGGGGTCGTCCATGATGCCGCACAGGAAGTCGCAGCCGCTATCGATCAGAGCTGCACCCGCCGAGGCCGCGGCCTGGGGATCGAACCAAGAGTTGATGGAAATGACCCGCATGGTCGCCTCCGGATTGACCGAACGGGCGCCAAGCAGCGTCGCATTTGCGCTGGCAATGACCGATGTTGTAGGAAAGGAGGCGATATAACCCAGCCTGCCGTTGTGACTCAGGCGGGCAGCGGCGATGCCAATCACGTAGCTGGCATACCAGTGGGTGATGTAATACCAGCCCAGATTACCTGTGACATTATTGCCGTCACATTCAAGAAAACCCACATCCGGCGCCTGATCCGCAACGTCCTTGATGAAATCACCATAATCCGAGGTGGAGATCACCATCTGTGCGCCCTCGGCCACAAACTGCCTGAACAGTCGGGTTGCGTCAGCCGAGTACGGTATGCTCTCGACATAAAGCGAGCGCATGCGCGGGAAATGCGATTTAAGGGCACGAATGGCCTTGTCATGCATCTGTGTCCAGCCGCCATCATTAATCGGGCTGGTATGGCCGAACCCGACAAGCAGATCCTCCTCGGCGATCGGGGCAAAGCGTGGTGCGGCGCTTGCCCTTCCTGCCAGAGCGGCACATCCACCCGCGGCCAACAGCCCACGGCGGGTCAGGAGAGCAGGTCGTTTCAGTGACATGAGGCGATCCCCGGCATGACGATAAAGCCGGGCAACTGCCGGACCTGACGGATGAAGCGTCGAAGAGCGGGATACAGATCCATTGCAACGCCCAGATCATGCGCCAGCGCGGCGACCGGGAAGAGGATCACATCCACAAAGCCGATCATGCGGCCCGAAAACCAGATCTCATCCCGGAACGCCCCCGCAGATAGACGATCTTCCATTTCGCGAAACAGGAACGTGACGGGCTCAGTCTCGGCCTTGCGCGGAAGTGTTGCCGCCAGAGCCTCGCGTCGTGCCTCTGAGAAAAGCTCTATCCCATCGAGCGCCCATTTCATGACCTGCCGCGCCTCGCCCTCGGGCCAGAGCCAGCCAGTCTCTGACGCGCGTGAGAAATGCTCGAGAATCTCATAAAGTCCGACACAGGAGACCATCTCATCGGTCAGGGTCGGGCCGAAGGTTTCCGCGCGACGATCGGTCGCGCATGCCAGAGGGATATCCATCAACGACGCCGCAAGACGGGCCGCATAGCTGCGCTCGTCGATCATCCAGCCATTGAGCGTCAGCATGATGTCTCCTCCAGCGTGTCACGGAGCCGGAGCAGCCATAACGCCGCCTGCTCCCGATGCGTGGCATCGCGGACAGCGAGATGAACCATGGTAATCCCTTCCTCAGGCGTATGCAGCGCCAGCAGGCGGTCGGCAGAGAGGCGCCATTGTCCCTCATCCATCACGAGGGCTGCTCGCGTGTCGTGCTCGGTGGCCCGTATGGCAAGGCTTCGCGCACCATGCCAGCCCCCCTTTGCCGGGGCGATCAAAGGGCGGTCATCGCCTGAGCTGAGATCGACCCAGATGATCCCGGCCTTTTCGACTAGCTCATAGGGGCGTGTTCGTATGGTCGAGGGCGGATTGAGCTCGGGATGGGCGGGTATGGCACGGCAGCGCCCCTCGGTATCGAACTGCCAGCCGTGATAAAGACAGGCCAGACGATTATCACGCATGAAGCCAAGGCTGAGGCGTACGCCGCGATGAGGACAACGATCCTCCCAGGCATGCGCGATGCCCGCCTCGTCACGCCAAAGCACGAGCGACAGGCCCTTATGACGGGCGGGGGCAATATCACCCGGGGCCAGGTCCTTTGACAGGGCAACGGGGATCATCGCCGGTATCCTTCTGTCCAGTCATTGACGAGGCAACCCACCGGGCCAACCAGACAGGCCATCACGAATATCCCGACAAGCGGCTGCGCACCTTTCACAACAAACACGATATCAGTCGCCTCCAGACGCTCTGTGCGCATATCGAGTGACAGGAGGCGTGCGCGGCCCTCGGCGAAAGACCGGAACGCTTCAGTGTCGAAATGACCTGTGAGATGAAGTGCAGTGGCTATAGTCCCTCGCTCCCGCATCACGGCGTTGCATACCAGCTGATCCTGCCAGTAATATTTTTTTTGACAAGTGCAGGACCACTATTAATGTAACCGCTATCGCAACGACGAGGATACCTGTCAGGATGACCTTACCAGCAAATGTGGATCCGGTCTCACTCAGCCAGTGGTATCCGCTCGGGATGATCGAGGCCTTGTCTGACGATTGGGTGCAAACCATGCTACTCGGTGTCGTCGTTCGTTTCCGCCGCATGGCGGATGGTACGGTCGAGGTCGCACATGGCGCGCATGCCCTGCCCTGCTGCGAGCGTTACGGCTATGTCTGGACCAGTCTCGCGACGGATCCTTCTCTTCGTGATGCCATGATCCGTATCGATGAGGCCGATGAATCCGACCGCCGACTTGTGTGCTGCGGGTCGGTGGCCGTCAATGCTTCCGGGCTACGCGTGGTTGAGAACTTCCTCGATATGGCACATTTCCCCTTTGTGCATACCGACATACTTGGCGCAGAGCCGCATACCGAGGTCGAGCGTTACACTGTCGAAACGCGCGATGACGGCAAGGAAATCTGGGCGACGGATTGCCGGTTTTTCCAGCCCCAAGCCGCGCTCTCGGCCGAAGGCGGCATCATGACCGACTACCTTTACCGTATTGCCGGTCCGTTCGCGACGCTGCTGTACAAGACCAGCCCCGGTGATGCCCAACGCAAGGACGTGATCGCGCTGTTCGTCCAGCCCATGACGGCCGGTACATGCCGCGCTCACCCGGTCATGTTTCTTCTCGACGATCACTCCGATCTTGATGCTCTGGTAGAGTTCCAGCAGACGATCTTTTTGCAGGATCGCATCATTCTGGAAAGCCAGCGGCCGGTTGCCATGCCGCTCGATGCCGCGAGCGAAATTCCTACCCTGGCAGACCGTTCCTCGGTGGCCTATCGCCGCTGGCTCAAGGCCCGTGGTGTCACATTTGGCGCGGGCGCCGCCAAAGCTGCTGCCTGAACGAAGGAAAAGACCATGAGCCACTCCCCGAGCGAAATCGATCTGACGTTTCTGCGTCAGGCTTTTGAGGTCGCCAACCGGTCCCGCCTTGCGGGGGATCATCCCTTCGGCGCCCTGCTGGTGGATGAGACCGGCGAGATCGTCATGGAACAGGGCAATGGCTACAGCACCGAGGGACAGGACATGACCGCTCATGCCGAACGTCTTCTCGCCAGCCGGGCGAGCCGGATATTCGGGGCAACAAGATTGCGCGGTTACACCCTGTACAGTTCTGCCGAGCCCTGTGCCATGTGCGCCGGGGCCATCTACTGGGCGGGGATCGGTCGGGTCGTGTACGGGCAGTCCGAGGCCCATCTCAAGGCCATGACTGGCGCCCACCCTGAAAATCCGACGCTCGATCTGCCCTGCCGGGTGGTTTTCTCCGCAGGGCAGACACCGGTGGAGGTTCTGGGGCCATTGCTGGAGGATGAGGCCGCAGAGTTGCAGCGCAGCTTCTGGAAGGACCACGCCTGACGGCGCCATAAACTCAACGCCCGTTCTTCCAAGCGAGATGACGATCCGGATTGCCGCCAATCCGGAACAGGGCCAACGGGAGCCTATCTGACGGAGACACCCCGTGAGATGGGCGCCCCAAGTGCGGCACAACCGGGTGCCCCATAGTACCGGCGGCACCATGCTCACAGGAGCCTGCCATGCCTCTCGCCTCGTCACACTCCATCCTGATCACGGATGCCTATCTTTATCTCGATCGCGGCCATGAAATAGCGAATGGCTGGATTTATCTCGAAAATAGCCGGGTCCGCGGTTTTGGCTCCATGACGACCCCAAGACCTGAAGCCGACCGCACGATCTCAGCGGCAGGTCGGATTGTCACACCTGGGCTGGTGAATGCGCATCACCATATGTACCAGAACCTCACGCGGTCCTACGCGCCTGTGGTGAATGGCACATTGTTCGAATGGCTGCAGGGCCTCTACCCACTCTGGGCCACGCTTGATGAGGAGAATGTCTATCTCTCCTCTTATGTCGCCATGATGGAATTACTGCTCGGTGGCTGCACGACGTCGATGGATCATCATTACGTCCACCCCCGGCCTCGCCTGATCGATGCCCAGATCCGCGCTGCAAGGGATATCGGCTTTCGCTTTCATGCCACGCGCGGCTCCATGACGCGCTCAGTAAAAGATGGGGGCCTGCCACCGGACAGCGTGGTGCAGAGCGAGGATGTTATCCTGTCTGACAGCGAGCGCCTGATCAGCGCCTATCATGACGCCACCCCCGGCGCGATGATCCGTGTGGCCCTGGCACCCTGCTCGCTGTTCAGCGTGTCGGAGACGATCATGAAAGAGAGCGCACTCATGGCAGAGCGCCTCGATGTGCGCCTGCACACCCATCTGGCCGAGGATCACGACGAGGACCGATATTGTCAGGCCGTGTATGGCTGCACACCAACTGAATATTTCGAGCGTTCCGGCTGGGCCAGCGAGCGCTCATGGGTCGCGCATTACATCTATCCCAGTGGTGACGAGATCGATCGCCTGGCGCATAAGGGTGTCTGCACGGCGCAATGCCCCTGCTCGAACATGATGATCGGCGGTGGCGCGGCGGATGCGATGGACATGCGACGCCGTGGCATGAAAGTCGGGCTCGGCTGCGACGGCTCTGCCTCGACCGATCATGCGTCCCTCTGGCTCGAAGCGCGTATGGCATTGCTTCTGGGGCGTTACCGCAATGGCCCCCATAGTATGACAGCCCGTGATGCGCTGGATATGGCAACCCGTGGCGGCGCGGCCTGTCTGGGTCGTGAAGATGAAATCGGCCATCTGCGCATGGGCGCGTGCGCCGATCTGGTGATATGGGAACTGCCCCCCTTCTCAAGGGCCGGGGCACTCAGCGACCCGGTTGAGGCGCTTTTACGCTGTGCTCCGGCAACAGCATGGACAACCATCGTCAATGGCCGGATCCTCGTGGAAGATGGTCAGCCTTGCCAGTCAGGCCTCGACATCATCCTTCGTGAACATGAGCGGGCTGCGCGGCGGATGCAAAAACTCGACTGAACAGCCATGTCTGTCGGCGCGACATGATGGCGGAAGCGTCAGGTCGCGCCGGGAGGGGTATCCGACCACAACTTGTGGTGAGACACAGAGTGTTATGGCAACTGCGCTGTGTCAGTCATCGTTGAGCGAACCCACAATAGTCGGCAAGATGAAAGCATCACAAGCGAGGGGGGCCTGTCAGTTACGTTTGCCTTGCACCGGGCATATATCGTGATCTTCCAACGGATTACACGTCACGAAGCCCTCATCCTGCTTTAGATTGGTCGTGTGACACATTGCGAAACTGGCCAGCTTATTTCTGTATCGTTTATATATCTTTATCTTGTCTCCATGTTCAGGATTTCGAGTTACGATGAATCACGACACGCCCCTGATTGGTATCCTCGTCATTGGTCTCGGGCTTGCGTTCATCCTCGGCACAATTGCTCAGCGTATCCGGATATCCCCATTGGTGGGGTATCTCCTTGCGGGTATCGCCGTAGGGCCCTTCACACCGGGTTTCGTCGCTGATCAGCCCCTCGCTGCCGAGCTTTCCGAAATTGGCATCATTCTGCTCATGTTCGGCGTCGGGCTTCATTTCTCCCTGAAAGACCTGATATCGGTCAAAGCCATAGCCGTCCCGGGCGCGTTATTGCAGATCACTGCTTCCATTCTGATCGGTGCCGGCGTGGCCTGGGCACTTGGCATGTCGCCTGGTGCCTGTCTGATCTTCGGTATTGCGCTCAGTGTCGCCAGTACGGTTGTCTTGCTGCGAACCCTTCAGGAACAGCGCCTGATCGAGACCGAGCGCGGCAGGCTCTCGGTCGGATGGCTCATTATCCAGGATCTCGTGACCGTTCTGGCTCTGGTGCTCCTGCCGATTTTTGCGCCGATCATGAGCGGCGGAAGCAATTCCAGTATCAGCCTCTCAGGTCTTGCTGTGGCGATCGCACTGACCCTGGGGAAGGTCGCGGCGTTCATGGCCCTGATGCTGGTAATCGGGCGACGGGTCATCCCGGCCATACTGCACTACGTGGCCCATACGGGATCGCGTGAACTGTTCCGTCTCGCACTGCTTGCCCTGGCGCTGGGTGTGGCCTTCATCGCCACTGAGTGGTTCGACGTTTCGTTCGCCCTCGGTGCCTTTGTTGCCGGCATGGTATTGAGCGAGTCAGAACTCAGCCATCGCGCTGCAGCCGAGACCCTCCCCCTTCGAGATGCCTTCGCCGTATTGTTCTTCATCTCGGTCGGGATGCTGTTCAACCCCCTCGTGCTGATACGGCAACCTGTCCCGCTCATCCTGACCTTTCTGGTTATCCTGGTCGGCACACCCCTTGCCGTCATCGCCATTCTTCGCCTCTTGCGTCAGCCTTGGAATACCACGCTCTTCATCGCGAGCGGCCTTGCCCAAATCGGCGAATTCTCCTTTATCCTTGCCGCGCTAGGTATGAAGATGAAGGTTCTGGACGGTCAGGCGCAGGATCTGATCCTTGGCGCGTCGATCCTGTCGATTCTGAGCAACCCGTTTATCCTCATGGCGACCCAGCGCATCGAAGCGTGGATCACGCGGCACAGCCCTGCACCAGAGACACCTGCGAAGGATGAGGGAGGTATTCTGCTCCCGCCTCCGGCGCCGACGGCCCTGGTCGGGCATGCTGTCGTCGTTGGGTGCGGACGAGTGGGACGTTTGGTTGTCGCTGGTCTTGTCCAGAATGGCTGGCCGGTTCTGGTGGTTGAAACCGGAAAGATACCCGACAGCCTCGCCGCCCTGCCAGATGTCGAACTCATGCTTGCCAATGCGGCAGAGTCTCGCGTCATCAAAGCCATGAACCTCGAACAGGCACGGCTGTTGATGGTGGCCATTCCCGAACCCTTCGAAGCTGGCCAGATCATTGCTCAGGCCAGGTCCCTGAACCCCGGGCTACGGATTGTAGCACGGGCTCATTTCGACAGCGCCGTAGACCATCTGAAAGAGCTCGGCGCTGATCACGTGATCATGGGTGAGCGTGAGATGGCCCTCGCCATGCTGGCCATGACGATGGACGACCTGCCATTCGATGCCCGCCCCCCATTGACCGACCCCGGTACCGAGGAAGGCATCGAACCGCTCCCGGCCTGATCCCTCAGGCGGGAGCGCTTCGGTTTCAGCGCCTGAAATGGATCATCCCGCCGCCCTACACACAGGCGGCAGGTTTGATCGCCCCCCAAGAGTGATCCGCAGGGTATCCCCCCTTGTGACGCTCCCGCGTGGTGACGTCCACGCAGGTGTGTGATGACAACGTAGCGTCGCGCTTCTCGGGCATCGCGAGGCCGTTGCCCTCCTCTCAATTATGTCGAAAAGTATCAATTGTGGCTTTTCTGACATAGTGGACAGGATCATAATTCGCTGTCGTTCCATTTCACATCACTGTCATAAATTTTCTTTTAAACGAGGCCCTGCAAGATGTTGCGGTTTTTCAGATGCTCCTCGCAGCGCCACCTTCCGGCGCCTCGAGGCGCAGCTGCAAGCCGTAACGTTACATAGTGATACTGAAGCCGCCCCCCGGCACGGAAGATCGACATCATGTTTTCACGCACGGCCCTCTTGTTCGGCACAACCGCGCTCGTAGCGCTGACTCTATCAGCTGCCAACGCCAAGTCGGCAGACACCCATCTCAACTCAGACACCTCGCACGGAAAAGCTGCCGCTCAGAGCAGCCGCCCCAATGGACGATCTGTCACCAGTGATGCCTCTGCCCCTTCCATGCTTGGCGCAACCTCGCCGACCGACGAGCGCATTGAAGTAACCGGGCATAATTATGGGGATGGTGTTACCCGTCGCGCCTTTGGCGGCGGTCTGATGACGCCTTCAGACAGCCCGAAATCGGTTTCGGCCGTAACGCGCGACTTCATTGCCAAACAGAATCCCGCGTTGAACCCGATGCAGCTTATCGCCCTGCTGCCGGGCGCCAATGTGTCCGATACCGACCCGTTGGGCATGACGGGCGGCAACCTCTCCGTACGAGGCCTGACCGAATCCCAGATGGGCTTTACCCTTGAAGGGTTCCCTATCAACGATATCGGCAATTTTGCTGTCTATCCGCAGGAAATTGTTGATGCGGAAAACCTAAAAACTGTGCGCCTTGCTCAGGGCTCTGCAGACCTCGACAGCCCTCATATCAGTGCCTCGGGCGGTGTGGTCGACATGTACATGATCGACCCGAAGAACAAGATGGGCGGCATGGTCGATGTGACCTATGGCTCGTTCAATGCCACACGCGGCTTCCTACGTTTTGATACCGGCAAGATCGGCAACACCAATCTGCGCTCCTACTTCTCCTACTCTCAGGGGCGTCAGGATCATTGGCGTGGCCCTGGCTGGGACAACAAGAAGCATGGCGAGATGAAGATCGTGAATGACTGGGGCGACGGAAACCGGGTCTCCCTGGCTGTGGTGGGCAATAACATCCAGAACAATGCCTATCCCAACGTCACCAAGGCGAGCTGGGACAAGTGGGGCACAGGCTTTACCAACCCGGTGGGTGGAAGCGGCCTCGGCCCGTCCGACCCGCCAAACACGGTTTATGAGGCCAATTACTACGCTCCGGCGAAGGCTGGCTCGTCCAATTACTACAAGACCCGCCCGAACCCCTTCACCAATATCTACGCCTCCATGCCCTCGACCTTCCATCTCAGCGATCACCTCGTTCTGACCGAGACGCCCTATTTCTGGTACGGCTATGGTAATGGTGGCGGCGCCCAATACACGGATATGTCTAAATTCGTTTATGGCAAGCAGACATTGGCTGGTACGGTCAATGGCGTCGGCAAGGGGATGCAGGTTCTCTATAATCCCTCGCTTACCGAAACCTATCGTCCGGGTGCCACCACCAAACTCACCCTGACCACTGGCATCAACCGCCTGATGATTGGCTACTGGTTTGAATATGCCAAGCAGCGTCAGACAGCTCCCTACAGCTTTGTCGGCGCCGACGGTACACCGCTCAGCCAGTGGGGTGACGAAAACAACGTAGTGCTGAGCAACGGTGCCAAGGCACAGTATCGCAATACGCTGACGCAGACGCAGGTGCACACGCCGTTCATCGGCGATAGCTTGTCGCTGCTGCGTGGCAAACTCACGATTGATGCGGGCCTGAAATACTCCATCGTCAAGCGCTCGGGGACGAATTACCTGCCGGATGTACGCAGCAAATACGTCACGACAGACTACAACCAGGCGCTCCCGACAGCGGCAATCCGGTACAAGATCGACCGGCACAACCAGGTCTTTGTTTCGGTCTCCACCAATTTCCGCATGCCGCAGAATTACGCGCTCTACGATGCAGGGAGTTTCAATCAAAAAACAGGCCTGTATTCGACCCTGGCCAACCCGGACCAGAAAGCGGAAATCTCGATCTCCGAGGAGGCGGGCTGGCGCTATCAGGATGACATCATTTCGTCCTCGATCACCTATTTCCATTACAATTTTACGAACCGCCTCTATACACAGTCCATCCAGGACCCCGCCTCAGGCGCGTTTTACTCGACCAATATCAATGCGGGCGGTATGCATTCGGATGGCTTCGATGCGGAAATCGGCACGCGGCCGATGCATAACATCCGTCCTTACCTGTCGGTTGAATATCTGCATGCTGTGACCGACAGCAATGTGCCTGCCGGTTCGGGAACAGGTGCCGATTACGTACGCAGCGCAGGCAAAAAGGCACCGCAGGCGCCAGCATGGCAGGTCGGGTTCGGGCTCGATTACGACGATGGCACCCGCTTCGCGAATTTCAATCTCAAATATATTGGACGCCAATACGCGACATTCATGAATGATCAGAGCATCCCGGGTTATGTCCGCATGAATATCGGCCTCGGCTACCGCCTGCCGAAAGTCAGCATCTTCAAAAGTCCGGTCCTGCGTCTCAACCTGCAGAATATCAGCGACAACCGTTATCTGAACTGGATCCAGTCGCCTCAGGCCAATGCCAACCCGACCACGGGTGTCTTTGGCAAGACGATTGCGGGGTCGACGCCGACTTACAAGATCGCTTCGCCTTTCGCCGCACTGGCAACGCTATCCAGCGAATTCTGAAACCATCATGCGGCGTGCTTCTCGGGCACGCCGCCCTGTGTATCATATCACTACGCATGCCGTAGCGGGATCGCTTGAGAGACAGACGGCTTCTCTAAAGTAGATTTTTTCAGATATTTATGCTATCTGAACCCAATACTGCTACTATCTGGACACCCAGAATCTGACCAGCACAGCTCAGCACTGACGAGCATCGGGCCTGAACCCGAAATATATTCCAATTACTTTCATCGCTTCTCTGTCGCGCTATCCGCAAACGCGCGCGAGATGCCCTTTCCCGCGTGGATGCGCCTATAAGGCCGCGGCAACCGGGATGCACCCGCAAAAAACCTGATCATGCCTCAAATCACCAGGTGTCGAGCCATACGAGGCTCTGCGCCAGCATGACCGCTGTTTTGTATAATTCCTCCAGGAGTACATTCATGACGTGGCGTCCTAGCGCCAATATCCTGCGCCCCGTGAGGGAGCCTGCAGGTCAGGGCTGCTATCCAAAATCTCACCCGGAGCTTGTCTGGCCACCCTCGGCCCTCAATGGCGGGGGAGACTACAGTATCGATCTCGATGCTCTTCTGGCCCCGGGAGAGTTCATCTCCTCATTTCGCTTTGATGGCGGAGCCTCGGCGCAACAGGCCTGGACAAACCTGTTTGGAACAATCGCGACGGCCTGGCTGCAATGGACCATGCCGGGCCTGCAAACTGTGACGGTATGCGCCCTGACCAGCCTTGGTGCGAGCCTGCAGGTGGAGGCCAAGATATGCGTCAGCACCCGCCCCTCTCTTTTCCCGGCAAGTGCGCCGCCTGCACCCGGCGCACAGTTCCCTGTCGTGACCGATAACACGATGGATGCCTGGCTGAAGGCCCTCCCTACCGAGCCCGATACTGGCGCGGGAGGATGGTTCAACAACGCAGGTATCCCCACACGCATAGGAGACCCGGCATGACACGCAAGATCAATAAAACCGCGCACGTCGCTCTTGCCCTAAGCGTCGCATTCTGGGGCGAAGCATGTCTTGCGGCACCTCCATTCATCGCGCCGAATGGCCTGTCCCCCGACACCGCCATTGGCACGGAACGCCTGGCTGATGGCACACCCGCCGTAACGCTCAGAACGATGAACAATGCGATTGCCCAGAACCAGAAGGCTCTGGACAGCCTGGCTCTGCAATCTGTCAGCAAGGCCGATCTCGGCGTGGCACTCTCGCCCTATCTCACTGTGTCGCAGGCCGCCTCACGTTATGCATCGTCCTCCGCCATCGCTGAGGCGGTGAAGACCGAGAGCGACCGGGCAAGCGTCACCGAACAGGCTTTAGGCAATCGTATTTCAGACATGCAGGCGAAATCTGTCAGCGCCGAGAGCTTGTCCGGCATCCTGTCTGGATATCTGATGACGAGAGATGCTGACTCACGCTACGCGACGGCCACCGCGCTATCCTCAGCCGTCGCTGGTGAACAGGCACGTGCAACCCAGGTTGAAAACAGCCAAGCCGATCAGATCACCGCGCTTCAAGGGTCGAGCGTGAGCAAGTCGAGCCTTTCGAACACCTTGAGCGCGTATCTCACGACCGATTCCGCCTCGCACAGCTACGCAACGCCTGCTTCTGTCTCAGCTGCGATCGCCCCAAAACTCGATAAGGACGAAGCGGCCCGCACCTATCTGCCCGTCATTGGGGGGAGTGTAAGCGGCGCCATCAAGGGCGGCTACTATCTCCCGACATGCTACACGCAGGCCGAACTTCGAGCACTCCCTACCCCTTCGGGCATGGCGCTGGCCTGCTACTGGGATGCCAACAATCAGAACAAGGGTAATCTTGCCGTATATGCTCTGGGAGCATGGCGATGGGTTGGGTTGGGGTCTCCAATCTGATTACGATGGCGGCAAACCGGCTGGTTGAGCCTCTCAGTCACAGCGCGTCCGTTCCGTCGCTCCCCGGCTCTCAATTCGTACGCCTCTCATTCGCGTCAACACAAGCTGAGCCTTGCGGAACGAGCGGCCTGCCCTCAACAATGGATACTCCCTCATGAATGAGGCCTATCAACCCCAACCATGGTGGGTCGCCGTCGTTGGGGGGATTCTCTTTACAATAAGATGGCTTATCGGGTTTGGGGCCTCCAATGCTCGCAGCACCATCGCTTCTCAACGCGAAGATCTTGCTCGCCTGAACGCCCGCGTGGACAAGCTCGAACAACGCGAAGAAGAAAACCTCCACCTGATCGAAGAACTGCGCCAGCAGAACGCTCTACTGCGCGACCTGCTCTGGCGCTCGGGTATCGCTGTGCCGCAGGCCTGAAGCTGATGGATCGTCGTAGCCATTAATGGCGAGGCCTGTGACCTGATCATCCCGTCACTTGAGAACTCGATCAAGGCTCTTGCTGCCATTCTCGACGCGATCAGCGCGATCAAGGACGATGCCGACAAGCTCGAAACCGACATCAAGACGCTCGTTGCCACCTTCAAGGGCAAGAGCAGCGCCGCAGCACAGACCACATGAGTGTTGATCTTTTTGCCGGTGCTGCGGCGTTCATCGTCGCGGCCCTAGGTGCCTTGATTTGGTAGCTGACTGAGCGGGGGAGAACGTTGCGTCTCTTAGCACGTCCGAGGCGGGCAAGAAGCAGACCGATACAATGGCGCATAGAGCGCAGTCCATGTCTCAGGCTCAGGCCGACAAGCCAGCAACCGAAGATACCGTGTTGTAGCGGCTCGAGGATGGCACGGCGTGAGGTAGGTCGCTCTCGGGCCTCTTCGCCTGCTCGTCGGCGCAGTATTTGCCCTACCCTACCCTCGTGCCCCATAGCAAGGCCGAACAGGCGGCACCTGCCGCGGAGATCAAGGCCAGTACGGAGCCGGAAACGGCGACTATATCGGGCGGTGCGACCGGGTGCGGGCTTGTAAGGAATAAGTTAGCGGCCAAGTCCGAAGAGACGTCGCTTGTTCCAGAGACATCCATCAATCTATGCGGGACATTGGGACATAAACACTCGAAAGCATGCAGGTGGCGAGGTCTATCCCGCCACCTGACCTGAATTATTCAGGTACCAATATCGGCCAAGCTCGCAAGCCATAGCTCCGCGCATAAAGTTTGCGCCCGGTTTGCTTACAGCGTCGCCACGGGCGGTAGACATAACGGTACCCTGGAGGCGGAGGAGAACGCTTGATCATATCAAAAACCTTAAACAGAATCGTTAAGCTTGACACGACCCGCTTAGAAGTTAGAAGCTCCGTCTGTAGGACTTGACTTCCAATTTCTGTCAGCAAGTAGCCACCTGCTTGCATCAGGTGCTCAATACAAATCGCAGTGTGATCAAGTTGCCGCCTGGTCATACTGCGGAGTATTGATGTCCAGACTTTTATGCAGCGTCGCCACATATCGCGACAAGCAATATATCGGGTTAAATTTCAACTCTGACACTACATATGGTGTTGACAGAGCGAGAAGCCCTTGGAGAACTTGGTGTTCTGAGCCCCGGAATTTTCGCCTTTATAACCTCGTGTTTCCTATAGCGGCACGGGATTTCGCTACGAATCGCCTTCGGCGTCAGGCTTACGCCAAGCCACCGAGTAATCCGGCGCCTGACGCGCGGGTGCGCCTGACCCTCGATGCGGCCACATGTTCGAGCGCTTCAACTGCTCGGTGATCTTCTGGGCCAGCGTGTCCATCTCCGCCCCGGTCATCTTCGCGTTCACGCGCCTCGGCTTGCCCCGATAGTCGAGCGAGATCGACATCCGGATGGCGAACGTTACGTCTCCTTCGGAGGCTGGGGTCAGGTCTAACATGAGAGAGAACAGAACGCGAACATACGCGAGAGTTAATTAAAACCGCCCGCGCAAGCAAAGGCCGGCCCGAAAGCCGCCCCTGCCTATCACCACCACAATGATCGCTGCGTGCCGGGCTTGATACCGGCTGCCGACGAAACCCTTTGATATTGTTTCCTAGGAGTGGGCATGACGCTGGCTTGCAAACCAGCCCTCTCGCATTGAATTCAAAGCGTGTCCATCCACGCCGCCGCAGCCCTTGCAGAATCGCACGATCTTGCGGGTCGGTACAAGGGGAAACGACTCGCGAAAAGTGGCACGGATCTGGCACAGCTTGACACGATATGACTCGGCTCAAAACGTACCGGAATGTACCTGAACGGACGCAGGCCCGGACGGATCAGTCTTCAAAAAACGGAAGTTTTCTGCGGGTGAGGATGGTGGGTGCGACAGGGATTGAACCTGTGACCCCTGCCGTGTGAAGGCCGAAACCGACCAGTCAAAAACGGCGGAATACTGCCACTTTCTCGTTGTCCAGATTATCGCTGCACGGATTTTGCACACCCTGCGTTTTTCCGTCCAGCCATGCCCTGATTTCCGGCGCATAGGCGTCCGGCATCTTCTTGGCGTAGCGCGTCACCATTGTGATCGTGCTCCATCCCCCATCCTCCCTTAATGCCAATAAGTCACGATGCAGGCAGTAATGCCACGTCGCCCAGGTGTGCCGCAGATCGTGTGGCGTCACCTCTGGCACCCAGACCCGCTTTGTCTGGTTCGTGCCCTTCGGTATCCACTCGCGCCAGTGGCCGGGCAATTCAGCATCACGGCAGGCTCGGGCCCATCCGTTCTTGATCTGGCCGCCACTCGTGCGCCCGTTGTTGTGATACCGCTCCCCTACTTCCTTGCCCGAACGCGCTCCAGCAGGGCGCTTGGCACGCACCGGGCGGAACACATGGCCATCACGATGCTCGAGCGCATCCAATGCCGCCACCACGACCGTAGGGAGATCAACGTGTCGTTCCGTGCCCTGCTTCTGCCAGACCACCGCACGAGATCCCTTGAGGTCAACGTGGCGCCATTCCAGATCCAGCGCCTCGGACATGCGGACGCCCGTACCTGCCAGGAAGATCAAGAGTGGCTTTAGGTGATCGGCTGCCGCATCGATTAGCGCATCGACTTCAGCCGGACGCAGATAGATCGTGCGAGACGCTGCGACTTTCGGGCGTTCAAACGCCGGACGTTCGCACCATTGCCGTCGAGCGGCAAACTCCAGCACGGCTTTGAGAGGGGTCAGGACGCCGCGCAGCTTTGTCGCCGGGCTCGCACCCCGTCCCGAAGTCAGGATGCGACCATACGCCTTATCGACAGCGGCCTGATTGATGTCGCTCAGGCGCGTCGTCCCGAAGTGATCGAGCAGGCGCCTCAAATGGGCTTTCGTGGTCTCAGATCGTTCCTCAGCTTCGAGATAAGCCGTTAGGGCATGGGCGAACGTGACGACTGCACGTTTGCCATAGACGCTTTCCGTCCAGAGTTCCGCTTCGCGTTTGGCCCGGTATGCTTCGGCTTTTTGGGGGTCAGAAGTGCCTGCGCTCTCGAAAACGCTTTGTCCTCGGACGGTTCCGCGCAGGTAGAGCCGGTCCGTACCGGCGCGTGAGACGACTTTGAGGGACATTCCAGACTCAGCAAAAGGCGGTTGATATCATCGGGCAGAAACACGATCCGGCCCGGCCATCTTCGATGCGTGGGACCGCCTGCGAATTCAGGCGTATCCCGTAGGTGCTCCATGAGCTTGCATCGCCCGATCCGGCCCTTCAGGCGCGCAAGAACATCCCGCACGACCAACACTTCTGGCAATCCCTCACCCATCCGCCCTCTCCATCCAATGCTCCACAAAGTCAGCATAGATCGCGGCCATGACCTCGGGCGGGGCCTTGAGCGCGGCCAAGACGCTCAGGACCGTGTTGATCGTGCTGTTCTGGCCCTTGATCAGAAAGCCCAGCGTGCTCGTGGAAATCCCTGTCTCGACGGCTACGCTCTCCTGAGACCGGCCTTGTGCGACGATCATCCGCCGCACCCGCTCGCCCAGGAGGCGGTTGAAGGGGGTGGGGTCAGTCATGGGGCGTCTCCTGATCTATATCGAGAGCAACAGACAGCCCGGCTTTACTGACCTCACGCAGTCGCAATGTCCCGGCCTCATCTCCCTCGACGCGAACCACCGCGACCGTCTCGCCAAGGTCTCGCACGACAAGCATATTCATGCCTCGTCCGGCTTGTCGGACAACTGATCCACGCGAGAATGATAGGGCGCTTCCAATTGGCACAATGTCACCCATGCTCGCCTCCCTCGCGGATGGCTGCGGCATGAGCCTTGATCTTGCTAGCGAACACTCCAAAGGAGTTCCGCATATCGCTGCTCTGCGGGTACATATCTGCAAAGCGCAGCGCCTCGTCTTCCAGATACGATAGCGCCCCCTCCAACTCTTTCACCCGGTCCTCAAGCGCGGTGACGTTGGCAGGCTGTGCGGTTTCGAGGATCAGGCGCAATTCATCCGGCGTAACCAGCACCATGTCAGGCTGATCTTCAGGAGATGAGCGGTCGGGAAGCTCGCATACTGCCCTGATTATGGCCGAGATATCGAGCCCTGTAGCGACGTTGGCGGGGCGGTCGTAAAGGGGCCTGACCGGGAAGCCGCGCTCTTTGTAAAACGGCAAATCTTCCTCTGCTGTGTCAATCCAGCCGTGGCCAGGGTTTTGCCTCTGCCACTTTACGGGCTCCGCCCTCTCCGCATACTTCCGGCGCTGCTCTGCCGCGCCTCGGGCTTCGGCTTCGGCAATGTGGGAAGATGCTCTTTCGGTTATTTCTTGTCGGCGAGATGCGGCGAGCATGTAGAAAATATGTTCCGGTCCAATCTCTTTCGCCAAAGCATCAATCTGCTCTCCCCGCGTCCGAAACTCCGCGCTCTCCGGCTTCTGTTCGTGGGTCATGGGGTGAACTCCTGATGGTGTGTCCACCGTATCAAAGCCCGGGATTTGTGCTCCTGAGATACGGACACATGGCTGGCATGGAGATCCCCGGATCTGACCATGAGCGTGTATGCTGCCAGCACGTCGCCCATCTCCATTTCGAGGCTGTTCCGGTTGGTTATGTTGGCTTCTGCTTTGGGGTGCCGCCCCTCGTATCCATGACGTAGTATCTTCCCTACGGCCTGGATGACTTCTCCGCATTCTTCCGCCAGTATTGCCAAGCGTTCTGCTTCAGCATCGCTCAGTCCGTTTGAGAACGGCTCGTATACGTCACTCATCCCCGTCTCTCCCCTGCGCTCCGGCCCTTCACGGCCTCCTGCGCTTGTCCCTGCGCCGCTATCCGGGCGCGAATTGCATCCTGTGCCGCCTGCTCTCTCGTCAGGCGGTCCGCTATCTCCTCGTCGCCGGGGTGCGTCATGCGGGCATCGGGTCAGATTGGCCGGCATAATTCGCGGCCAGTTCGTCGAGCCGCGTCTGGATCATCTCGGCGACTTCGTTTTGTAGGTCGTCAGGGATCGGGTTGCCGTTCTCATCTGCCTGCGCGACGTAATCGTTCCATTTTCCGCGAACCGAGATGACCTGCTCTGGCTTTTCTGCCTTGCGCAGGAAATACGCGTATTTCTCCTGGATTGTATGCGCCTTGGTGTCTGCCTGGGTTTGCACTTCGATCTTTAGCGGCTTGACCGTATAGAGCCCCCGCCTGCCTTGCTTGACGATAAGTGAGACCTGAGCATCTCGCTCAATGTGCGACATGTGGCTGATGCGGACACCGCCGACAGCTTCCTTGCCATAGGTGACGGTCTGATCGCGGAATACGACGAGGCTCTTGCCCACATAAGTCTTACCGTCATTGCCCCAGACGCCAGCCAGAACGCGCCTCATGGACTTGCACGGACGGAATGATTTCTTGCCACTGCCCTGATAGAAAATCAGAACCGGCTGATCTGATGACCCGCCCCGCACCTCGGTGATCACAAGTGTCATCGGGCCGCCAGCAAGGTCATCCGCGTTGAGTTGATCGCTGTTCGCGATGATGGTTTTCGATAGATCGACCATTATAGAATGATCTCCAATTCTTCGCGGCGCTCGGTGTCGAAGAACCGCGCCTTGTTTGATTTGATGGCGTTCTCGTATTCGACGTGCTGGCGACGGATCTCCGTCTCTGCCTCGCGTGCTGCATCGAGTAAGACCGCCTGAAATTCTGGGTCTGGATAGACGCGCATGACCATCATCTTGCCCCCACCCATGGCCGGGTAGCTGATGAAATCGAGCCACTTACGCCCCGTGACCATGAGACCGGTCTGGATCTGGGCCATGTATTCGCTCGGGACTTCCAAGCTGATGATCGTCTTGAGTTGCAGCCCGGACAGACGCGACTTGCACTCGATCAGCCCGTCATCGCCTACGAGGCCATCCGGCGAATACCCGATGACCACACCGCCGAAATCCTCGGTGATGAAACCGACTTCCTCGACCGGCGCGATCTCCTGCGAGTATTTCAGCTTGGCTTCCATCTCATCCTCGTGGCCGCGTTCAAGCGTACGGCTCGATACGGAAGGATCAGCCAGGCCAGTTATGCGCTGGGCCAGAAGGTCAGAGACAACGCGGCGCGAATGATCGTTCTTTGCCGCCTTGCCTGTGCTTGTCAGTATCTTGCCGATCATACTGGCCGTGATGATGCCGCAACGAGCCTGCAACCACTCGTCCGATCCTTGCTCAAGGTCGCGATAGATTTTCACGCCCCCTCTCCCTTCGCCTTGGCGAGCGCGGCGCGGGCGCGGTCAAGTGCTTCACGACGATCATAGAAGGCGCTAGCGTGGATGAATTCACCGTCCGCGCATGTCAGACTGGGGCCGTTTCGATCCAGTAGTTCGAGAGTGCATCCAAACTCTGAGACCAAATCCTCCAACGCCTCGGCCAGTTCCGGCGCGGCGGCGATCAGGCGGGCGTTCGCAGCCATTTGCTCCTTCGCATGTCGCCCGCGTATTTCGTCCTCAATCTCAGCGATGATATTGTTTCTGTTCATGATCCAGCGTGGGTTTGTCAGGGCGACCTTCCAAGGCCCCGGCGCCCATTTCCCGCTCATGAGCATGTCTCCTTCATCGCTGGGATGACCAGCGTCGTCATGCCGCGCTTCACGCGCTCCCAGTCGCCAATCAGGCGGGTTGCGTGCGGTGTGCGGTTCAGGCCCCATGCCGCGTTGCGGAGGTATGCGAGCGCCATTTCTGCGTGCTCGGCTTTCTGCTCTGCGGGCGTCATTGTGCGGACTCCCGTTCGTCGCAGCGCTTGCCAAGCATGAACTTCTGCTCGTCCAGTTCGCGCAGAACCTCCCAGTCCTGGTCGTCCTTGGCGAGGGCTTCGAGGCGATCGGCAGCGCGCGCCAGAACTTCGCGAGCGCCTTTGAGCAGGTCGAGCGGCAGAACGATGTCGTCCTGCCAGACGGTGATGCGTTCGTGCTTCATCACCCTGCCCTCTGCTCAAGCACAGCACGGTTCGGCAGCGCCTCGCCCAGCCGGCAAAACAGGCAATCAAGTTCGTCCGTATCGAACGCGCCCCGGTCATTCACGCGGGACAGCTTAGCGTTCACCTGCTGCTCTGTGCGCGTGATCAGTTCGCGGATTTCCTCGGCGATCTCCGCATCCTGGCTTACTGCCGCCTGATAGTTGCTCATCGCACCCGGGCGATAATACGGGCTGCGTGTATCGCTGCTCCGAAACTGCATTCCGTCTGGATATGCCATCTTCTCTCTCCATCACTGGAAACACTGGCCGGAAACCCGGCTTGTTCGGCCCCGGCGTACCGGGGTCGCGTCAAGCGGGGTCAGGGTGCGTTGTTGATCTTTGCGGCCATGCCGGGCTCAAGGCGCGGCTTCGTGCGGGCTTCCTTCGCCAGCCGAACGGCCATGCGGTTGATGCCCTTGCGCGTCATCTTGAAATCGAGAACGACATGTTCTTCGTGCGTGGTCTTGTTGGTGAAGACACGCGACGTAAGGACCGTGTATCCCTTCTCGCGGCCATAGTGCGTCGGCTTGAGCTTCCCGCTCTCACGACAAGCCCAGCCCCACTGCACAACCAAATCGGCAACCTTGCTCTGACCGATCTCTAAATGGCGGCCTACATCGCGAACGCCTTTCGGCTCGGCGTTCAGAGCGCTCATCTTGTCCAACGCTTCAGCCTTGGGTTCGGCCACATCAAGACGCTGGCGCTGCTCCTCGACCTGCTCGGTCAGATCGGCGGCGAGGCGCAGAGCCTCAGCTTTGGTCTGGGGCACGTAGAAGTCATGGGAGGCGATGGGGGCGGATGCTGCAGCTTCGAGAGCCATCCAGCGGTCAACGATCTTGAGGCGGATATCTGCCCGGTATCCTGCGACGAGAACGATCGTCAGGTTCTTCGGAAGATTGAAGCAGCGGTATTCTTGGCCGTTCTGCTCGTTCCGGTAGGTGTCCCCAAAGTTGGGGAGACCCTCGCCGATCTCCGAGAGCATCTTCTCAATGTCGCGAACAACATGGTCATGCCGCTTGCCCGTCAGGTCCGCAATCTCGCGGCTCGACATAGTCAGTGCGGAAAAGGCGTCTGTGATCGTTGGCTCGGTTGCCATCTGGCTTCCCCATCGGTGGTGATGGGGTATTGGTAACTGTATCAGATACCGTCGTCAACAAGAAAGTGACGAAAACGGTTACCGTCCACACAAAAAGAAACCCGGCTGGGCCGGGTTTCTAGCATCATACCAGTGTTAATGACCTAACAACCCTAGTTTGACGAGCGCTGCTATGGCTGCTGAGAACAGGGTGACACATCCAGCCACGACAGAAAGAAACACGGTGACAGTCTGCCAGACGGATGGAAGGCGTGCCTCAAGGCGCGCAGTCGAGGAGGCTACTGCGCCCAGTGTCCCCTTCATCTCAGCCATAGAGACCTTGAGATCCGTGAGATCCTTTTTGGCATCTCTGATGTCAGTCTCTAAGTTTGCTACTCGACGTTCCATATCAGAATCATGGGGAGGGCCACCGCCACCGTCAATAGTCGGAGTTGGGCCTATCCCTATCCTATTACTCTCCTGTCGAAATCGCGCCCGCAGTGCCTCCGCCGACTCACTCATCCTCGGTTACTCCGAGCAAATCACGAGCCATTTCCATCATCACATCCCCCACCGCCCCAATATTTTGCGCCAACGCAATCGGGTTAGGTTCGTGAAGCAGAGCGTTTTTTGGCAGAATGTAACTCTCCAGCTCTCTGGATAAAATCGCTACACGCAGAGCGACCGAGGCAATAGCCATCTGCAGCTCTTCCTGGTTTCTCTGTCTGTATCCTGGGAATTCTTTGTCCATCGCCTTATCCCCTCACCAAACCGCAATGTTCCCGCGCTTGAAATGTTCTCGTTCTGTTCTCATAATGCATTGCATGGCAAAGGCAGAACGACATGACCCGATTCCCTCAAGCAGCACTGGTGTCTCGATCAGCCATGATCGCCTCCATGAGCCCAAGGAGGTGCTTCCTTTGGGCGAGGGAGAGGTGACGCCAAATTCCGAGGAGTACCTGCTCCTGCTTAGAATGGAGCGCCTCCTTCAAACGTTGGTCGTTCGAACTCGCAGGCGGAGCATCCGTCTGGTTGCTATCGATCATCAGAAGCCAGGCAGGGGTGACGTTCAAATGAGGCGCTAGGCGTTCAGCCCATAGGGGCTTGAGACTGACTTTCGCGTTCTCCAGCTTCCAGATCTGCTGTTTTGACGTGCCTGCGAGGTCAGCGAGTTCCTTTTGGGAAATTCCCACCTCGCGCATCTTCTTCGAAAGACGGTCGGCCACGGCGGCCTGCTTCTCGGTGCTTCCTGACATGTTCACTGTGTAACCCGTTTGGTGACGCCATGCGGTATCTTTTTCGTTGACCGAAGGTAACCAAACGAGTTACCGTTAGGCATGACACTTGATGAGTGGCTGAATTACCGCGGGATCACAGACGCAGCGTTCGCGCGCCTGTCCGGCATTGGTCTTCGGCAAATCGTAAATCGCTATCGGCGCGGCATCTCCTTCCCTCGTCCGGCGAATATGCGCCGCATAATCGAGGCGACGAATGGCGAGGTCACGTCCGATGATTTTCTGTCCTTGCACCCCCTCCCCGACCGCACCCCCACGGAGGCCCGCCCATGACTGCAGAGATCGTGCCGTTCCGTATCGAAACGCAGTCTGACGGCGAACTTCGCGTCAGCGACGTGGATCTCGCCGATCATCTTGGCTACGGCGATGTGAAGTCTTTTCGTCGCCTTGTCCGAGATCATCTTGGAAATCTCAACAAAATCAACCAAGTACGCTCGGAGCACTTGGCGAGCAAGCAAGGCGGCGGACGCCAGGGGCGTGCTTTCTGGTTTACGGAAGCGCAGGCGCTTTACATCATCAGCCGCTCTGACAAGCCGATCGCGTCTGATCTGATGGTTGAGGTGTCGGTCGCGTTCATCGAAATGCGCCGCAACCAGCCCGTCACCCGCGACCTCCTGCGCCTTAATATCCTCTCGCCCGAAGTGCGCGTATGGGAGAAGCGGTTTGAGAAGCCGTTCTTCGTAAACCTTCATCGCGTTCTCGGCCTGGCCAAGACCGGTCGCAACAATCACCCGAACTGCGGTCACTTCATCAACCGGTATGTCTATGACTTCCTGTTCGGCGAGATCGGGCTCGAGGTCATCCGTGAGGCAAACCCGAAGATCCTCCGCGCCAACGATAATGGCGCAGCGGAGTATCAGCGGGCGTTCCGGCATCATCAGATGCTGAAGCCTGAGCACGACAAGGTGTTCAACCAGCATATCCGAACGCTGAATACCCTGCTCGGCATCGCCAACAGCATTGGTCATTTCGATGACATCTTCAATGCGACCTTCCCGAAATCCTGCACGCAGATCGGCTTTGCTTTCAATGAGCAACGGCTTGGCCTGTCCGCTGCGCAAGGAGCCCGCCCATGAGCCTCCTGCACTTCCTCGAAATCGTCATTCCCACCTGCGCTGCCATTCGCCTGCTCGTCTGGGCGTCCGGCGTGACGCGGGCCGAAAGCTCGGAGGAACGTCCATGAGCGCCCCAGCCACAAAGCCGCCGTTCTCCCTGACCGGCACCGTCTCCGCGCTCGATTTGCAGAGCATCGCAAGCCGCCTCGAGCGCAAGGGGGGCAAGAAATGAGCGACACCAAGAACTGCGAGTATTGCGGAGCCACGTTCAGCCGTAAGCCAGGCGTACGCCTTTCCAAATGGCTGCCGCGCCGCTTCTGCAGCGTGGCTTGCGGTGCACATTGTGGAGGCAATGCCACTGGGAGCCGAAGCAAGAAAGAAAGAGCGTCTGGTCCGGCAAATATCGACCCGAAGTATGACGATTACTCCCTTGAGGACGTAGTGCGCGATTGTGGCGGCATCGAAGCACTTGCAGCGCACTTCGGAATATCGAGGCACGCGATCAGGTATTGGAACCGGGTGCCGACCAGGCGGCAATACGAAATCCGCGATCTATCCGGGATTCCGCTGGCCGTTATCGAGCGTGTCAAGAAATCGGAAGTCGTCGCCGAACAGCCGCAGAGCAAGCCGAAGATCACGCGCATTGAGCCGCTGCCTGCAGGTTCGCCAGAGACCTGGGGCGTGATGATGCCCGGTGTCTCATGGGCCGACGCTCAACGCGATATCGCGCAGATGGGCGCGCGCTGACATGAGCGAAGCACCCTGACCATCAAATGACGACCACGACCCCCACCGCAGCCGCAAACTGCTCGACCAGACGTTGGCGCGTCTGGCCCGTAGCGTGCGGGTGCAGCACCGACCAGAGCCGGGCGGCGCGCATGATGTCGAGAGCGATCACGGGCGTATCCAACCGCTGCGTGAACCTTCTCGCATCTGCCTCGACCAGTGGCTTGTCGTGCTCGTGGGTGGTGGTGTCGTCGTCCAATTCTGAACTCCCTCAAACTGCCGGTGACAAGGCAGATGATGGAGGAAAAACATGGGAAATAATCGGTCTCTCTCGGACCTATTTCAGTCTCAAATGGACCGAAATCGGTCCTTTCCGGCGAGTGCGCGGCCAATGAGTGCTGCAGCCCTCTCAATTCGAGATTCACTCCTGCAGGCCATAGCGCGCGAGTTTCGCCCTTTCAGGTCTGCAGCCGAATACCTGGCTCGTGCTGCGAACAAGACGCCACGGGCCGCAAAGAATTGGCTGTCAGGCGCCAATGCTCCCGATGCGGAAGCACTGATCGAACTGATGGCCTCGTGTTCATCCATAGCGGACGAGGTTGAACGCCTCGTTGCTGAGCGCCGTGCGGCGCGGGAGCAAGAATTATGCCTTGGTTCAAAATCAAGGTCGGTCGGTTTGGCATCGGAAGAGATGCAGGCCCTCCACCTTCATACCGTCTGACGTTTCTGCGGATCGTCTGGAAAGACTGGGATGCCTTCGAGGCTTGGGCGCTGGCTGAGGTCGATCGCTACAAGCGAGCGCTCGAAGCAGCACGGAAGGAGCTTCAGAAATGACCCGCTCCAACCAGATCGATGAAATCGACGTGCTGCGGATAGTAAAAGGCGCAATTTACCGTGCCGGGAGCCAAGTAGCTTTCGCGGAGCGAGGCGGTTTCAGCAAGCAGAAGCTCAACAATCAACTGCATGCCCGAGGAGCTGACCAGTTCTCGGATGATGTTTTGCGAGCTGCCAATATCAAGCGCGTCCAGGTCGTGACCGTGCATTACGAATTTATCGAGGAGCCCCGCTCATGACCAACGCAACCGACATGACAGGCCACAACAGCGGCGAGACCATGTTTTTTGATCCTGATGAAGCCGCTGCGAGCCGTGCGCGACAGGCTGCTGATCCTGAGTCCAATGTGGGCGGCATCGCCGTGGGGCGCCTCCGTTCCGTGATCGAAAGAGTCGAGAGGCTTGAGGAGGAGCGGAAAGCCCTTGCCGGTGACATCAAGGATATTTTCTCGGAAGCGAAAAGCGCCGGTTTCGATGTCGCGACGATCAAGAACATTATCAAGTTGCGCAAGAAAGAGCCGAACGAAATCGAGGAGCAGGAAACGCTGCTCGATATCTACAGACGTGCGCTTGGGATGTGAGCTATGCGAGAAATAACCTTCACCCTCCCCGCCCCCTTCCCGCTGCTTAATCACAGCATCGGGCAGAGCCGGTTTGCGCTCACTGGGATGCGCCGGAAGATGGCCCGGTCTGTCGCTATGGCGTCGACTGGTCTGCGCCCTCCTGAGCCGTTCAGCAAGGCGCATGTCGTGATTGAGCGGTACTCCGTGGGGTCGCCGGATAATGATGGCCTCCAGGGTGGTGCAAAGTTCCTGATCGACAGCCTGACGACGCCGCGCCTGCTCAACCAGAAAAAGGCAGATGCCAAGCGGGTGGTGCGGAACAAGCGCGGCCTCGGCTTCATTGTCGATGACGCTCCGCAACACGCCAAAATCGAGGTGATCGGCATCAAGTGCAAGCGCGCCGAACAGCGGACAGTCGTGACCATTCGCGAGGTGGTGGGATGATCAAACCAGAACCCCTGACGCCCCCAGATTGCGACCTGCGGGGGCTCCCATTCATGCAATTGGACGTGTCCAGACTGGTCGATAGCGACATGTTTGCGCTGTCTACGGGAGAGGAATTTAAGGCCGCTGTTGCGCTCTGGTGCAAGTCGTGGCTCCAAATTCCCGCGTCGAGCCTCCCGAATGATGACCGAGTGCTTGCCCATCTTTCGGGTTCAGGCTCACGGTGGGGCCGCATCAAAGAGATGGCTCTGCGTGGTTGGGTGCTGTGTTCTGATGGCCGTTTATACCACCCTACGGTGGCCGAAAAAGCCCGCCACGCTTGGGAATCTCGCGTGCGACAGCGCGAGAGAGCCGCAAAGCGTTGGGAGAAGTCTGGCCGCGCAACCGGCAATGCCACGGCATCGGACTCACAAGAGCCACGGGAATGCCACGGCATATCCCACGGCAATGCCATAGAGAGGGAGAGGGAGAATACCCCTATAGTCCCCACGGGGGACGAACCGACGCTCGAACTCGAAACCGAAGACGCAAACTCGGGAAACGAGACAGAGGGCCCGGCCAGGGACTTCGAAGCCTTCTGGAGCGCCTACCCACGCAAGGATGGGAAGGCATCGGCTCGGAAGGCCTACGACAGGGCCCGGCGCAAGATCGGGCACGAGGCGATCATGCGCGCCGTCTCAGCGTGGCCCTTTGGCGACAACGTCCGCAACGGCCAAGACTTCCGCCCGCACCCAGCCTCCTGGCTCAATGGAGAGCGGTGGAACGACGAGAGCGTAATCCACGCAACGGCCAAGCCCATCGCCTCGCAATATCCGCCTGAGGTCGAAGCCGCGCACAAGGCGGCAAAGCGCGAATGGGCCCGAACGGGATGCCAGGGACCGCCTCCAATGATCCAGGATTTCGCAGAAGGAGCACGGGCATGATCCAGCACATAGCCGAGCCGTTCTTCACGAACCGGCAGCGCATGAACAGCACTTTTGCCGACGCGATCGTGCAAGGCGGCCTGAGCCGTGACGAGATCGAGGACGAGATCGAGGCTACGGCCAAGGCGCTTCGCCTCATCGCAGATCTTCAATTCGGGAGGAATGACCGTGAGTGAGTCCATCTTCCTCCCGCCCAAGCGGTCGCTCGACACGTTCGAGGCCGAGTGCTCGCTTGTCGCCGGCGTGTTGCTCAACAGCGGCTCGCTCGAACTGGTCGATGACCTCCTGACGCCGGGGGCTTTCACGTCCGAGGCGTTGGGGGAGATCTACCGGATCGCCCGTGACCGCATCCAGTCCGGCAGGGCCTGCGACTTCATCACGATCCGCGGAGAGGCCGAGACGAACCCGAAAACGGCTGAGTTCTGGAAAGCCTCTGCCTCCAAGCTCGCTACGGCGTTCGTCGGCAAGCCAGTCATGCGCGGTTACGCCCAGGCCATTGCGGACACTGCACTCCTGCGCTCGCTGAAGGAGGAAGGCGAAAGCCTGATCCTCGACGTGGTGCACTCCGGCGAAAAGACCGGCGCGGTTCTGGTCGAGGAATTGCAGGAGCGCATCGAGCGTCTCGCACTGACTGGCGACACCGAACGCCCGATGAAGACCTCGGCAAACGCGATAGACATGCTCCTAGAGGCCACAGAAGCCGCGTGGAAGGCAGGGAGCGCCCTTTCTGGTATCGATACCGGGTACGAGGGTCTGAACGGCCTCCTGAGCGGCCTGAAGCCGGGCGGCGTGTATGTCATCGCGGCACGACCGGGCGTGGGTAAGTCGTCCCTGATGCTGGGGATCGCGATGCGGGCTGCCCAACGCAACGGCCGGGGCCTGATCTGGTCCGGCGAAATGTCTGCCGAGGAACTGATGAGCAAGGCTATCGCTGGCAAGGTCGGGATGCCGGTCGATGCGGTCATGACCGGCCACTGGAAATTCGCAGATGGTGAGCGCCGGCCGCTTTCCCGCGAGGACATGGAGCGGATCGTCTCGGCCGGTATGGCTGCCAGAGATATCCCGCTTATGGTCGATGACCGGGAAGGCGCGACCGTTCAGCAGATCCTCACACGGGCCCGACGCATGAAAAGGCAGAAGCAGGGCCTGGCGTTCATCGCGCTCGACTACCTGCAACTCATGGAGGCCAGCGCCGCCGTGAAGCGATCCGGCAACCGGACGGCGGAAGTCACCGAGATCAGCCGCGACGTGGCACGTATGGCGCGGGAATTGAACGTTCCAGTGATCGCCCTATCCCAGCTTAACCGGCAATCCGAGAACCGCGAGGACCGCCGCCCCTCCCTGTCCGATATCCGCGACAGTGGCGCAATCGAGCAGGATGCCCGCTGTGTGATGGCGCTCTATCGCGAGGAAATGGCGCTGCGACTACGGATTGGCGAAGATGGCGATGTGAGCAGGAACAACGGCGAGAGCGATGCTGCGTACCAGAAGCGATCAGGCGAAGTGCTGGATCGACTGCGCCAGGTCACAGGCTTGGCCGAGGTGATCGTGCTCAAAAACCGAGGCGGCAGGACCGGAATTGTCGGGATGCAGTTCGACGGGCCTTCGACATGGTTCCGGGGCTCGGACGAGCGCCAGAATAGCGCGGCCTGGTGATGGAGAAAACCATGAAAAACCCAGCAAATCCGGGCGATTTCGGTACAAACGGGACTCGGGGTGTGGTAGGATCGGGCATGAGCGAAACGTTAGGAACATCACCGTTCAACCCGACTGCATGGGCTGTCGCTTCTCAGTCGGAACGAGAGAAATGGCTCAGAGACAACCCGAGCGCGTGGGGTGGAGACCGCCCAGGCACGGCGATGGACGAGTTGCGGAGAAGGTTCACAACGGCCCTTGTGCTTCTTACCCCAGGACGCACACCATGAGCGAAACGACGAAGCGGGCGATCCCGACCGACCTCATGGACATCGACACGCGATGGGCCGAACGAGTGGACGCAACGCACCTGATCGCCAAGCCACTGCCGTATCATGCCGCGAGAGCCAATTTGCGGGCCGCTGATGGCGGTGCAGAGCGTGAGACGACAAACTCACCGGCGGAAATTGGAACGGGCTGTACGGGGTGGAAATGGGCTCCTGTGACGTCGAAGGAAAGTTTCCGTCTGAGGGGGTTCAAGCATGTCATTCGGTGATGCGATGAAGAATTTCGGCAAGTGGTGCGCGTTTGGACTGCTCGGGGTCGGCGCTGCTCTGCTCTGGGTCATCGGCTGGCGTATGACGTTCGACGCTGAATGGATCGACGGTCCTGTGACGCTCGCAATCGCCTTCGGGCTATGGTCCCTCGCCTATTCGATCAGACCTCCGCGTGAAGTCGTCGTGGTCGTGCGGAAATGCGGGACGGTGGATGTTCGCGCGAACGGGAAGGTTTTTCGCGCTTCTGGTGGGGAGGGGGTTTGATGGAACACCTGATAGCGCTCGCCATAATAACCGTTCCGCTTTGTATCTGGCTGATGCGCCGGTGTCGGCATAAATTCACGCTGGTCGACAAGGTGCGGATCGTGGATGATTTCGAGGTCTGCGTTGGCGCGAAGTATGTCTTGCAGTGCGAGCACTGCGGCAAAATCAAATTTGCTCATCGGTGAGACCGCCAGTGACCCGCCTACCCTTCCCCACATGGTGCGACCTTGCCGACACACTCGCCGGCCGAGACCCCGACCAGCGCGTGACGGACGACGACCCGGGGTTCTGGATCGGGCTTTGGTTGCAGGGCGCCACGCCAGCCGATGCGGTGGCGGTTTTGGTGGAGTTCTGACGGGGTTTTCGTTGTACCGGGGGGCTGGTTCTGGTAGGATTTGGGTATGGCCATATCCCCCGAAATCGCAGCAACGATCTCCGAAATGTCCAAGCCCAAAGCGGAGGATCGGCCTTTTGCCGTGCGATCCGCAAAGCCGCTCGGCCCCACTCCGGAGCGCATGACGAAGCCGGACTATTTCGGCGCTCGTGACAGCCGCAAAAAAGTGCGTGCCCTCCTGTCTCTGCGTGAATCCGGCGAACTGAGTTCCGAGAGCGAAACGGTCGCGAGACACTGGATAGACGATTACCAGTACGCGAATTTCGGGTATGCCGACTTCATGCGCGATCCTGTCCCGGACGATTACGTGAAGGGCGATGCCATTACTTTCGGGCTCAACCGGGCGCATGGCGGGCACCGTATCGCGCTGATCCGTGACAGTCTCGGGGCTGACACTCACCAGTTCCTCGTCCGCCTGCTCATTGCCGAACACTCGTTCAGCGAGATGGCCCGCGACCTTGTGCCCCACATTAAGGGAACGCCGGGTGGCAAGGCGATCCGACAACGCGCCGTGATGCTGCTCAAGCTGCTGCCGTCCATCTATCGCGCCGCAGTAGCGGAACAGAAGCGGCTCGCAGAGGCAGTGCGCAATTAACGCTGTACCTTGACCAAACCGCGTGCTAATTCTCGCTAGAATTCCAAAATTGCGCGGTTCGTCATGCTCCCTCAGTCGGTTCGATTGGAGAGAGGCGACGTGCTGCGCGTGAATGACGCCCGGTTTATTGTGGTTGCCGCCAATGGCGACGACGCTGCCGGGTGCATAATCCTTGCAGATCCTGAGAACCGGCACCGATCGGACATGCCGCTTCATTGGGCGCAGGCTTTCCGTCTGGGTATCCGTGGCGAGTGCGTCGTCCGATGCGCACCCCAGATGATCAGGATGGCGGACCGGCAAGAGCGCGTTGGAAAAGTGGCGCTCGTTGTTGCCGATCAGGTGGCGTCATTCGTGGCGCGTGAGATGCAGATACAGGCGAGAGAAGACGGATGGCGAAGCGACCGGGGAAGGTAGCTGAAGCACAGGCCGAAGCTCCTGCCCCCCGTGGCAGGCCGAGCGGATATTGCGCTGAGCTTGCGCGCGATATCTGCCTTCTGCTCGCTGAAGGAAAATCCCTGCGCCGCATATGCACTGAAGAACGCTTCCCATCGGAGTCCACCGTTCGCGGATGGGTTGTCGATGATCGGGAAGGTTTTTCCGCGCAATACGCACGCGCAAAAGAGATGGGTCTGCACTCCATGGCAGAGGAAACCATTGAGATTGCGGACGATGGGACCAACGACACGTATACGAAAGAGGATGGGTCGGAGGGCGTGAATTCAGACGTGGTGCAGCGTTCGCGCTTGCGAGTGGATGCCCGCAAGTGGTTCCTCTCGAAGATGATGCCCAAGGTTTACGGCGACAAGGTGACGCAAGAAATGACGGGGGTGGATGGAGCGCCGTTGCAGATGCCGACGCTGGTGATTGCGCCTTTCCAATCAAGAGATGAGCCAGACGAGAATTGAAATCCCGCCTGCGTTCGGTGATTTTGGGCGCGGGTACCGTTACCGGGTCTGGTATGGTGGGCGCGGCTCTTCCAAATCCTGGACCGTTTCGCGTGTTCTTGTGGCGCTGGCTGCAACCCGACCGATCCGGGTGCTGTGCGTTCGCGAGTTTCAGAACTCCATCAATGATTCAGTCAAGCGGCTCTTGGCCGACCAGATCGAAGCTCTGGGACTGACGCCATGGTTCAAGGTGCAGGAAACAAGCATCTCATCCAAGGCGGGTGCAGAGTTTCTGTTCAAGGGCCTTGCCCGCAATATCCAGGGCATCAAGTCCACAGAAGGCGTAGATATCTGCTGGGTCGAGGAAGGTCAGACCGTCAGCCAGTCGTCGCTCGATATCCTGATCCCGACCATTCGTAAGGCCGGGTCCGAACTCTGGTTCACCTACAATCCAGAGCACGACGACGACCCCATGCACCGGCTTATGCTGATGCTGCAGGACGAGGGCGGCGCTCTGGTCCGCAAGGTCGGCTGGCAGGATAACCCGTGGTTTCCGCCTGAACTGAACGCCGAACGGCAACTGCTGCTCAGGCACGACCCGGAGGCTTACGAGCACGTCTGGGAAGGTGAATGCAGGACGATCAGCGAAGCGGTTGTGTTCCGGCACCGCGTGTCGTTTGAGGAATTTGAGACGCCGGATAACGCCCGGTTCTACTTCGGGGCTGACTGGGGATTTTCACAAGATCCAACGGCGCTCATCCGGGCATTCATCGATGATGACGTGCTCTATGTCGATCAGGAAGCGTTCGGCCTCGGTGTAGAGATGGATGAGTTGCCCACCTTGTTCGACCGGGTGCCGGGCTCGCGTGACTGGCCGATCCTGGCCGATTGCGCGAGGCCAGAGACGATCAGCTACATGGCGAACCGGCATCGCTTTCGCATCATGCCAGCCGAGAAATGGAAAGGCTGTGTTGAGGACGGCATCGAGCGCATCAAAGCGTTCCGCAAGATCGTGGTGCACCCACGCTGCGAGCAGATCGCCAAGGAATTCCGAATGTATTCCTACAAGGTCGACCCGCGAGATGCGCGCCTGATCCTGCCTAAGCTCGAAGACAAGTGGAACCACGGCATCGATGCCCTGCGCTATGCCCTCTCGCCCCTGATCCAGAACCGCCGCAAGGCTCCCGACTTCTCCGCATTTAACGCCCTACCCAACCGCAGACGATAGGCCCATCCATGGCAGCTTGGTTCACCCGCAAGGCCGCAACTCCGGCTGTGCGAGTAGAGCCGCGTCCTACCGATAGGAAAGAGCCACGCATTTCATTCGCAAGGTTTGCGCAGGATGCCGATCTTGCCGAACTGGCGCGGGTTGAGGCGGCCACGCGGTCGTTCCAGCCGTACCAGCCTCCGGCTGGCGTGCGTGGTGCTGCACTCGCGATGGATGACGCCATGTCCCTCCCCGCCGGGTTCGGCGCGTGGGCGGGCGAGAACATTGGCATCATTGAAGGCTACATTGCGGACGGCCTGAGTTTCCAAGGCTATCCGTATCTTGCCCAGATGATGCAGCGGGCCGAGTTCCGTAAGCCGGTCGATGTGCTGGCCAGGAGTGCACCCGCGAGTGGATCAGGTTCCGCAGCAAGAAGCAGACGGCCTCGCCGGGCGACGATAAAGCCGCAGCCAAGCGCATCTCCGAGATCGAGACGGCCTTCAAATCGTTCCACATCCGCGAGGTAATCCGCGAGCAGATCCGGCATGGCCTCGGCTACGGCATCGGCCACGTATGGGCTGACGTCGGAGATCTTGGTTACGGCGCGCTGGATCAGGAAAAGCCCCTGCGCGTCAACAAGAACGGCATGGCTCAGGGCGCTCTTCGCAGATTTGCGAACGTTGAGCCGATCTGGACGACCCCGGCCAATTACAACGCCGACACGCCGCTGCGTGATGACTTCTACAAGCCATCCGTCTGGTGGGTTCAGGGATCGCGGGTCCATTCGTCCCGCATGAAGAGCCTGGTTCCCTTCCCCGTTTCTCAGATGCTGGCGCCCGCCTTCAACTTCGGCGGCCTGTCGCTCACGCAGCAACTCAAAACCTACGTTCACAACTTCCTGCGCCTGCGCAACAGCGTGTCGAGCATTGCAGCCAACTTCTCGAAGCTGGTCCTACTGACGGACATGTTCGGGAACATGGCCACGCCGGAACGCTCCGACTTTGGCGATATCAACCCGAGTTCTGTGACGGGAAGAGCGAACTTCCTCCAAGGGGTATCGGATGGGCAGGATACGTTCGTCGCCGACAAGACCAGCGAGGACGTCAAGATCCTCGCCACCCCGCTTGGTGGCCTGAACGAACTACTTGCACAGGCCATGGAGGCCATGGCGTCGATCCCCGGCATCCCGCTGGTGAAGCTGTTCGGCATTCAGCCAACCGGCCTCAACGCCTCGTCTGACGGCGAAATCCGCGTCTTCTACGACGAGATAGCAGCATGGCAGGCGGACCAGATCGAGCCAACGCTGCGGTGGATGTTCAACCTCGTTCAGATCCATCTCTGGGGCGATATCGATCCGGACATCGATTACGAGTTTGTCCACCTCTGGCAGATGGACGAGAAGCAGGCTGCCGAGGTCGAGAAGCTTAAGTCCGACACCGACGCCGTGAACATCGTCTCGGGCAAGATATCGCCTGACGAGGCCCGCGAACGCGAGGCGACGGACGACACCAGCATCTATCGCAACGTGAACCTGACCGGCCCTGCCCCAGAAAAGCCTGAAGACGATCTGGATGACGGCAGCATGTCGGGTCTGCTGAGCAAGGCGGAGGGCGAAGAGTGACGAAACTCCGGTGCGACAGCGCGAAAGGGCGAACACTCGCCCCGCAGCGCCCGAACGCCGGAGTGGAAGCCGCTTATCGCAAGGCCCTGACTGATCTGGTCGAGGAAATGGCGGCGAGCGTCGATTACTGGGTCAAGGCGAACTACCGCAAGATTGTGCCGCAGGTGGCGCAGGACGCCTCTCCTGCCTCGGTGCTTCAGGGCATCATGAACAAGCTCACAGCGCGGTGGCGGACCCGGTTTAACGAGGTCGCCGACGAACTGGCCCGTCGCTTCGTGAAGCAGGCTCAGAGCCACGCTGACCGGCAACTGAGCCTGGACCTGCAACGCAACGGGTTTGCGATCAAGTTCAAGCCGTCGCAGGCTATGCGCGAACAAGCGGCGTTATCGGCGGCGGAAAATGTGGCGCTGATCAAGTCGATTCCTGAGCAATATCTGAAGGACGTTGGCCAAGCCGTTTATAGCTCGGCCTTGCGCGGCGGCGATCTTGGCACCCTGACGGCGGATCTCAAGCAGCGATACGGAATCACGCATCGGCGCGCTGCCTTCATCGCCCGCGACCAGAACCGCAAGGTTGGCGAGGCCATGACCCGCACCCGTCAGATGGGGCTCGGCATCACAGAGGCTATCTGGCAGCACTCACACGGCGGCAAGCATCCGCGAGAGAGCCACGTCAAGGCCGGTCGCGACAAGCTGCGCTACCGGCTCGACAAGGGCGCCTACATTGACGGGCAGTGGATTTTCCCCGGCTCCGAGCCGAATTGCCGGTGTGTCTCCAAGCCGATCATCCCAGGATTTGATGACTGATGACAAAGCAGGTCATGGCCTTCGACCGATCCGTTCGACGGGTCGATGATGACGGCCATCTACACGTCGAGCGGTGCATCCTCAGTGCGGCTGTAGTCTCGCCCTACTGGGGCAGCGAGATCAAGGACGCCGAACGCCTCGGGCTCAAGCCTGACGTGCTGTATCAGGTCTATCGCGATGCCGATGCCCTGCGTGATGCCGCAGCGAGCATGAACGGCAAGCCACTGATCGAGATCCACCAGCCGATCAGTGCCGACGCTCACCCCCGCGAAATCACGGTGGGCGCAGTCAACAACGTCTCATTCAATGCCCCCGACCTGATCGGCGAACTGTCGATCTGGGACGGTGACGCAATCGCACGAATTCAGGACGGCTCGAAGCGCAGCGTATCCGCTGGATATGCCTACGATATCGTCCCTGAGAGCGGGACCATCAACGGGCAGGAATACAGCCTAAAGATGGTCAACATCCGCTTCAACCATCTCGCCCTGGTCGAGAAACCCCGCGTTGACACCGCCATCATTGGCGACAGCGCATCCCCAACATTGGAGAGAAAGAGCATGGCTGGACACAAGCCCATGTCACCGGCGGCGAAGGTTTCAGCCGCTCTGAAGGCCGGTCGCCTCGCACTCGATGCCTCGGAAGAGGATGTGAAGAAGTGCATGGACGAGGAAGAGGACGACCGCAAGGAAGCCGAGGACGAGGAAGAAGAGGACAAGGACCGCAAGGCCGAAGACTCTGACGACACGGACGATGACGACGACGATGCCATGGACGAGGAAGAGGACGACAAGGACGACCGCAAGGCCGCCGATGCTGCCCCTCGGATGATCTCGCTTGCCGACGCCCGCCGCATGGCTCGTGACGAAGCCGCCCGCGCCGTGGCCAAGCAGGAACAGAAGGCCGCAGCCCTGCGCGTGGCTCTCGATGCCGTTCGCCCGGTCGTTGGCGACGTGCATGGCATGGACAGCGCCGCTTCAGTCTATCGCTATGCGCTCGCCGATCAGGGCGTGGCCTTTGACGGCGTTTCCGATGCCTCTGGTCTGGCCGCGATCTGGCGTGTCGTCACGCAGCGTCAGGCATCCCCTCGCCGCATCGCCGCCGACAGCGCCGTTGCCACTGATTCCCCGATCGCGGGCAAGTCTGCTCGCATCAAGGCATAAGGAGCCTGACCGATGGGTTTCCCCAACAAGATCAATTACAACTGGGCGGTCGGCTTCCCTGGCGGGATCGCCTCGGCCAATCCCGACGCTCGGCCATTCCCGGCTCGCTCGGTTTCCGCGCTGGTTCGGCTGGCGTAGCGGTCGGCGCGTTCGGATGGGTGCAGGCTGACGGTGTGACCGTGCTGAACAAGCCGGTCGGCTCCGAAGCTCCCACGGGCTTCGTTCTGCGCGATCAGCAGGCTCTCATCACAGCCTATCTGGCCGAGAGCACCATGCTCCTGCCGAGCGGCTTCAACGTGCAGCTCATGTCGGGTGGCGATTACTTCGCCGTTGCCTCCACCGCAGCCACAGCAGGTCAGGCCGTCTATGCCTCGACCACTGACGGCAGCCTTCAGACGGGCGCGGCTGGCACGGTTCCGAGCGGCACCGTCGCCACAGGCTTCGTCGTCACGCAGGGCGGCGCTGCTGGCGCAACCATCATCATCTCCGGCGCCGTTGCGCCGATCTCCGGGAGCAACGAATAATGGCATCGTTTCGCGCTGAGGCCCCTCGCCTTGCGATGGATTGGGGCATCAACCTTCGCGGCGTCACGCACTACACCGACGAGAAGGGCGTGGCGCTCGACGCTGCTCCCGTGTTCGGTGCCGTAACCGCCCCGAACAGCGGCATCCCGGCGATCCTGAACACGACCGTCGATCCGCAGCTTATCCGCCAGCTCATCACTCCGACCAAATCCGAAGAGATTTACGGTTCGGAAAAGAAGGGCGACCGGACCAACAAGACCGTCATGTTCCCGGTCATCGAGTCCTCGGGTTACGCCGTGGCCTATGGTGACTACGAGCAGGGCGGCGACAGCAGCGCGAACGCCAATTGGGTGTCGCGTCAGTCCTTCCACTTCCAGACCTGGGCCAAGTACGGCGACCTTGAGTCGGAGATGATGGGAACGGCAAGCATCCCGTGGGTGGCTGAGCAGCGCACGGCGGGCGTATCGGTTCTCGCCAAGCAGCAGAACCTCATCAATTTGTTCGGCGTCTCGGGTCTTGAGAACTACGGCGCGCTGAACGATCCTGCCCTGCCTGCAGCCATCACGGCATCGGTCAAGACCGGGACGGCCACAGCGTGGACCAGCACGAGCGACCCGAACGCCGTCTATCAGGACTTCGTGAATCTGTTCGCGGCGCTCAACAAGGCGCTGATGGGCAACATCGACAATCAGACGCGGCTCAAGGTAGTTGTGCCGTCCGAATTGTCGCAGGTCATGAACTACGCCAACACCTACGGCGTCACCTTGGCTGCTCTCATCAAGCAGTCCTGGCCGAACATGGAGATCGTGTTCCTGCCGGAAGCAGGCGTCACCATGTCGGGCGGCTACACCAGCGCCAATGTCATGCAGATGTTCGCGCCCGAGATCGACGGGGTTGAAACGGTCTCGACCGCCTTCACCGAGAAGCTGACGATGCACCGTATCGAGCAGTATTCGACCAATGCACGCCAGAAGATGAGCCGTGGCGGATGGGGCACGATCTGGAAGCGTCCCATGGCTGTTGCACAGATGGTGGGGATCTGATCATGGCTGATACCGTCACTGTTCTCTGCCGCCTTCCCCATGGCCTGGAACTCCGCATTGCTCCTGATGGTGATGTGGAGCGGCGTGCCAAACTCAGCGCCGATGACAAGCCCGACCGCAGCCCGGTCGGCTACGTCCAGAGCGTCACCGTCAACGGCGCCAACCGTGCGCCGGACTACCATCCCAAGGACAATGTCCTGCTGGGTCGTGTCGGGCGCACGCAGGTCGAGAAATCCTTTTGGGATAAGTGGCTCGCCCAGCACAAGGACAGCGACCTTGTGAAGAACCATTGCGTCTTTGCGGAAGTGACCGAGCGTGCAGCCGATGCGAAGGCCCGCGAGTTTGCGACCGAAAAGACCGGGTTCGAGGGCGTCAGTCCTGAGGATCTGAAGCGCAAGGGCATGGAAGCGGAGACCGCGACCCGATGACCGACACCGTGCCGCAACCGGGCGTTGTCACGTTCGACTATGCGGCGTGGTCAGCGGCCTATCATGAGTTGGCATCCTCGGTAACAGAGGCAGCCGCTCAGGCCCGGTTCGATATGGCAACCGCCATTCTCGACAACAGCGCCTACAGCCCCGAGCCTGACGTAACCAAGCGAACGCGGCTGCTCTACCTGCTGACCGCGCATATCGCGTTCCTGTTCCTGCCCCAGTCTCAGGGCGGGCGCGGGGCCGATAGCGTCGGGCGGCTGGCCTCGGCCACCCGTGGCAGCGTCTCGGTCTCGTTCGATGCCGGTTCGACAGCAGCCAATCAGTCATGGTTCGCCCAGACGCAATATGGCCTCATGTTCTGGCAGGCGACCATCTATCTCCGACAGATGCGGTTCATCCCCGGACGCTCCGCACGCGCAAGGATCTGGCCCTGATGGCAAAGCAGGTACTCAGGGGCGGCGACAAGCTGCGCAAGGCGTTGGACGACCTCGCGAAGAAGGTGGCGCGTGGCGGTACTGTCGAGGCGGGGTTCATCGACGGTCGGACATACTCCGACGCCGCCAAAACCCCAGTCGCGCAGGTTGCGCAATGGAACGAGTTTGGAACCTCGACCTCACCCCCTCGTCCTTTCATGCGGCAAACGATCAACGATCACCAAGACGGCTGGGGTAAGGCTCTCGCGACCTCGCTCAAAGCGACAGATTATGACGTGCATCGATCCTTGGATTTCGTGGGCGAAATAATCGATGACCAGATCAGGACCAGCATCAGAGAAGGCAGCTTCGCGCCGATCTCGGAGAGAACCCTTGAAGCCCGTCTGGCGTCCTCCAAACGCACAGGCACACTCAAGTCGGTGAACATGGAGACTGCATGCAAGCCGCTCGTGGACACGGGGCTCATGCTTGGCTCAGTCAGCCACGAGGTGTCTGATGATTGACGTGTTCGGCATCGCCTCTGGCGCGCTGGGGATCGTCAACCCGGCCACAACCGTCACGGTGAAGTGCTCGGACGGGAAAACGATTGAGCCTGATGGGTCGGTCACGCTCAAGACGTTCACCCTTGCCGTTGAGGCCGACATTCAGGCCGTCTCGGCGGGTGATCTTGAGCATGTGGCCAGCATCAACCAGCAGGCTGATATGCGCGCCGTCGATATCCGGGCGGCCTCAAGGGGCTTTCCCGCCCGCTGCAAGTTGGCGGCGATCTTCTCAATTTCTACGGCTCTGACTGGCTCGTAACGCAGCCGGTCGAGGAATGGGGTTTCGGCGAATGGTCCAAAGTGATTGTGACCCGGCAGACAGCGGCCCCCTCTCCCATGTGACGCTCTCCCCGACCGATCGCGAGATAAACACCGCGCTCCGGTCCTGGCTCCTGACGGTCGTGCCGAATGGTGTGGAGGTGATGCAGGGCCAGCTTAACCGGGTGGCAGCCCCGCCCGGCCCCTTCATCGTTTTCACGCCGCTCTTTCGCCGGCGCATCGCCACCAACGCATCACGCTACACCAGCACGACGCGCGAAGTGGTCGAGCCGATGGAGTGCACGGTCCAGATATCGGCCTTCGGTTCGGTATCTGGCGAGGCCGTGCAGCGTGTCGTGGCCCTCTGGCGGGACATGTATGCGGCTGACTGGCTGCGCAACGCCACAGGCGGCGTCATGGCCCCTCTCTACGCCTCTGAGCCGCGTCAGACCGGCTTCATCAACAGCGACAAGCAATACGAGGACAACTGGACGGCAGACCTGAAATTCCAGGTCAATTTCACCGTCTCGACCCCTCAGGACTTTGCCCAATCCATCACCGTCGATCTCCGCGAGGTCGATGCTCTTTCCCCTCACCCAAGGAGTGAACGCCCGTGGCGGTCGGAACACCTATCTCCCTCGTCGTGTCGGTCGTGCCGGGCACAATCCCGGCGAACGGCACCCTCGATTTCCTCAATGGCCTCGTAATCACTGCCGACATAGCCGCAGTCCCTAACGGAACTACGAAGGTATTTCATGACCTTGCAAGCGTCGGCGTAACATTCGGCACCAGTTCGAATGAATACAAAATCGCTGAAGCGTATTTCGTGGGATACGATAATGCGTTCCAATTTCCTGCCACCCTCTACTTCGCAGGATATGGCCCGGACTCGACTCCGGCATCGTTCATGTCGTCCGACGCTATCACGTCTCTCCCCTGGACGGGG